>NZ_SNZJ01000049.1 GCF_004363555.1 Halomonas ventosae | reverse complement strand
TGTGATCTCTCGGTAGGTTGTTCATCCGGAGCCTACCCGGAAGACTGGAGATGCGAACCAACCAACCTCTCCAGGAGGCCCGGATGAACACCCATAAGAATGCCCGTCTCACTCCGCATGGTCGAGCCCTGCTGGTGCACCGAGTCATCAAGGAAGGGCTCCGGCCAGAAGAGGTCGCCCAGGCCCAGGGCATCAGCGTGAGGACGGTTTACAAGTGGGTACGCCGCTATCGAGAAGAAGGTGAGAGCGGGCTGCAGAACCGTTCGTCCCGCCCACGGCGTTGCCCTCATGCGGTCTCTGACGAGGTCCGCGAGCAGCTCATTGAGCGGCGCCGGCAGCGCCAGACCTATCGCCAGATCGCCCAGCGGTTGGGCATCGGACACAGCACGGTCGCGCGGCTCCTCGCACGCAAGGGGCTGAACCGACTGGCAGCCCTCGAGCCCGCCCGACCCGACAACCGCTACGAACATGATGCGCCGGGAGATCTCCTGCACCTGGACATCAAGAAGCTCGGCCGCTTCGCGCGCCCGGGACATCGGGTCACCGGCGATCGCCAACAGGCCACGCGTGGCGCGGGGTGGGAGTATGTCCACATCGCGATCGACGATCACTCTCGTATGGCCTTCGCCACCCGCTACCCCGATGAAACCGGCTGGAGCGCGTGTTACGCGCTATTGGAGGCCGTGCGGTATTACCGGGGGCTGGGCATCCGCTTCACCCGTGTGCTGACCGACAACGGCGCCTGTTACCGCTCCCGGGCATTTCACCGCCTGTGTCGGCGCCTGGGGCTGAAGCGAAAGCGCACTCGACCCTATACGCCTCGCACCAATGGCAAGGCAGAGCGGTTCATTCAAACCGCCCTGCGCGAGTGGGCTTATGCACGGTCCTACGAGAGTTCGGAGCAGCGCGGCCAGCATCTGCCCGCCTGGCTGCATCAGTACAACTGGCATCGGCCGCATGCCAGCCTGGATTATCATCCTCCGGTTAGCCGGCTGGGCCTTTCCGTGAACAACCTGATGGGTTTACACA
>NZ_SNZJ01000048.1 GCF_004363555.1 Halomonas ventosae | reverse complement strand
GCCGCCGTCGCCATGGAAGCCGGCAAGCCCCTGGACCTGGTCGAGATCGACGTCGAGGGCCCCCGGGCCGGCGAGGTGCTGGTGAAGATTGCCGCCACCAGCGTCTGCCATACCGATGCCTATACCCTCTCCGGGGCCGACCCGGAGGGCAATTTCCCGGCGGTGCTGGGCCACGAGGGGGCCGGCGTCGTCCAGGAGGTCGGCGAGGGCGTCACCAGCGTCAAGCCCGGGGACCACGTCATCCCGCTCTATACCGCCGAGTGCGGCCAGTGCAAGTTCTGCCTCTCCGGCAAGACCAACCTGTGCAGCGCGGTGCGCGCCACCCAGGGCAAGGGGGTGATGCCGGATGGCACCTCGCGCTTCTCGCTGGACGGCAAGATGCTGCACCACTACATGGGCACCTCCACCTTCAGCGAGTACACGGTGCTGCCCGAGGTCTCGCTGGCCGTGGTCTCCAAGGCGGCGCCGATGGACAAGATCTGCCTGCTGGGCTGCGGCGTGACCACCGGCATCGGCGCGGTGATGAACACCGCCAAGGTGGAGCCGGGCAGTACCGTCGCCGTCTTCGGCCTGGGCGCCATCGGCCTGGCGGTGATCCAGGGCGCGGTGATGGCCAAGGCCTCGCGGATCATCGCCATCGACGTCAACCCGGAGAAGTTCAAGCTGGCCGAGCAGTTCGGCGCCACCGACTTCGTCAACCCCAAGGAGTACGGCGACCCCATCCAGCAGGTGATCGTCGACCTGACCGATGGCGGCGTCGACTACTCCTTCGAGTGCATCGGCAACGTCAACGTGATGCGCTCGGCGCTGGAGTGCTGCCACAAGGGCTGGGGCGAGTCGGTGATCATCGGCGTGGCCGGTGCCGGCGAGGAGATCAGCACGCGGCCGTTCCAGCTGGTCACCGGCCGGGTCTGGAAGGGTTCCGCCTTCGGCGGGGTGAAGGGGCGCACCGAGTTGCCGGGCTACGTGGAGCGCTACATGAACGGCGAGATCAACATCGACGACTTCATCACCCACGACATGCCCTTCGAGCAGATCAACGAGGCCTTCGAGCTGCTGCACCGGGGCGAGAGCATCCGCACCGTGCT
>NZ_SNZJ01000047.1 GCF_004363555.1 Halomonas ventosae | reverse complement strand
CAAGACGCCGAAAGCGATATGCACCAGCTTGCGCATGGCAGCCCCCAAGGCTGTCATCGTCGGCTTACCCGCTCTGCGTAGCCTCGCGTACTGCGCTTCAATGTCTGGGTTGTGCCGTAGGGCCACTACAGCCCCCATGTAAAGCTGCTGCCGTAGCTTAGCGCTCCCCATTTTCGTCAGGCGTGGCTTCTTCTCGACTGAGTGGCCTGAAGCGTGGTGCATGGGCACCAGGCCTACGAAGGCTGCTGCCTGTCGAGCGCTCTTGAACGCCCTGCTTCGCAGGGCAGCCACCAGCCGAATGGACAGCAAAGGACCGATCCCGGGGATGCTGGCCAGTAATCGACGGTCACGCTTCAGGTGATCGTGTTGGTCGAGGTGCTCCTCTATCGCCTGCTGGAGGCGCTTGTCCTCTTGCTCCAAGGCTACCAGGACATGACGAATCGAGATTATCGCCTGGCTATCCCGGCTGAACCGAGCTTTCTCAAGCCGGTTCCTCTCGCGCTGAATGTCCTGCTGGACAGCATCTCGCCTCGCCACCAGGCGCTTCAGCTCGCGGACCTCCTCAGGTTCTGGCACCCAGCATTGCTGAGGCTGGGTGGCACCGAACAGGGCCAGGACGTGGCTATCCGCCTTGTCCGTCTTGTTCTTGATCCCGGTACTCTTGGCGAAATCACGCACCCGCGCCGGGTTCAGGACATAGACCGTCACGCCAGCCTGGTACAGCCAGTAGGCCAATGGCTCATGATAGATACCTGTCGCCTCCAGGTAGACGTGCAGGGCCTCCGGCGACTCCTGGGTATGCCGAATCAACCAATCCAGCAGGGCCGGATAATGGGTATGCTGGTTGGGGAACACCTTGGTCTTGACCTTGCGTGCTTGCACATCACGCAGCCATAAGCAGTCCAACTTGTTCTTGCTGACGTCGATTCCGATATGGGCCATCTCTCACGCCTTTCCTTGTTCGTTCAGCCTCACCCTCGCGGGGGGCGCTGGATACCGTTCAGGATTGCGAGATGAAAGCCTGGGTGACCTATCTCCTTTACAGGCTCGAGGCCATTCGGTCCTACTCGGGATACACCCAGGCTGTGAGCGGTGGTAGCTAATCACCCCTCACTGGAGAGACACAAGGTCCTACGCCA
>NZ_SNZJ01000046.1 GCF_004363555.1 Halomonas ventosae | reverse complement strand
GCCCACAACCCGGTGGCCCAGCGGCGCATGGCGCTCTATCGCGGGGTGGTCTCGCTGCCCTTCGACACCAGCGAGATGTCGGCCGCCGAGCTCAACGACCGGGCGCTCGAGCGGCTGGTGGAGCAGGGCATCGCCGAGCCCGGCGACCACGTGATCCTCACCCGGGGCGATCACATGAACGCCCATGGCGGCACCAACACCCTGAAGATCCTCGCCGTGGAGGCCAGCCATGAGTGACATCCGCCCGCCGCGCAACGTGACGCGCACCCTGCCCGCCCGCAAGCGGATCGCCCTGGTCGCCCACGACGGCAAGAAGGAGGAGCTGCTGGAGTGGGCAGCGCGCTGGCGGGAGACCCTGGCCGAGCACAGCCTGATCGGCAGCGGCACCACGGCGGGGCGCGTCTCGCACGCGCTCGGGCTCGAGGTGGAGGGCCTGATGAGCGGCCCGCTGGGCGGCGACCAGCAGATCGGGGCACGCATCGCCGAGCAGCGACTCGACCTGCTGATCTTCTTCTGGGACCCCTTCGCGCCGCAGCCCCACGACCCCGACGTCAAGGCCCTGCTGCGTCTGGCCGCGCTGTGGAACATCCCGGTGGCCTGCAACCCCGCCAGTGCCGACTTCCTGATCAGCTCCCCCTGGCTCGGCCAGGCGTACGAGATGACCATCCCCGATGCCGGCGCCTGGGTCTCCTCCCGTACCGGCTGATCGCGCCCCTGCCCTGCCGAGACGTCGACAATCATACCAACCCACAAGAGGTCGACCATGTTCCAGCTCACCCGCAGCGTCACCTGGCAGGCCCTGAAGGGCCTGCAAGCCGAGACCGCCTTTGATCGCATCCGCGACTACTTCGCCGCCGACCCCAAGCGCTTCGAGAAGATGAGCCTGCGCGTCGGCGGGCTCTTCCTCGACTACTCCAAGCAGCCGGTCTCCGACGACGTGCTGGCCAAGCTGATCGAGCTCGCCGAGCACTCGGCGCTGGTCCAGCGCCGCGCCCAGATGTTCTCCGGCGACATCATCAACGTCACCGAGGACCGGCCCGTCCTCCATACGGCCCTGCGCAACCTCGGCGAGGGGCCGCTCAAGGTCGATGGCCAGGACGTGATGCCGGAGATCCAGCGCACCCGCGAGCAGATCCGCGCCTTCTC
>NZ_SNZJ01000045.1 GCF_004363555.1 Halomonas ventosae | reverse complement strand
GGCCGCCCAGGGACTGCGGTGGTCTTGTGAACGACGCAGGTGGATTTCCTGTCCTTTCCAGGAGAGGGCACCATGACTTTACGACCCGACCCGACATTCCACGCCACGGCGCAGCTGGCCATGCAGGCGCCTGTGGAGAACTATGGCTTCACCGTGATGCTCAGCCCGGACGGCGCGCAACCGGACGCGCTCGCCGTGGTCGATCTGAATCCGGACTCCGACCGCTATGGCACCATCGTGAACACCCTGGCCATGCCCTATACAGGCGACGAGTTCCATCATTTCGGCTGGAACGCCTGTTCCTCGTCGCTGTCGCCGATGTCCGGCCATGCCTTCCTCGAGCGCCGCTACCTGATCGTGCCGGGGATCCGGTCCTCGCGCATCTACGTGATCGACGTGAAAGACCCGCTTGACGCGAAGATCCACAAGATCATCGAGCCCGAAGAGGTTTTCGAGAAGACCGGTTATTCGCGCCCCCACACCATCCATTGCGGGCCCGAGGGCATCTATATCTCGACACTCGGTGGCGGCGGTGCGGACGGCACGGACGGACCGCCCGGCATCTTCATCATGGATTGCGAGACCTTCGAGATCCTCGGCCGTTACGAGATGGACCGGGGCAAGCAGGACAAGCATTACGATTTCTGGTGGAACCTGCCGCAGGACTACATGGTCAGTTCCGAATGGGGGCTGCCGCCGCAGTTCGAGAATGGCCTCGTCGCCGAGGATCTTCTGGCGAACAAGTACGGCCATTCGATCCACTTCTGGGATCTGCGCCGGCGCAAGAATATCCAGACGATGGATTTCGGCGAGAACTACCAGATGGCGCTGGAGATCCGGCCCGCGCACGACCCGAAGAAATCCTACGGTTTTTGCGGCATTGTCGTGGACACCACGAACCTGCAAGGCGCGATCTTCACCTGGTGGCGCGGTGACGATGGCACCTGGCAGTCCAAGAAGACCATCACCATTGATCCGCGCCCCGAGGCGGCGGAAAACCTGCCGCCGCTCCTGCAGGGATTCGAGGCGGTGCCACCGCTGGTCACCGATATCGATCTCAGTCTCGACGACAAGTACCTGTACGTGGCCTGTTGGGGCCTGGGCGAGATGCACCAGTATGACGTGTCGGACCCCATGAACCCGGTCCTG
>NZ_SNZJ01000044.1 GCF_004363555.1 Halomonas ventosae | reverse complement strand
TTGAGCTCGGCGGCCGACATCTCGCTGGTGTCGAAGGGCAGCGAGACCACCCCGCGATAGAGCGCCATGCGCCGCTGGGCCACCGGGTTGTGGGCCAGGCCGACGATGGGCAGCCCCGAGCTGATCCGCGAGGCGATCAGCGGCGTGTACCCGGAGGCGGTCATGCAGGCAATGGCGGCCACCCCGGCGAGGTGGTTGGCGGCGTACATGGCGGAGAGCGCGATGGTCTCGTCGATCTGCGAGAAGCCCTCGTGGATGCGGTGGCCCGACTCCTGGATGCGCCGCTCGCGCTCGGCGCCCAGGCAGACCCGGTCCATGGCCTCGACGGTCTCCACCGGGAAGTCGCCGGCGGCGGTCTCGGCGGAGAGCATCACCGCATCGGTGCCGTCGAGCACCGCGTTGGCGACGTCGAACACCTCGGCGCGGGTGGGCAGCGGGGCCTCGATCATCGACTCCATCATCTGGGTGGCGGTGATCACCGCGCGGTTCAGCGTGCGGGCGTGCTTGATGATGCGCTTCTGGGTGCCGATCAGCGCGGCGTCGCCGATCTCCACGCCCAGGTCGCCGCGCGCCACCATCACCGCCTCGCTGGCGCGGATGATGGCGTCCAGCGTCTCGTCGTCGGCCACCGCCTCGGCGCGCTCGAGCTTGGCCACCAGGCCGATCTCGCGGCCCGCCTCGCCGAGCCGCTCGCGGGCCTCGGCCATGTCGGCGGCGCTGCGCGGGAAGGAGATCGCCAGGTAGTCGACGCCGATCGCCACGGCGGTCTCCAGGTCGGCCTTGTCCTTGTCGGTGAGGGCCGGGGCCGAGAGGCCGCCGCCCTGCTTGTTGATGCCCTTGTTGTTGGAGAGCGTGCCGCCCACCACCACGCTGGTGTGGATCAGGTGGTCGGCGACCCGGTTGACGTCGAGCACCACCCGGCCGTCGTCGAGCAGCAGGCGGTCGCCGGGGCCGACGTCATCGGCCAGGGTCTTGTAGTCGCAGCCGACGCGGGTCTCGTCGCCCTGGTCGCTGCCCAGGCCCATGTCGAGGATGAAGGACTGCCCCTCCTCGAGCTCCACGCTGCCCGCCTTGAAGCGGGCGATGCGGATCTTGGGGCCCTGCAGGTCACCCAGGGCGGCGACGCTTCTGCCCAGGCGCTCGGCGATGGCGCGGACCCGCTCGAGGCGGCGGCGGTGGTCATCGGGGCTGCCGTGGGAGAAGTTGAGGCGCACCACGTCGACGCCGGCCTCGAGCATCGCCTCGAGGACCCCCTCCCGGTCGCTGGCCGGGCCCAGGGTGGCGACGATCTTGGTGCGACGGATGGGGGTGTG
>NZ_SNZJ01000043.1 GCF_004363555.1 Halomonas ventosae | reverse complement strand
GTCGGGTCGGGTCGTAAAGTCATGGTGCCCTCTCCTGGAAAGGACAGGAAATCCACCTGCGTCGTTCACAAGACCACCGCAGTCCCTGGGCGGCCACGCGCCTGTAGGCGCTGCGGGCGAGCAGCGCCGGAAAACGGCCACGCTTACCGGCGGCCACGCCATACCAGCGAGTCTAGGACACTCCGATCACCTTCGCCTGCCTGCCAAATCCGAAGGTAAACACCTTATGCTGCACATCAGCTATCGGCCAAAAGCGGACACAAGCGAGTCGCAGACAACCACGAGATCAGCGTCTATTCACCGCTCGCATTGCTACTATTCGGGCTGGCCCAGGACTGAAAAATCTGCTCGTTCACCCAGAAGCGCATGCCTTTGTCCCACAATCCCCAGGGTGCGGTTTGAATCAATTCCAACCGCGTCCTTTTTTGCTCCACAGACATCTCTTTGAGCCGGCTAACAAGTTGGTTCTTTCGACGACTCATCGCTAAGAGCGTTTTCGTACCACGTATTGGATATGTTCCCCTGAACATCATCAAACGCTCAAGGATGCTGTCAAAATCACGATGAAACGAGACACAGTTGGCGGCTTCATGCCTAATCAAGGCATCTGGTCCTGTTAAAAGGCGCAAAACCTGTTCGCGAGACGCCTGCATGGCCAGGACACAGGCTGCTTGTTGCCGTTGTCGTTCACTACCGCTCAGAGCGTTCGTTAGTGCCTGCAAAGTCGCGTTGCTGAGGGGCATCCTCCCCAGTAGTTCGACGTAAAACTCGTCCTGGTTTCCGATTCGCCGGAGAAGTTCTACCTCAAGACCTTCTGCATTGCGCCTTCTCTCGTATTCAACTGCCGTACGGCGGGTTGCGAGTACGTTGTTGTCTAAGAATTGGGGATCGATCGGTATTTGGCTCCCAAGCTGCATCAGTAGCCTCAGCGCAGCTTCGTTGACCTGTGTATCGACCACAGTGTTGACAATGTCATGCAGCGCGTCTTCGAACTCAGCAAGAGGCCGCTTCTCGAGCTCTCTAAAGATAAAGAGAAGGTCATATCCAAATGATTCCTCAACTTCCATTCTCGCTCGCCTAAGGAGGTCACCGTCCTTCAGTAAGCTTAGGCCAAACTGCTCGGCATCAACGTCCCAGTTAATATCTAGCGTGTAGCCCTTGCAATGTCGCACCAAGGCACCAGCGGCTGACAACCATGTGAGGGCCATCCCGCTCCGCCAAGCCTCAACAGCACTATTTGGACATTCGATATTGTCAAAGTAGTACAGCGCATCGTGTATTTCGCCGACATTCCAGCTTTCAATTTCATCTGCGTCTAGTAGTCGTTCGAGCGTAACCGGCTGCTGAACACATCTTCCGCGGAAGGCCTTGTCCGGTGACATTAGGTGCCCACGTAACAATAGATGGGCACCTATTCATGACGTCCC
>NZ_SNZJ01000042.1 GCF_004363555.1 Halomonas ventosae | reverse complement strand
ATGAACTGACCCCCAATAGTTGGACGGTTCATTCAGCCGGCGCCCAAGGCCTGAGTCCTGTACTGTACGGGGCTCAGGCCTTTTAGTTTCAGCTTGATGCGTTCGTGGTTGTAGTAATGGATGTACTGGTCGAGCCCTTGCTGCAACTGCTCAATGGTGTCGAACCGGTTCAGGTGGAAATACTCGGCCTTCAGGGTCCCGAAGAAGCTCTCCATGGCGGCATTGTCCAGGCAGTTCCCTTTCCGCGACATGCTGCGGAGAATCCGCTTCTCCACCACCAGGCGGCGATAGCTGGGGTGGCGATAATGCCAGCCCTGATCCGAATGGAGCAGCGGCCGATCCCCTGGCATCAGCCTGCCAAAGGCTTTCTTCAGCATACCCTTCACTAGGTCGAACACCGGGCGCGGTCCTGTCTGGAAGGCAATGATCTCTCCGTTATACAGGTCCATGACCGGTGACAGGTAGAGCTTCTGGCCATTGACCTTGAACTCGGTAATGTCCGTCACCCACCGTTGATGGGGACGCTGAGCCTGAAACCGACGCTGCAACGTATTAGGAGCGGCGTAGCCTTCCGACCCACGGTAGGCACGATATCGCTTGGGGCGAACCAGGGATTTCAACCCCAGCTGTTGCATCAGCCGCTGAACGGTCTTGTGGTTGATCGTCTCTCCTGCCTGCCGCAGAACGGCGGTGATACGCCGGTAGCCATAGCGCCCTTTGTGATGGTCATAGATCGCCCGGATACACGCCTTCAGAGAGGCGTACCGATCGTTAGCGCCCAAGACCTGGATCTGGTAGTAGAACGTGCTGCGTGGCAGCTCAGCCGCACGCAGCAGCAGAGCCAACGGATGTTCATGCCTTAACCCTTGGACGGCCTGGGCTTTTTGCCCCGCGTCACCGCCCCCTTCTCCCGGGTCAAGGCATCGAGCTTTTTTAGGTAGGCATTCTCGGCACGCAGATACGCCAACTCCTTGAGCAGCTCGTCATGGGAGCGCTCAGCATCCGGCGGGGGTGGTGGGGAAGGTGGCTTCTTGGTCATCGGGCGGCGTCCCTTGCGCTTTGGCTCCAGTGCAGTCAGACCACCACTATGGTACTGACGCTCCCACCTGCCTATGGCGCCGCGCTCGCGGATATCGAAAAGCGCCTCCGTCTGACGCCGTGACAAGCCATCTCGCCACATCGTCTCAAGGACCTGTAGCTTGAAAGCTGCGCTGCGGTGCGTGTATTTCTTGCGCAGGCCCACCACGCCATGCTGACGGTAGTTGTCCCGCCATGTCCGTACCAGGGAATGGTCCAGGCCATGCTGGCGGGCTACCTCCCTCAAGCTGGTGTCATGGTGCAAACACTGCTGTGCCACCTGCAGCTTGAACCACTCGTCGTACCGATTGCTCATAAAAACACCCCGAAGGTTGGATAGGGTGTCCAACTTTCGGGGTGCAGTTCA
>NZ_SNZJ01000041.1 GCF_004363555.1 Halomonas ventosae | reverse complement strand
GCCGACAACGGCATCTTCCGCTGCCACCGCAGCATGTTCACCGACCCGGCCTTCTTCGACCTGGAGATGAAGCACATCTTCGAGGGCAACTGGCTGTTTCTGGCCCACGAGAGCCAGATCAGCGAGCCGGGCGACTACTTCACCGTGACCATGGGCCGCCAGCCGGTGGTCATCACCCGCGACAAGCAGGGCGAGCTGCACGGCCTGATCAACGCCTGTGCCCACCGCGGCGCCACCCTGTGCCGCCGCAAGCAGGGCAACAAGGGCACCTTCACCTGCCCCTTCCACGGCTGGACCTTCAAGAACGACGGCAAGCTGCTCAAGGCCAAGAACGAGAAGAACGGCGCCTACCCGGAGGGCTTCAAGCAGGAAGGCTCCCACGACCTCAAGCGCCTGCCGCGCTTCGCCAACTACAAGGGCTTCCTGTTCGGCAGCCTGAGCGATGACGTCCAGCCCCTCGAGGAGTACCTGGGCGAGACCACCAAGGTCATCGACAACATCGTCGACCAGGCGCCGGAAGGCCTGGAGATCCTGCGCGGCACCTCGTCGTACACCTACAACGGCAACTGGAAGCTGCAGGCCGAGAACGGCGCCGACGGCTACCACGTGAGCTCGGTGCACTGGAACTACGCCTCGACCATGGAGCGTCGCAACTACGACGCCGGCGGCACCAAGGCGGTGGACGCCGACGGCTGGTCGAAGAGCCAGGGCGGCTTCTACTCCTACGAGAACGGCCACATGATGCTGTGGACCCGGCTGCTCAACCCCGAGGTGCGCCCGGTCTACACCCGCAAGGACGAGATCGAGGCCGAACTCGGCGCAGCGCGGGCCGACTCCATCGTCAACCAGACCCGCAACCTCTGCCTCTACCCCAACGTCTACCTGATGGACCAGTTCTCCACGCAGATCCGCGTGCTGCGCCCGCTGTCCGTCGACAAGACCGAGGTCACCATCTACTGCTTCGCGCCCAAGGACGAGTCCGCGGAGAACCGCCGGGTGCGCATTCGCCAGTACGAGGACTTCTTCAACGTCTCGGGCATGGGCACGCCGGACGACCTGGAGGAGTTCCGCGCCTGCCAGGATGGCTACAACGGCGCGCTTGCCGAGTGGAACGACCTCTCGCGCGGCGCCAAGCAGTGGATCGAGGGGGCCGACGAGAACGCCCAGGCGATCGACATGAAGCCGCTGCTCAGCGGGGCCTCCCCGGAAGACGAGGGCCTCTACGTGCTGCACCACCAGCACTGGGTCGAGGAGATGCTGCGCGCCATCGACAAGGAACGCAGCCAGTTCATCGCCACCCAGTCCGCGTAAGCGCGCCCGAACCGAGAAGGGGAGAGAGACCATGAGCATCAGCTACCACGACATCCAGGCCTTCCTGTACCGCGAGGCACGCCTGCTCGACGACCGCCAGTGGGACGCGTGGCTGGAGTGCTACCGCCAGGACGCCGAGTTCTGGATGCCGGCCTGGGACGACGACGACCAGCTGACCCGCGACCCGCACAGCGAGATCTCGCTGATCTACTACCCGAACCGCGAGGGGCTCGAGGACCGGGTCTACCGGATCAAGACCGAGCGCTCTGGGGCGAGCACGCCGGAGCCGCGCACCACCCACCAGATCACCAACCTCGAAATCCTCGAGGAGGCGGGCGACACGGTGGAGCTGCGCTTCAACTGGCACACCCTGAGCCACCGCTACAAGAAGACCGACAGCTACTTCGGCAGCGCCTTCTACACCCTGGACGTGTCGGGGG
>NZ_SNZJ01000040.1 GCF_004363555.1 Halomonas ventosae | reverse complement strand
TCGAAGAAGGGCGGATGCTGGATGTAGGTGGAGTCCTTCGACCACTGGTAGACCTTGCTCTGCGGCACCTCGATGGCCTTCCAGGTCTCGTCGCCGTCGAACACCTCGGCATACTCCTTGCGGAACATCTCGGTGTTGACCTGCTCCACGGCCTCGGCGATCTCCGCCTGGCTGGGCCAGATGTCCTTGAGGGTGACCGGCTTGCCGTGACGGTCGGTGCCCAGGGGGTCGCGCGTCAGGTCGAGCTGGACGTTGCCGGCCAGGGCATAGGCCACCACCAGCGGCGGCGAGGCGAGCCAGTTGGTCTTGACCAGCGGGTGCACCCGGCCCTCGAAGTTGCGGTTGCCCGAGAGCACCGAGGCCACGGTCAGGTCGCCCTCCTCGATGGCCTCCTCGATGGGGCCCGCCAGAGGACCGGAGTTGCCGATGCAGGTGGTGCAGCCGTAGCCGACCAGGTTGAAGCCCAGGGCATTGAGGTCATCCTGCACGCCGCCGGCGACCAGGTAGTCGGTGACCACCTTGGAGCCCGGTGCCAGGGAGGTCTTCACCCAGGGCTTGGTGTGCAGGCCCTTCTCGCGGGCCTTCCGGGCCAGCAGGCCGGCGGCCATCATCACGCTGGGGTTGGAGGTGTTGGTGCAGGAGGTGATGGCGGCGATCACCACGGCTCCCGGGTTCAGCCGGAAGGCCTCGCCGTCGAGGTCCACGTCCTGGCTGTCGTGGTGCTCGTAGCTCTCCTCGACGCCCACGGCGGTCTGGCCGCCCTCGGACATCAGCTTGCCCTTCTCGGTGGTGGAGAGCGGCTTGCCGTCGTCCTCCATCACCTTGGCAAAGGCCGTCTTCATGTCCTTGAGCGCCACCCGGTCCTGGGGCCGCTTGGGGCCGGCCAGGCTGGCCTCGACCTCGGTCATGTCCAGTGCCAGGGTGTCGCTGAAGACGGGCTCGTCGCCGGGCTCGCGCCACAGCCCCTGGGCCTTGCTGTAGGCCTCCACCAGCGCCAGCTGGGCGTCGTCGCGGCCGGTGAGGCGCATGTAGGTCAGCGTCTCGTCGTCCACCGGGAAGAAGCCGCAGGTGGCGCCGTACTCCGGAGCCATGTTGGCGATAGTGGCGCGGTCGGCCAGCGGCAGGTCCTTGAGGCCGTCGCCGTAGAACTCGACGAACTTGCCCACCACGCCCTTCTTGCGCAGCATCTCGGTGACCGTCAGCACCAGGTCGGTGGCGGTGATACCCTCGCGCAGCTTGCCGGTGAGCTTGAAGCCCACGACCTCGGGGATCAACATCGAGACCGGCTGGCCCAGCATGGCCGCCTCGGCCTCGATGCCGCCGACGCCCCAGCCGAGCACGCCCAGGCCGTTGATCATGGTGGTGTGGGAGTCGGTGCCCACCAGGGTGTCCGGGTAGGCCAGGGTCCTGCCGTCCTGCTCCTTGGTCCAGACGGTCTTCCCCAGGTACTCGAGGTTGACCTGGTGGCAGATGCCGGTGCCGGGCGGCACCACGCGGAAGTTGTCGAAGGCCTGCTGGCCCCAGCGCAGGAACTCGTAGCGTTCGTGGTTGCGCTCCATCTCGATGGCCACGTTGTCCTTGAACGCCGTGGGGTTGCCGAACTTGTCGACCATCACCGAGTGGTCGATGACCAGGTCCACCGGCGACAGCGGGTTGATGCGGGCCGGGTCCTCGCCGAGGGACTCCACCGCGGCGCGCATGGAGGCCAGGTCGACGACCCCGGGCACGCCGGTGAAGTCCTGCATCAGCACCCGCGCCGGGCGATAGCCGATCTCGCGGTCGGAGTGGCCCTGCTGCTGCCAGTCGACCAGCGCCTGCATGTCCTCGCGGGAGACGCTCTCGTCATCGGCGAAGCGCAGCTGGTTCTCCAGCAGGATCTTCAGGGTCTTGGGCAGGCGGTCGATGTTGCC
>NZ_SNZJ01000039.1 GCF_004363555.1 Halomonas ventosae | reverse complement strand
GTAACCGGCTGCTGAACACATCTTCCGCGGAAGGCCTTGTCCGGTGACATTAGGTGCCCACGTAACAATAGATGGGCACCTATTCATGACGTCCCCAAACACCGAGCGTGAGATCCGTCGTCGCCGTCGCTACGCCCCGTCGTTCAAGGGCAAGATCGTCGCGGCCTGCCTGCAGGGCGATACCTCCATTGCCCAAGTCGCCCTGCAGCATGGGCTCAATACCAACCTCGTCCAGACCTGGATCCGCAAGGCCAAGCGGCAGAGCCAGCTACCGGCCGTGCCGGACTTCGTACCCCTGCCGGTGTCGCCAGCAGAGGCCAGCCTGCCAACACCGCCCTCCACCGCTGGCGAGATTTGCATCGAGCTGCCCTCATCACAGGGCACGATCACCGTGCGCTGGCCGGTGAGTGAGGCCGCTCAGTGTGGCCACTGGCTAAAGGGGCTGCTGGGATGATCCGCATCGACGAGATCTGGCTGGCCACCGAGCCGCTGGACATGCGCGCCGGCCCGGACACGGCCCTGGCCCGGGTGGTCAAGGTGTTCGGCGCCGCGAGACCGCACTGCGCTTACCTGTTTGCCAACCGGCGCGGCAATCGCATGAAGGTGCTGGTGCACGATGGGCTGGGCGTCTGGCTGTGTGCCCGGCGTCTGAACCAGGGTAAGTTCCACTGGGCGGGTAACTGGCACGATGATCGCGTCGAGCTCTGTCCCGAGCAGGTGACGGCGCTGGTGCAGGGGCTGCCCTGGCAGCGTCTCGGCGTCGGTGGCGTGATCTCATTGGTCTGATGCGTCAGGCCGGGAGCGGCACAGAAACTCCCGACTCGCTATTCGCTGATGCGCTAATCCCACTGCCCCCGGCGGGCTGGCATACTCGCCGGATGAATGCGCCTTCCGACCTGTCTCAGCTCTCACCCGATCAGCTCCGCCACCTGGCGGCAACGCTGATGTCACAGGTGGAGGAAAAGGATAAGGCGCTGCGTCACAGCGAGCAGGTCAACCAGAAGCTGACCTACGAACTGGCGCTGCTCAAGCGCCATGCCTTCGGCAAGCGCAGCGAGCAACTCAACGTCCTGCAGATCAGCCTGCTCGACGAGGTGGTGGATGCCGACATCGCCGCCATCGAGACCGAGTTGGAGGATCTCAACTCCACCTCCACGTCGCCGGCGCCTAAGAAGGCGCCCAAGCGCGCCCCCTTGCCGCCCGAACTGCCGCGCACCGAGATCCGCCATGACCCGCAGAGCGAGCACTGTGCCTGTGGCTGCAAGCTGCGGCGGATCGGCGAGGAGGTCAGCGAGAAGTTGGACTACACGCCGGGCGTGTTCCACGTCGAGCGCCATATCCGTGGCAAGTGGGTCTGCGACCAGTGCGAGACGCTGACTCAGGCGCCGATGCCGGCACAGATCATCGACAAGGGCATCCCCACCGCCGGCCTGCTGGCCCAGGTGCTGATCGCCAAGTACGCCGATCATCTGCCGCTCTATCGCCAGGAGCAGATCTTTGCTCGCGCCGGCGTGCCGATCCCGCGCTCCACCCTGGCTGAATGGGTCGGGATCTGCGGCGTACGGCTCCAACCGCTGATCGATGCGTTGCGTGATCTGCTGCTCGACGAGCCAGTGCTGCACGCCGACGAGACCCCGGTGCCGATGTTGGCCCCGGGCAAGAAGAGAACCCACCGCGCCTACCTCTGGGCCTACGCCACCACGCCCTACGCCGGCTTGAAGGCGGTGGTCTACGACTTCAGCGAAGGGCGCGGCGGCCAGCATGCCCGCGATTTCCTCGGCGAGTGGCTGGGCAAGCTGGTCTGCGACGACTACAGCGGCTACAAGCAGAGCTTCGCCAACGGCGTCACCGAGATCGGCTGCATAGCCCACGCGCGACGCAAGTTCGTCGACCTGCACGTGGCTGGCAAGAGCCAGATCGCCGGGCAGGCCATCGAGCTGATCGGCCAGCTCTACCAGGTGGAGCGCGAGGCCCAGTCACTGAGCGCTGATGAACGCCAACGACTGCGGGAGACAAAAGCGAGGCCCATCGCCGACGCGCTGCACCGCTGGATGCTGGCTCATCGCGAGAAGGTGCCGAACGGCTCGGCGACGGCGAAAGCGCTGGATTACAGCCTGAAGCGTTGGGCGGCGCTGAAGCGCTACCTCGACGACGGCGGGTTGCCCATTGACAATAATCGGGTGGAGAACCTGATTCGCCCCTGGGCGCTCGGACGTTCCAACTGGCTGTTCGCCGGGTCACTGCGCAGTGGCCAGCGCGCTGCCACCATCATGAGCCTGATCCAGGGCGCCAAGCTGAACGGCCACGAGCCCTACGCCTACCTGAAGGACGTGTTGGAACGGCTGCCGACCCAGAAGGCCAGCCAGCTCCACGAACTCCTGCCTCACCACTGGCAGCACACCGACTGATCACTGGCAAGCGGTGTTGCCCGTTCGCTTAC
>NZ_SNZJ01000038.1 GCF_004363555.1 Halomonas ventosae | reverse complement strand
TGATGCGGCCCTGAAAAAGTAGACACCTTCTCAGGCAGCGGCTTCATAGGTCCGGGGGGAGACTCCGCCCAGGGCCCCATGGAGCCGCACGTTATCGTAATACTCTTCGATGTAGTACTGCGCCTCAGCGCGCAGCTCTTCCCGCGTTTGCCGCCCGAGACACTGCAGCCATTCGACCTTCAGCTGGGCGAAGAAGCTCTCGGCGCAGGCATTATCCCAGCAGTTGCCTCGCCGCGACATGCTCAACGTCACGCCTCGCTTCGTCAGCCACCGCATCACGGCTTCGCTGCGGTACTGCGCCCCTTGGTCGGAGTGAAATAGCATATCGTCACCCGAGGGCTGTCGTGTGTCCCAGGCCGCTTCCAATGCCCGCTCGACAAGATAGCTGTCGTTGATCGGGCCATCAGCCCATCCCACGATCCGGCGCGAATACAGGTCCATGACAACTGCCAGGTACCACCAGCCCTCGTCACAGCGCACTTGGGTGATGTCTGACACCCAGACCTGGTTCGGCTTGCTGACGTCGAATTCCCGGTTCAGCAGGTTGGGCAAGGTCGGCAACCCAGGCTGGGGACGCCGATAGCCGGGCCGTGGCGCGCGTACCGAGCGATAACCGGCTCCCTGCAGCAGGCGCTGAACGCGGTTCTTGCCGGAGGCAAACCCTGCATTTACGGCCGCTTGCCACAGCTTGCGATAGCCGGGCACGCCCGACTGGCGCTTCGCTTCGGCGAGCAGGAAAGCTAGTAAATGCTCTCTCTCCGTCACCCGAGGCGACGGAGGACGGTTCAGCCAACGATAAAAGCCCGCTCTGGACACACCGAGTACTACGCACATCAAGGCTACCGTCCACTGCGTGGAGCGGTAGCACTTGATGAATGCAAACTTCACTTCGGGCTTTTGGCGAAGTACTCGGTGGCCTTCCTAAGAAACTCGCTGCCCAAGGGCCTGCACCGGGGCCAGTTCGTAGCCCAGCGACTTCGCACGCCGGTGCAGGTGGCTCACCAGTCGCTGCCGATAGCGCGCTTCGTAGTAGTCCACGCCAGGATCCTGATACGTCCAGCCGTAGCGCAGGGTGTTGTAGAACAGCAGGGCCAGCTTGCGTGCGGTGGCCGTCACCGCCTTGGCCTTGCCGATGCGGCTCGCCAATCGACGATAGAACGCGCCCAGTGCCGTCTGCGTCCGCCCGATGATATTGGCCGCCAGTCGTAACAGGGCCGCCGCTCGGTTCTTGGTCCGCCGCGTTCGCGATGACAGCAGCTTGCCGCCGGAGATCTTGTTGCCCGGCGACAGGGCCAACCAGGAGGTGAAGTGCTTGGCCGTGGGCCAACGGGCCATGTCGATGCCGCACTCGGCGATCAGCTTGAGCACCAGATAGGGGCCCAGCCCATGGATCTGGGTCAGGTCGGTGCTCAGTACCTTGAAGAGCCGCTCGCGTAAATCGAAGGTTGGCGCGTTGCGGTTCGCTTCGGCATGCCGTGCCGGTGGCAGCGGGGTAAGCGGCAGCGCCGCCTTGGCCGCCAGCACCGTCAGCGCCGACTCGATATGGCGATCACAATCGGCGATATGCGCATGATAGGTGTCGTAGAGGGCCAGCGACTGGCGCAGGGCCAGCACGTGCTCCTCGCGATAATGACCGACCAACGCCTGACGGATCGTCTCCTCGCTCGACTTGCAGCGACAATCCCGATAGCTCGCCAGCACGGCAGGGTCACGCTGGCCGGCGACGATGGCTCGCAGGATACGCATGCCGGTCTTGCCGGTGATATCGGTCACCACATGATGGAGCTGCAGGTTCATCTCCATCAGCGCCTTCTGCATGTGCTGAATGTGCGAGGCGGCATACGCCAGCAGGCGTTCCCGATGGCGGACCAGCGCGCGCAGGCTGGCCAGTTCCTGTGTCGGCCGGAAACTCCCGCGCAGCAGGCCATAGGCGTGCAGGCGCTGAAGCCACTGGGCATCGTTGACGTCGGTCTTGCGCCCCGGCACGTTCTTGACGTCGCGTGCATTGGCCAGAATGACCGCCAGGCCACGCTCCTCCAGTAGCTCGAACACGGGAATCCAGTAGATGCCGGTGGACTCCATGGCGACGGTGGTGATGCCTTGTTGCACCAACCAGTCGGCCAGCCGTTGGAGGTCATGGGTGAAGCTGTCGAAGCGCCTGACCGGTTCCGGATCCCGGTCCGGGGGAATGGCCACCACATGGAAGCGTGCACCGATATCGATCGCCGCCGCGTCTGGGTGCACGACCTGCAACTGGCTGCGACGCCGGCGGGAAGAAGGTTGACGAGCCATGGCACGGACTCCTCAAAGGACCCAGGTGAGGGGCCAGAGGAGGCGGCGCTGAACGGGTCTACCTTCCTAACCGGGATCACCCGAGGCGGGCGTCACCACTGTCAAGTCCAGCACGCCGCCCGAACCACGTTTTTTAACGGGGACGAACCACCAAAAAGCCGACGGCTGCGCCTCTGGCACCGAGGCTGAGTATAGGCAGCCGCCGAGTTTCTGACCCGACAAGCGGGTGACCACCCTAAACAGTTTTTTAGGATCTCCACTTCCAGTTCTGCCCGCTCAAGGCGCTGTTTGAGCTTGCGATTTTCACGCTCCAGCTCGCTCAAGCTCTTGGAGGCACCTGTATTGGACATCCCCTTGGGTGAATGAGCATCAGGGGTCACGAGCTCTCGCCTCCATCGGCACAGGACCTTGGGATGAACCCCGAACTGCTCGGCCACATTCGACAGGGTGTTCGGGGATTCCAATGAATACTGAACGACATGACGTTTGAACTCTAGCGAGAACTGACGTCGAGTTTTCAAGCGCATAGCACCTTACCTTCGGTTGTCGGCAAGGTGTCTACAAAACCGGGGGCACATCA
>NZ_SNZJ01000037.1 GCF_004363555.1 Halomonas ventosae | reverse complement strand
AAGGTCAGCTTCGCCGTCAACACGCTGGGCTATTCGCGGCGCTTCCATGTCTGGGCGGCCCCCAGCCAGGATGCCGAGCACACCTACGAGGCGCTGGTGCAGGCCTTCCGCTACTTCGGCGGCGTGCCGCGCACGGTGCTGGTCGATAACCAGAAAGCGGCGGTGCTGAAGCATGACCGCGACCACCGCGTCATCTTCAATGCCGGCTTCCTGCAACTGGCCAACCATTACGGCTTCGCGCCCAAGGCGTGCCGGCCGCAGCGCCCGCGCACCAAGGGCAAGACCGAGCGCATGGTGGGCTACGTGAAGCAGCACTTCTTCCAGCGCTATCGGCAGTTCGAGAGCCTTGCTCACCTGAACCAGCTGCTTCTGCTGTGGCTGGAGCGGGTGGCCGATCAGCGACCATTGAGGCAGTTCCGCCAAACCCCGTCCGAGCGCTTCTCCGCCGAGGTCGAGACTCTCCAGGTGCTGCCGGCCACCGACTTCGATACGCGCTACCACGACCTGCGCCAGGTCGGCTGGGACGGCTACATCGAGGTCCGGGGCAACCGCTACAGCGTTCCGGAACGCTACTGCGGCCAGGCGATGGTGATCCGGCTGAGCCTGGATGATGAGCTGACCGTCTACTCGCCGGCCGGTGACGCCATCGCGCAGCACCGCCTGCAAGTGCCACAGGCCGGCTGGCGGACCGTGCCGGAGCACCATGCCGCCCTGTGGCAGCAGACCCTGTCGGTGCAGCAGCGTGACCTGCGGGTCTACGAGGAGGTGCTGTGATGGCCCTGGAACAGCTACTCAACCGCCTGAAGATGGAGCACCTCCAGGCCTCGCTCGACAGCCTCTGCGAGCACGCCAGCAAGCAGGACCTGAACTACCGCGAGTTCCTGGAGCAGGCCCTGCTACAGGAATGGGGCGGCCGCCACCAGAAGGGGCTGGAGTCGCGCCTGAAGCAGGCGCGGCTGCCGTGGATCAAGACCCTGGAGCAGTTCGACTTCAGCTTCCAGCCCAGCATCGACCACAAGATCGTGCGCGAGCTGGCCGGCCTGGGTTTCGTCGAGCGCGGGGAAAACGTCGTGCTGCTCGGCCCGCCCGGCGTCGGGAAGACGCATCTCGCCGTCGCCCTGGCGGTGAAAGCCGCCGAAGCCGGCCACCGCGTGTTGTTCATGACCCTGGATCGGCTGGTCAGCACCCTGATGCGCGCTCGCCAGGAGAACCGTCTGGATCGACAACTCCAGCAGCTGACCTATCCCAAGGTGCTGGTGCTGGACGAGATGGGCTATCTGCCGATGACCCGCGAGGAGGCCAGCCTGTTCTTCCGCTTGATCAACCGTCGCTACGAGCGGGCCAGCACCATCCTCACTTCGAACAAGTCGTTCATGGACTGGGGCGAGATCTTTGGCGACCAGGTCATCGCCACGGCGATCCTGGATCGGCTGCTGCATCACTCGACCACGCTAAATATCAAAGGCGAGAGCTACCGACTGAAGGACAAGCGACGCGCAGGATTGGTGACCACACCGACGACGAAGGAGGACGAACCCTCACACGATCCTGAATCTGTTCCGATGAAGGAGCACTGATAAAAACTGGACAATCTGAGTTGATGAAATCCGGACAACCTTCAGTGGCGTTGACATCCCGCCTAGCCACCCGCCTAGCCACCCTACTAGCCACCTTCCTAGCCACCCGCCTAGCCTCCCGCCTAGCCACCCTACTAGCCACCTTCCTAGCCACCCTACTAGCCACCTTCCTAGCCACCCTCCTAGCCACCCTCCTAGCCACCCTCCTAGCCACCCTCCTAGCCACCCTCCTAGCCACCCTCCTAGCCACCCTCCTAGCCACCCTCCTAGCCACCCTCCTAGCCACCCGCCTAGCCACCCGACTAGCCACCCGACTAGCCACCCGACTAGCCACCCGACTAGCCACCCGACTAGCCACCCGACTAGCCACCTGACTAGCCGCCCTACTAGCCACACTACTAGCCACCTGACTAGCCACACTACTAGCCACCTGACTAGCCACTACCAGCCCCATTGCCCTAAACCTCTCTAGCATGAGGTAGGCAAACAGTTTTTATTAAACCAACAAGTTAATTGAATATTTCCCTCGGATTAAAATAAAAACTCTTCACTTCCGATCCTTCGTGCACTTCACGTATCGCGGGCTATACATGTCCAAGGCCTACGATCGGTTGTTAATTAACCAAAAACCAAGGCTCCTAAATTTTGAAATAAACATCCAGAGAGTGGCACAGCAGACTTGAGAATCAGATTCACTGTTCAGAACACACCTCTCAAGGGCTCAGCTGTTCAGCGCCCTAGACAAGATAAACCTGTCGACATCACTTTCCGGATTTTCCACCACGGAATGGTTCCAGTCGTCATGAAAACAATACACTTTTGATCTTCATGAGCATGTCACATACTTGCTATATTTTTTCTGCCAGGGCTTCTTCTGGAGAGCACTTTTCAAACTGATGGTTTTATCATCCATTGCCGTGGTTTTCCTTATCACCAAACACTCGCTTGACGGCTTTCCATACGTCCCTTTAACCAGGAAACTCCATAGCTGTAGCCCCCCGGATAATCAAATACCTGGGGTCCTGAAAATAGCGATTCCCTTGAAACTGGAGACCGCCGTCCACGCGATAAAATCAAACATACATCGTGGCTTCATCTTGAAGATGCATGGCACCACTACCTCGCTCAGCAGTAAAACTTGGCGCTTCATCGAAGCGTCTCCGGTATGCACGGGTGAAGTGCGCCGGTTGGGTAAAACTGGTGGCCAGGGCCGCCTCGGTCACGAGGCAGCGGCTATCGGCCAACAATTGGCGTGCGCGGTCAAGACGCATCCCCAGATAGCACTGCTGAGGGGTCTCCCCGAAATGGCGCGGGTGCAGGGCCTTCCCACCGCGCCCGACTCGCCGGAGGCCATCGCCCGGCGCATCGGGCCGGTGCGGCCCACCAACTTCGGGTTTCTGTTCGACGTCAAGGCCAAGCCGGACCCGGACTCCAACGCCTACACCGCCATTGCCCTGCCGCCCCATGTGGACCTGCCGACCCGCGAGTACCA
>NZ_SNZJ01000036.1 GCF_004363555.1 Halomonas ventosae | reverse complement strand
GGAGCTGCGCTTCAACTGGCACACCCTGAGCCACCGCTACAAGAAGACCGACAGCTACTTCGGCAGCGCCTTCTACACCCTGGACGTGTCGGGGGAGACGCCGCTGATCACCAGAAAAGTCGTGCAACTCAACAACGACTACATCCACCAGGTCATCGACATCTATCACATCTGACCCGGTGCGGGAGGAGATTCGACCATGAGCTATACCATTGCACTCAACTTCGAGGACGGCGTCACCCGTTTCATCGGCTGCAAGGAAGGGGAAACGGTCCTCGACGCCGCCTATCGGCAGAAGGTGAACCTGCCGATGGACTGCTCCGACGGCGTCTGCGGCACCTGCAAGGGCCACTGCGAGCAGGGCGAGTTCGACATGGGGGACGAGTACCTGGAAGAGGCGCTCTCCGACGAGGAGGCCGCCGAGGGCCAGGTGCTGACCTGCCAGATGGTGCCCTCCTCGGACTGCGTCATCCAGGTGCCGGTGGCTTCCAGCCTGTGCAAGACCCAGGTCGGCAAGATCGAGGGTACCCTGGCCGTGGTCGAGCAACTCTCCGAGGACAGCATCGAGCTGGCCGTGGACCTGGACGAGGGGGCCGAGCTGGCCTTCCTGCCGGGGCAGTACATCCACATCGACGTGCCGGGCGGCGAGGGGCACCGCTCCTACTCCTTCAGCTCCAAGCCCGGGGAGCGGCGGGCCACCTTCCTGATCCGCAATATCCCCAATGGCGTGATGAGCGGCTACCTGACCCGGCAGGCCAAGGTCGGCGATCGCCTCTCGCTCACCGGGCCGCTGGGCAGCTTCTACCTGCGCGAGATCACCCGCCCGGTGCTGATGCTGGCCGGCGGCACGGGCCTCGCGCCCTTCCTCTCCATGCTCGAGCAGCTTGCGGAGAAGGGCAGCGATCAGCCGATGCACCTGATCTATGGCGTCAACAAGGATGATCACCTGGTCAAGGTCGATGCCCTCGACGCCTTCGCCGAGAAGCTGCCGACCTTCACCTACTCCACCGTGGTGGTGGACGAGGCGAGCCAGCATCCGCGCAAGGGCTATGTCACCCATCACATGGATGCCGAGGTGCTGCACGACGGTGACATTGACGTCTACCTGTGCGGGCCGCCCCCGATGGTCGATGCGGTGCTCAAGCACTTCGACGCCGAGGGCATCGTGCCGCAGAGCTTCCACTACGAGAAGTTCACCCCCAACCAGGCACCCGGGGAGGCATCATGAGTCTCCAACGCTTCGACGCCCCCCGCTTTCAGGGTCGAGTGATGGTGATCACCGGCGCGGCCCAGGGCATCGGGCTGCGGGTTGCCGAGCGCGCCGCCGCCGAGGGCGCTCGCCTGGCCCTGGTGGATCGTTCTGACCTCATCCAGGAGGTGGTGGCGGGGCTGGCCGAGCAGGGCGCGGATGCCATTGCCCTGCAGGCCGACCTCGAGACCTGGGAAGGGGCCGAGCAGGTGATGGCCCGCACGGTGGCGCATTTCGGTCGGATCGACATCCTGATCAACAACGTGGGCGGGGCGATCAACTTCAAGCCGTTCACCGAGTTCAGCGAGGGCGAGATCGCCGCCGAGGTCAACCGCTCGCTGATGCCGACGCTGTGGTGCTGCCGGGCGGTGCTGCCGACCCTGGTGGCGCAGGGCGGCGGGGTGATCGTCAACGTTTCCTCGGTGGCGACCCGGGGCATCCACCGGATCCCCTACTCGGCGGCCAAGGGGGGCGTCAACGCGCTGACCGAGTCCCTGGCCTTCGAATACGCCGAGCACGGCATCCGCGTGGCGGCCGCCGGCATCGGCGGGACCGAGGCGCCGCCGCGCAAGATCTCCCGCGGCACCCCGGAGCCCCGCAACGAGACGGAGCGAGCCTGGTTCCAGGCGCACATCGACCAGACCAAGCAGAGCTGCCTGATGAAGCGCTACGGCACCCTGGACGAGATGGCCGCGCCGATCCTGTTCCTGGCCTCCGACGAGGCGAACTACATCACCGGCAGCGTGCTGCCCGTGGGCGGCGGCGACCAAGGCTGACCCCCGCGTTGGGGCGGCCTTCGGGCCGCCCGCTCGCCTTGCCCCTGACCATCCGTGGCTTCCGACAGCAACGACAACAAGCCCCTGGAGCACAGCATGAGACACCTCGAGAAAGGCCCCGGCCTCGCGACGGCGCCGCGTGACTTCCTGCGCGACCTCAATGCCGACAACCTTAGCGCCGGCGTGGTCGCCGGCATCTTCGGCCTCAGCGCCGGCATCATCCATATCAGCGCCGGCACCGCCGCCGGGCTGCCCAAGGATTTCACCCTGCTGTGGGTGATCAGCTACCTCTTCATCAACGGCCTGTTCGGCCTGGTCCTGCCGGCCTACTACCGGCTGCCCCTGCCGGTGGCCAACTCCATCCCCGGCGCGCTGCTGTTCGCCGCCATCATCCCCGTGGTGGGGCTCAACGAGGCCCTGGGGGCGACGCTGATGGCGGGCGCCATCTCGGTGGTGGTGGCCCTGGCCGGCTGGATGAGCCTGGTCATGCGGCTGATCCCCATGCCTATCGTCATGGGCATGGTGGCCGGTGTGCTGCTCAAGTTTGGCACCAACATGGTGATGCCGCTGCAGAACGCCCTGATCCCCGCGGTGGTGATGATCGCGGCCTTCTTCCTCTCGGCGCGCTTCCTGCGCCGGATTCCGCCGCTGGTGGTCACCCTGGTGGTGGGGGTGCTCTACATGGCGCTCTCCGGCGCGGACTTCGCAAGCGTGGAGTTCTCCTTCCGCATGCCCGAGTTCATCATGCCGGCCTTCTCCATGGACGCCTTCCTGGCCTATGGCCTGCCGCTGGCGCTGATCCTGGTCGGCATGGAGACCCCCGCCGGCGTGGGGCTGGTCAAGGGCATGGGCTACAAGGAGGCGCCGGCCAATGCCATCACTTTCGTCGGCGGCATCGGCACCATGGTGTCGGCCTTCTTCAACCTGCACAGCACCTGTATCGCCGCGCCGATGACCGGTATCTGCTCCTCTCCCGAGGCGGGTACCCACGACAAGCGCTGGGTGGCGGCGGTCATCGTCGGCATCATCTTCGTGGTGGCTGCCCCCTTCTACGGCTTCGTGTTCAGCCTGATCGAGGCGATGCCCAGCTACTTCATCGCCATCATCGCGGGCCTGGCGCTGCTGCGGGTGATCAGCTCGGCGATGCACATCACCTTCTCCGGCAAGCATGAGGTCGGGGCGATGTTCTCCTTCCTGATCGCGGTGTCGGGCCTGCAGATCTTCGGCATCGGCGCCTCCTTCTGGGCGCTGATCCTGGGGGCGGCGATCTCGATGCTGGTGGAGTTCCGGGACTTCGACTTCTCCCAGGAGCGCGCGGCCCTGCGCAAGCGCTTCCCGGCGAAGAGTGCCGGCTGACCGATAGCGCCGTCGCCCGGGCGACGGCGCGCCGGCATGGCGTTTTCCTCCTTGGCCCGTGACTGCTTCGGCAGCACGGGCCCTTTTTGTGCCGCCGCCGTCGACTTGTCTGCCCCTTATCCTTTTGTCTCAATCCTCGTCCCCTGGAGGGTTGAATCCGCGTCCGGGAACCCGCCCCGGGCGCGGCAGGGGCCGTCGGTTGTCACCCTTTGCCGGCCCATCGGGTCGACATGCTACAGGCGGAAGGACTGGCCATCGCGACGCATGGCCAGGGGGTTTCTGCAATGCTTTGTTTTTATTCTGGTTGTCGTCGTCGTGTCCGGTAGGGAAGGGAAGGTGTCGGCTGCCCTGGCGATACCCCAGGGGTATGGAAGGGAACTCAAACGATATTGGTGACACCCCCGCCGCCTGGCCAGAATCCAGTGACCACAACAAGAACGCCTCCGTCGAGATGTGGCCTGTCAGGCATCCGGAGGCCCCCGACCACTGGCCTTGCATTCCTGACGAGACCGCAGGGCACAACGACAACGACGAGAGCATGACCATGACCGTGAAGATATTCGACACCCCCGAGGTCCAGGACTTCCTGAACACCGTCGCCGGCTTCGACCAGGAGGGCGGCAGCGAGCGCGCCAAGCAGATCATGCACCGCCTGCTCTCCGACCTGTTCCGGCTGATGGACGACTACGACGTCAGCGCCGAGGAGTTCTGGTCCGCCGTCAGCGTGCTCAACGCGCTGGGCAACGGCACCCAGTTCGGCCTGCTGGCCCCGGGGCTGGGCTTCGACCACTACCTGGACATGCGCATGGACGCCGCCGACCGCGAGCG
>NZ_SNZJ01000035.1 GCF_004363555.1 Halomonas ventosae | reverse complement strand
GGGACGTCATGAATAGGTGCCCATCTATTGTTACGTGGGCACCTAATGTCACCGGACAAGGCCTTCCGCGGAAGATGTGTTCAGCAGCCGGTTACCAAGCTGCTTAGGAACGGCGGACCTATCTAACGGCAGGTGGCGCTCAACTCTGGATTCAGAGAATCACATCCGGCGAGGATCATCAGGACAAGCATTGACACGGCTCGCTTTCGCTGACAGATTAATATTCAGCGCCGATTTGAATCTCAGCTTGCGGGCGCTCTATAAATGCCGCTAAAGCGACGCCAGAGGCCCGCTTTAGCACATGCAAAGCGGGTTTCTTGTTGTCTGGCCTTCGGGCCTCCGCCGATTTAAGCACCAACTTGCGGGCGGGATAGAAATGCAGCTAAAGCGGCGTGCGACTCCACTCCCCTGGGGCGGCGCTTGCCGAACCACGCCTTCCGAGGCAGACCAGGGGAATTGGAGACGATCATGACGCACCGCACCACCACCTCTCACGACCACACCGCGACTGCCGACGCGGGCGGCTCTTCCGCGTCACGTCGCACTACCCTGGCCGCGCTGCTCGACCAGGACGACATCGTGCGCCCGGAGCTTCGCAATGCCGCCATTCTCGGGACGCAGCACGCATCACGGGGCTCTCGCCCTGCCGTCCGCACGTCCCATAAGCTGGCGGGGAGGTCGTGACCATGAACCTGCAACAGGAACTGCTGCTCAGGACCCAGCACCTGGCGGACGCCGATGTACTCCGTGGCATGGGCTACACGACGGCCGACGAGACGGCACTGGCGCATCTGCACGCCATGCGGAGGAGCCCCTATCTCGGCCTGGAGAAGACGCACCGGGACGCCCGCTACGGCGAGCGCGGCTTTATAGAGGCACTGTGCCGCTGTTCCGGGCTCGACGAGGCCGGCTCCCTGGCCGCCATCGAGAGCCTCGAGAAGCGACTCGCCGAGGACCGCGCGGCCTTTCGCCACTGGCTGTTCGCCGATACCGACTATGTGCGCGGCCCCGGCACGCCGATCTTCGCCATGGCCTTCACCGAGCACTTCCGCCGGCTGAAGTTCCCGCTTGGTTTCTGGCGCCTGCCCTGGGAGGAACGCCTGGCGGCCGCCTGCCAGAAGGCCTGCGACCATATGCAGGAGAGCGGCGGCAAGCTGGTCACCTGGGGCGAGATCAAGCGCTACCACTACTGCTTCGCGAAGAAGCGCAGCATCGTCATCTCGACAACGGGCGAGGTGATCGGCGAACGGGAGGACTTCGATCCGCCACGCGCCACCTTCGGGCTGGCAGGCAGCGACGAGAACCTGGGCGACATCTTCGATCAGGACCAGGAATGAGGCACGTAGAGCAAGGGCAGCGCATGTGCCATGGGAAGCTGGCCTTTCCAGGCTCTCCGGGTAGAACAAGGGCATTGCATGACACGCATTGATCGGGACAATGGCGAGCACTCGCTCCCCCGCCCCCCACCCGCCATCACGCACGAACGAGGTCATGTACATGCACCGCGATCACCACACGCTGCTCGCCTCCGCCATCGTGCTCGCGACGGGAGTCCTCTGGGGGGTCTACTGGCTGCCGGTTCGCGCCCTCGGGGAGATGGGCCTGGCGGGGGCCTGGGGAACGGCCGCCATCACCGCTGCCACGATGGCGATTCTCCTGCCCGCTGCGGTGCGAGATCGCCGTCAACTGGCTCGCACCCCGCCTGTCGTCCTGGTCTCGATCGCCCTTGGCGGCGCGGCCTTCGCGCTCTATTCGATCGGCTTCCTCTACGGGCGGGTCGCGATCATCATTCTGCTGTGGTTTCTCAGCCCGGTGTGGAGCACGCTGATCGGCCGCTACCTGATGGGGTGGCCGACGCCCGGCCTTCGCATCGTCGCCATCGTGCTGGGGCTGGCGGGACTGACCATCATGCTGGGCGCCGACGGCACGCTCCCGCTTCCCCGGGGGGCAGGAGAGTGGATGTCGTTGATAGGCGGCATCCTCTGGTCATTCTCCACCACCGGCATCCGCGCCAAATCCACCCTCACGGCCCTGCCCGCCACCTTCGTCTTCGCCCTCGGCGCGGCCGTGACGTCGTTAGTCCTCGCCCCGGCGCTTGAGCCGCTGCCGACCCTCACCTCGCCTCAAGTCGTCACGATGACGGGGCTGGCACTGCTGACGGGGGGCCTATGGTGGGGCCTGACCCTTGTGGGGCTGATGTGGGCGGCGGTCCGGCTGGAGCCTGCACGCGTCAGCATCCTGCTGATGACGGAGGTGCTGGTGGGGGCGGTCTCCGCAGCGCTCTTCGCCGATGAGACCCTGACCGGGGTCGAGATGGCGGGCGGCGCCCTCGTGCTTGTCGCGGGAGTGCTCGAGGTCCTTCCCGCGCGCTACCTCAGAGCGGCATGACCTGTTCAGGACTTGCAACCGACGGTTTCTGGTCCTGTTGCAGCGATGTATGCCGGGGGTTACGGCATAGCGTCATGGCACAGGCTCCCCACCCATATCTCTGGAATATGTCATTACGCGGACCACGACGTCAGTGTTGCGGTCCAGATAACACAAAGGGGGGGTTCATCGAGGACTTGAGCGAACTGTTTCCAGCGCTGGAAGCGGCAATTACCGACCTGGCTGGCGCTCGAGACGTCAGATTGATCATACGACGCCCACTTCTGACAGGCATTGACCAATTCGATGATCGCCAGGGCCTGCATCCGAAGTCGCCTCTCATTCCAGACGACGACAGGGTGAATGCCATCGATGCGACGGTCCCCGGAACGACGCGGTTCCTGCCAGGCGAGCGCGAGGCGAACCAGAATCAGGCAGAAGGTCAAGCATATGACCATAGCGCAACCTGAAAAAAGAAAGAGCCGCTGATGTCTCAGCGGCTCTTTCGATATTCGTGGCGGAGGGGGAGTCCGCTTACCTGGAAAACAGCCAAGTCCAAAATGATCCATTTATTCATTGTTTTATATATATTTTTTTGAATTTATTGTCCAATGGCATCCAAAGACGTATCGCTGATTGCGGCGACAAAGTATGGGCTGGAGTATGGGCTAAGGTATGGTACGCTGATCCCTCGGATACATAGGAGATGGCCATGGGCAAGCTCACCACACGCGGGGTGCAGAAGCTGGTCAGGGAGGCCAAGCCCGGATTGACCAACGATGGCGAGGGCCTGTATCTCAAGATCGGCAAGAAAGGGGGAGCAAGCTGGATCTATCGGTTCCGGCGAAATGGCAAGCTTCGCGACATGGGCCTTGGTAGCTATTCGGACATCAGCCTTGCTGAGGCGCGTGCTCGTGCCGGCAAAAACCGTATCTTAGTCAAGGAGGGCCTTGACCCTCTTGAGGCGAAGGTAGAGGACGCACAAGCAGACGAGACGACACCCACTTTTACCAGTTGTGCCGCTCGCTACATCAAATCTCACCGTCGCAGCTGGCGAAACGCCAAGCATGCACGACAATGGGTCAGTACCCTGAAGGCCTATGCCCGCCCAATAATCGGCACCAAGCCGGTCGATGAGGTCACCACCCAGGATGTCCTGAAGATCCTGTCACCGATCTGGAACAACAAGACTGAGACGGCCAAGCGTGTGCAGGGGAGGATCGAGAACGTCCTCGACTACGCGGCGGCGCATAACTACCGGGATCCTGTGAACCCTGCTCGCTGGCGAGGCCACCTCGACAAACTTTTGGCCAAGCCATCCCGCGTCAAAAAGGTGACCCACCACCCCGCCATGCCATATGACGTGGTTCCAACCTTCATGGCTGAACTCCGGGGCTACACGAGCATCTCCGCCAAGGCGTTGCAGTTTCTGATACTGACAGCGACACGAACCTCAGAAGTGCTTCGTTCGGAGTGGCCCGAGATCGACCTCGAGAATGAGACTTGGACGATCCCAGCCGACCGGATGAAGGCACGTCGTGAGCATCGGGTGCCGCTGTCTCGGCAGGCGATGGAGCTGCTGACCCAGCTGCCAAGGGTGAATGGCAATCCGTATGTCTTCCCCGGAGCTCGCCAGGGTCGTCCCCTCTCCAATATGGCCATGCTGCAGTTGATGCGCGGAATGGGCTATGGCCCGGATGGCGAGCGTGGTGACTACGTGCCCCACGGTTTTCGCTCGAGCTTTCGTGACTGGACAGGCGAGGTCACCAGCTACCCTATCGACGCCGGAGCTATAAGTCCGTAAATCATCAAAACAGATTGTCCCCCCGACCCGCATGACCTTTCCTTGCTGGTGACCAAACCTGTAAGGGCCGCGCCATGCT
>NZ_SNZJ01000034.1:3494-5253 GCF_004363555.1 Halomonas ventosae | reverse complement strand
CGCTCTTTAACAATCGATCAGGTAATTCATGTGGGCGCTTGTCGGGATGTCGGTGACCAGTCACTGAAACATTCAAGGCAAGCGACTCGTCAAAGAGACGTTTGAACCTTGAGCCAGGTTTGGTTCCACCTTAGGAACTATCAGACTTTAAACTGAAGAGTTTGATCATGGCTCAGATTGAACGCTGGCGGCAGGCCTAACACATGCAAGTCGAGCGGAAACGATGGAGCTTGCTCCAGGCGTCGAGCGGCGGACGGGTGAGTAATGCATAGGAATCTGCCCGGTAGTGGGGGATAACCTGGGGAAACCCAGGCTAATACCGCATACGTCCTACGGGAGAAAGCAGGGGATCTTCGGACCTTGCGCTATCGGATGAGCCTATGTCGGATTAGCTTGTTGGTGAGGTAATGGCTCACCAAGGCGACGATCCGTAGCTGGTCTGAGAGGATGATCAGCCACATCGGGACTGAGACACGGCCCGAACTCCTACGGGAGGCAGCAGTGGGGAATATTGGACAATGGGCGAAAGCCTGATCCAGCCATGCCGCGTGTGTGAAGAAGGCTTTCGGGTTGTAAAGCACTTTCAGTGAGGAAGAAGGCCTTGGGGCTAATACCCCCGAGGAAGGACATCACTCACAGAAGAAGCACCGGCTAACTCCGTGCCAGCAGCCGCGGTAATACGGAGGGTGCGAGCGTTAATCGGAATTACTGGGCGTAAAGCGCGCGTAGGCGGCGTGATAAGCCGGTTGTGAAAGCCCCGGGCTCAACCTGGGAACGGCATCCGGAACTGTCAGGCTAGAGTGCAGGAGAGGAAGGTAGAATTCCCGGTGTAGCGGTGAAATGCGTAGAGATCGGGAGGAATACCAGTGGCGAAGGCGGCCTTCTGGACTGACACTGACGCTGAGGTGCGAAAGCGTGGGTAGCAAACAGGATTAGATACCCTGGTAGTCCACGCCGTAAACGATGTCGACTAGCCGTTGGGGTCCTTGAGACCTTTGTGGCGCAGTTAACGCGATAAGTCGACCGCCTGGGGAGTACGGCCGCAAGGTTAAAACTCAAATGAATTGACGGGGGCCCGCACAAGCGGTGGAGCATGTGGTTTAATTCGATGCAACGCGAAGAACCTTACCTACCCTTGACATCGTGCGAACTTTCCAGAGATGGATTGGTGCCTTCGGGAGCGCACAGACAGGTGCTGCATGGCTGTCGTCAGCTCGTGTTGTGAAATGTTGGGTTAAGTCCCGTAACGAGCGCAACCCTTGTCCCTATTTGCCAGCGATTCGGTCGGGAACTCTAGGGAGACTGCCGGTGACAAACCGGAGGAAGGTGGGGACGACGTCAAGTCATCATGGCCCTTACGGGTAGGGCTACACACGTGCTACAATGGCCGGTACAAAGGGTTGCGAAGCCGCGAGGTGGAGCTAATCCCGAAAAGCCGGTCTCAGTCCGGATCGGAGTCTGCAACTCGACTCCGTGAAGTCGGAATCGCTAGTAATCGTGAATCAGAATGTCACGGTGAATACGTTCCCGGGCCTTGTACACACCGCCCGTCACACCATGGGAGTGGACTGCACCAGAAGTGGTTAGCCTAACTTCGGAGGGCGATCACCACGGTGTGGTTCATGACTGGGGTGAAGTCGTAACAAGGTAGCCGTAGGGGAACCTGCGGCTGGATCACCTCCTTAAACGACCAGTCCCGGCACCCGGCAAGTGTCCACAATGAATTACCTGATCGAGCGAGCAAAGACTGTTTGGGTAT
>NZ_SNZJ01000034.1:1724-3009 GCF_004363555.1 Halomonas ventosae | reverse complement strand
AGTTGCTCTTTAACAATGTGAATCATGCTGACAAACGTTCCTTTCGAGAGAAAGGGACACGAGATACGTCTCAAGCGTATCCGGCAATTGTCGATCGTCATCGCGGACCAGACCTCTTGGGGTTATATGGTCAAGCGATGAAGCGCATACGGTGGATGCCTAGGCAGCCAGAGGCGATGAAAGACGTGGAAGCCTGCGATAAGGCTCGGCGAGGTGGCAAACAACCTGTGACCCGGGCATTTCTGAATGGGGAAACCCACCCACGGTAACGTGGGTATCCCACACTGAATCCATAGGTGTTGGGAGGCGAACCGGGGGAACTGAAACATCTCAGTACCCCGAGGAAAAGAAATCAACCGAGATTCCCCCAGTAGCGGCGAGCGAACGGGGACTAGCCCTTAAGCGGCACGACTGATAGGCGAACAGGCTGGGAAGCCTGACCATAGCGGGTGATAGTCCCGTAGCCGAAATCTGAGTGTCGTGAAATCGAGTAGGTCGGGGCACGAGAAACCTTGACTGAAGACGGGGGGACCATCCTCCAAGGCTAAATACTCCTGGCTGACCGATAGTGAACCAGTACCGTGAGGGAAAGGCGAAAAGAACCCCGGAGAGGGGAGTGAAATAGATCCTGAAACCGTATGCGTACAAGCAGTGGGAGCATGCATGTCATGTGACCGCGTACCTTTTGTATAATGGGTCAGCGACTTATTTTCAGTGGCGAGCTTAACCGTATAGGGGAGGCGTAGCGAAAGCGAGTCTTAACTGGGCGACCAGTCGCTGGGAATAGACCCGAAACCGGGCGATCTATCCATGAGCAGGTTGAAGGTTGAGTAACATCAACTGGAGGACCGAACCAGGATCTGTTGAAAAAGATTTGGATGACTTGTGGATCGGAGTGAAAGGCTAATCAAGCCCGGAGATAGCTGGTTCTCCTCGAAAGCTATTTAGGTAGCGCCTCACGTAGCACCGCCGGGGGTAGAGCACTGTTTCGGCTAGGGGGTCATCCCGACTTACCAACCCGAGGCAAACTCCGAATACCGGTGAGTGACGCGTGGGAGACACACAGCGGGTGCTAACGTCCGTTGTGAAAAGGGAAACAACCCAGACCGTCAGCTAAGGTCCCGAAATCCTGGTTAAGTGGGAAACGATGTGGGAAGGCTCAGACAGCTAGGAGGTTGGCTTAGAAGCAGCCATCCTTTAAAGAAAGCGTAATAGCTCACTAGTCGAGTCGGCCTGCGCGGAAGATGTAACGGGGCTCAAACCAGGTACCGAAGCTACGGGTGTG
>NZ_SNZJ01000034.1:0-1616 GCF_004363555.1 Halomonas ventosae | reverse complement strand
GACGCGGTAGAGGAGCGTCGTGTAAGCCGACGAAGGTGGATCGAGAGGTCTGCTGGAGGTATCACGAGTGCGAATGCTGACATGAGTAACGACAAGGGGAGTGAAAAACTCCCCCGCCGGAAGACCAAGGGTTTCTGTTCGACGCTAATCGGAGCAGAGTGAGTCGGCCCCTAAGGCGAGGCCGAAAGGCGTAGTCGATGGGAAACGGGTCAATATTCCCGTACCTCACTGTATTGCGATGGGGGGACGAAGAAGGCTAGGTGAGCCAGGCGTTGGTTGTCCTGGTGAAAGTCAGTAGGCTGGGGGATCAGGCAAATCCGGTTCCCCAAGGCCGAGAGACGAGACGAACAGACTACGGTCTGGAAGTCATCGATGCCACGCTTCCAGGAAAAGCCTCTAAGCTTCAGATACAGTGGGACCGTACCCCAAACCGACACAGGTGGTCAGGTAGAGAATACCCAGGCGCTTGAGAGAACTCGGGTGAAGGAACTAGGCAAAATGGTGCCGTAACTTCGGGAGAAGGCACGCCGGACTAGGGTGACGGGACTTGCTCCCTGAGCCTGAACCGGTCGAAGATACCAGGTGGCTGCAACTGTTTATTAAAAACACAGCACTCTGCAAACGCGCAAGCGGACGTATAGGGTGTGACGCCTGCCCGGTGCCGGAAGGTTAAGTGATGGTGTTAGCGCAAGCGAAGCTCCTGATCGAAGCCCCGGTAAACGGCGGCCGTAACTATAACGGTCCTAAGGTAGCGAAATTCCTTGTCGGGTAAGTTCCGACCTGCACGAATGGCGTAATGATGGCCACGCTGTCTCCACCCGAGACTCAGTGAAATTGAAATCGCAGTGAAGATGCTGTGTACCCGCGGCTAGACGGAAAGACCCCGTGAACCTTTACTATAGCTTCACACTGGACGCTGATGTTGCTTGTGTAGGATAGCTGGGAGGCTTGGAAACCGTGGCGCCAGCCACGGTGGAGCCAACCTTGAAATACCAGCCTGGCATCATTGGCGTTCTAACTCAGGTCCGTGATCCGGATCGAGGACCGTGTGTGGTGGGTAGTTTGACTGGGGCGGTCTCCTCCCAAAGCGTAACGGAGGAGCACGAAGGTACCCTCAGCACGGTTGGAAATCGTGCATTGAGTGCAAGAGCATAAGGGTGCTTAACTGCGAGACAGACACGTCGAGCAGGTACGAAAGTAGGTTCTAGTGATCCGGTGGTTCTGTATGGAAGGGCCATCGCTCAACGGATAAAAGGTACTCCGGGGATAACAGGCTGATACCGCCCAAGAGTTCACATCGACGGCGGTGTTTGGCACCTCGATGTCGGCTCATCACATCCTGGGGCTGAAGTCGGTCCCAAGGGTATGGCTGTTCGCCATTTAAAGTGGTACGCGAGCTGGGTTTAGAACGTCGTGAGACAGTTCGGTCCCTATCTGCCGTGGGCGTTGGATGTTTGAGAAGTGCTGCTCCTAGTACGAGAGGACCGGAGTGGACGCACCTCTGGTGTTCCGGTTGTCACGCCAGTGGCATTGCCGGGTAGCTATGTGCGGACGGGATAACCGCTGAAAGCATCTAAGCGGGAAGCCCCCTTCAAGATGAGACATCCCCGAGGCCT
>NZ_SNZJ01000033.1 GCF_004363555.1 Halomonas ventosae | reverse complement strand
CCGACCCAGAAGGCCAGCCAGCTCCACGAACTCCTGCCTCACCACTGGCAGCACACCGACTGATCACTGGCAAGCGGTGTTGCCCGTTCGCTTACGTTCGAGCTCTGAGAGCACGGGTTGCGCGATGCCCTTATAGTTGGCGAAGAACGAAATTTCGTCGTGGCCCCAGAACGCGCTTCGCTGGGTTGTTGCAGCCAGCTCTCGCGGTGTTAACTCGCAGTTAAGTCGAATTGCAACATCGATCACGTCATCAACTTCCGGCTCGTTGCTGTTGATAGTCAATAGATCAGCCAAGTAGTCGCGAACCGACGGTAGACACTGACCCTCGAGCATTTTGATAACGTCTTCGTGTGGAAAGAAGCTCGGGCCGTTGAAAGTATCGACGTTAGGCAATCCCGTCTTGTCTTTAGCCAAAATGTACGCCGGGTCGACGTCAACCAACGCCAGCACACCCGCTCTGCGGACGTCACTCCTTGGGTCGGCAAGCATCTCGATGAAGCGTTCTCTATCCTCTTTGGAAGCGACGCTCGCCAACACCAGCGCTGCATTCAAATGCTGTTCAGCGGCGAAATCGCCCGGCCTTTCCAGCACGGTGATCGCATACTCCCTCGCTCGATTTAAGTCGCCCGCATCGGCTGCGATTGCAGCATGGAAGTCCAGTCTGACGAGCACTTCGAGGAGCGGCATCACGGGCTGACCCACCGGTGCAGTTAGCACAAAGGTATCCCCAGTGGGCGGTTGAAGCAGCGCTTCAGTCCCGTAATCTAGTGTCCATACATGTCGGGGGAAGCCTGGCAGGTTGAAGTCTGGGTGTCCGCGGTAGATTGACAAATACCGCCCGTCGTTAGTGACGTACTCCGAGGCGTCCAACCAGCCATAGGCGCTGACGACTGAAAAAAACGTAACCGCAGTGACGATCTTTCCCCATCTGGCCAGCCGACGGCGCACGTAAGCGCGCGAATACCTCGCTGTATTCAATTCTATGGATTGCAGTGACAATCCACGGTGGACGAATAAGATGGGGTCATTATGGTGGATCCCAATCGCGCGTAATCGCTGATGACGGCCGCCCTGTAGTTCGAGTTGCTCTCCAACATAGTGGTTGAGAGCAGTCATGAGACCGTTGAATCGGATGACGTGGGGATCCCCACTCAGGGTCGTTTCGCCGGAGAGGATGGAGATTAGGCCTTTAGTGAAGAGTGTCCCTGTACCATCTACGCGCTCGTGGCTCGGTTCATCTGCGCCGGCGCTAGCGATCAGCAAGCGGTACTCCTGATCACTGTCTTGGCGAAAAAAACGATCTGCTCGGGCCCCGAAACCCGCGCCTCGGCAACAGTCGAGGACTACCAATACGCCGCGTAAACAATGTCCATCGAGCGCCGCTTCGATGTCAGAGGCTGTCAGCGCAGTATCGGCGAGCGTGTCGTATAAAGTGCCGTGAACGCAGAGATAATGTTCATTATCTCTAGTGATACCGTGGCCTGCAAAGTAGACAAAAAGAGTTCCGTCTATCGGCATTCTAGAAACCACGTGCTGGAGCGTGCTACGAATCTTCGAGAGACTCGCTTGATTACCGCACAGGGTGGTAACGTTTTTATAGGGGACCGCGCAGCCATTCTCATCGGTCAGCGTGTCCCGGAGTTTCTCAACATCCAACTCCGGACTGAGAAGTGGCCTCAGTTCGAGCGATGAGTGTGTTCTGTCGACGCCAATCAGTATTGCGTATATCGATCGACCAAACGAGGCTGCTGTACTACGCATTGGCTAGAACCAGGGCGATAGGAAACGCCTACGGTCGGGTGCGAACCCTTGACCGCGGTCTATTGTGTCGGGACTACCTTGACCGAGCATACTGTTGCCTCCGGCCGCACAGCTATAGACTAGGAATCCATTGATCACGCCGACCAAGTACTGGACCGCGGTTCCATCGGTCAGGAACACACCAAGCTCTACGATTATCATGGCGATCAGTAGGGCCAGCCACTTCGGATTGAAGTTGAACGCCTGCTGCATACCGTTCGACACAACGAACGTAGCGCCCGTTGCGCCGCTTAATGTAAGCATGCTTTGGACTGTAAAAAATTCGCTTGGCAATTCCATAGCCCCTTCCTCTATTGCAGCCCTTGAGTATGTCTGCATTGGGTCATCAACTGCCTCAGCAACCTCATCAGCATAGACTAAGGTTTCTCTATCGGCCAGAAGCGAAATTTTAGTATTAACTAATATAATAACGTCCATCACCTGCGCTAACGAGCGTAGCAAGGAAGCGATCAGGTGCTTGTCTTTGTTTGGGCATTTTTTGCGCCCTCATAGATTAACTTCCATTCTTGTGAACCATCATCCCACTGTTCCATTGCATAGACCACTGGGGCTCCTTCAAGTGCTATTTGAGCACCACCACCAATATAAGGGGGATGATCCTGTGCGTGAGGCTCGTAATAATATTTATAAAACTTCAGAGCACTGTTACTTGGATCCTGTCTATCGCCGTTAAAGGCAACATAGGCAGATCGCTTTACCGTTGCCGTAAGCACAGTCACTCGAAGTTTGCAGTCACTCCACTCAGGGAGTATTTGCAAAGCATCGCGAGTACTCTCGGGATCACTCCACGCGGTATATGAGCACCAGTGGTATCTCGGCTTTGACCTACGCACGGGATGCCTCTGTCGTGGTACGAAGGGCAAACGTCCGATTCTAATAATATATTCTCTAGTGCATTCCCCTGTCGGATAAACGGTGCTTTCTGAATCTAAGACCCTAAATAGTCGGTCAGATAGATTTTCAATGCCAATAATTTTAAATTGGGGAAAGGCGGGTTTAGGAGGAATGACAGTAACTGGATATTTCTTCTCATACCTCTCTATGCCCCCGACCCATTCTTGCATGTACTCAAGACTGCTAAGCAGTGCCTGCCTCCCCGGCGCGTTATTGGTTCGAAAAATGTTAGCCAACTCCTCGGTGCGATGATGGCCAAACTCGTCGACAAAGCGTGAGCACACGATCAAAAAACCCTCTAGGGCTTTCTCTGTCAGAATTCCATCCATTAACGAAACCAAAACTTCTACCTGCTCCCTCGTTAATGGATCGTCTTCCGGGTGCCATTTTGTTAAGAGATGTAGCACTTTGAAACCATATATTTATGCCCTAACAGCGTATTCAACGGTGTGTTCTATGATTGGGTGAACGTACCGAAATGTTTGTCCAGCAATTGCAGCCTTCCAAGGTTCTCGCAAGCCTTTGATCATTAAATTTAATTAGTAACATTGGGCATTATAATATCCAAAGTTCGCACGCCTGCTGCATTTTCCGGAACAGCTACTTTGGGTCGTCACTTGCCCAGCTTTTTCATCACCATAGTCTAACGCTCCCCTTTCGGCCAGGAGCGGACTGTTAGCGAGCGCTAACGCCACGCGTAACCGGCAGCCAAAGGTGTAGCTGAAGCGCAGCGGAAGCCGCGCCGCTTTTGGCTGTCCGAGTTTACGCGATTATTAGGCTACTTCGTCCAACAACTCAGTTACCTTACCAATGGCATTTGCGATCTTTTCGAGCGCTTGTTCAAGTTTTGCCAAATCATCAATAGCTTCTTTGGTTTTCTTGGCGGCTTCCTTCATTGAAGTAGTTGCCTTTTTATATTTTTCCGTATTTTTATTAATCGCAGCATCGATCAAATCTATTTGCTGGTCATACAAAACGTCAAGTTTTGCGATGACATCGTCAGAAGGTGGGTTTTGCGAATCTCTGAGTTTCTCGAGGTTTCGAATCGTATTGTGTAGTTCTTTGCCTAAACTGGTCATTTCTATCCTCCTCAAATATTAGTTTTCAAGCACTTGGAACATATTTACAAGTTCTTGAACTTTTTTAGCATAAGCTTTTATGTCATCTGTTGAATAGGGTTCTTCTTTTATTACTTTTACCAATTCTGTATTTGCTTTTTTAAGGCTATCAATGGCTTTTTCAGCCTTTTTACTAATTTCATTGGCCCGTGATATTGCTCTCTCGGATAAAACCAGAGCCTGAACAGCATGATCTCTTTCCAAGACTGAGTATTGATCGCCTGCATTAACTAAACGCATTGATGCATTTTTAAGACGCTTGGCGGTTGTGTCGTAAGCCTTTATGTATCCAAGAGAACCGTCATTTAGGGAGAAATCTTCAGCAAGCAAATCAGCCAGTTCGTTAACCGATTCCTCATACGCAGGAATTATCTCCTTTGCAGCATCGGCCTTCTTATTGTCTATCCAGAACGAACCGAAGCCAACAATAATTTTATTGATAGCTCCTTTCTCTTCTTCAGATAAATCTTTTTTTAATGCTGCTGTTGTATTATTTATCAGAGAGTTGGCAGCTTTTTGAAGATCTTCGGCTCTATCTTCAGTCGCTAGATTAACTAGTAGATCGCCATACGATTTAAGCGCTTTAGTTGCTGCTATCCGAGTTGCAGTTGCTTCAGGTGAAGTAGGACGGTCAAATTTAAGATCGCTAGCTGTTTTAGTGTTATCAATGGCAACAAGCTCCTTGTTCATTTCAATGATCCCATTCCTGATATTGACAAATTCTTCCTCTCCCAGTTTGCCAATATTTTCTGTTGCGGACCCAAAAGATTGTGTTTGGACAATCTGTTTTGATGTCAGACCACAGCCGCTTAGAAGCACTACGAACAGCAGGCATCCTGCTATAAGAGTGAGATTTTTCTTCATTTCACTTTCCTCTGGTTGCTAAAGTACATGGTTTAATTTTCAAAGCCTAACAGGTATTAGACAGCCTTCTCGTTGAACTTCTTGAACGAGCACGCGCATTCAAGAATGTTATGACGCGCGCTCGCAGACTTCCTAAATTACTGAACAATTAATACATTAAATATAGCTCGACCACATCGCACCAGTCACCACGCGCGCTGCATAACTCTGATGAACGTGCTTGTGGCCGTTCCCGGCATATCGGATTTGGGTCGCCAGCAGCCTCAACACCCCCATCAGCATAGTCTGAGATTCACCATTCGGCCAGAAGCGGTCTTTCAGAAAATCTTGATTAAAGATGAAGCTTAGCTGCGGCGAAGCGGTCGGCTGAAGCGTTTGTTAGGCTCTAAGTTTCATGGAGTAAGAACATTGCTACCTTTTTTCCTGACCCATCATTTCGTCGGATTCAAGCGGTGGTCAGTAGAACAGTCAGCTCCTTGAGGTTTTCCGCTGCTATGGGCGGGCTTCACCATCTTGTAATCTCTGTGGGAAACTTCGATGCGAAAAATATCAACATCCCGATCATAATTACTTAAGACACTCCTAATCTCCTTACTTCTTGCGTCGCACCGAATGCCCATGATCACTTCTCGAAGTAAAAACCTGTCGGCAAAATCCTCAAAAACCAGTCGATCATCCAGGACTTTCTCGCGGAACCGCACTAGGCAGCGGTGCTCCTGCTCATACTCCCAATGCTTATGCTTTTTGGACAGCATACTCCGAAGGAAGGCTCGATCCTTAAGGTCAAGAGAATCCTTGAGTTCGTCACCAGACGATCTTCCTTTGACGTACTCGATTGGAAATAAGTCTTCCTCCTGGACATCGAAGCCAAGGCAGATGCCACGATGGGAGTCCCCATAGTGGGCCCACTGAACCGGACTCGTGTAGTTCCCGCTAAAGCAGATTACACCGTATTCCCTGTTAGCCCGGTTACGCCGGCCTTGGAGAACTTTTCTAGTAAGCCAGTTGGTGGTCTCCAGATGGAAATACTCGAATGGTGTCGGCGCCGGAGCTATAAGTCCGTAAATCATCAAAACAGATTGTCCCCCCGACCCGCATGACCTTTCCTTGCTGGTGACCAAACCTGTAAGGGCCGCGCCATGCT
>NZ_SNZJ01000032.1 GCF_004363555.1 Halomonas ventosae | reverse complement strand
GCGGCCAAGCGGCCAAGCGGCCAAGCGGCCAAGCGGCCAAGCGGCCAAGCGGCCAAGCGGCCAAGCGGCCAAGCGGCCAAGCGGCCAAGCGGCCATCAGTGTGTGTTGCTCCCGAACAAAAACGAACCCCGAGGCGATGGCCTCGGGGTTCGCTTGTAGCTCGGCGCTTGTAGCTTGGCGCTTCGCCCGAAGGGCGATCAGCCCAGCAGATGCTCGACGGCGGCGCGCTCCTCGCGCAGCTCGTCCTCGGTGGCCTTCATGCGGCCACGGCTGAACTCGTTGACCTCGAGGCCCTGGACGATCTCGTACTTGCCGTCCTTGCAGACGACCGGGTAGGAATACATGATGCCGGGCTCGACGCCGTAGCTGCCGTCGGCGGGAATGCCCATGCTCACCACCTCGTCGGTGCCCAGCGCCCAGTCGCGCATGTGATCGATGGCCGCGGAGGCCGCGGAGGCCGCGGAGGAGGCACCGCGCGCCTTGATGATGGCGGCACCGCGCTGCTGCACGGTGGGAATGAAGTCCTTCTCGTACCAGTCACGCTCGACCAGGTCGAAGGCCGGGGTGCCATCCACCTTGCAGTGGGCCAGATCGGGATACTGGGTCGCGCTGTGGTTGCCCCAGACGATCATCTGCTCGACGTCGGTGACGTGCTTGCCGGTCTTCTGGGCCAGCTGGGTCTTGGCGCGGTTGTGGTCCAGACGCATCATCGCGGTGAACTGGCCCGCGTCCAGATCCGGCGCGTTGCAGGAGGCGATCAGGGCGTTGGTGTTGGCCGGGTTGCCCACCACCAGCACGCGCACGTCGCGGCTGGCGTTGTCGTTGAGCGCCTTGCCCTGCACGGAGAAGATCGCCGCATTGGCTTCCAGCAGGTCCTTGCGCTCCATGCCCGGACCGCGCGGACGGGCACCGACCAGCAGGGCGAAGTCGGCATCCTTGAAGGCGACATTGGCATCGTCGGTGGCGACGATGTCCTGGAGCAGCGGGAAGGCGCAGTCGTTGAGCTCCATCACCACGCCGTTGAGGGCGTCCATGGCCGGCGGGATCTCCAGCAGCTGCAGGATGACCGGCTGGTCCTTGCCCAGCATGTCGCCGGAGGCGATCCGGAAGGCGAGCGAGTAGCTGATCTGGCCGGCAGCACCGGTGATGGCAATACGGACGGGGTCTTTCATGGTGGCTCCTTGGGTTTTCAACGCGCGGGTTGTCGCCGTGAGGATGAGCCGGGCCGGCATGCCGCCTGCCCTGGCCGGAATTCGAACCGCAAAGATGGTATGCCTGCACTGCACAAAACTCAATTCGACCTGCGGCTAGGTCCGCCACCCCCGGCGACACCCCGCCATCCGCTGCGCTATGCTGGCGGCCTGCCGACCCGGGCCGAAAGGCCCCGCTCTCGAACGTCGCGCCGCACCAGGGAAGGTCCGAATGCCTCGTCGTCTCCCCCCGCTCTCCGTCCTGCTCGCCATCGGACTGGCCTGCCTGCTGCTGGTCTGGCTGGCACTCGGTGACATCGAGGGCTTCCGGGATACCGCGCCCGCGAGTGATGAGGCCGCAGGGCCGGCCCCGACCCGGGTCGAGGTGACGGAGCGCCAGGCGCAGACCCACGCGCCCCGGCTGGTGCTGCAGGGCCAACTCGAGGCTCACCGCGAGGTGGAGCTGCGCGCCCGCCAGGCGGGCCGGGTGGAGGCGCTGCCCGTGGCCCTGGGCGAACGGGTCCGCCAGGGCGAGACCCTGCTGGCCCTGGCCCGCGAGGAGCTGCCCGCCCGGCTCGAGCAGGCCGAGGCCGAACTGGCCCTGGCACGGGCCGAACTGGCCGGCGCCGAGGAGCTGCGCCGTCGCGAGCTGATCTCCAACCCCGACTACCTGCGCCTGAAGAGCGGCGTCAGCCAGGCCCTGGCGGAGGTCGCCGCCCTGCGTCGCCAGCTCGACGACACCCGACCCGAGGCGCCCTTCGACGGCGTGCTGGACCGCCTCGATGTGGAGCTCGGCGACCTGGTGCAGGTCGGCGAGGCCTGGGGCCGGCTAGTCGATGACTCGCGGCTCACGGCCCTCGCCGCGGCCCCCCAGCGGGATGCCCTGTCGCTTTCCCCCGGGCTGCCCGTCGAGATCCAGCTGCTCGACGGCACCCGCCTCCCCGGCGAGCTGAGCCACGTCGCCAGCCGCGCCGAGGAGAGCACCCGCAGCTTCCCCGTCGAGGCGACGCTGGCCAATCCCGAGGGGCGCCGCCTGGCCGGCGCCAGCGCCACCCTGGTCATCCGCCTGCCCGAGCGCCGGGTGCATCGCCTCTCCCCTGCCCTGCTCGAGCTCGATGGCGACGGCCGACTGGCGGTCAAGCACCTGGACGACGACGATCGGGTGCACCTCACCCCGGTCGAGCTGGTCAGTGCCGATGCCGAGACCGCCCGGGTGGCCGGGCTGCCCGAACGGGTCCGCCTGATCACCCTGGGGGGCGGCTTCGTCGAGGCCGGCGAGCGGGTAGAGGCCGTCCCCGCCGAGACGGTCAGCCCGCAGGCCGGCACGGACGCGTCCGGAGACGTGCCCTGACATGCGCTCCCTGATCGAGGCGGCGCTGGATCGCTCGCGCACTACCCTGCTGCTGCTGGTCGCGCTGCTGCTGGCGGGGCTCGCCGCCTGGCAGGCGATCCCCAAGGAGGCCAACCCCGACGTCACCATCCCCATCATCTATGTCTCGATGTCGCTGGAGGGCGTCAGCCCCGAGGACGGCGAGCGGCTGCTGGTGCGCCCCATGGAGCAGGAGCTGCGCAGCATCGAGGGGCTGCGCAAGATGACCGCCCAGGCAAGTGAAGGCCACGCCGCGGTCACCCTGGAGTTCGATGCCGGTTTCGACCCCGACCAGGCGCTGACCGACGTGCGCGAGAAGGTCGACATCGCCCGCGCCGAGCTGCCCGCCGAGGCCGACGAGCCGAGGGTCACGGAGGTCAACGTGGCGCTCTTCCCGGTGCTCTCCATCGGCCTGGCCGGCCCGCTGGAGGAGCGCCAGCGGCTGGCCGTGGCGCGCCGCTTCCAGGAGGAGATCGAGGGTATCCCCGAGGTGCTCGAGGTGGAGATCGGTGGCGACCGCGAGGACCTGCTGGAGATCGTCGTCGACCCCCTGGTACTCGACAGCTACGGGGTCGACTTCGCCACCCTGTTCGACCTGGTCAGCCGCAACAATCGCCTGGTGGCGGCGGGCAGCCTGGACACCGGCACCGGACGCCAGGCGCTCAAGGTGCCGGGGATCATCGAGCGCCTCGAGGATGTCATGGCGATGCCGGTGAAGATCGACGGCGACCGGGTGGTGACCTTCGGTGACGTGGCCTGGATCCGTCCCACCTTCAAGGACCCCGAGGGCTTCGCCCGCATCGACGACCAGCCGGCCCTGGTGCTGGAGATCTCCAAGCGGGCCGGCGCCAACATCATCGCCACCGTTTCCCAGGTTCAGGGGCTGCTCGACGAGGCGGAAGGCCTGATCCCCGACGAACTGGAGATCACCACCATCCTCGACCAGTCCGAGACCGTGCGCGACATCCTCTCGGAACTGCTCAACAACGTGGTCACCGCGGTGGTGCTGGTGCTGGTGCTGATCCTGGCCGCCATGGGCCTGCGCTCGGCGCTGATGGTGGGCCTGACCATTCCCGGGGCCTTTCTCACCGGCATCCTGCTGATCTGGGCCCTCGGCTATACCCTCAACATCGTGGTGATGTTCGCGCTGATCCTGGTCGCCGGGATGCTGGTGGACGGCGCCATCGTGGTCAGCGAGCTGGCCGACCGCCACCTTCGCCAGGGGCAGCCGCCGCGGGAGGCCTGGATCCGGGCCGCCACGCGCATGAGCTGGCCGGTGATCGCCTCCACCGCCACCACCCTGGCGGTCTTCGTGCCGCTGCTCTTCTGGCCCGGCGTGGTGGGCCAGTTCATGAAGTATCTGCCGATCACGGTGATCCTCTGCCTGCTGGCGTCGCTGGCCATGGCGCTGGTGTTCCTGCCCACCCTGGGCGGCGTGTTCGGCGTGCGCAGCGCCGGCGCCAGCCGCGATGCCGAACTGGTCACCGCCGGCGGGCGGCTCTACCGGGGCCTGCTGGCCCGCCTGCTCGCCTGGCCGGGTCTCACCCTGCTGGTTGCCCTGCTGCTGATGGCGCTGATCTACACCGGCTACGCCCGCTTCAACCACGGTGTCGAGTTCTTCCCCAGCGTCGAGCCCGATACCGCCCAGGTGCTGGTGCGCTCGCGAGGCGACTTCTCCGCCGCGGAGACCGATGCCGTGGTGCGGCGGGTCGAGGCGCGACTCGCCGGCATGAGCGAGGTCCAGGCGCTCTATGCGCGCTCCTTCGCCGTGCCCGACCAGCAGCTCGGCGGCGATGTCGTGGGGGTGCTGCAGTTCCAGCTGATCGACTGGCAGCGGCGCCGCCCGGCCAGCGCGATACTGGCCGAGATGGCCGAGCGCACCCGCGACCTGCCGGGCATCCAGCTGGAGTTCCGCGAACAGGAGATGGGGCCGGCCGGCGGCAAGCCCATCGTGCTGGAGATCAGCGCCGAGGAGCCGGCCCTGGCCGACCGGGCCGTTGCCGAACTGCGCCGGACCATGGGCGAGCTGGGCGGCTTCCGCGACATCGAGGACGACCGCAGCCTGCCGGGCGTGGAGTGGCGGGTGAAGGTGGACCGCGAGGCCGCCGCCCGCTTCGGCACCGACGTGGCAAGCGTAGGCAGTGCCGTGCAGCTGATCACCACCGGGCTGCAGGTGGCGAGCTACCGCCCCGCCGGCGTCAACGACGAGGTGGATATCCGGGTGCGCCTGCCGCAGGGGGCCCGCTCGCTGGACCAGCTGGGTCGCCTGAGCCTCAATACCCGCCGCGGCCAGGTACCGATATCGCACTTCGTCTCGCTGGAACCGGCGCCCAAGGTGGGTACCCTGCACCGCATCGACGGGCGCCGGGCCATCACCCTGGAGGCCGACGTGGAACCGGACCGAAGCCCCGACGAACGGCTGCGAGCGCTGCTCGAGGCGGCGGGGGCGCCGCCCGAGGGGGTGAGGGTCAACGTGGCCGGCGAGCAGGAGGACCAGCAGCAGGCGATGCGCTTTTTGGCTACTGCCTTCCTGGTGGCGATCTGCCTGATGGCGCTGATCCTGGTCACCCAGTTCAACAGCCTCTACCAGGCGGCGCTGGTGCTCTCCGCCATCGTCTTCTCCACCGCCGGCGTGCTGCTCGGCCTGCTCGCCAATGCCCAGCCCTTCGGCATCGTCATGGTGGGCATGGGCATCATCGCCCTGGCGGGCATCGTGGTGAACAACAACATCGTGCTGATCGATACCTACAACCAGCTGCGCGGCGAGGGGCTCGCTCCCGGGGAGGCGGCCCTCGAGGCCGGTGGCCTGCGCCTGCGCCCGGTGCTGCTCACCGCCGTGACCACGGTGCTGGGCCTCGCGCCCATGGTGCTGGGCGTCAACGTCGACCTGATCACGCCGAGCCTGGGGCTGGGCGCGCCCTCGACCCAGTGGTGGACCCAGCTCTCCAGCGCCATCGCCGGCGGCCTGACCTTCGCCACCGGTCTGACCCTGCTGCTCACCCCCTGCATGCTGGTGCTCGGCGCAAGGTTCGACCGCCGGCTCTAGGCGCTTGGCATCAGGCTTATACGCCCCCCGACACGACAACGCCCCATCGACCTCGGGAGCCGATGGGGCGTTGCCTTGCGGGAGGGCGTTGCGCTCAGGCGCGGGTATCGGCCTCGGCGCGAGCGGCATCCGGCGCATGGGCCGCATGCAGGCGGGCGATCAGCTGATCCTCGAGGGTGAAGCGCTCGCTGAGCCCGCGGCTCAGGCGGTCGAGCCAGGCGGGGAGACGTCGCATGTGGTGCTGGGCGCGGGCGGGACTGTCGTAGTCGCGATCGAAGGAGAGCACCAGCTCGGTGGACATCTCCAGGCGCTCGAGCAGGCGATCGGCGAGCTCAAGGGCCTGGTGGTCGTCGAAGGCCTTGGCCTCCTCCCGCAGCTGCGGATAGACCTCGAAGTGGCCGGCGCTGATATAGTCCATCAGCAGCTCGCCGAAGGTATCGACGCGCTGCGCACTCACCGCCTCGAGCTCGGCGTCACAGGCCTGCTTCAGCGCGGCGAAATGGATCAGCAGCTCACGGCGCTCGTGGAGCCAGCGATCGATCAGCTCGTGCACGCCGCCCCAGCGCTCCAGGGCATTCTTGCAGTCTTCCAGCATGGGTGCCTCCCTTGCCCGATGCGGCCAGCCACTCGGGGCACTCGACCCGCGAGCTGACAGACTCGCGCCTGCCGGGCCCGCTGTCAATCCCGTTGCCGCCTCGGCGCGACGCGGCACTTGAGTCGCCGTGGCTTGCTCGCGAGGATGGGCAGGAGGAGCGGTCGTCGGGGAGCGCGAGAGGAGCGTGGAGAGACCATCCCGGTATTCGTAGTACCGTATGTCAGTACCGTATGTCAGTACCGTATGTCAGTACCGTCGTAGCGGTACCTTGCGTCGGCGCCAGCCGCCGTGCCGCCGCCATCATAACGTCACGCCATCAGGACTCTGGAGGGGATTCCCATGAACAAGCTGACCCGCGCCGGCCTCGGCCTGCTGATGACGACCGCCGTGGCCACGGCCCAGGCCGAGGAGGTCAGGATCGGCATGATCACCACCCTCTCGGGCGGTGGCTCCCATCTGGGCGTCGATGTCCGCGACGGCTTCATGCTCGCCATCAACCAGGCAGGCCGCGACGACATCGAGGTCCTGATCCAGGACGACGCCCGCCGCCCCGACCTCGCCAAGACGCTCTCCAACGAGTTCATGCAGCGCGACGAGGTCGACATCATGACCGGCATCATCTGGTCCAACCTGGCCATGGCCGTGGTGCCCTCGGTGGTCCGCCAGGGGACCTTCTACCTCTCGCCCAATGCCGGCCCCTCGGCGCTGGCCGGGAAGATGTGCCACGAGAACTACTTCAACGTGGCCTACCAGAACGACAATCTGCATGGCGCGATGGGTGCCTGGATGCGCGAGCAGGGCTACGAGGCCCCCATCCTGATGGCGCCCAACTATCCCGCCGGCACCGATGCCCTCGCCGGCTTCAAGCACCTCTTTGATGGCGAGGTCGTCGACGAGGTCTACACCCAGCTGGGCCAGACCGACTACGCCGCCGAGATCGCCAGGATCCGCGCCAGCGACGCCGACAGCCTGTTCTTCTTCCTGCCCGGCGGCATGGGCATCTCCTTCATGAAGCAGTGGGAGAACTCGGGGGTGGAGATGCCGGTGTTCGGGGCGGCCTTCTCGTTCGACGAGACGATCATCAAGGCGGTGGGCAGCGCCGCAATCGGGGCCATGAACACCTCGCAGTGGGCCTACGACCTGGAGAACGCGGCCAACCAGGCCTTCGTCGAGGGCTTCCGCGAGGCCTATGAGCGGACCCCGACCCTCTATGCCGCCCAGGGCTATGACACGGCCCGCCTGATCCTCTCCGCCCTGGAAAAAGCCCACCCCGACGACCAGGACGCCTTCCGCGAGGCCCTGCGCGAGGCCGACTTCGACTCGGTACGCGGCAAGTTCCGCTTCGGCCCGAACCACCACCCGATCCAGGACATCCATGTCCGCGAGGTGGTCGAGGGCGAAGACGGTGAGCCGACCAACCGCCTGGTCGGCCTGGCCGTCGAGGACATCCAGGACGTCTATGCCGAGCAGTGCCGGATGTGATCGTCGCGGCGCCGGGCCGGGCGAGGTCCCGGCGCCGCCTCCCCCCTCGTTTCCCGAAGGATGCCCGACGTGTCCGTCACCCTGCTGATCGAGCAACTGATCAACGGCCTGCAGCTCGGCACCATGCTCTTCCTGATGGCCAGCGGCCTGACCCTGGTGTTCGGGGTCATGGGGCTGATCAACCTGGCCCATGGCTCCTTCTACATGGTCGGGGCCTATGTCACCGCTCTGGCCACCGCCTCGACCGGCTCCTTCCTGCTGGGGCTGGCGGCCGGCGTGCTGGCGGCCGCCGCGGCGGGCGCCATCGTCGAGCTGCTGGTGATACGCCGCCTCTACCGGCGCCAGCACCTCGACCAGGTGCTCGCCACCTTCGCGCTGATCCTGATCTTCTCCGAGGGCACCCGCTGGCTCTTCGGCTCCGCGCCGCTGTGGCTCAGCCCGCCAGAGGCGCTGTCCGGGTCGGTGGCCCTGCCCGGCGGCTCCCGCTACCCCGTCTACCGGCTGGTGATCATCGCCGTGGGCGTGGTCGTGGCCGCCGGCCTCTACCTGCTGATTGCGCATACCCGGCTGGGCATGCGCATCCGTGCCGGCGAGAGCGACCGCGAGATGATCGGCGCCCTGGGGGTCAACATCCGCCGGCTCTATACCCTGGTGTTCGCCCTGGGTGCCGCCCTGGCAGGCCTGGCCGGCTCACTGGTGGGCGCCCTGCAGTCCGTGCAGGTGGGCATGGGCGAGCCGGTGCTGATCCTCGCCTTCGTGGTGATCGTGATCGGCGGCATCGGCTCGATCAAGGGCGCCCTGCTCGGTGCCCTGCTGGTCGGCCTGGTGGATACCCTGGGCCGGGTCTTCCTTCCCGCCCTGTTCGGGCAATTCATGGCGCCGTCGGACGCCGCCGGCGCGGGGACCGCCCTGGCCGCCATGCTGATCTACATCCTCATGGCGGTGATACTGGCCTTCAAGCCGAAGGGACTCTTTGCCGCCCATGACTAGGCTCCATCCCACGACCAACCCTGCCGCGCAGCGCCCGTCCGGCACGGGCCGCTGGCTGGACCGCCAACGCCTGGTGCATGGCACGCTGCTGGCGCTGATGCTGCTGGCCCCGGTCGCCGCCCACCTGCTGGGCGAGGTCTTCTACATCAACCTCGCCTCGCGCATCGCCCTGGTGGCCATGGCCGCCGTGGGGCTGAACCTGGCCATCGGCTTCGGCGGCATGGTCAGCTTCGGCCATGCCGCCTACTTCGGGCTGGGCGGCTACGTGAGCGGCATCAGCGCCTACCACGCCTTCGACGGCAGCCTGGTGATGGGCCTGCCCGGCAGCAACGACATGCTGGTGATCTGGCTGTCGGCCGTGCTGCTCTGCGGCCTGCTCGCCCTGGTGATCGGCGCCATCTCGCTGCGCACCACCGGGGTCTACTTCATCATGATCACCCTGGCCTTCGCCCAGATGGCCTACTACTTCGCCAACTCCTGGCCCGACTATGGCGGCGAGGATGGCCTGCCGATCTACCTGCGCAATACCCTGCCCGGGCTCGACACCAACCACGCCCTGAGCTTCTTCCTGGTCTGCTTCACGGGCCTGGTGCTCTCCCTGGCGCTCACCTCGCGACTGATGAAGTCCCGCTTCGGGGCCGCCCTGACCATGGCGCGGCTCAACGAGACCCGCCTGGCCACCGCCGGTATCTCGCCCTTCCCCATCCGCCTGGTGGCCTTCGTCATCTCGGCGATGATCACTGGCCTGGCCGGTGCCCTCTACGCGGACCTCAACGGCTTCGTCAGCCCCTCCATGCTGAGCTGGCACCTCTCCGGCGAGCTGATGGTGATCGTCATCCTGGGAGGAGTCGGCCGCCTCTACGGGCCGCTCGCCGGGGCCATCCTCTTCGTGATGATGGAGACCCTGCTGGGGGGGCTGACCGAATACTGGCAGTTCTTCCTCGGCCTGGTGCTGCTGGGCGTGGTGCTGTTCGCCAGGCAGGGCGTGATCGGCTGGCTGGCCGGGAGCGAGCGCCATGTGTGAGCCCGTGCTGTCGATGACCGGCCTGCACAAGCGCTTCGGTGCCCTGCAGGCCACCCAGGACGTGTCGCTGGACCTCAGGGCCGGCGAGATCCATGCCCTGATCGGGCCCAACGGCGCCGGCAAGTCGACGCTGATCGCCCAGATCGCCGGCAGCCTGAGGCCCGATGCCGGGCAGATCCACCTGGGGGCGCGCGACATCACCGCCCTGGGGGTCGCCCGCCGGGCCCGCCTCGGCCTGGGGCGCAGCTTCCAGGTCTCGTGCCTGGCCGAACCGCTCAGCGTGCTGCGCAACGTGATGATCGGCGCCCAGGCGCTGCAGGGGCACAGTTTCCGCTTCTGGCGACCGGCGGCCAGCGACCCGAGCCTGCTGGCCCCCGCCCACGCGGCCCTCGAGCGCATGCACCTCGCCCACCACGCCGACACGCCAGTGGCGGCACTCTCCCACGGCGAGCGCCGCCAGGTGGAGGTGGCCTGCGCGCTGGTCCTCGAGCCCCGGGTCCTGCTGCTGGACGAGCCCATGGCCGGGCTCGGCCCCGAGGGGTCGGCACGGCTCACCGAACTGCTCGAGACCCTGAAGGAGGAGGTCCCCATCCTGCTGATCGAGCATGACATGGACGCGGTGTTCCGGCTGGCGGACCGCATCTCCGTGCTGGTGGCGGGCAGCATCATCGCCCATGGCGACGGCGAGGCCATCCGCCGGGACCCACGCGTCCGCGACGCCTACCTGGGAGACTGAGATGCTCGAGATCAGCGACATCGAGACCTTCTACGGGCCGTCCCAGGCGCTGTTCGGCGTCAGCCTGCAGGTCGAGGCGGGCGAGATGGTGGCGCTCATGGGGCGCAACGGCATGGGCAAGACCACCACCATCCGCTCGCTGTTCGGGCTGACGCCGGCGCGGCGCGGACGCATCACCTTCGAGTCGCGGGACCTGCGGCGCCTGCCGGCCTACCGCATCGCCCAGTGCGGCCTGGGGCTGGTACCGGAGGGCCGGCGCTGCTTTCCCAACCTCTCGGTACGCGAGAACCTGGTGGTCACCGCCCGCCCCGGCCCCTGGAACCGGGCGCGGGTCGAGACCCTCTTTCCCCGGCTCGCCGAGCGACGCCGCCAGATGGCGGCCACGCTCTCCGGCGGCGAGCAGCAGATGCTCGCCATCGGCCGTGCCCTGATGACCAACCCGCGCCTGCTGGTGCTCGACGAGGCGACCGAGGGGCTGGCACCGGTGATCCGTCAGGAGATCTGGTCGGCGCTGAGGGTGATCAAGTCGCAGGGGCAGTCGACCCTGATCGTCGACAAGTCGCTGGGCGAGCTGCTGCCGGTCGTCGACCGCTGCACCATCCTCGAGAAGGGACGCACGGCATGGACGGGACCGCCCGAGGCGCTGGACGCCGGCGTCCGCGACCGCTACCTCGGTGTCTAACTGCCCTTTGGGAATCGCTGTTGGACATGACGAGGGGCGCCGGGGACAAGCTGAAGAGGAGATACCGTCTCTCCTAACCGACCGCAACCCTCACTGAGTTGGTTGTGGCCGATATTCGGTTTGTGACTTCAAGACGCCGAAAGCGATATGCACCAGCTTGCGCATGGCAGCCCCCAAGGCTGTCATCGTCGGCTTACCCGCTCTGCGTAGCCTCGCGTACTGCG
>NZ_SNZJ01000031.1 GCF_004363555.1 Halomonas ventosae | reverse complement strand
ACGTGACTTCATGGTGACTCTCCCCTCGTTGCCGGTATGGAGACGCGGGTTAACGATAATTATTGTGATGTCAGTCTAGGTGAGCTTAGGCGAGTCGATTGTTCGACAGCAGCATTACTACGTTGCCGGTGGGCAATGCTGGGAGGCAGGAGAGCCAGGCGGGGCAGGCGCATGCGCCCACCAGCGCATCGGCAGGGTGCCGCTTGCCAGGGCCGACGCCAGGACCTCGAGGTCGGCCGCGGCGAGCGAGTCGAGGGCCGCGCGTTCTTGCTGCCAGGGGGCCAGGTGCCAGTCGGGGGGAGAGGGGGAGTCAAACTGTAATTGGCGCAATGCCTGCCAGGCCCGCTCGATGGCCTCGTCATGGGTCTCCGGCGGCCCCTGTCGCGCAAGCAAGGCACGACGCAGCCGTTCCAGTTGCGGCCCATCCCGCCGGGCCAGCCTCACGGCATCGGCATCGAGAAACGCGAGGATGGCCTGACGCAGCGTCTCGACCGAGGCCTTGGGCGACTGCACGACATAGCCCAGACGCGGCCAGCCCGACGACTCCCGGTAGCGCACCGCCGCGACATAGCCGAGACCCCGCCGCTGGCGCATCTCCCGATGGAAGGGGGCGTCATGGCAGTGCGCCAGCAATTGCAGCAACCAGCGCATGCGCGGGCTGTCGTCGCCCCCCTCGACCTCCAGCATCACTGCCCGGTCGGCGCTCTGCGGGGCAAGCCATGTCATTCCCTGGCCATCGCCTTGTGGGGCGTCGGGAGGCGGGGGTGCATTCCTGGCACGGGACAGCCGCTCGGCGAAGCCCTCGGCCGTGTCCTGTGCCTCCCCGGCCCCCATCTCGCCTCTGGCCCAGCAGAGCAAGGGGGGCATGGCACCCGGAGGGCACGATGGGCGGCGTGTTGCCAGGCGATCCAGCATCTGCTGGGCGAGCAGGCCGCTGGATGAGGCGGGGACCGTCGGCGCCGTCACGGCACTCGCGGCCATCCAGCCGTCCAGGGCCTGGTCCACCAGCGAGGCAAGTCCGGCCGGGCTGCCGCGGGCCATCAGCCAGTCGCCCCTGGCGTCACTGCCCAGGGTGAGTGCCTGACCCCTGGCGCCGGCCGCCTGGCGCAGGGTCAGGGTCCGGCGTTGCCAGTCACGCAGACGCCCGCCGTTGCCGGTTGCACCGGCGGGCCACCCCAGACACCAGCCGGTCTCGGCCTCGCGGGTCGGCCAGTCCAGGCCATCCCACCATAGCGAGAGCCGGGCATCCCGGAAGAGCAGCCCTGCTGCCGGCCGGTCGTCGGACCGGGGGCCGACCGGTCGGCCCGCCAGGTCCCGGCGCGAGGGGAGGGGGGTGGCTACCTCGGGCAGGGCCGAGGCGGCAGGAGGCCACGGCAGGTCGAGGGGGCGCCAGGGGGTGGCGGTCTCTTCGATCTGCCGCCAGGTGACGGTGGCCCGTTCGGCGCCCTCTCGCCACAGCAGCCGACACTGCTCCGGGGTGAGCCAGGCCGACGGGGTGCGGCGGTCCCGATCCAGGGGCACGGAGCCTCTGGCAGGAGGGCGGCGGCTCAGTCGTCGGGCCTGCTCCCGGGGCCAGGCGTCGAGGTCGACCGTCCTTGCCGGTGGCGGGGTGATGGCGTGACGCCGACAGGCCTGCCGAAGTGCTCGCTGGCAGGTGGCCACCAGCGGTGCGATATCCGCTGGCGGCTCCACGAGCTCGATTGCCAGGCACAGGGCCGGACCGGTGCCCTCGGGGGCCGTGTCGGCCTTCAGCTCCTGGACCGAATAGGCCTGCTGCAGGGTGGCGGTCAAGGCACCATCGTTCAGCTGCGAGGCAACCGCCTGCAGTGGTGCAGCGCAGGCATCGGCGAGGGCACCCGGCAGTGGCCACAGCAACTCCAGGGTCCCGGCAGCGGGCAGGCTCGACTCATTCGGGGAGTGCCAGGCCACCCCGCGTGGCGTGGCCCAGCGCCAGCGATCCGGGGACGGCGTGTCGGCGGCCGTCGCCGGGAGCCGACGGCCATGGCGTTCGAGCAGGTCAAGCTGCTCGTCCACCGGCTGTGGGCCTAGCATCACCAGGGCCATCCGGCCGGCATGGTAGTGGCGGGCATGAAAGGCCTGGAGGCGTGCGACCAGCTCCGGATGGTCATCGCCGAGCGTGGCACGGTTCCCGGCATGGCAGGCCGCGGCCGGATGGCCGGGGTCGAAAAGGCGGCCCAGCGCGGCCAGGCGGTGCAGCGCCGGGTCGTCCAGGCGGGCCCGGAACTCGGCGTCCAGCACCTCCACCTCGTCGGCGAGGGCGCCGGGATCGAGGCGGGGGTAGCCGAGCAGGTCGACCAGTCGAGCGAGGCCTGCCTCGGCGGCTTCTACCGGAAGGTGCAGGTGGACGTCGGTGACCTCTTCCCCGGTATGGGCATTGTAGCGTCCCCCCTGGGTGCCGACCCACCGGGCCAGTGCGCTCCGGCCGGGCCAGCGGCCACTGCCCAGGAAGAGCCCATGTTCCAGCAGGTGGGCCAGGCCGCGGCAGTCGGGCGGGTCATCGAGGTACCCCACCCCAGCCGCGCCGACCAGCCGTGACTGGCGAGCCCGGGGGACCTGTGCCGCCATGATCCACAGCCCACTGGCGAGACGCCGTGACGCCACCCGGCTGTCGGGTGGCAGGCCGGCGGAAGACTGGTCGGACTCAGCCTCGTCCATCGCCCTGCTCCAGGAAGAACTGCATCTCGGCCGCAATCAGTCGGCAGCGGTTGTGCGGCTGGCGGATGCCGTGTCCCTCGTCCTCGAACAGCATGACGCGGGCCGGGACGCCGCGGCGACGCAGTGCCTCGGCCATGGCCAGCGTCTGTTCCGGCACCACCACGGTATCGCGGTTGCCCTGGAAGAAGATGACGGGCGTGGCGAAGGCATCGAGCCGATTGATCGGGCTGCGGGCCCGCTGGGTGTGCGCATCCCCGAGCAGCCAGTCGAGGTAGCCGGACTCGAAACGGTGGGTCCGGGGGGCCAGGTGCGGGGCATCGGTGACGCCGTACAGGCTGGCACCGGCCCGGAAGAGGCGGGTGGTCGCCAGCAGGTTGAGCACGGTGAAGCCCCCGGCGCTCTGGCCCCGCACGAACAGCCGGCCGGGGTCGGCCAGGCCACGGGCGACCAGTGACCTGGTCAGGGCGATCACGTCCTCGACGTCGATGCGACCCCACTCGCCGGCCAGGCGCTCGCGGTAGGCCCGTCCGGCATTGGCACTGCCGCGGGGGTTGATGTCGGCCACGGCAAAGCCGTGCTGCGTCCAGTAGTGGACCAGTGGGTCGAACACCGGATAGCAGGCCGAGGTGGGACCGCCATGCACGCGCACGATCAGCGGCGGCGGCCGGCTCGAGGCGGGGCCGGGGCCATAGAGGAAGGCCGGGACACGCTCGCCGTCCGCCACGGTGGCCTGCAGCATCCGTGGCAAGGGGGGATTCTCGGGGGTAGGCAGCGCGAAGAGCGTCTCCTCGGCATGGGTCGTCAGGTTCACGCGTGACAGGCGCGCCGCATGTCGAGCCCCCTGGGTAATGGCGTACAGCCAGCCATCGGCGTGCGCCAGGCCCACCAGTCGACCGGTATCGCGGAGGATAGGAGCGTGTTCACGCCCCTCGCCATCGGTGACGAGTATCCGGGCCGCCCCCACCTCGAAGGCCATGATCACCCCCCGGTCGGCGGTGGGCCAGAGGTGCTGGCACTCGCCGAGTTGCCAGGGAGTGGAGGCGTGGTCGGCCTGCCGCGTGCCGAGTCGCTGGATATCCAGCGACTTGGCAGGGCCGGTCACCCGATACGGTTGCCACCAGCCCCCGTGGTCGCTGAGCACGATGAGTTCATTGGCCGCGGTGAAGCGGGGCTGGGTGATGGCGGCGCCGGCATCCCACAGGGCCAGGTCATGCAGCGTGCCCTGGGCGTCCAGCCGCGCCTGGCGAAGGCGCGAGCGCTGCCAGGGCATGTCCCCGAGGTCCCATTCGACCCAGGCGAGCCGGGTGCCGCAGGGGGAGAGCGCCGGCGCACCGTAGAAGTCGGCGCCGGCATCGAGCACCCGACGGCGTCTTCCATCCAGGGCGACCAGGCGCTGGCGGGTGTCGCGCCCCTGGCCGCTTTCCTCCACGGCAAGCAGCCGCCGGCGTCGCGGGTCGGGGGTCAGCCCGCCGTAACGGCTGTCGTGCCGTGACCACCAGGGGCTGGCCTCGCCGCCGCTCAATGGCTGGCGATCGAGGGTCTGGCTGTCGGCCTCGACGAAGATGGCGTGCTGATCCAGGCAGGCCAGGGCGCCGCCGCCGTAGCCGTTGACGCGACTGGCGATATCGAGGTGTTCGGGGCTCAGCGGTTGTGGTCGGCCATCCTCGAGCCGGTCGTGCCACTGCCATAGCCGACGCCTTCCTGTCTCGGGGTCGGCCGCCAGCCAGAGGACGCCTCGGGGGGTGGCACGCAGGTCGCTCAGGCCATCGGCGGGCAGTGCCGCCCGGTGCAGCAGGTCGTCATGCGGCTCACCGGCCGGAGGAAGCGTCATGTCCGGCAGAACACCCTCGATTCGTGGACATTGCGAGGCGTCAGCTCCCGGGCCGAGCGGGTGTCGTGCTCCGCCTCGCGGCGGGCGGCCTCGACCAGGTGGTGATCCGGCGACAGGTCGCACACCGGGTCGGTCGCGGCGGGGTCGCCGGTGAGCAGGTAGGCCTGGCAGCGACAGCCTCCCACATCCCGGTGGCGCTCGTCACAGCTGCGGCAGGGCTCCGACATCCAGGCATCGCCACGATAGCGGTTGAAGGCCTCGCTCTGGTACCAGATCTCGCGAAGCGGGCGCTCGCGCACCGTGGGGAAGCGCATCGGCAGCATTCGCGCACTGTGGCAGGGAAGCACGGCGCCGTCCGGCGCCACGGTCATGAAGATCGACCCCCAGCCGCCCATGCAGGCCTTGGGGCGGTCGTTGTAGTAGTCGGGCACCACGAACAGCAGCCGCATGTCGCGTCCGCGTTCGGCCAGGCGTTCCCGCCAGCGGGCCGTGATCTCCTCGGCGGCCTCGAGCTGGCCCGCACTGGGCAGCAGGCCGGCGCGATTGAGGTGTGCCCAGCCATAGAGCTGGCAGTTGGCCAGCTCCACGGCATCGGCGCCGAGTTCGTCGCACAGGGCGATGATCTGATCGATCCGGTCGATATTATGGCGGTGCAGTACCACGTTGAGCACCATGGGGTAGCCGGCGGCCTTGACGGCACGCGCCATGGCCAGCTTCTTCTCGTGGGCCTTGCGCGAGCCGGCGATTGCCGCGGCAACATCGGGGTCGGAGGCCTGCAGGCTGATCTGGATGTGGTCGAGCCCCGCCTCGCGCAGCGCCTCGATGCGCGACTCGTCGAGTCCCAGGCCGGAAGTGATCAGGTTGCTGTAGAAGCCCAGTCGACGGGCCTCGGCCACCAGGGTCTCGAGGTCCCGTCGAACCAGTGGCTCGCCACCCGAGAAGCCCAGCTGCACGGCCCCCATGGTACGGGCCTGGGTCAGGGTGTCGATCCACTCCGCGGTATCCAGCTCCTCCTCGACCGCGGCGAAGTCCAGCGGATTGGAGCAGTAGGAGCACTGCAGCGGGCAGCGATAGGTCAGCTCGGCGAGCAGCCACAGCGGGGCGCCGGTCTGGCCGTCGTGGGTAACGGTGTCGGTGTGGTCAGTCATGATGGATCCAGCCTTGTTGCGCGGCGTCGACCATGAATTCGTGGACGTCCTCGGCGATGGCCGCGGCGGGGGCCTCGGGGTAGTGCGCCTGCAGGGTGGCGATCACCGCGTCCACGTCCCGTTGCCCATCGAGCTGGGCGAGGATGGCGCCGGCGGTGTCGTTGAGCTGCACCATGCCCTCGGGATAGAGCAGCACGTGACGCTGCTGGGCCTCTTCCCACTGCAGACGCCAGCCGGGGCGCAGGCGGCAGACACTGCGACCGTCGATGGGTACGTCGCTCATGACAGCCCCCGGTGGTAGACGCGTTGGTCGGTGACGGTATGGTAGGGCGCCCGGTCGAGCTGGTAGGCGAGGGTCATGGCGTCGAGCATCGACCAGAGCACGTCGAGCTTGAACTGCAGGATCTCCAGGGCACGTTGCTGGGCGTGGGCGGTGGTGCAGACCGCCAGCGCCACCTCCAGGCCGTGCTCGACATCGCGCCGCGCCTCCTTGAGGCGCTTGCGGAAGTAGCCGTAGCCGGCCGCATCGATCCAGGGGTAGTGGGTCGGCCAGGTATCCAGGCGACTCTTGTGGGCCGCCGGGGCGAACAGCTCGGTAAGCGAGGAGATCGCCGCCTCCCGCCAGTCGGCACGACGCACGAAGTTGACGTAGGCATCCACCGCGAAGCGCACGCCAGGCAGCACGTGCTCCTGGGACCAGAGCTCGTCGCGGCTCAGCCCCACCGCCTCGCCCAGGGTCAGCCAGGCCTCGATGCCGCCGCCATCCTCGCCATGACCGTCATGGTCGAGCAGCCGCTGGATCCAGCGGCGGCGCGTGGCGGCGTCGGGACAGTTGGCGAGCAGGGCGGCATCCTTCTGGGGAATGTTGATCTGGTAGTAGAAGCGGTTGGCGACCCAGCCACGCAGCTGCGCGGGGGTGGCACGACCCTCGGCCATCTCCACCTGGTAGGGGTGGTGGATATGGTAGTAGGCCCCCTTGGCCATGAGCGCCTCGCGGAAGGCCTCGGGGCTCAGGGCCTCTCCCTGCGAACTCGCCAGCGGCGAGACGATGCTTGTCATGCGGGGCTCCTCTCGATCGTCGTGTCAGGGCTCGCCCTGACGGATTCCCTGCCGCCAGGATGCGGACATCCACGCCCTCTGGGTGAGACGCTGGCGTGTCGCGCGGGTTCACACGTCCAGGTGCAAGCCGTCGAAGGCCACCTCGACCCCCTGACGGGTCAGGGTGGCACGCTCCTGCGACCCCTCGTCGAGGATCGGGTTGGTGTTGTTGATATGGATCAGCACCCGACGGGTGGTGGCCGGAAGGGACGAGAGCTCGGCCAGCAGCCCCTGTTCGCCGGACAGCGCCAGGTGGCCCATGTCGCGGCCGGTGGCCTGGCCGACGCCGGCACGCACCAGCTCGTCGTCGCGCCACAGGGTACCGTCGACCAGCACGCAGTCGGCCCGGCGCAGGAAGCCGCGTACCCGATCGTCGACCTCGCCGAGCCCCGGGGCATAGAAGAGGGTGGTGCCCCGCTGGCGATCCTCGACCAGCAGGCCGATGTTGTCGCCCGGGGTCGGGGCGCCACGACGCGGGGAGTAGGGTGGTGCGTTGCTGGTCAGCGAGAGGGCGGTAAAGGTCAGGTCCGGGCACGCCGGCACCTCGAAAGTGGCTTCCAGATGCTCGCCGTCGACCGCGATGGGGTGCCAGGCCAGGCCACCCTGCCAGTGCTCCAGCATGGCGAACAGCGGAAAGCCACTGCTCAGGTCCTGATGCACATTAGGGGTGCACCAGACGTCCAGTGGGCAACCTTCCCGCAGCGACAGCAGCCCGGTGGCGTGATCGATCTGGCCGTCCACCAGCAGCACCCCCGCAATGCCGCTGTCCCTCGGCACACGCCTGGGATGCAGCTCGGGGTTGCTGGCCAGCTGGCTACGGATGTCCGGCGAGGCATTGCACAGCAGCCAGCGCTCGCCGTCGCTGCTGATGGCGATCGATGACTGGGTGCGTGGCGTCGCCTCGATGCTGCCCTCTCGAACACCGCGGCACAGCGTGCAGTTGCAGTTCCATTGGGGAAAGCCGCCTCCCGCCGCTGCACCGAGCACCAGTACCTGCATGGATATCGTCCTGTCCCGGAGCCTGTCCTGAAACGAAAGGGCTGACGTCCCTTGCGAGGGACGTCAGCCCGGGGTGTGTCGCCACGCCGAGCGTGGTTTCAGCGGTTGGAAATATACAGCGTCACTTCGAAGCCTAGCCGCAGATCGGTATAGGCGGGTTTGGTCCACATGAGACACCTCCATGAGACGGGTGGATGTTGTCGGTCGTCACTCCTCAGTAAAGCACAGGACAGCAGCGCCACCTTGCTACGAAAGTCGCATGTCGTGCGCCGGGGGCGAACTGTCGGCGACCTTCACTGCATCAAGGCGCCTCATGTCGCGGCTGGGACGGGTAGGCAACACGATTATTGCTGCAGGGAAACACTCTTTTGAGCAACTGCGGGTATCGAATTCGTCATGGCCAGGGCTAAGGGCAGCCACAGATGTGCTAGACCTTCAAGTGTCACTGCCTGAAACAGGTCCATAACCACAACGAGATGTGCCGTAACCCCCAGGCACACCTTTCAGTGCAACGGAGACAACGCCATGCTTCGCTACCCAGGACTCGTGATGACGGCTGCCGGGTTGATGGCCGCATCCTTGGCGCATGCCAACCAGAATCAACTCGACCTCCAGCAGAACCCCGACTTGTGGGCCACTCAGCTGGGCAATTACCAAGGCAATCGCTTCAGCCAGCTGGATCAGATCAATCGCGACAACGTCCAGGATCTTCGTGCCCAGTGGCAGTTCTCTACCGGCGTGCTGCGCGGGCACGAGGGCGGGCCGCTGTATGTCGGCGATGGCCGCCTCTATATCCATACCCCCTTCCCCAACAAGGTCTTCGCCCTGGACCTCGAGGACGAGGGGCGCATCGTCTGGAGCTATGAGCCGGACCAGGACTCGCGCGTCATTCCGGTGATGTGCTGCGATACCGTCAACCGCGGGCTGGCCTATGCCGACGGGAGGCTGTTCCTCAACCAGGCAGACAATACCGTCATCGCCCTGGATGCCGAGTCGGGCGAACTGCTGTGGGAAGCCGAGAACGGCGACCACACCCAGGGCGAGAGCATGACCATGTCACCGCTGGTGGTGCACGACAAGGTCATCGTGGGCAACAGCGGCGGCGAGTTCGGCGTGCGCGGTCACCTGACCGCCTACAACGTCGAAACCGGTGAGATGGAGTGGCGGGGCTACTCCAACGGTCCCGATGACGATGTGCTGATCGATCCCGAGACCACCACCATGCTGGGTGAACCGATCGGCGAAGCCGACCTGGGCGTCTCCACCTGGCCGGAGGGGGAGTGGGAACGCGGTGGCGGTGCCCCCTGGGGCTGGGTCACCTATGACCCGGAACTCGACCTGATCTACTACGGGACCGGTAACCCCGGTACCTGGAACCCGGAGCAGCGCACCGTCGATGGTGAGCCTGCCGACAACAAGTGGGCGATCACCGTCTTCGCCCGCGACCCCAACACCGGGGAGGCCAAGTGGGTCTACCAGAAGGTGCCCTTCGACGAGTGGGACTACGACGGCGTCAACGAGAACCAGCTGATCGACGTCGAGTTCGAGGGCGAGCAGCGCAAGGGACTGGCGATCATCGACCGCACCGGCTTCGGTTTCCTGCTCGACCGCGAGAGCGGCGAACTGCTGGTCGCCGAGAAGTTCGCCCCGGAAACCAACTGGGCGGACAGCTATGACCTGGAGACCGGCCGGCCCAACGTCAACGAGCAGTACAGCACCTTCCGCCAGGGGGTCGACGTCAATACCACCGACATCTGTCCCACTGCCATGGGCGCCAAGAACATGCAGCCCTCCGCCTACTCGCCGGAGACCGGGCTGCTCTATGCCGGCATCAACCGGATCTGCATGAACTATGAGCCCTTCGAGACCGAGTATGTCGCCGGCCAGCCCTATGTGGGGGCGACCCTGACCATGATGCCCGCACCGACCCAGGAGGGTGACATGGAGGGGCGCATGGGCAGCTTCATCGCCTGGGACCCGGTCGCCGGCGAGACCGTATGGGAGGTCGACGAGCGTTTCGCCGTGTGGAGCGGTGCCCTGGCCACGGCCGGTGACCTTGCCTTCTACGGCACCCTGGAGGGGTACCTGAAGGCGGTGGACATCGAAACCGGCGAGGAGCTTTGGCGCTTCAAGACGCCCTCCGGGATCATCGGCAACGTCAACACCTTCCAGCATGAGGGCAAGCAGTACATCGGCGTGCTCTCCGGGGTCGGGGGCTGGGCCGGTATCGGCCTCGCGGCGGGGCTCGAGGACCCCGAAGCGGGCCTGGGGGCAGTGGGTGCTTTCTCCGCCCTCGATGACTATACCGAACTGGGTGGGATCCTGACCGTGTTTGCCCTGCCTGATGCCTGATCGTTCGCTGCATCCCGTCGATGGCACGAGGCCGGGAGGTCCCGTGCCATCGAGCTTCCGGTTACCGGATTCGCAGTCACAGTATGGCCCGTGTCGGCCGAGCCCGACCGAGGCGCACCGCTGCGCTATCGGCATATCGCACAAGGAGATCGCATGCTCTTGACCAGGACCCCGCGACGGCCCGGTGTCGAGGCCCTCGGCACGCTGGCCATCATGTTGCTTGCGGCCGGTGTTATCACGGCCCAGGCCGCCGGCAATACCGAGGAGAAGGCCACGTCGCAGTCGGGAGAAGGCCCCGGCAACTATACCGTCATCGACGGCAAGGTCGATCAGGGCACCTACGATGGCTACATCGCCTATACCCGCTCCTGCCTGGCCTGCCACGGTCCGGACGGCTTGGGGTCTACCTTCGCCCCGAGCCTTATCCAGGCCGTGGAGCGGCGCAACTTCGGGGAGTTTTCCCACACCATCGTCAGTGGTCTGGAAATCCAGCCCGGCAGGGTCATGCCCTCCTTCGCCGACGATGAGTATGTGCTGAGCAATGTCGAGAACATCTACAGTTACATGAAGGCACGCAGTGCCGGGGACCTGGGCCGGGGGCGCCCCAAGGTTATCGAGGAGGAGAGGGACGAGAAGGCAACTGAGCCGAGTAGCGAAGCGCAGGAGTGAGAGGGGCAAGCCCCTGGCGCCTCTGACGAGACAACAGCTCGCCCGTGGCGGTCACGGGAAGGAAACGTGAGGAGGGAGCGAATGCGTGTCGACACCCGGTGGGCGGGACAGGCCACGGCGGGCCTGCTGGCCTGCCTCACCATGTTCGCCAGTGACGCAGGGGCCGACCTGCCCGAACAGACGCAGCGCGACCGGCTGCGTGTCTGTGCCGACGGCAACAACCTGCCCTTCACCAACGAGGCGGGCGAAGGGTTCGAGAACCGCATCGCCGAGCTGCTGGCCGACGACCTGGCCCTACCCCTGGAGTATGTATGGGCCCCCCAGGTGATGGGCTTCGTGCGCAACACCCTGGAGCTGCGCCTCTGTGACGTGATCATCGGCGTCGCCGCCGGCTATGGCTTCGTGCAGAACACCAATGACTACTATCGCTCCATCTATTCGCTGGTGGTGCCCGTGGACTCCGACCTGGACGTCTCCTCGCTGGATGATGAGGCCCTTAGGGGCCGGCGCATCGGCGTCGTCTCCGAGACCCCGCCGCTGGTGCCGTTGCGTCGTGCTGGCGCCAGGGTGGAGGGGTATGCGCTGCAGACCGATACGCGGGCCAGGACGCCGGCCAGGGAGGCCGTCGAGGACGTGGCGGCCGGCAGGACCGAGGCCGCGGTACTCTGGGGACCGATCGCCGGCTACTACGCGGCGCGCCAGACGCCGCCGCTGGAGGTGGTGCCGCTGGTCGACGATGAGACCGATGCCCGCCTGGATTACCGCATCACCATGGGTGTCCGGCAGGGCGAGCCGTACTGGAAGGACACCCTCAACGACTTCATCGAACGGCGTCAGGACGCGATCAATGCCATCCTGGTCGACTACGGCGTTCCGCTGCTTGACCGGCACGGCGAGCTGATCGACCCCCTTGCCGCCTCGGGAGGCCAGGATGACGAATGACATGCGAGTCATGGGCCTGGCGCTGGGCCTGACGGTGACGATCCTCGGGCTCGGGATCTCCGATGCCCGCGCACAGCGAGCGGCCACCGGGCCGCCGGATTGGCCCTGCGTGCAGCGCCTGGTGCCCGAACTGGCCTGGGGCACCATCTGGACCGGCCAGTCCCCCGAGGCACTGGAGCGCTCCTGGTGGGAGGATGAGGAGGTCGGTCGCGTGGTGCGCTTCGCCACGGCTCGCAAGACGCCCCGTGACGAGGCCCTGGAGCGCGTGCGCGGTTTCGTCGCGCAGGTGGCGAACCAGCCGGAGGCCGAGCGCGAGGAGCGCCTGACGCTGCTGTTTGCCGGCCTCTTCGAGCGCGTCAATCGCGAACGCAGTCGTGTCATCGAGCGCATCCGCAGTGCGTCGCGTGGCCAGGTCAAGCGGCTGGACCGTCTTACCGAACTGGTCGACGAGCTCGAGGCGCGACGCGCCTCGAGCGATACCAGCGCTGACGATATCGAGCAGCTGCGCCAGGAACTGCACTGGGAGCAGCGGACCTTCGAGAAGCGACAGCAGCTCCTGCCGGTGCTCTGTGAGAAACCCGCCCTGCTCGAGGAGGAGCTGAGCCGGATGGTGAGGGCGATTCGTGCCGAGCTATAGGTAGAAGAAAGAATCGCAGGATCAACCAGGGATGAGAGGAGAGGCCAGATGCAGACATGCGATGACTGGACCACTGGGCCCGGTGCCAGGTCCCGAGCCGCAGGATGGCTATTGCTGGGGCTGGCCGTGGTGGGCCTGGGCCTGTCAGGTGCGGCTGGCGCTCAGCAAGGCGATCAGCCGGCGGAGACCCTCACCCTGGGTTACCTGGGACTGGAGCCTGACGACGAGCTGGAGCCCCTGTCGGTGCTCGACCCGGTCCTCGACGACGAAGGGCGGCAGGGGGCACGCCTGGCGATCAGCGACAACAACGCCACCGGCCAGTTTCTGGGGCAGAAGTTCGAGCTGGTCGAAGCGACGGTGTCCCGCGACGGCGAGGTGCTCGAGCGCCTGGACGACCTGATCGGGCAGGGGGCCGACTGGATACTCAGTGACCTCCCCCGGGAGGCCCTGGAGGAGGTGCTGGACGCCTCGGCCCTGGGGGGGCGCGTGGTCTTCAATGTCGCCGCCCCCGACAATGCGCTGCGCGGCGATGCCTGTCACCCCAACCTCTTCCATACCACCCCCAGCCGTCGCATGCTGGCCGATGCCCTGGCCCAGTTCCTGGCCTACAAGCAGTGGGATCGCTGGGCCCTGGTCTACGGCAATACCGACGAGGACCGGCTGCTGGCCGAGGCCTTCCGCGAGTCGGCCCGGCGGTTCGGCCACGACATCGTCGGCGAGAAGATGTGGCCCCACGATCCCATGGCAAGGCGTGCCGAGGGGGGATTCCATGCCATACAGCGCGAGATCCCGGTCTTCGTGCAGGATCTCGACGAGCATGATGTGCTGGTCATCGCCGACGAGAACGACTATTTCGGCGAATACTTTCCCTACCAGGGCTGGCTGCCCCGGCCGGTGGCCGGTACCCAGGGCCTGATCGCCACCGCCTGGCACCGTGCCCACGAGTCCTGGGGGGGGGTGCAACTGCAACGGCGCTTCGAGGATCATGCCGGGCGCTGGATGACCCCGACCGACTTCGCGGCCTGGCTGGCGGTGCGCTCGCTGGGGGAGGCCGCGGCGAGAACCGGCTCGGTAGCGCAAGGCGAGGTTCTCGACTACATGCTCAGCGAGGAGTTCGAACTGGCCGCCTACCTGGGGCTGCCGGTGAGCTATCGCACCTGGAACCATCAGCTGCGCCAGCCCATCCTGGTGACCGGGCCGCGCATGGTGGCCTCCGTGTCACCCCAGGAGGGCTACCTGCATCCGCGCTCCCCGCTGGACTCCCTGGGGGCTGACGAGGGGGAATCGACATGCCGTTTCTGATCGGACGATCCGCATCCCGGGCGCGACACCTTGGCCGCTCGGCCATCGGGCCTGCATCCCTGGGACTTCTCCTGGGGGCTGCCCTGGTCGTGTGGCCGACCCTTGCCCTGGCCGAGCGCGTCTTCGTTTCCAACGAGAAGGACAACACCGTATCGGTGATCGACGGCGAGACGCTTGAAGTGGTCGAGACCATCAAGGTGGGGCGTCGACCGCGTGCCATGGCCTTCAGCAGCGACGGCAGCGAACTCTTCGTGGCGGTGGGCGATGACGAGGCCATCGACATGGTCGACCTCGAGTCATTGAAGGTGGTGCGAACTCTCTCCTCCGGCGAGGACCCCGAGGTGATCCGGGTCGATCCCAACCGGCCCTACGTCTATGTCTCCAACGAGGACGACAACATCGTCTCGGTGCTGGATTACCAGCAGCGCCGGCTGGTGACGGAGATTCCCGTGGGGGTCGAGCCCGAGGGGGTGGGGATAAGCCCGGATGGCAAGTGGCTGATCGCGACCACCGAGACCTCCAACATGGCGCATATCGTCGATCTGGAGACCATGGAGGCGGTCCACCATCGGCTGATGGGGGCGCGCCCCCGGCATGCCGAGTTCACGGCCGATGGCTCGGAGGCCTGGGTCTCCGCGGAAGTCGGGGCCACGGTGTCGATCATCGACATGCAGGAGACCTTCGATGTCAGCCACACCATCCGCTTCGATGTGCCGGGCGTGCCCCGCGAGACCGTGCAGGCGGTGGGCGTGGCACTGACCTCGGACGGGCGCTATGGCTTCGTCGCCCTGGGCCCCTCCAACCGGGTCGCGGTGATCGACCAGCAGAGCTATGAGGTGCTCGATTACCTGCTGGTGGGTCAGCGAGTCTGGCACCTGGCCCTCAACGCCGACGAGAGTCGCCTCTATACCACCAACGGGGTGAGTGGCGACGTCACCGTGATTGATGTCGGCGACCTCGAGGCGATCCGCTCGATACCCGTGGGCCGCTTCCCCTGGGGGGTAGTCGTCGAACCGTGACCGAGGCGATGGATTCGAGAGGCGTCCTCCAGCGAGGCGAGCGGGTCGCGTCACCCCGCGATGAACCTGCCCTGAGTGTGAAAGACCTCGGGTTCAGCTATAGTGGCGAGCCGGTGCTGGAGTCGCTCTCCTTCGACCTCCGGGCGGGGGAGTTCGCGGTGCTGCTCGGCCCCAACGGGGCCGGCAAGACCACGCTGTTCTCCCTGATCACCCGGCTCTACGCCTATCGCCAGGGGCTGATACGCATCGGCGGCCATGACCTGGGCCGGCATGCGATCCAGGCCCATGCCCGGATGGGCGTGGTGTTCCAGCAGCCCACCCTGGACCTGGACCTCACCGTCAGGCAGAACCTGACCTATCATGCCGCCCTGCACGGCATGGCGCCGGCCGAGGCGAGGCGGCGTGCCAGGCTGCAGCTTGCTCGTGTGGAGATGCCGGAGCGCCTGCGGCAGCGCGTTCGCCACCTCTCCGGCGGCCAGCGGCGACGCGTCGAGATCGCCCGGGCTCTGCTGCACGAGCCTCAGCTGTTGCTGCTGGATGAACCCACGGTGGGGCTCGACATCGCGTCGCGCCGTGCCCTTGTCGACCATGTACATCGACTCTGTCGGGACCAGGGCGTGGCCGTGCTCTGGGCCACCCACCTGATCGACGAGGTCCATCCCGGCGACCGCGTGATCGTGCTGCATCGTGGCCGGATTCGCGCCGATGGCAGCGTCACCGAGGTGGCGTCACGGGCCGGGGCTGCCGCGATCGGCGAGGCCTTCGACCGACTGACCGGTGGGGCCGAGCGATGAACCTGGCGAGCTACGGGCACTGCCTTCGCGGGGTGGTCAGCCGTGAGCTGCTGCGCTTCGTGCACCAGCGTTCGCGCTTCGTGGCCGCGCTGGTCAGGCCGCTGGTCTGGCTGTTCGTGTTCGCCGCCGGCTTCCGCATGGCGCTCGGGGTGGCCATGACCGAGCCCTACCAGACCTACGTCCTCTACGAGGTCTATATCGTCCCGGGGCTGGTCGGCATGATCCAGCTCTTCAACGGCATGCAGAGTTCGCTGTCGATGGTCTACGACCGCGAGATGGGCAGCATGCGTGTGCTGCTGGTCAGTCCCTTCCCACGCTGGTTCCTGCTGGTCAGCAAGCTGCTGGCCGGCACCCTGGTGTCGATCGTGCAGGTCTATGTCTTCCTGGCCATCGCCTACCTCTACGGCGTCCAGGCACCGCTGGCCGGCTATGTGCTGGTGCTGCCGGCACTGGTGGTGACCGGCTTCATGGTCGGGGCCCTGGGCATGCTGCTGTCCACCTTCGTGCGGCAGCTGGAGAACTTCGCCGGCATCATGAACTTCGTGATCTTCCCGATGTTCTTCCTCTCCTCGGCCCTCTACCCCCTGTGGCGGATCCGTGAGGGCAGCTACCTGGTCTACCAGATCGCTGCCCTCAATCCCTTCACCTATGCCGTGGAAATGATCCGTTTCGCGATGTACGAGCGTTTCCACGCCGTGGCCAGCTCGATCTCCCTGGTGACGGCGCTGGTGCTGCTGGGGCTGGCGATTCTCGCCTACAACCCGGCGCGGGGCATGATGGCGCGCAAGGGGGGAGGGGGCGAGTGATCGCCGGGAGACTACTGCTGACCGACATGCCGTAGATACTCGATCAGCGGCCGCCGGGCGTCCTCCGGCAGTCCCCAGAACACCATGCGCGTGCCGGGCAGCAGGGCGTCAGGGTCGGCCAGGAAACGGTCGAGGACCTCGGGGGTCCAGACCAGCCGTGACGCCTGCAGGACTCGCGAGTACTTGAAGCCTTCGACCTCACCGGCGTTGCGCCCGACCACACCGTGCAGGCTGGGCCCCGCGATATGTGTGCCCGGTGTCAGCGAGTGGCACCCCCGGCACTGGTTGCGGAAGACTCGCTCACCCTTGGCCAGCACGGCCTCGTCTGCCGGTACGGCCGGCGCAGGGCCAAGCGTCATCAGCACGATCCCGAAAGCCGGCAACAGCCCGGGCACTATCGGGACAGGGTAAGTCATGTCACCTCAGAAGCAGCGCAGGTCGGCTTCGGCCTGCACGCTGCGAAAGTGGTTCAGGTCCTCCTGCATGCTGCGTTCCGTGCGGAACAGCATGCCCAGCTCGCCGGGCTGATCCTGCATGCCCATTACGGTCCTGACCGCCTCGTACTCCTCATGGGGCATGAGCTCGGCGATCACGTCGATGCTGCACGAGCACTTCTGCATCGTGAGGTGATCCTGTCCATTGGCGGCCATGCAGCCGAGCACATAGTCGACGCGGGTGTCGGTGGGGTAGTCGTTGGCCTGGGCCTGGGGGGCCGCGAGCAGCGCCATCGTGAACAGGGCCAGGGTGGCAAGCGGCGCGGCGCCCCAGCGGAAGGTGATGTTATCCATCCAGTACCTCACAGGGGATGATGACGAGATGCCGGGGTCGGTCTTCCTTCAAGCTATGGCACTTTGCGGCTTTTTTCCAACGCCGCCGAGGCCGCGGAAACCGTGTCTCGGGCTCAGCGCCGCACGGGCAGCAGCTCATCGATATGCGCGATCAGGTAGTCGATGAACTGGTGCACCTTAGGGGAGCGGTGGCGATGGCGCGGATAGACGGCCCAGACCGCGGTATCGTCGTGCTGGTAGGCATCGAGTACCGAGATCAGCTCACCGCTGGCCAGGTGGGGATCCACGTAGTAGTCGGGAAGCTGGGCCAGCCCCAGGCCCTTGAGGGCTGCGTCCAGCAGGGCCGGTCCCGAGTTTCCCTCCCAGGGTCCCTCGACCCTCACTTCGCGGCGAACCCCGTCGACATCGAAGCGCCAGTGGTCGCGTGAACCCACCAGGCAGCGGTGGCGGGAGAGCTCCGACAGGGTGTGGGGCTGGGGCATCCGGGTGAAATAGTCCGGGGAGCCGACCACGTACTCGTGGCGTTCACAGATGCGCCGGGCGATCAGCGTCGAGTCCTTGAGCGTGCCCATGCGGATGGCGATGTCATACCCCTCGTCGATGATGTCCACCTGGCGATTGGTGAAGTGCAGGCGGATCTCCAGCTGTGGGTGCAGGCAGAGGAAGTCATTGATCAGCGGCGCGATGAAGCGCTCACCGAAGGTGGTCGCCGAGGTCAGCTTCAGCACGCCCCGCGGCCGGGCCTGCAGGTCGTTGATCGCCGCCTCGGCCTCTCGGAAGCCGTCGAACAGGTGATGGCAGTGCTCGTAGTAGAGGGCTCCGGCATCGGTCAGGCGAATCTGGCGGGTGGTCCGGTAGAGCAGGGTGGTCCCCAGCTGGTTCTCCAGCTGGCTGACCAGGCGGCTGACATGAGAGTTGGAGACCTTGAGGTGTCGGGCGGCGGCCGCGAAGGTTCCCAGGCGCACCACCTCCACGAAGGCTTCGATCCTGTCCCAGCGCTGCATCTTGGCCTCTCCTGCGTGGACTGTTGCTCTACGACAACAATGTCATGTGTTTGATGCAGTTTATCCCAGGGCGTCGAATTGCCTAGACTGTCAGCAGGATCAACACACATCGAGCGAGGAAGATGCCATGAAGTCACGC
>NZ_SNZJ01000030.1 GCF_004363555.1 Halomonas ventosae | reverse complement strand
GCCCACAACCCGGTGGCCCAGCGGCGCATGGCGCTCTATCGCGGGGTGGTCTCGCTGCCCTTCGACACCAGCGAGATGTCGGCCGCCGAGCTCAATGACCGGGCGCTCGAGCGGCTGGTGGAGCAGGGCATCGCCGAGCCCGGCGACCACGTGATCCTCACCCGGGGCGACCACATGAACGCTCATGGCGGCACCAACACCCTGAAGATCCTCGACGTCACCGAGGCACATCGCCGTGCCTGAGACCTTTATCCTGTATACAATGAACCTGTTTGATGTGGTCATTCCGTTCGCGGGATGAGACGCTGGGGCAGGAACAGGCAGGGGACAGCGCATGCAGGAGTGGCAGGAGGAGGTGCTGGCCGAGGTCAGGGCCGGGAGTCGCATCAGCGATCGGGATATCGTCGACAAGGTACGCCGGGCGGTGCTGATGCAGCGCCTGCCCCCGGGCACCCGGCTGCCGGAGGTGACCCTGGGCGAGGTCTTCGGGGTGAGCCGCTCGGTGGTACGCAAGGCCCTGACCCGGCTCGCCTCCGAGCATGTGGTGGACCAGCGCCCCAACCAGGTGGCGCGGGTCCGCGCGCCGAGCATCGAGGAGACCCGCGAGACCTTCGCGGCCCGCCGCCTGGTGGAGGGTGAAGTCGCCGCGCTGCTGGCGGGGCGTCTCGACGCGGCCTCGCACGCCCGGCTCGCGGCAGAGGCCCGGGGCGAGGTCGAGGCCCACGGGCGGGACGACGAGCCGGCCCGCATCGAGCACTCCCTGGCCATCCACCACCTGCTCGCCGAGCACTCGCCCAACCGCGTGCTGGGGGCCATGCTCACCGACCTGATTCTGCGCACCTCCATCGTCATCGCCCTCTACAAGAGGCCGAACCTGGCCTCCTGCTTCCTGGAGGGCGATCACGCGGCGCTGCTGGCGGCCCTCGGGCAGGGCGATGCCGAGGCGGCCCGGGAGGGCATCCAGCGCCATCTGGAGAGCCTCGAGGCGCTGCTCGACCTGAGCCCCCGCGAGGCCAGCATCGACCTGATGGCGATCCTCGGGCGCTCCCGGGAGCAGGCCTGATCACCGCCACCCCCTGACCGGCAACAAGGCCGGGGCGGCTTTCCCGGCCTCGCCTTGTCCCCCGGGGCACGCCTGGTCGACAATGCAGCGACCCTATCGCAATTCGGGAATTTCGCATGTTCTCTCTCCTGCGCTGGACCCTCGTCGCCTGGCTCGCCCTGACGACGCCTGCGGCCCTGGCCGAGGCGCCTACCGTCGCGGCGGCCTCGGACCTGCAGTTCGCCCTCACCGAGGCCGCCGAACGCTTCCAGGACGAGACCGGGCGGGAGCTGCGCCTGAATTTCGGCTCCTCCGGCAACTTCATGCGCCAGATCCGCCAGGGCGCCCCCTTCGAGCTCTTCCTCTCCGCGGACGAGGCCTATGTGCGGGCCCTGCACGAGGCGGGGCTGACCGAGGACGAGGGGGTGGTCTACGCCGTGGGCCGGCTGGCCTGGCTGCAGCCGGCCGGCCGCGACGGCCGCGACGGCCTGCCCCGTGACGACGACCCGCTGGCCGGCGTGCGCGAGGCCATCGATGCCCATCGGGCCGGGCAGGGCAGGCCGCGCATCGCCCTAGCCAATCCCGAGCATGCCCCCTACGGCGTGGCGGCCCGCCAGGCCCTCGACCATGCCGGGCTCTGGGAGGATTCGGCCCCGCTGCGCATCCTCGGCGAGAACGTCTCCCAGGCCGCGCGCTTCGCCCTGGCGGACGAGGCCCGCGGCGGCCTGGTGGCCTGGTCCCTGGCGCTCGCGCCGGCGCTGGCCGAGCGCAGCGAGCACGTGCTGATCCCCGAGGCGTGGCACGCGCCCCTGGTCCAGCGGATGGCGCTGATTGAAGGGGCCGGCGAGACCGCTCGCACCTTCTACGCCTGGCTCCAGCAGCCGGCGGCCCGGGAGATCCTGGCGGGGTATGGCTTCCGGCTGCCGGACGAGGGCGACGCCCGCTGATGGACTGGACGGCACTCTCGGTCTCGCTGCGCCTGGCAGGGCTGACCTGCCTGCTGCTGCTGCCGCTGGGGCTCTGGCTGGGGCGAACCCTCGCGCTCTCGCGCTTTCGTGGCAAGCCACTCTGCGAGGCGCTGGTGGCGCTGCCGCTGGTGATGCCGCCGACGGTGCTGGGCTTCTACCTGATGCAGGCCTTCGGCGTGGAGTCGCCCCTGGGCGGCCTTTGGCAGTCGCTGACCGGCGGCGGGCTCAACTTCACCTTCACCGGGATCCTGCTCGCCTCGCTGCTGGCCAACCTGCCCTTCGCCGTGCAGCCGATCCAGCGTGCCTTCGAGTCGATTCCCCCCAACCTGCGCGAGGCCGCCTGGTGCAGCGGCCTCTCGCCCGGCCGCACGCTGCTGCGCATCGAGCTGCCGCTGGTGTGGCCGGGCCTGGTCTCGGCGCTGGCGCTGACCTTTGCCCATACCCTCGGCGAGTTCGGCGTGATCCTGATGGTCGGCGGGGCGATCGACGGCGAGACCCGCACCCTGGCCATCGCCATCTACGACCGGGTCCAGGCCTTCGACGAGTCCGGGGCGGCCATCATGTCGGCGATGCTGCTGCTGGTCTCCTTCCTGACCATCGGGGTGGTCTACGGCCTGGCAGGGCGCCGGAGGTGGCGTCGTGGCTGAGCGAGACCTGCGCCAGGCCCGCCTGTCGGTGCAGCTTCAGCAGGCCGGCCCGATCCCGCTGGCTGCCGACTTTCACTGCGAGCCCGGCGAGCTGCTGGCCCTGGTGGGCCCCTCGGGGGGCGGCAAGACCACCCTGCTACGGGCCATCGCCGGGCTCTACCGGCCGGCGGGTGGCGTGATCCGCTGTGCCGGCGAGACCTGGTTCGATGCCGCGGCGGGGCGCTCGCTGCGCCCCCAGCAGCGTCGCGTGGGGCTGGTGTTCCAGGACTATGCGCTCTTCCCGCACCTGGATGCCCGCGCCAACGTCATGGTGGCCCTGGATCACCTGCCCGCCGCCGAGCGTGGCCAGGCCGCCGAGCGCTGGCTGGCCCGGGTGCGCCTCGACGGCCTGGCCGGCCGGCTGCCGTCCGAGCTCTCCGGCGGTCAGCGCCAGCGGGTCGCCCTGGCCCGGGCCCTGGCCAGGCGCCCGCGGGTACTGCTGCTCGACGAGCCCTTCTCGGCGGTGGATCAGGTCACCCGGCGCCGCCTGCAGCGCGAACTCGCCCTGCTGCGCGAGGAGATCCACATCCCCATCGTGCTGGTCACCCACGACCTCGACGAGGCCGCCGCCCTGGCCGACCGGCTCTGCGTGCTGCACGCCGGCCGCAGCCTGCAGCAGGCGCCGGCCGAGCAGCTCTTCCGCCGGCCGGCCAGCCCCGAGGTGGCGCGGCTGCTCGACCGCCACAACGTCTTCACCGGCAGGGTGGTGGAGGGCGACGAGGGGCGTCGCCTGCAATGGGGCCCCTGGCAGCTGGAGGTGGCGGAGGGCCTGGCGCCGCTTGCCCCCGGGAAGCGGGTTAGCTGGTACCTGCCGCCCTCGGACGTGGTCCTCCATCGTCGCGGCCGCCCCTCGCGGGGAGAGCGCGAGAACCCGGTCCAGGGCCGGGTGGTGGAGATGGCGGTGCTGGGCGGCATCACCTCCGTGGCGCTGGCCTTCGATCACTGCGACGATACCCTGCGCTTCGAGCTCCCCACCCATGCCGCGCGCCGCAACGGCCTGGCCCGCGGCGAGGCGGTGGGCGTCTCGCTGCTGGCCGCCGGCATCCACCTGATGCCCGACGCCCCTGTCACCCATCCCGAGAGTCCCCATCGTTGAGGAAACCGCCATGAACGCCAATCGACGCCAGCTGCTGCTGGGCCTGGCCCTGCTGCCCGCCGCCTCCCTGCTGCCGCGTGCCCTGACCGCGGCCGGGCCCGAGTCGGGGCCCGATGTTCAGCCTGAGACCCACGAGACCGTCCCCCTGGTGATCCACGGCGAGCAGGGCCCCCAGCGGCTCGAGGTGGAGGTGGCCCGCACCATCCCCCAGCGCAGCCGAGGTCTGATGGAGCGCGACCAGCTGGCAGAGCGGGCGGGCATGCTGTTCCTCTACGACCGCCCCCAGTCCTCGCGCAACGGCTTCTGGATGTATCGCACGCGGATCCCGCTGGACATCGCCTTCATCGACGAGGCGGGGCGCATCGCCGAGATCCACCGCATGGAGCCGTGCACCGCTTCCCGGCCGGGGGAGTGCCCGGTGACGCGCCCCGCGGTGCCCTATCGGGCGGCCCTTGAGGTCAATGCCGGCGCCTTCGAGGCGATGGGCGTGGCGGCGGGCGACTGCGTCAGCTGGCCGGGGGACGGCGGGCTCTGCGCCGGGGCGCCGGCGGAGTGAATCAGCTCGCGGGGCGGCGGGGGCCGAGGCGCAGCACGATCAGTGCCAGGCCGGCGATGACCAGCCCGCCCCCGGCGAGCTTGTGGGGCCCCAGGCTGTCGCCCATCAGTGCCGCCCCCAGCAGCACGGCCAGCACCGGCATCAGCAGGGTCAGCGGCACCACCCGGTTGACCGGGTGGCGACGCAGCAGGCCGTACCAGAGGCCGTAGGCGACGATGGAGGACATCACGGCGGTGTAGAAGACCGCCCCCCAGCCGGCCCAGCCGGCACCGGCCAGTGCCTGCCACTGGCCCTGCTCGAACCACCAGGAGCCCAGCGCCACCTGAGGCGTGGCGAACAGCGCCACCCAGCCGGCCAGCGCCATGGGCGAGACATCGGGGCCGCGCTTGATCAGCAGCTGCGAGACGGCCCAGCCCAGGGCACTGGCCAGCAGCAGGGTCGTCGGCAGGGGCGAGGGCAGGGTGGGCCCGCCGGCGAGCACCGCGACACCGGCGAAGGAGAGCACGAGGCCAGCCAGCCGTCGGGGACCGAGGCGCTCGCGGAGGAACACCACGGCGAGCAGGGTGGCGAAGGGCGTGCCCATCTGCACCAGCAGTGCGCCGGTGCCGGCCTCGGCCTGGCCCAGGCCGATGAACAGCAGGGCGAAATGCAGCGAGCCGAAGGTCACCGAGAGCAGCAGCAGGAAGGGCAGCTGGTGTCGCGCCACCGGGTGGAAGGGCACCAGCAGTGCGGCCACCAGGGCGAAGCGCAGCGTGGTCAGCAGCAGGGGCGGCAGCTCGGCCACCCCGAGCTTGATGACGATGATGTTCAGCGCCCAGATGACGATGACGGCGAGGCCCAGGGCCAGGTCTCGGAGCGGCACGGCGCCTCCTCGGGGGAAAGGGGAAAAGCGGCACAGCATAGCAAGTGCGTTGAACCCGGGGACAGGGCAGGGCGGCGACCTGCCTTGCATGAACACGGGATGACAGGGCATCTTGACGTTCGCGGCGTCGATGACGCCCCACACAACAACGCCGGGCAGGTGGCCGCAAGGACCTGCCCAGAGCCCGATACTGCAAGGACACGCCATGAACTCGTCTCGTCACCCCACCCGGCTGGCCGCACTGGCTGGCGTAGCCGCCGTCTCCCTCTCGCTGTCCGTCTCTGCCGTCCAGGCCCGCGAGCTCTCCGTCTCTACCGTGCTCTCAGATGCCTTCCCCTGGGGCCAGGCCGCCGAGAAGTGGGCCGAGCTCGTGGCCGAGCGCTCCGACGGCGAGTTGACCCTGCGGGTCTACCCCAACTCCCAGCTCGTCAACGGCGACCAGACCCGGGAGTTCTCCGCCATGCGCTCGGGGCTGATCGACGCCGCCGTGGGCTCGACCATCAACTGGTCGCCCCAGGTGCCGGAACTCAACCTCTTCTCGCTGCCCTTCTTCATGGCCGACCTGGACGCCGTGGACGCGGTGACCGGCGGTGCGGCCGGCGAGATGGTGTTCGACGCCATCGAGTCGCGTGGCGTGGTGCCCCTGGCCTGGGGCGAGAACGGCTTCCGCCAGCTCTCCAACTCCCGCGGCCCCATCGACGAGCCGGGCGACCTCGATGGCCTCAAGATTCGCGTGGTGGGATCGCCGCTGTTCCAGGACACCTTCACGGCACTGGGCGCCAACCCCACCCAGATGAGCTGGGCCGACGCCAAGCCGGCGCTGACCACCGGCGCGGTGGACGGTCAGGAGAACCCGCTCTCGGTCTTCGACGTGGCACGCATCGACCAGGTGGGCCAGGAGCACCTGACCCTGTGGAACTACATGAATGACCCCCTGGTCTTCGCGGTGAACCAGCAGGTCTGGGACTCCCTCTCCGAGGAGGAGCGCACCCTGCTGCGGGAAGCCGCCGAGGAGGCCGGCGCCTGGGAGATCGAGATGACCCGCGAGGAGGAGCCCGAGCGCCTGGCGGCGATCAAGGAGCGCGGCGTCACGGTCACCGAGCTCGACGAGGCGCAGCACCAGGCCTTCGTCGAGGCCACCGAGAGCGTCCACGATGAGTGGGTGCCGCGCATCGGCAGCGAGATCGTCGAGGCGGCCCGCGCCGACATGCAGGGCGAGTGAGCTCCCCGAGCCAGCGTGCCATCGGCCCCTTAGCGGGGCCGATGGCGTTTCCCACCCCATGACGCCGCGACACCCATGAAAGATCCCGACGCAAGACCCGAGCGCCTGCTGGCGACCCTGGCGATCCTGATCATCGGCCTGATCAGCCTGGCCAACGTGCTGGTGCGCTACCTCACCGGTGGCTCCTTCGCCTTCACCGAGGAGTTCTCGGTGTTCCTGCTGGTGGTGCTGACCTTTGCCGGCGCCTCGGTGGCGCTGCGCCGCAACGGCCATATCCGCATCGGCCTGCTGGAGCGTGCCCTGCCCGGGCCCGCGCGCCAGGCGCTGATCCTCTTCCAGGGGGGCTGCGGGCTCGTCGTGCTGGGGCTGATCACCTGGTTCGGCGCCAGGATGACCTGGCAGGAATTCCAGTGGGGCTCGCTCTCTCCGGGGCTGGGGCTGCCACAGTGGTGGTATCTCGCCTGGTTGCCGCTGCTCTCGGGGCTGATGCTGCTGCGCCAGCTGCAGCAGACCCGCGATCGCCTGCGCGGGAGGCTCGAGGATGAGTCCTGATCTCTGGATGCTGCTCGCCTTCGCCGGGCTGCTGATCGCGGGGGTGCCGGTGGCCTTCTCGCTGGGCCTGGCCGGCGCCGTGGGGATCCTTTCCGGACTGTCGCCGGCCATGCTGGCCACACTGGGCACCAACACCTACAACAGCATCGCCAAGTACCCGCTGATCGCCATCCCGCTGTTCATCCTCACCGGCCTGATCTTCGAGCGAGCCGGGGTGGCGGCGCGGCTGGTGCGTTTCGCCCAGGCGCTGATCGGACCGCGCCACGGCGGCCTCGCCCTGGTGGCGGTGCTGGTCTGCATGATCATGGGCGGGATGAGCGGTTCGGGCCCTGCCGATGCCGCCGCGGTGGCCATGGTGATGCTGCCGAGCATGACCCGGGCCGGCTACCCCCGTCCCTTCTCGGCGACCCTGATCGCCGCCTCGGCCTCCACGGCGATCCTGATCCCGCCCTCGGTGGCGCTGATCCTCTACTCCATCGTGGTGCCGGGGGTCGACCTTCGGGCGCTGTTCGCCGCGGGGCTCTTCCCCGGCATCCTCGCCGGACTGGCGCTGCTGGGGCCGGCGCTGCTGGTCTCCCGTCGCTACGGTTGGGAAGGGGGCACGCCCGTGGAGGGGGCGGAGCACCCCCGGGTGGGCGAGACCTTCAAGCAGGCGCTGCCGGCGCTGTTCGCCCCGGTGCTGATCCTCGGCGGACTGCGCAGCGGGCTCTTCACCCCCACCGAAGCCGCGGTGGTGGCGGTCGCCTATGGCGCCCTGGTGGGCCTCTTCCTGACCCGCGAGATGCGCTGGCGGGACCTCTGGGAACTGCTGGGCGAGGCCGCGGTGATCTCGGGCGTGGTGATGCTGATCATCGCCCTGGCCGGCATCTTCGCCTGGGCAGGCACCATGCTCGGCACCTTCCGCCACCTGGCGGAGTGGATTGTCGGGCTCTCCGACAGCGGCCCGCTGCTGCTGGTGCTGATCATGCTGGCGGTGCTGGTGGCCGGCATGCTCCTGGATGCCATCTCCATCTACCTGATCATGATGCCGATCCTGATCCCGGTGATGCAGCACTTCGGCTGGAACCCGGTATGGTTCGGCATCCTGCTGGCGATGAACATCGCCATCGGCCAGTTCACCCCGCCGGTGGCGGTGAACCTGATGGTGACCACGGAGGTCGCGAAGGTGCGCCTGGAGCAGACCGTGGGCTGGGCCCTGCTGTTCGTGGCGGCCATGGCGAGCGCGCTCGTCCTGGTGGCGGTGTTCCCCGAGATCGCCCTCTGGCTGCCGAGGGTGCTGGGCTACAACCTGGGGTAGCCTACCGCTGTCCGCTCTCCAGGGCCTCAAGCGTCCGCTGGTGGAGCGCGGTGCTGTCGGCATCGAAGAGCACGAAGCGTACCCGCTCGATGCCCGGGCACCCGGGCAGCGTCTGCAGCACCGTGGCGAGCGCCACGCGGGCGGCCTCGGCCGGTGGGTAGCCGAAGGCCCCGGCGGAGAGGGCCGGGAAGGCGATGGAGCGAAGGCCATCGCGCTCGGCCAGTTCCAGGGCGTTGCGGTAGCAGGCGGCGAGCAGCTCGTCGGCGGGCTCGTCGACACCGTAGACCGGCCCCAGGCAGTGGATGACGTGGCGGTTGGGCAGCCCGTGGGCGCCGGTGATCACCGCCTGGCCGGGGCGGATCGGCGCCAGCGGGCGGCACTCCTCGGCGAGCCCGGGGCCCGCGGCGCGATGCAGGGCGCCGGCCACACCGCCGCCGCTGCGCAGCTGCGCGTTGGCGGCATTGACCACGGCGTCGATGTCGGCCTGCCGGGCGATATCGCCCTGGACGCATTCGATGGTGCCCATCACGCTCTCCTCCTGGCGGCTGATGCGGTTCAGTCTGGCCGCCAGAGCGGCAGGACATCAAGGTCGTCGCGGCGGTCCCGGGACAGCGGCAGGCGCGCGCGGGCCGCGGCAATCGCCTGCTTATCGAGGGTCAGCCGGTGCCACTGTTCGTCGCTGCCGAAGGCGAGGGGCGGGTGGTCGTCGTCCACCAGTGGCGGGCAGAACAGCGACTGGCCCCAGTCGTGCCCGGCACGGTTGAGGCTCAGCCAGTAGAGCTGGTTCTCCATGGCACGCGTGGTGACGAAGGCGTGCCAGCTGGCGAAGCTGAAGTCCCGGGTGAAGGCCACCGGGTGCAGGACCAGCTCGGCGCCCGCGTCGGCCAGGCGCCTGGCCAGTTCGGGGAAGCGCAGGTCGTAGCAGATCACCACCCCGACCCGCCAGCCGGCGACCTCGGTGACCAGCAGCCGCTCGCCCGGCGAGAAGTGAGCGGCCTCGCCCGAGGCCCCGAACTGGGCGCAGTGAAGCTTGTCGTAGACGCCGGCTAGGCAGCCGTCGGGGCCGACCAGTACCTGGCTGATATGGCGCCGGCCATCGGCGCGCCGGGCCATGCCGAAGGCGATGGTGGTGCCGAGCTCCCGGGCCAGGTCGGAGAAGGTCGTGGCGACGGGGCCGGCCAGGTCGTCGTCCAGCGCCTCCAGGCAGGCAAAGGCGTCGTCCCCGTACTCCTGGGCGGCCAGCTCCGGCAGCACGACCAGGTCGGGGGTGCCCCGGGCACAGGCGCCTCGTATGCGCTCGGCAACGCGGCGCAGGTGGTCGAGCTGTTCCTCGCGGGTGCGGGTTCGAGGGATGGTGATCTGGCCGGCGAGTAGCTGCATGCGGGCTCCTGTTGCGACCCATGGGCGCACCGCGCGGCATCCACCGGGGTGCTGGCGTACCATGCACAGTCTACCCGCTGTGCCTTTCCCGTGTCCGGAGTCGCCGATGCTGTTTCCCCCGCGTTTCGCCCCCCTGGTGTTTGCCGTGCTGATGTCCATCTACATGGTCACCCTGATGACCTTCGTCATCACCTGGGTCAATACCGGCCTGGGCAACGGGTTCGCCGGCCGCTGGTGGCGCGCCTTCTACATCGCCTGGCCGATCGCCTTCATGCTCATCCTGCTTGGCGCGCCGCGCCTGCAGCGCCTGGCCGCGCTGCTGATCCGCCACCCCCGGCAGCGGGGCTGAAGCGGGCTTCTCGCGCTGTCTGGGTGTTGCACATTCGTTGCAGTTGTCCGTCAAAGGCGTGACATTCGTTGCAATTGGGCGCAGAAACTTGCAGCGACGTCAGCGACCCTGTACCAATGGCCACCCCCCGAACCACTCGCGGTGCCCCGGTTGCTTGCCGGCGCAGCGGACGATCGCGTCTGCCGTGCAGGGCGCCTATGGCCGCCCCGCCGCCGCACCACGACATCAGGAGGTGGCATGAACCAGCGCGTCAACATCGATCTCGGAGATTCCCGGGCCGAGGCCTTCGAGGCCCGCCAGTTCAAGGTCTATACCCACCGCCAACTGGACAGGATCGAGGCCATCCAGCATCTGCCTGACGACCTGCGTTTCGACATGCGGGTGGTCAGCCAGGTGTTGCCGTTCCGGGTCAACGAGTACGTGATCGACGAGCTGATCGACTGGAGCAACGTCCCCGAGGACCCGGTCTTCCAGCTCACCTTCCCCCAGCGCGGCATGCTGCGCCCCGAGCACTTCGAGGAAGTGGCTGCGCTGGTGCGTCGCGACGCCCCCGCCGCCGAGATGAAACCGGTGGTCGAGCGCATCCGCGCCGAGCTCAACCCCCACCCGGCGGGGCAGATGGACCTCAACCTGCCACTGCTCGACGGCGAGCCGCTGCCCGGCATGCAGCACAAGTACCGCGAGACGGTGCTCTTCTTCCCCAGCCAGGGACAGGTGTGCCACAGCTACTGCACCTTCTGCTTCCGCTGGGCGCAGTTCGTCGGCGACAAGGAGCTGAAGTTTGCTTCCAGCGAGGCGGACTCCCTGCACCGCTATCTCGCCGAGCACACCGAGGTCACCGACCTCTTGATGACCGGCGGCGACCCCATGGTGATGAAGGCCAAGCACCTGCGCCAGTATCTGGAGGGCCTGATGGCGCCGGAGCTGGATCATGTCCAGGACATTCGCATCGGCACCAAGAGCCTGACCTTCTGGCCCTATCGCTTCGTCACCGATCCGGACGCCGAGGATATCCTCGACCTCTTCAGGGAACTGACCGCGGCCGGCAAGCATGTCGCCTTCATGGCGCACTTCAACCACTGGAAGGAGATGGACACCCCCATCTGCCGCGAGGCGATCCGCCGTATCCGCGCCACCGGGGCGGAGATCCGCACCCAGGCGCCGCTGCTCAAGCACATCAACGACGATGCCGACCAGTGGGCGAGGATGTGGACCACCCAGGTGCGCCTGGGGATGATTCCCTACTACATGTTCGTCGAGCGCGACACCGGCGCTCGCCACTACTTCGAGGTGCCGCTGGTGCGTGCCTGGGAGCTCTATCGCGAGGCGATGAAACAGGTGCCGGGCCTGGCCCGTACCGCCCGTGGACCCTCGATGTCGGCCGATCCGGGCAAGGTGGAGATCCAGGGCGTCACCGAGATCAAGGGCGAGAAGGTCTTCGTCTTGCGCTTTATCCAGGGCCGCGACAGCGACTGGGTGCAGCGGCCCTTCTTCGCGAAATATGACGAGGCCGCCACCTGGCTCAACCACCTGGAGCCCGCGCTGGGAGAGAGCGAGTTCTTCTATGAGGCCGAGTTCGCGGCCATGAAGGAGGAGAAGCAGGCGCTGATCATGAAGGCGTCGTGAGGCGTTTCATAGCCTTGAGCGTTACGCCCTGCGTGATAAAAGGCGAGGAAAATTAACGCTCACTAAACGTGTTCAGGGGTCTAGACTCCAACCTATGGAAAAAGGCCTCATCAAACGCCCGCTTTTTTCGCTAAAGTAGGAGAGGGCGGCAACGCCGCCGGCGGTCGCGTCACGGGGCTGCCATACAGGAACCCGTTTGCACAACACGTTTGTCGAAAATAAAGAGGTGTATTCATGAAACGCCATGCATTCTCTGCTGCTGCCTTCACCGGCGCGATCCTGGGGGCCGCGATGTTCGCGTCGCCGGCCATGGCCCAGGAAGAAGAGAAGTTCATCACCATCGGTACCGGTGGCCAGACCGGCGTCTACTACGTGGTCGGCCAGTCCGTCTGTCGCCTGGTGAACCGTCTGGAAGACGCCAACATCAAGTGCAACGCGCCCTCCACCGGCGGCTCGGTGGCCAACATCAACGGCATCAAGTCCGGCGAGCTGGACATGGGCGTGGTGCAGTCCGACGTCCAGTACCAGGCCTACAACGGCACCGGCAACTTCGAGGGCGAGGCCTACGAGGACCTGCGGGCGGTCTTCCGCGTCCACGGTGAGCCGCTGACCCTGCTGGCCCGCGCCGATTCCGGCATCGAGACCCTCGATGACCTGGAGGGCAAGCGTGTCAACATCGGCAACCCGGGCTCCGGCCAGCGCAACACCATGGAAGTGGTGATGGAAGCCAAGGGCTGGACCGAGGATACCTTCGCCCTGGCCTCCCAGCTGGATGCCGCCGAGCAGGCCGCGGCCCTTGCCGACAACAACGTCGACGCCATGGTCTACGTGGTCGGTCACCCCAACGGCTCCATCCAGGAAGCCACCACCACCGTGGATGCGCGCCTGATCCCGCTGACCGGCGAGGCCATCGACGGCATCGTCGAGGAGCATCCCTACTACTCCAAGTCGGTCATCCCCGGTGGGCTCTACAAGGGCAATGACGAGGACGTCGAGACCTTCGGCGTGGCGGCTACTTTTGTCTCCACCGCCCAGGCCGACGAGGAGGTCGTCTACCAGACCGTCAAGGCGATCTTCGACAACTTCGACCGCTTCAAGCGCCTGCATCCGGCCTTCGAGAACCTCGACCCGCAGGAAATGGTCAGTTCCGGACTCTCCGCGCCGCTGCACGAAGGGGCCGCCCGCTACTATCGCGAGCAGGGCTGGATCGAGTGATCCGAAGACCTGAGGTGATGTCACCTCGGTGAAGAATGCGCGGTCACCCGAGGGGGCCGCGCATTCTGTTTGGGATGCCCAAGGGCATTACCAGCAGGGGTTCCCAGGGCACACGTTACAGAGCAGGGCACGCTTATGACTGAGGACAACAAGAGGACCACCGGGCACGAGGTCGACCTGGAGGATATGGTCGCCTCGAGCGATTCCGGGGCCCGCAAGCCGGCCGGGACGCCAGGCAAGCTGCTGGTCAGCATTGCCGCCGCCTGGTCGCTCTTCCAGCTTTGGATCGCATCCCCGATCCCCTTCATACTGGGCTTCGGTGTCTTCAACGCCACCGAGGCCCGTTCGATCCACCTGGCCTTCGCGCTCTTCCTGGCCTACATGGCCTATCCGGCGCTGAAGCGCTCGCCCCGTGATCGGATTCCCGTCCAGGACTGGGTGCTGGCGGCGGCGGCGGCCTTCTGCGGCGCCTACATGTTCATGTTCTACGAGCAGCTCGCCCAGCGACCGGGCGCTCCGATCCTGCAGGACGTGATCATCGGCGTAGCCGGCATCCTGCTGCTGCTCGAGGCCACGCGACGGGCGCTCGGCCCGCCGCTGATGATCGTGGCATCGGTCTTTCTTGTCTACAGCCTGGCCGGCCCCTGGATGCCGGGGATCCTGTCCCACGGTGGGGTCAGCCTCTTCGGCCTGGTCAATCACCAGTGGCTGACGACCCAGGGGGTCTTCGGCATCGCGCTGGGGGTCTCGACCAGCTTTGTCTTCCTGTTCGTGCTGTTCGGCGCCCTGCTCGACAAGGCAGGTGCCGGTAACTACTTCATCAAGGTCGCCTTCTCGCTGCTCGGCCACTACAAGGGCGGCCCGGCCAAGGCGGCGGTGGTGGCTTCGGCCATGACCGGCCTGATCTCCGGCTCCTCCATCGCCAACGTGGTGACCACCGGCACCTTCACGGTGCCGATGATGAAACGTGTCGGCTTCTCCGCCGAGAAGGCCGGTGCCGTGGAGGTGGCGTCTTCGGTCAACGGCCAGATCATGCCGCCGGTGATGGGGGCCGCGGCTTTCCTGATGGTCGAGTACGTGGGCATTTCCTATGTCGAGGTGATCAAGCATGCCTTCCTGCCGGCGCTGATCTCCTATATCGCCTTGGTCTATATCGTTCATCTGGAGGCCATGAAGGCGAACATGCAGGGGCTGGAGAGCAGCAATCCGCCCAAGCCCCTGGTGCGCAAGGTGATCGGCTTCCTCGGCGGCCTGCTGCTGATGATGGTTACGGCGCTGGCGGTCTACTACGGCCTGGGCTGGCTCAAGCCGGTGCTGGGCGATGCCACGCCCTGGGTGGTCGCGGTCGCCCTGACGGTGATCTATGTTGCTCTGCTCAAGCTGGCCGCGGGCTATCCCGAACTGGAGCTCGACGACCCGGACACCCCCATCTACAAGCTGCCCCAGACCAAGCCCACGGTGCTGGTTGGCCTGCAATACATCCTGCCGGTGATCGTGCTGGTCTGGTGCCTGATGGTTGAGCGCCTCTCCCCGGGGCTGTCGGCCTTCTGGGCCACGGTCTTCATGATCTTCATCATCCTCACCCAGCGTCCCATCACCTCGATCTTCCGTGGGCGCAGTGACATGGCGGCGGATCTGCGCGAGGGCGTCATGGACCTGTGGAACGGCCTGGTTACTGGTGCCCGCAACATGATCGGCATCGGCATCGCCACCGCCACCGCCGGCATCATCGTCGGCGCGGTCTCCCAGACCGGTGTCGGCCTGGTGCTGGCCGAGGTGGTGGAAACCCTCGCCATGGGCAACCTGATGCTGATCCTGTTGCTTACCGCGGTGCTCAGCCTGATCCTCGGCATGGGCCTGCCCACCACGGCCAACTACATCGTGGTCTCGGCGCTGCTGGCCCCGGTCATCGTCAACCTGGGGGCGGAGAATGGCCTGCTGGTGCCGCTGATCGCGGTGCACCTGTTCGTGTTCTACTTCGGGATCATGGCGGACGTCACGCCGCCGGTGGGGCTCGCCTCCTTCGCCGCGGCCGCGGTCTCGGGCGGCGATCCGATCCGCACCGGCTTCCAGGCCTTCTACTACAGCCTGCGTACTGCGGCGCTGCCATTCCTGTTCATCTTCAACACCGACCTGCTGCTGATCGATGTCTCGCCCCTGCAGGGCGTGGTGATCTTCGTGGTATCGACCATTGCCATGCTGATCTTCGCCGCGGCCACCCAGGGGTTCATGATCGCCCGCAACCGCTGGTACGAGTCCATCGTGCTGCTGCTGGTGGCCTTCACCCTGTTCCGGCCCGGCTTCTGGATGGATCGCATCCACGATCCCTACCAGTCGGTGCCGCCGGCGCAGTTCGCCGAGGCGCTGGGCAGCGTCGACGAGGAGAGCACCCTGCGCCTGCAGATCAGTGGCCTGGATGCTTATGGCGATCCCATGACCACCTACATGCAGCTGCCGGTGCCGGAGGGCGAGACCGGCGAAGAGCGCCTGGAGAACCTGGGCCTGGAGCTGATCATCGAGGACGAGCGAGCGGTGGTCGACATGGTGGCCTATGGCAGCCAGGCCGCGGATATGGGCTTCGACTTCGACCAGGAGATCATCGAGGTGCTGGCCCCGGTGGACCGCTGGAGCAAGGAGCTGATGTGGATTCCGGCCTTCCTGGTGTTCGGCCTGATCGTAGTGATGCAGCGCCGGCGGCGGGATCGCAGTGCCGCCGCGGCGTCAGCCTGAAGGAGAGAGCGTCATGTACCAGAAGATCATGTTGCCGGTGGATCTCAACGAGGAGGCCTCCTGGGCCAAGGCGCTGCCGACGGCGGTAGCGCTATGCCGCAGCTTCGGCGCGTCGCTGCATGTGGTGACGGTGCTGCCGGACTACCGCATGCCGCTGGTCGGCTCCTACTTTCCCAAGGACTTCGCCCAGAAGGCCCATGAGGCGATCACCGAGGCCCAGCACGAGTTCATTCGTGACCACGTGCCTGAGGACATCACGGCCCAGAGTGTCATCGTCGATGGCTCTCCCTGGGAGGCGATCGTCAAAGCGGCGAAGAAGCTCGAGGTGGACCTGATCGTCATGGCCTCCCACAACAAGCGCAAGTTCGCCGACTATGTGCTCGGGCCCAATGCCGAGCACGTGGTGCACCATTCCAAGGTGTCGGTGATGATCGTGCGCTGAGCGGGCCCGACGACTTCTGTAGGACCCTGCGAACGCCTCCCCCGCGGGAGGCGTTCGCGTACGGGGTTGTCCACGGTTGCACGGACGGGCGCGACAGGGAGCGAGACGGATGACCACGGAGCAATGGAAATACATCGGACGCGCCTGGCTGATGCCGGTGGTGCTGCTGGCCATGCTTGGCCTGCTGCTTGGATGGTGGTTCCAGGAGGCCGGTCGGCTGGACTGGGTCGACGGCCTCGGCCGGGTGCAGCTCGGCATCCTGGCGAGCCTGGTGGCCGGTCTCTTCACCCTGGTGGGGGCCCTGCCGGTGCTGCTGGTCGAGCGCGTCAGCTACCGCGTCCAGGATTCCCTGCTTGGCTTCGGCGCCGGGGTGATGCTGGCGGCCACCGCCTTCTCCCTGGCCGAGCCGGCCATCACCGAGGCCCAGCGCTATGTGCCGGATCTGCTGGGTGCGGCGCTGCTGGTCTCCCTGGGGATCGTGCTCGGCGGCCTGGCCGTGCTGCTGCTGGACAAGCTGCTGCCCCACGAGCACTTCGCCGTGGGCAAGCAGAGCGGCGCCGAGGCGGCCCGCATCAAGCGCATCTGGCTGTTCATCTTCGCCATCTCCATCCATAACCTGCCCGAGGGGCTGGCGGTAGGCGTCGGCTACAGCACCGGCGACATCACCGGCGGCCTGGCCATCACCATCGGGATCGGGCTGCAGAACATGCCGGAGGGACTGATCGTGGCGATCGGCCTGATGAGTGTGGGCTACAGCCGCTTGACCGGCCTCGGCGTGGCCCTGCTCACCGGGCTCGTCGAGCCGGTGGGCGGGACCTTCGGTGCCGTGGTGGTCACCGTCGCCGCCTTCCTGCTGCCGCTGGGCCTGGCCTTCGCCGCCGGGGCCATGCTGTTCGTGATCAGCCACGAGATCATTCCCGAATCCCACCGCAAGGGGCACCAGACCTACGCCACCATGGGGGTGCTGGTGGGCTTCGTGCTGATGATGACCCTGGGCAAGACCCTGGGGTGAAGCCTGCGCCGCCAGGACATTCTGCGTTGAGTGCCGCGATGCAACACACCCTGCGGGATCGGCTGTGGTCGTCTACATTAATCAGGTGTTAAGAGATGAAGGGCGCATTATGGCCAGGTGCCGTGATGTGGTCCTGAACCGGCCCGGCAGCACCGGGACTCAACAGGCGGCAAACAGGGGTGTGACCATGAATGCAGCAGCGACAAGAGAACGTGGCAAGGGTGCTGCGCCCAATGTCAGGATCAGCATCCGGTCGGTGGGCATGGACAAGCCGCGAGCCTGGCTGGCAGCAGGGTTCGAGGATTTTCGCCAGGCCATGTCGGTCAGCCTGGCCTACGGCATGTTCTGGGTGGGGCTGAGCGTCGCCGTCACCGCCGGTGCCTTCACGCTGGGCCTCTGGCACTGGCTGCTGCCGCTGGTCGCCGGGTTCATGTTCATCGGCCCCCTGGTGGCGGTGGGCTCCTACGGCATCAGCCGTGCCCTGGAGGCGGGCCGCGCCCCCAACCTGGGCGACGCCTTCGGTGGCTGGAAGGGCCATGCAGGGCAGCTGGCGATGATGGGCGTGATGATGATGATCTTCTTCCTCGCCTGGATCCGCCTGGCCACCCTGCTGTTCGCGCTCTTCTTCGGCTTCGAGGCCCCGAGCCCCGAGACACTCTATGCCACGCTGCTGACCACCCCCGACGGCCTGATGATGCTGGCGGTGGGCACCGCGATCGGTGCCGTCCTGGCGTTCGGCGCCTTCACCATCAGCGTGGTGGCGATTCCCACCCTGATGGACCAGGACCTGACCTTCATGGAGGGCATCGAGGCCAGCATCCGTTCGGTGTCGAAGAACTTCCGCCCGATGCTGCTGTGGGCGGTGATCCTCACCGGCTGCGTGCTGGTCGGGGTGATGACCTTCTACATCGGCCTGGCGCTGATCCTGCCGGTCCTGGGCCACGCCAGCTGGCACGCCTACGAGGACCTGGTGCGCATCGAGCCGGTGGAGGAGCTGAAGAGCTGACGCGATCTCCCCGGAAGTTCTGGAAACCTCAGGGGGCGCTTGGCGCCCCCTGAGGTTTTTGCAGGACCCTCGCCTGACCTCCGCTGCCGAATCGAGTACTCTTGGGACTTCTTTATCCCGTTCGCAGGTAGCCTGCCGATGCTGACCGGTATCGCCCTTCGTCCGCTCGTATTGCTGCTCCCGGCCCTGATGTCCTGTTCCATCGCCCTGGCCTCGCCGCTGCCGGTGCCCACGGGCAGGGTGCTGCTTGCGCTCAGTGGTGACATCACCCACACCAACGTGGGCGACGAGGCGCATTTCGACCGCGCCATGCTCGAGGCGCTGCCGGCGCGGGTCATCGAGACCCATACGCCCTGGCATAGCGACAGGGGACGCTACGAGGGCCCGCTGGTTCGCGCCCTGCTCGAGACGGTCGGTGCCGCTGAAGCCGAGCAGGTGCGCATCCGGGCGCTCAACCACTACGAGGCCGAGGTGCCGGTGGCGGACTTCCGGCGCCATGACGTGATCCTGGCCATGACCCGCGACGGCGACCCCTTGACCATCCGCGAGTACGGGCCGCTGTTCGTGCTCTACCCCTTCGACGAGCATCCCGAACTGCTCACCGAGGCCATCCGCTTCCGCTCGGTGTGGCACGTCGAGCGGATCATCGTGCCCTGAGCCTGGCCGCGGAGAGCTGAATTGCTGCGCTATCCCCTGCGTCTCAAGCTGGGTGCCATCGCCGCCCTGGTGTTCTTCGCCGCCGCCCTGGTGGTGGTGGGCCTGGTGGCCTGGCGCCAGGACAGCCTGGCCGAGAGCGTAGGGGGAGATGCGGCCTGGCACGCCTACAAGCTCGACCGGGACACGGTGCAACTGCACAGCTTCCTCGCTCGCCCCGACCTCTCCCGCGAGTCGCTGCAGGCCCTGCGCCTGCGCTTCGAGCTGCTCTACAGCCGCCTCACCCTGCTCCAGAATGGCGACATCACCCAGCTGCTCGGCAACATCCGCGTGGCCGAGCAGCTGGTCCCGGAGATCGAGCGGCACCTGCAGGCCCTGGATGAACAGATCCGTGGGCTCGAGCGCCTCGACGATGAGGCCAGGGCCAGCCTGACCCAGCGGCTCGAGACCCTGGGCGGCGTGACCGAGCGGCTGATCATCGCCATCAATGGCCACCTGGCCGAGACCACCACCCGGGAACGGCAGCGACTGCAGACCCTCTATGGCGTGCTGCTGCTGCTGATCCTGGCCATGAGCCTGGCGGGGTCACTGGTGGTCGCCTTCCTGTTTCGCGAGGCCCGCGACAATGCCGCCGCCCGGCGGGACCTGGAGGCGCTGAGCCGCGAACTGGAGGTCACCGCCCGAGAGGCCGAGTCGGCCAGCCGGGCCAAGTCGGAGTTCCTGGCCACGGTCAGCCACGAGATCCGCACCCCGCTCAATGGCGTCATCGGCATGAGTGACCTGCTGCAGGACCAGCCGCTTCCCGACCGGGCGCGTCACTACGCCGACACCATCCATGACAGTGCCCGGCTGCTGCTCGAACTGATCAACGACATCCTGGACTTCTCCAAGATCGAGGCCCAGCGCCTGGAACTCGAGGCGCGCCCCTTTGCCCTCGGCGAGCTGGTCGATGGCGCCATCTCGCTGTTCGCGCCCCGGGCCGAGGCCCGGGGCACCCGCCTGGCCTGCGAGCTGGATCCCGAGCTGCCGCCTTACCTCGTGGGGGATGCCGGCCGATTGCGCCAGGTGCTGCTCAACCTGCTCTCCAACGCCATCAAGTTCACCGAGCAGGGGGAGGTCCTCCTGCGGGTGCGTGACGAGGGGGAGGGGCAGGTGCTGTTCGAGGTCCTCGACACGGGCGGCGGCATCGCCCCTCGCCGTCAAGAGCAGCTGTTCGAGCCCTTCCAGCAGGGCGACCCCTCCACCGCCCGACGCTTCGGCGGTACCGGCCTGGGGCTGGCCATCAGCAAGCGACTGGTGGAGGCCCAGGGCGGGCGCATCGGGCTCGAGAGCGAGGAGGGCCAGGGCAGCCGCTTCTGGTTCGTGCTGCCGCTGAGTGCGGCAGACAGCGACGCAGAAGCGCAGGCGTCGGTGGCGGCGGTTCCCGAGCAGCGCGTGGCCGATGCCAGGTTGCTGGTGGTCGAGGACAACCCGGTCAACCAGCAGGTTGCCCGCGCCATGCTCGAACGGCTGGGCTGTCGGGTCAGCGTGGCCGACTCGGCGGACGCGGCGCTCCGCCTGGCGGGGCGGGAGCGCTTCGACCTGATCTTCATGGACGTGCAGCTGCCGGGCATGGACGGGCTCGAGGCCACGCGCCGCCTGCGTGCCCGCGGCGGCTGGTCGGCCGAGGTGCCGGTGGTGGCCATGACCGCCGGCGGGCCGGGCGGGGACCAGGCCCGCTGCCTGGCGGCCGGCATGAACGGCTATCTCACCAAGCCGCTGTTCCAGGATGCCCTGATGGCGACCCTGCAGCGGCACCTGCACCAGGCGGGTCCCTCCCTCGACATCGTGCGTCCAGCCGCCACGGCGGGAGAGGGGGCCGCCGACCAGCCGCTGGAGCCCGCCACCCTCGCGGCACTGGGCGAGAGCCTGGGCGGGCAGGGACTGGTCGCCCTGATCACCCTCTTCCGGCAGCAGTCGGCAGCGCATCTCGCCGGCCTGGAGCAGGCCGTGGCGGAGGGGGCGACAAGCCGGGTCGAGTACCTCGCCCATCAGCTCAAGGGGGAGGCCTCGAGTCTCGGCGCGGTGAAGGTGGCCGGGCTGGCCACGCGGCTGGAGCGCCTGGCCAGGGAAGGGCGCCTGGACGAGGCAGCCCTCGCCCTGGGGGCCCTGCATCGCTGCCTGGCCCTGACCCTGACGGCGCTGGAGGCCTGGGCGCCAGGCGCCTGACTCAGGCCCGGGTGGCGATGCGCCCGGGAAGACGCCAGCGCAGGTGACGCTCGACCACCTGCAGGCCTGGTCGGTAGTCGCCCCGCGAGGCGGCGAGGGCACATGCCAGGGTCAGGGTGGCGATGCGATCGTGGTCCTGGACCGCCGAGTTGACCGGCAGGGGCAGGAAGTCCAGCAGGCGGCTGTCGCCGAAGGTCGCCAGCCGCAGCGCCGGCGGCAGGCCGCCATCCTCCAGCAGCACGTCGAAGACCCCGTCGAGCAGGGTGTAGGAGGCGGTGACCAGGGCGTCGGGCATGCCGTGGCCGTCGAGTAGCTCGCGCATCAGCCGGGCCCCCTCGACGCGGTCGTAGCGACGGGCGCCGCAGGTGATCACCTCCAGCGGCGGATGGTCGGCCAGGCCTTGCTGGAAACCGGCGCGGCGCTCCCGGCTGATCGACAGGGCCGGGACCGCATCCAGCCAGGCGATGCGCGTCACCCCGTCATCCAGCACCGAGCGGGTCAGCCGCTCGGCGGCCTCCCGGTCATTGCTGACCACGCTGGCGAAGTGGCGCGGGTCGAGGCCGCGGTCCACGGCCACCACCGGCAGGCCGGCCGCCATCAGCTCGGCATAGAAGGGGTCCTCCATGGGCAGGCAGCTGGCGGTGATCAGCACCTCGCAGCGCTGGGCGCGCAGCGCCAGGGCCAGCTCGCGCTCGCTCTCCGGGTCGTCGTCGGAGCCGACGATCAGCAGCCGGTAGCCCGCCTCCCGAGCACCGCGCTCGAGTCGCTTGGCCAGGCGCGCATAACTGACGTTCTCCAGGTCGGGGATGATCAGCCCCAGCAGGCGGCTCGCCCCCCGTCGCAGCGCGGCGGCCTGGGCGTCGACCCGGTAGCCGTGCTGCTGCACCACGGCCATCACCCGGTCGACGGTCTCCTGGCTGATGCGCCGCTCCCGGGCCTTGCCGTTGATGACATAGCTGGCCGTGGTGCGGGAGACCCCGGCCAGATGAGCGATTTCGGCGAGTGTCATGGGCGTCCTCGGTAACCGGTGGGGGGATGCTACGTCACGGGCGCCGGCCTGCACCCACCCCTGCCAAAGTCGTAGTGTGTCGGCCTTGCCAACCAGTATGAATCGATTCAGCATGAATGACATCACAGGTGACACGATTCAGCTAGCGAATCCAGCGATTCTCCGAGCGGCTGAGCGAGAGGCGACCACCGTCCGTCACCCGAGCGAACAGGAGAGACCCATGTTGACCCTCCGCCAGGACGATATCCTGCTCGACCGCCGGGCCGACGACTGGCGCATGGCGCTGGATCAGGCCGCCGAGGCCCTGCACGAGGCGGGCCTCGTCGAGCGCGATTACCGCGACGGCCTGCTCGACCGCGAGGCGCAGTCCTCGACCTTCCTGGGCAATGCCATCGCCATTCCCCACGGCACGCCCGACAGCCGCCGGCACGTGCGCCGGACCGGCGTGCGCGTGCTGCAGTTCCCGGCCGGGGTCGAGTGGCACGACGGCAACCGCGTGCACGTGCTGGTGACCATCGCCGCCCAGAGCGACGAGCACCTGGACATCCTGCGCCAGCTGACCCATGTGCTGGACCGCGAGGGCGTCGCCGAGCGCCTGGCCGCCGCCGACTCCTGCGGCGAGATCGCCGGGCTGCTCTCCCGGGCGGTGGTCGAGGCGCGCCTGGATGCCGATACCCTCTGCCTGGGCTTTCCGGCCCGTGACCGTCAGGAGCTGGCGCTGGCCGGGGCGGCGCGACTGCGCCAGGCCGGCTGCGTGGGCAGCGACTTCGTGGCCAGCGTCGCCGAACGTGCGCCCCTGGGGCTCGGCCAGGGGCTCTGGCTGGTCAGCAGCGAGCGCGGCGTCGAGGTGCCGGCGCTGTCGCTGGCGACGGCCGATACGCGCCTGGAGGAGGAGGGTGAGCCGGTCACCGGCGTCTTCTGCCTGGCCGCCCAGGGCGATGCGCATCGCGGGCTGCTGGAGCGCATCCTGGCCCTGCTAGACACCGGCAGCGCACGCGAGCTGCACGGCCTCGATGCCGAGACGCTGTTGGCGCGGCTGGCCGGCGAATCCGCCGCGGCCCGCACCCGCCAGGCGCGGGTGCTCAATGCCCACGGCCTGCACGCCCGGCCGGCCAAGCAGCTGGTGCAGGTGGCCCGCGCCCAGGGCCTGGCGATCCGCGTGCGCCTGGCCGATGGCGGCTTCGATGCGGTCTCGGCCAGCAGCCTGACCAAGGTGATCAACCTGGGCGCGCGTCGCGGGCAGCGGCTCGTCTTCTCCGCCGAGGGGGAGGGGGCCGAGGCCGCCCTGGAGGCGGTCTGCAACGCCGTGGCCGAGGGGCTCGGCGAGCAGGTGCTGCCCTTCGACGAGAGCCGCGAGCAGACGGCGGCGGTGGTGGACGAGCCGGCCCCGGAGCCGCTGCCGGCCGACCGCCCCCACCCGGCCGTGGCGGCGTCCCCCGGGCTTGCCATCGCGCCGGTCTTCGTGCTGCGCACGCCGCACTTCGACTACCCCCAGCGCGCCGAGGATCCCGCCGCCGAGGCCCGTCGCCTGGAGCGGGCGATCCGCGAGGGCAGCGAGCAACTCGAGGCCCTGGTGCGCGAGGCGCGTGGCGGCGAGGTGGCACAGATCCTCTCCATGCACGAGGAGATGCTGGGGGATCCCGAACTGCTCGAGGCCGCCCGGGAACAGCTCCAGGAGGGCAGCTCCGCCGAGGCCGCCTGGTGGGAGGCCATCGAGACCGCCGCCCGCGCCCAGGAGATGCTCGCCGACCGGCTGCTCGCCGAGCGCGCCGCTGACCTGCGCGACGTCGGCCGGCGGGTGCTGGGCATCCTCTGCCGGGTCGAGCTCCCCGAGCCGCCGGCCCACCCCTACATCCTGGTCACCGACGATGTCGGGCCCTCGGACGTGGCACGCCTCGACACCTCCCGGGTGCGCGGCCTGCTCACCGCCCGCGGCGGGGCCACCTCCCACAGCGCGATCCTGGCCCGGGCGCTGGGCATTCCCGCCGTGGTGGGGGCCGGCAATCGGGTGCTGACCCTGGAGGACGGAAGCGAGCTGATCCTCGATGGTGAGCGAGGCCGCGTGATTCCCGCTCCCTCCCCGGAGCGCCGCGAGGCCGCCGAGCGGCGCCTCGCCGAGCGTCGGCGCCGCGAGGCCGAGGCCTGGGAGGCGCGCTTCCAGGAGGCGCGCACCCGCGACGGCCATCGCGTCGAGGTGGCCGCCAACCTGGGCAACACCGCCCATGCGGCCGATGCCGTGGAACGCGGCGCCGAGGGCGTCGGCCTGCTGCGCACCGAGTTCCTGTTCATGGCCCATGCCCAGGAGCCGGACCTCGAGACCCAGGTCGCCGAGTACCGCGAGGCGCTGGACGCCCTGGACGGCCGACCGCTGGTGGCGCGCACCCTGGACGTCGGCGGCGACAAGCCGCTGCCCTACTGGCCGGTCCCGAAGGAGGACAACCCCTTCCTCGGCCTGCGCGGCATCCGCCTGGCACTCACCCGCCCCAAGGTACTCGAGACCCAGTTCCGCGCCATGCTGATGGCGGCGGCCGGCGTTCCGGCGGCCGGCGATCCTGCGGCGGGCGCCACGGGCAGGGACAGGCCGCTGCGCATCATGCTGCCGATGGTCAAGGACGTCGGCGAGTTCCGCGCCGCCAAGGCGATCCTCGACCGCCTGCTCGAGGAGATTCCCGAGGCCGAGCGGACCACCGACGTCCAGCTCGGGGTGATGATCGAGGTGCCCTCCTGTGCCCTGCTGGCGCCGACCCTGGCCGCCGAGGTGGACTTCTTCTCGGTGGGGACCAACGACCTGACCCAGTACACCCTGGCCATCGACCGCGGCCACCCGGAGCTCTCCGCCCAGGCCGATGGCCTGCACCCGGCGGTGCTCAGGCTGATCGAGATGACCGTCTCGGCCGCCCATGCCCACGGCAAGTGGGTGGGGGTCTGCGGGGAGCTCGCCAGTGATGCCGTCGCCGTACCGGTGCTGGTGGGTCTCGGCGTCGACGAGCTGTCGGTCAGCGCCCGCCAGGTGCCCCTGGTCAAGGCGCGGCTCGCCGAGGTCGACCTCGAGGAGGCCCGTCGCCAGGCCGGGCTGGCCCTTGCCCAGGCCACCAGCGAGGCGGTCCGCGACGCCCTGGAGGTGCGCTGATGGCCAGGATCCTGACCCTCACCCTCAACCCCGCCCTGGACCTCTCGGTGAGCCTCGAAAGCCTGGTGCCGGGCGAGGTCAATCGCACCCGCGAGACGCACCTCGCCGCCGCCGGCAAGGGCGTCAACGTGGCCCGGGTACTGGTCGCGCTCGGTCACGAGGTCAGTGTCTCGGGCTTCCTGGGGGCCGACAACGATGGCCCCTTCCTGCGCGCCTTCGAGGCCCTGGCGGTGGAGGACGCCTTCATCCGGGTCCCGGGCGAGACCCGCATCAACGCCAAGCTCGCCGAGGCCGACGGCCGGGTCACCGACATCAACGGGCCCGGGGCGGCCATCGATGATGCGGCCTGGCAGCGGCTGCTCGACTGGCTCGAGGCCCGCGCCGCCGATCCCCGGCGGCGTCCCGAGGCGGTGGTGATCGCCGGCAGCCTGCCGCCCGGCATCTCGCCCAACGACCTCGCCGACCTGGTTGCCCGCCTGCGCGCGGCCGACCTGCCGGTGTGGGTCGACACCAGCGGCGAGGCACTGGCGGCGGCCATCGAGGCGCGCCCCTCGGCGGTCAAGCCCAACGAGCAGGAGCTGGCCGCCTGGGCCGGCACGGCGCTGACCAGCGCCGACGCCCGGCTCAGGGCGGCGCTCAGGCTCTACGCCCAGGGGGTCGAGGAGGCGCTGATCTCCGCCGGCCCGGAGGGCGTGCTCTGGGTCAGCCGGCGCGGCGCCTGGCAGGCCCTGCCGCCGCGCCTCGACGTCGCCAGCACCGTGGGGGCCGGCGACACCCTGGTCGCCGCCATGCTGCACGGCGTGCTCTCGGGGCATCCGCCCGAGCAGGTGCTGCGCCTGGCCACGGCGCTGTCCGCCGAATCCGTCCGCCATGTGGGCGTGGGCGACGCCCGTGCCCCGGATTTCCCGCAACTCCAACAACAGACCCGCGTTCGCCGTCTCAACGACGTCGATGCAGGGGGAGCTCTCGCATGAACGCCATCATCATCACCGCCTGCCCCAGCGGCATGGCCACCACCTTCCTCGCCGCCCGTCGCCTCGAGCAGGCGGCCAGCCGCCTCGGCTGGCAGGCCCGGGTCGAGATGCACGGCGAGCTCGAGCCGCTCACGCCGGTCACCGCCGAGCAGATCGCCGAGGCCGACCTGGTGGTGGTCGCCGCCGATCACGTGCCGGCCCCGGAGCGGTTCGCCGGCAAGCGGCTGTACCGTGCCGCCATCGACCAGGCCCTGCCCGATCCGCGTGCCTTCCTCGAGCGGGCCAGCCGCGAGGCCAGCGACTTCCAGCCATCGGCGCAGGAACCCGCCCCGCAGGCAGCCGGCGCCCGGCGCGACGACGCCCGACGCGACGGCGCCCGCAGGATCGTCGCGGTGACCGCCTGCCCCACCGGAGTGGCCCATACCTTCATGGCGGCCGAGGCGCTGGCCGAGGCGGGCAGGTCGCTGGGCCACGAGATACGCGTGGAGACCCAGGGATCGGTGGGCGCCCAGGACCAACTCACCGAGGAGGAGATCGCCGTGGCCGACCTGGTGATCCTGGCCTGTGACATCGAGGTCGATGCGGCCCGCTTCGCCGGCAAGCCCGTCTATCGCACCTCCACCGGCAACGCCCTGAAGAAGCCGAAGCCGACCATCGAGGCGGCACTCGAGGAGGCCGAGGTGGAGCAGGCGGGCGGTGCCGGGTCGTCGGGCCAGGGCGAGGTGAAGAAGGGCAGCAGGGAGAAGGGCGTCTACCAGCACCTGCTCACCGGGGTCTCCTTCATGCTGCCCATGGTGGTGGCCGGGGGCCTGCTGATCGCGCTCTCTTTCGTGTTCGGCATCGAGGCCTTCCAGGAGGAAGGGACGCTCGCCGCGGCGCTGATGCAGATCGGCGGCGGCACGGCGTTTGCGCTGATGGTCCCGGTACTGGCGGGCTATATCGCCTACTCCATCGCCGACCGCCCGGGCATCGCCCCGGGGATGATCGGCGGCATGCTGGCCTCGGAGATCGGCGCCGGCTTCATCGGCGGCATCCTCGCGGGCTTCCTGGCCGGCTATGTGGCACTGGCCGTGACCCGCCACGTCAAGCTGCCGTCGAGCGTCGAGTCCCTCAAGCCGATCCTGATCATCCCGCTGATCGCCAGCCTGGTCACCGGCCTGACCATGATCTACGTGGTCGGCGAGCCGGTGGCGGCCATCCTCTCCGCCCTCACCACCTTCCTCGAGAACATGGGCTCGGCCAATGCCGTGCTGCTCGGCATCCTGCTCGGCGCCATGATGTGCTTCGACCTGGGCGGGCCGGTCAACAAGGCCGCCTACACCTTCGGCGTGGGGCTGCTGGCCTCCGAGACCTATGGCCCCATGGCGGCGATCATGGCCGCGGGCATGGTGCCGGCCATCGGCATGGGCATCGCCAGCTTCGTGGCACGCCACAAGTTCTCCAAGCCGGAGCGCGAGGCGGGCAAGGCCTCCTTCGTGCTGGGCTTCTGCTTCATCAGCGAGGGCGCCATTCCCTTCGCCGCCAAGGACCCGCTGCGGGTCATCCCGGTGTGCATGGTGGGCGGGGCGATCACCGGGGCGCTCTCCATGCTGGTCGGGGCCAAGCTGATGGCGCCCCATGGCGGCATCTTCGTGCTGCTGATCCCCAACGCCATCAATCCGGTCCTGCTCTATCTCGCCGCCATCATCATCGGCTCGCTGGTGACCGGCCTGGGCTATGCGGCGATCAAGCGGGGCAGCCAGGCCGTGGCCGTCGAGGCCTGAGCCACGCCGCGAAAGCGCGCCTCCCGACAACACGCAGAGGTTCCCCATGTTCCAGCTCACCCGCAGCGTCACCTGGCAGGCCCTCAAGGGCCTGCAAGCCGAGACCGCCAACGACCGCATCCGCGACTACTTCGCCGCCGACCCCCAGCGCTTCGAGAAGATGAGCCTGCGCGTCGGCGGGCTCTTCCTCGACTACTCCAAGCAGCCGGTCTCCGATGAGGTGCTGGCCAAGCTGATCGAACTCGCCGAGCACTCGGCGCTGGTCCAGCGCCGCGCCCAGATGTTCTCCGGCGACATCATCAACGTCACCGAGGACCGGCCCGTCCTGCATACCGCCCTGCGCAACCTCGGCGAGGGGCCGCTCAAGGTCGATGGCCAGGACGTGATGCCGGAGATCCAGCGCACCCGCGAGCAGATCCGTGCCTTCTC
>NZ_SNZJ01000029.1 GCF_004363555.1 Halomonas ventosae | reverse complement strand
TGCATGTCCTCGCGGGAGACGCTCTCGTCATCGGCGAAGCGCAGCTGGTTCTCCAGCAGGATCTTCAGGGTCTTGGGCAGGCGGTCGATGTTGCCCAGCGCGTCGGCGGCCTTCGCCAGGCTGTGGTAGTGGTAGGTCGTGCCGCCGGCGTCCAGCGTCTGCAGGGTATCCGGTGTGGACTCGTTGCTCATGCTGTCTGTCCTCCTTTCGCATCGCGGGGAGTGAGGGCACCATCCTGGTACCTTGCTGATGACATGGTCATGATAGTTGGCCTTTTCAAGCGCCGCCCGGGGAGCGTGACGGTCGGGGGCCCTTGAAATGCGGACCCCGGCCCCTCATATTGCTGCGATACGGCATGATGGTCACGGGAGGCCGGATGCACGAAGAACAGCTGACGTCGCGCCGCGTGCACTGTCCCTACTGCGATGCCCCCTTCGACCTGCTGGTCGACCCCAGCCAGGGCAGTCATGTCACCTGGGAGGATTGCCATGTCTGCTGTGAGCCTATCCAGGTGCGTGTCGATGTCGATCTGCAGGACGAGAGCGCCTTCCAGGTGACCCTGGGGAGCGACGACGACGTGCTGTAGGCTCTCCCGCCGGGCGTCGCCCACCCGATTCAACTCGATTCATTACGAGGTCCTCCATGAGCGATGCGCGTCACGAACGCCTGATCATCCTGGGCTCCGGCCCCGCCGGCTACACCGCGGCCGTCTATGCGGCCCGCGCCAACCTGAAGCCCCTGCTGATCACCGGCATCCAGGCCGGCGGCCAGCTGACCACCACCACCGACGTGGACAACTGGCCGGGGGACGAGTCCGGCGTCCAGGGGCCCGAGCTGATGGAGCGCATGAAGCGCCATGCCGAGCGCTTCGACACCGAGGTGCTCTTCGACCATGTCCACGAGGTGGATCTGCGCAATCGCCCCTTCACGCTCAAGGGCGACAACGGCACCTACACCTGTGACGCCCTGATCATCGCCACCGGCGCCAGCGCCCGCTACCTGGGCCTCGAGTCGGAGCAGAAGTTCATGGGGCAGGGCGTCTCGGCCTGCGCGACCTGCGACGGCTTCTTCTACCGCAACCAGGAGGTGGTCGTGGTGGGCGGCGGCAATACTGCCGTGGAGGAGGCGCTCTACCTCTCCAACATCGCCTCCAAGGTGACCCTGGTGCACCGCCGGGACAGCCTGCGCGCCGAGAAGATCCTCCAGGACAAGCTGTTCGAGAAGGCCGAGAACGGCAACGTGGTGCTGGAGTGGAACCAGACCCTGGACGAGGTGCTGGGCGACGGCAGCGGCGTGACCGGGGTGCGCCTCAGGTCCACCGAGAGCGGCGAGACCAAGGAGGTTCAGGCGCCCGGGCTCTTCATCGCCATCGGCCACAGCCCCAATACCGGCATCTTCGAGGGCCAGCTCGAGATGGCCGGCGGCTATATCCGGGTCCAGTCCGGCCTCGACGGCAATGCCACCGCGACCAGCGTGCCGGGCGTGTTCGCCGCCGGCGACGTGATGGATCACGTCTACCGCCAGGCCGTGACCTCCGCCGGCACCGGCTGCATGGCCGCACTGGACGCCGAGCGCTACCTGGACGAGCTCTGACAGCGCCCTTCGGGCAGCGACAAGCTGCAAGCACCGAGCGCCAAGCTGTTCGGTGACGGGCAGTGAGTATTCTGGGAAACACCATCAACCCCATTGGTCATGAGTGCCAACGGGGTTGAGTATTTTTTGCGCGCCAGGCATTGGCGATCATTCTGCGGCGCTCGGCGCTCGGCGCTCGGCGCTCGGCGCTAGTAATGCGGCGGCACCTCGTCCCCGGGGCCAGGCGTCGCCGTGTCGTATTCCTGCAGCGCCCGCTGCTGGTCGCGCAGTCGTTCCGTCATCAGTGCATTGAGCCGTTCGAGCTGCGATAGCCGCTGCTCCTGGCCGGCCACGGCCGCGTCCAGGGTGTCGAGCCAGTGCTCCTGGTAGGCGATACGGCTCTCCAGGGCCTCGAGGCGCCGTGCCAGCTCGACAGGCGTCGTATCGGTGCGCATGGTAGAATTCTCGCGCTGGGTGTCGCCGTTCATCGTGGCACCTTCATGATCATGATGGTTTCTTCCTTCCTTTCACCCCGACAAGAGAGTCTTACAGGTCCATGAATCGAAAGGTCGTGTTTCGTTGCAGTCTCATCAGCCTGCTGCTGGCCGCGCCGGCCCCGCTGCTGATTGCCCTGTTCGTCCATCTCACCGGCGGCGTGCTGTCCCGTGAGCTGTTTTCCAGCCTCCAGGTCGGCGGCGTGGCCGTGGTCTATTTCGCCGCCGCCGCCGCGGTCTTCCTGGTCCTGCTGGTCGCCACCCTGGCGGTCAACGCCCTGACGCCCCAGCTGGTCAACCTGGCAGAGGTCGAGGACGACGATCGCGAGATCGGCGAGGTCAAGTGGTTCAACGTCAACAAGGGCTATGGCTTCATCACCCGTGACGATGGCGAGGATGTCTTCGTGCACTTCCGTGCCATCCGCGGACGGGGGCACCGCACCCTCGCCGAGGGCCAGAAGGTGCGCTACCACGTCATCCAGAACGAGCGTGGGCTGCAGGCCGACGACGTCACCGTGATTACGTGAATCGAAGCGCCTGCGCTCGACGTGTCTTCTCACTGCCAACGACATCGCCCCGCACCTGCGGGGCGATGTCGTTTTGGCTCACTGCCCCGAGTCGGGCCAGTCGATCGCCTGCTCGCTGCCATCGGGCAGCACCTGCAGGAAGCGGTCCGGGTCGTCGCCGGGCTGCCAGCCGCCCAGCGAGCAGCGCACCTCGCAGCCCAGCCGAGCGGCGGCTTCCCGGGCACAGGCCGCGTCGGTCACCCAGGGTGTCTCCGGGCTGTCGAGCCACAGGCTCGCGAAGCCGTCGGCGGCCTTCTCCACCACCAGCACCGGCACCTCGCCGGCAGCGGCGTGGCCGAGGGTGCGCCACTGGCGCTTGCCCGCGGGCGACAGCGGCTCGGCGCCGATGGTCTGCTGAAGCCAGGCGTCCAGGCGCGCGATGTCGCAGTGGGCCAGGTAGATCTCGATATCGGGGTAGGATTGCATGGGCGCCTCAGGGCCGGGCCGTGCCGTTGACGAACAGTCTGGCGAGGATCGCCTCGTAGACACGGCTGAGGTCATCGAGGTCCGAGGCCAGCACCCGCTCGTTGACCTGGTGGATGGTGGCATTGCAGGGGCCGAGTTCGACCACCTGGCTGCCCAGGGTAGCGATGAAGCGCCCGTCCGACGTGCCACCCGCGGTGGAGAGCTCGGGGCGGTGGCCCAGGGCATCCTCCACGCCGCTCACGGCGGCCTCCACCAGCTCGCCCTCGGCGGTGAGGAAGGGCTCGCCGTTGAGCGTCCAGTCCAGGTGATAGTCGAGGCCATGGGCCTCGAGCAGCGCCTCGGTGCGTTGCTTCAGTTGCTCGTGGGTCACCTCGGTGGAGAAGCGGAAGTTGAACACCACCTCGACGTCGCCGGGGATGACGTTGGTAGCGCCGGTGCCCGAGCGGATGTTGGAGACCTGGAAGCTGGTGGCGGGGAAGAAGGCGTTGCCGGCGTCCCAGTGCTCCCGTGCCAGGGCGTCCAGCGCCGGCAGCGCCTGGTGGATGGGGTTGCGCGCCAGGTGCGGATAGGCCACATGGCCCTGGATGCCCTTGACATGCAGCACCCCGCCCAGCGAACCGCGTCGACCGTTCTTGATCACGTCGCCGAGGCGGTCGGTGGAGGAGGGTTCGCCGACGATGCAGTAGTCGAGCCGGTCGTGGGTCTCGCGCAGGTGCTCGACCACGGCCCGGGTGCCGTCCACCGCCGGCCCCTCCTCGTCGGAGGTGATGAGGAAACCGATCCGCCCGTGGTGATCCGGATGGGCGGTCACGAAGCGCTCCACCGCCGTGACCATCGCCGCCAGGCTGCCCTTCATGTCGGCGGCCCCTCTGCCCCGCAGCATGCCCGCCTCATCGATGCATGGCTCGAAGGGCGGGAAGTCCCAGCGGGTATGGGGGCCGCTGGGCACCACGTCGGTGTGGCCGGCGAAGGCCAGCAGGGGGCCATGGTGGCCACGGGTGGCCCAGAAGTTCTCCACGTCACCGAAGGGCAGGCGCTCGACCCGGAAGCCGAGCGCCTCGAGGCGCTCGATCATCAGCGCCTGGCAGCCCAGGTCATCCGGCGTCACCGAGGGGCGCCGGATCAGCTCGAAGGCGAGCTGCAGGGTCGGGGAGAGCGCGGTCGGCTCAGTTGTTGGCATGTAGCGCCTCGTTGAGCGCGATGGCACTCTTGTTGGTGAGGCACTCGATGCGACCGTTCTGGGAGTTGCGGCGCAGCAGCAGGTCATCCTGGCCGGCCAGCTCGCGGGCGGCCACGGTCTCGACCTCCTGGCCCTGGTCGTCGAGCAGGGTGACCTTGGCCCCGGCGGTGATGTAGAGGCCGGCCTCCACGGTGCAGCGGTCGCCCAGCGGGATGCCGATGCCGGCATTGGCACCGATCAGGCAGCCCTCGCCCACCTTGATGACGATGTTGCCGCCGCCGGAGAGGGTGCCCATGGTGGAGCAGCCGCCCCCGAGGTCCGAGCCCTTGCCGACCATCACGCCGGCGGAGATGCGCCCCTCGATCATGCCCGGCCCCTCGGTGCCGGCGTTGAAGTTGACGAAGCCCTCGTGCATCACCGTGGTGCCCTCGCCGAGATAGGCGCCCAGGCGCACCCGGGCGGTATCGCCGATGCGCACGCCGGCGGGCACCACGTAGTCGGTCATCTTGGGGAACTTGTCGACGCAGTCCACGGAGAGCGCTCGCCCTTCCAGGCGGGCCTTGAGGCGGCGTGCGGGCAGCTCCTCGATATCGATGGCGCCTTCGTTCGTCCAGGCGATGTTGCGCAGCAGGCCGAACATGCCGGTGAGGTCCAGGCCGTGGGGCTTCACCAGGCGGTGGGAGAGCAGGTGCAGCTTGAGGTAGACCTCCGGGGCGCTCTGGGGAGGGGTGTCCACGTCCAGGAACATGGCCACCAGCGGGCGGCGGCTCGCGGCCAGGGCGTCGGCCAGTTCGGCCTGTTCCTCGTGGCCGGCGGCCTTCAGCGCGCCGGCAAGCTCCGCGCACTGCTCGGGCAGGAAGCTGACCGCGGCGTTGCCGGCAGGGGCGTCGAGTACCTTGGCGGCGGCGGCCACCAGGTCGGCATCGGGGTCGAGCAGCGGGGCCGGGTAGTAGATCTCCAGCCAGTCGCCCTGGGTGTTCTGGGTGCCGATTCCGAGTGCAAAGCTCAGCATGGGGTGATGTCCTCTGGAAGCGTGGGGGAGGGCCTGGCGGGCCCTAGAGTGAGTCGTAGTCGCCGTCGCGGTAGCCGACGAGGAGCTCGTCGCCGGTATCGAGCAGCGGGCGCTTGAGCAGGGTGGGGTGGGCCAGCATCAGCTCGCGGGCCTTGTTGGCGTCGATGTCGGCCTTCTCCTCGTCATCGAGCTCCCGCCAGGTGGTGCTGCGCCTGTTGAGCACCTCCATGACCGGCACCCGGTGCAGGATGTGCTCCAGCAGCGGGGCCGAGAGGCCGTCCTCGCGCAGGTCATGGATCTGGTAGGGGAGACCCCTGCCGTCCAGCGCCTTGCGGGCGCGGCGACAGGTGTCGCAGTTCTTGATCACGTAGAGCGTCAGCATCGGGGATTCCTCTCGATGAAGCGGCGGATGCGCCAGGCGGCCTCCACCGTGGCCTCGACCTCGGCGACCAGTGCCAGGCGCAGCCGCCCGCTGCCGGGGTTGGTGCCGCTGCTGCCGACCCGGCCCATGTAGCTGCCGGGCAGCACGCTGACGTTCGTCTCCGCATGGAGCGCGCGGGTGAAGGCCTCGTCGTCCCCGCCGGGCACCGCCGGCCACAGGTAGAAGCTCGCCTCGGGGGCGGGGAAGTCCATCACCGGGGAGAGGACCTCGGTCACCGCGGCGAAGGTCTCGCGGTAGGCCTCGCGGTTGGCACGCACGTGGGCCTCGTCGTTCCAGGCGGTGATCGAGGCCTGCTGCACGGGCAGCGACATGGCGCAGCCGTGATAGGTGCGGTAGCGCCGGAACGGGGCGATGAGTTCGGCGTCTCCGGCGACGAACCCGGAGCGCAGCCCCGGCAGGTTGGAGCGCTTGGAGAGGGAGTGGAACACCAGGCAGCGCCGGTAGTCGTGGCGACCGAGGCGCGCGCAGGCCTCGAGCAGCCCCGGCGGCGGGGCGGCCTCGTCCAGGTAGAGCTCCGAGTAGCACTCGTCCGAGGCGATCAGGAAGTCGTGCTCGTCGGCCAGGGCGATGAGCTTCTCGAACTCGGCCAGTGGCGTCACCGCACCGGTGGGGTTGGCCGGCGAGCAGAGGAACACCAGCTGGACGTCGCGCCAGGTCTCGGCGGGCACCCGGTCCAGGTCCGGCCGGAAGCCGCTCTCGGCCGTGGCGTCCAGGTAGAGTGGCTCGCCGCCGGCGAGCAGGGTGGCGCCCTCGTAGATCTGGTAGAAGGGGTTGGGCATCGCCACCTTGGCCGGGCGGGTGCGGTCCAGCGCCGCCTGGACGAAGGCGAAGATCGCCTCCCGGGTGCCGTTCACCGGCAGCACCTGGGTCTCGGCGTCGAGGCCCGCCAGGGCGAAGCGTCGCATCGCCCAGCCGGCGATCGCCGCACGCAGCTCGGCCGTCCCGGCGGTGGCGGGGTAACGGGCGAAGTCCTGGCGGTGGGCGGTGAGCGCCTCGAGGGCCGCTGCGAAAGGTGCGAGACGGGGCTCGCCAATGGTCAGCGGGATGGGCGTGAGTCCCTCGGGCGGCGTCACGCCGGCCTTGAGGGCGGCGAGCTTCTCGAAGGGGTAGGGCTTGAGCGCGTCGAGGTCGGGATTCATGGCGGTCCAGATGCGCCTGGGACAGAAGCAAGCGTCCGGCGTCGTTGTCGTTGGTGGCCCGCGGCTCGGCGGCGCGCGGGCGGGCAGGGCGTCGATTATAGGGAAGCCCCGGGGCGGCCTCAAACGCCGGCCCGGCGGGCGGCGTCAGCCGGGGATGGCGAGGACCTCGATGAGGCGCTCGCGCAGGCGCTGCTGGCGTCCCGGGTCGGTGAGCGGCGCCCCGGCCTTGTCGGTGATGAAGAAGACGTCCTCGACCCGCTCGCCGAGGGTCGCGATCTTGGCCGCCGACAGCGCGATGTCCTGCTCCATGAAGATGCGTCCCACCCGGGCCAGCAGGCCGGGGCGATCGGGCGCGACGAGCTCGAGCAGGGTGCGCTCGTTGGCCGGGTCCTGCTCGATGCTGACCTCGGTGGGCACCCGGAAGTGCTTGAGCTGGCGAGGGGTGTGCCGGGTGACGATCTGCGGGTAGTCGTCCGGGTCGTCGAGCTCCTCCACCAGGTGGCGGCGGATCTCCTCGATGCGCTCGCGGTCGCGGATCGCCTGGCCGTGATCGTCCAGCACGATGAAGGTGTTCAGCGTCCAGTCGTTGCTGGAGGTGGCGATGCGGGCGTCGTGGATCGACAGCCCCAGCTGGTCCATGGCGGCGGCGGTGGCGGCGAACAGGTCGTCCACCGAGCGGGTGTGGATGAAGACCTTGGTGCCGCCCTCGGCCATGTCGTCGGTGGGGGCGTTGATCAGGATCAGCGGCAGCTGGCTGTCGCCATGGTCGAGGATGCCCTGGGTCTGCCAGACGATCTCGCTGGGGGCGTACTGCAGGAAGTAGTCCTCGCCCAGCGACTCCCAGAGCCGGTCGACCCGGGCCATGTCGGCGCCCACCGAGGCGAGCAGCGAGTGGGCCTCGCTGCGTGTCTCCCGGACCCAGTCGTCGCGCTCCAGGGGATTCTCCAGCCCCCGACGCAGGGCGCGCTTGGTCTCGCTGTGCAGCTGGCGCAGCAGCGAGGCCCGCCAGCCGTTCCACAGGGTCGGGTTGGTGGCGGTGATGTCGGCCACCGTCAGCACGTAGAGGTAGTCGAGCCGCGTCTCGTCGCCCACCAGGCGGGCGAATTCGGCGATCACGTCGGGGTCGGTGATGTCGCGCTTCTGGGCGACCATGGACATCATCAGGTGGTGCTCCACCAGCCAGCTGACCAGGCGCGTGTCGCGGCTGGAGAGCCCATGGCGCTCGCAGAAGGCCTCTGCATCCCGGGCGCCCAGGGTCGAGTGGTCGCCGCCGCGTCCCTTGCCGATGTCATGGTAGAGGCCGGCGATCCACAAGAGCTCCAGCTTGGGGAGCTGGTGGATCAGGTTGGCGGCGACCGGAAACTCCTCCTTCGCCTCGGGCTTGCGGAAGCCGTGGATGCACTTGAGCAGGCGCAGCGTATGGGCGTCCACCGTGTAGATGTGGAAGAGGTCGTGCTGCATCAACCCCACCGCCTGGCCGAACTCGGGCAGGTACTTGCCGAGCACGCCGTAGCGGTTCATGCGTCGCAGCTGGCGAGCCACGTTGCCGCCCGAGCGCAGCAGGGCCATGAACAGGCTCTGGTGGCGAAGGTCGTCGCGATAGAGGTCGTCGATCTGGTGGCGGTGGTCGCGGATCAGGCGGATGGTGTCGGCACGCACCCCCTCGATCTCCGGGTGCTCGGCCATCAGCAGGAAGAGCTCGAGCAGTGCCGAGGGGCGCCGTCGGAAGACATGGCGCGAGCGGGCCTGGATATACCCCCCCTTGATCTCGAAGCGCTCGTTGAGGGGCACGGTGGTGAGCGCCTCGCCGGCGTGCAGGATCGCCTCGTCGAAGTGCTGCAGCAGCATGTCGTTGAGCCCGGCCAGCGCCGTGACATGGCGATAGTAGCGCTTCATGAACTGCTCCACGGCCAGGCGCTCCGGTGTGTCGCGATAGCCGAACAGCTCGGCGATGGTGCGCTGGTGGTCGAACAGCAGGCGGTCCTCGGCGCGGTCGGTGAGCATGTGCAGGGCGTAGCGCACCTGCCACAGGAAGGCCTGGCCCTGGCTGAGGATGCGCAGCTCCGGATCGTTCATGAAGCCGCCGGCGACCAGGTCCTCGTAGCGCTGGGTGCCGAAGTGGCGCTTGGCCACCCAGCCGATCATCTGGATGTCGCGCAGCCCGCCCGGCGAGCTCTTGATGTTGGGCTCGAGGTGGTACTCGGAGTTGTTGTAGCGGTAGTGACGGCTGATCTGCTCCTGCCACTTGGCCTCGAAGAAGCGGTCCGCCGGCCACAGCCGGTCGGTGGACAGTCGCGCCTGCATCGCCTCGCGCAGGTGCTCGGGCCCGGCCAGGGTACGGGTCTCGAGCAGGTTGGTGATCACCGTCACGTCGGCCTCGGCCTCGCGCTCGCAGTCGGCCAGCGAGCGCACGCTGTGGCCGATCTCCAGGCCGATGTCCCACAGGAAGGTGATAAAGGCGGTTAGGGCTTCCCGATAAGGCTCGTCATCATCGTGCTCGAGCAGCAGCAGCAGGTCGATGTCGGAGTGGGGGTGCAGCTCTCCGCGGCCGTAGCCGCCCACGGCGAGCAGCGCCACCCCGTCGTCGGGCCAGGCGTGCTGCTCCCAGGCGATGGCCAGCAGGCGGTCCAGGCACCAGGCCCGGCCGTGCACCAGGTCGCGGATGTCGGCACCGGCGCGGAAGCGCTCGTCGAGCCGGGCCTGGATGCCACGCAGCGCCGCCTTGAAGGGGGCGATCGGCGAGCGCTCGCCGGCGAGCTCGGCGCGGAAGGCGTCGACAGCGAAGAGGCTGTCGTCGGGGATGAAGCGGTAGTGGTGCAGGAGCATGGCGATCGACTCAGCGGTCGAGGAAGGAGAGGTCTTCGTCGTGGCGGGCGGTGAGCACCTCCACCCCCGTCGCGGTGACCAGCAGGGTGTGCTCCCACTGGGCGGTCAGGCTCCTGTCCTTGGTCACGGCGGTCCAGCCGTCGCGCAGTACCTTGGTGCGATGGTCGCCGACGTTGATCATCGGCTCGATGGTGAAGCACATGCCTTCCTCGAGGGCGATGTCGGCCTCGGGGGCATAGCCGTCGTAGTGCAGGATCTGGGGATCCTCGTGGAAGCCGGCGCCGATACCGTGCCCGCAGAAGTCGCGCACCACCGAGTAGCCGTTGGCCTCGGCGTGGGACTGGATGGCGCGGGCCAGTTCCGAGAGGTGCACGCCCGGGCGGACCAGGGCGATGCTGCGGTAGAGGCACTCCTGGGTGACCCGGCACAGGCGCTCGCCCTGGATGGTCTCGCCGATGATGAACATCATGCTGGAGTCGCCGTGATAGCCGTCGGCGGTCTTCACGGTGATGTCGATGTTCATGATGTCGCCCTTCTTGAGCTTCTTGGCGTCATCGGGGATGCCGTGGCAGACCACGTGGTTGATCGAAGTGCAGATCGACTTGGGGAAGCCGTGGTAGTTGAGCGGCGCCGGGGTGGAGCCCAGCTCGTCGACGATATAGTCGTGGCAGAGCCGGTCCAGCTCGCCGGTACTCACGCTGGCCTTCACGTGGGGGATGATCATCTCGAACACGCTGGCGGCCTGGCGGCCCGCCTCGCGCATCTTCTCGATCTCGTCGGGCGTCTTGATGGGTACGTTCATGGAATCTCGGATCAGGGGTGGTGTCGCCCGGATGGCGGCGGGCTCGAGCATCGGACGACTTCATCTCGGAGGTCATCCATGGTATAAAGCTGCGCGCTTTCCTGCAATCGCGGAGCCGGCCGACCCGTCGGCGCCTCGGCGAGGTCCGGGAAGCGCGCTCAATCACCAATGCAATGCCTTGAAATCACACATGCACCGTCACATGGTCCCGGGTGCTGCCGGTTGCTCCGGCGGTCGGATCCATGGGGTGCGTGGAGGCCTAACCCGATTTTCCAGGAGTCATCCATGGCACACGTCAACATGCGTGACCTGCTGAAGGCAGGCGCTCACTTCGGTCACCAGACCAAGTACTGGAACCCGAAGATGAGCAAGTTCATCTTCGGCGCACGCAACAAGATCCACATCATCAACCTCGAGCACACCCTGCCGGCCCTCAACGAGGCCATCGACGTGGTCGAGAAGATGGCAGCGGCCAACAACAAGATCCTGTTCGTCGGCACCAAGCGCAGCGCGAGCAAGATCATCAAGGAAGAGGCCAATCGCGTCGGTCAGCCGTTCGTCAACCACCGCTGGCTCGGTGGCATGCTGACCAACTACAAGACCATCCGCGTCTCCATCAAGCGCCTGCGCGACCTCGAGACCATGCACGAGGACGGCACCTTCGAGAAGCTGACCAAGAAGGAAGTGCTGATGGCGACCCGCGAGCAGGACAAGCTCGAGCGGTCCGTGGGTGGTATCAAGGAAATGGGCGGCCTGCCCGATGCCCTGTTCGTGATCGACGTCGACCATGAGCGCATCGCCATCAACGAGGCGAACAAGCTGGGCATTCCGGTCATCGGCGTGGTGGATACCAACTCCGATCCCGATGGCGTCGACTACGTGATCCCGGGCAACGATGACTCCATCCGCGCCATCCAGATCTACGTCAAGGCCATCGCCGACGCCTGCGCCCGTGCGAAGGAAGGTCGTCCCGACGAGTTCGTCGAGGTCACCGACGCCGAAGAGAGCCAGAGCGACGCCGCCGCCGAGTGATCGTCGGCCCGCCTGGGCCGGTTGCCGTGCCGTCACTCCGGTGGCGGCCCGCCGGACAGGCGCAAGGGGGCTCAGGCCCCCTTTCTTCTCTTCTTTCCGCTACCCATTCCAGGTCGAACCATTCAGAGGACACTACCATGGCAGCTATCAGCGCCTCCCAGGTCAAGGAACTGCGCGAGCGCACCGGGCTCGGCATGATGGAGTGCAAGAAGGCACTCACCGAGACCGATGGTGACATCGAGCAGGCCATCGAGAACCTGCGCAAGAACTCCGGCCTCAAGGCCGCCAAGAAGGCCGGCCGCACCGCCGCCGAGGGCACCGTGGTCACCCGCGTGGCCGACGACGGCAGCTACGGCGTGATGGTCGAGATCAACTCCGAGACCGACTTCGTCGCCCGTGACGACAACTTCAAGGCCTTCGCCGAGAAGATCGCCGACGCCTTCTTCGCCGCCAAGAGCGAGGACGTGGCCGCCGTCATGGACGGCGAGCTCGAGACCGCTCGCGAGCAGCTGGTGCAGAAGATCGGCGAGAACATCGGCGTGCGTCGCAGCGTCGTGGTCGAGGCCGGCGACGGCAACCTGGTCGGCGAGTACGTCCACGGCGGCCGCATCGGCGTGCTGACCGTGCTCAAGGGCGGCAACGCCGAGGTGGCCAAGGACGTCGCCATGCACGTCGCCGCCATCAACCCGGCCGTGGCCCGTCCCGAGGACATGCCGCAGGAGCAGCTGGACGCCGAGAAGGCGATCATCCTGGCCCAGCCCGACATGGCCGGCAAGCCCGAGCAGATCGCCGAGAAGATGGTCCAGGGCCGCCTGAAGAAGTACCTGGCCGAGAACAGCCTGACCGAGCAGCCCTTCGTCAAGAACCCCGACCAGTCCGTGGCCGAGTTCGTCAAGGCGGCCGGCGGCGAGGTGGTCGGCTTCACCCGCTTCGAGGTGGGCGAGGGCATCGAGAAGGAAGAGGTCGACTTCGCCAAGGAAGTGATGGAACAGGCCAAGCGCAGCTGAGGTCGCAGGTTCCAGTGTGAAGATGGCGTGCGCGCGAGCGCACGCCTTCGCGTATCCGGCCGGTGAATCCGGCCATCCACCAGGTCCCAAGCGTCGAGAACCCGGGAGATACCCCATGACCAGTGCCGATCACCCCGCCCCCAGCAAGCCCGAGAAGACCCGCGCCGAGGTGTCCAAGTACAAGCGCATCCTGCTCAAGCTCTCCGGCGAAGCCCTGACCGGGGATGCCGAGTTCGGCATCGACCCCAAGGTGCTGGATCGCCTGGCGCTGGAGATCGGCCAGCTGGTGGGGATCGGCGTCCAGGTCGGCATCGTCGTCGGCGGCGGCAACCTGTTCCGCGGGGCGGCCCTGCACGAGGCGGGCATGGACCGGGTCACGGGTGACCACATGGGCATGCTGGCCACGGTGATGAACGCCCTGGCCATGCGCGATGCCCTGGAGCGCTCCAATATCCGCTCGCGGGTGATGTCGGCGATTCCGATGAGTGGCGTGGTGGAGCACTACGACCGCCGGACCGCCATCCGCTACCTGACCTCCGGCGACGTGGTACTGTTCTCGGCCGGCACCGGCAACCCCTTCTTTACCACGGACTCCGCGGCCTGCCTGCGCGGCATCGAGATCGATGCCGACGTGGTGGTCAAGGCCACCAAGGTCGACGGGGTCTACGACAAGGACCCGGTCAAGCACCCCGATGCGGTCAAGTACGAGCAGCTGACCTATGATGATGCGCTCGACCAGAAGCTCGGGGTGATGGATTTGACCGCCATCTGCCTGGTGCGGGACCATGACATGCCGGTGCGGGTCTTCAACATGAACAAGCCGGGTGCCCTGCTGAACCTGGTTGTGGGTGGCAAGGAAGGCACGCTGATTGACAGAGGGTGAGACAGTGATCGACGACATCAAGAAGGATGCGCAGAGTCGCATGAAGAAGAGCCTCGAGGCCCTTCACCAGAACTTCAACAAGATCCGTACCGGTCGGGCGCACTCCAGCATCCTGGATGCCGTGACCGTGGAGTACTACGGTGGCCAGGTGCCGCTCAACCAGGTGGCCTCGATCAACGTCGAGGACGCCCGGACCCTGAGCGTGGTGCCCTGGGAGCAGCAGATGGTGCCCAAGATCGAGAAGGCCATCATGACCTCCGATCTCGGCCTCAACCCGGCGAGCGCCGGCAACGTGATCCGCGTGCCCATGCCGATGCTCACCGAGGAGACGCGCAAGGGGTACATCAAGCAGGCCCGCCAGGAGGCCGAGCACGCCCGGGTGGCGGTGCGCAACGTGCGCCGCGATGCCAACGGCGATCTCAAGTCCCTGCTCAAGGAGAAGGAGATCACCGAGGACGAGCAGCACCAGGCCGAGGAGGCGATCCAGAAGCTCACCGACAGCATCATCGCCGAGATCGACAAGGCGCTGGAGTCCAAGGAACACGACCTGATGCAGGTCTGATGACGGCGGGCGGCACCGGCGAACGGCGCCGCCGGCGACGGATCGCCCCTCGGCGAACCGCGGGCCAGGTGTCCGCGGTTCGTCGGCCTTCATGCTCTTACCCGCCATGCGAGACATCATGACGTCACCGCAGTCTCCCCGCCCCGGGGCCAGCCCCGACGACGGGTCCAGCGCCGGCGAGGCGCCCCTGCCGCGCCACGTGGCCATCATCATGGACGGCAACAACCGCTGGGCGAAGGCGCGTGGCCTGTCCGGCGTGCGTGGCCACCATGCCGGCGTCGAGGCGGTGCGCGCCGTCATCCGCCGCGCCGCCGAGCGCGGCATCGAGACCCTCACGCTGTTCGCCTTCTCCAGCGAGAACTGGAAGCGGCCCGCCAGCGAGGTCAATGCCCTGATGGAGCTCTTCCTCATGGCGCTCAAGCGCGAGGTCAGGAAGCTCCACCGGCACGGCATCCGCCTGTCGGTGATCGGGGACCGCAGCGGCTTCTCCGCCTCGATCCAGAAGCATATCGCCAGCGCCGAGGCGCTGACACGGGACAACTCCGGCCTGCACCTGGTGATCGCCGCCAACTACGGGGGGCGCTGGGACATCGCCGGTGCCGCCCGGCGGCTGGCCGAGCGGGTCGCCGCCGGCGAGCTCGAGCCCGAAGCGATCGACGAACAGGCCCTGGACGAGGAGGTGAGCCTGTCCGGGGACGCCCCGGTGGACCTGTGCATCCGCACCAGCGGCGAGAAGCGCATCTCCAACTTCCTGCTCTGGCAGATGGCCTATGCCGAGCTGCATTTCACCCCGGTACTCTGGCCAGACTTCGATGGTGCCGCCTTCGACCGTGCCCTGGCCGACTTCCAGGGAAGACAGCGGCGCTTCGGCATGACCGATGAACAGCTCGAGGCGCAGCAGAGTGGCTAGCAGCATGCTCAGACAACGGACCCTCACCGCGGCCTGGCTGGTTCCCCTGGCCCTGTTCGGCCTGTTCGGCCTGGAGGGCGAGGGGTTCCGACTGTTCACCGCCGCCATCGTGCTGCTTGCCGCCTGGGAGTGGGCCAACCTCGCCGGCATCACCTTGCCGGGCCGACGCCTGCTCCCGGTGGCGGGTCTCGCCGTGGTGATGGCGCTATTCTGGGCGAGCGGGGCCGTGCTCTCGGCCTGGCCGCTGTGGCTGGGCGCGCTGGGCTGGCTGGCCAACCTCTACTGGGTGACCGGCTACCCCGCGCGCCTCGCGCAGTGGCGGTCGACCGGCATGCGCCTGGCGATGGGGCTCTGGGTGCTGCTGCCGACCTGGGTGGGCTTCAGCGTGCTGCGCGAGGGCGGTACCGTCTGGCTGCTCTTCGTGCTGCTGCTGGTATGGGGCGCCGACATCGGCGCCTACTTCGTCGGCCGGACCTTCGGCCGCCACAAGCTGGCCCCCAGCGTCAGCCCCGGCAAGACCTGGGAGGGCGTGGCCGGCGGCCTGGCCGTCACCTCGTTGTTGGCAGTCGGCTTTGCCACCTGGCAGGGCCTCGGCGTCGCCGGCGGCCTGGTGCTGCTGCTGGCCACGGCGGTGGTGACGCTGGCCTCGGTGCTGGGTGACCTGCTCGAGAGCATGCTCAAGCGCCATCGCGGCATCAAGGATTCCAGCCAGCTGCTGCCGGGCCATGGTGGGGTGCTCGACCGGGTCGACAGCCTGACCGCCGCGGTGCCGCTCTTTGCGCTGCTGCACGGGGGGCTGCTGTGACCCTGCGTCGCGTGACCGTGCTTGGCGCCACCGGCTCCATCGGCACCAGCACCCTGGACGTGCTCGGCCGCCATCCGGAACGCTACCGGGTGCATGCCCTGACCGCCCACCGCTCCCGGGAGCCACTGCTGGCCCAGTGCCGACGCCATCGTCCGGCGGTGGCGGTGCTCGATGCCGAGGAGGACGCGGCCTGGCTGCGCGGGCAGCTGGCCGAGGCGGGGCTCGCTACCGAGGTGCGCGCCGGTCGCGAGGCGCTGGTCGAGGTCGCCGAGGCCCGCGAGGTGGATGCCGTGATGGCGGCCATTGTCGGTGCCGCCGGCCTGCTGCCGACGCTGGCCGCGGTGAAGGCCGGCAAGCGGGTCCTGCTGGCCAACAAGGAGGCCCTGGTGATGTCCGGGGCGCTGTTCATGGACGCCGTGACGCGCCATGGGGCGACCCTGCTGCCCATCGATTCCGAACATAATGCCATCTACCAGTGTCTACCCGTCGAGCACCGCGGCGGCCTGGGGCGTCACGGGGTGACGCAGCTGCTGCTGACTGCCTCGGGCGGTCCCTTCCGCGGCTGGTCGCGGGATGCCCTGGGCAGAGTGACCCCGGACCAGGCCTGCGACCATCCCAACTGGTCCATGGGGCGCAAGATCTCGGTGGACAGCGCCACCCTGATGAACAAGGGGCTCGAGCTGATCGAGGCGTGCTGGCTCTTCGATGCCCGTCCCGACCAGGTTCAGGTGGTGGTTCACCCCCAGAGCGTGATCCACTCCATGGCGGCCTACAGCGACGGCTCGGTGATCGCCCAGCTGGGCAACCCGGACATGCGTACTCCCATCGCCTACGGGCTGGCCTGGCCGGAGCGCATCGATGCCGGGGTGGAGGCACTGGACCTCTTCCGGGTCGCGCGGCTCGACTTCGAGCCCGCCGACGAGGCGGCCTTCCCCTGCCTGCGCCTGGCCCGGGAGGCCATGGCCGCGGGCGGGACCGCGCCGGCGGTGCTCAATGCCGCCAACGAGGTGGCGGTGGAGGCCTTCCTGGCCGGTCGCCTCGGCTTCACCGAGATCGACGAGCTGGTGGCGCGGGTGCGAGATGAGAGCCCCGTCGCGCCGGCCGCGGACCTCGAGACCATCCTCGAGGCCGATGTCCTCGCCCGGCGCTCGGCACACGCCTGGCTGGCGCGGCAATGATGCCCGCGCCTTCACGCAGTTGACTGCAAGGAGATTGCCTTGGGCCTGATCCAGAACGTGCTGGCCGTGATCGTGGTGCTCGGCCTCTTGATCACCTTCCACGAGTTCGGCCACTTCTGGGTGGCCCGGCGCTGCGGCGTGAAGGTGCTGCGCTTCTCGGTGGGCTTCGGCAAGCCGCTCTGGTCGCGCCGCGACCGCCACGGCACCGAGTTCATGGTGGCCGCCATCCCGTTGGGCGGCTACGTGAAGATGCTCGACGAGCGAGAGGGGCCCGTCGATCCCGCCGAGCGGCATCGGGCCTTCAACAACAAGACGGTCTGGCAGCGTATCGCCGTCGTCGCGGCCGGCCCCCTGGCCAACTTCCTGCTGGCCATCGTCGCCTACTGGGCGCTCTTCGTGGCCGGCACCACCACGGTGGCGCCGGTGATCGGCAGTGTGGCGCCGGACTCACCGGCGAGCCGTGGTGGCCTCGAGGCGGGGCAGGAGATCACCGCGGTCCGCGGCGAGGCGGTGCGTTCCTGGGACGAGATCAACCTCAAGCTGGTGGCAGCCATCGGCGAGAGCGGCGAGCTCGAGGTGCAGGCCCGGGACGAGGCCGCCGCCGACCCGCAGACCTATCGCCTGCCGGTGCAGGACTGGCTGGTGCGCCAGGATCCGCCCCGGCCGCTGCCGAGCCTGGGCCTGACCCCCTGGCAGCCCGAGATCCCGGCGGTGCTGGGCCAGGTGGTCGAGGGCGAGGCGGCCGCCAAGGCCGGACTGCGAGTGGGCGACGAGGTCGTCGCGGTGGACGGCGAACCGGTGGCGGACTGGATGGCCTTCGTCGACCGGGTCCGCGCCAGCCCGGGGGAGCCCCTCGACCTCGAGGTGCTGCGTGACGGCGAGCGCCTCGCGCTCACCGTCACTCCCGGCCGCAACGAGCTGGAGGAGGGCGTGGCCATCGGCTACATCGGCGCCGGCGTCGAGGCCGTCAGCTGGCCCGACGAGTACCGGCGCGAGATCCGCTACGGCCCGCTGGCTGCCGTGGGCCAGTCGCTTTCGCGTACCGGCGAGATGACGGTGCTGACCCTGGGGGCCATCCGCAAGATGGTGGTGGGACTGATCTCGCCCTCGAACCTCTCCGGCCCCATCACCATCGCCCGGATCTCCGGCGACTCGGCCCGCGCTGGCCTGGAGAGTTTCATCAGCTTCCTGGCCTACCTCTCGATCAGCCTGGGGGTGCTCAACCTGCTGCCGATCCCAGTGCTCGACGGCGGCCACCTGCTCTATTACCTGGTCGAGGTGGTGCGGGGTCGCCCGGTGTCCGAGCAGGCCCAGGCCGTGGGCCTGCGTATCGGCCTGGCGTTGGTCGGTACCCTGATGCTGATGGCGCTCTATTTCGACCTGATGCGGCTCTGGTAGCCGGGCGCCGGCTTGTCAGTGGCCAGTACAAATGTATAAGGTGCCTGTCTGGACAGGACGGCAGATCAACGCGAGCGAATCGACTGCATGAAAATCAAGACCATCGGACTGGCGGCGCTGCTGCTCGTGGGTACCCAGGCGGCACAGGCACAACCTTTCGACGTTGCCGACATCAGGGTTGAGGGGCTGCAGCGGGTCTCGCCCGCCTCCGTGTTCAATGCCTTTCCTGTCAGCGCCCGCGACCGGGTGGACGAGCGCGAGCTGGCCGAGGCGGCCCGCGAGCTCTTCGCCACGGGCCTGTTCGAGGACGTCAGCCTGGCCCGCGAGGGGGACGTGCTGATCATCCAGGTGGTCGAGCGCCCGACCATCGCGCGCCTCAACATCGAGGGCAACAATCAGATCCCCGACGAGGACCTGCGCAACGGCCTCAAGCAGGCCGGGCTCGATGAGGGCCAGGTGCTTCAGCTCTCCACCCTGGAGGAGATCCAGCGCGAGCTGGAGGGGGTCTACCAGTCCCAGGGGCGCTACAGCGCGCGGATCGAGACCTCCGTCGAGGAGGTCGGCGAGGGCCAGGTCCAGGTCAACATCGACATCGACGAGGGGGCGGTGGCCAAGATCCGCCAGATCAACATCGTCGGCAACCGCGACTACACCGATGACGAGCTGCGCGAGGTCTTCGAGCTCGACGACAAGCCGGGCTGGTTCTTCGGCTGGTTCTCCAGCGACGAGTACTCCCGCGAGGCCCTGTCCGGCGACCTGGAGCGGCTGCGCTCCTTCTACCTGGATCGCGGCTACGTGAACTTCAACATCGAGTCCTCCCAGGTCTCGATCAGCCCCGACAAGTCGCGGATCTTCGTCACCGTGAACATCGACGAGGGGCGGCAGTACCGGCTGGGCGACATCCGCTTCGCCGGTGACCTGCGGATCCCCGAGCGCGAGGCCCGTGAGCTGCTCGAGGTGGAGAGCGGCGAGATCTTCTCGCGCAGCGACGTCACCGCCTCCTCCGAGGCCCTGCGCTCGCGGCTGGGGGCCGAGGGCTTCGCCTTCGCCAATGTGGACGGCATTCCCGAGGTCGCCACCCGCGGCGACACCGTGGACCTGACCTTCCGCGTCGAGCCGGGGCGCCGGGCCTACGTGCGGCGCATCGAGTTCGCCGGCAACACCACCACCCAGGACGAGGTACTGCGTCGCGAGATGATCCAGATGGAGGGCGCGCCGGCCTCCACCGAGTCGATCAGCCGGTCGCGCCAGCGCCTCGAGCGCCTGGGCTTCTTCAAGCAGGTCGACGTGGAGACACGCCCGGTAGCCGGCGAACCCGACAAGCTGGACGTCACCTATACCGTGGAGGAGCAGCCTTCCGGGTCGATCTCGGCGAGCATCGGTTTCTCCCAGAGCGCCGGGGTGATCTATGGCGCCTCGCTCTCCCAGAACAACTTCCTGGGGACCGGCAACCGGGTCAATCTCGGTGCCCAGCGCAGCGACACCTTCACCAGCCTCAACTTCGGTTTCACCGACCCCTACTGGACCCTGGACGGCATCTCGCGGGGCTATAACCTCTACTACCGCGAGACCGACTACGAGGACTCCGACATCTCGACCTACTCCACCGACGCCTACGGTGGGGGCATCAACTTCGGCTATCCGATCAACGAGCTGACCCGCCTCAACTTCGGGGCCGCGGTCGAGGACCTGTCGATCAAGACCTATCGCGATACGCCGGCCGAGATCATCCAGTACGAAAATGACCAGGGCAGCGATGCCCAGAGCCTGAAGCTGACCGCCAGCTGGACGCGCAACAACCTCAATCGCGGCATCATGCCCACCGCCGGCAACTACCAGCGCCTGTCGCTGGAGAGCGCGGTGCCGGGCAGCGACGCCGAGTACTACAAGCTGCGCGCCAGGGCCCGCCAGATCCTCCCCTTCAACGAGGAGCAGACCTGGGGGCTGAAGTTCAGCGGTGAGCTGGGCTATGCCGATACCGTCGGCAACGACCCCTATCCGTTCTACGAGAACTTCTTCTCCGGCGGTCTGGGCTCGGTACGCGGTTTCACCGGTAACACCCTGGGGCCGGCCACTACCGAGCGCAACGGTGGCGACGACCGCACCCTGGGCGGCAACGTCCTGGTGGAGGGCAGCGCCGAGGTGCTCTTCCCGGTGCCCTTCGTCGAGGACCAGCGCTCCCTGCAGGCCTCGCTGTTCCTGGATGCCGGCAACACCTTCCTCACCGACTGCTACGACGTGCCCGAGGGGTTCACCTCGTCCTGCGAGTCCGGCGTCGACCTGGGCGAGCTGCGCTACAGTGCAGGCGTCGGCCTCTCCTGGCTGACCCCGGTGGGGCCGCTGACCTTCAGCGTCGCCGAGCCGCTCAACGACAAGGACGGTGACGACACCCAGTTCTTCCAGTTCTCGCTGGGTCAGACCTTCTGATCCGGCCCCTATCGAGGAGTCCCCGCATGCGCAAGCTCTCCGCCGCCCTCTGTTTCGGGCTGCTGGCCGCCGTCACCCTGCCGGCCCAGGCCGAGGAGGTGGCCGTGCTCGACTGGCGCGCCGCGCTGATGGAGACCGACGCCGCCCAGCGCTCCATGAACGAGCTGCGCAATCGCCTCGCCGGCCAGCAGCAGGAGGCCGAGTCGCTGGGCCAGGAGCTTCAGCAGATGCAGCAGCGCCTGCAGCAGGGCGAGAGCATGACCGAGACCGAGCGGCGCACCGCCATGCAGGAGTTCCAGCGCAAGGGCCAGCGTTTCGAGCAGCTGCGCCAGGAGATCGGCCAGGCGCGCCAGCAGTCCGAGCAGCAGTTCCTCCAGGAGGCCGAGCCCAAGCTGGATCAGGCCGTGCAGCAGGTCATCGACCGTCACGGGGTCGAGGTGCTGGTGGACCCGAACGGCGTGCTGCATTCCGAACGGGAGCTGCAGAACCTGACCGGGGAAGTCACCGAGATCCTCAACACCCTCTACTGAGTCGGCCGCCCCACGACAGCGAGTCCCCATGAACCAAGACGCCCGAACCCTCACACTGGCCGAGATCGCCGAGCGCCTGGGAGCCCGCCTCGAGGGTGACGGCGGGCGGCAGGTGAGTGGCCTGGCCACGCTCCGGGAGGCCGAGCCGGACCAGGTGGCCTTCCTCGCCAATCGCGCCTACCTCAAGGACCTGCCGGGAACCCGGGCGGCGGCGGTGCTGCTGGCGCCCGGCCATGCCGAGAGCTGTCCGGTGGCGCGCCTGGAGATGGACAACCCCTACCTCGGCTACGCCGAGCTGTCGCGGCTCTTCGACCCCCTGGCCGGTCGCACGCCGGCCGGCATCCATCCTACGGCGGTGGTCGCCGATGACGTCCGCCTGGGGGCGGACGTCGCCATCGGCCCCCAGGCGGTGATCGAGTCGGGCGTCGAGCTGGGGGACGAGGTGGTCATCGGCCCGGGCTGCGTGGTGGGTGCCGACTCGTGCATCGGCCCCGGGTCGCGGCTGCACGCCAATGTCACCGTCTGCCATGGCGTGGTGATCGGGGCCCGGGCCATCCTGCACAGTGGCTGCGTGATCGGCGGCGACGGCTTCGGTTTCGCCCACGACGGGGCACGCTGGCACAAGATCGCCCAGCTGGGCGGCGTGGTACTGGGTGACGACGTCGAGGTGGGCAGCTGCTCGAGCATCGATCGCGGCGCCCTCGGCGATACCCTGATCGGCGATGACGTCAAGATCGACAGCCAGGTGCAGATCGCCCACAACGTGCAGATCGGCGACCACAGCGCCCTGGCCGGCTGCGTGGGCATCGCCGGCTCCACGCGGGTGGGCCGCCACTGCATGCTGGGGGGCGGCGTGGGGCTCTCCGGCCACCTGACCATCGCCGACGGGGTGCAGGTCACCGGCATGAGCCTGGTGACCAACTCGATCCTCGAGCCCGGGATCTACTCGTCGGGGACCGGCGCCATGGACAATGCCCAGTGGCGCCGCAATGCGGTGCGCTTCAAGCAGCTTGACGACATCGCCCGGCGCCTGGCGCGGCTCGAGAAGGCCGGCCGCAGCGGTTGAGGCCGCGTCGCAGGGCGGTATAATCCACCGCCTGTTGCTGCCGGCCCCTGCTGCCGGCCATGCCCCTCCACGGGACGGGCATCCTGTCATTTCAGAGGTCGCTACGATGGTAATGGACATCAACGAGATTCGTGAGTATCTGCCCCACCGCTACCCCTTCCTGCTGGTGGACCGGGTGACGGAGCTCACCCTGGGCGAAGCCATCGTTGCCTACAAGAATGTCAGCATCAACGAGCCCTTCTTCAACGGCCACTTCCCGCATCACCCGATCATGCCCGGGGTGCTGGTGGTCGAGGCGCTGGCCCAGGCCTGCGGTATCCTCGGCTTCAAGACCGTCAACAAGCTGCCCGCCGACGGCTATGTCTACTACCTGGTGGCCAGCGACAACGTGCGCTTCAAGCGTCCGGTGATGCCCGGTGACCAGCTGGTGCTGGAAGCCCGGGTCGAGCGCACCAAGCGCGGCATCTGGAAGTTCGCCTGCCGGGCCACGGTAGACGACGAACTGGTCTGCGAGGCCGACATCACCTGCGCCGAGAGGAAGGTCGCTTGATACACCCCACCGCCCTCATCGATCCCGCGGCGCGCCTGGCCGACGATGTCGAGGTCGGGCCCTTCACGGTGATCGGGCCCGATGTCGAGATCGGGCCAGGCAGTCGCATCGGCCCCCATGTCGTGCTCAAGGGGCCCACCGTGCTCGGCGCGCGCACCCGCATCTTCCAGTTCGCCTCGGTGGGCGAGGACTGCCAGGACAAGAAGTACGCGGGGGAGCCGACGCGCCTGGTGATGGGCGACGACAACGTCATCCGCGAGGGGGCCACGCTGCACCGCGGTACCGCCCAGGATCGCGGCGAGACCACCATCGGCTCACGCAACCTCTTCATGGCCTACGTGCACGTCGGCCACGACTGCGTGATCGGCAACGACTGCATCCTGGCCAACCAGGTGACCCTCGCCGGCCATGTGCACCTGGGCGACTTCGTCATCCTCGGCGGGCTCTCGGCCATCCACCAGTTCTGCCACTTCGGCGACCACGCCATGGCCGGCGGCGGCTCGATCATCACCAAGGACACCCCGGCCTACGTGATGATCAACGGCAACCCGGCCCAGGTCCATGGCCTGAACCTGGTGGGGCTCAAGCGCCGCGGCTTCTCCAGGGAGGCCATCCGCGCGCTGAGCGAGGCCTACAAGCTGGTCTACCGCCAGGGACTGACCACCGAGCAGGCGCTCGCCGAGATCCGCAGCCGCTTCTCGCTGCCCGAGACCGAGGCCTTTGCCGCCTCCATCGAGGCCTCGACCCGCGGCATCATCCGCTGAGCATGGCGGCACCATGACGGTCCGGCGCGTCTACCTGGTCGCAGGCGAACTCTCGGGCGATATCCTGGGGGCCGGCCTGATGCGCGCGCTCAAGGCGCGTCACCCGGGGGTGGCGTTCCGGGGCATCGGCGGCCCGCGCATGATCGCCGAGGGCATCGACAGCCGCTTCCCCCTGGAGACCCTGTCGGTGATGGGCCTGGTCGAGGTGATCCGGCACTTGCCCGGCCTGGTCCGCGTCAGGCGAACCCTTCGCCAGGACGCCCTCGACTGGCAGCCCGATATCATGGTCGGCATCGATGCCCCGGATTTCAACCTCGGGCTGGAGCGACAGCTGCGCGAGGCGGGCCTGACCACCGCCCACTACGTCAGCCCCTCCGTCTGGGCCTGGCGCCAGGGGCGGATCAAGGGCATCAGTCGCGCCGTCGATGCCATGCTCACCTTCCTGCCCTTCGAGGCGGCCTTCTATGCGCGCCACCGCGTGCCCGTGGCCTTCGTCGGCCACCCCCTGGCCGACGAGCTGCCGCTCCACAACGACCGCACCGCCACGCGTGCCGACCTGGGCCTGTCGGGTGCCGAGCAGGTACTGGCCGTGCTGCCCGGCTCCCGGGCCAGCGAGATCCGCTTCCTGGGCGAGACCTTCCTCGCCGCCGCCGAGCGGCTGTGTGCCGGGCGTCCCGGCCTGAAGGTGGTGATCCCCGCGGCGACGCCGGCGCGCCGCGCCGAGCTGGAGGGGCTGGTGGCCGAGCATCCCGCCCTGGCGGACCGCCTCTCCCTGGTCGATGGCCAGGCGCGGGAGGCCATGGTGGCAAGCGATGCCGTGCTGCTCGCCTCGGGCACCGCGGCACTCGAAGCGATGCTCTGCCACCGCGCCATGCTGGTCGCCTACCGGATGGCGCCCATGACCCACTGGCTGGCGAGGCGACTGGTGAAGACCGAATGGATCTCGCTGCCCAACCTGATCGCCCGCGAGGCCCTGGTGCCGGAGCTGATCCAGGACGCGGCCAGCCCCGACGCGATCGCCGCGGGGCTTGGCGAGATGCTCGACGACCCCGCCGGGCGGGCCGCCCTTGAGGCGCGCTTCGCCGCCATGCATGCTGGCCTGCAGCGCGACGCCAGCCGCCGGGCGGCCGAGGCCATCGAGGCGCTGGTGGCGGGCCGTCCCCTGCCGGCGAGCGTCGCCCCTGAGTTGGCCGACGAGGTGGCGCCATGACGGCCAAGGCGCAGGCGAGAGGGAAAGGCGGCCTCGAGCTGCCGCCGCTCTCGATCGACTATGCGGGCGAGCGCCTTGCCGGGGTCGACGAGGTGGGGCGCGGCCCGCTGGTCGGCCCGGTGGTCGCCGCGGCGGTGATCCTCGACCCGGCACGCCCCATCGCGGGTCTCGCCGATTCCAAGGCGCTCACCGCCCGTCGTCGCGAGGCCCTGGCGCGCGAGGTCCGCGAGCGGGCACTGGCCTGCGCCGTGGCCGAGGCGTCGGCCGCCGAGGTGGACGCGCTCAATATCTACCATGCCACGCACCTCGCCATGCGCCGTGCCATCGATGCCCTGGTGCCGGCGGCCGAGTACCTGCTGGTGGACGGCAACCGGCTGCCCGGGCATCATGTCCCCGGCCAGGCGGTGGTCAAGGGCGATGCCCGCCATCCGGCCATCGCCGCCGCCTCGATACTGGCCAAGGTCGCCCGCGACGCGGGCATGGTGGCCCTCGATGCCCGGCATCCCGACTACGGCTTCGCCCGCCACAAGGGCTACCCGACCCGCGAACACCTGGCCGCCCTGGAACGCCTGGGGCCGCTGCCGGAGCACCGTCGCTCCTTCGGTCCGGTCAAGCGCCAGCTGGCACTGTTCTAGGTCTCTCAGGCGACACCACGAGAGGTGCCGGGAGCAGGTCGCAGAGAAGGTCCTATGCCAGGGATGGCATCGGTAGCGCCCAGGGAGGGGTTCACAGCGCCTCCCCGCAGGCCTGTCGCCGGATCAGCCCCGAGCGATATTGCCGGGATAGCCTCGCGCTTTCTGAACTGATTATTTTCCGCCAAGCCCCGAGCCCTTTATGACAACGCCCTTCGTTCATCTTCGCGTTCACAGCGAGTTTTCCCTGGTCGACGGCCTGGTGCGTCTCAAGCCGCTGGTGCAGGCCGCCGTGGACCAGGGCCTGCCGGCCCTGACGCTGACCGACGAGGCCAATCTCTTCGGCCTGGTCAAGTTCTACAAGGGCGCCCAGGGCGCGGGGCTCAAGCCGATCATCGGCAGCGACCTCTGGCTGGCCAACCCCCATGACGAGGGGCATCCCTATCGCCTGACGCTGCTGGCCATGGACGAGACCGGCTACCGCAACCTTACCGAGCTGATCTCGCGGGGCTGGATGCACGGCCAGCGCCAGGGCCAGGCGCTGCTCGACAAGGCCTGGGTGCTCGAGCAGAGTGCGGGGCTGATCGCCCTGTCCGGTGGCCGGGAAGGGGAGGTCGGCCGCCACCTGTTGAGCGACCATCACGACGAGGCCCGCGCCCTGCTCGAGGAGTGGAATGCCGCCTTCCCGGGACGCTTCTACCTGGAGCTGACCCGCACCGGCCGGCCGCTGGAGGAGGAGTGCGTGCACCTCTCGGTGGAGCTGGCCGTCGAGACCGGCACCCCGGTGGTGGCCACCAACGACGTGCGCTTCCTGGCGCGCGAGGACTTCTGGGCCCACGAGACCCGGGTCTCCATCGGCGAGGGCAAGGCGCTGGACGACAAGCGCCGCGAGCGGCGCTACACCGAGGAGCAGTACCTCAAGAGCCCCGCGGAGATGGCGGAACTGTTCGCCGATATCCCCGAGGCGCTCGAGAACAGCGTGATGATCGCCGCGCGCTGCAACGTGGAGGTGCGCCTGGGCGAGATCTTCCTGCCGGAGTTCGAGATTCCCGAGGGCATGACCCAGGACGAGTACTTCCGCAAGATCTCCCACGACGGCCTCACCGAGCGCCTGGACTTCCTCTATCCGGCCGAGCGCTATCCGCGCGACGGGGCGGAGTATGCCGAGATCGATGCTCGCTACCGCAAGCGGCTCGACTTCGAGCTCGACATCATCATCCAGATGGGCTTTCCCGGCTACTTCCTGATCGTGATGGACTTCATCCAGTGGGCCAAGGACAACGACGTCCCGGTGGGGCCGGGACGCGGTTCCGGTGCCGGCTCGCTGGTGGCCTACGCCCAGAAGATCACCGACCTCGACCCGATCGGCTACGACCTGCTGTTCGAGCGCTTCCTCAACCCCGAGCGGGTCTCGATGCCCGACTTCGACGTCGACTTCTGCATGGAGAAGCGCGACCGGGTGATCGACTACGTCGCCGACCGCTACGGCCGCGACGCGGTGTCCCAGATCGTCACCTTCGGCACCATGGCGGCCAAGGCGGTGGTGCGCGACGTGGCTCGCGCCCAGGGCAAGCCCTACTCCCTGGGCGACAAGCTCTCCAAGCTGATCCCCTTCGAGGTGGGCATGACACTCGCCAAGGCGCTGGAGGCCGAACCGGCGCTCAAGGAGTTCCTTGATAACGACGAAGAGGCCGCCGAGATCTGGGAGATGGCGCTCAAGCTCGAGGGCGTCACCCGCGGCACCGGCAAGCACGCCGGCGGCGTGGTGATCGCGCCGACGAAGCTCACCGACTTCTCGCCGCTGCTCTGCGACGAGGACGGCAACGGCCTGGTGGTGCAGTTCGACAAGAACGACATCGAGGAGGCGGGGCTGGTCAAGTTCGACTTCCTCGGCCTGCGCACCCTGACCATCATCGACTGGGCGCTGGAGATGGTCGACAAGGTGCGTGCCACCGAGGGCCAGGGTCCCCTGGACATCGACACCATCCCGCTGGATGACGTGCCGACCTTCGAGATGCTCAAGAAGGCCGAGACCACGGCGGTGTTCCAGCTCGAGTCTCGCGGCATGAAGGAGCTGATCAAGCGCCTGCTGCCCGACTCCCTGGAGGACATGATCGCCCTGGTGGCGCTGTTCCGCCCGGGCCCCCTGCAGTCGGGCATGGTCGACGACTTCATCAACCGCAAGCATGGCCGGGCGGAGATCTCCTACCCGCACCCGGACTACCAGCACGAGCTCCTGAAGCCGGTGCTCGCCCCCACCTATGGCATCATCCTCTACCAGGAGCAGGTGATGCAGATCGCCCAGGTGATGGCGGGCTACTCCCTGGGCCAGGCCGACATGCTGCGCCGCGCCATGGGCAAGAAGAAGCCCGAGGAGATGGCCAAGCAGCGCGCCGGCTTCATGGAGGGCTGTGCGGCCAACGGCATCGACAAGGACCTCGCCGGCAACATCTTCGACCTGGTAGAGAAGTTCGCCGGCTACGGCTTCAACAAGTCCCACTCGGCGGCCTATGCACTGGTCTCCTACCAGACCGCCTGGCTGAAGGCCCACTATCCCGGGCCCTTCATGGCGGCGGTGATGTCCACCGAGATGGACAACCTCGACAAGGTGGTCCCACTGATCGAGGAGTGTCGTCACCTCTCGCTGACGGTGACTCCGCCCGACGTCAACGTCGGCGGCTACAAGTTCACCGTCGACGACCAGGCGCGGGTCGTCTATGGCCTGGGGGCGATCCGCGGTGTCGGCGAGGGCCCCATCGGCGCCATCGTCGAGGCCCGTGAGGCGGACGGCCCCTTCGAGGATCTCTTCGACTTCTGCCGCCGGGTCGATCCCAAACGCATGAACAAGCGCACCCTGGAGGCGCTGATCCGCTCGGGGGCCCTGGACAACCTGGGACCGAGCCGTGCGGTGCTCAGCGCGGCCCTGGAGGATGCCCTGAAGGCGGCGGTCCAGACCCAGACCAACCAGAACCTGGGGATGATGGACATGTTCGGCGAGGCCTTCGTCGACGAGTCGGCCGGGGACGCCTACGCCGACTACCGTCAGGCCCGGGAGTGGAGCGACAAGGAGCGCCTCGCCGGCGAGAAGGAGACCCTGGGGCTCTACCTCACCGGCCATCCCATCGACGAGTACGAGGGCGAGCTCGCCCGCTTCGTCTCCACCCGCATCAGCGACCTCAAGCCCTCCCGCGAGCCCCAGCGGGTGGCGGGCCTGGTGGTCGGCGTGCGGACCATGAAGTCCAAGCGCGGCGATACCATGGCCTTCATCACCCTGGACGACCGCACCGGGCGCATCGAGGCCTCGCTGTTCGGCGAGCTCTTTGACCAGCTGCGCGGCCGCCTCGAGGCCGACCAGGTGATGATCGTCGAGGGCGAGGTCTCCAGCGACGACTACTCCGGCGGCCTGCGCCTGCGCGGCAAGGAGGTCACGCCGATGGTCGAGGCGCGCAGCCGCTTCGGCCAGGCGGTGGAGCTCTCCCTGGACGGCGGTCGCCTCAACGGGCGCCTGGTGGACTCGCTGCGCGCGAGCCTGGCTCCCTACTGCGACGGCGATGGCCTGCCGGTGCGGCTACGCTACCGCAATGCCGAGGCCTCGGGCTGGCTGGAGCTCGCCGAGGAGTGGCGCGTCACGCCCAGCGACGAGCTGCTGACCGGCCTGCGCGAGGTGCAGGGCCAGGATGGGGTGCGGTTGAAATACCGGTAACTGGCTGCCGGCTGAGGACTGTCGTATGCCAGCGAGGGGCGCCGGGAGAAGGCCGAAGAGGAGATACCGTCTCTCCTAACCGACCGCAACCCTCACTGAGTTGGTTGTGGCCGATATTCGGTTTGTGACTGCAAGACGCCGAAAGCGATATGCACCAGCTTGCGCATGGCAGCCCCCAAGGCTGTCATCGTCGGCTTACCCGCTCTGCGTAGCCTCGCGTACTGCG
>NZ_SNZJ01000028.1 GCF_004363555.1 Halomonas ventosae | reverse complement strand
CCAGTGGCATTGCCGGGTAGCTATGTGCGGACGGGATAACCGCTGAAAGCATCTAAGCGGGAAGCCCCCTTCAAGATGAGACATCCCCGAGGCCTTGAGCCTCCTGAAGGGCCCAGCGAGACCAGCTGGTTGATAGGCCGGGTGTGGAAGCGCTGCAAGGCGTTGAGCTAACCGGTACTAATGGCCCGTGAGGCTTGACCATATAACACCCAAGCGGTCTGCCGATGGCGACCGACAGCCGGATACGACGAGACGTATCGTCAGCATGATTCACCGTTTTTCGCCTGACGACCATAGCGTGCGGGAACCACCTGATCCCATGCCGAACTCAGCAGTGAAACCGCTCAGCGCCGATGGTAGTGTGGGGCCTCCCCATGCGAGAGTAGGTCATCGTCAGGCACTTATTCCGAGAAGACCCCGTGTTCGAAAGAGCATGGGGTCTTTTCATGTGCGTCGGCCAAACGGACGTGATGTCAGGGCCTCCCCCTGGAGAGTAGCGGAGCGCCGCCCGAGCCATCGTCAGGCACTTATTCAGAAACCCCGGCCATTGGTCGGGGTTTCGTCGTTACGGGGGCCTCCCCATGAAGAGTACCGGGGTGCCGGCCAAGTCATCGTCAGGCACCTATCCCGAGAAGACCCCGTGTTCACCAGAGCTCGGGGTCTTTTCATTCCAGGAACCCCCGGCTTCGTCAGAAGCCGGGGGTTCCTCGTTTATGGCCGCCGTTCCGGCGTGGGTTCTTCGTACAACTCGATCGGGGTGCCATCGGGGTCGGCCAGGAAGGTGAAGCGTGCGCCGGTCAGCTCATCTACCCGGATGGGTTCCGGCTGTGCACCCCTAGCCCTCAGCAGGTCGATGCATGCCTCGAGGTCCGGAGTCGCCAGGGCGAGATGGCGAAGGCCGCAGGCCTCGGGGTAGCTGGGACGTGGCGGCGGCGAGGGGAAGGAGAAAAGCTCCAGCTGGATGCCTCCCGGAAGGCGCAGGTCCAGCTTGTGACTCTCCCGTTCGGCTCGCCAGGTCTCCTCGATGATCTCGGCATCCATCACCTCGAGATAGAAGCGCCGGGCGCGGTCGTAGTCGGCGGTGATCAGCGCCACGTGATGGACCCTGGAAAGGGGCAGTCGATGACGTTCCTGGGTCATGGATGGCCCTGGCGACACTGGCTCTCGAGCGCCTCGATAAGGCTGTCCATCTCGTCATCGGTGCCGATGGAGATCCGCAGGTGGTCGCGCAGCACCTCGGTGTTGAAGTGTCGCACCAGCACGCCGCGCTCGCGCAGGCCCACGAAGAGCTGGGCGGCATCGAACTCCGGGTGGCTGACCAGCACGAAGTTGGTCTGCGAGGGCAGCACCTGGAAGCCCAGGGCCTCAAGTCGCACCCGGGTACGCTCGCGGGTGGTGATCACCGCCTCGCGGCAGGCCTCGAAGTGCTTGCGGTCCGCCAGGGAGGCGATGCCCAGGGCGCTGGCCAGGCTGTCCACGGGGTAGGAGTTGAAGGAGTCCTTGACCCGCTCCAGCCCCTCGATCAGCTCGCGGGAGCCCACCGCATAGCCGAGCCGCAGGCCGGCCAGGCTGCGTGACTTGGAGAAGGTGCCGGTGACCAGCAGGTTGGGGAAGTGCTCGACCAGCGGCACGGCACTCTCGCCGCCGAAGTCCACGTAGGCCTCGTCGACCAGCACCACCGCCTCGGAGACCCGTTCCAGCAGCCCGGCGATCGCCTCGCGTCCATGGCCATGGCCGGTGGGGGCGTTGGGGTTGGCGAAGATCACCCCGCCGGCATCCTGGCCGAAGGCATCGAGGTCGACCCGCCAGTCGGCGTCAAGGGGGTGGGTGCGGCGCTCGACGCCATAGAGACGGCAGTAGACCGGATAGAAGCTGTAGGAGATGCTCGGCATCTCCAGCGGGCGTGCCTGGCGGAAGAAGGCCTGGAAGGCCAGGGCGAGCACCTCGTCGGAGCCGTTGCCGACGAACACCTGCTCCATCGCCACCCCGAGCTCCTCCGCCAGGGCCGCGCGCAGGGCGCGGGACTCCGGGTCCGGATAGCGCCGCAGGTGGTCGGCGGGGAAATCGCGCAGGGCGGCCTCGACGCCGGGGGCCGGCGGATAGGGGTTCTCGTTGGTGTTCAGCTTGATCAGGCGCTCGCGGGGCTGCTCACCCGGGACATAGGGGGTCAGCTCACGAACGGCGGGGCTCCAGAACTTGCTCATGGTCACTCGCTCGGGGATTGGACTTTGGTCATGGTGACCCGAGCGGCGTGACCGCGCAAGCCGCGGCCATGCTAGTCTCGGGGGCCGCCATCGATCATTCGCTGCCTACGGACCCGTGCAATGACCGCCCAGATCCTCGCCACCCTGCTGCCCGTCTTCCTGATCGCCGGCTGCGGGACTCTTTACGGCCGCTTCCGTACGCCGGACATCCGCGGCCTGAACACCCTCAACATGGAGCTCTTCGTGCCGATGCTGGTGTTCGCCGTGCTCGCCGACCGCCAGGCGCCCCTGGCGGACTATGCGAGCCTGGCCCTGGCGGGGGCCGTGGTGGTGCTGGGGTCGGGGCTCGTGCTCTGGCCGGTGGCGAAGTGGCTGAAGCTCGAGACCAAGACCTTCCTGCCGCCGATGATGTTCAACAACTCCGGCAACATGGGGATCCCCCTGCTGGTGCTGGCCTTCGGCGAGAAGGCCCTGCCGGCGGCGGTGGTGCTGTTCATCATCGAGATGCTGCTCCACTTCTCGGTGGGGCTCTACATGCTCAGCCCGCACACCCCCCTGTGGCGGCTGCTGCGCATGCCCATCGTGCTGGCGAGCCTGGCGGGCCTCGCCGTCAACCTGGGCGGCGTGCCCCTGCCGGGCTGGTTCCTGGAGGCGCTGCACATGCTGGGCGGAATCTGCATCCCGCTGATGCTCTTCGCCCTGGGCGTGAGGATGCTGGACATCGACTTCGGCGACTGGAAGACCGGCCTGCTCGGGGCGGTGCTCTGCCCGCTCTCGGGACTGGTACTCGCCGTGCCGCTGATCTGGTGGCTCGACCTCTCGGGCCTGCAGGCGGCGGCCCTCTGGGTGTTTGCCGCCCTGCCGCCGGCCGTGTTGAACTACCTGGTGGCCGAGCAGTATCGCCAGGAGCCCCACAAGGTGGCCTCGCTGGTGCTGATCGGCAACCTGGGCAGCCTGGTGGTCATGCCGCTGGTGTTGGCACTGATCTTCACCCATGTCTATCCGCTGGCCTGATGCAGGGCGGGGAGGCTGTCCGCTGAGGGCACGAGAGGTTATGCTGTCATTCAGGCTGCCGTGTATCACGGCGTCATGCCCATTGGTTAGGAGGACACAAATGCAAATCAGGACCTTGCTGGCCGGCACCGCCCTGGCCGCCCTGTTGGCCGGCTGCGCCGCCGGACCCACCGACCAGGCCGCCGCCCCGGAGATGGAAGCGACCACGGCGACCTACCAGGGAACCCTGCCGTGTCGCAACTGCGACGGCATCGACCTGAACGTGACCCTGAACGGCGAGGAGCAGGGTGCCACCGAGGAGCGCACCTTCGACCTCGAGGCCTCCTATCGGGCGCACCCCCAGGACCCGCCGGACGAGAACTACGCGGGTAACTGGGAGGTCCTCGAGGGAACGGAGCAGGATCCCACCGCCACCGTCTACGAGCTGACGCCCGATGGCGAAGGGCAGACCTACTACTTCCTGCGTGTCGATGAGCAGACCCTCGAGCTGATCGACCCCAACCTGCGCCGCTTCCAGAACAGCGAGATGCTGCAGCTCAAGCGCCTGTAACCGTCTGAATGCGCACTACCGGGGCGGCCCTCAGGGTCGCCCCTTGTCGTTGCGTGCATGCCATCGGGCCGTGGCGGATAGCATGATGGCCCCGACCGTGGGAGAGAGAGCCGCATGGCCAAAGCGAAGAGCGCCTTCGTCTGCACCGAGTGTGGTGCCGAGTACCGCAAGTGGCAGGGGCAGTGCAGCAGCTGCCAGGAGTGGAATACCCTGAGCGAGGTCCGCCTCTCGGCGGCGCGGCCCGGCGCCGCCACGGGCGCTGCCTCGACCGCGCGCGGCGGCTACGCCGGTGGCCTGTCCCGCGAGGTGGTCGACCTGGCCAGCGTCGACCTCAGCGAGGTGCCCAGGCTCTCCTCCACCTTCGCGGAGTTCGACCGGGTGCTGGGCGGAGGCCTGGTGCCGGGTTCGGCGGTACTGCTCGGGGGGCACCCCGGGGCCGGCAAGTCGACCCTGCTGCTGCAGACCGCCTGCAAGCTGGCCCAGTCCCGCCGGGTGGTCTACGTCACCGGCGAGGAGTCGCTCTCCCAGGTGGCGATGCGCGCCCATCGCCTGCAGCTGCCGGTACAGGGCCTGAAGATGCTGGCCGAGACTAGCATCGAGACCATCCTCGCCGTGGCCGATCGCGAGCGCCCCGAGATCCTGATCATCGACTCCATCCAGACCATGCACCTGGAGGATATCGCCTCGGCCCCCGGTGGCGTCGCCCAGGTGCGCGAGTCCGCCGCGGCCCTGACCCGCTTCGCCAAGCAGAGCAATACCGTGCTGATGCTGGTGGGGCACGTCACCAAGGACGGCAGCCTGGCCGGCCCCAAGGTGCTGGAGCACATGATCGATGCCTCGCTGCTGCTCGAGGGCGGGGCGGATTCCCGCTTTCGTACCCTGCGCGGGCAGAAGAACCGTTTCGGCGCGGTCAACGAGCTCGGCGTGTTCGCCATGCTCGAGCACGGCCTCAAGGAGGTAAAGAACCCCAGCGCCATCTTCCTCTCGCGCAACGAGGAGCAGAGTGCCGGCAGCCTGGTGATGGTGGTCTGGGAGGGCACCCGGCCGATCCTCGTGGAGGTCCAGGCGCTGCTCGACGAGTCGGCGCTGGGCAACCCGCGCCGCGTCGCCGTGGGCCTCGACCAGAACCGCCTGGCCATGCTGCTGGCGGTGCTGCATCGCCACGGCGGGCTGTTTACCGGGGACCAGGACGTCTTCCTCAACGTGGTCGGCGGGGTCAAGGTGCTGGAGACCAGCGCCGACCTGGCGGTGCTGCTGGCGGTGGTCTCCAGCCTGCAGAACCGGCCGCTCCCCCGGGAGCTGGTGGTGTTCGGCGAGGTGGGGCTCTCCGGCGAGATCCGCCCGGTCCCCAGTGGCCAGGAGCGCATCGTCGAGGCGGCCAAGCACGGCTTCACGCGGGCCATCGTGCCCCGCGGCAATGCCCCCAAGCGCTCGCCCGAGGGCATGGAGGTGGTCGCCGTGGACAAGCTCGCCGAGGCCCTGGACGCCCTCTAGGCCCCCCACTCTGATGTAGAATGCGGGTAGTGAATGCCAAGGAGAACGAGATGAGCGCCATCCGCCTGACCCAGTACAGCCACGGCGCCGGCTGCGGCTGCAAGATCGCCCCCGACGTGCTCGACGGCATCCTCGCCAAGGCGGGCCCCGGGGCCAGCCATTCGCGGCTGATCGTCGGCAACCAGGGGCGCGAGGACGCCGCCGTCTACGACCTGGGCGATGGCCGCGGCATGATCGCCACCACCGACTTCTTCATGCCCATCGTCGACGACCCCTTCGACTTCGGCCGCATCGCGGCGATCAATGCCATCAGCGATGTCTATGCCATGGGCGGCAAGCCGGTGCTGGCACTCGGCATCCTCGGCTGGCCACTGGACACGCTCGGTGCCGAGGTCGCCGGCGACGTGGTGGCCGGTGCCCAGGCGGTGTGCCGCGAGCTGGGCCTGGCGCTTGCCGGCGGTCACTCCATCGACGCCCCCGAGCCGATCTTCGGCCTGGCGGTCAATGGCCTCGTCGACCTCGAGCACCTCAAGCTCAACAAGGGCGCCAAGCCCGGCGACCTGCTGTTTCTCACCAAACCGCTGGGGGTGGGCCTGCTGACCACGGCCGAGAAGCAGGGGCTGATCGAGCCCGGCCACCAGGGCCTGGCGCGGGAGACCATGCTCAAGTCCAATGCCATCGGCATGGAGCTGGCCAAGGTCAAGGGCGTGCATGCCATGACAGACGTCACCGGCTTCGGCCTGGCGGGCCACCTCGCCGAGATCTGCACGGCCAGTGGTGTGGCCGCCCGGGTCAACTTCCGGCGCCTGCCGCGCCTCGCCGAGGCCGAGGCCTATCGCCGTAAGGGCGCGGTACCCGGCGGCACCAAGCGCAATCGCGAGGCGCTGGGTGAGAGCCTGCCGCAGATGGACGAGGCCCACTGGCAGTGGCTCTGCGACCCGCAGACCTCCGGTGGCCTGCTGCTCTCGGTGCACCCCTCCTGGGAGGACGATGTGGAACGCATCGGCCGCCAGCACGGCATCGAGCTCGTGCCCTTCGGCGAGGTCGTCAAGGCCAGCGGGCCGGCGCTGATCGAGGTGCGTGGATGAGCCTGCCGCTGGTCGAGCCTGACCTCGCGCTGCTGCGGGAAGGGCGCGTGCTGATCGATGTCCGCGCGCCGGTGGAGTTCGCCCAGGGCGCCCTGCCCGGGGCGGTGAACCTGCCGCTGATGGACGACGAGGAGCGCCACCTCGTGGGCATCGCCTACAAGGCGCATGGCCAGGACGCCGCCATCGCCCTGGGCGAGCGGCTGGTCAGCGGCGGCCTCAAGGCGGCGCGGGTCGCCGCCTGGCAGCGGCTCCTCGCGGCGCACCCCGACGCCATCATCTACTGCTTCCGCGGCGGGCTGCGCTCCCAGGTCGCCCAGCAGTGGCTGGCGGATGCCGGCATCCTGCGCCCGCGTATCCGCGGCGGCTGGAAGGCGATGCGCCAGGCCCTCTGTGCGCGCATCGACGCCGCGGCCGAGCAGCCGCTGCTGGTGGTGGGGGGGCTCACCGGCTGTGCCAAGACGCCGCTGATCCTGGCGCTGGACAATGGCCTCGACCTGGAGGGCTGTGCCCGTCACAAGGGCTCGGCCTTCGGGCGCCACCCGTTGCCGGCGCCCAGCCAGATCGACTTCGAACATGCCATGGGGCTGCGCCTGCTGGAGTTGCCCGGGCCGCTGGTGGTGGAGGACGAGTCCCGGCGCATCGGGGCGGCCAACATTCCGCTGCGCTTCTGGGAAGGCATGCTGCCGGCGCCGCGCATCCGCATCGAGATGCCCCTGGACTGGCGGCTGGCGCAGATCCGCAAGGACTACATCGACGACCTGTGGGAGGTCCATCGTCGTCAGTTCGGCGACTGGCTGGGCTGGGCGCTGATGCGCAAGCAGCTCGCCACCGCCCTGGGCCGGCTGCGCAAGCGCCTGGGCAGCGAGCGCCTGGCACGCCTGCAGCGCCTGCAGGCGCTCGCCTTCCGCGAGCATGAACGGGGCAATCGCCAGGCCCATGAGGCCTGGCTGGCCCCGCTGCTGACCGAATACTACGACCCGCTCTATCGCCACCAGCTGGAGAAGCACCCCGAGCGCCACTTCCTCCACGTCGGCGACTGGGAGAGCTGCCTGCAGGTTGCCAGGGAGTGGTCCGCCGAGGCGCGCCGGAACGGCCGGCCGCAGCCTCAGTCGGCCTGAGCCATCATCCCTGAGCGGTGCTGCCCAGCCACTGGCTGAGCAGGCGGTCGAGCAGTGGGGCCAGCCGGTCGAAGCGCCTCGGGTCGTCGAGCATGGCCGCCCGGTCCTGGGCATGGGGGCTGGTCTCGCTGCCCTCGGGCGGCGCCTGGTGGTCGAGCAGGGCGGTGACGCTGGCGGCGGTGGCCTCCAGGTGGCAGAGCAGGGCCACCACCCGGCCGTCGTCCCAGGTGAAGCCCTGCAGCGGGCTGGCCTCGCTGCGGCCCAGCGCCAGGGCATAGTCGGGCAGCGCGAAGACCTCGCGGTGCCACATGAAGGCCTCGAAGGTGTCGGGCAGGTCGACGGGACTCAGCGGGGCGAGGTCCACCCGGTGCCAGCCGGTCTCGGCCACGGTGCCGCGGGCCACCACCGCCCCCAGCGCCTCGGCGATCAGGCGGGCGCCGAAGCCGATCCCCAGCAGCGGCTTGTTGGCGTCCAGCGCCTGGTGGATCAGCTTGCGCTCGCCCCTGAGCCAGGGGCAGTGGCCCTCCTCGAGACTGCCCTCGGGGCCGTCGAGCACGATCAGCGCATCGCCATCGGCCAGCCGTGGCGGCAGCTCCCCCGCATCGAGGTGGAAGACGGTGTGGCTGTGGCCCATGCTGGCAAGCCAGTCGGCGATGCGGGCCGGTCCCTGGTGGGGGCTGTGCTGGAGGAGGTGAACGTGCATGCGGGCCTCGCCTTGATGAAATGCCGGGTGACGGACGGGACGGAGCGCAAGGGTACATGAAGCCGGAGCTGCGGGAACAGATACTGACCATCCTCGCCGAGATCCCGCCCGGCCGGGTGACCAGCTACGGGCGCATCGCCGCGATGACCGACGGCGCCACGCCGCGCCTGGTGGCACGGGCCCTGCGCGATCTGCCCGCCGGCCACGGCCTGCCCTGGTTCCGGGTCATCACCGCCTCCCGCAAGCTGGCCGATCACGGTGGGGCGGAGGAGCAGCGCCGGCGGCTGGTTGCCGAAGGCGTGCTCTTCGATCCCCATGGGCGGGTAGCGAAAGATCGCCTCTGGCCCTGAGACAACCCCAACGCCAAGGAGACTCCATGAGCGGCTTCTTCCACCGCCTGCAGCAGCTCGACCCGCGACGCCAGCAGGCCTTCATGGCGGCGCTCTGCGAGCGGCTGCTGCCCAACTACCGCCTCTATGCCGAGACCACCGGCCAGGGCGACCCGCATGGCATCAGGGTGATCCTGGACCTGGTCTGGGAGCAGCTGGCGGTGAGGGAGGCGCGCATCGACTTCGACCGCCAGGCCGAGAAGCTCGCCGAGCTGGAGCCCCCCGCCGAGGATGACAGCTTCGGGGCGCGGCGGGCCCTGGAGGCGGTGGTGGCCCTCTCGGCGCTGCTCGACACCCTGCGCGGCGAGGCCCCGGAGGCAGTGCTGGAGGTCAGCCGTGCGTCGCGCAGCGGGGTGCGCGCCTATATCGAGCTCACCGAGGGCGAGGAGGACGCCGCGCGGCTGGGCGAGCTGGTGCGCGACCATCCGCTGATGGCGGACGAGAACGACTTCCAGGACGCGGTGCTCGAGGCCGTGGAGGCGGGAGCGCTGGATCGCGAGGCGCTCAAGGCGCTGCGCCGGCTGGGGCGCAACGATGGCGTCAGCAACCTGGGCCTCTCCGCCGAGGAGTAGTCGCCGGCACGCCGGCCGAAACGCAAAGGGCTCGCCAAGTGGCGGGCCCTTTGCGTTCTCCAAGAAAAGGAAAAGCGAGGATTTATGTCGCGAGCGAAGAGAGGCTGACCGCCGCCGGAGCGCAGGAACCGGAGTGTAGCCTGCTACATGAGGATTCCGAGCACCGCCGGCGGTCAGGATATCGAGCGCAGCAATAAATCCCCTTTTCCTATAGGCGCATCTCGATGCCCCGCTCGGCCATGTAGCGCTTGGCCTCGGGGATGGTGTACTCGCCGAAGTGGAAGATGCTGGCTGCCAGCACCGCGTCGGCACCGCCCTCGATGACCCCCTCGACCAGGTGGTCGAGGTTGCCGACCCCGCCGGAGGCGATCACCGGCACGCTCACCGCGTCGGCGATGGCGCGGGTCACCCCCAGGTCGAAGCCGACCTTGGTGCCGTCGCGGTCCATGCTGGTCAGCAGCAGCTCGCCGGCACCGTAGGCCACCATCTTCTTCGCCCACTCCACGGCATCCAGCCCGGTGGGGCGGCGTCCGCCATGGGTGAAGATCTCCCAGCGGTCCGGCTCGCCTTCCCCGGATACCTTCTTGGCGTCGATGGCCACCACGATGCACTGGCTACCGAAGCGCTCGGCGGCCTCGTGCACGAAGTCGGGATTGGTCACTGCGGCGGTGTTGATCGAGACCTTGTCGGCGCCGGCGTTGAGCATGGTACGGATGTCGTCGCAGGTGCGGATCCCGCCGCCCACGGTGAGCGGGATGAACACCTCGCCGGCGATGCGCTCGACCATCTCCACCGTGGTGTCGCGGTCCTCGTGGCTCGCCGTGATGTCGAGGAAGGTGATCTCGTCGGCGCCCTGCTGGTTGTAGCGCTGGGCGATCTCTACCGGGTCACCGGCGTCGCGGATGCCGATGAAGTTGACGCCCTTGACCACGCGGCCGGCGTCGACGTCCAGGCACGGAATGATGCGCTTGGCGAGTCCCATGGATCAGCTCCCCTTGTGGCTGAGTTCGTCGCAGAGCCGCTGCGCCTCGGCGACGTCGAGGCTGCCCTCGTAGATGGCGCGCCCGGTGATGGCACCCAGGATCCCGGGCTCCCCGGCCGCGATCAGGGCGCGCAGGTCATCGAGGTCGGTCACCCCGCCGGAGGCGATCACCGGCAGGCCGCCGTCGCGGGCGAGCGCCGCGGTGGCCTCGACGTTGACGCCCTGCATCATGCCGTCGCGGGCGATGTCGGTGTAGACGATGCTGGAGACGCCGTCGTCGGCGAAGCGCTTCGCCAGGTCCACGGCCTTGATCTCGGAGACCTCGGCCCAGCCGTCGGTGGCCACGAAGCCATCCCGGGCGTCCAGGCCGACGATCACGTGGCCGGGAAAGGCGCGGCACATCTCGCCGACGAAGGCCGGCTCCTTGACCGCCTTGGTGCCGATGATCACGTAGGAGACCCCGGCCTCGAGGTAGTGCTCGATGGTCTCGGCACTGCGGATGCCGCCGCCGATCTGGATCGGCAGGTCGGGCCAGGCGCGGGCGATGGCGGTGACCGCCTCGCCGTTGACCGGCGCGCCCTCGAAGGCGCCGTTGAGGTCTACCAGGTGCAGGCGGCGCGCGCCGGCCTCGACCCAGCGGGCGGCCATGGCCACCGGGTCGTCGCCGTAGGTGGTGGCATCGTCCATGCGACCCTGCTTGAGGCGCACGCACTTGCCGTCCTTGAGGTCGATGGCGGGAATTACCAGCATGTCAGTGTCCTCGGTTGGCGCAGCCGCGGGCGCCTGCAGGGAGAGGGCGCGGCCACGGGCGCCTGTAATGAGAGTGGCGCCGCTCAGGGCATCCATTGAACGAAGTTTTCCAGCAGCTTGAGGCCGGCCCGGGAGCTCTTCTCCGGGTGGAACTGCACGGCGAAGGTGGCATCGCGGCCGATGGCCACGTGGGCGCTCACCCGCCCGTAGTCGGTGGTGCCGAAGACCGTGGCGTCGTCCGCGGCGTCGACGTAGTAGCTGTGCACGAAGTAGAAGTGCTCGTCCTGGTCGATGCCCGCCCACAGGGGATGGTCGTGGTGCTGGTGCACCAGGTTCCAGCCCATGTGGGGCACCTTGAGGCGGTTGCCCCGGTCATCGTGCATGTCGGTCGGGAACTTCCTCACCTCGCCGCGCAGGAACCCCAGGCAGCCGATGCCGCCGTTCTCCTCGCTGTGATCGAGCAGCATCTGCTGGCCGACGCAGATGCCCAGCAGCGGCTTGGCCTGGCGGGCGAGCAGTTCCTCGACCAGGCCACGCAGCTCGGTCTTCTCGAGCTCGCCCATGCAGTCGCGGATGGCGCCCTGGCCGGGCAGCACCAGGCGGGTGGCGCCGCGGATGCGACGGGCATCCCGCGTCACGATCACGTTCTCGTGGGTGACGTGTTCCAGTGCCTTGGCGACGGAATGCAGGTTGCCCATCCCGTAGTCGATGACGGCAATGGTCATGGAGCGCTCCTCGTGTGATCGTTCGGCGGCCTCAGAGGCTGCCCTTGGTGGACGGCATCTGGCCGGCCATGCGCGGGTCCGGCGCCACGGCCATGCGCAGCGCGCGGCCGAAGGCCTTGAAGATGGTTTCCGCCTGGTGGTGGGCGTTGAAGCCCTTCAGGTTGTCGATGTGCAGGGTCACGCGGGCATGGTTGACGAAGCCCTGGAAGAACTCCCAGAAAAGCTGGGTGTCCAGGCGGCCGATGCTGGCGCGGGTGAATTCGACGTCCATGAACAGTCCCGGGCGGCCGGAGAAGTCCACCACCACCCGCGAAAGGGCCTCGTCCAGGGGCACGTAGGCATGGCCGTAGCGATAGATGCCGCGCTTGTCGCCGATCGCCTGGTGGAAGGCCTGGCCCAGGGTGATGCCGAGGTCCTCGACGGTATGGTGGTCATCGATGTGCAGGTCGCCCACCGCTTCGATGTCGAGGTCGATCAGGCCGTGGCGGGCCACCTGGTCGAGCATGTGGTCGAGGAAGGGCACGCCGGTCTCGCAGGCCAGGCGTCCCTCGCCGTCGAGATTGATGGTCACCGTGATCTGGGTTTCCCGGGTGTTCCGGGTGACCGTGGCGATACGCTCGGACATGTCGGGTCTCCAGCGCCGGGGCGCGTGTCGAGGGGGGCCGGTGATGGCCACCGGCCGGCAAGGCGGAAGGGCGCCGGTTGCTGTGCCTGGCGCCGCGAGCCTGCCATTATAGTGAATCGCCTGCCCCATCCGCTACAATGCGGGCCATGACAGTGGTGGCGACCCCGCCGCCCCGGCTCAAGGAGATCCACCCATGCCGGTGACCCTTCAACAGGTCGACCAGGCCGCCTGGGAAGCGGATGCCCAGGTACGCCTCGACCTCGCGCGCATCTATGCCGACGCTCCCGCCGAGCGCCTGCCCCTGCCCGTCGATGAGTTCATCCGTGACCACCTCGCGAGTGGCCACCTCTTCAGCTGTGCCCGATTCAACGACCGGCTGCTGGGTGCCGTGGCGGTGAAGCCCTACCAGGATGCCTGGTGGCTGTCGAACCTCTGCGTGCGCAGGACGACCCGGCGTCGCGGCGTCGGTTCACGGCTGCTGGCGCTGGTCAGCGAGAGCGCCCATGCCGAGGGGCGCCGCCTCTATGCTGATTCCGCCCATCTGCCGGTGGCCGACCAGATGCTGCTCGCCCGGCTGGGCTACCGGCTCACCCAGGACGGCGACTACTTCGAGCTCGACCTGTCACCCCGGGGAGGCCAGCAATGAAGCGCCTGTTGCGGACGCTGCTCGCCGCCATCGGCGTACTCGGCCTGGTAATGGTCGGCGCCGTGGTCTACGTCACCACCTTCTTCGATCCCGATGACCTCAAGCCGCGGCTCGTCGAGGTGGTGCGCGAGCACAGCGGGCTGGAGCTGAGCCTGGATGGCGCCCTCTCCTGGTCCTTCTACCCCCGCCTGGGAGTAGGCGTGGAGAAGGCCGAGGCCCGCCTGCCGGACCAGGCGGAGGACTCGACACCCTTCGCCGCCTTCTCCCACGCCGAGGTCAGCCTGGCCTTCACGCCGCTGCTGCGCGGCGAGATCGCCATCGACGGCCTGACCCTCGACGGCCTCTACCTCGACCTCAAGCGCGACGCGCAGGGAGAGGGCAACTGGGAAGTGCTGCTGGAGCGGCTGGGCGAGAGCAGCGAGGAGGCCGAGGCCGCCCTGGCGCCGGCCAGCGCCGGGCCCGACCCCGATATCGACACCGGCCTCTCGGTGGCGCTCAACGTGGCCAGCGTGCAGGTCCGGGACGGTGAGGTGCGCTTCCGCGATGCCCTGAGCGACCGCGAGCTGCTCTTCGAGAACGTCCAGGTCAGCGGCAGCAACGTCAATCCCGGGCGGGCCTTCCCGGTCGCGGCCTCCTTCCGGCTGACGGAGCACGAGGGCCTCGACTGGCGGGAGCAGGAGCGTGAGGCGCGCCTGGTCAGCGAGGTCTCCCTGAAGGGGCGGGTGGCCCTGGGCCTGGCCGAGGGCCGACACGTGCTGGAAGGGCTGAGCCTGGAGACGGTCAACCGCCTCGCCGGCCTCGACAGCGAGCAGAAGGTCAACCTCCAGGGCGACGAGCTGGTCGTGAACGTCGGCGAGGGCAGTCTGCAGCTGGAGGAGGGGCAGCTCGACGCCAGCCTTCAGCATCCGCGCCTGGGCGAGAAGGTGGTACCGCTGTCGCTGGCCTTCACCCTGGATGCCGACCTCGACGAGCAGAGCGCCCGCCTGCGCGACCTGGCGCTCACCGGCCCCGATGGGCTGGAGCTCAACGGCAACCTCAACCTCAGCCAGCTCGCCGAGGCGCCGGCCTATACCGGCCAGCTGCGCCTGGCGCCGCTGTCGCTGCGGCCCTGGCTGGCGCGGCTCGACATGATGCCCGAGATGGCCGATGGCGAGGCGCTTTCCGACGTGGCGCTGACCAGCCCCGTCAGCGGCGATCTCGACCGCTTCGAGCTCGCCGGCCTGACCCTGGTGCTGGACGGCAGCACCTTCACCGGCCGCCTGGCGGGACAGTATGACGGCGAGCAGCTCGCCGCCGACCTGCAGGGCGACCGGCTCGACCTGGACGGCTACCTGCCGCCCCCGGGGGTGGAGGACGATGGCGCCTGGCTGTGGCGCCTGCCGGGCATCCGCCGGGCCCATGCCGCCGAATCGGAGGGGCTGGTGCCGACGGAGTGGCTCTCCGCCCTCACGCTCGATGCCCACCTGGCCCTGGGTGAGCTGCGCCTGGCGGGACTGGACTTCCAGGACGTCGACCTGACCCTCGAGGGGCGCGACGGACGCCATCGCCTGGTCGCCTTCGAGTCGCGCTTCCACGATGGCCGCCTGTCCGCCGACGGCACCCTCGACCTGCGCGAGACGCCGCTCCGCTGGCAACTGGCGCCGAAGGTCGAGCGTGTGCGCCTGGAGTCGCTGCTCGAGGCCCTCGGCAACGAGCCGGCGCCCCTGAGCGGGCGCTTCAGCGGCGAGGGCGAGCTCGCCACCCGCGGCAACACCCTGGTTGAGCTCAGGCGCCACCTGGGCGGCAACCTCGCCACCCGCATCGAGGAGGGGGCAATTCCCGGTGTCAACGTTTCCCGGGAGCTTTGCACCACGGCCGCCGCCCTGGAGGGCGAGCAGCTCGACCGCGAGTGGCGCGACGAGACCCGCTTCGAGCGCATCCGCGCCACCCTGACACTGGACGAGGGCACCGCCAGGAGTGACGACCTGCTGGTCACGCTGCCCGGCATGGAGGTGGGCGGCAAGGGTCAGCTGGACCTGGTCAGCGAGCAGTTCGACCTGCGCGCCGCGCTGCGCCTGGTCAATGCCGAGAACGCCCCCTGCGAGGTCAACCGGCGCCTGGAGCGGGTGCCGTTACCGGTGCGTTGCGAGGGACAGCTCGACGGCGACCGCGGCGAATGGTGTCGCCTCGACCGCCAGGCCTTCCAGGGCACCCTGGCCGAGCTGCTGCGCGACGAGGCGTCGCAGCGTGCCGGCGAGGAGGTCGAGAAGCGCCTCGAGGGCGCCGCCGAGAAGATCGACGAGCGCCTGGGCGAGGAGACCGGCAAGGAACTTCGCGATGCCCTGAAGGGTCTATTCGATTGAGCAACACGTATGACCAGTCCCTGCGCCGACTTCCCCAGTCGGCGCTTTTTTGTTCGCAGTGAGAGCCCCATGACGGACATGCCGCCCGCCATCCTGCCGCCGGAGCGCTTCCAGCAGCGCCTGCTCGCCTGGTTCGACGCCCACGGCCGACACGACCTGCCCTGGCAGCACGAGCGCAGCCCCTACCGGGTGTGGGTCTCGGAGATCATGCTGCAGCAGACCCAGGTGGCCACGGTGATCCCCTACTTCGAGCGCTTCATGGTGCGCTTTCCCGACGTGGCGTCGCTGGCGGCGGCCGACCAGGACGAGGTGCTGCACCTGTGGACCGGGCTCGGCTACTACGCCCGGGGGCGCAACCTCCACAAGGCCGCCCGGGTGGTGGTCGATGAGCATGGCGGGACCTTTCCCGTCCACAGCCTCGACGAGATGGCGGGGCTGCCCGGCATCGGCCGCTCCACGGCCGGGGCGATCATCGCCCAGAGCACCGGGCGGCGCGCGGTGATCCTCGACGGCAACGTCAAGCGGGTCCTCACGCGCCTGCACGCCGTGGCGGGCTGGCCGGGACGGCCGGCGGTGGAGCGCCGGCTGTGGGCCCTGGCCGAGCACTACACGCCCGATGAGCGTCTGGTCGATTTCACCCAGGCGATGATGGACCTGGGCGCGACCCTCTGCCGGCGCGGCACCCCCGAGTGCGCTCGCTGCCCCTTCGCCGATGTCTGTGTGGCCCACGCCCGCGGCGAGGAGAAGCGCTTCCCCGAGTCCAAGCCGCGCAAGGCGTTGCCCACGCGTACCACCGTGATGCTGCTCCTGCAGGACCGGGAGGGGCGCGTGCTGCTCGAGCAGCGCCCCTCCAGCGGCCTGTGGGGCGGGCTCTGGAGCCTGCCCCAGTTCGACGATGCCGAGGCCCTGCGGGCCTGGCTGGACGCCCGGGCGCCGGGCAGCGTGCTCGAGACCGCCTGGACGCCCTTCACCCATGTCTTCAGCCACTTCCGCCTCGAGATCACCCCGCAGCCGGCACGGATCGGCCGGCTGGACGCGGTGGACGAGGCGCGTTGCTGGTACGATCCCTCCGATCCCGCCAGCATCGGCCTGGCGGCGCCGGTCAAGGCGCTGCTGGCGTCCCTGGCGCCCTTCGCACTGACCACCACCGCCGGGCCCTGACACCCGCACGAGGAGAGACCCGATGAGCCAGACCGTCTTCTGTCGCAAGTACCAGAAGGAAATGGATGCCCTGCCGTTCCCGCCGTTGCCCGGCAAGAAGGGCCAGGAGATCCAGGCCAGCGTTTCCCGCCAGGCCTGGGAGGAGTGGCAGGCGCTGCAGACTCGCCTGATCAACGAGAAGCACCTCAACATGCTCGATCCCGCCTCACGGGAGTACCTGATGGAGCAGATGGAGCGCTTCCTCGACAACCGCGAGACCGACCAGGCCGAGGGCTATGTTCCCCGGGGCGAGTAGCCCGGCCGTGTCGCCGTTCCTCGGCCATCTTTCTGAAACGGAAGGGGTTGACGGAAACGGCCCGCTGGGGTTTAATACGCACCGTTGGCAGCGGCCAGATAGCTCAGTCGGTAGAGCAGGGGATTGAAAATCCCCGTGTCGGCGGTTCGATTCCGTCTCTGGCCACCAATCTGCTGGGGTATAGCCAAGTGGTAAGGCACCGGTTTTTGGTATCGGCATTCCCAGGTTCGAATCCTGGTACCCCAGCCACGCCAACCCTGTTTCCGATTCTGTGACTCGAGTCGGTTCCCGAGCCGGCATAGCTCAGTTGGTAGAGCAACTGACTTGTAATCAGTAGGTCGCGGGTTCGACTCCTGCTGCCGGCACCATCAAGTACCGGGAAGCCCTGGCCCATCGCCAGGCACATCAAGAGTCGCAGCATAGAAGAGGCCACCCATCGAGGTGGCTTTTTTCGTTGCCCTTGAAACCCCCGAGGGCGTCACCATATGGCCTCGTGCGGCTCCTTCACTGGGGTCGCCCACGGCTGCCTCGCCGTCGGAACACGAGTTTTGCTGAGACTGATCACGGACACACAGGAGGTGATTGGATGTCAGTCAAGACGTCTGACCGTGCGTTTGAGAACACCGTTTCCCATCATGGTGTCGTCGACTCGCCCGACCCCCAGAGCCGCGTGAAGAGCGCGCCGCGCCCGGGCCAGGACCCCTATCCCACCCGGCTGGCCGAGCCGCTGGACATGCCGTGGCTCAGCCGCCACGAGGGGGTGGTCAAGGGGCGTGCCGAGGAAGGGCCACTGAGCCAGGCGCAGCTCGATGCGTTCGAGCGCCAGGGGTTCCTCTTCGAGCCCGGCTTCATCACTGGCGACGAGCTCGCCGAGCTGCGCCGGGAACTCAGGGCCCTGCTCGACAACGACGACTTCCGCGGCCGCGACTTCAGCATCACCGAGCCCTCGGGCAACGAGATCCGCTCGCTGTTCGCCGTGCATTTCCTCTCGCGGGTCTTCTCGCGCCTGGCCCGGGACGAGCGCCTGATGGGCCGTGCCCGCCAGATCCTCGGCGGGGAGGCCTATGTCCACCAGTCGCGCATCAACTACAAGCCGGGCTTCGAGGGCAAGGGCTTCAGCTGGCACTCCGACTTCGAGACCTGGCACGCCGAGGACGGCATGCCGGCCATGCATGCGGTGAGCGCCTCCATCGTGCTCACCGACAACCACCACTTCAACGGGCCGCTGATGCTGGTGCCGGGCTCCCACCGGGTCTTCGTGCCCTGCCTCGGCGAGACCCCGGACGACAACCACAGGCAGTCGCTCAAGCAGCAGGAGGTCGGGGTGCCGGGGCGTGAGGCGCTGCGCGCGCTGATCGACCGGCATGGCATCGAGGCGCCGACCGGCGCGGCGGGTGGCCTGCTGCTGTTCGACTGCAACGTGCTGCACGGCTCCAATGCCAACATGTCGCCGGACCCGCGCAGCAACGCCTTCTTCGTCTACAATCGCCTCGACAACCGCTGCGTGGCCCCCTTCGGGGCGAGCCGCCGGCGCCCGCGCTTCCTGGCCCACGAGCCGGGCGAGCGCTGGTCGCCCGAAGCGCCATCGTGAGCGGCAGGCCTCGCCGGTACGCTGGACCCAGGGTGTCGCTGGGGTAGACTGAAGGGCTTGTCGCCTGACCGCGGCGGCGACCACCAGAAGGAGAAGAACCGCCATGCGTTTCGTGCCCCGTTTCACCGATGGCCAGCCATTTCCCGAGCCGCTGGGCAAGATCGTCTGCGTCGGCCGAAACTACGCCGACCATGCCCGGGAGCTGGACAACCCGGTGCCCAGCGAGCCGCTGCTCTTCATCAAGCCGGCGACGGCTGCCGTCCCGCTGGAGCAGCCGGTCGACGCCCCCTTTGCGCGGGGCGAGGTGCACTACGAGACGGAGCTGGCGCTGCTGATCGGCGAGGAGCTCTCCCACGTCACCGCCGACGAGGCCGAGCGCGGCATCGTCGGCATCGGGCTGGCCCTGGACCTGACCCTGCGTGACGTCCAGTCGCGCCTCAAGGAGAAGGGGCACCCCTGGGAGATCGCCAAGGCCTTCGACGGCGCCTGCCCGCTCTCGTCCTTCCTGTCGCTCTCTCAGGTGCCCAACTGGAGCGGGCTCGCTTTCACCCTGGCGGTGAACGGCGAGCCGCGCCAGCACGGCGAGGGGGCGGACATGCTCTTCCCGGTGGCGACCCTGGTGGCGGAGATGAGCCGCCACTTCACCCTGCAGCCGGGCGACGTGGTATTGACCGGCACCCCGGCCGGGGTGGGGCCGCTGGAGCGAGGCGCGACGCTGCACTTCACCCTCACCGGCGGGCTGGAGATCACCACCCGCGTGGTGGAGTAGGGGACGCCGCGCCAGCCCCCAACGGCGACGCCCCGCAGGCAAGGCTGCGGGGCGTCGTCGCGTTCCGGGCAGGGTGCCCTCACTCCAGGTAGGTAATGGATTCATAACTCCACTATGTCTCAGTATAAGTCGATGCCTTGATTTCCATGGGGTTTCTCTCCCCTTGACTAATATGGTGGTCTATCCGGATGTGTGGTTATATGCTGCGTATGTGATTACCAGATCGGATAGGCCCCATGCTAACCGCGCTCAATAGACGGCATCGCTCAGAATTCACCTCCACCCATATCGTTTTCAGGTGGGCCGCATGGGCCACATGGGCCAGAGGCTCTAGGACGCGGGCTACAGCCGGCCCCCGGGTGGCCCCTCTGGATTTCCATAGGGGCCACCCCTGCCGAACTGGAGGTGCCCCATGCTGACTACTGATCGCCAGCTCGCAGCACTCAAGCCTCGGGATAAGGTGTACTGGCAAGCCGTGTCATCGCCCCATGGAGGGGGGCTGGCGCTTCGAGTCACGCCTACTGGGTCGAAGGCCTGGTACCACCGCTACCGATTCGGCGGGAAGGCCGACAGCCTCAAGCTGGGTAGATATCCAACTATGGGGCTTCAGGAGGCCCGTCAGGCGCATGGGGAGGCGCACGGACTGCTTCACGAGGGTATCAACCCCAAGCGCCAGCAGCGCCAGCAGAGGGCCGAGAACCTGGCCGCCTGGACCATGGGTGAGCTGTTCGACGCCTGGCTGCCGATCTACTCGACCGCGCCTACAGGATCGACCCGCCGTCCGCCGTCTGAAGACACGGTGAAGCTGCATCGCTGGCGTTGGAACCGTTACCTGAAGAAACCCCTAGGCGACCTGCTGGTCCGATCCATGATCCGCAAGCTCGTGAGCGTGGAGATCGCCACCATCGCCGAGGGATCTCGAGCAGATGCCCGGAAGTGCCTCTCGATGCTGCGAGCCATGTTCGACTTCGCTGAGGCGCGTGGGCAGATCGAAGAGAACCCGACCGCCGGCATCCAGCCCTCCAAGGTCGGCGCCACCCGCGACCGGCCTCGAGAGCGCGTTCTGAGCATCGCAGAGCTGAGCCTTCTGTGGCGTGAGATCGACGGCACGATGCTGCATCCGTCCGTGGCTGCGGCTCTCAAGATGCTGATCCTGACCGGCCAGCGGCGGGGCGAGCTGGTGGCGATGCGATGGGAGGACTTGGACCTTGAGGCCGGCGTCTGGACGATCCCGGCGGCTGACACCAAGGCTCATCGAGGGCAGACCGTCTACCTTCCTGGCCTGGCCATCGGCATCCTCGACGCACTCCCGCGAAAGGGCGACCGCGTCTTCATTGGCAGATTCGGTGACCCGATGAGTACCGACGCGCCGACCAAGGCTGTCCAGCGTCTCCGCAGGGCTCTCGAGATCCCGAGCTTCACCGCCCACGACCTGCGTCGCAGCGTGGCGACCGGCATGGCGAAGCACTGCGGCGTGCAGCCCCACGTGATCGAGCTTGTCTTGAACCATGCGCACGAGAACCCGCTGGTCGGCGTGTACCAGCGGCACGACTATGCCGAGGAGCAGCGGAAGGCGTGGCAGGCATGGGGGGAGTTGATCGAGCACCAGGTAGCCCGAGGCGGCGAGAAGGTCGTTCCGATCAGGGCTTGAAAGAATGGGTGCACAACCGAGGTTATCAAGATGGCAAGCTCGCCGGGACGTGTTAGTTTTATCTGGCTACTGGATAAGTGCCCAGCACAAACAGGCCTATGACCCATCAGCCGCCAAGCACCAAGGTCATAAGCCCATCACCGCCAGCAGGCGATGTGATTCGCAGATGCTTTGAGCATCTCAGGTGAGGATACATATTTCTTTGAACACCTGTCAATCACTCCCGCCCGCTGGCTCCTCGAACAAGGAGCCACGCACATGTCATCCGCTGAAACCGTCCCGAAGCGCTACCTTTCCACCGGCGAGGCCGCCGCGTACCTGGGGCTCAGTCCGAACTCAGTGAACCAGAGCAGGTGGAGCAAGCGCCTGTGTGGCAACACCGCCCCGCCTCATATCACCCTCGGTCGACGAGTGATGTACCGGATCGAGGACCTCGACGCATGGGTTGAGTCCAACGCAGTCGAAGGAGGTGCCCAATGAGTCGAGGACAGGCGTTCCAGGCAATTGCAGCCGAGAAGGCGAACGATCTTTGGGATGGAGCATCGCAGGCCGACCCTGGACACCCCGTACTCGTGGACAGGAAGATCAGCCCGCACGGAATGCGGCAGCTCCAGGATACGCTTCTGGTGCCGCTGTATCGCGACCCCACCCTGACGCCGATGCCGACCCGGTACGACCTTGTGAACCTCCTCCACGTTTTCCCCGAGGGTTTCGAAAGCCTTGTGCACATCGAGGAAAATTCTCCCCACGGAGGCACGCGGCGCCGCGAGATAGGCGGCAATGGCTTGATGGTGGTATTCAGCCGCCCGGAGAAACCCGAGATCGGAGATCTGGTAGGGCCTGAGACCGAGTATCTCGATGGCCTTCTGGCTGGCGTGGGCCGCGTCTATGCCTGTGCGGGCTGGCTCGAGGCCTCGACTCTGCACGAGATCACCCAGCGCCCTGTTGTTGGCGCCTGGAAGCCTGCGGATCTGCCCGAGATCGTTAAGTCGCTGCGGAAGAATCTGCCGGATACGGTGGAGATCGTCGTAGTCGGTGAAGGCGAGGTGGCAGAGGAGGCTGCTTTCTTGATTCGGGCCAGCCGAATCGTGCCGTCTTGCGGCTGCTGCGAGACGTTCGCCGATGCCCACTTGAAGCACCTGGAGGCGTGACATGGGCGCAAATGAAAAACAGCCCGGTGGGGGCCGGGCTGCCAATTTGAGCAACATCGAAAAGATCAAAGCAGAGTCTCCTTATAGCACCGACGCTCGCCAAAAGTCTCCCAAGGAAAACCGTCCTTTCTTCGCGAATTACGCCATAGCGACGAAGTTCGGGAAGCCCGGCCTGTATTTCCACGGCCTGAGGCCGTCCAAGAGCGGCGATCCCGAGCCGTTCGACGCCTGGGTCTGCGGGCCCATCGAAGCCTTGGCCGCAAGCTGCGACGAGCGAGGCGATAACCACGGGCTCCTGCTTCGCTTCAAGCCGGCTCGAGGGCCCTGGCGCCAGTGGGCGGTACCGATGGCCATGCTCAAGGGCAGCGGTGAAGAGTTGCGAGGTGAGCTGCTCAGCATGGGCCTTCGCCTCAATCCCAATGCCCACAAGCGGCTGAACGAGTGGCTGGCGCAGGCAGAACCCGAGCGTCATGTGATCGCTGCTACCCGTGTCGGTTGGCACGACCTTGAAGGTAGCCGGGCCTTCGTGTTGCCCAGGAAGACCATCATGCCGGGCAACTTGGGCGAAAAGATCACCTTCCAGGCCGAGCACGCCACGGACGAATACACCGCAGCCGGCACCCTGGAGAACTGGCGCCAAGAAATTGGCATCTTGTGCCGGGGGAACCCGATGCCGGTGCTGGCAGTGTCGGCGGCGCTCGCGGGGCCTCTGCTTCACCTAGCCCACCGAGAGACCGCCGGCATTCACTTTGTTGGTGACTCATCCTGCGGCAAGACCACCTGCCTGGAGGCCGCGGCGAGCGTCTGGGGAGGCCCCGACTTCAAGCGCACCTGGCGTGCTACTGGCAACGGACTGGAGGGCATCGCGGCAGCCCTGAGCGATACGGCACTGATTCTCGACGAGATCGGCGAGGCCGACGGTCGGGAGATCGGGTCGATGATCTACTCCCTGGGGAACGGGGTCGGCAAGACCCGAGCTACTCGCACCGGTACCGCGAAACAGCCGCAGCGGTGGCGCTTGGCGATCTTGAGCAGTGGCGAGCGCACCCTCGAGGCTCAGATGATCGAGGCTGAGAAGAGGCCCAATACCGGTCAGGCCGCTCGGCTCCTCAACGTTCCTGTCCAGCGCCAGCATGGTGTATTCGACACCCTGCACCACCTGCCCGATGGTCGAGCCCTCAGCGACCACCTCAAGGAAGCGGTAAGGCGGTGCTACGGCACTCTCGGCCCCGCCTTCGTCGAGCGCCTGGTTCACGAAGAACGTGATCTGGCTGGTGAAGTGGCCTGCCTTGCCGGGCAATTCGATTCAACCAATCCCTTCCAGGGGCGAGCCGCCTCGACGCTGGCGCTTATCGCCCTCGCGGGTGAGCTGGCGACCGAGTACGGGCTCACCGGCTGGCAGAAGGGCGACGCACTGGAGGCTGCCATCCTGGCCTTCGACACCTGGAAGAAGGGCCAGGGTGGTACCCAGACCGAGCACCAGAAGATCCTGGCCAACGTGCGCGGCTTCCTTGAGAAGCATGGTGACTCACGCTTCTCTTATATTGAGGCAACGCACCCCGTGAACAACCGGACCGGCTGGTGGCGTGATGATGTCAATGGACGGGTCTACTTCTTCAACCGCGAGGGTCTCAAGGAAGCACTGGGCGGATTCGATACCCGCCGGGGGCTGGACGCTCTTGACGCTGCCGGCTGGATAGTCGAGCGCGATGGGAGCGCAAGGTCTACGAAGCTCAGGATCCGGGGTCAGCGTCCTCGCCTCTATGCGATCCGTCCTGCCGACGAGGAGTCGTTGTCATGAACAAGATCGCTTTCGAAGGGGCTGGCAAGATCACAAGGGCAGGGAGCAGGTGGGTCATCCAGAGTCTCACGAAGATCGATCTGGATACGCCATGCCTCCTTTGGCCCAAGGCCCGCAACGCCCGGGGCTACGGCATCGCCTACTCTGATGAAACCGGCGGAAGGGTTCGAGTTCATCGTGCTGCCTACTGCCTTGCGAATGGAGTGACTCACGAGGAGATTGCCGGCCAGCAGGCTCGGCACCTTTGCCACAATCCGTCGTGCATTAGCCCGATGCATGTGGAGTTGGGTACCGCCGCTGAAAACGCCGCCGACTCAATCCGCGATGGGCGCACCGGCACTGGATTCAATGTGCCTGTGGATGCACATGTCGGCGTCAAAGTGCCCGGATTGCTAAAGCAGCGGCTCGACTCTACCGGATCAATCTCTAGAGCGGCCCGGGAGGCGATCATGGGCTATCTCCAGAAGCCCTCTAGTGTCATCCATGTCGCCGAGAGATACGATGCCCAGATCGGCATCCGCCTTCCTGAGCGCCTTGTTGGCGTTCTCACTGTGGAAGCAGAACTGCAGGATGCCAGCGTCAGCGAACTCATTAGGACGGCCCTCTTGCTGGCGCATGGCGACGGACTCAACCGTCTCGATCAGCCCACCAATACCTCATGCATGCTTGCTACTAGGGCCCGTTCTGCATAGCTGCGACCTCGTGCCAATGCAATGCGGGAAGCCGGCATGACTCTGGCTGCCATTGCCGGCGAACTTAGGGTTTCTTAATGTGTAATCCATAGACCTTGAACCCCCTCCCTGAGCCATAGCATCCCGATACCAACCGGTGGGGCTGCTTTCCCAGCCTTTATGGCGACCAAATCACAAGGTTATGTCAAGGGTCTGGTAAGGCTTGGTGAGCCCTAAGATTCGACTAAGGTTTACTGCGGAGTAGGCCGGAGGTGCATCAAGCACCAAGCTGTCAAGATCAAGAGGGCCTGGAGGTGTCCTCAAAAACGAGGCAATTCACATTGCGCGACCTGAGGCGGAATCATAATTTCTTTATACCCGGCAACTGGAGGAGGACTACGTCATGTTCCATGAACAGCTGAAGCAAAACGCCCGTGACATCGCCGCCCTGGAGAAGCGCCTGGCAGAGCTCGAGCGACTGTTCCATGAAAAGCGTCAGCAAAGGGCCAGCTTGGTAAGTCTGCTGCAGTGAAGGGAAGGGAGGGGGCGACAAGCCTCCGCAGTCCGTGTGCCTGTCCTGCTGGGTGCCATCCGTGGCGAGGTATCATCCCTGAAGCCATAGGGTGCTGCGAGCTATTAGACAGCTGTGCTGAAAACTTCCGGCGACACCCGCCTCAAGCATGGACCAGAAGCCCACCGCTGGATGTAAGAGATAAGCGATAGTTGATGTAAGCCTGGTTGACTCCACCGCTTCCCTGCGTCTCACTGGCTGGATAGCTGGCACTTTCAGCTCCGGTCCAGAGAGTGGAGTTCTTCTGCATGCGGCGACCACCGACGAGAGCCAAGGTAGCCTCGCTCCCCGCCGTTCCCTATGAGCAGTGCCCCGCCAAGACCTTCGTGACCGATGCTGGCAATGTCACCTGTGGACGCAACGTCTTCAACCACTGCCAGATCGTGGGCGAGGTCGCGAGGGCCCTCGTGACCCGCTATGGCGCCCCCCTTAAAGCCCACCTCTTTCCCAACGGTGCCGAACTGGTGGCCGCCTGCCACGACATCGGCAAGGTCAGCCCCACCTTTGTGGAGAAGCTCTATCGCGCTGCGGGGCGAGGGACCCACTCCCATCCGTCGCTGGCCAACGTCGATCCAGGGCTTGAGCGTCAATGGGGAGGACATGCCGGCGTCAGCCAGGTGGCCGCCAAGGCCATGAAGGTGCCGGCCCGGATCCCCGAGGTCCTGGGGCAGCATCATGGCTACTCGCCCCCGGTGGCCGACAAGCGCGCCCAAGATGACCGGTTTGGTGGTCCTCCCTGGCAAGGGGAGCGGGAGCGCCTGGTGGAGGCTCTCAAAAGCGCCTTGCAGAGCGAGTGGCCCGAGTCGCTGACGCCCACCCAGGCGCGTGTGCTCGCAGGCCTTACCACGGTGGCCGACTGGATCGGCTCGGGCCAGTTCTTCGAGGACCCCGCCGCCGACTGGAAGCCGCGCGTCGGCCAGGCCATCGAGGAGGCGGGGTTCCTCCCTGTAACGGTCACACCGGACCTGGCCTTCGGGGACATCTTCCCGTTTCACCCCAATGCGGCCCAGACTCGGCTCGCGGAGGTGGCCAGTCACCCCGGTGTCTACTTGCTCGAGGCGCCGATGGGGATGGGCAAGACCGAGGCAGCGCTCTACGTTGCCTACCAGCAGCTGGCCCAGGGACAGGCGAGCGGCGTCTACTTCGCGCTCCCCACCCAGCTGACGTCCAACCGGATTTATACCCGTTTCAACGCCTTCCTGGACGCGATCCTGCCCCCCGGTGCCCCTCACCGGGGACTGCTGCTGCACGGCCTTGCCTGGCTCGTCGAGACCGAGATGGGGGAGGAAGGACGCCCCGGGGGAGCCTGGTTCAACCAGGCCAAGCGGGGGCTGCTGGCACCCTTCGCCGTGGGCACCTTGGACCAGGCACTGATGGCGGTCATGAACGTCAAGCATGGCTTCGTCCGGGCCTTTGGCCTCGCCGGCAAGGTCGTCATCCTGGACGAGGTGCACACCTACGATGCCTATACCGGAACCTTGCTGGACGCGCTGATTGGCTTCCTGCGCGAGGCCGGCTGCACCGTGATCATCCTGACGGCGACCCTGGCGCGCGAGCGTCGCCAGCAGTTGCTGGGGGTCGAAGTCGAAAACAACCCTTACCCCCTCATTACCGCGTGTCCGGCCGCAGGCGATCCTGTCGAGGTCGCTCTGCCCAAGCCTCCCGCGAAATCGGTCGCCGTGAACCTGGTGGATCGGGACGAGGTGGCTATCGAGGAGGCCCTATCGAGGGCGGAAGCCGGGCAGCAGGTGCTCTGGATCGAGAACACCGTGGGGGAGGCCCAGGAGCGCTTCCGTGTCCTGGCCGCGAGGTCGGCGGAGTTGGGGCTCGAGGTCGGGCTGCTGCACTCCCGCTTCACGCCCCAGCACCGCTCGGCTCGGGAGGACACCTGGGTGACCCTCTACGGCAACAAGGCATGGGAGGAGCGAACCAGCACCGGGCGGCTGCTGGTCGGGACCCAGGTGCTGGAGCAGTCGCTCGACATCGACGCCGACTTCCTAGTCAGCCGTTTCTGCCCGACCGACATGCTCCTCCAGCGACTAGGGAGGCTGTGGCGCCACGAGGACACGCCCAGGCCCGCAGGGAGCCTCCAGGAGGCCTGGCTGCTGGCGCCGGAGCTGGCGCCGGCCATCGCCCAGCCCGATAGCGCCTTCGGCGTCACAGCGGCCGTCTACAGCCCCTATGTGCTGTGTCGCAGCCTCGAGCTGTGGCTGGGCCGAGAGGCGGTCACCCTTCCCGACGACATCCGCCCCCTGATCGATGCCACCTACGCCAGCCGGGAGGAGGTCGGCGACATGGCGCGCTGGTACCGAGAGCTGCAGGAAGGCAATCGTCGGCGCACGGGGCGGCGAGCCATGGAGCAGCTGGCACGAGGCGCCCTGGCCGAGGGTGGCAAGACCCTGGCAGAGCACAAGGCCGGTACCCGCTACAGTGACATCGACTCGGTGGAGGTGCTGTTGCTCCGCGACGTTATCCCCGATACCGGGCGACGGGGCACCCAACTGGTCCTGCTGGATGGCGAGCAGCACTGGCTGCCCTGGGATCGCCACACGTTGAGCAGGTCTCAGTGGCGTGACCTCAGTGCGGCCCTGACGCGCCAGCAGGTCCGTGTCCCGATCTACCACGCACCGGCCACGACCGCCCTCAGCACGCTGCGTCACCACGGCTTCCATCACTGTTTCTACCTGGGCCAGCCGGAGGCCGACGAGGCCCTGTTGAGGGTAGCCCTGGTGGACGAGGCGGGCACCCTGACGGGACTGAGCGGGGAGCCGGCGCATGACCGCTACCGGCTTGCCTACCGAGAGGACCTGGGCTTCCAGGCCATCCGCGACAAGGACTGAACATATGGAGAACCGCTTCAACCTGATCGACGAGCCCTGGATCCCGGTGGCCGACGTCGGCCGAGTCAGCCTGCGGGAGGTCTTCGCCCGACCCGACCTGCGAGCCCTGGGCGGCAACCCCATCCAGAAGCTGGCGCTGACCAAGCTGCTGCTCTCCATCGCCCAGGCAGCCTGCACGCCCGATGACGAGGCCGAATGGGCCGAACGGGGGGTGGAGGGGCTGTCCGCCCGCTGCCTGGACTACCTGGAGGAGTGGCACGGCAGCTTCTACCTGCAGGGTGAGCGTCCCTTCCTGCAGGTGCCAGCCGTGGCGGACTGCATCGCCGAGCGCACCGAGCGCAGGCTCGAGGCCGCCAAGACCAAGGGCAAACGCGAGGAGGCCATCGCCTCGGGACAGCCGCGCTCGCTGGGGGCGGGCTTCTATCCCGATATGCCCTCGGCCAACAATACCCTGCTCTCGCACACCCTGTTCGAGAAGCCCATGGACGACGCGGATCAGGCGGTCTTCCTGGTGACCCTGATGAACTTCGCCTTCGGTGGGAAACGGGTCGAGGGCGACCTGACCTCCCTGGCGGGGCGGGCGTTGGGCAACCGCTACAGCGCGCCGGCCGGCCCGAGCCTCGGAGGGTGGACGGGGCAACTGCACACCTTGGTGACGACGGGTGACCTGCGCCGCGACCTCTGGATCAACCTGATGACCCGGGAGGCCATCGCTGCCGCCAACCGCTGGCCCGAGGGCGTGGGTCGCCCCGTCTGGGAGGCCATGCCGGCCCATGAGGAGGACGACCGTGCCGAGGCCTTGAAGCGCAGCTACCAGAGCTGCCTGGTGGCCCTGTCGCGATTCGCCTTGCTCCAGGAGGGCGGCATCTTCTACCTCGACGGGATCAACTATCCCGGCATCAAGGAGGGCTGGTTCGAGCCTTCCCTGCTGCTCGACCAGAGCGGCAAGGACATCAAGGTCAAGTACGTGAACCTCGACCGCAAGCCGTGGCGGGAACTGCATGCCTTCCTCGACTTCCTCTCCCTGAGCGAGCGTTCGGGGTTCGAGAGCCTGGGACTGCAACAGGGCGTCAGTCGCATGCGCGACCTCGGCGAGTCGCTGTGTATCTGGACCGGGGGGCTCAAGGTCAGCGCCAACTCCGGTGACCAGTCGGTGAAGCAGGCCGATGACTTCCTCGAGTCCATGGTCTGGCTGCAGGGGAGCGACCTTGGCGCCGACTGGCTCGACAACCTCAAGCATGAGATGGCCGGCCTGGAGCAGCTCAGCCGGAAGCTCTACGCCTGTGTGCGGGACTACTACCGTGACCTCAAGGCGACCCCGGACATGGCAGCCGCCCAGGCAGATCGCGCCAGCCACCTCTTTTGGCAGCTATGCGAACGAGACTTTTCCGCGCTGACCGAACACTGTGACCCCGGCGAGGAAGGTGCCGCCATGCGACGGGCACTGCGTCGGCGGTTCTTCGGCCACGTCACCAACTGCTTCGAACAGTGTGCCCCGCGGGAGACCGCGCGCCAGCTTGAGGTATGGGCCCGTCGCCAGCCTCGACCCGGTACTTATCTCGACTCGCCCCGGCAGACACCCACTGAGCCCCAGGAGGCATGATGGAACAGAGCACCCCAGCGCGTCCCAGGAGGGCTGAGCGCTTCGTCAGTTACCTTCTGGAACGCACTCAGCATGACAAGGGCCTGGCCGCGAGGCTTCGCCGGGCCGACAACCCGGCCACGGAATACCAGAGCTGGGAGGTGCTGGCCCAGTTTGGCGTCGAGCTGGAGTGGCCCTCTCAGCGGCTTCCCTATGCCACGGTGGCAGCGGCCATGACCCGGGCCAAGGCCGAGCGCAACGGCCGCCTCTCACTGGGCACGGCGCTGGCCAGGTGCTACGAGGGGGGCGCCGAGAGTTCTCCCGCGAAGGCGCGCCTGCGTCGTCTGCTGGCCTGCGAGGAAGTCGAAGAGCTCTGCAGCGTGATACGTCCGGTGCTGATGCTCATCCACTCCAAGCAGGGCGCGGTGCTCAACTACGCAAGCCTGCTGGAGGAGCTGCTGTGGTTCCATAGCTCAGGGGAACGGACACGAGCCCGCTGGGCACAGGACTTTTATCATCGCCCCCAGGGAAGCGTGGAGAGTGGCGCGCCTGAGGCCGGGGAGGCGAGTCAATGAGCCAGCCAACGCTCTACGCCAGCGTCCTGCATCTCGACCGGCATGCCATTCAGGCCCTCAAGATCACCGACCCCTACTCGCTGCATCGGGTCGTCTACAGCCTCTTTGACGACGTGCGCAGCCAGGCCGACAAGCAGGGTCACACCCCCAGCGGGATCGTCTATGCCGACAAGGGCGGCAACCGCCTGGGGCGACAGGTGATGATGCTCTCCGACCGGAAGCCGGCCGATGGCATCCCGGTCGAGGAGGAGCGCCTCGGGGAAGTGCAGTGCAAACCCATCCCGGCGGGCTTCCTCGATCACCCGCGCTACCAGTTCCAGGTGGCGATCAATCCCACCCGTCGCGAGAACGCCACCGGCAAACGCCTCCCGGTGAAAGGGCGCGAGGCCATCACCGAGTGGTTTCTCGAGCGCTGCGAGCCCAGTTGGGGGTTCCGGGCCCTACCCTCCACGCTTGAGCTTGGCCGTGTCGATGTCGAGCAGTTCCAGGGCAAGCAGGACCGGACGATCACCGTGGCCAAGGCCCACCTGCGCGGCGTCCTGGAGGTCACGGACGCGCAGCAATTCCGTCAGAGCTTCGCACGAGGCATCGGCCGAGCGCGGGCCTTCGGCTGCGGCCTGCTGCAGATCGTCCCTGTCCTCGACAGCCCCTTCGCGGAATAAGCCCTCACCCGACCCAGATAAGGATGTTGTCTCATGACCCAACCGTTTCGGAACACCCGTATCGAATTCCATATCCTGCAGTCCTTTCCGGTCTCCTGCCTGAACCGGGATGATGTCGGCGCACCCAAGACGGCGCGCATCGGCGGGGTGACCCGTGCCCGGGTCAGCTCGCAGTGCTGGAAGCGCCAGGTGAGGCTGGCCCTGCGCGAGCTGGGGGTTCCCATGGGGACCCGCACCAAGAAGGTGACGGCGTTGCTGGCCGAGGCCTGCCGAACGCGGGGCGCCAGCGAGGAGGCCGCCGAGGCCTGTGGCAAGGCGATGGCCGACAGCCTGACGGATGACACCCTGCTGTTCATCAGCGACAGCGAGGCCCAGGCGTTCGCGGGCCATGCCGCCGAGCAAGAATTCGATGCCGGCAAGATCAAGGACAAGGAGCTGTTCAAGCTCGCCAAGAAGGTGATGAACCCGGCCATGGACGCCCTCGACATCGCCCTGTTCGGGCGCATGGTCGCCAAGGCGCCGGAACTGAACGTCGAGGCCGCGAGTGCCTTCTCCCATGCTATCTCGACCCACAAGGTCAACAACGAGGTGGAGTTCTTCACAGCCCTGGATGACCACGCCAGTGAGCCCGGTTCTTCCCACATGGGCAGCCTCGAGTTCAATGCGGCGACCTACTACCGCTACATCAGCTTGGATCTGGGGCAGCTGGCGCAGAGCCTGGAGGCCGACCAGCTCAAGACGGCCATCGATGCCTTCACCAAGGCGCTATTCGTGGCCATCCCCGATGCCCGCCAGGCCACCATGTCAGGCGCCAGCCCCTGGGACTACGCACGGGTAATGGTCCGGCGTGGCCAGCGGCTGCAGGTGCCCTTCGAGGCCCCCATCAAGGCCCAGGGAGACGGCTACCTAGCGCCCAGCAAGGCAGCCCTGAACGACTACCTCGACCAGAAAGAAAAGATGGTCGGCTCGCTGTTCGGCAAGCAGGGTGACTACCGCTGGGGCGACGACGAGGCCTTCAGTCTGGACGACCTGAGTGCCGCCCTGCAGGGTCACGTGGACCGCCTCGACGACCAGGCGGCCTGAGGTGACCATGAGTGATCCGTATCTGTTGCTGTGGCTGGAGGCCCCGCTCCAGGCCTGGGGGCATGACTCCCGCTTCGGGCGCCGCGATACCCTGGACTTCCCGACCCGTTCCGGGGTCCTGGGCCTGATCTGTTGCGCCCTGGGTGCCGGCGGTGAGCAGCGCGACCTGCTGGCACGGCTGGCGGCCGGGGAGATGCACGTCGAGGCCTATGTCCCGACCGATCTCAACGGCAACCCCCAGCCCAGGCCACCGCTGCTCAGGGACTTCCACATGGTGGGCAGCGGCTATGACACCGAGGATCCCTGGGAGAGCCTGATGGTGCCCAAGACGGCCGAGGGCAAGAAGGCCGTGGGCGGTGGCACCAAGATGACCTACCGCTACGCGCTCCAGGACATGGCGTTCGCCGTGGCGCTTCAGGTGCCCGCCGACCTGGCCGGGGAGATCGGCCAGGCGCTGGTGGCACCGGCCTGGGATCTCTACCTCGGTCGTAAGCACTGCGTGCCCACCGAGCTCATCTACCAGGGGCAGTTCCCCACGGTCGACGAGTCGGTCGAACATGCCCGGGAATTGGCCAGGAGCAAGCAGCGAGCCTTCAGCTTCCGAGTCCAGGAGGGCGAGCACGAGGGGGAGGTGCTGACCCTGAACGACGTGCCCCTACAGTTCGGCACCGACAAGCGCTACCGGGATCGACGGGTGACCGTTCAGGACTGGCAGCCGTGACCATTGCTTGACCCTGTTCTTTAAGAATCTATGCCATGAATCCCCCATGCTCGTGGGGGTGTTTCCAAGCAGGTGACCGACACCACCGGCAACCTGCAGTCATCCCCACGCCCGTGGGGGTGTTTCCGAGCGCGTCGGCAAGCACGACCGCCAGGCGCTGTCTTCCCCGCGCCCGCGGGGGTGTTTCCTGGTGCACCGGGGCGTAAGTCGTGTTCGTGCCGTCTTCCCCGTGCCCGCGGGGGTGTTTCCCCCTGGCGCGTTGCTTTCTGCTCCTGGCGAGCGCCTTCCCCGCACCCGCGGGGGTGTTTCTCACGACCTGGTGACCGGCATCTTCGACCGCCTGCCTTCCCCGCACCCGCGGGGGTGTTTCTTCGACGCGCTCCACGGTATCGGCGTAGGCGCCGTCCTCCCCACGCAGGTGGGGGTGTTTCCCACTGCGGATCTTTGCTCCGATACGCCCGCAGGTCTTCCCCGCGCCCGCGGGGGTGTTTCCCCCTGGAAGAAGGAAAGCCGAAACCTGACGCGGCCTTCCCCGCGACCGCGGGGGTGTTTCTGCGCCAAGCGGGCGATTTATCGAGTTCACCGTGCCTTCCCCGCGACCGCGGGAGTGTTTCTATCTCGTCAGCGACCTACTACAGCCGGCTGCAGCCTTCCCCGCGACCGCGGGGGTGTTTCCCCATGGGCCTGCGCAGCGATGTACAGACCGACGCCTTCCCCGCGACCGCGGGGGTGTTTCCCACTGCGGGTCTTTCGAGCGATACGCTCGCAGGCCTTCCCCGCGACCGCGGGGGTGTTTCCACGGCATCGTGTCGCGTCTGGCAGACGATGTAGCCTTCCCCGCGACCGCGGGGGTGTTTCTTACGCAGGCATCCGCTACAAGCCGGGGCGCTCGCCTTCCCCGCGCCCGCGGGGGTGTTTCCATCGCCGACCAGCATGGCATTGCAGAGGGCACGCCTTCCCCGCGCCCGCGGGGGTGTTTCCAGGTCGCTGCCCTGTGCCGTCGCCCTGCTGATGTCTTCCCCGCGCCCGCGGGGGTGTTTCCATCTCCGCCGCCACCTTGATCTTCACGCGAGCGTCTTCCCCGCGCCCGCGGGGGTGTTTCCGAGGCCTCGAAGGTGGTGGCGTCGCCGCTGTCGTCTTCCCCGCGCCCGCGGGGGTGTTTCCGAGGCCTCGAAGGTGGTGGCGTCGCCGCTGTCGTCTTCCCCGCGCCCGCGGGGGTGTTTCCGATGTGGAGTCCATTTCCTCTGTCCCGATTCTGTCTTCCCCGCGCCCGCGGGGGTGTTTCCTGGACATTGTTCTGGAACGCCGTGGTGCTGCCGTCTTCCCCGCGCCCGCGGGGGTGTTTCCAGGGTTACGTCGACGTTGGGGTCGCCCGGCGGGTCCTCCCCACGCTCGTGGGGGTGTTTCCTGCTCCCAGGTCATGGCGCGGATCGGCAGGACGTCCTCCCCACGGCCGTGGGGATGTTTCTGTCACTGATGCGAGCAAAGACGAGCTGACCCTCCCCCTAGTTTAGGTCCGCTGAGGGGTAAAGGTTGGCATGGTGAAAACAATTTATGATATTGTTTTTCTTGGTAATTTATAATGAATTGGAGGTGGGGATGAAAATATTTTATTCGGCAGTCTTTGGATCTGTACTTTTAATTTCAGGCTGCGCAACCACGCCTGTCCCAACAGACGCTGCTCTGGAAGTGCCACAATCTAAAGTGCTGAATGAACGGTTCCAAATGCAAGAAGAGGGCATGGGTCAGGTTGTTGTGAAGCGGGATAGTGGTATGTCAGGTTCGGCATGTGACTCTCGTGTTTATGCAAATAGAGAGCCCGTTGCTGAAATTGGTCCGAGCGAAAAAGTGACATTTTATCTTCCACTGGGTCGTCAAATGTTAGCAGCAAAAGCTACAGGGGTATGCGCTGGAGGACTCGTTGAAATAGAAGCCAGTGTTGAAAAGGGTGTTCCTGAGGTATATCGGGTAAGTTATGGTAGTAACGGAGAATTTTCTATACAAAGAACTGCATTTTAGACTTGGAAGAGATTGTAGCCGCGCCCTGACATAGAGGTGGCTGGTGGTCGCGGTCTACTTTATCCCGCTTATTTGTCGCGGCATGGCCTAATAAGCCCACAATGTCGCCATCGGCGAGCTCAAGGTGATGGCGGTTTGGACGTTCATTGGCTGGGCGGCGGCCTTAGTGATGGCCTGTATGGATAAGCCCGAGTGCGTGCAGACACTCATTATCCAGACTATCGCACCCCGGCGTTTGAGCAATCTAGGCCAGGCCACGGCCTTAGTCGCTTGACGAATGGGGGCGCTTGTCGATCATCTGAAAAATAACGGTTTTGACAGCGTATCTGATCAGGCTGAGTTCTATTTGCTCAAGGAGGATGACGGCAAGTAGCGAGTGATTCGCCCTCTTGTTCACTAATTATCGCAACTCTGCTATCAGCAGGGTAACCTGAGATGATCCGCAGCGGACAGCCGGCAATGCCCGCCAGAAGCCTGGCAGCTAGGGCGGTGAAAGGGATTCCGGTGCAACGTCGTCTAGCGTGACAGCCAAGCGCGTTTCAAGTATCTGGGCAGGTATTGGGATTTTCTGTTAAAAGTCATTCAGGTCACTAACTCTCTTGAAGTCGTAACGGATTCAAATTTATGCCCCTGGAGGTGTTTCCGAGACGACATAGACGCCTGCGGTGGATGACACGTCCTCCCAACGCCCGTGGGGGTGTTTCCCAGACGCGGGACAAAGTCGAGGCCACGAATCCGTCCTCCCCACTCCCGTGGGGGTGTTTCCCCTGGTGCCCATCATGAAACGATCCGCTGCTAGTCCTCCCCGCGACTGTGGGGGTGTTTCCGAGACGCCGGATGCGCCACTGCTTGTGGATATGTCCTCCCCACGCTGTGGGGGTGTTTCCAAGTCGCAGCAGAGCTTCTGTGCCAGGTGGTGGTCCTCCCCATGCTCGTGGGGGTGTTTCCCGCACTGCGTCCGTGCGACTGGTCAAGCTACCGTCTTCCCCACGCCCTGGGGGTGTTTCCGACCACTATAACCCCGTGTGTTCCGAGATTCGGTCCTGCCCACCCTCGTGGGGGTGTTTCCTCGAAGAAGGGCGCCCAGGCGTTCAGGAAGCTATCATTCTCAGGCCCGTGGGGGTGTTTCCTGGGACCGCGTGTACGGGCGCGAGGTAGTCCGGTCCTCCCCACGCTTGTGGGGGTGTTTCCGACCCTGAGTACAAGGATTGGCAGGCGCCGACGATTTCCCCACTCCAGTGGGGGTGTTTCCCAGGTCCCGCATTCTTCCAGGACCAGCAGGCCGTCCTCCCCACGCTCGTGGGGGTGTTTCCAACCGCACTCCGAAGCACACAAAGGTGATCACGACCTCCCCGCGCCCGCGGGGGTGTTTCCCAGAGCAACGGTCAGGAGATCTCGACCGAGGAGTCTTCCCCGCGCCAGCGGGGGTGTTTCTTTGGCCATCGGTAGAGAGCCGAGGAAAGACATAGTCCTCCCCACGCCCGTGGGGGTGTTTCAATAAGCAGGGTGTCGGAGGCATCGGCGGCTGCGCCGTGTTGACCAAGGTCCTCAAGGAGGGTGTGACACTCCTCAACGCCTTATCAGTCAAGATCGACAATTTCCTGGCCGGCTTACTGCCGACGCTCTACAGTTCCTTCGGGTTCGAGACTGCCTGAACCGCCCCGTTCAACCCTAAGTTCATAACCAAGACCCAGATCAAGGACGCCGTCCAGTTCTGGAAGGACACCACCCTCGGCTTCGACCCCAAGAAGGGCATGCCTGAGATCGCATTCATAGAGTGGAGGAGCACCGATGCCGACCGAGAAGGCCTCAGCGCAAGATATCTCGACAGCCGTCCTGCGGGTAACCTCCCGAGAGGAGCTGAGAGCAATGCCGCCACAGGTGTCGACGCCGAAGCTATAAGTCCGTAAATCATCAAAACAGATTGTCCCCCCGACCCGCATGACCTTTCCTTGCTGGTGACCAAACCTGTAAGGGCCGCGCCATGCT
>NZ_SNZJ01000027.1 GCF_004363555.1 Halomonas ventosae | reverse complement strand
TCGAGGGTGTCGGGTCCCGCCTCAGGGCCGCCCTCCCAGGTCGTCACCGGCACCAGCGGCGCCTCGGGGTCCTCGGCGTTGTCGTAGTCGTGGGCACGCAGCCAGCCGGGGTGAAAGCGCAGTCGACGATCCTCGGGGGCGAAGTCCACGCACAGTGCGCCGGCGGCGTCGATCCCCGCGCCGGCGATCTCCGGCCAGGCGGGCAGGGTGGAGAGATCCAGGATGCGCTCGCGGGTCGCCGGGTTGATGGTGGAGTCATCGGCGGCGTTCTCGCGCAGCCAGACGCCGTGATAGCGGCTCTCGCGGCCGTCGCGCCAGCGCACCGTCACCAGGCGCGGCGTGAAGGAGACACTCTCGAGGTCGGCCTCGATGGGCCAGACATTATAGTCGGGGGTTAACGGCAGTGAGGTCATGGCAGGGGGGCTCCCGATGGCGTTGTGGTAATCCCTAGGGTGCCCGTCAACGTGAGCCCTCATGCGACGCGATTCGACAGGAACTGTGCCCAATTCGACAGTCAGTCCGGCCGGTGACGCCGCCGAAGCTGGCTGGGCGTCACGCCATGGTGGCGGTGGAAGGCGCGGGTGAAGCTGGAGGCCGAGGCGAAGCCGCAGGCCAGGGCGATCTGGATGACCGGGTGTCGCGTCTCCAGCAGCAGCCGGTGGGCATGCGCCAGACGGAGTTCCCCGTAGTATCGCTGAGGCGTGCAGGCCAGGGAGCGCTCGAAGAGACGCTCCAGGCCTCGCCAGCCGAGCCCCAGCTCGTCGGCTATCGACTGGATGCTCAGTGGTGCTTCCAGGTGGGCGTCCATCAGGGCGATGGCACGATTGAGCAGGGGGTCGACGTCCTGCCCCGGACTGCCACGCTGGCGGCTGGCCGGTTGGCGCCCCTGATCGTGGATCAGCTGCTCCCGGACCCGGTCGGCCAGGGCCTTGCCATGACGGCGCCGGATCAGGTCGAGGCTCATGTCGATGGCGGCGCTGCCGCCGGCACAGGAGAATCCCTCCGGGGTGACCTCGAAGAGTGACTCTACGGCGTCGACTCGGGGAAACCGAGCGCGGAAGTCGGGCAGCGACTCCCAGTGCAGGGTCACTGTCTGGTCATCGAGCAGCCCGGCGGCGGCCAGCGCATAGCAGCCGGTATCCATGCCGCCCAGCACGCAGCCGGCTGCGGCTCGCTCGCGCAGCCAGGCGGTCAGCTCGTCATCGATGCCGTGCTCGGGCTCGAAGCTGGCACATACCGCCAGGCTCGGCGTGATCGGCGCCTCGGCCAACGCGCAGGTGGTCGCCAGGGGCATGCCGTTGGAGGCCACCACCGGCTTGCCGTCGCGGCTGATCAGCTCCCACTCGAACAGCGTCCGGCCGCCGATGCGGTTGGCGATGCGCAGCGGCTCGATGGCCGAGAAGAAGGCCACCATGGCGAAGCGCGGCAGCAGCAGGAAGCCGATGCGCTCGGGGGCGGTGTCGGGAGGCTGGAGTCTCATAGTTCGGGAAAGGATAGACCAGGCACCGGCCCGCGGCGGCGTCCCGCAGGGTCGCGCCGTTTGGCTCGCTGGGCGTTGCGTGTGGCTCGGCGGATCTCGCAACACAGTGCTAGCACCACCCCGGCGGTCATCACCGGGATGGAGCCGCTCAGCGCCAGGGCGGCGGCGAACCACGTGGTCTGCCGTGTGGTGAGGCCACTGGCCAACAGCAGCCCAATGGCGACCAGGCCGATCACCGTCAGACACCACCCGGAAGCAGTCCGGCAGCTCACGTCGCTGCCCGGCAGGTGATGCGCTTGGGCTCGAGGTAGGCGTCGAGTCCTGTCTGTCCGAGTTCGCGGCCGATGCCGCTGCGCTTCATGCCGCCCCAGCTTGAGTGGGGCGGGGCCACCTGATCGCAGTTGCACCAGACGTTGCCCACCTCCAGGCGCCGTGCGATGGCCTCGGCGCGGTCCGGGTCACCGGCCACCACGGTGGCTGCCAGGCCGAAATCGCTGTCGTTGGCCAGGGCGATGGCCTCCTCGTCGTCGGCGACCCGCCGGGCACAGAGAACTGGCCCGAAGATCTCCTCTCGCCATAACCGGCTGCTGGGCGGCACGTCACGGTAGAGGCGCGGCGTCACGAAGAACCCTTGCTCGGGCAGGGCAACGGCGGGCGTCTCGCTGTGCAGACCCTCCCGGTCGGCCAGGGCCAGATAGCGTTGCACCCGATCGCGCTGCATGGCGCTGACCAGCGGCCCCATATCTGTCCCCTCGGCCAGGGGGGCGCCCGGACGCAGTGCGGCCATTTCGGCGTCGATGGCCGCATACAGGTCGTCCGCCAGGCGCTCGTGCACCAGTAACCGGCTGGTGGCAGAACACATCTGGCCGGCGTTATAGCAGATGCCGGCCATCACCAGGTCGCAGGTGAGCTCCAGGTCGGCATCTTCGGTGACCAGGATCGGCGACTTGCCGCCCAACTCCAGGGAGACGGGCCGCACCCCGCTGGCGGCGGCCTGCATCACCTTTTCGCCCACCGGGTTGCTGCCGGTGAAGGAGAACTTGTCGATGCCAGGGTGGCGGCTCAAGGGCGCGCCGATCCCTTCGCCGTCGCCGTGCAGCAGATTGACCACCCCCGGGGGCAGCCCCGCCTCAATCACGACCTCCGCCAGCACCCGCTCTGGCAGGGGCGTGACCTCGGAGGGCTTGAACACCACCGTGCAGCCGGCAGCGAGCGCGGGAGCCAGCTTCCAGGCGCTGCTGACCAGGGGGAAGTTCCAGGGAGTGATCAGCCCCACCACGCCGACGGGATCCCAGTAACGGCGTGCCGAAAACCCCTCGATGCCGCTCGCATCGGCCTGGCCCTGGCGCTTGCCCAGAGCCCGGGCCTGGGTGGCGTAGTAGCGATAGCAGGCGATGGCGTCGTCCAGGTCCTGGTGGGCCTCGGCCAGGGGCTTGCCGCTGTTGCGACTCGACAGTTCGGCCAGGCCCTCGCGGCGCGCCTCGAGCCCCGCGGCGATGGCCTCCAGGTGCTCGCCGCGGCGGGCTTCCGGAGTGTCGCGCCAGTCGGGCAAGGCGCGGCGTGCGGCGGCCACCGCCGCATCGACATCCAAGGGGTCGCCGCGGGTCACCTCTCCGATCACCGCCTCATGAAACGGGTCCAGCAGCGGGAGGCGAGCCTCGGCGTGGCTGTCTACCCAGGCATTGTCGATAAACTGCTCGTTCAATACGTGCATAAGGCCTCGTCTTGCTCAGCGAATGGGCAACCAGCGGCGCCGGGTCGGGCGCATGCCGGGGAAATTGAGTTCCACCAGGCGCAGCAGCAGGGTCAGCACGATGGTGGTGGCCAGGTAGATGCCGGCGATCAGCAGCAGGGGCTCGTAGACCAGAAAGGTCTCGTCGCGAATGATATTGGCGGCTTGCAGCAGGTCCATCAGGGCGATGGTGGAGACCAGGGGTACCGACTTGAGCAGCAGGATCATCTCGCCGGTCAGCGTCGGCAGGCAAAGCTGGATGGCCCGTGGCAGCCACAGCCGATAGAGCACCTGGAAACCGGAGAGACCGAAGGCGCGTCCGGCCTCCAGCTCGCCGCGAGGCACGCTCTGCATGGCGCCACGGATCACCTCGCCGGAGTAGGCGCCGACACTGAGGATGAAGGTCAGGGCGCCGAAGAAGAAGGGATCGCTCAGTAACGGCCAGAGGACGCTGTCACGCATGCCCGGTACCCCTTCCAGCAGGCGTCCCACCCCGTAGTAGAAGAAGAACAGCTGCACGAGCAGCGGGGTGCCACGGATCATAGTCGTGAAGGCCCAGGCCAGCCAGACGAGAGGCTGCGGTCCGCGAAGTCGAGCCAGGGCCACCCCCACGGCGAGGATCAGACCGCCCACTGAAGAGACCAGCAGCAGCCACAGGGTATTGACGAAGCCCTCCCACAGGTAGCCCTGATAGAAGGGATCACTCAGCCAGGAAAAGTCCATCTCAGGCCTCCGTGGGTTGGCCACGGCGCACATAGCGCTCGAGGCGGGCAAACAGCGCCGTGGAGGTCAGGGTCATCAGCAGGTAGATGACGCCGGCGGCGGCATAAAAGAGGAAGTAGGCGCGGCTGCTGGCAGCGGCTTGCTGGATGGTGAAGAACAGCTCGTTGAAGCCGATCACGCTGATCAGGGCGGTGTCCTTGATCAGGATCAGCCACAGGTTGGACATGCCCGGCAGGGCGTTGGGCAACATGGCCGGCAGTATGAAGCGATGAAAGCGCGTCCAGCGCGAGAAGCCGAAGGCGTCCGCGGCCTCCAGCTGGCCCTGCGGGATGGCGAGGATGGCGCCGCGGAACACCTCGGTCATGTAGGCCCCCTGGACGAAGGCCAGCACGCCCACGGCAGTGGCGAAGCCGGTGATCTGCACGGCACCGGCGATTCCCAAGCGTGCCAGCAAGGCATCCAGTGCCTGGGGACCGGCATAGTAGAGCAGAATGATCAGCAGCAGCTCGGGTACCGCCCGGATCAGCGTCGAGTAGGCGGTGGCCACGCCACGTAAGGGCGCCCAGGGGCTGAGCTTTGCGCCGGCCCCCAGCAACCCCAGCACCAGGCCGATGGCGTAGGCCAGCACGGCGATCTGCACCGTGGTCAGGGCGCCGCTCAGGATGGGCCCGGCCCAGTCGCCGAGCCCCTCCGGTGTCATGGCAGTCATTGTCGAGTCTTTCCTTGGTCACAGGACGAAGCGCCCCCGACGCCGGCAGCGTCGGGGGATGCGATGACTGGCTGGTTAAGCCTCAGTCGTAGACGCAGACGTCGGTGCCCAGGTACTCCTCGGAAAGGCTGGCACAGGTGCCGTCTTCAATCACCGCGGCGACTGCCTCGTTGAGGTCGGCTTCCAGGGCGTCGTCTTCCTGGCGCAGACCGATGCCGATACCCTCGCCATAGGCCGCGTGTTGCGGGGCGGTGGCCTTGATCTCGAAACCTTCGGCCTCGTCGCGCTCGAGGAACTGCACCATGGCGATCTCGTCGGCCAGGATCACGTCGAGCCGCCCGGCCAGCAGGTCGTTGTTGACCTGCTCCGCCTGGTCGTAAAGGCGGATCTCCACGCCGCTGTCGCGCAGTTCGCGCCGTGCATAGGTGGCGTTGGTGGTGGCGCTCTGCACGCCCATCACCAGGCCGTCCAGGCCGTCGGGGATGTCGAGGTCGCGCTCGCTGGCCGCCACGTATGAGCCCGGGGTGAAGTAGTAGGGGCGGGTGAAGTCGATGACCCGCTGGCGCTTCTCGGTGATCGACATGGAATTCATGATCATGTCGATGCGGCCGGCCTTGAGCGAGGGGATGATGCCGCTCCAGCCAGTGGGCGCGATCTCGCACTCGCGCTCCATGGCCGCGCAGATCGCGTGAGCCAGTTCCACCTCGAAGCCGGTCCAGTCGCCGCTGGCGGCCTTGTAGGTGAAGGGCGGATAGGGTTCGCCGGAGATGCCCACCTGGAGGGGATCACCGGCCTGGGCAGCTTGGCCAAGGCCCAGGGCGGTTACCGCGGTGGCAATCATCATCGGAAATTTCATCGACTTCTCCTGTCGTTATGGTTGGTGGAGCGTTCAGGCTGCCGGCGCCATGAACTGGCGGCAGCGGGGGTCATCGAAGACGTCATCCGGGGTGCCCGAGGCGGCGATGCGGCCCTGGTCGAGATAGACCAGCTGGTCGGAGACCTCGCGGGCAAAGTGCATCTCGTGGGTGACCAGCAGCATGGTGCGGCCCTCGTCGGCGAGGCCGCGGATCACTCCGAGCACTTCGTTGACCCGTTCCGGGTCCAGTGCCGAGGTGGGTTCGTCGAAGAGCAGCAGGCGTGGCTCCATGGCCAGCGCACGGGCGATGGCCACGCGCTGCTGTTGGCCGCCGGAGAGGAAGGCAGGGTAGGCGTCGCGCCGGTCGGCCATGCCGACCCGCTCGAGGTAGTGCTCGCCCAGCGCGGTGGCCCGCTTGCGGGAGAGCCCCTTGACTCGCATGGGGGCCTCGATGACGTTGCCCAGCACGGTCAGGTGAGGCCAGAGATTGAACTGCTGGAAGACCATGGTGACCTTGGCGCGCAGTCGCTGTAGCTGCCGCCGGTCCAGACCGATGATGTCGCCCTGGGAATTGCGGGTGAAACGAATCGCCTCATCCGCAATCGCCAACTCGCCCTGGTCGGGTCTTTCCAGCAGGTTCATGCAGCGCAGCAGGGTGCTCTTGCCGGAGCCGCTGGCGCCGATGATGGACGTGACGGTGCCTTCGGGAACCTCGAGGGAGACGCCCTTGAGCACCTCCAGATCGCCAAAATGCTTGATCAGGTGGTCGGCCACTACCGCCGGGGCGGTGGCGGCCTGCGGAGAGGGGGAGAGCTCTAGCGATGATGTCATAGGCAAGAGGCCTCCGAGGCCTGGGTGGGTGACAGTTCGGCACGAGCACGTTCGGCGCAGGCCGCCAGGCGGTGGCTGGCCGCGGCCAGGCGCTCGGCCTCCACGGTAAGACTGAGACGGACGAAGCCCGCCGCCGAGGGCCCGAAGGCCTCGCCGGAGAGCACCGAGATACCTTCCTCATCGAGCAGGCGATCGGCGAAGGCCTGCGAGGAGAGGCCGGTCGCACGAATATCCACCATCAGGAACATTCCCGCCGGCGGGCGGATCGCCGTGACCGCGGGGCTCTCGGCGAGCGCCTCACAGACCGTGTCGCGGCGTGCGCGGTATACTTCACGCATCGCGCCGAGCTCGGCGGGAGGGGCCTCGAGAGCGGCGCAGGCGGCGTCCTGGATGAAGTCCGGGCAGCCATAGAGCATGCAGAGCGCCAGGTGGGTCAGATGGTGGATCAGCGGTTCGGGGCCCACAATCCAGCCCAGACGCCAGCCGGTCATGGCATGGGATTTGGAGAGGCTGCTGATCACCACAGTGCGCTCGGCCATGCCAGCCAGTGTGGCGGGGCAGAGATGCTGGCCCTCGAAGATCAGCTCTGCATAGACCTCGTCGGAGATCAGCCACAGGTCGTGACGACGGCACAGCTCGGCGATGGCCTCCCATTTCGCCGCGTCGATCAGCTGTCCTGTGGGATTGTGGGGGCTATTGAGCAGGATGGCGCGGGTCCGCGGGGTGATAGCCGCCTCCAGGGCTGCCGGCTCCAGGTGGAAGTCCGCCTCGCCACGCAGCGGCACCTGCACCAGTTCGGCGCCGGTGGCGCGTAGTACCGCTTCATAGGTGACATAGCCGGGCTCGGGCACCAGTACCTCGTCGCCGGGGTCGAGCAGGCACTGGGCTGCGGCATAGAGACCGCACTGGGCGCCGGCCATGACAATGACGTTATCAGGCCCCACCTCGAGGCCCTGGCGGCGATAGTCGGCGGCAATGGCCTGGCGCAGCGCCAGCTTGCCCTGCACGTCGGGGTAGTGGGTGGCGCCGCCGCGCAGGCTGTCGACGGCGCTCTCCACGATGGGCGCCGGGGTATTGAAGTCGGGGTCGCCCACCGAGAGCACCGTGATCTCCTCGCCGGCGGCTTGACGTTCCAGGGCGCGGTAGTGGATATCCCAGGCCGCAGCCCCCTCGCCGGCGATGCGGTCGGTCAGTCGTGAATAGCGCATAGCATTCCTCACTCTCGGAAGCGCTGAGGCCGGCTTCCCGCCGGCCCGGTAAGTATCACTTCAGGCTGGCGCGAACCGCCGCCAGGCCAGGCTCGCCGTCGTGGGTGTTGACGCCGTCGATGAAGCTGGCCACCCGATCGGGATGGGCCTGCAGCCACTCGCGGGCGACGCTCGCCAGTTCGCCCTCTTCAAGGCTGTACGCCTGGATGAACGCGCTCTGTTCGTCGGCGGTCAGTTCGAATTGGTCCAGCAGGCGGGCCATGTTGGGGTGGGACTCTTGGTAGTCACGGGCCACGATGGTGCGCACATCACTGCGACCATTGTCTTCGCCGAAGACCCCAGCCGGATCGTCGAGGATCTCCATGTCATGCACTGGTGCCATCCAGTGGGGCGTCCAGCCGTAGAAGAGGATCCAGCGCTCATCGCGCCTGGCGGCATCCACCTCGGCCAGCATCCCCGGCGTCGAGGACTCCCGCAGGGTCCAGCCGCTGAGCCCGTAGGTATCGGCCTCGACGGCGCCGTGGAGGTGGTCGCTTACCGTGGAGCCACTTTCGATGGAATAGATCTCGGCACCGAAGCGCTCGCGAATGTCCGGGTCCGCCAGCTGTTTGGCGTGGGTGACGCCGGCATCATGGACGTAGCCTGGTACCGCGAAGCCCATCCGGGCGCCGGTCACGTTGTTGCCCAGGTCGACGATGTTGCCCTGCTCCATGGCGGCGTCGTAGCTTTTCTGCTGGGAAGGCAGCCAACCGGCCAGAAAGGCGTCGCTTTCGCCGCTCTGCAGGGTCTGGTAGCCCACCGTCGAGCTGATCTCCAGGGCCTCGACCCGGTAGCCGAGTGGTTCGGCCAGCTGGGCGAAAATCTCCGACTTCACCGTCACCCCTGGCCAGGGAGGCACTACCAGGCGCAGCTCGATGCTGGCGTCCTGTGCCGCCTGTGCAGTGAGCGGCAGTAGGCTGGTGAGCGCCAGGGCGGTCAGGAGAGCGGATCTACGCATGTCAGGAAACCTCGTGTGTGAATTGTCGGTCGCGATCATCGAGTGGCTGCCATCCAGGCCTCGGCATCGACCTCGATGAGCAGCGGTGAGTGCGCCGCGCCCAGCTGCCCGAGGGCGTCGCCGAGGGTCGTCGGATCGCCCGCCTTCAGATAGCGGCAGGCATAGGCGTCGGCCAGTCCGGCGAAATCCGGTGCCGTCAGGTCGACGCCAAGTTGGGGCACTTCGTTCATGGCCATGTAGCGGCGAATTTCGTCGTAGCCCTGGTTGTTCCAGATCACCACTGCCACGGGCTGGTCGAGGTCGCGGGCGGTGGCCAGCTCGCCGATCACGAACTGCAGGCCACCGTCGCCGACCAAGGCCACGACGGGCCGCTGCGGACAGGCGAGGGCGGCGCCCAGGGAGGCGGGCAGGCCATAGCCGAGGGTGCCGTAGCCCGTGGCGGCATTGAACCAGCGACGTGGCGCGGGCAAGGAGGCGAGAAAGTTGCCGGCGTAAACCGGCCCGGTGGAATCACCTACCAGGATCGCCTCGGGAAGCGTTGCCTGCAGGGTGGCGTAGAGTGGCACATAGGGTGTCAGCTCGGGGTCTTTGGCCAAGGCCAGCTCACGGCGAACCGCCGCGGCACGACCATCGTCGGCGCGAGCCTCGGGCAGCGCCCGTAACAGGGCGGTCAGGGTCTCGCCGGCGTCGGCCACCAGGGCCAGATCGGCGGCGTGGTTGCGGCCCAGCTGCTGGGGGTCGATGTCCACCCGGATCAGCCGCCCGGTGAGGCGGAAGCCCTCATCGAACACCAGGTCATAGTCGGTCTCGCCAAGCTCGGTGCCCAGCGCCAGGATGACGTCGGCCTCGGCCGCCAGCCGACGCGCGGCGGGCAGGCTGGCGGTGGCCCCCAGATCCTGGGGGTGATCCTGGCCCAGCACGCCCTTGGCATTGATGGTGGTAAGAGTCGGGGCCTGCAGGCGCTCCACCAGTGCGCGGGCGGCGTCAGGAGCGGCGACGCAGCCCCCGCCCAGCAGCAGCAGGGGGCGCTCGGCGCTGGTCATCCATTCGGCGATTCGAGTAATGGCGGCCGGGGCGGGCGCCGGGGGAAATACCTCGATCGGGCGCGGCGCAGACTCGGGGACCGGAGCATCGAACAGGTCGATGGGAATCTCGATGTGCACCGGTCCCGGACGCGCGCCGCGGAAGATCGCGAAGGCGCGGGCCAGGATCTCCGGTAGTGCCGCCGGATCATGCAGGGTGTGGCTGAAGACACTGACGCCGGCCAGAGTCTGTTGCTGACTGGGCAGCTCATGCAGGCGCCCCTGACCGCGCCCCAGGGTGTCACGGCGGTTGACGCTGGAGATCACCAGCATCGGCACCGAATCGGCCAGGGCCTGGCCCATGGCGGTGGCGATATTGGTCATGCCGGGGCCGGTGATGATGAAGCAGGCCGCCGGACGGCCGCTGGCCCGGGCGTAGCCATCGGCCATGAAGCCGGCACCCTGTTCGTGGCGCGGGGTGACATGGCGGATCGCGCTGTCGCCCAGGGCGCGGTAGAGCTCGATGGTATGCACCCCGGGGATGCCGAAGGCGGTATCCACGCCATAGGCTTCCAGCAGGTGCAGCAGCTGTTGGGCGCAGGTCCGGCTCATCGCAGTGCCTCCTCGGAGAGCGGCTCGGGTAGACCGCCGCGGGGTGTACGTCCCAGCACCTTCTCCACCATGGGCACGAAGTGTTCGAGGGGGAGGGTGTCGTAGTCGGGGTCGAAGCTGGCCTGGTCCCAGTGGTCGCAGAAGCGCACGGTGCGTTCATAGGCCGGATGGTCGCGGTACTGCTCGCGGGCGTGAGGATCCTGGCCGAAAAAGTGGCGGTAGTGATAGCCCTGGAAGAGCTCGTGGTGGCGAATCATCCAGGCGTTTAGCGGGTCGACGAAGGGCTCGAGGATGGCCGCGGCAATCTCGGCATGGTTGGCCGGCGCCAGGTCGTCGCCGATGTCGTGGAGCAGCGCGCAGACGATCATCTCCTCGTCGGCGCCGTCGCGCAGCGCCCGGGTTGCCGTCTGCAGGCTGTGCTCGTAGCGATCCACCGGGTAGCCGTGATGGTCGCCGGCCAGGCGGTGCAAATGGTCGAGCACCCGGCGCGGCGCATCGGCGACATAGTCGCGGAAACGGTCATCGATCAGTGCCCAGTCGTCGCGCTGGGCCTCGCCAAAGTGGCGGAAACGGGCCTGATTCATGCGGGGACTCCTTGGGCTTGAGAAGTGGCCAGTCGTTGGCGCAGCACGCGGCGGCGGCTGGTCGTGCTGTCGCGGTCGACGTAGCCCTGGCGCAGGTGACGAACGCCATCGGCGAGCTGGAAGGCGCTGCGGCCGTGCAGCAGGCGATAGTTATCCATGATCAACATCTGGCCCGGATCGAGCTTGAGCTGCAGCGTCAGTTCCTGGCCTGTGATCAGCTGATAGAAGGCCCGGCGAGCGGCGTAGAACGTCTCTAGCTCTTCTGCGGGCAGGGCCGGAACTCTCTCGGTGCGGTTGGAATAGCGCACGCGAACCGGGTCGCCGTGGCTGTCCAGCTCGATCAGTGGCCCCTCGCTCTCCAGGTGGGTGTCAGCGTCGCGATAGCGGAAGCCGGGGGTGACCCGGGTAAGGCAAGCGTACGCAGCGGGATCTCGCTCGCGCAGCAACCGGGCCGCCATGAAGCCATCGGCCAAGGTGCTGTCACCGCCCTCGGCGGCGTTGGTGAGGCAGTGCAGCCAGATGTAGCCGGGAATGGGGTCGCGGTAGGGGTTGTCCGTGTGCGGCTCCAGGCCCCGCTGGGTCATTGTCAGGTCGTAGGCGTCGGCCACCGACTTTACGTCGGCGATGCCCCCCCAGTTGGTGCGCCGTAGCGGACCGATACGGTCGATCAACGGCTGCATGCCGTCGGTCTCGATGGGAACCCCGGAGACGATCACGAAGCCATCGCGATGCAGCGCCTCGAGCATATCCGACAGCGCCTGGTCGTCCGCCAGGGCAGCGCTGAAGTCGGCCTCGGGGCGTGGTGCGCCGGCTGCATCCCAGAGTTTCCGGGGAGGATCGCTGGCCTGATCGTCGAACAGCGCCGCGAGGTCGAAAGCGGTGCAATGACCGTCGCTGAAGCACAGGCGAAGCCGGCCTTCCGCCACCTCGGCGGACTCGATGCTCAGGTCCAGCGGCAGCTCGGCGGCCTCGATCAGGCGCTGGCCGGTGCGTGGGTCCAGGGTCTCGGCATCCGGGCTACGTTCGCGCAGCCATAGGGCAGCGAATTCACCACGCTGGCCGTGGTGTTCGATGGCCAGGCGTCGGCGATTGGCCAGGGGAGTGACGTGTGTCATGGCGGCGTCTCCACGGACTGTGCTACGGGGTCGCGTTCCACGATAACCGCCGCTGCCGGGTATCACTTGATTAAATTGGCCACAGACTTGATCCTGTTCGCCATGACAGACTTTCCAGAAACGGCGTGGCCCTATCCACGCCCCGATTCCCCGCCGCTGCTGACGCCGGAGCAGGCCGAACATAGCCTCAACGTTTGGCTGGTTCCGCGTTTCTCCATGCTGACCCTGTTCTGCCTGCTTGAGCCGCTGCGTGTGGCCAATCGCTTCGGCCGTGACCTCTTTGCCTGGCGGCTACTCTCGGCGGACGGTGAAGCGGTGGTGGCCAGCAATGGCGTTCGCATCGACGTGGACGGCGCGCTGGAGTCGCTGGAGGACATCACGCGCCTGATGGTCGTTTCCTCCTACGAGGCGGAGGCGACGGTACGCTTCCAGGATCGCGCCGTGTTGCGGCGCATCGCTGCCCATGGCGGCTGGCTGGGTGGGCTGGACACCGCCCCCTTCATTCTGGCGAGGGCGGGAGTGCTGGAGGGGCACCGGGTGGCACTGCACTGGGAGAGCGTGCCCGCCTTTCGTCTCGAGTTCCCCGAGTTGGAGATCAGTCCAGCGCGCTTTGAATTCGATACCACGCGGCTGACGGGCTCGGGTGGGGCAGCGAGCATCGACATGATGCTGGAGTGGATAGAGCGAGCCTACGGGCCGGCCTTGGCCGACGCCGTGGGGCGGCAGCTCGTTCATGAAAGGGCGCGAGGCGATGGTGGAGGTAGTCAGCAACACCGGTATGGGGAGCTACCACGCAGCGTGGTGCGGACGCTGGCCGTGATGGAGGCCAACTTGGCCCAGGCGCTACCGATCCCCGAGGTGTGCCTGCTGGTGGGGCAGTCTCAGCGTCAGTTGACGCGACTGTTTCAGCGCTACTTCGGGGAGACCCCGCAGCAGTGCTATCTGGGGATGCGTCTTGACCGCGCACGCCAATTGTTGGCCGATAGCCGCTGCCTCGTGACCGAGGCAGCCCTGGCCACCGGTTTTACCCAACCGGCGCACTTCACACGTGCCTACCGGAGACGCTTTGATGAAACGCCAAGTGTCACTGCTGAGCGAGGTAGTGGTGCCATGCATCTTCAGGATGAAACCACGATGTATATTTGATCTGATAGCGTGGACGGCGGTCTCCAGTTTCAAGCGAACCGCTATTTGTAGGATCCCATATGTTGATCAGCCGGGACCCTACAGCTATGGAGCTGCCTAATGGAAGGGACGTATGGAATGCCGCCAAGCGAATATTCGGCGGTCTCGACGGTGGGCCTTGCCAATCCAGGTCGGCAAGGCCCTTGAGCGGGTGGGGTTACTCGGCGGGCTTGAGCGTTCCCAGCCCTGTCTCCTTGACGAAGTAGGTACCTTCCAACTCATCCAGCAAGGAGAGAGTGTTGCGAGCCATCATCAGGCCCATTTTCGGGTGTTGGCGAAGGAACACGGTATTGCCGGGCTCGACATTGATATCGATGGAAGCCCAGTTCTCTGCCTTGGAGTAGACGGTGTGCTGACCCGGCTCGACGGGGAAGTAGATATGCTGTTTACCCCGGTTATAACCGACCTCGGAGGTATCTGCCTTGTCATCCAGGAAGACATTGAAGCGAACCAGTGTGCCTACCATCTCAGGGCTTACCACGTAGACCATACCCTCATCGGCCGCGGGCTGCTGCGGGAGGGTGTAGCCCTTCAGATCAGCTTGCATGTTGGCCGAGGAGGACGCCTTGGCCGCACAGCCCGTCACCAATACCAGCATTGCCAGCAGCAGCTTGCCGTAACCAATCATCCGCGCGTTTCCTGCGTTCATGAACAACTCCTTAATGGTTTTTTCGGCTCTCATCATGAAAGCCCTTTGTCAGTCGGCAAGAGGCTGTTTCTTCCATCGCATCACGATGGAAGGTCATACCTATCACTCGATCTGCGGGAAGCTTCTTCGCTAATCAGAGTGTCTGATCGGCAAGCCCGCGCTTTATTTTAGATCTGTCTTATGTTGTGTCAGGTGGCAGCTTTCGGTAACTCGACCCAGTTCGTCGTCCAGCGGGGAGTGCGGTGAGCCCAGCGCAGGTGCCAAGTGGCGTTCTTGCTGGGCGTACCCCAGCTTCACGGTTCCACGCCCCATCTTCTCCTTGAGCTCGTCCAGGGTGGCCATCAGGCGTTCGCTACGTTCGCATTCGGCTTGGCGCTGTGGGGTATCCAGCAGCGAGCGCTGCTGCGGGTTGGCATTGACGAGGTCCAGCAGCATCACTCCGGCTTTCATGAATCGGTACCCGCGCCGGTAGATGGCGGCCAGGCCCTGTTGCGCACATCATTGAGCTCGATGCAGGGCGTGCCTTGGAGCTCGCGCAAAGTTCGCTCGAGGGTAACGGAGTAACGCCGGCGGATAGCCTTGGGGTCGGCCTGGCGGAGATCCCTGGCAGTCTCGATGCTCTGCAGGGTCGGCCGCTCGACCAGACGCCGGCCGACGCCCCATACATCGCCCAAGGCGGTTCGTTCGAGGAGCCCGCGCGTCTCGGTGCCCTTAGGATCTTGGAGCTTCACCCATTGCGTGCCGCTGCTAGGTTCGTGGGCCTGCTGCTTGCAGCGCGATTCGCCGCGAAGCGGCGGCGTGTCGGCGACAGCGTTGCGGGGTGGTACGGCTCCTGGACGATCGCTTGGCTTGCATCCCGCGGCACTCATTCACTGGCTTGCGGCCAAAGATGACTGGTATAACCAGGACGGCGGTTGTCCTTCTCGAGCGGGAAACATCGGCAGAGCATCACCTTCAAGCCCACTGAACCCAAGGATAAGGGGCGGGCATGACGCATGATTTGCGTAACCATTGGACCGAAGCCGCCGGCCACACCTGCTTTGAGTAGCAAGTCGCCCCTCCCTTCCTCGCAGGATGCACGGAGTCATACCTTGGACAGATTGGCGGTCATGAGGGCCTTCTGCCGCATCGTGGAACGTGGCAGCTTCTCCAGGGCGGCGGAGGATCTCGGCGTATCGCCGGGACTGTTGAGTCGCGACACCAAGCGCCTGGAGCAGCACCTGGGTTGCACCTTGCTCACCCGTACCACCCGCCGGATGGCACTGACCGAGCAGGGCCGCCTCTACTACGAGGAAAGTCGCCGTCTGCTCGAGGAGGTCGAGCAGGTCGAGGAAAGGGTTCGCGAGCATACCGACCGCGTGCGGGGGCGGCTGCGTATCAATGCGCCCCAGTCCTTCGGCCTGATGGTGCTCTCGCCGCTTTTGCCCGGTTTCATGGAGCGCTACCCCGAGGTTGAGGTGTCGCTGGCCCTCGAGGACCGTGTGATCGACATGGTCGAGGGGGGCTTCGATCTGTCGATCCGGGTGCGCGCCACCCTGCCGGACTCTAGCCTGATCGCCCGCCGCATCGCGCCGGTGCATCAGCGGCTGTTCGCCAGCCCGGCTTACCTGGCAGCCCACGGCACTCCGCAGATGCCGGAGGAACTCGCCACCCACGAAGCGGTGAGCTACCTGCTGGCCGATGATGTAAGCCACTGGTCGCTGCATGGGCCTGACGGCGCGGTTTCGGTGGCTTGCCCCGCGCGCCTGGAGGTCGGCAGCAGCCTGATGCTGCGGGATATGCTGATCGCCGGTCGGGGCATCGGTGCCCTGCCGGACTTCATCTCCGATCGGGCCGAGGGGGCCGGCCAGCTGGTGCGGGTGCTCCCGGCGTTCGAGCTGCCGACCCGGCAGGTCTATGCCGTCACCGCCTCGCGGCTGGGCACCGATGCCAAGACCCTGGCTTTCCTTGACCATCTCAAGGAACGGCTGGGGAGCTGACCCCCGACACCGAAGCCCGCGTCTCCTGATATTCTTTACCATGAGTAAAGAATGTCTTTTCCCTTTCCCGCTTATTCTCGCATTCATGCTGCTTCATGCTCTGTTTCGTCACCCCACCGAAACAGAGAGGCTCACCATGACCCGCGTTCTCGTTCTCTACTACTCAAGCTATGGCCATATCCGCACCCTTGCCGAGGCAGAAGCCGAGGGCGCGCGCAGCGTCCCTGGCGTAAAAGTCGACATCCGTCGTGTACCCGAGACGGCACCGCTGGCGGTGCGCAAGGCGGCAGGCCATGTCGCCGACGACACCCCGGAGGCCAAGGTCGAGGACCTGCCCGACTACGACGCCATCATCCTTGGCACGCCGACGCGCTTCGGCAACATGGCCGCGCAGATGAAACAGTTCATCGATCAGGCCGGCGGGCTATGGGCACGCAATTCTCTGGTCGGCAAGGTGGGTGCCGTCTTTACCTCCACCGGCTCGCAGCATGGCGGCCATGAGGCGGCGGTGCTCTCCACCCAGGTGCCCCTTCTGCATTTCGGCATGCTGATCGCCGGGCTGCCCTACACCTTCTCGGGCCAGATGCGACACGACGAGGTCGTCGGCGGCTCACCCTATGGCGCCGGCACCGTGGCTGGCGGGGACGGTTCGCGCCAGCCAAGCGATACGGAACTGGCTGGCGCCCGCTTCCAAGGACGCCACGTGGCCGAGATTGCTGCGCGCCTGGCCGCTGGCCGAGACATCTCGTCATTTGCCTCACAGTCTACCGAGGAGGTGAGCGCCTGATGACTCTCTCGCCTCCCTCACTCAACCTCGACTTCTTCCACGATGTCGTTTGCGGCTGGTGCTTCAACCTGTCGCCGCGGCTGCATCGTCTGGCCGAGGAGTTCGAGCTGCACATCCGCCATCGTACCTTCGTCCTGCAGGACAGCCCCGCGCGCATGGTGGAAGTCTTCGGCTCCATGGCACAGGCCAAGGCGACGATCCTCGACCACTGGGCGGCCTGCCAGGAAGCCAGTGAGGCACCCCAGCGTTTCAACATCGAAGGCATGCGCTCGGCTCCCTTCGACTATCCCCATGGCTTGCCCGGGGCACTGGCCTGCCAGGCCGCGCAATCCCTGGCCGGCCAGGCAGGGCACTGGCAGATGTTCGATGCCATCCAGGCCGCGCACCTCAGCGAGGCCCACAACGTCGCGGATCCCAGGGTGCTCAGGGCGATCGCCCAAGAAGCCGGGTTTGGCACCTCTGCCTTCTGGCGGCTGATGGAGGACCCGGCGACCCTCGAGGCCGTCCAGGCCAATCAGCGACTGGCCCGGCGGCTGCGGGTCAGCGTGGTGCCCACGGTGATCGTGCGCGAGACGGGACAACGGCTGGTCAATGGGCCCTTGGACAGCCTGCGCGCGCAGCTACGCGACAACCTGCGGCTCGTCGCCAACGAGCTCACCTCCTGATCTCCTGCGCCGGGCGAGCCCGGTGCCCTTGCCGATGCGAGGCATCGCCATGAACCGCTTGACCAACCTGCTGCTCACTGCCCTGGCGCCCGCCGTCTGGGGCAGCACCTACATTGTCACCAGCGAGCTCTTGCCCGCGGGCTATCCGGTCACCCTGGCCGTGCTCCGTGCCCTGCCTGCCGGCCTGTTGTTGCTGTTGCTGGTCCGCCGGCTGCCGGGGCGCGCCTGGTGGGGCAGGTTGCTGTTGCTCGGCGCCTTCAATTTCGCGATCTTCTGGACGTTGCTGTTCGTGGCGGCTTATCGGCTACCGGGCGGCGTGGCCGCCACCCTTGGCTCGCTGCAGGCGCTGTGGGTGGTGCTGCTGGCTCGCGGCCTGCTGGGCACGCCGATCATGACGCTGTCAGTCATGGCGGCACTGGCCGGTGCCGGCGGGGTCGCCCTGCTGGTGCTCACTCCCGCCGCCGAGCTGGACCCGCTCGGCCTGGCGGCCGGTCTCGGAGGTGCTCTCTCGATGTCGGCCGGTACCGTGCTCAGCCGCAAGTGGCAGCCACCGGTATCGCCGTTGACCTTCACCGCCTGGCAGCTGACTGCCGGTGGCCTGCTGCTGGCGCCGCTGGCCTGGTTCGGCGAACCCGTGCTGCCCGCCCTGACAACGACCAATCTTGTGGGCCTTGGCTACCTCGGGCTGATTGGCGCCGCCCTGACCTATTTTCTGTGGTTTCGTGGCGTCGCCCGCATCGAGCCGGCGGCGGTCTCGATGCTCGGAATGATGAGTCCGCTGACCGCCGTGGCGCTCGGCTGGATGCTGCTGGACCAGAGGCTGAGCCCGCTGCAGGCCGGCGGCGCTATGATCGTACTCGGCTCGGTGTGGCTCGGGCAGTGGGCGGCGCGCCGCGGATCACGGCCTGCTACTGGAGCGCACTCTACGACCTGGCCATTGCCGCGGTGATGAACGTGATTTTCTGGGCGTCGCCGTTTCAGGCGGTATGTTGGGATGAGAGAACTTGCGCAGGCTGTCGGGGACCCGTCGGCATGAACAGGGTGTGGGCCGCACTTTCTGATACGTGCGCACGGCGAGCTCGTGAGCCTACCACCGGACAATGCGAGAGGATGACGATGAACAAGGTGTGCATCGTAGGGGCTTCCGGGAAGCTGGGGCAGTACATGGTGCAGCATGCTCTTGATCGGGGTTACGAGGTGGTTGGCGTGTGCCGCCCGCAGAGCGTTGGCAAGCTCGGGGCCCTCAAGGGTCGCATCACGATCGTTCCCGGCGCGACGAACGACCCGGAAGTGATCAAGCAGGCGGTCGCAGGCTGCGACGGCGTGCTGACGGTGCTGGTCCCTTGGGGCGTTAAGCAGTTCGCGACAGGAACGGCACAGGCCGTGCTCGACCACGCGAAGCCGGGGGCACGCCTCGTGTTTTCCTGTGGCTGGCACATCTCCCGCGATGGCCAGGACGTCTACTCCTGGAAGCTCAAGACCTTCGTGAAGGTCTTCGGATGGCTGGCGCGCCTGACCCGTTTCGCGGACCTAGATGACCAGGTGGAAGCCTGCCGGCGCGTGTTCGAAAGCGATACCCGATGGACCGTAGTCCGAGGAAGCGATCTCGAGGAAGGCGATAGCCAGGGTCTTCCGGTGTGGAGCCGGCATGTCGGTGATCCCATCCTCGCAAGCAACCTCACCCGCAGGGTGGATTTCGCCCGCTTCATGGTGGCGGCCCTTGAAGATGAAGCACTTGTCCAGGAGGCGCCGGCCATCGCGGGTTGCCAGACTGTCTGATGTCTCAAATTCATCGAAATGGACTGATCGCCACACCATCTGCCACAAGACCATTTTGCTTTGTCTTGTTATTTTCACGCAGCAAGTCTTCGCGGATTCCCTGCCCATTCAGAGGGACACCGCTAAGGGTCAACTTGGGTGTCTGCGGGTCTGCCAGTGTCATAGTATGGCGTTGCCCGGCCCGCAGATGCGCCTGTTCGGGGTAGAGCAGGGCAACCGAGTCACAGTCTTAGGCATGAGCATAGGCTGTCATCTGGTAGAGATCCGCTGCGAATAGCGCCGCCAGCGGGTCGGGCCCTTCGATGCGCTTCCTCGTGGTGGTGTTCAGGATGACCACCGTTCGCCGGGTTTCGTCCAGCAGGGTGATATCCGGACGCATCAGCAGACGGCCGCGTCCGCTCGCCTCGTGCCCCAGATAGCGCCGTGGGCCCTGTTCCATCAGCTTGAGCCCGTGGCGGCGTGCCAGGGGGGTGGCGCAGGCGGGTAGCGGTGTAGCGTTCGAAGAGGCGGTTCATGGCGAATCGCAGGCTGAAGGCCTGCTGGCGCTCCCAACGTGCATCCAGACTCGGGTCGTACAGGAAGGGGTGAGCCAGCGTCATCAGTGGGGCGTAGCGGCTCTGCGTCCAGTTGAGCCGGTCGGCCGTGGGTCCCCGCTCGAGGAGTGCCAGCGTGCCGACGTTGCCGAAACGCATGCGTAGGGCGTGGAACTGCTGGGCGAGCAGGGGGAGTGCAGAGCCAGATCACCATCCGCAGGGCGGTGTGCAGCAGGCGGTTGACCAGGATATCGGCGACCAGCTCGCCGTAGCGGCAGGCCAGGCGTTGGGGCCTGAAGAGGTTGCACTGCTGGCTGCTAGGGTCTCGTGGTTGGCTGTTGCCTTGCCTTGGGGCTTAGCCCCCAAGTCAACCAAGGAGGAGGGGAGTACAGTGGAGATGTTTCGGTTTTGTGGGTAGGTGGGGTGAAGTGTTCGCGGGCAGCCGTAGAGCTGGCGACGGGGAGAAGATCGCGAGGGCGAGCGACTGGACGGGTAGGAGAGGGTGCTCAGCGTTGCTGGCTGTTTCCGACGCGTGTCACCTATATGTCACCTAGAGCGGGACGCAACGAAAAACGGCCACCTGCTCTGTGAGCTAAGTGACCGTTTTTACTGATGTTTCTGGTCGGAGCGACAGGATTCGAACCTGCGACCTTTGCAACCCCATTGCAACGCGCTACCAAGCTGCGCCACGCTCCGATACCGTTTTCGGGCTACCTGGCCTGTGGTTCCTGGCCCCCGAGAACGAGGCGTATACTAGCGCGTCGCAGGGCAAATGAAAAGTCCCTTTTGCGCTTCCTTATCAATTGCTTGGCCGGATGTCTCGACGAGGCCCCGGATCCCGCCGCTTCTGTCACACTGTCAGCCACGAGAACAGCTGCAGAGAGGAGGGCGAAGATGCCGTTGATCATGGGAATGAGCATGCTGCTGGCCTGCCAGTTTGCCGGCGAACTGGTGGCGCGGGGGCTCACGCTGCCGATTCCGGGGCCGGTGATCGGCATGGTGATCCTGCTGGTGGCCTTGATGATCCGCGGCAAGGTGCCCTCGAGCCTGCGCCTGACGGGAGAGGGGCTGCTGCGCTACCTGACGCTGCTGTTCGTGCCCGCCGGGGTGGGGTTGATGGTGCACTTCGAGTTGATAGCCGCCGACCTCTGGCCGATCGTGGTGACCCTGGTGGCTTCCACGGCGGTGACCCTGGGCGTGACGGCCTGGGTACTGGAGCGCCTGCAGCATGGTCATGCCCGGCGCAACGGCGGGCCGGGAGGCAAGGCATGAACATCGCCACCTTCGACCAGCTGTGGGTCTACCTCTCGGGGAATCCGCTGCTCTCGCTGCTGGCGACCCTGCTGGTCTTTGCCCTGGCGGTGCGGATCAACCGCGCCGTGGGCGGTACCCCGTTGCTGCACCCGGTCACGCTCTCCATCGTCATGCTGATCGCCCTGCTGCTGCTGGTGGACATGGACTATCGCACCTACTTCGAGGGAGCCCAGTTCATCCATTTCCTGCTGGGGCCGGCCACGGTGGCCCTGGCGATCCCCCTGTATGACCATCGCGAACGGGTCCGGCGCCTGCTGTGGCCGCTGCTGCTGGCCTGTGGGGCGGGAATCTTCACGGCGGTGGCTTCCACCCTGGGCTTGGCCATGCTGCTCGGCGCGCGCACCGAGACGCTGCTGTCCCTGGCGCCGCGCTCCGTCACCTCGCCGATCGCCATGGGCATCGCCGAGCAGATCGGCGGGATTCCGTCGCTCGCCGCCGGCCTGGTACTGTTGACTGGCTCGATCGGCTGCGCCCTGGGGCCCTGGATCTTCCGCCTGCTGCGCATCAAGGACCCGGTGGTGCAGGGCTTCACCCTCGGTCTCGCGGCCCATGGCTTCGGCACTGCCCACGCCTTCGCTCGACTGGGCGTCGTGGCCGGTGCCTTTTCCGGTCTGGCCATGGGACTGACGGGCCTGCTGACCGCCTTCCTGCTGCCGCTGATCACCCGTCTCTTCGGCTTCGGCTGAGCCAGGTTCCCAAGCGCCTTCGAGACAAGGCTTTGCAGGATAACCACGTGCCAAAATCGTCTGACCGGGCGAGGCGTGCCGGTACTACACTTCTCGGTTGCACCACTACGCCCTTCTCGAGGGACATCAAGATGTCAACCGCTAGACACATCGTGGCCGAGCAAGTCGTGCCCGCCTCGGTCGTCTCCGTTCCGGCACCGTCCGTTGGTCACGGTCCGTCGCCGATGTCGACGGTTGAGGCCTCCTTGCCGGTCTGCGACTGGTGGCTTCACCACTGGATGGACGCGACCCATCCGATGATCCGGCTGCAGCAGGCCTGGATGGCCTCGCTGGTCGAGGCTTTCCAGTTGGAGGCCGAATTCCTGTCCGTCTGCACCATGGCCGGCAGCAGGGTGGTGAGCTGCCTCGCCGACCAGCGAGCACTCCAGAACCCTCCCGTTCTGGGCAGTTGCTGCCAGGACGCTGCGAAGGAGGTGGCCGATGCCCATGCTGCACGGGTCGGCAGGGTGGCCCGCTTGCCCAAGGAGTTTCGTCAGCGTCTCTGGGAAGAGATCTGCTGAGCTCACGCCTCGCGGCGATGGCCACTCCATCTTCCCCACCAAGAGTACGGCACGGCAGGGGTGACCCCGCCGTGCCGTTCTCCTCCTTGCGCGACTCTCGGGGCGATGCCCCCGGCGGTCATCGAGGAGGGCTCAGATCTCTTCCCAGATGCGCTTGCGGAAGTCATGGGAGAGCTCTGCAGCCTTCTGCATCCGTTCCATCTGGGCTTCGCTGACCTCCTTGATGAGCTGCTGGTAACGCTCCTGCATCTCGGCCGGGCTCTGCGGGATCTCCCCGTTGAAGGACTGGGCGATCTTCTGGCCGCTTTCGGCGAGAGACTGGAGGAACTCGGCCTCAAACTGCATGGCGTCGGCCATGCTCTGCATCCAGGCCAGTTGCATGCGCGCCATGGGCGTGGCCCCCTGGCTGAACTGTTTCTGCCACCACTCCATCATCGGCTGGGCGGCGGCCAGGGCAGGGTTTGCCGTGGTGTCTTTCTGCTTGGTCATGGTCGGTCTCCTTCAGGCGCCTGGCGGGATCTCGGGTCAAGGGCGGCTCTCATCTTGAGTGTAGAAGATGATTGCGGTTTTGTGCGTTGCAGCGAAGAGGAATTCGTCGGCTGTGACGCCTGGCGTGGAATGTCTCCACGGGTCGCCGCTGTCGGCATGGTCTAGGGTGGTGGGGAGTCCGTCAGCTGTTGATTGAGGAGAAACGGGATGTGGCAAGCGATCAAGTCGGTGCTGGCGGCCTTCCTGGGGGTGCAGAAGGATGCCCGGCGGCGCGAGGATTTCGCGTCCAACCGCCCGGGCACCTTCATCGCGGCGGGGCTGCTCATGGGAGTGGTGTTCGTGGTGCTGGTGGCACTCGTGGCGGTGCTGGCCGCGCGCTGAGCAGCAGCGTTGACGAGCCCGTTTACCTGGCCCTGGATGGCAGCCGTGACGAACCGTCGCACTCTTCTATACTGCTGCAAGCGCTCGCTAATACAACAATGACCCTGAGGAGGCGCCGATGCGCACGTTGCTCGTGTGGATGGCGGGGGGGCTGGCCTCCGCAGCCCTGACCCCGATTGCGCTGGCCAATGGCTGGAACATGCCGGTTGGCGTCACGGCGGTCAGCCGTGACATCTACTCCCTGCACATGATCATCTTCTGGATCTGCGTGGTCATCGGGGTCATCGTCTTCGGTGCGATGTTCTACTCGCTGTTCCGCTACCGCCATTCCCGCGGCGCCAAGGCCGCCACCTTCCACGAGCACACCAGCGTGGAAGTGATCTGGACGGCGATCCCGCTGCTGATCCTGGTGGGCATGGCGGTGCCTGCCACCGCGACCCTCAAGAACATGTATGACACTTCCGAGGCCGATCTCGACATCATGGTCACCGGCCAGCAATGGCGCTGGCGCTACGAGTACCTGGGCGAGGAGGTTGCCTTCACCTCCAACCTTGGGACGCCCCGCGAGCAGATCAGTGGCGCCGACGAGAAGGGCGAACACTACCTTCTCGAGGTGGACGAACCGCTGGTGTTGCCGGTGGGACAGAAGGTGCGACTGCTGCTGACCTCCGATGACGTCATCCACTCCTGGTGGGTGCCCGACCTGGCGGTCAAGCAGGATGCCATTCCCGGCTTCGTCAACGAGAACTGGGTGCGCATCGAGGAGCCCGGGATCTATCGCGGCCAGTGCGCCGAGCTGTGTGGCAAGGACCATGCCTTCATGCCGGTGGTGGTCGAGGCCGTCGAGCAGGAGCGCTTCGACGAGTGGCTGGTCGAGCGCAAGGAGGCCGCCGCCCAGGAGGCCCAGGGCGTCGATCGCGAGTGGGGGATGGACGAGCTGATGGAGCGTGGCGAGCAGGTCTACGGCTCGGTGTGTGCCTCCTGTCACCAGCCGGATGGCACCGGCAACCCGCCGGCCTTCCCGGCGCTGGCGGGCAACCAGGCGCTGTTGGACGAGCCGGAGCGCCATATCAGCACCGTGATCGACGGTGTGTCCGGGTCCGCCATGCCGGCCTTCCGCAACACCCTCAATGCGGTGGAGATCGCTGCCGTGGTTACCTACGAACGCAATGCCTGGGGCAACGAGTCCGGCGACAGCGTGCAACCGTCGGAAATCGCCGAGCTGCTCGAGCAAGACGAGTAGCCGACGGCTTTCCGTTTCTCTACCGCGACGTCACAGGGAGATTTCCGATGGCTTCGACACTGCCCCCCAAGCCGACCCCCGAGCACAGCACGGCCACTGCCGGCGGCATGGCCGAGGCCGGCCATGCCCGGCCCCGCGGGCTGATGCGCTGGCTGCTGACCACCAACCACAAGGAGATCGGTAGCCTCTACCTGATCTTCTCGCTGACCATGTTCTTCATCGGCGGGATCTTCGCCCTGGTGGTGCGAGCCGAGCTGTTCCAGCCCGGCCTGCAGCTGGTACAGCCCGAGTTCTTCAACCAGATGACCACCATGCACGGCCTGATCATGGTGTTCGGCGCGATCATGCCGGCCTTCGTGGGGCTGGCGAACTGGATGGTGCCGCTGCAGATCGGTGCCCCGGACATGGCCCTGCCGCGCCTGAACAACTTCAGCTTCTGGCTGCTGCCGGTGGCCTTCACCCTGCTGCTCAGCACCCTGCTGATGCCTGGGGGCGGGCCCAACTTCGGCTGGACCTTCTACGCGCCGCTCTCCACCACCTACGCGCCACCGTCCACCACCTTCTTCATCCTCTCGCTGCATATCGCCGGGATCAGCTCGATCCTCGGCGCCATCAACATCATCGCCACCATCCTCAACCTGCGTGCGCCGGGGATGCGCATGATGGACATGCCGCTGTTCGTCTGGACCTGGCTGATCACCGCCTTCCTGCTGATCGCGGTGATGCCGGTGCTGGCCGGGGTGATCACCATGATGCTGATGGATATCAACTTCGGCACCAGCTTCTTCAACGCGGCCGGCGGCGGTGACCCGGTGCTGTTCCAGCACCTGTTCTGGTTCTTCGGGCATCCCGAGGTCTACATCATGATCCTGCCGGCCTTCGGCATCGTCTCGGCGATCATTCCGACCTTCTCCCGCAAGCGGCTGTTCGGCTATGCCTCCATGGTCTATGCCACGGCAGCGATCGCCATCCTCTCCTTCCTGGTCTGGGCCCACCACATGTTCGTGGTCGGGCTGCCGCTGGTGGCGGAGCTGTTCTTCATGTACACCACCATGCTGATCGCGGTGCCCACCGGGGTGAAGGTCTTCAACTGGGTGGCGACGATGTTTCGTGGCTCGATCAGCTTCGAGCCGCCGATGCTGTTTGCCCTGGCCTTCGTGGTGCAGTTCACCGTGGGGGGGTTCTCGGGGCTGATGCTGGCCATCTCGCCGGCCGACTTCCAGTATCACGACACCTACTTCGTGGTGGCCCACTTCCACTACGTGCTGGTGCCCGGCGCGCTGTTCGCGATCCTGGCCGGCGCCTACTACTGGCTGCCCAAGTGGACCGGCCACTATCCGCACCTGCGGCTCTCCCAGTGGCACTTCTGGCTGTCGGTGATCGGTGTGAACCTGACCTTCTTCCCGATGCACTTCTCGGGGCTCGCCGGCATGCCGCGGCGCATCCCCGACTATGCGCTGCAGTTCGCCGACTTCAACGTCGCCTCGAGCCTGGGCGCCTTCCTGTTCGGTGCCTCCCAGCTGCTCTTCGTGCTGGTGATCATCAAGTGCGTGCGCGGTGGCGAGAAGGCCCCGGCCAAGGCCTGGGAGGGCGCCGAGGATCTGGAGTGGAGCGTGCCGAGCCCGGCGCCGCTGCATACCTTCGAGACGCCCCCGGACTTCCATCCCCATCGGCAGCACTGAGCAGCGTCGGCAGCGACGCGGGAGGCAGGCATGGCCAGCCATGACGAACAGGCAACAGGGCGTGAAGGGGTGCGCCGGACCGTGACCCGCACCCTGGTGGTGCTGGCCGGCATGTTCGCCTTCGCCTTCGCGCTGGTGCCGCTCTATGACGTCTTCTGCGAGGTCACCGGCCTCAACGGCAAGACCAGCAACAGCGCCCAGATGCTGGTCCATGAGGAGGTCGACACCTCGCGGATGGTGACGGTGCAGTTCATCACCCGGGCGAGCGCCGGGCTGCCCTGGGAGCTCGACGTGCAGACGCGCCAGGTCCGGGTCCACCCGGGACAGAGCAACGAGGTGTCCTTCACCTTCCGCAACCGGGGGGGCGATGCCAGCCGGGCGAGGGCAGTGCCCAGCGTCTCCCCCTCGGAGGCCTCGGTGCACCTGCGCAAGCTCAGCTGCTTCTGCTTCCAGGAGCAGCGCCTGGAGGGCGGCGAGCGGCTTGAAGCGCCGCTGGTCTTCCAGCTGACCCGGGACCTGCCGGCCGACATCAAGACGGTGACCCTGGTCTACACCCTCTATCCCGTGCAGCCGGCACAGGCGGCAGTATCGCCCCATGGGCCGATCAAAGAAGGAGACAGCGCATGAGTGGTGGCAGCTACTACGTTCCCGAGTCCAGCAAGTGGCCCATCCTGGCGTCGCTGGCGCTGGGGGCGATGATGATCGGCACCGGCACGGTGCTGGTGCATGGCACGGCCGGCATGCCGGTCATGGCGCTCGGCCTGGTCGGGGTGCTGGCGGTGATGGCGCTGTGGTTCCGCGATGTCGTCCTCGAGTCCCGGGGCGGTCTCTACGACGACCAGATGGACCGCTCCTTCCGCTGGGGGATGGGCTGGTTCATCTTCTCGGAGGTGATGTTCTTCGCCGCCTTCTTCGGCGCGCTCTTCTACGTGCGCACCTTTGCGCTGCCCTGGCTCGACGGCGAGGGCGCCAAGGGGGTGGCGGCCCTGCTGTGGCCGGACTTCACCGCCAGCTGGCCGCTGCTCAACCCGCCGGATGCCTCCATCGAGGGGCCGCAGGAGACCTTCAGTCCCTGGCACCTGCCGCTGGTCAATACGCTGATCCTGGTCTCCTCCAGCATCACCTTGACCATCGCCCACGAGGGCATCAAGGAAGGGTTCCGCGACAGTGCCCGCTTCTGGCTCTCGGTGACCGTGCTGCTGGGGCTCTGTTTCATCACCATCCAGGGGGTGGAGTACTACGAGGCCTATGCCCACTACGGGATCACCCTGCAGGCGGGCATCTATGGCGCCACCTTCTTCCTGCTCACCGGCTTCCACGGGCTGCACGTGATCATCGGCACCATCATCCTGGCGGTGATGCTGGTACGGGTATTCCGCGGGCACTTCACGGCCGACGACCACTTCGGCTTCGAGGCGGCGGCCTGGTACTGGCACTTCGTCGACGTGGTCTGGATCGGGCTGTTCATCTTCGTCTATGTGTTCTGAGGCTAGAGGCCGAGGTCGCCGAAATAGAAGCCGTAGCCCAGCAGGGCGAGCAGCAGGGTGGCCAGGGCCACCCGGACCTTGAGGGAAATCAGCACCCGCCGTGAGCGGCTGCCGTCCCGGACCAGGAAGCCGGCACCCACGGCCAGGCTGGTCACCATGGCCAGGAAGACAAGGGCAATCGATATCTTGAGTAACATTCACGGCTCCCGTAGAGGATCGACCTCCGGCGCGCATCGCGGCCCCTCAGCGACACGTCGGATGGGCTGGTGGGGGTTCTGGTCCTGCCTGGTGGTGCTGGGCCTCGCCCTGGGACTATGGCAGTGGGAGCGTGCTGCGGACAAGCGCGACTACCTGGCCCGCCTGGCCGCCGCGCCGCGAATCGAGTCGCCGGCGTCGGCTCCGCCCGAAGGTGCGCAGCTGGTCCTGGAGGGCGAATACCTCGCCGAGGAGACGCTGTTCCTCGACAATCGCACCCATGAGGGGCGCCTCGGCGTGGCGCCCCTGACCCCGTTTCGTGACGGCCAGGGCAGGCTGTGGCTGGTCCAGCGCGGCTTCCTGCCGACCGGCCCCAGCCGGGCGGCCCCCTCGGTGGAGACGCCCGAGGGCACGGTGACCCTGGAAGGCCGCTGGCAGACGGCCGGCGAGGCGGCACCGCTGTTCGGCCCCAACCGGGAGGGCACCCGCCTGCAGCGCATCGACCTCTCGGCCTGGAACCTGGAATCGGCATTCGCGCACCCCGGCTGGCTGCACCTCGAGCAGGGGCCGGGCCATCTGGAATCCTGGTGGCAGCCCAGCGTGGTGCCGCCGGAACGCCATCTGGGCTATGCCCTGCAGTGGTGGGGGCTGGCCCTGGCCGCCCTGGTGGTCATGCTGGTGGGCGCCCGCCGCCAGGCTCGCCGCCTCGACCCGACGTCCATTCCGAGCAAGGAGACCCCACGATGACCCACGCCGGACGCCAGCGCCTCAAGCTGTTGGCCTTCTTCGCGATCTTCGCCCTGCCGGTGGCCGTGGCCTGGGGCATGGTGGAGTGGCGCATCGGCATCCCCGAGGGGCGCACGGCCCATGGCGAGCTGCAGCCTTCGTTGCCCCTCCTGTCGCAATGGCCGTTGTCGTCCGTGGAGAAGCAGGGGGAGGGCGACTGGCTGCTGGCCTTCGACTGCCCGGAGGCGTGTGACGACAATGCCGACCGCTGGTGGCGACTGCACCGCGCCCTGGGGCGCGAGGCCGACCGGGTCAGTCGCCTGCGCATCGGCGGTGGCGGCGAGCCGCTTCCCGGCGCAGTCGTGGCACGCTGGACCGGAGAAGCCGGCTGGCGCGCTCCCCATCGCCTCTGGATCCTCGACCCCGAGGGCCGCCCGGTGCTCGGCTATGCCCCGGATGTCGCGACTGCCGATGTGCTCGACGACCTGCGACGCCTGCTGCGCATGAACCCCGAGCCCCCCATGGCACGGTTCGACCAGGCCTCGAGCGTGGTAGGAGGTGGCGCAGATGGCCAGTAGCGCGTTGGCCACCGGCGATGCGACCCGCCGTCGATGGCTGGTGGCATTGAGCCTGGCAGGGGTCGTCTTCACCGCCGTGGTGGTGCTGGTGGGGGCCTGGACGCGGCTGGTGGATGCTGGCCTTGGGTGTCCCGACTGGCCGGGGTGCTACGGGGCTCTGGTGGTGCCGGATGCCGAACGGGCGCTGGCGCACTCCCCCGAGGTGCCCCTGGAGTCTGCCAAGGCCTGGGTGGAGATGGTGCACCGCTACCTGGCCTCGGCCCTCGGGCTCGTGGTCATCGCCCTGGTGGGCCTGGGCGCGCGGTGGCGTCGGGAAGCGGGCTATCCCTGGGCCATCAGCCTGGCCCTGCTGGCGATGATCCTGCTGCAGGGCGCATTCGGTGCCTTCACGGTGACCCTCAAGCTTTGGCCGCAGGTGGTCACCCTGCACCTGCTGGGTGGCCTGACGGTGATAGTGCTGTTCCTGTGGCTGCATCTGCGCCTGCGCCGTTTCTCGTCCGGCGCGGCCGCTTACAGCCCACGCCGGCGTCTGACGCCGCTGTGGGGGCTCGCCATGCTCCTGCTGGTGGCGCAGCTGGCACTGGGTGGCTGGACCTCGAGCAACTATGCCGGGATCGCCTGCCAGGGCTTTCCCACCTGCAACGGCCAGTGGTGGCCGGCGTTGGACTGGAGCGAGGGCTTCCACCTGACCCAGACGGTGGGACCCAACTACCTGCACGGCCAGTTGCATGCCGAGGCGCGCAGTGCCATCCAGGTCGGGCACCGGCTCGGCGCCCTTGCCCTGGGCCTGAGCCTGCTGCTGCTTGCCTGGCGCCATCGGCGAACAGCGGAGATGCGCCCCTGGCTGGCCTTGCTGGGCGGGGCCTATGGTGCCCAGGTGGTGGTGGGCATTGCCAACGTGCTGGCCTGGCTGCCCCTGTGGCTGGCCCTGCTGCATACCGCGGGGGCCGTGCTGCTGGTCATGGCCATGACCCTGGCCCTGTGGCACTGGCGCTGGTCGACGACCCTCGAACCGATGGGTGCCCGGGATACTGCAACGAAGGAGGAGTTGGCGCATGTCTGAAGTCATGATGGAGCGTGGGACGGTCGGCCATCTCGCTGGCTGGGGCTGGCGAGACCTCTACACGCTGTGCAAGCCCCGGGTCGTGGCGGTGATGCTGGTCTGCACCCTGGTCGGCATGCTGCTGGCCGCGCCGCTGCCGGATCCCGGGGCGGTGATCTTCGGCCTGGTCGGCATCGGCCTGGCCGCCGGTGGTGCCGCGGCCTTCAACCACGTGGTCGACCGTCGGCTGGATGCGCTGATGCTGCGCACCGCCCGCCGCCCGCTGGCGACCCAGCGCATGCCCACGCCGCTGGCCCTGGCCTGGGCGACCCTGCTCTCGGCCTGTGGCATCGGGCTGCTGGCCTGGCAGGTGAACCTGCTGACGGCCTGGCTGACCCTGGGCTCGCTGATCGGCTATGCCCTCATCTATACCGCCTTCCTCAAGCATGCCACGCCGCAGAACATCGTCATCGGCGGGGTGGCGGGGGCTGCGCCGCCGCTGCTGGGCTGGACCGCGGTCACCGGGCAGCTGGGCCCCGAGCCGCTGCTGCTGATGCTGATCATCTTCGCCTGGACGCCGCCGCACTTCTGGGCGCTGGCGATCCACAAGCGTGACGAGTATGCCCGTGCCGGAGTGCCGATGCTGCCGGTCACCCATGGCGAGGCCTTCACCCGGTTGCAGGTGTGGCTCTATGGCTGGCTGACCGTGGCGGTGACCCTGCTGCCCTTCACCATCGGCATGAGCGGTGTGCTCTACCTGGTGGGGGTGACGGCGCTCAACCTGCGCTTCATGGTGTGGAACTGGCGGGTCTGGCGTGGCCATGACCGCCAGGCCCCCCTGGCGGCCTTCTGGTTCTCCATCCGCTACATCCTCGGTGTCTTCGGCGTGCTGCTGCTGGACCACTACGGCGCCGCCTGGATGCTGGCCGCCTGAAGCCTTGCCGGGACGGCAGGAGGGCGTTCCTCGAGGCAACGAGCCCGGCCGGATGGCCGGGCTCGTCACGTTCCGGGCACCGAGGTTCGCCTACCAGAGCGTGATGATCAGGAAGTAGGCCATCAGAGTCACCAGCACCGTGCTGATCAGGTTGAGCACGAAGCCCGCGCGGATCATCGACTGGATCTTCATGTGGCCGGTGGCGAAGACGATCGCGTTGGGCGGCGTGGCCACCGGCATCATGAAGGCGCAGCTGGCGGCAATGGCGGCCGGCACCGTGATCAGCAGTGGCGAGATGTCCAGCGACAGGGCGAGGGCGCCGAGCAGCGGCAGGAAGGCGGCGGCGGTGGCGGTATTGGAGGTCACCTCGGTGAGGAAGATGATCACCAGCACCACCACGCCGACCATCGCCAGCAGCGGGAAGGTGCCGAACACCCCGAGCTGCTGGGCGATCCACTCCGCCAGGCCCGAGCGGCTGATGGAGCCGGCCAGGGCCAGGCCACCACCGAACAGCAGCAGGATGCCCCAGGGCAGCTCGCGCGCCGACTCCCAGTCCATCAGGCGCACCCCGGGCGCGCGGCCGGCCGGCACCAGGAACAGCGCAATGCCGGCGATGATGGCGATGCCCGTGTCGGAGAGCCAGTCGAGCCCGGCGTTATTGAGCAGCGGACGCAGCATCCAGGTCACCGCGGCGAGCAGGAAGACGAGGCCCACCCGTCGCTCGGCGGGGCTGGTCCGACCGAGCTTGGCCAGCTCGTCGCGGACCATGCCGGCACTGTCCTCGCCGGCGTCCAGGGCGAAACCGCGGCGGGTCAGCCACCACCAGGCACTGACCATCATGGCGACACTGATGGGGAGGCCGATCATCATCCACTGGGCAAAGCCGATGTCGATGCCGCGGTCCTCGGCCAGGTAGCCGGCCAGCAGGGCATTCGGCGGCGTGCCGATCAGGGTGGCCACGCCGCCGATGCTGGCGGAGTAGGCGATGGCCAGCAGCAGTGCCGTGGCGTAGCGGCGCAGTTCCTCCGGGTCGCTGCTGTCCAGCAGGCTGACCACCGACATGCCGATCGGCAGCATCATGATGGCCGTGGCCGTGTTGGACACCCACATGCTGAGAAAGCCCGTGGCCAGCATGAAACCGCCGATCTGCTGGCGCGGCTTGTGGCCGACCAGGCGCAGCACGTGAAGGGCGATGCGCCTATGCAGGTTCCAGCGCTGCATGGCGATGCCGAGCAGGAAGCCGCCGAGGAACAGGTAGATGATCGGGTTGGCATAGCTGGCGGCCGTCTCGCTCATGCTGCCGATCCCCAGTGCCGGCACCAGGGCCAGCGGCAGCAGCGAGGTGGCGGGGATCGGGATCGCTTCGGTGGACCACCAGGTGGCCATCAGCAGGGCGAGCCCCACGCAGGCCCAGGCCGGTTCGGCCATGCCGGCCGGGGCGGGCAGTACCAGGGTCATCAGCACCCAGAGGGGGCCCAGCCACAGGCCGATGCGCGCGGAGAGGGGAGGCGCCGAAGGGGGCTCGTGAGAGGCGTCGCGGGTGGACATCATCGCTCCTTGCCGGGGTGGGAGGGGAGGGGATAATACGCAGATTGCAGGCGTCGTGCAGGGCCCGGTGTGCAACACGGCGCCTTCTTCCCGGTCTCAGTGGGCACCGCTGTTGATTTAGGGAGGCAACCTGATCGTGTATAATATTTGTACATGCACTGAACCGACTGGGATACGCCCATGACCTCTACCCTGGCACTGACGCTTCTTGGCCTGGCACTGGCCATCATCGCCGGCCTCGGGGCCTACGCCTTCACCCTCTGGAAGGAGGTTCGGCGGCGCAAGGCCTTCCGCGAGGAGGAACTGCAGCGCGCCCATCAGAACTGCCTGGAGAACCTCGGGATGGTCGCCTCGGCGCTGGTCCAGGAGCAGGTCGATATCACCGAGGGTAGCTGGCGCTGCAAGGTGCTGCTGGAGATCCTCGACCAGCGGCTGACCGAGCGCCCCGATTTCCGCGCCTTCGACGAGGTGCATCAGCGCACCCGCCATCTGCATACCCACTCCGCCCGCCAGGCGCTCAGCCCCCGCGACCGCGTCCGCGAGGACCGTGAGCGACTGGCCGTGGAGGAGGAGTTCCGGGAGCCGGTGCTCAAGGCGGCAGCGGCGGTGATGGAGTTCCGTCGGGGCTGGCCGGGCAGCCTGCACTGAGTGCTGCAGGCCAGGTGTCGCGACCGTCACGCGCCGTTCCTTTGTGCGGTGGCGCACCATCCTTCGATTGCATCCTCCCGGTCTCTCCTGCAAGCTTGTCGGGTCACGTAGATGGCTGATATATGGCTGGAGGCCACGGCCATCGAAGGACCGGACTGGCCGAGACGGCACTTACGTGCTTTCTTGGTAAGTGCAGGAAGCGGGTCGGGGACCGCTTCCCCTGGGTCATTCCTCGGAACACCGGGTGATATCGGCATTTGCCTGCCACCCGGGATGACGTCAAGAAGAAGGAGTCTTACATGAAAAAATCCACGACTGGCTTGTTGCTCGGTTCCGCGCTGGTGGTCGGCCTGTCCGGCTGTGCCAGCTCCGCTTCCCAATCCGGTGATGGCGCCTCTGCCTCGTCCGATCGCGCCTGGTACCAGCACCCGACCGTCTGCGGCCTGGCCGGCGGCCTGATCGGCGGCGGCATCGGCTACGGCACCAGTGGCGAGTCCGACGAGGACCAGGGGGCGGCCATCGGAGCCACCGCGGGTGCCACCATCGGTGCCATGCTGTGTGCCGATACCTCGCCGGCACCGGCAGAACCGGCGCCGCGCGATACCGACGGCGACGGCGTCATCGATGCCAATGATGAGTGCCCGGGCACCCCGGCCGGCGTGGCCGTGGATGCCGTGGGGTGTCCGCTGGACTCCGACAACGATGGCGTGCCGGACTACCAGGACCAGTGCCCGGGAACCCCGGCCGGTGCCGAGGTCAATGCCCTGGGCTGCGAAGAGGACCTGGTGCTGCGTGACGTCAACTTCGAGTTCGACTCCGCGACCCTGACCATGGGCGCCGAGCAGATCCTCGCCGACGTCGCCGAGAAGCTGCGCGCCAACGAGAACGTTCGCGTGCGCATCGAGGGTCACACCGACTCCGTGGGCAGTGCTGCCTACAACGAGCAGCTGTCCCAGGAGCGTGCCGACTCCGTGGCCGACTACCTGGCCACCCAGGGCGTCGCGCGTGACCGCATGCAGACCACCGGTTACGGCGAGTCCCAGCCGGTAGCGACCAACGACACCGATGCGGGTCGTGCCGAGAACCGTCGCGTGGAGCTGGGCGAGTGGGAGTGATCCTGCCCTGATCCGGCCCATGGCCCCGGGCGCGTCCCGGGGCCGACGGCAGAACGAGAGAAGGCGCCTGCGGGCGCCTTCTCTCGTGTTGCGCCTCCTGCGCCCCCCATGGCGCCGCAGGGGGCGCTTCTGCTAGGCTAGGTGTCGTTTTTTCCACGACCATTCTGCTGGCGACACGTGATCCCTGGTATGGATCACCACTGCGCACAAGGAACCCTTCATGCCCATCGTGACCCTGCCCGACGGCAGCCAGAGATCCTTCGACGCTCCCCTCACCGTGATGCAGCTGGCCGAGAGCATCGGCCCCGGCCTCGCCAAGGCCTGCGTAGCCGGCAAGATCGACGGTGTCCAGGTGGATGCCGCCGATGTCATCGACCGTGACGCCGAGGTGGCGATCCTCACCGCCCGCGACCCGGAGGGCCTGGAGGTCATCCGCCACTCCTGCGCCCACCTGATCGGCCATGCCGTCAAGCAGCTCTATCCCGAGGCCAGGATGGCCATCGGCCCGGTTATCGAGGACGGCTTCTACTATGACGTCGACTTCGGGCGTTCGGTGACCCCCGATGACCTCGAGGCGATCGAGGCCCGCATGAAGGCGCTGATCGACCACGAGTACGACGTGGTGCGCGAGTACGTCGACCGTGACCAGGCGATGCTGACCTTTCTGCATCGCGAGGAGCCCTACAAGCAGGAGATCGTGCGCGGGATCCCTGAGGGAGAGACCATCCGGCTCTACCACCACGAGGAGTACGTGGACATGTGCCGGGGGCCCCACGTGCCCAATACCCGGCACCTGAAGGCGTTCAAGCTGACCAAGCTGGCCGGTGCCTACTGGCGCGGCAATGCCGAGAACCCGATGCTGACGCGCATCTACGGCACGGCCTGGCCCGACAAGAAGCAGCTCAAGGCCTACCTCAAGCGGCTCGAGGAGGCCGAGAAGCGCGACCATCGCAAGCTGGCCAAGCGGATGGACCTCTTCCACCTCCAGGAGGAGGCGCCGGGCATGGTCTTCTGGCACCCCAATGGCTGGACCATCTACCAGGCTCTGGAGCAGTACATGCGCCGGGTTCAGGTCGAGAACGGCTACCAGGAGATCAAGACGCCGCAGATCGTCGATCTCTCGCTGTGGAAGGCTTCCGGTCACTGGGGGCACTACAGCGACATGATGTTCACCACCGAGTCGGAGAAGCGCGACTACGCGGTCAAGCCGATGAACTGCCCTTGCCACGTCCAGGTGTTCAACCAGGGGCTGAAGAGCTACCGTGATCTGCCACTGCGCCTGGCCGAGTTCGGCAGCTGCCACCGCAACGAGCCCTCCGGTGCGCTGCACGGCCTGATGCGGGTGCGCGGCTTCACCCAGGACGATGCGCATATCTTCTGCACCGAGGGGCAGATCCAGTCCGAGGCCGAAGCCTTCATCGCCCTGACCATGAAGGTCTACCGGGAGCTGGGCTTCGATGACGTGGAGCTCAAGCTCTCCACCCGACCCGACGATGACTTCCTGGGCGAGCCGGCGCTCTGGGACCGTGCCGAAGCCGGTCTCGAGGCCGCGCTTGACGCCACCGGTCTCGACTGGGAGCTGCAGCCGGGCGAGGGCGCCTTCTACGGGCCCAAGATCGAGTTCTCGCTGCGCGACTGCCTCAACCGGGTCTGGCAGTGCGGCACCCTGCAGCTTGACTTCAACCTGCCGGGCCGGCTGGGGGCACAGTTCGTCGACGAGGACGGTGTCCGCAAGACCCCGGTGATGCTGCATCGGGCGATCCTCGGTTCCTTCGAGCGCTTCCTCGGTATCCTCATCGAGCACTATGCCGGGGCCATGCCGCTGTGGCTGGCACCTCAACAGGTGGTGGTCATGACCATCACCGATGCGCAGCGCGACCATGCCATGTCGGTGATGGAGCGATTGCAGAAAGTCGGCCTGCGCGTCAAGTCGGACTTGAGGAACGAGAAGATCGGCTTTAAAATCCGCGAGCATACGTTGCAGAAGGTCCCCTATCTCCTGGTGGTGGGAGATAAGGAAGTCGAGTCCGACTCGGTGGCCGTGCGTACGCGCAGTGGCGAGAACCTTGGTACGATGGGGGTGGATGCCTTCATCGACCGTGTTCGGGCCGAGCGGCAATAGCGACATCTTCCCAAGCTGAAGTGGAGACGGAACCATCAAGCGAAGCAACCCAAGAGGGCGTGTTCAAGACAAGCGCCCCCCCATGAACGAGCGGATTACCGAGGATCAGGTTCGCCTGATCGACAGCGACGGCGAGCAGCTGGGCATCGTGCCCACCGGCGAGGCGCTGGAGCGAGCCGAAGCGGCCGGTATGGACCTCGTGCAGATTTCCAATGCCGACCCCATCGTCTGCAAGATCATGGACTACGGCAAGTTCGTCTTCGAGCAGAAGAAGCAGAAGGCTGCTCAGAAGAAGAAGACGAAGCAGATCCAGGTCAAGGAAGTCAAGTTCCGGCCTGGCACCGACGAGGGGGACTATCAGGTCAAGATGAAGAACCTGATCCGCTTCCTCGAAGGTGGCGACAAGGGCAAGGTCACGCTGCGCTTCCGCGGTCGCGAAATGGCGCACCAGGACATCGGCCGCAAGCTGATGGAGCGGATCGCTGCCGATCTCGAGGAGATCGGGACCGTGGAGTCCTTCCCCAAGATGGAAGGGCGCCAGATGATCATGATCATTGCCCCCAAGAAGAAGCAGTAAGAGAAGAAGTGATCCGACGGCCAGTCCAACGGGCGGAAGGCGAAAGGCCCTTCCGTCGGCCACGGATTTTCTGAAGAAACCTCGAGCGGAGTTAACCTCATGCCGAAGATCAAGAGCAACAGCGGCGCTGCCAAGCGCTTCAAGAAGACGGCCAACGGCTTCAAGCACAAGCAGTCGTTTCGCAGCCACATCCTGACCAAGAAGTCCACCAAGCGGAAGCGTCAGCTGCGTGGGATGAAGCAGATCCACGACGCCGACAAGCAGCTCGTGCAGCGCATGCTGCCGAACCTGTAACCCCTTGGTCGCAACCCTCTACCGTCAGGAGTAAGCCATGACTCGCGTCAAGCGTGGCGTCGTTGCACGTCGCCGTCACAAGAAGATCCTCAAGCAGGCCAAGGGCTACTACGGTGCCCGTTCACGCGTCTTCCGCGTGGCCAAGCAGGCCGTCATCAAGGCTGGCCAGTACGCCTACCGTGACCGCCGCCAGCGCAAGCGCCAGTTCCGCGCCCTGTGGATCCAGCGCATCAACGCCGGTGCCCGTCAGCACGGCCTGTCCTACAGCCGCTTCGTCGGTGGCCTGAAGAAGGCCGGAATCGAGATCGACCGCAAGGTGCTGGCCGATCTGGCCGTCAACGAGAAGGCTGCCTTTGCCGCCATCGTCGAGAAGGCCAAGGCTGCCCAGTAAGGGACGTCGACCCTTGGCCGGCCGCGGCATGTGCCGTGACGCCGGACCATGATCGTCGCAGGGGAAGAGCAGCCGCTCTTCCCCTGTTTTTTTGAAAGACTTCGGAGCTCAACGGATGGACCACCTTCCCACTCTGGTTGCCGAGGCCCGCGACGCCATCCACGCCGCCGACAGCCTGGCCGCGCTGGACGAACTGCGCGTCCGCTATCTCGGCAAGAAGGGCGAGATCACCGCGCTGCTCAAGGGGCTGGGCAAGCTGCCTGCCGAGGAGCGCCCGGCCGCGGGCGAGCGCATCAACCAGGCCAAGCAGGCCCTGGGCAAGGAACTGGACGAGCGCCGTCAGGCCCTGGAGAAGGCGGCCCTCGAGGCGCGCCTGGCGGCCGAGCGCCTCGACGTGACCTTGCCGGGGCGCGGCCAGCCCAGCGGGGGCCTGCACCCGGTGACCCTGACCCTGGAGCGCATCGAGGGGCTCTTCACCCGCATCGGCTATGACGTGGCGGTCGGTCCCGAGATCGAGGACGACTACCACAACTTCGAGGCCCTCAATATCCCCGCGCATCACCCGGCGCGGGGCATGGCCGATACCTTCTACTTCGATGCCACCCGGCTGCTGAGAACCCATACCTCGCCGGTCCAGGTGCGGACCATGAAGGAGGCCGAACCACCGATCCGCATCGTCTGCCCCGGGCGCGTCTACCGCAGCGATTCCGACCTGACCCACACCCCCATGTTCCACCAGGTCGAGGGGTTGCTGGTCGACGAGGACGTCAGCTTCGCCGACCTCAAGGGCACCATCCAGGACTTCCTGCACGCCTTCTTCGAGCGTGATGACCTCTCGGTGCGCTTCCGGCCCTCCTACTTCCCCTTCACCGAGCCCTCGGCGGAGGTCGACATCCAGTGCGTGATGTGTGGTGGCGAGGGCTGCCGGGTCTGCTCCCACAGTGGCTGGCTGGAGGTGATGGGCTGCGGGATGGTGCATCCCGAGGTGTTCCGTCACTCCGGCATCGACGCCGAGCGCTACACCGGCTTCGCCTTCGGCATGGGCGCCGAGCGGCTGGCCATGCTGCGCTACGGCGTCAATGACCTGCGGCTGTTCTTCGACAACGACCTGCGCTTCCTGCGCCAGTTCGCCTGATCGACCCCCGGACAAGCAGAACACAGCGATAGGATCTGACATGAAATTTTCCGAACAGTGGCTGCGTGACTGGGTCTCACCGGCGCTCTCCACCCAGGCGCTGGCCGACCAGATCACCATGGCCGGCCTGGAGGTTGATGCCGTGGAGCCGGTGGCCGCCGCCTTCAGCGAGGTCGTGGTGGCGGAGGTGGTCGGCAAGGAGCCGCATCCCGATGCCGACAAGCTCAACGTCTGCCGGGTCGATGACGGCAGCGGCGAGCCCGTCCAGGTGGTCTGCGGGGCACCCAATGTGGCCGTGGGGCAGAAGGTCCCCTTCGCCCGGGTCGGGGCGGTGCTGCCCGGAGACTTCACGATCAAGCAGGCCAAGCTGCGCGGCGTCGAGTCCCGCGGCATGATCTGCTCGGCCTCCGAGCTGGGCCTCGAGGAGGAAGCCTCCGCGGGCATCCTCGTGCTGCCGGCCAGCGCGCCGGTAGGCGAGGGGTTCCGTGACTTCATGGGCCTCGACGACCACACCATCGAGGTGGATCTCACGCCGAACCGCGGGGACTGCCTGAGTCTCAAGGGGCTGGCCCGCGAGGTCGGAGTGCTCAACCGGCTGGCCGTGTCGGGCCCCGAGCTCGCCCCCGTGGCGCCCACCCTCGATGAGACCTTCCCGATACGCGTCGAGGATGCCGAGCGCTGCCCGCGCTACATCGGTCGCCTCATCAAGGGCGTCGACGTCACCGCCGAGACCCCGCTGTGGATGGTCGAGCGGCTGCGCCGCAGCGGTATCCGCGCCATCGACCCGGTGGTGGATGTCACCAACTACGTGATGCTCGAGCTCGGCCAGCCCCTGCATGCCTTCGACCGCGCCAACCTGCACGGCAGCGTGGTCGTGCGGCTGGCCCGGGAAGGCGAGCAGTTGGTGCTGCTCGACGGCCAGGCGATCACCCTGGAGGGCTCCACGCTGGTCATCGCCGACGAGCGTGGCCCGCTGGCGATCGCCGGCGTGATGGGCGGCGAACACTCCGGCGTGAGCCCCGAGACCCGCGACATCTTCCTCGAGGCCGCCTTCTTCTCGCCGCTGGCGGTTGCCGGCCAGGCGCGCTCCTATGGCCTGCACACCGACGCCTCGCACCGCTTCGAGCGCGGTGTCGACCCGAGCCTGCCCCGTGAGGCCGCCGAGCGGGCCACCGCCCTGTTGCTGGCGATCACCGGCGGCGAGCCGGGGCCCCTGGTGGAGGTGGCAAGCGAGGCACACCTGCCGGACGGTCGCCAGGCGACCCTGCGTGCCGCACGACTGGAGCAGGCGCTGGGCAAGTCGCTGCCCCGTGACGAGGTGACCGAGATCCTCGAGCGCCTCGGCCTGGGGGTGACGGTCAGCGAGCAGGACTGGACCGTGCAGGTCCCGAGCTGGCGCTTCGACATCGCCATCGAGGAGGACCTGATCGAGGAGGTGGCGCGCATCCACGGCTACAATCGCCTGCCGGTGCGCCGTCCCCAGGTCCGCCTGGCCCTGCGCGCGGCCCACGAGGCACACACGCCGCTGGCAAGGCTGCGCCGCCAGATGGTCGCGCGCGGCTACCAGGAGGCGGTGACCTACAGCTTCGTCGCCCCCGAGCTGCAGCAGGCGCTGCATCCCGAGGCGGTCTCGCCGGCGCTGGCCAACCCCATCTCCAGCGACCTCTCGGTGATGCGCGCGAGCCTCTTTCCCGGGCTGGTGCGGGCCCTTCAGCACAACCTCAATCGCCAGCAGGACCGGGTGCGGCTGTTCGAGACCGGCCTCGTCTTCCGCGGCGAGCTCGACCACCTGCACCAGACCCCGATGCTCGGGGCGCTGGTCTGCGGGCCTCGCGAACCTGAGGGCTGGACCGGCGGCAGGGCGCCGGTCGACTTCTTCGACCTCAAGGGGGACCTGGAGAGCCTGCTGGCCCTCGGCGAGCCCCAGGCCTGGCGCTTCGAGCCCGGCGAGCACCCGGCCCTGCACCCCGGCCAGTGCGCCCGCGTCCTGCATCGTGGCGAGGAGGCCGGCTGGATCGGCACCCTGCATCCGGCGGTGCGCGCGAGGCTCGGCCTCAAGGTCGATGCGTTGCTCTTCGAGGTGCGCCTCGATGCGCTGACCCAGGGGCGGGTGCCGGCCTTCACGCCGCTCTCGCGGCATCCCGAGGTGCGCCGCGACCTGGCCTTCCTGGTCGAGGAGGGGCTGCCGGTGCAGACGCTGCTCGACACCATCCGGGCCGAGGCCGGCGAGTGGCTGGTGGAGTCGCACCTGTTCGATGTCTACCTGGGCAAGGGGGTGCCGGAAGGCCTCAAGAGCGTGGCCCTGGGCTTGACCTGGCAGCATCCATCGCGCACGCTTAATGACGAGGAAATCAATCAGTTGGTTGATGCCATCGTCGCGGAGTCCCGTCAGCATCTGGGGGCCGAGTTGCGCGCCTGAGGCCCGGCGTGTCGTCGATCGGCAGGACCAGCGCCACGAGGACGACAACATGGGTGTGACAAGATGGGTGCGTTGACCAAGGCGGAACTGGCCGAACATCTGCACGCCGAGCTTGGCCTCTCCAAGCGCGAGGCCAAGTCCATGGTGGAGGCGTTCTTCGAGGAGATACGCGGCTGCCTGCGCGAGAACGAGCAGGTCAAGCTCTCGGGGTTCGGCAACTTCGACCTGCGCGACAAGCGTGAACGACCTGGTCGCAACCCCAAGACCGGCGAGGAGATTCCGATCTCGGCGCGGCGGGTGGTCACCTTCCGGCCCGGACAGAAGCTCAAGAGCCAGGTCGAGGGGTACCGCGGCGAGGCTCACTGATCTCCTTGCTGATCATCAAGAACGCCACTCCGAGGAGTGGCGTTTTTCGTGGGCGGTTGCTCGGCATGTCGTCACACGCCGTTGCCGCTCTCCAGCATCCAGGTGATGACCACCTTCAGGACATAGCCCAGCATCCCGGCCCCCAGCACCACGAAGAGCATGATGGTGCCGAAGCGGCCGGCCTGGGACTTCTTCGCCAGGTCCCAGATGATGAAGCACATGAAGAGGATCAACCCGCCGATCATGATCGGGGTGATCCAGGTCTCGAAGGTCTGCTGCATGATGCCTCCGTGCACGCCTCAGGGGAAAGTCCGACCATTGTACTCGGGCTCTGGCGACACTGCAGGCGCCAGGGCGTGGCCCCATGCCGCACCCCCATGTTAAAATCCGACAGAAATTCTCAGGTAAATCCATGACATGCCCATGCTCAAGATCTTCGTAGGCACCATGTACGGCGGGGCCCTGGACGTCGCCGAGCAGGTCAAGCCGCTGTTCGAGGAGGCCGGCTACGAGGTGGCCATCTTCGACCAGCCGACCCTCGACGACCTCATCGGCTCGCCCACCGACCTGGCGCTGTTCTGCGTCTCCACCACCGGCAGCGGCGACCTGCCCGGCAACATCGTGCCCTTCGCCCGTGACCTCGAGGAGCAGAGTCCCGGCCTTGGTGGTCTGCGCTACGGCCTCATCGCCCTGGGCGACAGCTCCTATGGCGACACCTTCTGCGGTGCCGGACGCCATCTCGATGCGCTGCTCGAGGGGCAGGGCGCCCAGCGCCTCGGCGAGCGCCTCGAGGTGGATGCCATGGAGACCTTCATGGCGGACGACGAGGCCCTGCCCTGGGTCGAGGAGTGGATCGACGCCCAGCAGCTGAAGGTGGCCTGAGGTGGGTGCGACGCCCACAGCGGAGCGCCTCAGCCTGCTAGTGGGGCTCGGGGTGCTGATGCTGGCAACCCTGCCTCGCTACCAGGTGGGGGGGCACGAGACGCAGCTGTCGCTGATGCTGATGGCGCTGGCCGTGGTGGCCGTAGTGGCCCTGCTGCAGTGGCGGTTGCTCCCGGGCGAGGCGCGCTCGCGCCTTCCCGCCCTGCTGCGTCGCCTGGGCCTCTGCCTGGGTGCGGGCCTGGTCGTGATGACGGCCTGGCACGCCCTGACCAGCGACTTCTTCGGCTGGGAGCTGCTGGTCTCCCACGGCGCGACCCTTGGGCTGCTGCTGCATGCCCTGTGGTTGTGGGTCAGGGTGCCTCGCTAGAATAGCCTCAAGCCACAAGGAGCAAGCTACAAGGATAAACCCCCTTGGCTTGCTCCTGCTGTTTCCGCGTCATGCTGACTTGCCCCTTGCCCCTTGCCCCTTGCCCCTTGCCCCTATCCCAGCGTATAGCAGGGCACATAGTCGCCGGCGAGCTTCATGCGGCCCTGGTCGACGAAGGAGGCCAGCAGCTCGTCGAGGCGCGCCATCAGCGCCGGTTCGGCATGCAGCCGGAAGGGGCCATGGGCCTCGATGGCGCGGATGCCCCGCTCCTTGACGTTGCCGGCGACGATGCCCGAGAAGGCGCGGCGCAGGTTGGCGGCCAGCTCGTGGACCGGCTGGTCGCGGTGGAGCGCCAGTCCGGCCATGGCCTCGTGGGTGGGCTCGAAGGGCTCCTGGAAGTCCCGGGCCACGGTCAGGCGCCAGTTGTAGTAGAAGGCGTCCTGGCGACTGCGGCGATACTCGGTCACCGCGTCGATGTTCTTGCGCATGGTGCGGGCGACCTCGACGGCGTCGTCGACGACGATGCGATAGAGGCGGCGTACCTCCTCGCCCAGGGTGTAGACCAGGAACTCGTCGATGCGCTTGAAGTAGTCGGCAGAATCGGCGGGCCCGGTGAGGATCACCGGCAGCTCCATGTCGGCATTGTCCGGGTGCAGCAGGATCCCCAGCAGGTAGAGGATCTCCTCGGCGGTGCCCACGCCCCCCGGGAAGACGATGATGCCGTGTCCCAGCCGCACGAACGCCTCGAGGCGCTTCTCGATGTCGGGCATCACCACCAGCTCGTTGACGATGGGGTTGGGTGCCTCGGCGGCGATGATGCCGGGCTCCGAGACCCCCAGGTAGCGTCCCTGGGTGCGACGCTGCTTGGCATGGGCCACGTTGGCGCCCTTCATGGGCCCCTTCATGGCACCGGGCCCGCAGCCGGTGCAGATGTCCAGCTCGCGAAGCCCCAGGTGGTAGCCGACCGACTTGGTATAGTCGTACTCCTCGCGGGAGATCGAGTGGCCGCCCCAGCAGACGACCAGGCTGGGGTCGCGTCCCGGCTTGAGGGTCCCGGCCTTGCGCAGGATATGGAAGACCGCGTTGGTGGTGCCCTCGGCGGTCCGCAGGTCGAAGCGATGGCGGGTCTGGATCTCGTTGTAGACGTAGACGATGTCGCGCAGCACCGCGGAGAGGTGCTCGCGGATGCCGCGGATCATCTTGCCGTCGACGAAGGCCTCGGCCGGGGCATTGGTGATCTTGAGGCGTACCCCGCGGTCCTGCTGCAGCACCTCAATGTCGAAGTCCCGATAGGTCTCCAGCAGGGCCAGGCCATCATCGGTCAGGTTGCCGCAGTTGAGTACCGCCAGCGAGCAGTTGCGCAGCAGCTCATGCAGGCCGCTCCGGGAGGTGTCGTGGAGGCGCTCGACCTCCTGCTGGGAGAGGATCTCGAGGCTGCCTTCCGGCGAGATGGTGGTGGAAATGGTGTCGGGCATGCTTGGCGTTCCCTGTCGTCATGGCGGCATTGCTCGTCCTGCGATGCTACCACGCCGCGCCACGGGCGGGCAGCGCTGCGGGCCTGGTGGCAAGCTGGTAGAATCCGGGCTGCCAGGCCACTGCCCGTGACGTGACGCCCCATGTTCAACGCCCGCTATTTCCGCACCTTCATCACCCTGGTCGAGACCGGCAGCTTCACGCGCACTGCCCGCCGCCTGGAGATGACCCAGCCCGGGGTCAGCCAGCACGTGCGCAAGCTCGAGGAATACCTCGGCAAGCCGCTGCTGGATCGCCAGGGGCGGCGCTTCGTGCTCACGGAGAGCGGGCGGCGTGCCTACGACTACGCGCTCAAGCTGTTCGCCGAGCACGAGCAGTTCCGCCACTCCCTGGACAACGACAGCCTGGACAGCGGCGAATGTCGCCTCGCCTCGCCGGGCAGTGTCGGCCTGATGCTCTATCCCTTCATCCTCGGCCAGCAGCAGATGCAGCCGGGTCTCACGGTGAGCTACAGCTTTGCCTTCAATGGCGAGATCGTCGCCGACGTGCTGGGTGGCCGTCATGACCTGGGGATCATCACCGAGGCCGTGCGCCATCCTGACCTCGACTGCGAGCCATGGCACCAGGAGCCGCTCTGTCTGGTGGTGCCGGCGGACTTCGCCGGGAACGGCCTGGCCGACCTGATGGGGATCGGCTTCATCAACTACTCGGGCGGGGAGGACCACGCCGGGGCCCTGCTGCGGGCCAACTTTCCCGACTTCCGCTCCATGAGCCACTTCCCGCGCCAGGGCTTCACCAACGAGGTGAGCATGGTGCTGGATGCCGTGGCGCGCGGGCTGGGGTTCACGGTGGTCTCGCGCGTGGTGCTGGAGACCTCGCCCTGGCAGCGCCAGGTCAAGGAGCTCTCCCTGCCCCAGCCGGTCCACGAGACCCTGCACCTGGTCATGCGCGCCGGCGAGCAGATGCCGCGGCGCTACGTGCGGCTGCTCGAGGGCTATCGCGAGCAGCGGCGTCACGAACGCTTCGGTTTCGGCGAGGGGCCGGAGCGCCACGAGGCCTGACGGCAGCAGGCCCCGCCATGGCGGGGCCTGCTGTCTTGCCGCGGGGTCGCGCGGGCGATTGGCGTCGTCAGTCGCGTCTGTCAGTCACGATACTCGTCGATGCTCGGGCAGGAGCAGATCAGCTGCCGGTCACCGAAGACGTTGTCGACGCGGTTGACCGCCGGCCAGTACTTGGCCGCCTTGACCGCCTCCGAGGGGAAGGCGCCGTGCTCGCGGGAGTAGGGGCGTTCCCAGGCGGCGTCCATCAGGTCGGCCATGGTGTGCGGGGCATTGACCAGGGGGTTGTCGTCCGCCGGCCAGTCACCGCGCTGCACGGCGGCGATCTCCTCGCGGATACTGATCATGGCGTCGCAGAAGCGGTCGATCTCGTAGCGCGACTCCGACTCGGTGGGCTCGATCATCAGCGTGCCGGGCACCGGGAAGGACATGGTCGGGGCGTGGAAGCCGTAGTCCATCAGGCGCTTGGCGATGTCCTCCTCGCTGATGCCCGACTCGGCCTTGAGCGGGCGGATGTCGATGATGCACTCGTGGGCCACGGTGCCGTTGCGGCCCTTGTAGAGCACCGGGTAGTGGCTCTCGAGGCGCGACGCGACGTAGTTGGCGTTGAGGATCGCGAGCTCAGTGGCCTCGCGCAGGCCGCGGGCGCCCATCATCTTGATGTAGGCCCAGGAGATCGGCAGGATCGAGGCGCTGCCGAAGGGCGCCGCCGAGACCGCGCCGCAGCTCGCCTCGACCCCTTCCAGCGGCGTCACCACATGGTTGGAGACGAAGGGGGCCAGGTGGGCCTTGACGCCGATCGGCCCCATGCCCGGGCCGCCGCCGCCGTGGGGGATGCAGAAGGTCTTGTGCAGGTTGAGGTGGCTGACGTCGCCGCCGAAGTCGCCGGGGCGGGTCAGGCCCACCTGAGCGTTCATGTTGGCGCCGTCGATGTACACCTGGCCGCCGTGCCCATGCACGATCTCGCACACCTCGCGCACGCTCTCCTCGAACACCCCGTGGGTGGAGGGGTAGGTGATCATGATCGCCGAGAGGGCGTCACGGTGCTGCTCGGCCTTGGCGCGCAGGTCGTCGATGTCGATATTGCCGTCGCCGTCGCACTCCACCACCACCACCTTCATCCGCGCCATGGCGGCGGAGGCGGGGTTGGTGCCGTGGGCCGAGCTCGGGATCAGGCAGACGTCGCGGTGCCCCTCGCCCTCGGCGGCCTGGTAGCGGCGGATCGCCACCAGGCCGGCGTACTCGCCCTGGGCCCCGGAGTTGGGCTGCATGGAGATGTGGTCGTAGCCGGTGACTTCCACCAGGAAGGCGGCCAACTCGTCGATCATCTGCCGGTAGCCGGCCACCTGGTCGCGGGGCGCGAAGGGGTGGATGCGCGCGAACTCCGGCCAGGTGATGGGGATCATCTCGCTGGTGGCGTTGAGCTTCATGGTGCAGGAGCCCAGCGGGATCATCGCATGGGCCAGCGACAGGTCCTTGTTCTCCAGGCGCTTGAGGTAGCGCAGCATCTCCGTCTCGCTGTGGTAGCGGCGGAAGGTCGGGTGGGTCAGGAAGTCCGACTCGCGGCGGCAGGCGGCGGGGATGCCGCTCGCCCCCTCGGCCACCACGCGGTCGTCGAGCTCGCGCACCGAGAGGCCGTGCTCCTCGCCGAGCAGCACGTCGAACAGCACGTCCACATCGTGGGCGGTGGTGGTCTCGTCGAGGCTCAGCCCCACGTCGCCGCCCGCGAAGTAGCGCAGGTTGAGGTCGTGGGTCATGGCCCGGCCATGCAGCTTGCCGGCATCCACGCCGGTCAGGCGCAGGGTGTCGAACCAGCTGTCGTGGGCCAGGGTGACGCCCTTGGCCTTTAGCCCCTCGGCGAGGATCGTGGTCAGGCGGTGGATGCGCGAGGCGATGGTCCGCAGCCCCTCGGCACCGTGGTAGACGGCGTAGAAGCCGGCGATGTTGGCCAGCAGCGCCTGGGCGGTGCAGATGTTGGAAGTGGCCTTCTCGCGGCGGATGTGCTGCTCGCGGGTCTGCATGGCCATGCGCAGCGCCGTCGCGCCGCGGCTGTCCTTCGAGACGCCGATGATGCGGCCGGGGATCGAGCGCTTGAGCTTGTCGGTGGTGGCGAAGAAGGCGGCATGCGGGCCGCCATAGCCCATCGGCACGCCGAAGCGCTGCGAGGAGCCCACCACCATGTCGGCGCCGAGCGCCCCCGGCTCCTTGAGCAGTACCAGGCCCATGATATCGGCGACCACGCAGGTCATCACGCCGCGCTCGCGGGCGGTCTCGATCAGCGGCGCCAGGTCGCGGACCTCGCCGCTGTCGCCCGGGTACTGCAGCAGGGCGCCGAAGACGTTGTGCTCGGCGAGCTCCTCGGCCGGGGCCACCACCAGCTCGAAGCCGAACCAGGCGGCGCGGGTGCGCACCACGTCCAGGGTCTGGGGGAAGACGTCCTCGGCGACGAAGAAGGTGTCGCTCTTCGCCTTCTTGTTGGCGCGCTTGCACAGCGCCATGGCCTCGGCGGCGGCCGTCGCCTCGTCGAGCAGCGAGGCGTTGGCCAGCTCCATGCCGGTGAGGTCCATGACCATCTGCTGGAAGTTGAGCAGGCCCTCCAGGCGGCCCTGGGAGATCTCCGGCTGGTAGGGCGTGTAGGCGGTGTACCAGCCGGGGTTCTCCAGCACGTTGCGCTGGATCACCGTCGGCAGGTGGGTGTCGTAGTAGCCCTGGCCGATGTAGCTCTTGACGACCCGGTTCTGGCGGGCCAGGCGCTGCAGGTAGTCCAGGGCCTCGGCCTCGCTCTTGGGCGGGTCCAGGTCCAGCTCGCGTCCCAGCCGGATGTCGGCGGGGACGGTGGCCTCGATCAGCGAGGGCAGGCTCTCCATGCCGAGGGAGGTGAGCATGCCGTCCACGTCGGCGCCGGCCGGTCCGTTGTGGCGCTGGAGGAAGGCATCGTGAGCGGCCAGATCGGCCAGACGGCGGTTGTCGAAAGCCATGGAACACCCTGTGTGCGTGACGGGGCCTCGCCCCGGGAATCATCGAAACGGGCCGGCCCCGTCAGGGACGAGGCCGGACAGGGCGCCCGTCGTCGGCGGCCGGCGCGACTGGCCGGTGCCGAGGGGGCGCCGGGGTGAGGATCACTCCTCGTCGGCGGCGACGGCCTGGTAGGCGTCGGCATCGAGCAGGTCGTCGAGGACGCTGGCGTCCTCGAGGCGTACCTTCATGATCCAGCCATCCTCGTAGGGCGACTCGTTGACGGTCTCTGGGGCATCCTCGAGGGCCTCGTTGACCGCGAGGATCTCGCCGGCCACCGGGGCGTAGAGGTCGGAGGCGGCCTTGACCGACTCGATGACGCCGAACTCGTCGCCCACGGCCAGTGTACGGCCCACCTCGGGCAGCTCGACGAAGACCACGTCGCCCAGCGCCTCCTGGGCATGGTCGGTGATGCCGATGGTCACGGTGCCGTCGCCATTGTCGAGGACCCATTCATGGCTTTCGGCATAGCGCAGGTTGGCGGGGATAGAGCTCATCGTGATTTCCTATACGAAAAAGGTTTTCGGATCCGCGAATGCTAACGCCATTGTCGGCATTTGGCGAGTCCTCCCGGTGGGTCGGTTCGTTGCCTGGTGCGGCGCGACCCGTTCACAGGGTGGTCCGCCGGGGCCGGTTCGTCCAGTGCCGGGCCCGACGGGAGGGCGGTGTGTCCTGGGGTGCGCCGGGCCGCACGGCCTACGGCGAGCGAGATCCGGGGCGCGCCCCGGCGGCCGGTGGCGACAGACCCCATCTCCTTGCTCCCCGGCGCCGCCGACAGTAGGCTTGCCGCGTTTCCGATCGGAAACAGCTGGCGTCATGGTAAGCGGTGCTGCCGAGGTCCCTCCCCAGGTTCATCGGGCTGGTGCATCAGTGGCAGGATCCGCTATCGTGAAGGCGTTCGTCCTGTCGATCTTTCGTCGAAGCCTGGCCCGTCCATGCCATTTCGTCTTTCCCGAGGTCAGGCGACCCGGGGTGCATGGCGGGTCACAACAACAAGCGTGAATAAGGGAGACTCTCGTGGAAACCTTGAACAGTATCTTCGGTGCCATCAATGGCGTGGTATGGGGGCCATTGATGCTCATCCTGCTGCTGGGGGTGGGCCTCTACCTGCAGCTCGGCCTGAAGCTGATGCCGATCCGCAAGCTCGGTACCGGCTTCAAGCTGATGTGGCAGGGGCGTGACAAGAAACCCGAGCCGGGCAAGAAGCCCGAGAAGCATGACGACGGCGAGATCTCGCCCTTCAATGCCCTGATGACGGCGCTCTCCGCCACCATCGGCACCGGCAACATCGCCGGCGTGGCCACGGCCATCGCCCTGGGTGGCCCGGGGGCGGTGTTCTGGATGTGGATCACGGCCCTGGTGGGCATGGCCACGAAGTTCGCCGAGGCGGTGCTGGCGGTGCGCTACCGCGAGACCGACAGCACCGGCTACCACGTCGGCGGGCCGATGTTCTACATCAAGAACGGCCTGGGCAAGAAGTGGCTGTGGCTGGGCGGCGCCTTCGCCTTCTTCGGTGCCGTGGCGGCCTTCGGCATCGGCAACACCGTGCAGTCCAACTCCGTGGCGGACGCCCTGGATGCCACCTTCGGCCTGCCGCACTGGATCACCGGGGTGGTGATCATGGTGCTGGCCGGTGCGGTGATCCTCGGTGGCATCAAGCGTATCGCCAAGGTCGCGGGCAAGCTGGTGCCGGTCATGGGCATCCTCTACGTGCTGGCCGGCCTGATCGTGCTGGCGATCAACGCTGGCCAGATCGGCGATGCCTTCGGCATGATCTTCTACTACGCCTTCAACCCGCATGCGGCCATGGGCGGCTTCGCCGGCGCGGCGGTGATGGCGGCGATCCGCTTCGGTGTGGCACGCGGCATCTTCTCCAACGAGGCGGGCCTGGGCAGCGCGCCCATCGCCCACGCCGCGGCGCAGACCAAGAACCCGGTCCGCCAGGGCCTGATCGCCATGCTGGGCACCTTCATTGATACCATCATCGTCTGCTCCATCACCGCTCTGGTCATCCTGACGGCGGGGGTCTGGGAGACCGGCGAGGCCGGCGCGTCGCTGACCGCGCTCTCCTTCGACGAGGCCCTGCCGGGCATGGGCAACCAGATCGTGTCGCTGGCGCTGGCGGTGTTCGCCTTCACCACCATCCTGGGCTGGTCCTTCTACGGCGAGAAGTGCTTCCAGTTCCTGTTCGGTACCCGCTCGATCATGCTCTACCGGGTGCTGTTCGTGCTGGCGATCCCGCTGGGTGCCATGGCCCAGCTGGGCTTCATCTGGCTGATGGCCGACACCTTTAACGCCATGATGGCCATCCCCAACCTGATCGCCCTGGCGCTGCTGTCGCCGGTGGTCTTCAAGCTGGCCCGTGACTACTTCGACGGCAAGGAGATCCTGCCGGGCGAGGAGCTGGACCACGACAAATCCTGAGGGTGCGTCCAGCAAGAGAGGTGCCCCGAGTGGCACCTCTCTTGCGTTGGCCCCCAAGCCATGAGTGATGACGACATGAGTGAACTCAAGCATACCCCCCTGCACGCCCTGCACCTGGAACTGGGGGGCAAGATGGTGCCCTTCGCCGGCTACGACATGCCGGTGCAGTATCCGCTGGGGGTCAAGCGCGAGCACGAGCATACCCGCCGTGCCTGCGGGCTCTTCGATGTCTCCCACATGGGGCAGATCCTGCTGCGCGGCCCGAATCCGGCCGAGGCGCTGGAGACCCTGGTGCCGGCCGACATCGTCGGGCTGGCCGAGGGCATGCAGCGCTATGCGCTGTTCACCGCCGAGGAGGGCGGCATCCTGGACGACCTGATGGTGGTCAATGCCGGCGACCACCTCTACCTGGTGGTCAACGCCGCCTGTCGGGAACAGGATATCGCCCACCTGCGTCGCGGCCTGCCCGACCACGAGGTGGAGGTGGTCGACCGGGGCTTGCTGGCACTGCAGGGGCCGGCGGCGGCCGAGGTGATGCAACGTCTGTGTCCCGAGGCCTGCGAGCTGGTCTTCATGCAGCATGGTCACTTCACCATCGGCGGCATCGAGGTGTGGGCCAGCCGCAGCGGCTACACCGGCGAGGACGGCTTCGAGATCTCGGTGGCCGGCGAGGAGACCGCGGCCCTGGCGCGCCTGCTGCTGGCCGAAGAGGAGGTCGAGGCGATCGGCCTGGGGGCCCGTGACTCGCTGCGTCTCGAGGCGGGCCTGTGCCTCTATGGCCACGATATCGATACCGGGACGACGCCGGTGGAGGCGGGGCTGATCTGGGCCATCGGCAAGCCGCGTCGTCGCGGCGGCGAGCGTGCCGGCGGCTTCCCCGGCGCCGACCTGATCCTGCACCAGGTGGCGGAGAAGGACCATCGCCGCAAGCGGGTGGGCCTGCTCGGCGAGGGCCGCGCCCCGGTACGCGAGGGGGCCGAACTCTACGATGCCGAGGACAACCGGCTGGGCCAGGTGACCTCCGGCGGCTTCGGTCCCAGCGTCGGCCAGCCGGTGGCGATGGGCTACGTGGCCATCGAGGCCAGCGAGGTCGGCACCACGGTGTATGCCGAGGTGCGCGGCAAGCGCCTGCCGATGACGGTGAGCAAGATGCCCTTCGTCACGCCCGGCTACCACCGGGGCTGAAGCCTGCCTTTTTATACCGTTATCTATCCGAGCCATCATCAGCGGCCATCCCGATCGGGGTGGCCGTTCTGTCATCGGAGACAGGTATCGGGGATGCAGGGTGTCAAGCAGGCGACGTCGTCGGGTTCACCAGGCGGAAGGTCAGGCTGATGCGCAGCCCGGGGAGCCGACGTGGCAACAGGGCATGCTGCAGCTTCTCCTGCACGCCGGCCCCCATCACCAGCAGGCTGTCATGGGGCAGCCAGGCATTGAAGGCCTCACGGGAGCGGTCCTTCCAGCGGAAGCGCAGCGGCCGTGCGCTCCCCAGGCTCACCGCGGCGATCAGCGGCGCCGGGCCTAGCTCGGGTTCGTCGTCACTGTGCCAGCCCATGCGCTCCTCGCCGCCGGCATAGCGGTTGAGCAGCACGCTGTTGAAACGGGCCCGAGTGCCGGCCTCCGCCAGGGCGTTGACCACCCGGTCGCGCAGTGCCGCTACCGCGGGATGCCAGGGCTCGGGCAGGAAGTCCCGGCCCGAGTAGCGGTAACGGGCGTCGGGATCCCCCATCCAGAGCTGGCGGCGCGGGATCGGGTGCTCGCGTCCGTAGAGGCGCAGGGTAGGGCGCTGCCAGGCGAGCTCGCGGTCGAGCCGTGCCAGCGTCTGGGTGGCCGCGGGTTCACCGAGCAGACCGGGCAGGAGGGTCAGGGCCGGCGAGTCGAGCAGGAACTCGCCCGGCAGGAGGGGGGGTGACGTCATGACGCCAGGATGCCATCCCGCCCCCCTGGCGGCCAGCGTCAGCCGGCCAGGTGCAGGCTGACCAGGGCAAAGCCCATCCCCAGCAGGGCGCCGGCCAGCACATCGCTGATGTAGTGCAGACCCAGGCCTACCCGCGAGACGGCAATCAGCAGTGCCACGGGCACCAGCCAGGGCAGCAGCCAGGGGGCATGGGCAGCGGTCATCACGCAGAACAGCACGGCATGCATGGTATGGCCGCTGGGAAAGCTGTAGCGGTCCCGGGCGGGCTCGCTGCAGCGGATGATACCGCGGAAGGTGATGAAGGGGCGTTCGCGACAGAGCCGGGTCTTCAGCACCCGGTAGAGGCCGATGGCCACCAGGGCCGTGGCGGTATACTGGGCCATCCGCTGGCCGCTACCGGCGGGGTGGAGCAGCGGCTGGGCGAGGATCAGTGCAACCCACAGCGGCCAGTCCCCCAGCTTGCTGGAAAGGCGCAGCAGGGCCAGCCAGGACGGGTGGACGTTGAAGCCGGCCAGGCGCCGGCAGAGCTGCCACTCGATGAGGTCGAGGCGTTCAAACACGGCAGGGGGATGCGGCTTCATCGTGGGTCTCCCGGGGCTGGGTCAGGGTGGCGAGGAAGGTATCGGCAATCGCCGACCAGCGGTACGTCAGGGCGCGCTCCCTGGCGGTGCGACCCAGACGGGCATAGCGGGCAGGCTGTTGGCAGAGGGTCGCGGCAGCCTCCCGGAAGCCGGCCTCGTCACCCACCGCCAGGCTGACACCGTTGAGATCGTCGTCGATCAGCTCGGCGCCGGCGGCATGGCGGAAGGCCACCACGGCCAGGCCGCTGGCCATGGCCTCGAGGACCACGTTGCCCCAGGTCTCGGAGATCGAGGGAAAGACGAAGAGGTCGGCACTGGCGTAGTGGCGCACCAGGCTTTCCCTGTCGACGAAACCGGCGAAGTGGGCGTCGGGCAGGGCGCGCTCCAGTGCGGCTCGCCCCGGGCCGTCACCGACCACCACCAGGGTGATATCCGGGCGGGCGGCGAGCATCGCCGTGAAGGTGTCGCGCAGCAGGTCGAGGTTCTTCTCGGCGGCGAGGCGTCCGACATGGAGTGCCACCGGACGATGGGCATCGCTGCCCCAGGCGGCGCGCAGGGCCGGGTCGCGATGGGCCGGCGAGAAGCGTTCGCCGTCGATGCCGCGCGCCATGACCCGCAGGTTGGCGAAGCCGCGGCCGGCAAGCGCCTCGGCCTGGGCACGGGTCGGCACCAGGGTGGCGGCCGTGCGGTTGTGGAAGTGGCGCAGGCGGCGCAGCACCAGCGGCGCCAGCCAGGGCAGGCCATAGTCGCGGCAGTAGTGGTCGAAGTTGGTGTGCCAGCCGCTGACCACCGGGATGCCCAGCCGCTCGGCGGCGCGCAGGGCCGACCAGCCCAGTGGCCCCTGGGTGGCCAGGTAGACGGCCGTCGGGCGCTGCTGGCGCCACAGGCGCTGGATGGTCGCCGTGGCCGGCAGGCCGATGCGCACCTGGCGGTAGCCGGGCAGGCCCAGCCCGCGGACCCGGAGTTCGGCCTCCATCCCCTCGGCGCGTGGCACGGCCCCGTCTGCCGGCCGGGGACGGATCAGCTGCAGGGCCACGCCGCGCCGGCGCAGTTCCGTGCCGATCCGGCCGAGGGTATGGGCGACGCCGTTGATGTCGGGGGACCAGGTTTCACTGACCAGGCAGATGCGCATGGGGCTCCTCGTGCGGTGGCAGGCCCGGAGGGGGCTGACACCGTCGAGGATGGTGGCTGGCCATGACAGGCGCGGGTCACGGCGATGAAGAGGACATGACGGCAGGCCGGCCGTCGCGGCCGGGCTGCGTCGCCTCCGTCAGCGCAGTACCCGGGCCGGGTCGATGGGCTTGCCCCCGTGGCGCATGTCGAACAGCAGCTGCGGGCTGCCATCCTGCTGCCCGACCTCGCACACCGGGGTCCCGCGCTTGACCGCGTCGCCACTGGCCACCAGTGGCCTGGCGCAGAGGGCATAGACGCTCTGCAGGTTGTCGGCATGGTGGACGATCACCACCTGGCCGAGCTGTCGCATGCTGTCGGCGAAACGGACCTCGCCGTCGGCCACGACGCGGGCCCGGCTGCCCCGCCCGGTGGCCAGCAGCATGGGCTGCAGGGTGCCGCGACCGTCGGCACCGAAGGCGCGTTCGACCCGGTAGTCGTCCAGCGGCCAGGGCCAGCCCCGGGCGGAGGCGGGCAGGCCGCCAGGGTCCGGCAGGCGCTTGCTCGCCGGTCGAGAGGCCTGGCGCTTGCCGGACGCCTTGCTGCCGGTGCGGCCCGGGGAGGCGGCCTGCCGGCCGCCCAGCGGGACCTGGATCAGCTGGCCGACCCTGAGGCTGGTGGGCGCGATGCCGGGGTTCGCCGCCTGGATCCGGTCGGCGCGGCCGCCGAAGCGCCGGGCGATGGCACTGTAGGTGTCCCCCGGGCGTACCCGGTAGCGATAGGGGCCCCCGGAGGGGGCCCGCTCGTCGCGTCCGGGGACAAGGAGTCGCTGGCCCACGGCCAGGCGCCGGGCATCGACCCCGGGGTTGAATCGCTCGAGGCGCACCAGGGGCACCTCGGCGCGACGGGCGATTTCGCCCAGGGTGTCGCCGCGCTGGATGGTGATCCATTCGCCGGCGATCGCTTCACCCGCTAGGCCCTCGCCCCCGCGCCCGGCGCAGCCGGCCAGCAGCAGCGCCAGGCCCAGCAGCAGGGTCAGCGCGATGAGTCGAGACGGCGATCCTTGTCCTGCCACAGGGCGTTGAGCCATGACTGGAAGCGTTCCTTGTAGTCCGTGTCGTCGTGATAGTCGCCCTCGAGCATCCAGGGCGGGACCGCCAGGCGCCGGGCCTCCAGCCGCACCCGCCCCTCGCGGCCGCAGAGGAAGCCCCAGAAGCTGGGGTCGGGGTTCTCGTAGTGCAGGGTGACATCCAGGATGCCGCCAAGGCGGTCGCCGAGCAGGCTCACCACCTGGGCGATGCCGCCGGCGCGGGGCCTGAGAAGGTGGCGATAGGGGGCGTCCTGGGCGGCCTGCTTGGCGGGGGTGAAGCGGGTTCCCTCCACGAAGTTGTAGATGGCGATGGGGCGCTCCCGGGCGTGGCGGCACATGCGCTCGGTCGCCTCGCGGTCGCGGCGCGCCAGCTGGGGGTTGCGCTCGCGCTGCTCGCGCGTCAGGCGTCGCAGCATGGGAAACTCCATGGCCCAGAAGGCCAGGCCGACGATAGGGATCCAGATCAGCTGGCGCTTGACGAAGAAGTGGGGCATGGGAATGCGCCGGTGCAGGGCGAAGAACAGCAGGAAGATGTCGGTCCAGCTGCGATGGTTCGAGAGCACCAGCCACCACTGGTCGCGGGAGAGCCCCTCGGGCAGGGCCATCTCCAGGCGTGGCCTCAGCCAGCGACGCATCCACCAGAGGTTGCTGCCCACCCAGTTGAGCGCGACCTGGTTGAGGGCCGTCAGCACACGGCGGCGCAGCCGCCGCCCCGGGGTCACCAGCTTGACCAGGGTGAGCAGGATCAGCGGGACCCCCCAGGCGAGGGTGGTGAGTGTCAGCAGCAGGATGCTGACGAGCCCCCTGAGGGTCGACATGCCTGTCTCCTCGGCCGAATTCACGAGCCGCCCATGCTAATGGATCGGCCGCGGGCTGCCCAGCGGTCGGGGTCAACGGCCCGCGGCGAGGCCGGGGGTGCGGATGGTCTCGGCGAGCACCTCCTTGAGCGCCAGGGCGGCCACCGACAGCTCGTGGGTATTCCAGGTCAGCACGCCGACGTCGCGTTCGATCACCGGGTCATCGAGGGGCACGCAGACGGCGCCGAGCTCCTGCATCTGATCGATGCACAGCGAGGGGACCGCACTGACGCCCAGGCCGCTGGCCACCATGCGTCCCACGGTGGCCAGCTGGTGGCACTCGAAGGCGGCGGGCAGGGTCAGGCCGCGACTCTCCAGCGCCTGTTCGAGCAGCCGGCGCACCATGGAGGGGCGTTGCAGGGCGATGAAGTCGCGGGTCATCAGCGTCGGCCAGCCGAGCCGCGAGCGCCCGGCGAGGCGCGAGTCGGCCGGCACCACGGCAACGAAGCGGTCGCGAAACAGGGGGGTGAAGGAGAGGCTGCCGGTGGCTTCCGGTTCGAACACCAGCCCCAGCTCCACCTGACGGGCGCGCACCATCTCGATCACCTGCTCGTTGATCACGTCATGGACCGTGACGTTGACCCGCGGATGGCGCTGGCGGAAGACGCGCAGGGCAGGGGGCAACAGGTTGCTGGCAAAGGAGGGCATGGTGGCCACCGCCAGGCGGCCCAGCTGCAGGGTGAAGCGCTGGCGCAGCAGCTCCTCGGTGTTGTCCCACTCGGCGATCAGGCGCTTGGCCAGCGGCACCAGCGACTCCCCCTCCGGGGTAAGCCGCACGCTGCGGGTGCTGCGGATCAGCAGGCGACCGCCCAGGCTCTCCTCGAGTCCCTTGATCGCCAGGCTCAGGGCCGGCTGAGAGAGGTGAAGGTGCTCGCAGGCCTGGGTAAAGCTCAGGGTCCGGGCCACGGCGAGGAAGGCACGCAGTTGCTTGACGGTCATGGCATGCTACCAAGGTCCAATTTATCAGCAAAACGGATCAATCAATAAATAAAACAAACTTAACAAATATATTGGCAGCGGCAACACTGGCCTGACATTCTGTCCACTCACTCCACAACGCACTCCACAACGCACTCCACAGTTCACTCCACAGTTCACTCCACAACAACGCGAGGCGCCACTATGGCCGGATTCGACAAGCGTGTGTATTCTTACGAAGAGGCAATGGACGGCATCGAGAGCGGCATGACCGTGATCGCCGGCGGCTTCGGCCTCTGCGGCATCCCCGAGAACCTGATCGCCGAGATCAAGCGCCGCGGCGTCAAGGACCTGACGGTATGGTCCAACAACTGCGGTGTCGACGGCTTCGGCCTGGGCCTGCTGCTGGAAGACAAGCAGATCAGCCGTATCCATGCCTCCTACGTCGGCGAGAACGCGCTCTTCGAGCAGCAGATGCTCAATGACGAGATCGAGGTGGTCCTGACGCCCCAGGGTACCCTGGCGGAGAAGATGCGTGCCGGCGGCGCCGGTATCCCCGCCTTCTATACCGCCACCGGCTACGGCACGCCGATCGGCGAGGGCAAGGAGGTACGCGAGTTCAACGGCCGCCACTATATCCTCGAGGAGTCGGTGGTGGGCGATTTCGCCATCGTCAAGGGCTGGAAGGCAGACCGCTACGGCAACGTCGTCTATCGCGACACCGCCCAGAACTTCAACCCCCTGGCCGCCACCGCGGGCAAGATCACCGTGGTCGAGGTCGAGGAGATCGTCGAGCCCGGCGAGCTCAAGCCTGACCAGATCCACACCCCGGGGATCTACGTCGACCGCATTATCCAGGGCACCTTCGAGAAGCGCATCGAGAAGCGCACCGTGCGCGAGGGCTGAGCTGAGCCCCGACGCTTCACCACGACCGCTTCTCCACCGACCACAAGAGGCAACAAGATGGCACTGACTCGCGAACAGATGGCAATGCGCGTGGCGCGCGAACTCGAGGACGGCTTCTACGTCAACCTGGGCATCGGCATCCCGACGCTGGTGGCCAACTACATCCCCGACGGCATCGACGTGATGCTGCAGTCCGAGAACGGCCTGCTGGGCATGGGGCGCTTCCCCACCGAGGAGGAGGTCGACCCGGACATGATCAATGCCGGCAAGCAGACCGTCACGGCGCGTCCAGGCGCGGCGATCTTCTCGTCGGCCGAATCCTTCGCCATGATCCGCGGTGGCCACGTGGACCTGACCGTGCTGGGGGCCTTCGAGGTGGACCAGAACGGCAACATCGCCTCCTGGATGATCCCCGGCAAGCTGATCAAGGGCATGGGCGGCGCCATGGACCTGGTGGCCGGCGCCGAGAACATCATCTGCACCATGACCCACGCCTCCAAGCATGGCGAGTCCAAGCTGCTCGAGTCCTGCAACCTGCCGCTGACCGGCGCGGGCTGCATCAACCGGGTGCTGACCGACCTCGCCTACCTGGAGATCAAGGATGGCGCCTTCCACCTCAAGGAGCGCGCCCCGGGCGTCTCCGTGGAGGAGATCAAGGAGTTGACCGCCGGCAAGCTGGTGGTGCCCGACCATGTCCCGGAGATGACCTTCGAGGAGTGATCTCCCCGTTGACGGCAAGGCCTGCGGCCCGGACTCCTGTCCGGGCCGCTCTCGTTGGGGAGTGCGAAGGACGAGTGTCGAAAAACTGACCATATCGCGCCGGGCCCCCTGGCCTCCCGCCCGGGACGCCCTTCCAGGGGGATAATGCACAGCGTTATCCACAGAATCTGTGGATGACCGGAGTCAGGAGAGCTCGCAGCGGGTGTGGTGAGGGAGCAGCAGCTCGGCGGCGCGTTCCTGGTTGGCGCTGACCTGCTTCTGGACGAGGGCGAGCCCGCCGAGGCCGACGCGATGCTCGTCACCCTCGGCGAAGGCCAGGCGCCGGGAGCTGGTGGCGTAGAAGCGGTAGTCGAGCAGCGGCGAGACGGGAAAGAGGCCGTGGTGGCGGCCGCTACTGCCGGCGAGGCCGGCCTGGCGCAGCTGGCCGTCGAGGGTGACGATGTCGTGCCCCAGGCGCTGGCAGTCGAAGCCGGCGTGATGCATCCGCGGCCCCATCACCGATAGCCAGCCGGCCAGCGGGTGGGCCTGGTGCAGGGCCAGATAGGTGTCCCAGTCGGGCATCGGCCAGGGGCGACCGTGGCAGAGCAGCGCCTGGCTGCGGGCCTCGCGGGGGTCGGCGTTGCCGACCAGCCGCTGGAGACGCTCGCGGGGCTGGCGCGAGAGGGTGCCGAGCTGGAGCTCGGCGAGCAGCACCCAGGCGCCGTCGTCCGGGGCGGTGAACAGGGTGGCAAGCAGGCCGCGATCGGCCATGGCGTAGCGCTGGTGCGGCCGATAGCCGTAGCGCACCAGGGTCGGCAGCAGGGCCTCCATGGCCCAGGGGCCATGGTTCAGGGTCAGGATTGCCAGGTACTCCGCCGGCGCCTCCACGGGCCAGAGCCGCAGTCCGCCCACGTCCGGATGCTGGTGGATATAGTCCAGCCACAGCTGCTGGACGAACTCTTCCCGTTGCATCGTGCCTTGTCCCTCTGTCGTGATGCCCTGTGCGCCTGCACGCCGCCAGTATAGGCAGCGGACCTGTTGCGGCATTCAACGCGGGGAAGACGTTCGTCGTGGCGGGATCATCCCGGCCCGAGGCAGGCGAGGGTACCGCGGGCCATCTCGCCCTCCTCGTCGGTGGGGATCACGGCCACGGCCGGGCCTCGCCCGGCGTCGATGCGCAGGGCATGGCGGTCATTGGCGGGTGGGTCGAGGCGGATGCCGAGCCATTCCATGGCATGGAGGGTACGGGCACGGATCTCGGCGGCGTGCTCGCCGATGCCGCCGGTGAAGACCAGCGCATCGAGCCCACCGAGCAGTGCCACCAGGGCGCCGATCTCTCCCAGCAGCCGGTCGATGAACAGCGCCACCGCCTCCTCGGCACGGGGCGAGGGGCTCTCCAGCAGGTCACGCATGTCGGCGGAGACCCCCGAGACACCGAGCAGGCCGCTGTCGTGGTAGAGCATCCGCTCCACCTCGGCGACGCTCATGCCTCGCTGCTGCTGCAGGTAGAGCACCACGCCGGGATCGAGGCGGCCGCAGCGGCTGCCCATCATCATGCCGTCGAGCGCCGTGAAGCCCATCGAGGTCGCCACGCTCCGGCCGTTCTCCAGTGCGCAGAGGCTGCACCCCTGGCCCAGGTGGGCCACCACCACCCTGCCGCGTGCGGCTGCCTCACCGACCACCACCGGCAGCTGCCGGGCCACGTGGGCATAGGAGAGACCGTGGAAGCCATAGCGCAGCACCCCCTCGTCCGCGAGATGCCGGGGCAGGGCGAAGAGCTGCCGGATCCGCGGCTGGCTGCGGTGGAAGGCGGTGTCGAAACAGGCGACCTGGGGCAGCCTCGGGTGGCGTGACAGCAGGTCGCGAATGATCGCCAGTGACTGGGGCTGGTGCAGGGGGGCCAGGGGCTCCAGGCGTTCCAGGTAGGCCAGCCGGTCGGCATCCAGGCGGACCGGTTCGGCCAGCCGGATGCCGCCGTGGACCACCCGGTGGCCGACACCCACGAGCCCCCCGAGGTCGAGATGGGTGCCCAGCCAGTCGAGCAGCGCCTCGGCCACGGCGGCGTGGCCGCTCTCCGCCGGGAGGAAGCCGGCGGTATCGAGATCCCCGCTGACCAGCCGCAGCGCCGGGGCCTCGCCGATGCGCTCCACTACCCCGCGCAGCTCGCACGCCGCCTCCTCGTAGAGGCCGAACTTGAGGGTCGCCGAGCCGGCATTGAGAACCAGGACCCGGCTCATGGCGCGGTCGCCTCGCCCTGACGGCGCACCAGCAGCTGGGCCAGGGCGGCGGAGGCCAGCCGCGTCTCCACGTCGTCGGCGCGGCTGGTGAGCATGATCGGCACCCGGGCGCCGGCCACCAGCCCCGCGGCCTGGGCGCCAGCCAGATGGATCAGCAGCTTGGCGACCATGTTGGCGGCCTCGAGGTCCGGGGCGATCAGGATGTCGGCCTGGCCGGCCACCGCTGAGTCGAGTCCCTTCTGGCGGGCGGCGCTCAGGGAGACGGCGTTGTCGATGGCCAGCGGGCCGTCGAGCACGCCGCCCTCGATCTGGCCGCGCTCGGCCATCTTGCAAAGCGCCGCGGCCTCGATGGTGGAGGGCAGGGTGGCGCGCACCGTCTCCACCGCCGAGAGCACGGCCACCCGCGGTCGGTCGATGCCGATGGCACGGGCCAGGTCGATGGCGTTCTGGATGATGTCGGCCTTGGTGGCCAGGTCCGGCGCGATGTGCAGGGCGGCATCGGAGATCAGCAGCGGGCGGGGGTAGCTGGGGACGTCCAGGGCATAGACATGGCTCATCTGGCGTTCGGTACGCAGTCCTGCCTGCCGGGCGACCGCCGCGCTCATCAATTCATCGGTATGCAGGGCGCCCTTCATCAGCGCCTCCGCCTCCCCGTCGGCGGCGAGGCGCACGGCGCTCTCCGCCGAGGCATGGCTGTGGGGCGTGTCGATCAGCTGCAAGGCGTCGAGGCTCTCGCCCAGTGCCTCGGCGGCGGCCTCGATGCGGGCCCGGGGGCCGACCAGCAGCGGCTCGATCAGCCCCTCGCGCCAGGCGGCCAGGGCTCCTGCCAGCGACGGCGCGTCGCAGGGGTGGACCACCGCGGTGCGCAGCGGCGACAGGTCGCGGGTGGCCTCGATGAGCCGGCGATGCTGGGCACCGGTCTGGTGCCAGTGGCGGTCGGGGTCTGGCGCGGTGAGGGGACGGTCCATGGGCGGCTCCAGGCAGGGGGCTGCTCCAAGGGTAGCACCGCCGGGGACGACGACGCCGCCTCCCGGGCGGGATGGCGGCGTCAGGGGGCGACGTGGGCCTGGCGGCTCAGCCCGAGACGGTCAGCAGGGCCTGGTCACGCACGTAGCGGTCGAACTCGGTGAAGCCGCCGACATGGGTCTGGTCGACGAAGATCTGCGGCACGGTATGCACCGGCTTGCCGATGGTCTTCTCCATGTCGGCCTTGGTGATGCCTTCGGCATGGATATCGACATAGCGGTGACCCTCGATGGCCCCGGCACTCTCCAGCCGGGCGGCAAGGGCCTTGGCTCGGTCGCAGAAGGGGCAGGCGGGGCGACCGAAGATGACGACGAACATGCAGCGACTCCTTGCACGTCAGGGTGCGTAAAGAGGGATCCGGGAAAAAGACCTAACAGTGTGACGGAATTGGCGGCGATCCGCCAATAGTCGCCGCCTTGTGCGGTGATCGTGCCGCCCTATGGCGTGCGCCATTCAGGGCTCGAGCTCCCCGGCATCGGCCCGGCGCAGCAGGGCGCCCAGTGCGTCATGGATGCCGGGGCTGGTGACCAGCAGGTTCTCGCCGTAGAGGTCCTCGGGAATCCCCGCCGGCCCGGGATAGAGGTGGCCGGTGCGGGCGCCCGCCTCCCGGGCGATCAGCCAGCCGGCGGCGCAATCCCAGGGAGAGACGCTCTCGTAGTAGGCATCGAGTCGGCCGCAGGCCACGTCGCACAGGTCCAGGGCCGCCGAGCCGTTGCGACGCACGTCCTGGCAGTGGGCCAGCACGGCGGTGAGGCGACGCAGCAGCGGCGGGCGGCTGTCGCGGCGGTAGGGGAAGCCGGTCCCCACCAGGGCATGGGCCATGTCGCTGGTGCGGCTGGCATGGATCGCCTCGCCGTTGCGCCAGGCCCCCTGGCCGTCGAGCGCGGTGAAGGTCTCGCCCAGGAAAGGGGCATGTACCACGCCCAGGCGGGTGCGGCCCTGGCTGGCCCAGCCGATGGATACCGCCACATGGCGCAGGCCATGGGCGAAGTTGACCGTGCCGTCGATGGGATCCACCACCCACAGCGCCCGGGGGCTGGCCAGCACCTCGCGATCCGGAGCCAGTTCCTCGCTGAGGCGCGCCTCCCCGGCGAAGTGCTGCTCGAGACGCTCGCCGATGCGCGTGTCCACCTCGACGTCGGTATCGGTGACCAGCTCGTGGCCATGCTTGTAGCGATGGCCGAAGACCTGGCGCTCACGGGCCTCGACGATCATCCGGCCGGCCTCGTGGGCGATGTCGACGGCGATCTCCAGTCGCTGGGCGGGGGTCATGGCAGCTCCTCGGCAGGGGGAATCGGCCCTTCATGCTAGCAGCTCGTCCTGCCCCTGCCGAATGCCTGACGCGGCGGCTATACTGGCGCCCCCGTCGCCCTGGAGGACACCATGCAGGCCCTGACCGCCGACCAGTATGCCCGGCTGCGCCAGCTGGCCGAGGCCTGGCGCCACCGCCACCTCATGGCCGCCAAGCGCGAGCCCCGCTTCAATCCGCGACTGGGCGTGGATGCCCTCTGCTTCCAGCCCCATTCGCTCGAGGACGGCCGCCGCGGGCTGCTCGGGGCCCTGGTCACGCCCGTCTCGCTCTCGCTGGCCCTGGCCCTCGACGAACCGGCCGTGCCGCGGCCCACCGCGGCGCAGCTGACGCTGGCACTGCCCTCGGGACGCTATCCCTTCGTGCTCGAATCCCTGGGCGAGATGGACTGGTGGTGGCGCTGCGAGCTGCTCGACGACCTCTCCGACGTCGGCTCCCTGCAGGAGGGCAGCCGTCTCGCCCAGCAGCTGATGGAGCGGGTCATGACGCCGGAACCACCGAGCCCCTGAGCGGATGACGCGCTGCGTCATCCGCCTTATGCTGGTGGCGGAGATCGACCATGCCACCCCGGGCCCATGAGCGGCCTGCCCGGTGCCGCCCCGGCCCGGTTCACAGGACAGAGGAGTCACGCATGACCGCCAACGCTTCCACCCCCCGCGTCGCCCTGGTCACCGGCACCAGCAGCGGCATCGGCGAGGCCGTGGTTCGCCATTTCTGCGAGCAGGGCCACCAGGTGCTGGCCGTGGACTTCAACCCGGCAGGTAAGGAGGTCGCCGAGCAGGCGGGTGCCGCCTTCTTCCAGGCCGACCTCACCGACGGCGAGGCCTGCAAGGCGGCGGTGGCCGAGGCGGTCAAGCGCTTCGGGCGTGTCGACATCCTGGTCAACAACGCCGGCATCCAGCATGTCTCGCCCATCGAGGAGTTCCCTGAGGAGAAGTGGCGCCAGATCATCGACCTGATGCTCACGGCACCCTTCCTGCTCACCCAGGCCGCCTGGCCCTCCATGCGCGAGAACGGCTGGGGGCGCATCGTCAACATCGCCTCGGTCCATGCCCAGGTGGCCTCGCCGGGCAAGTCGGCCTACATCAGCGCCAAGCACGGCATGATCGGCCTGACCAAGACCGCGGCGCTGGAGGGCGGCAGCCAGGGCATCACCGCCAATGCCATCTGTCCCGCCTATGTCAAGACCCCGCTGGTCGACAACCAGATCGCCGACCAGGCGAGGATGCACGGCATGGAGGAGCAGGAGGTGATCGAGAAGATCATGCTCAAGAACGCGGCCGTGAAGCGCCTCATCGAGCCCGCCGAGGTGGCCGAGCTGGTCGGCTACCTGGCCTCCGATCTCGCCGGGGCCGTCACCGGCGCGAGCTGGAACATCGACCTGGGCTGGACGGCGCAATAGCCCGGCTTCGCCGGGAGCGCCGAGCGACAAGCGCCGAGCTACAAGCAACCCCGAAGGTGGGAGCCTTCGGGGTTGCTTTTGCTGTGGTGGGCTTATCCTGCCAGCCGCTTGGCCGCTTGGCCGCTTGGCCGCTTGGCCGCTTGGCCGCTTGGCCGCTTGGCCGCTTGGCCGCTTGGCCGCTTGGCCGCTTGGCCGCTT
>NZ_SNZJ01000026.1 GCF_004363555.1 Halomonas ventosae | reverse complement strand
AAGCTGAAACTAAAAGGCCTGAGCCCCGTACAGTACAGGACTCAGGCCTTGGGCGCCGGCTGAATGAACCGTCCAACTATTGGGGGTCAGTTCATTTCGGTCGTGGGGTCTTCTTCCAGCTTCAAGCTTCAGCCCGCGAAGCGGGCGTTCTTGCGGCTCGGCGAAGCCGGGTCAGGCGTCGATGCGCTTGTACTTCATGCGGTGCGGGGTGTCGTCGCCGACGCGCTTCTTGTGGTCCGCCTCGTACTCAGTGTAGTTGCCCTCGAAGAACTCCACGTGGGAGTCGCCCTCGAAGGCCAGGATGTGGGTGGCGATGCGGTCGAGGAACCAGCGGTCGTGGGAGATCACCAGGGCACAGCCGGGGAAGGCCAGCAGGGCCTCCTCCAGGGCGCGCAGCGTCTCGATATCCAGGTCGTTGGAAGGCTCATCGAGAAGCAGCACGTTGGCCCCCTGCTTGAGGGTCTGGGCCAGCTGCAGGCGACCGCGCTCGCCGCCGGAGAGCTCGTTCAGGCGCTTCTGCTGGTCGTTGCCCTTGAAGTTGAAGCGCCCCACGTAGGCCCGCGAGGAGACCTCGTAGCCGTTGATGTTGAGGATGTCCTGGCCGTCGGAGACCGCCTCCCACACCGTCTGCTTGTCATCCAGGGCGTCGCGCAGCTGCTCGACGTAGGCGATGTCGACGGTCTCGCCGACCACCACCTCGCCGCGGTCGGGCTGCTCCTGGCCGGTGATCAGCTTGAACAGCGTCGACTTGCCCGCGCCGTTGCCGCCGACGATGCCGACGATGGCCCCCTTGGGCACGGTGAAGGTCAGGTCCTCGTAGAGCAGCTTGTCGTCGAAGGCCTTGGCGACGTCGTGGAACTCGATGACCTTGTCGCCCAGGCGCGGGCCGGGCGGAATGTAGATCTCGTTGGTCTCGTTGCGCTTCTGGAAGTCGCCGGACTGCATCTCCTCGAAGCGGTTGAGGCGCGCCTTGCTCTTGGCCTGGCGGCCCTTGGCGTTGCTGCGCACCCACTCCAGCTCGTGCTTGATGGCCTTGTTCTTGGAGGCCTCCTGCTTGGCCTCCTGCTCGAGGCGCTTCTCCTTGGCCTCCAGCCAGCCTGAGTAGTTGCCCTCGAAGGGGATGCCCTGGCCGCGGTCGAGCTCGAGGATCCAGCCGGCCACGTTGTCGAGGAAGTAGCGGTCGTGGGTGATCGCCACCACGGTACCGCTGTAGTCGTGCAGGAAGCGCTCCAGCCAGGCCACGGACTCGGCGTCCAGGTGGTTGGTGGGCTCGTCGAGCAGCAGCATGTCGGGGCTGGAGAGCAGCAGGCGGCACAGCGCCACGCGGCGCCGCTCGCCGCCGGAGAGGTGGCCGACGCGGGCTTCCCAGGGTGGCAGGCGCAGGGCCTCGGCGGCCACTTCCAGCTTGCGGTCCAGGTTGTGGGCGTCGGAGGCCTCGATGATGTTCTCCAGGCGCGCCTGCTCGCTGGCCAGGGCATCGAAGTCGGCGTCCGGCTCGGCATAGGCGGCGTAGACGGCGTCGAGCTTCTCCTGCGCCTCCTTGATCTCGCCCAGGGCCTCTTCCACGGTCTCGCGGACGTTCTTGTCGTCGTCGAGTGCCGGCTCCTGGGGGAGGTAGCCGACGTTGATGCCCGGCATGGGGCGGGCCTCGCCCTCGAACTCGGTGTCGACGCCGGCCATGATGCGCAGCAGGGTCGACTTGCCGGCACCGTTGAGGCCCAGCACGCCGATCTTGGCACCGGGGAAGAAGGAGAGGGAGATGTCCTTGAGGATCTGCTTCTTGGGGGGCACGACCTTGCCCACCCGGTTCATGGTGTAGACGTATTGCGCCATGGAAAGCCACTTGGTTGGGGGATGTCAGTGGCCACGATGATAGAGCCCGGGGACGCCAAAGGCCAGCGTCCCCGGGCCGAGGGCAGGGGTTACTCTTCCTCTTCCTCGAGGTCCCAGTCGTCCTCGATGGCGCGGCGCAGGCGGCGCTCCTCGATGAGGGCCTCCACGCGTCGCCTTGCCCTCAGGGTATCGGCACGACTGCTGGGGCGGACGCGACCGTAGTCGTCGTTGACCGCTTCCAGGTAGTCCTGATCGTCGTCGGTGGTATCGAGAAGGGGTTCATGGCTCATGCGACGTCCTCCCATGGCCCGGGGCCGAACGCTGCAAGGTCCGGCGGATCATACGATCGCTTCCCGTCCCGGGTGCGGAACCTGAAGCGCCAGCAGGCAACGGCCGTTGCCTGCTGGCTGTATAGCTGCAAGGTGGGCCGGGGACAAGCCCCCGGAAGACTTTTTTTCGCCGCCGCCTCTGCGCTCTCAGGTGAGGCCGTGTTCGGCCTTGAGCCGCTCGAGTTCCAGCTGGGCCTCGACGCGCTCGGTCACATCCTTCTGCACCCCGATGAAGTAGGTGAGGTGGTCATCCTCGTCGTACATGGGGGTGATGGAGAGCTCGTTGTAGAACAGGGTGCCGTCCTTGCGATAGTTGCGCAGCACCTCGCGGCAGGGACGACCCGACTTCAGGGCCTTGCGGATGGCATCGAGCCCCGGCTGGTCGCGGTCCTCGTTCTGCAGGAAGCGGCAGTCCTGGTAGAGGATCTCGTCGGCGCTGTAGCCGGTGAGGCGCTCGAAGCCCTGGTTGACGTAGATCAGGATGTTCTCGTCGCCCTCCTGCTCGGCGACCACGATGCCGTCCTCGGAGGCATCGATGATGCGTTCCAGCAGTTCCGGGCTGATCAGGGGGGATCGTTTCATGCAGGGGGTTCCTGTCGCGGTGCCCTTGGCGCATCGCTCGGCGGCAAGGGGCGGGATATTGCCCTCATCATGGCCAGCCGGCGTCGGGATTTCAACGCGCCGGCGTGCCGGTGGGTCATTGCACCTCGGGCAGGCGCCAGGCGCTGGCGGCCGCGCCGAGGCCCATCAGTGCCAGGCAGGCCAGTAGCCCGGCGCTGCCGAGCCACTGGGCGAGCAGGCCGACGACCCCGCCCACGACCAGCATCAGCACGCCCGTGAGGGTGTTGGAGAGCGCCACGTAGAGGGCGCGCTTGTCGGCGCCGGCCATGTCGACGATGTAGGTCTTGCGGCCCAGGCGAACGCCGGCATGGACGATCACCAGCAGCGCGTAGACCAGCGCATAGGGCCAGACGCTCTCGCTCCAGGCACCGGGCAGCCAGGCGAAGGCCGCCCCGAGCAGGCAGCCCGCCGCGGTGCCGAGGCCGCCGTCGCGCATCACCCGTCGGCTCGAGGCATCGGCGCGCTTGCCCCAGATCGGGCTCGCCAGCATGCCGGCAAGCCCCGAGACCACGATCAGGATGCCCAGGCCGCCAAGCTCGGCGCCGCTCTGCTGCTGGCCGAGCAGCGCCACATAGGGCAGGGCCAGGGCGCTGGCCAGCAGCAGGGCGCGGGAGAGGTTGAAGTGCAGGAAGGCGCGGTCGTCGCGCAGCAGGCGCAGCCCCAGCTTGACGCTGTCCCAGACATTCTCGCCGCCCTCCACGGCGCCGGGTGTCTCCTTGATGCGCGCCGCGCACAGGGCATTGACGGCCCAGCCCAGCGCCGCCACCCCGAGCAGCACGGCCAGCGCCAGCTCCCCGGGACGGTCACCGAACAGCATCAGCACGCCGCCGGCGGCCAGGGTCACCCCGCCGGCCACGCTGCCGCTCCAGCCCATCAGGGTGCCGCGGCGCTGCTTGGCGATGGTCTTGCCCATCACGTCCTTGGTGGCGATCGACGACAGGCCCCGGGCCAGCGACAGCGCCACCAGCACGGCGAGTACCAGACCCCCACCGACGGCGCCCGAGCCGAACAGTGCGAGCAGGGCCAGCACCGCGGCGGCGGCCGCCTGGAGCAGGCCGCCCAGCACCCAGACCCACTTGCGTTTGGGCTTGAGCCGGATGAAGCCGGCCACGAACAGCTGGGGCAGCAGAGCACCGGACTCGCGGATCGGCACCAGCAGGCCGACCATCCACAGCGGGGCGCCGATCACCCCCAGCAACCAGGGCAGTACCAGGCGGGCGCTGGAGAGCTCGTCGGCCAGCTTGTTGCCGAGTGCCGCCACCAGGTGCAGGAAGAAGTTGCGCGGCTGCTCGTTGCAGGCCTCGTCCGGGATGTCCCGGCACATCCGGCTGTCCTCGTCACCGGTGAGCCACTCGAAGAGGCGGGTCTGGTTGATCTCGGGGGCGGCCATCGGAACTCCCTGGCTGGTATCATCGGGAGGCCCATTGTCGCGACACTCGAGGTTCCATGTCACGTATTCGAATCCACTACTGTACCCAGTGCCAGTGGTTGCTGCGCAGTGCCTGGTACGCCCAGGAGCTGCTCTCCACCTTCGGCGAGGAGCTGGAGGAGGTGGCCCTGGTGCCCTCCCAAGGCGGCCACTTCGAGATCCTCCTTGATGAGGCCTCGCTCTGGGAGCGCAGGCGCGACGGCGGCTTCCCCGACATCAAGGCCCTCAAGCAGGCGGTGCGCGACCGCCTGGCTCCCGGCCGTGACCTGGGACACCTCGACCGATGAGCCCGACGCCCATGAGCGGTGATCGCCAGGCGATGCTCTTCGGGCTGGGGGCGGTGGCGCTGTGGTCCACCGTGGCCACCGCCTTCAAGGTGGCGCTCGCCCACATGTCGCCGCTGGCGCTGATGTGGCTCGCCTCGCTGGTCTCCTGGGCACTGATCGGCGTGCTGGTGGCGCGCCAGGGGCTGCTGGGCCAGGCGCTGAGGCGCGGCTGGCGCACCGCCGCCTGGGCGGGGCTGATGAATCCGGTGGCCTACTACCTGGTGCTGTTCGGCGCCTACGACCGCCTGCCCGGCCAGGAGGCCATGGCGCTCAACTACACCTGGGCGCTGGCGATGGCCTTCCTGGCGGTGCCGCTGCTGGGCCAGCGGCTGACCCGCATGGACGTCCTGGCGGGGCTGATCGCCTACGCAGGGGTGTGGGTGATCGCCACCCGCGGGGCGGTGTTCGACGTGGCCTTCGCCGACCCGCTCGGCGTCGGCCTGGCGCTCGCCTCGACGCTGCTCTGGGCGCTCTACTGGCTGCTCAATGCCCGCGACCATCGCCCGCCGCTGGTGGCCCAGTGGCAGAACTTCAGCGTCGGCGTGCCGGTGCTCACGGTCCTGCTGCTGGCCGGGCCGGGCCTTCAGTGGCACGGCTGGACGGCGCTGGGGGCCGGTATCTACGTGGGGCTGTTCGAGATGGGCATCGCCTTCGTGCTCTGGCAGCTGGCCGTGCACCGGGTCTCGCGCACGGCGAAGGTCTCCAACCTGATCTTCCTCTCGCCGCCGGTGTCGCTGCTGCTGCTCTTCCTGGTGGTGGGCGAGCCGATCCTCGCCTCCACCCTGGTGGGCCTGGTGCTGATCCTCGGGGGCCTGGCGCTGCAGCAGTGGCAGAAGACGCCCGCGCCGGTGGCTCAGTCCTGAGCGCTCTTTGCCACCACGGCGCCGTTGGCCTCCAGCAGCGGCGCGAGGCGTGGCCAGACGTTCTCCAGGATCAGCGGCTGGGCGGCGGCAGTGGGATGGATGCCATCGTCCTGCATCAGCTCCTCCTCCAGGGCCACGCCCTCGAGCAGGAATGGCACCAGCGGCAGCTCGTACTCCTCGGCCAGCCGCGTGTAGACCGCGGTGAAGGCGTTGCGGTAGGCCCGGCCGTAGTTCGGCGGGATGTCGATGCCGAGCAGCAGCACCTCGGCGCCCGAGGCCCGGCTGGCCTCGACCATGGTGGCCATGTTGGCCTCGAACTGGCCGGGCGGCAGGCCGCGCAGGCCGTCGTTGCCGCCGAGCTCCATCACAACGATATCCGGCTCGTGCTGTCCGAGAAGGTCGGGCAGCCGGGCGGCGGCGCCGCTGGAGGTCTCGCCGCTGATGCTGGCGTTGACCACCTGCGCCTTCCCGTCCAGGCGCGCCTGCAGCAGACTGACCCAGCCGGCCTGCTGCTCGATGCCGTAGGCGGCGCTCAGGCTGTCGCCCATCACCAGCAGCACCGGTCGCGTCGACGCCTGCGCCGCCCCGCCGGCCAGCAGCAACGACGACAGCAAGAGCAGCGCCAACCAGAGCGCTGCGTGCCAGCGCCCCGCGAGCCGGCCGGGTGCATGCCGGCCCAACGCACCTACAGGGAAACCCTTCGCCATGTCCATCTCCTCTCGAACGGATGCCTCGCCGATTCTACACGCCGACCACCTCGCCAAGGAGGTCGAGAGCGGCGAACGGCGACTGAGCATTCTGAGTGACCTGTCGCTTGCGGTGTTCCCCGGGGAGAGCGTGGCGATCCTCGGCCAGAGCGGTGCCGGCAAGTCGACCCTGCTGGGCCTGCTGGCGGGGCTGGATGCGCCCAGCGGGGGTGAGCTGTCGCTGTTCGGCCAGTCGCTGCGCGCCCTCGACGAGGATGGCCGGGCCTCCCTGCGCGCGGGCCGGGTGGGGTTCGTGTTCCAGAACTTCCAGCTGCTGCCCACCCTGACGGCCCTGGAGAACGTGCTGCTGCCGCTGGAGCTGTCACCGAGCCCCGGGGCCGAGGCCCGGGCCCGCGACTGGCTGACCCGTGTCGGCCTCGGCGAACGCCTGGACCACCTGCCCAAGCAGCTCTCGGGGGGCGAGCAGCAGCGCGTGGCCCTGGCCCGGGCCTTCGTCACCGGCGCCGAGCTGGTATTCGCCGACGAGCCCACCGGCAACCTGGACCCGGTCACCGGGGAGCGCATCATCGAGGCGCTCTTCTCGCTCAACCGCGAGGCCGGCACCACCCTGGTGCTGGTCACCCATGACCATGCCCTGGCGCGGCGCTGCGATCGCTGCCTGCGCCTGGAAGGCGGCCGCCTGGTCGAGATGGCCCGTGACGAGGTGATGGCATGAGCCGCACCGCCTGGCCGGCCCTGTTGCGCCTCTCGGCCCGGGGCCTGATCCGTGACCTGCGCGCCGCCGACGTGCGCGCCCTGGCGCTGGCGCTGGCGCTGGCGGTGGCCGCCTCGACCATGATCGGCTTCTTCCTCGACCGCCTGGATCGCGGCCTGACCCGCCAGGCGGGCCAGCTCGCGGGCGGCGACGTGGTGCTGGAGCAGGGCCGGCCCTTCGAGGCGTCGGTCCGCCGGGCCCTCGAGGAGGCCGGCCTGACGCTCTCCGACCAGGTCGACATGGTCTCCATGGTCAGCCGCGGCGACCGCTTCCAGCCGGCCAGCCTCAAGGTGGTCGACTCGGTCTATCCGCACTACGGCACGGCCCGGGTGGACCGCGGCAATGGCGTCGAGTCGCTGGCCCATGGCCCGGCACCGGGCGAGGCCTGGGTGGCGCCGCGCCTCGCCCTGCTGATGGAGCTCGAGGTGGGGGACCGGCTGCGCCTGGGCGAGACCGAGCTCGAGGTCGGCGGCGTGATCGAGCGCGAGCCCGACCAGTCGGCGGGCTTCGGCAGCTTCAACCCGCGGCTGATGATGCACCGCGACGACCTGGACGCCACCGGCCTGGTCCAGGAGGGCTCGCGGGTGGAGTTCGAGCTGCTGGCCGCCGGCAGCGCCGAGGCGGTGGCCCGCATCGAGCCGCTGCTGCAGCGGCTACGTCGCGAGGGGGTAGAGGTGCGCGACGTGCGCCAGGACCGTCCCCAGCTGGGCAATGCCCTGGCACGCGCCGAGAAGTACCTTGGCCTGGCGGGACTCGCCGCCGTGCTGCTGGCCGGGGTCGCCGTGGCCATGTCGACCCGGCGCTACGTCGACCGCCACCTGGATACCGCGGCGCTGCTGCGCTGCTTCGGCGCCACCCAGCGCGAGCTGCTGCGGCTGTTCGTGCTGCAGCTGCTGTGGCTGGCGCTGGCCTCCTCGGCGCTGGGCGCCCTGCTGGGGCTGGCCGGGCAGGCGCTGCTGGTGCGGCTGCTCTCGACCTTCCTGCCGTTCAGCCTGCCGGCGCCCGGCATGCTGCCGCTGTGGCTCGGGGTGTTCACCGCCCTGGCGGTGCTGGCCGGCTTCGCCGGGCCGACCCTGCTGCGCCTCAAGCGGGTCAGCGCCCTCAAGGTACTGCGCCGCGAGCTGGACCCGCTGCCGCCCTCGGCCTGGGTGGTGGTGGGCTTCGCCGCCCTGGTCTTCGGCGGCCTGCTGTGGCTCTACTCCGGCGACCCGTGGCTTGCCGCCGGCCTGCTGCTGGGGGGGCTGGTGATGCTGGTGGTGCTCTGGGGGCTCGGCGGCGTGCTGCTGGGTCTGGTGCTGCGGGGCACCGCCCGGCTGCCGCGTGGCCGGGGCCCGGCGGATGGCCTGGCCACGGCCGTGCGGCTGGGCGGCCAGCAGCTGGCGCGGCGCCGCCAGGCGAGCCTCGGCCAGCTGCTGGCCTTCTCGGTGACCTTCTTCGCCGTGGCGATGATCGCCCTGGTGCGCGGCGACCTGCTGACCACCTGGCAGGCCCAGCTGCCGGCGGACACCCCCAACCACTTCGCCATCAATATCCAGCCCCAGGAGCGGGACGCCTTCGCCTCGGCCCTGGCGGGGGCCGCCGATGCCCGCAGCGCCCTCTATCCCATGGTCCGTGGGCGCCTCACCGCCATCAACGACCAGGTCCCGCAGGAGGCCGTGCCCGCCGAGTCGCGGGGCGACAATGCCCTGCGTCGCGAACTCAACCTGACCTGGCGCGAGACCCTGCCCGAGGGCAACCGGGTGGTGGCGGGGGAGTGGTTCGCCGAGGGCCAGGACAGCGAGACGGGCGGCTGGCTGGACGAGGTGGCCGCCGAGCCGCCCCCCACGGCCAGCGAGGCGGCGGTGCCGATCTCCATGGAAGACGGCCTGGCCGAGCGCCTGGGCATTGCCCTGGGCGATCGCCTGACCTTCACCATCGGCAGCGACGCGGTCACCGGCGAGGTGACCAGCCTGCGCAGCCTCGACTGGGAGAGCTTCCGGCCCAACTTCTACGTGATCTTCCCGCCGGCAACCCTGGAGCGTTTCGGCCATAGCTACATCACCGCCTTCCATCTCGGCGACGACGACCGCGACCTGCTGCGCCAGCTGGTGCGGGAGTTCCCGGGCGTCACCCTGCTCGACGTGGAGGCCATCCTCGGCCAGGTCCGCGAGGTGCTGACCCAGGTCACCCGGGCGGTGGAGCTGGTGCTGGGCTTCGTGCTGCTGGCCGGCATCAGCGTGCTCTATGCGGCGCTGATCGCCAGCCTGCCGGTGCGGGCCCACGAGAGTGGCCTGCTGCGGGTGTTCGGCGCCAGCAACAGGCTGCTGTCGCGGATGCAGGCGGCGGAATTCGCCGTGCTGGGGCTGGCCAGCGGGCTGATGGGCGCCCTGCTGGCGGAGCTGGCGGCCGCGGGGATCTACCTGGCCTGGTTCGACCTGGCCCCGCGGATCCACTGGCTGCTGTGGCTGACCCTGCCGCCGGTCGGTGCGCTGCTGATCGGCCTCATCGGTCACCTGCTCTCCCGGGGCCTGCGCCAGCGGGCACCCGCGGCCAGCCTCGGCCTGCTGGGCGAGGCCTGAGGCGCGGCCATGAAGACCGCTACCCTGCGCGCCCGCCTGCTGGAGGCTCAGCTCGACCTCGCCCGCCTTCAGGAGCGGGCGGTGATGCTGCTGCTCACCGGCCATGCCGTCACCCGCAAGGGGCGGCTGGTCAACGAGCTCAACCACTGGCTCGAGAATCGCCACACCGAGGTGCATGCCCTGGCGCCCAGCAGCGAGGAGCGCGAGCGACCCTACTGGTGGCGCTTCTGGCGGCGGGTCCCCGATCGCGGCCGCATCGGCATCTTCATCCATGGCTGGTACGGCGACGCGCTCTTCGCCCGCGCCGAACGGCGTCTCTCGCCGGGTGCCTTCCGCGACAGGCTGGCGGAGATCCGAGCCTTCGAGGCCGAACTGGCCGCCGAGGGCGTGGTGCTGCTCAAGCTGTGGATGGACATCGACCGACCTGCCCAGCGTCGTCACCTGCAGGCACTGCAGGCGGACCCGGCCCGTGCCTGGCAGCTGAGCGCCACCGACTGGCAGCGCCACCTGCAGCATGCCGCCATCGCCGCGCTGGGCCGCGAGATGCGCGACGCCACCGCGGCCGACCATGCCCCCTGGCGGCGGCTCGCCTTCCAAGACCCCGCCCCGCAGCTCCAGCGGGTGGGGGCCCTGCTGCACGAGACCCTGGTCGCGCCGCCCGCTCGGCCCGCCGAGGTGACTGAGAGCGTACCCTGCGAGACCCCGGCACCGCCCTCGATACGTCATGCCGGGCCCCGGGGGGCGGCGCCGTTGAAGAAGTCGGACTATGCCGAACGGCTCGTCGAGGCCCAGGGACGCCTGGCCATCAACGCCCGGGAGATGGCCCGCCGGCGCATCCCGGTGGTACTGGCCTTCGAGGGGCTCGACGCGGCGGGGAAGGGGGGCAGCATCCACCGGGTCACCGCGTCACTGGATGCCCGCCAGTACCGGGTCCATCGCATCGCCGCCCCCAGCGACGAGGAGCTGGCGCTGCCCTGGGCCTGGCGCTTCTGGCGCCGCCTGCCGGCCGACGGGCGCATCGCCATCTTCGATCGCAGCTGGTACGGCAGGGTGCTGGTGGAGCGGGTCGAGGGGCTGGCCCCGGAGTCGGCCTGGCGGCGTGCCTATGCGGAGATCCGCGAGTTCGAGCGCCAGCTGCTGGCCCATGGCGCCGTGCTCGGCAAGCTGTTCCTGGCCATCAGCCAGGAGGAGCAGCTGCGCCGCTTCGAGGCCCGGGCTGCCACGCCCCACAAGCGTCACAAGCTCACCGACGAGGACTGGCGCAACCGCGAGCGCTGGGAGGACTACGAGCGGGCCATCGACGAGATGTTCGCCCGCACCCAGTCGCCGGGCGCCGAATGGACGCTGATCGCCTGCGACGACAAGCGCCGGGCGCGCCTCGCCGTGATCGAGGAGGTCAATCGCCGGCTGGAGATGCGCCTGGCCTCGCCGCACTGAGTCTGGCCTGCCGCGACGCGATGACGCTAGACTGCTGACCAGTTCCCGCCACGCCCACACCGGAGGTGCGCCCATGCGCCCGATGCCCTGGAAGGCCATCCTTGCCGCCCTGACGCTGTCCGTCTCCCTGCCGGCTCTTGCCGAGCCCGGCCCGGCCGAGCGCCTGGAGGCCGACCTGCGGGCGCTGTTCGCCAGCGAAGGACGCCTCGAGATCGGCGAGGTCTCGGCGGCGCTGCTTCGCGACCGCGTCACCGCGCGGGAGCTGCACTTCGTCGGCCCCGAGGGACAGCAGCTGTGGCTCGACCGCTATGTGGTCAGTGGCGACTACGACAGCCCCGACGAGGTGCGTCTCGAGGGCCTCCGCCTGGAGACCCCCGGCCGCGAACGGACGCAGCTGAGCGCCGCGACCCTGCGCCTCGATGACCCCACCCGGGCGGTGCTGCCTCTCCACGAGGAGAGCTGGCCGGCGGGCCTGCGGATCGCCGGGCTCGAGATCGAGGCGCTGGCCGCCGAGTTCGCCGGCCAGGAGCTGGGGGAGGGGTTCGGCGAGGGAGATGGCCGGGTCAGCGTCGAGCGCCTGCAGGCCACCGGCCTGTCCCGCGAGGCCATCGACAGCCTGGAGCTCAACGGGGTCGAGGGGCAGGCCGAGGGAGAGGGAGAGTTCGGCAGCGGCACCGTCTCCCTGGCGTTCGCCCGGGTCGAGGGGCTGCGTGGCCTCGAGGGGCCGGAGGAGGAGCGGGAGCTCGACCGCCTGGAGCTGCGTGACCTGGCGATCGACTCCGACCGCTTGGTGGCGACCCTGGCGGGGCTCGAGGTCGATGGCGACCTGCAGGACGGCGAGGGCGGCATGCGCCTCGAGGCGCTGGAGCTTGACCTGGCCCGCATGATCGCCCTGGCCCCCGAGGAGGAGCGCACCCGGCTGCGCATGGCCAGCAACGTGCTGACCGGGGGCAGCGGAACACTGCGCCTCGATGCGGTCTCCACCGGACGCTGGGAGATGGAAGGCGACGCCACCCGGCTGCTCGGCGAGCTGGATGTCACCGCCGAGGAGGCCTTCGGCTGGGTGCTGGATGCCGACCTGCCGGTGCGCCTGCCCGAAGGCGCGGCGCCGGCCGCCTTCCTGGCCGAGATGGAGAGCCTGGAGGGTGTGACCCTGCTGGGCGGGCGGGTCGACGCGACCCTGTCGGACCTGGGGCTCTTCGGTCGGCTGCCGGTGGTCATGGCGGCAAGCCAGGGCATCAGCGAGGCGGTCTTCCTGGAGCAGGCGCGTACCCAGGCGCAGGGCTTCGGCATGATGCTCGGCCCCGAGGTCGAGGCCATCCTCACCGGCCTGGTGGCGATGATGGCCGGCGAGGCACGCGAGCTCGCTGTCCAGCTGACCCTGCCCGCCGACAGCGAGCTGGAGGCCCTCTCCGCCGATCCCCTGGCACTGCCCGGGCGGCTCGAGATGCAGGTGGAGAGTCGTTGAGGCGATCGGCGGGCCGGCCGCGTCGCCCTGCACCCATGAAGGATCCAGCGGTTGGCCATGACCGCCTTTCATGTGAAAGCCACCGGGGGCTGGGGTATCATGTGCCCCCCAGATTCCCCCGTTTTGCGAGGTTTCCCGCCGATGTTCAGCCGTGACATGCAGATTGCCGGTTTCGATGACGCCCTGTTCGATGCGATGCAGAAGGAAGTCGCACGCCAGGAAGCGCACATCGAGCTGATCGCCTCCGAGAACTACGCAAGCCCGAGGGTGATGGAGGCCCAGGGCAGCCAGCTGACCAACAAGTACGCGGAAGGCTATCCCGGCAAGCGCTACTATGGCGGCTGTGAGTACGTGGACATCGTCGAGCAGCTCGCCATCGACTACGCCAAGGAGCTGTTCGGCGCGAGCTATGCCAACGTCCAGCCCCACTCCGGCTCCCAGGCCAACGGTGCGGTCTTCCAGGCGCTGGTCAAGCCGGGCGACACCATCCTGGGCATGAGCCTCGATGCCGGCGGCCACCTGACCCACGGCGCCAAGCCCAACTTCTCCGGCAAGCACTACCACGCCGTACAGTACGGCCTGGGCGAGGGCGGCCTGATCGACTATGCCGAGGTGGCGGCCCTGGCTCGCGAGCACCGGCCCAAGATGATCATCGCCGGCTTCTCCGCCTACTCCCAGGTCATCGACTGGGCGAAGTTCCGCGAGATCGCCGACGAGGTGGGTGCCTACCTGCTGGTCGACATGGCCCACGTGGCGGGGCTGGTGGCCGCCGGCGTCTATCCGACCCCGCTGCCCCACGCCCATGTGGTCACCACCACTACCCACAAGACCCTGCGCGGCCCGCGTGGCGGCCTGATCCTTTCCGCCGAGGGCGACGAGGCCATCGAGAAGAAGCTGCAGTCCGCGGTCTTCCCGGGCGGGCAGGGCGGCCCGCTGGAGCACGTCATCGCCGCCAAGGCGATCTGCTTCAAGGAGGCCATGGAGCCCGAGTTCAAGACCTACCAGCAGCAGGTGGTGAAGAACGCCCAGACCATGGCCTCCGTGTTCATCGAGCGCGGCTTCGAGGTGGTCTCCGGCGGCACCGAGGACCACCTCTTCCTGCTCTCGCTGATCAAGCAGGGCCTGACCGGCAAGGACGCGGACGCCGCCCTGGGCCGCGCCCACATCACCGTCAACAAGAACGCCGTGCCCGGCGACCCGCAGAGCCCCTTCGTCACCTCGGGCCTGCGCATCGGCACCCCGGCGGTGACCACCCGCGGCTTCGGCGCGGCGGAGTGCCAGGAGCTCGCCGGCTGGATCTGCGACATCCTCGACGTCATGGCGGCGGGGGACGACACCGCCGCCATCGAGGCCGAGGTCAAGGCCAAGGTCGAGGCGGTCTGCGCCCGCCTGCCGGTCTACCGCTGAGACGCCCTGTCGCTGACTGACCCCGGCTGAGGCCAGGGCCCCGAACGCCCCGCCAGGATGCACCATGGCGGGGCGTTTTCGTGCCTGCGACGGGTGCAGCCGTCTCGACCCCCGGGCGTGCCTCACCGTGAGGCCCAAGGGACGGGTGCTCTGTCCCGCCCTGGCACGCGCCCTGCATGGGGCATGGCGAGTCCACGACCCGGAGCCTGTGACGCCATGCCCTCGATACCCGCCTCGCCCCCTGATCCCGCCCGGCGCCCGCGCCTGCTCTTCACCGACCTGGATGGCTCGCTGCTCGACCACCACGGCTACGACTGGTCGCCGGCCCGCGACTGGCTGGCGCGCCTGAAGGAACTCGGGGTGCCGGTGATCCCGGTGACCAGCAAGACCCGCAGCGAGGTCGTGCCGCTGCGTCGGGAACTCGGCCTCGAGGAGGCGCCCTTCATCGCCGAGAACGGCGCCCTGGCCGGGCTGCCGCCGGCCTGGTGCCATGCCCGGCTGGATCGCGGCGCTGCCGCCGATGGCATGGCGATCAGGACCCTGGGCGTCGATATCGGCCTCATCCGCCAGCGCCTCTGGGTCTGGCGGGAGCGGCTGGGAGTTCGCTTCACCACCATGAGCGAGATGCCCCTCGACGACCTGGTGGCCTTCACCGGCCTGTCAGAGCCCGAGGCGCGTCTGGCGCGGCTGCGCGAGGGCAGCGAGCCGTTGCTCTGGGAGGACTCGGACGACGGCCTCGCGCGTTTCCGGGCGGGGCTCGAGGGCGACGGCCTGCGCCTGGTGCGCGGCGGGCGCTTCTGGCACGTCACCGGGGATTGCCACAAGGGCAGCGCCGTCGCCTGGCTGATCGAGCGCTTCGAGGCGCTGCGTGGCTGCCGTCCCCAGACTCTGGCGCTGGGTGACGGTCCCAACGATATTCCCATGCTCGAGACGGTGGACCAGGCGGTAGTGATCCGTGGCTGCCATGGCCTGGCGGTGTCGCCCCCCCGCCAGCCGGCGCTCTATTGCAGCGAGGCCACCGGCCCCGCCGGCTGGGCCGAGGGGGTGGCCCACTGGTGGGGGCGAGCCGACCGCCGGCCAGGGCCGGCGGTGAGGCACGCCAGCCGTGGCGGGGCCGGGAGGGCGACGGCATGAGCGACTTCCACCAGAACGGCATCATCACCGACTTCCACAACCTGACTCGCCGGCCGCTTGCGGCCCTCGAGGAGGAGCTGGTCGCCTTCTCCGCCCGTCGCCCCATGAGCCTGATCCTGCCGTCGCTCTTCACCGAGCTGGAGGGGCCGGCGCTGGCCCATATCGTCGAGGAGCTCCGCCGGGTGCCCTACCTCGCCGAGGTGGTGATCGGTCTCGATCGGGCCGACCGCGAGCAGTTCCTGCAGGCCCGGGACTTCTTCGCCCGCCTGCCCCAGCACCACCGCATCCTGTGGAACGACGGTCCCCGGCTGCGGGCGCTGGATGCCGAGCTCGAGGCGCAGGGCCTGGCGCCTCAGCAGCCCGGCAAGGGGCGCAACGTCTGGTACTGCGCCGGCTACGTCCAGGCCTCCGGCCGCGGCCGGGTGGTGGCGTTGCATGACTGCGATATCCTCACCTACGACCGCGGCCTGCTGGCGCGGCTCTTCTATCCGGTGGCCCATCCCCACTTCAACTACGAGTTCTGCAAGGGCTACTACCCGCGCATCGCCGAGGGCCGGCTCAACGGCCGGGTCTCGCGGCTGATGGTCACCCCGCTGCTGCGGGCGCTCAAGCAGATGCACGGCCCGCTGCCCTACCTGGAGTACCTGGACAGCTACCGCTATGCGCTCTCCGGCGAGTTCTCCATGCGCAGCGAGGTGCTCGACGGCATCCGCATTCCCGCCGACTGGGGGCTGGAGATCGGCGTGCTCTCCGAGGTGCACCGCAACTACTCCACCAAGCGGCTCTGCCAGGTGGACCTGGCCGATGCCTACGACCACAAGCACCAGCCGGTCTCCGCCGAGGACGCCTCCGGCGGCCTCAACCGCATGAGCCTGGACATCGCCAAGGCGCTCTACCGCAAGCTCGCTACCCAGGGCGTGACCTTCAGCGCCGAGGGCTTTCGCACCCTGAAGGCGACCTACTACCGCCTGGCGCTGGACCTGATCGAGGCCTATGACCACGATGCCGTGATGAATGGCCTGCGGCTCGACCGCCACGCCGAGGAGCAGGCGGTGGAGCTGTTCGCCGCCAACCTGCTCGAGGCCGGCAGCGCCTTTCTCGACAACCCCGGCGAGCGGCCCTTCATCCCCAGCTGGAACCGGGTCCGGGCGGCGATCCCCGACCTGCCCGAGCGCATGGTCCAGGCGGTGGAGCGCGACAACGCCGCAGGGGAGCCGTCTGTGACCAAAGTCTAAAGGCACGGCCGCAGCATCTGGGCGACCCTATGTCCGACATAGCTTGCATCAAGTCGTACAGGAGTCGTCGAGAGCCCCATGCCATCGCGCCAGCCCCCGACCGGGCGCACGCTCGCCCACAAGCCCGATATCGCCGAGGACCTGGCCCGGGCGATCTTCGCCGGCGAGCACCCGCCGGGCCGCTTCCTGCCTCGGGAGCTGGACCTCTGCGCGCGCTACGGCGTCAGCCGCAGCACCGTGCGCAGCGCCCTGCAGCAGCTGGTCTCGGCCGGCATGCTGACGCGCATCTCGGGGCAGGGCAGCCGGGTGCGCGAGCTCACCGACTGGCACCTGCTGGATCCCCGGGTCAGCGACTGGATGGCCCGCTTCGCCCAGCCCAACCCGCGCATCCAGCGCGACATCTTCGCCTTCCGGGTGGCCGTGGAGCCCTTCATGGCGCGCCTGGCGGCGGTACATGCCACCGCCGCCGACCTGCTCGCCATCGAGACCGCCTGGCACAACATGATCCGCGCCCTGGAGGCGCCCGATCGCCGCTGCGAGGGGCGCAGCCACGACGAGCACGACGTGGCCTTCCACGAGGCGATCTTCGCGGCCACCCACAACCTGCTGTGGGCCCAGCTCAGCCACATGCTCAAGCCGGCCATCGGCCTGCTGGTGGAGACCTCCAACCACAGCGCCGCGGAGCTGAGCGACAGCATGGAGCGCCACCGCCGGCTGATGGAGGCGATCCGCCTGCGCCAGCCCGATGCGGCCGAGCAGGCGGCCCTCTCGGTGCTAGAGCGCACCGGGCTGGACCTGGGGTTCGAGAGCCTGTTCGACCATCCTCCGCCACGCCTGCGCCTGCCGGGCGCAGACGTTCCCGAACCGGGCTGACCGGTTCGCCTCCCTCCCGGTGTCCCGCACCGACAACAACAACCCTCATGCGCTGAAGAAGGAAACGCACCATGCAACAGACCACGCCACGCTCCTTTGCCCTCAAGGGCCTGACCGCCGCCGTGCTCGGCGCACTGGCCTTCTCCGCCCAGGCCGCCGAGTACGAGTGGACCTTCCAGACCTCGGAGACCTCGGGCGAGCCGCAGTTCGAGCTCAAGAAGGCCTGGGCCGAGAACGTCAACACCATGTCCGACGGCCGCATCGAGATCGAGATCCTGCCCGTCAACGCCGTGGTGCAGGCCAACCAGACCCTGGATGCCGTGCAGTCCGGCATCCTCCAGGGCCATCTCACCGACCCCAGCTACTTCTCCGGCCGCGACCCGGCCTTCGGCATGCTGGGCAACTTGGTGGGCGCCTGGGGCGACCCGCTGGAGTTCCTGGAGTACATGAACCACGGCGGTGGCGAGGAACTCTACAACGAGCTGGTCAACCCCTACGGCGTGCAGCTGATCGGCGCCGCCGCCACCGGCCTCGAGTCCTTCCCCTCCAAGCGACCGATCCGCACCGTGGAGGACCTCGAGGGGCTCAAGGTCCGCGCCCCGGAGGGCATGGTCTACAACATCTTCGAGAAGGCCGGTGCCGCTCCGGTGAACCTGCCGGGTTCCGAGGTCTACACCTCGCTGGAGAAGGGGGTGATCGACGCCGCCGACTACACGGTGTTCTCCACCAACCACAGCCAGGGGCTGCACAGCTTCGCCAACTACCCCAACTACCCGGGCTTCCACTCGCTGCCCATGGTCTCCGTGTCGCTCAACAAGGAGATCTGGGACGGCCTGCCGGAAGACCTCCAGGCGATACTGGAGACCTCGGTGGACAAGCTGGCCTACGAGATGGTCTTCGAGCTCAAGAAGCTGGACCTCGAGGCGGTGGCCGAGGCGCGCCAGAACCCGGAGATCGAGCTGATCGACATGGCCCCGGAGGAACGCGCCAAGTTCCGCACCATCGCCAAGGAAGAGTGGGCCGAGTGGGCCGAGCGCAGCGAGATGAACCAGAAGATCTACGACTCCGTGGTCGAGTTCCTCCAGGCCCGCAACCTGATGTAAGCCGGCCGACATCCACCCCCTGGCAAGCCGACCATCGTCCGGGCCCCGCCCGGACGATGCGTGAAGAGACCCGTCATGACCCAACTTTCTCCCGACAACCGCGACCCGGCCGAGCTGGTCGATCAGGCCGAGGAACTCGGTCCCGAACGCACCGCCCTGGACCGCCTGGTGGCCCGGGGCGCCCGCGGCGCCGCCTGGCTGGTGCTGATCGCCATGGGCATCAGCGTGGTCGAGGTGTTCCTGCGCTACGGCTTCAACAATCCTACCTCCTGGGTGCACGAGTCCGTGGTCTTCCTGGTCGCCGTGACCTTCGCGCTGGGCGGCCCCGCGGCGCTGGCCCGCAACAGCCATATCCGCGTCAAGGTCCTCTATGACAGCGCCGGCCCGCGCCTCAGGTGCTGGATGGACCGCTTCAACGACCTGGTGACCCTGGGCTTCTGCCTGGCCATGAGCTATGCCGCCTTCCACATGTTCTGGCGCGCCTCCCACAACCCGCTGGGCGAGTGGCAGCTGGAGCGCTCCGGCACCTCCTGGAACCCGCCCTTTCCGGCGCTGGTGAAGGGCATGATCCTCTTCGCCCTGGCGCTGATGACCCTGCAGGCCCTGCTGCACCTGGTGCAGTCGATTCGCGCCCGTCCTGCGGCCCCCGAGCCTACCGATAAGGAGACACGCTGATGGATATCGGGACGGCCACGATCCTGATGATCGCCGCCATCTTCGGCCTGCTGGTCACCGGCCTGCCGCTGGCCTTCATCACCGGCCTGGTGGCGATGGTCTTCACCTTCGGCTGGTTCGGCGAGACGGCGCTGCCGCTGGTCACCAGCCGGGTGTTCAGCTTCATCACCGAGTACTCGCTGGTGGCGGTGCCGATGTTCGTGCTGATGGCCTCGCTGCTCGACCGCTCGGGCATTGCCAAGGACCTGTTCAACGCCATGCGGGTGTTCGCCGGACGGCTACCCGGCGGCGTGGCGGTGCAGACCATCGTGGTGGCCTTCTTCCTCGCCGCGCTGTCGGGGATCATCGGCGGCGAGATCGTGCTGCTGGGCATCCTGGCGCTGCCGCAGATGCTGCGCCTGGGCTACGACAAGCGACTCTCCATCGGCGTGGTGTGCGCCGGCGGGGCGCTGGGCACCATGATGCCGCCGTCGATCGTGCTGATCATCTACGGCCTGATCGCCAGCGTCTCCATCGCCGAGCTGTTCACCGCGGCGATCACCCCGGCGGTGATCCTGATGGGCTCCTACATCGCCTACGTGCTGGTGCGCTGCCTGAAGAACCCGGCGATGGGCCCGCCGCTCACCGCCGAGACCCAGGACAACCCCTTCACCAGCAAGCTCGAGGCGGTCAAGGCGATCCTGCTGCCGGGGATGATCGCCTTCCTGGTGCTGGGCACCATCTATGGCGGCATCGCCTCGGTCACCGAGGCGGCGGCCATGGGGGTGTTCGGGGTGATGCTGGCCATCGTGCTGCGCGGCGAGTTCAGCGTGGCGATGCTGCACCATAGCCTGGGCCAGACGCTCTTCACCTGCGGCATGATCATCTGGATCGGCATCGGCGCCGCGGCGCTGGTGGGGGTCTACAACCTGATGGGCGGCAACCGCTTCGTCTCGGGGATGATCCTGGGGCTCGAGGTGGCGCCGATCGTGATCATCCTGGTGATGATGGCGATCATGCTGGTGCTGGGGCTGTTCCTGGACTGGATCGGCATCGCCATGCTGGCCCTGCCGATCTTCCTGCCCATCGTCACCCAGCTGGGCTACGACCCGATCTGGTTCGGCATCCTGTTCGCGGTGAACATGCAGGTGTCGTTCCTGTCGCCACCGTTCGGCCCCGCCGCCTTCTACCTGAAGAGCGTGGCGCCGCCGGACATCAGCCTGAAGGACATCTACGTCTCGGTGCTGCCCTTCATGGCGATCCAGCTGTGCGTGCTGGCGGCCCTTCTCATCTGGCCGCAGCTCGCCATCTGGCCGCTATAGCAGCAGGAGAGAGGCAAAAGAAGGCATGAAAAGAGGGAGGCCGAATGGCCTCCCTTTTCCTTGCCTCGTTGCTGGCGTTTCCTGCCAAAAAAGGGCAGGGGTCAGGCGTCGATTCGCTCGATAAATCGTGACACGATCTCCTCCGGTGAGAGGGAGATATCCAGGCGAATCGCCTCGTCGTCGCCTGGGAGTTCCAGGTCGCGAAGCTGGCTGTCCAGCATGTGATCGCCCTGGAAGAAATGCCCCTGGCGGGCGCGCAGTCGTGCCAGCAGCAGCTCCCGGCTGCCGTGCAGATAGAGGATCCGCAGTGCCGGCGCTCCCGTACGCAGCTGGTCGCGGTAGCGGCGCTTGAGCGCCGAGCAGCCGATCACCAGCGAACGCCCCTGGCGAGCATGGTCACGGAAGAAACCGGCAAGGGTCTCGAGCCAGCCCTCCCGGTCGCCGTCGTTGAGGGGTTCGCCACGCGACATCTTGGCGATGCTGCTGGCACTGTGGTGGTCATCGGCATCGATGAAGTCGGCACCGATGGCCTCGGCAAGGCGCTTGCCGACGTGAGACTTCCCGGACCCTGAAACCCCCATGACCAGCGCGAATATCGGCGTGGATTTCATCTGTCTTCTTCCATTGTATGGGTGGAATATATGACGTTCATCATAGCGAAAGAACGCCAGCAATGGCCAGTGAATCTCTTGCCTTTGCCAGGCATGTCGTCATGCCTTTCCTGGTATCGGGAGAACCTGTTTGACGGCCTGCCCGATGCGGTATGACCCTCGTCAAGGGGAGTGGCTCGAATGACGCCGGTCGGTCGCGAATCCGTTATGCTGAGGTGAGGGAGCAGGCCGGGGACGTCTCCTCGCCCTGTTCCTCGGCTACCCGCAGTTCCTCGGCTACAAGGAGCGAGACCATGTCGACACTCACCTTCCAGGGCGCGGTCAAGGAGGTCACCGGGTCGCGCTATCTCATCGAACTGGACGGCAATGGCCGCTCGCACAAGCTGCTGCTGGAGTGTGGCCTGCATCAGGGCGGTAGCGACGCCGACGAGGCCAACGCCAGGTCCTTCGGAAGCCTGCCTCGGGAGCTCGAGGCGGTGGTGCTCTCCCATGGCCATCTCGACCATTCGGGGCTGCTGCCCAAGCTGGTGCGGGAGGGATATCGTGGGCCGATCCACTGCACACGGGGCACCCGCGACCTGCTGGAGATCATGCTCCAGGACGCCGCCTTCATCATGGCCAAGGACGTCGAGTGGGAGAACAAGTGGCGCAAGCGCAACGGCAAGCCGCTGGTCGAACCGCTCTACGCGCTGGAGGACGTGGAACAGACCCTGGCGCTCTGCGAGTCCCACCCCTATGGCCAGCCGGTCGAACTGCCCGGCGGGGCCAGCCTGGTGTTCCGCGACGCCGGCCACATCCTCGGGTCGGCCATCGTCGAGCTGGCCTTACCCTCCGGAGAGCAGACGAAGCGGCTGGTCTTCTCGGGGGACCTGGGCAATTCCAGCTCGGTGCTGATGAAGGATCCCGAGAAGCTCTATGACGCCGACCTGGTGCTGATGGAGAGCACCTATGGCGACCGCGACCATCGACCGCTGGAGGAGACCCTCGAGGAGTTCGCCCGCGTGCTGGAGGAGGCCCATGCCGCCGGCGGCAACGTGCTGATTCCCGCCTTCGCCGTGGGGCGTACCCAGGAGATCCTCTATCACCTGAGCGTGCTCTACCACGAGGGGCGGCTACGCCAGCAGATGGTGTTCCTGGACAGCCCCATGGCGATCAAGGTCACCGAGCTCTACCACCGGGCACGCAAGTCGCTGGATCCCGAGGACCTCAAGGTGCTCAACGTGGCGGCCAGCGGCGATACCAGCCAGTACCTGCCGATCCTGCGCATGACCCGCACGGTGGAGGAGTCCATGGCCATCAACCGCATCCACGGCGGGGCGATCATCATCGCCGGGGCCGGGATGTGCAACGGCGGGCGCATCATCCACCACTTCCGCTACAACCTGGAGAAGCCCGATACCCGGCTGGTGATCGTGGGCTTCCAGGCCGCGGGCACGGTGGGGCGCCAGATCGTCGACGGCGCCGAGCGGATCCGCGTCATGGGCCGGGAGCTGGCGGTAAAGGCGAAGGTCCACACCATCGGCGGTTTCTCGGCCCATGCCGGCCAGACCCAGCTGCTGGGCTGGGCCGGGGCCTTCCGCAACCGCCCCCGCTTCTACCTGGTGCACGGCGAGCCCGGGGCCCAGCTGGCGCTGCAGGCGGCGCTGGCCGAGAGCGACATCGATGCCGAGATTCCCGCCTACGGTGACCGTATCGAGCTCTGAGCGGGCCCGCCCAGCGATGCGCTTCGCTGGCTCACCCTGATGGTCTCCTCCGGCTGCCCATTGTCCTCCTTGCTCCCGCCACGTTGACCTGAATCAAGGTGCGTCCAGATGCCTCATGCAGACGATGCGGCATTGGACTAGACTTCAGTGCTAAAGGAAAAAGTTATTTGCTTAGAGGGTTTTGTTATGAAAATGACGCACCTGCTGGTTGGTTCCCTGCTGGCGGCGACTCTGGTTGCCGCCCCGGCACTGGCCGAGGAAGAGGTTCCCGCCTACCGGGAGACCCAACTGGGGCTCTACGTCACGGCGAGCGAGGCCCATGAACTGATGCAGGAGAACGACCGGGCCGTGCTGGTCGACGTGCGCGACCCCATCGAGATCAAGTTCACCGGCTTCGCCGAGCCCACCGATATCCACGTGCCCTGGGTGCTGGCCGACCGTGACAACTTCGACGAGGAGGCGAAGAGCTGGCCGATGGTCAGGAATGCCGACTTCGAGGCCCAGGTGCGCGCCGAGCTGGAGGCCCTGGAGATGGGCGAGGACGACCCGATCATCGTCATGTGCCGCTCCGGTTCCACCCGCAGCGCACCGGCTGCCGACCTGATCGCCGAGATGGGCTTCAGCCAGGTCTACTCGGTGACCGATGGCTTCGAGGGCGGCAAGCTCGAGGAGGGCGATTCCAGGGGCGTGAGGGCGGTCAATGGCTGGCGCAATTCCGGGCTGCCCTGGAGCTACGAGATCGACCCCGACGTCGCCTGGCGCCCGGCGGAGTGAATGCCATCAGCAGGCCTCCGGCCCGTCAGGGTGAAGCCTGCCATCCCGAACGAAACGACAAGGTGAACACATGACCATCACGAAGACACTGACCCTGGCCGCCGCCGCCGCCGCTGCCGTCCTCGGCCTCTCCGCTGCCGCCATGGCCGACAGCCACGGGGGCGAGGCCGAGGGCGGCAAGGCCATGGACGACAAGGCACTGGTGATCCTGACCAGCGATTCACTGCAGACCCAGGGCATGGCGATGATCCTCTCCAACGCCATGCAGCAGCAGGGCACCGACCTGCATATCCTGCTCTGCGACGCCGCCGGCCACCTGGCCGTCGAGGGCTATGAAAGTGCCGAGGCGATCAACACGCCCCCGAGCAATCCGGCTGGCCAGGTCAAGCCGGAAGGTATCCTGCAGATGTTGATGGAGAAGGGCGCCCAGGTGGATGTCTGCGCGATCTATCTGCCCAACAGCGATCTGGGCGAGGACAACCTGCGCGAGGGCGTCGGCGTGGCCGCTCCCGGTCCGATGGCCGAGATGATGCGCGACCCGTCCATCCCCGTTTACAGCTTCTGAGCGTCCGAAGCGAACCCAAGGAGTCCGTCATGAAGAGCAACGTGGGCGGTATCGACAAGATGGCCCGTATCGTGGTCGGGGCCGTGCTGATCCTGCTGGCCCTGACCGGCACCATCGGCGTCTGGGGCTGGATCGGCGTGGTGCCGCTGGCCACCGGCCTGTTCAACTTCTGCCCGGCCTGGAAACTGCTGGGTATCAATACCCGCAAGCCGAACGAGTAGGCAGCGCGGCTCGGGACGGTAGTGTTCCACAAGGCGCCTGCGACCTCCGGGTTGCGGGCGCCTTGCGTTGGGGGCGAGCAGGTTGATTTCGGGGCAGTCTGGAACTATCGCGACCATGCACGGCCTCAATCGGTGTATAGAGCACAATGTGCTAAGTTTATTCCCGAATTTGAAATCACCGCCCGGTCGAGGCCGGGCGCCATCAGGAGGTGACCCATGAAGACCTTCGCCCTCTCCCCGAGCAGTGGTGCCGGCACTCCCGACGTGGCCGGTTTCTTCGACCCGCGCACCTTCAGCGTGCAATACGTGGTGAGCGACCCGGCGACCCGCCAGTGCGCGATCATCGACCCGGTCCATGACTTCGACGAGAAGTCCGGGGCCACCGCCACCCACCATGCCGACGAGCTGCTGACCTATGTGAAGGAGCAGGGGCTCGAGGTGCAGTGGATTCTCGATACCCATCCCCATGCCGACCACTTCTCGGCGGCGCAATACCTGCGTGAGAAGACAGGCGCCCCCACCGCCATCGGCGAGAAGGTGGTCGAGGTACAGAAGCTGTGGAAGGAGATCTACCACTGGCCCGACTTCCCCGCGGACGGCTCGCAATGGGATCGGCTGTTCGCCGAGGGCGATGCGTTCCCCATCGGCGAGCTGGAGGTGCGGGTAATGTTCTCGCCGGGCCATACCCTGGCCTCGATCACCTACATGATCGGCGATGCCGCCTTCGTCCATGACACCATCTTCCAGCCGGACTTCGGCACTGCTCGGGCCGACTTCCCGGGGGGCGATGCCCACCAGCTCTGGCAGTCCATCCAGGACATCCTGGCGCTGCCCGACGAGACCCGGCTGTTCACCGGCCACGACTACATGCCCGACGGCCGCGAGCCGCAGTGGGAGAGCACGGTGCGCGAGCAGCGCGAGACCAACAAGCACCTGGCCGGCGGCGTCACCGAGGATGACTACGCGGCAATGCGCGATGAGCGCGACAGCGAGCTGCCGATGCCCAAGCTGATCCTGCACTCCCTGCAGGTGAATACCCTGGGCGGTCGACTCCCGGAGCCCGAGGCCAACGGCAAGCGCTACCTGAAGATCCCGCTGGATGCCCTGGAAGGCGCCGCCTGGGAATGACTGCCTGCAACAGGCCCGTCGCCGCGGCGACGGGCCTCCCGGATGGCAGGGATGTCATCCATCGCCGGTTATATATAGCAAAATAATCTATTCTTAGAACTTTGATTGCGATAAGCTGACCTCACCACCCGGCCAGTGACATTCGATGGAGGTCGTTCCCCATGTCCCAGCAGCCAAGCGTGACCCACTTCTTCGACGAGCCCACCAACACCTTCAGCTACGTGGTGCAGGATCCCGACAGCAAGGCGTGTGCGATCCTCGATTCGGTGCTCGACTTCGATTACGCCGCCGGCCGCACCGACGTGCGCTCCGCCGACGAGATCATCGCCTTCGTGCGTGACAACGGCCTCGAGGTGGCGTGGATCCTCGAGACCCACGTCCACGCCGACCACCTCTCTGCCGCGCCCTACCTGCACGAGAGGCTGGGCGGGCTGACCGGCATCGGCGCCAACATCACCGTGGTGCAGGACGTTTTCGGCAAGGCCTTCAATGCCGGCCCCGAGTTCGCCCGTGACGGCAGCCAGTTCGACCGCCTCTTCGAGGAGGGTAACACCTTCACCATCGGCAACCTGGAGGGGCGGGTGCTGCACACCCCGGGTCACACCCCGGCCTGCCTGACCTACGTGATCGGCGATGCCGCCTTCGTCGGCGATACCCTGTTCATGCCCGATTACGGCACCGCCCGCTGCGACTTCCCGGGCGGTGACGCCCGCACCCTCTATCGCTCCATCCAGAAGGTGCTGGCGCTGCCGGGCGAGACGCGCCTCTTCCTGTGCCACGACTACAAGGCGCCGGAGCGCGAGGAGTACCAGCACGAGACCAGCGTGGCAGAGCAGCGCGCCCACAACGTCCATGTCCACGAAGGCGTCAGCGAGGAGGCGTTCGTGAAGATGCGGACCGAGCGCGACGCGACCCTGGACATGCCCCGGCTGATCCTGCCCTCGGTGCAGGTCAACATGCGCGCCGGCCATATGCCGCCGGCCGAGGATAACGGCCAGGTCTACCTCAAGGTGCCGATCAACAAGTTCTGATCGACTATCTTCCCGGACTTCATCTCCCCAGGAGAGCGCCCATGCAGATCCATGAACTCGAACCCGGCTTCGCCATCACCGATGCCGTGACGCCCGCCGATCTTGACGAGGTCGCCCGCCGCGGCTTCCGCTCGGTGATCTGCAACCGCCGTCCCGGCGAGGCCGAGGACCACCCCGACGACCGCGCCCTGAGTGCCCGAGCCGCCGAGCTGGGCCTTGAATGGCGCTCTATCCCGGTCACCCCGGGCGAATACTCGGAGGCCGACATCACGGCCTTCGGCCAGGCCCTCGACGGCTTGCCCACTCCCATCCTCGCCTTTTGCAGGACCGGCAAGCGGGCCGTGCACCTCTGGGCCCATGCCCGCTCCCGGGAGGCCGGCTGCGATATCCCGGCGCTGCTGGCCGCGGCCCACAAGGCCGGCCATGATCCGCAGCCGATCCGCGAGATGCTCGAGAACTGACAGGCGCCCCCCCCCACGACAACGATAACGACGCCCTGGAGCCATGCCATGCACCACCCGACCCCCGAGAGTTCGTCCCGTCATCATGATGTCGTCGTCATCGGCGGCGGCGCGGCGGGCATCGCAGTCACCGCGAGCCTGCTGAAGCGCCGCGGCGACCTGGACATCGCCATCGTCGACCCTGCCGAGACGCACAGCTACCAGCCTGGCTGGACCCTGGTGGGCGGCGGGGTATTCCCGGCCGCCATTACTCGCCGTCCCATGGGCGATGTGATTCCCGACAGGGCCAGCTGGTATGCGGTCGGCGCCGAACGCGTCGACCCGCAAGGCGGCGAGGTGGTGCTGGCCGATGGCCGGCGCCTCGGCTATTCCCGGCTGGTGGTGGCGCCCGGACTGGTCATCGACTGGGGCGCGATCGAGGGGCTGGAGCAGACGCTGGGCCAGAACGGCGTGACCTCCAACTACCGTTTCGACCTGGCGCCCTACACCTGGTCGCTGGTGCAGTCGCTGGAGAAGGGCCGGGCGCTGTTCACTCAGCCGCCGATGCCGATCAAGTGCGCCGGTGCCCCGCAGAAGGCCATGTACCTCTCCTGCGACCACTGGCATCGCCGGGGGCGCCTGGACGGGATCGAGGTGAGCTTCTGCAACGCCGGGGAAGCGCTGTTCGGCGTGGCGGACTATGTGCCGGCCCTCGAGGGCTACATCACGCGCTACGGCATCGAGAAGGCCTTCGGTCATCGCCTGGTGGCCGTGGATGGCCCATCGCGCACGGCACGGTTCGTCGTATCCGGCGAGGACGGGGAGCGCACCGCGGAGCGCCCCTTCGACATGCTGCATGCGGTGCCGCCCCAGAAGGCCCCGGCCTTCATTGCCGAATCGGGGCTCGCCAATGCCGGTGGCTGGCTGGACCTCGATCCCGAGACGCTGCAGCACGCCCATTACCCGGCGGTGTTCGGCCTGGGCGACGCCAGCGGTACGGCCAATGCCAAGACCGCGGCGGCGGTGCGCAAGCAGGCGCCGGTGGTGGCCGAGAACCTGCTGGCCACCCTGGACGCGACACCGTTGTCGGCGGCCTACCTGGGCTATGGCTCCTGCCCGCTGACCGTGGAGCGAGGGCGCATCGTGCTGGCCGAGTTCGGCTATGGTGGCGCCCTGCAGCCGACCTTCCCGCGCTGGGTCAACGAGGGCACCCGGGCGACTCGCCGGGCCTGGTGGCTCAAGGCCAAGCAGCTGCCCTGGCTCTACTGGAACGGCATGCTCAAGGGACACGAGTGGCTGGCCCGACCGGCGCGACGTCACTGAGCAGGATTCACCGCAGATGACGAGACCTTCATGATCCCTTCACGCTGGATTCCCCTGATCGGCTGGCTGCACGGCTACCGGCGCGATGTGCTGGCGCGTGACCTGGTGGCGGCGGTGATCGTCACCCTGATGCTGGTGCCCCAGGCGCTGGCCTATGCCCTGCTGGCCGGCCTGCCGCCGGAAGTGGGGCTCTACGCCAGCATGCTGCCGCTGGTGCTCTATGCCCTCTTCGGCACCAGCGCCACCCTGGCGGTGGGGCCGGTGGCGGTGGCCTCGCTGATGACCGCCTCGGCGCTCTCCGGCATCGCCACTCCCGGCAGTGCGGAGTACGTCGGGGCGGCCCTGGTGCTGGCGGCCCTCTCCGGCCTGGTCCTGGTGACCATGGGGGTGCTGCGCCTGGGGTTCCTCGCCAATTTCCTCAGTCACCCGGTGATCTCGGGCTTTGTCACCGCCTCGGGCATCCTGATCGCCGCCAGCCAGCTGAGACACGTGCTGGGCGTGGAAGCGTCCGGCCACAACCTGGTGGAGATGGGCTCGGCGCTGGTCGCGGGGCTTGCGGACACCAACGTCATCACACTGGCGATCGGGCTCGGTGTCTGGGGCTACCTGCTGCTGTGCCGACGCCATCTGAAGGGCGGCCTGAGGCGCCTGGGGCTGTCGGCAACGGTCGCCGACCTGGTGGCAAAGGCCGCGCCGGTCTCGGCGGTGGTCGCCACCACCCTGCTGGCCTGGGGGCTGGGCCTCGGCCAGCAGGGTGTCGCCCTGGTCGGCGAGGTGCCCAGCGGCCTGCCTTCCCTGGCCCTGCCGAGCCTGGATCCCGAGCTGTGGTCGAGCCTGCTGCCGGCGGCGGTGCTGATCAGCCTGGTGGGCTTCGTCGAGTCGGTCTCGGTGGCCCAGACCCTGGCCGCCAAGCGGCGCCAGCGGATCGACCCCAACCAGGAGCTGATCGCCATGGGGCTCGCCAATATCGGGGCGGGCACCAGCGGCGGCTCGCCGGTATCCGGCGGTTTCTCCCGGTCGGTGGTCAACTTCGAGGCCGGTGCCGCCACGCCTCTCGCTGGCGCCTTCACCGCCCTGGGCATCGCCGTGGCCACGCTGGCGCTGACCACGCCCCTGGCTTTCCTGCCCAAGGCGACGCTTGCCGCCACGATCATCGTCGCGGTGGGCACCCTGATCGACCTGCCCGCCATTCGGCGCACCTGGGCCTATTCCCGGGCCGATGGCGTGGCCATGCTGGCCACCCTGGTGCTGACCCTGGCCCATGGCGTGGAGAGCGGGATCCTGGTCGGCGTGGGTCTGTCGCTCGGCCTTCACCTGTATCGCACCAGCCGCCCGCACAGCGCGGTGGTGGGGCGGGTGCCCGGCAGCGAGCACTTTCGCAACGTGCGGCGCCACGAGGTCGAGACCGACGAGCGGATCGCCATCCTGCGGGTCGACGAGAGCCTCTACTTCGCCAATGCCCGCTATCTGGAGGACACCGTGATGGCGCTGGCGGCCCGCCAGCCGGGCCTCGAGCACATCGTGCTGGCCTGCCAGGCGGTGAACGTCATCGATGCCTCGGCGCTGGAGAGCCTGGAGGCGATCAATGCGCGGCTCAAGGACTCCGCCGTCACCCTGCACCTGGCCGAGGTCAAGGGGCCGGTGATGGATCGGCTGCAGCATACGGAATTCTGCCATGAGCTGACCGGCAGGGTGTTCCTGAGCACCTATGACGCCTGGCGGGCCTTGCGCGACAATGTCGACGCGGTCTCGGACCGCGTCTGCGGCGAGGCCGGGCTGGCAGCCAGCAAGTAGGGCCGGCGCGTGCATCGCCCCGTTTTCGCCGACGACAGGCGGGGCAGGGCGCTTCGGCGCGGGCCGCTGAACCGGATGGACGACCGGTACCCTGACACTAGAGGAGATATGACGTGGATTGGACGGCAAGCCTTCAGGGGCTGATCGGCGGTGTGCTGATCGGCCTCTCGGCCACCTGGCTGATGGCCACCCTGGGCCGCATCGCCGGCATCAGCGGGATCATCGGCACCCTGGTCACCGCCCGGCCCCAGGGGGACAGCGCCTGGCGCCTGGCCTTCGTGCTGGGGCTGGTCAGCGGCCCCGTGCTGGTGCTGCTGGCCGGTGGCGGGCTCGGCAACGTGGCCGGCGCCCCGGGCGAGGTGATCGGCGAGCCCGCCGGCGGCGTGCCGCTGATGCTCGTCGCCGGCCTGCTGGTCGGCCTGGGCACGGGCCTGGGTAGCGGTTGCACCAGCGGCCATGGCGTCTGCGGCCTCTCCCGACTCTCGGTGCGCTCGATGGTGGCTACCGTGACCTTCCTGGTGGCGGCGATCGTCACCGTGTTCGTGGTCCGGCACGTGATCGGAGGTGGTGCATGAAGACCGAGACCCTGAAGACGATCATGGGCTATGTCGCGGGGCTGATCTTCGGTCTCGGCCTGGCCATTTCCGGCATGACCGACCCGGCCCGGGTGCTGGGCTTCCTGGATGTCGCCGGGGCCTGGGACCCGACGCTGATGTTCGTGCTGGGCGGCGCCGTGATCACCAACTTCATCGGCTACCGGCTGGTGCTGCGTCGCCCCAACCCGGTGTTCGGCGAGCGCTTCCAGCTGCCCACCCGTCAGGACATCGACGGTCGCCTGATCGGCGGAGCCGCGCTGTTCGGCATCGGCTGGGGCCTCTCCGGCTACTGCCCGGGACCGGCCTTCGCGTCCATCGCCGGGCTCACCGGCCCGCTTCTCGCCATGCTGGTGGCCATGGTGGCCGGCTGGTTCCTGGCCCGGGCGATCCCTGCCAGGGGATGACACTGCCTGAACACCGGCCACCGTCCCCCGCCGGCCCTGCCGGCGGGGGCTTTTCTGCGACCCGGAAGTTGCGACCCTGAGCTTGCGACCAATGGACGAGCGCGAATCGTTCTAGCCTTATGACGGCTTAACGCCTTCTTAATGGCCGGGTGACAGGATGTCGCACATCACGAGGATTCCCAGTCATGCACGTACTGCTCATCGAGGACGATGCCCTGGTGGCGTCGGGCATCCAGGCCGGCCTGGCCGTCTATGACTTCGTCATCGACCATGTGAGCTCCATGGCCGAGGCACGCTCGGCCATGGAAACCGTGTCGAGCGATGTGGTCATCCTCGACCGGGGCCTGCCCGACGGTGACGGCATGCTGCTTCTCGAGGAGTGGCGCAGGGCCGGCGTGGATACCCCGGTGCTGATCCTCACCGCCCGCGACGCGGTGAGCGATCGCATCGAGGGACTGCATGTGGGGGCCGATGACTACCTGGTGAAGCCCTTCGACCTGGACGAGCTGGTGGCGCGCCTGCAGGCCCTGCTGCGCCGGGCCGCCGGGCGCTCCCGGGCGCTGGTCGAGCATGGCCCGCTGTGCCTGGATCCGGTCTCCCGCGAGGTCAGCGTGGCGGGGCGGGCGGTGAGCCTCTCGCGCCGCGAGCTGGTGCTGCTGGAGGCCTTCCTCCAGGCGCCGCGCAGCGTGCTGACCGCCGGCCAGCTCAAGGACAGCCTCTACGGCATGAACGAGGAGGTGGAGAGCAATGCGCTCAACGTGCACATCCACCACCTGCGCCGCAAGCTCGGCAGCCGGGTGATCGAGACGGTGCGCGGCCTGGGGTACCGGCTGGGCAAGCCCTCCGCGGTGGAGGTGCCGCACCGCCACGGGGCCGGTCGGGCATGAGCCTGCGCACGCGCCTGGTGCTGACCCTGGGTCTGACCCTGCTGCTGCTGTGGGGCCTGGCCGCCGCCTGGCTGATGCGCGACCTTCACCAGCAGGTGGAGAAGACCCTGGACCAGCGGCTCGCCCAGTCGGCCCGCATGGTGGCCGGGCTGATGGCCCAGCTGCCGCTGGACGTCTGGGAACAGGCCGACCAGCGTGCCCTCTCGATTCCGCCCATCGAGGGGCTGGCCTGCCAGGTGCACTCGCCCCGCGGCGAGATCATCGCGCGCACCCATACCGACATGGAAGACATCCTGCAGGCCCGGGAGCCGGGGCATGCCTACCGCGAGGAGGGCGGCGTGACCTGGCGAGTGTTCACCTACGAGCGGGGCGGCTTGACCATCACCACCGCCGACCGCATGGACGAGCGCGACCTGCTGATGCGCAACGTGCTGCAGGTGGCGGTGGTGCCCTTCGTGGTGGCGCTGGCCGGCAGCCTGCTGGCGCTGTGGCTCGGCGTGGTGAGGGGGCTGCGGCCGCTGGGCAGGCTGCGCGATGCGCTGGCCCGCCGCCATCCGGATGCCCTGGCGCCGGTGGCGACCCATGGCGTGCCGGTGGAGATCCGCCCGCTGGTGGAGACACTCAACGGCCTGCTGGCGCGCATCCAGCAGACCATCGTGCGCGAGCAGCGCTTCACCAACGACGCCGCCCACGAGCTGCGCACCCCGCTGACGGCCATCAAGACCCACCTGCAGGTGGCCAGCCGGGTCGAGGGCGAGGCGGCACGCCAGTCGCTGGACCATGCCGAGGAGGGCGTGGCGCGCCTGTCGCGGACCCTGGACCAGCTGCTGATGCTGGCGCGGGTGGAAGGGCGGCTACACTTCGAGGACGGCGAGGCCAGCCGCGCCGCCGACGTGGTGGAGCTGGCGCTGCGCGACGCCTCGGCAAGCGACCGGCAGCGCTTCGCGCTGCCCGAGGCCTGGCCCGAGGTGGAACTGGCGGTGCCTCGCGAACTGGCGATCACCGCGCTGCGCAACCTGGTGGACAACGCCCTCCGCCACGGTCCCGGGGAGAGCCCCGTGGAGGTCGCCGCCCGCCTCGACGCGGATGGCCAGACGCTGACCTATGGGGTCAGGGACCATGGCCCCGGGGTCGACGATGCCCAGCTCGAGCAGCTGCCGCGCCGGTTCTGGCGGGCCAGCCGCCGGCAGGGCAGTGGCCTGGGGCTGGCCATCGTCGCCGCCATCGCCGAGCGCTTCGGTGGAGGGCTGGCATTTTCCCGCCCCGAGGGGGGCGGGCTGGAGGCCCGGCTGACGCTGCCGCTGACGCCGAGGTCGACGGGACCGGCAGGGCCGGCCCGGGAAGGAACCCCGCAAGGGATCAATGACAACGACGAGGGTGACCCGAGATGACGAGCATGAGGATCGCGAGCGGGCTCGGCCTGCTGCTGGGCCTGGGCCTGGCCGCCGGTCAGGCCCAGGCCCTGGAGGGCGATGCCGAGCGCGGCCAGCAGGCGGCCGGTGCCTGCGTGGCCTGCCACCAGGCCGACGGCATGGGCATGAACAACCCCCAGGGCGAGTCCTGGCCGCGCCTGGCGGGGCTGCCGGCGGAGTACATCGCCAAGCAGCTGCATGACATCAAGGAAGGACGGCGCGAGAGTGCCACCATGATGGCCTTTGCCAACATGCTGGACGACCAGCAGATCGCCGATGTGGCGGTCTACTACGCCGAGATGGAGCCCTGGCCGGAACTGCCCACTGCCTACCGTGCCGCCGATCCGACCGACGAGGCCGAGTGGCTGGCCGAGCGCGGTGACTGGGCCGAGGGCAAGATGATCCCGGCCTGCAGCCAGTGCCACGGCCCCAATGGCCAGGGCGTCGGCGCCACCTTCCCGCCGCTGGCGGGCCAGCACGCGGGCTATATCGTCAGCCAGCTCGAGGCGTGGCGCGACGGCAAGCGCCACAACGACCCCAACGACCTGATGGTGGGCATCGCCGAGCGGCTCGACGAGGAGCAGGTCGCGATGATCGCCGACTACTACGCCACCCTGCCGGAGCGCATCGCCGAGCGAGAGACCCGGGCGCAAGAGGAGGACGGTCAATGAACCAGCGCACATCCCACCTGCTGATCGCCGGCACCCTGGCCTCGGCCCTGAGCCTCTCCCTGGCCGCGGTTGCCCAGGACGACGCGACCGAGCGCGACTACCAGGTCCCGTTGCCCGAGGCTCCCGAGGGCGAGATCACCTTCCAGCCACCCCACGAGCGCGACATCCCCGACAACCAGTACGGGGAGATGGTGCGCAAGGGCCGCGACCTCTTCGTCAACACCCAGGCACTGCGCGGCGAGTACGTCTTCAACGACCAGAACTGCGCGAACTGCCACCTCGATGCCGGCCGGCTCGCCAACTCGGCGCCGATGTGGGCCTCCTTCGGCGTCTACCCGGCCTATCGGGGCAAGAACGACAAGGTCAATACCCTGGCCGAGCGCATCCAGGGCTGCTTCACCTACTCCATGAACGGCAAGCCGCCGGAGTACGGCAGCGAGCCGCTGGTCGCCATGCAGACCTACCTGCACTGGATGGCCACTGGCGCGCCGATCAACGAGTCGATGCCGGGTCGCGGCTATCCCAAGCTCGAGGAGACCGAGCAGGGCGCCGACCGCGAGCGCGGTGCCGAGGTGTATGCCCAGCAGTGCGCGGTCTGCCACGGTGAGGAGGGCCAGGGCCAGAAGGTCGGCGAGCGACAGGTCTTCCCGCCGCTGTGGGGCGACGGGGCCTACAACTGGGGCGCCGGCATGCACCGGGTGAATACCGCCGCCAACTTCATCAAGGCCAACATGCCGCTGGGCAAGCCCTACTCGCTCTCCGACCAGCAGGCCTGGGACGTGGCGGCCTTCATCAACAGCCACGAACGGCCCCAGGACCCGCGGCGCCGCACCCTGGAGTCCGTGGACGAGACCGACGAGATCTTCCACAACCACCATGGGTTCTACGGGGACGAGATCGACGGCCGTCGCCTGGGCGACCATGCCGACTTCGGCGAGAACCCGACTCCCCTCGACGGCTGATCCGCTCCGGTGACGACGCGACGGGCCCCGCTACCGATGGCAGCGGGGCCCGTTTGCGTGGCAGGGAAGTGTGGGCAGCGGCGTCAGGGGCGCGGCGAGCCCATCATCGCCTCGAGGCGCGCCTCGTCTGGCGCTCCCTCGACCTTATCCAGGCGGCCGGCCTCGTTGCGGTAGTAGGTGGTGGGCGTGGCCATCAGTCCCAGGCCCTCGAAGAGCTGGTTGTTGGCATAGACCTGCTCCTCGATCTCGCGGGACTGGGCGGAGGCGGCGATGCCACTGTCGCTCTCCTGGTGTGCCTGCAGGGCCGCGGCGGGATCCTCGGCGCCGAGCAGCGCAGCCGCCTTGGCCGGGCTGTCGCTCTTCAGGATGCCGACCATGATGTGGCGCAGCTGCACCTCGCCGGCCTCGACCCAGGGGCGGCTCTGGTCGTGGAAGCGGGCGCAGTAGGGGCAGTTGGGGTCGGTGAAGGTGTAGATCACGCGCCCTGCCTGTGGGTCGCCGTCCTGGATCCAGTGGCTCTCCTCGAGCTGCTTCCACACCTCGGCCTCCTGGACTCTGCGCACGTGCTCGTCCAGTGGCGCGGCGGAGAGGTCGTTGCCCTCGGCGTCGAGCAGGGTGCCGACCACGGCATGGTCGCCGTCCGGCGTGAGGTAGACGGCCATCTCGCGACCCCGGTGGCTGGCGGCGTAGCCGCTGAGGCCGCCCGGGGCCGCGAACTCGCCGTGGATCTCCAGGCCCTGGTCCACCAGGGCCTGGACCGGGGCCGGCCAGTGCTCCTCGGCGGCGAGCGCCGAGGTCAGCGAGAGCGTGATCAGGCCGGCCGTCAGGGAGAGGGGGAGAGAGCGCATTGCGTTATCCTGTGATGAAGAACTGTCATGAAGGAACGTCGCCAGGGGGTGTCGTGGGGACCCGCTGGGGGGCCGAGAGTTCCCATCCTGCCACGCGCCCATTAGCCATGGATTAATGCCTGCCCCCGCCGGCGGGACGCGATGTCGCAGCCCGCTCCCCGTCAACGGCGAGGCAGGGTAAGCTCGATGCGTTCCCTTGAGCCCATGGAGTCGACCGACATGCGCATCGCAGCCCTGCCGCTGGTCCTGTTCTCGCTGTTCAGCGCCACTGCCCTGGCCCAGTCCCTCACCGTTGAGGAGGCCCGGGTGCGGGCGGTGCCGCCGGGGTCGCCGACCACCGCCGCCTTCATGGCACTGACCAACCCGGGCGAGACGGACCTGGCGCTGGTCGGGGGCAGCTCGCCCCTGGCCGGCAGCCTGGAGCTTCACAACCACGTGATGGTGGATGGCGTGATGCAGATGCGTCAGGTCGAGACGATCCCGGTGCCTGCCGGCGAGACCGTGCGGCTGGCGCCCGGCGGCTGGCACCTGATGCTCTTCGAACTGGCCAGGATCCCGGTCGAGGGCGAGAGCGTCGAGCTCACCCTGACCCTCGACAACGGCGAGACCCTGACCGTCGAGGCCCCGGTCGAGCGGGTGCAGCCCATGGAGATGCAGGATGATGGCGAGCACGCGGGGCACTGATCAGCCCGGAGCCAGCAGCCACAGGCTGCGGTAGGGGGCCAGGCTCGCTTCCCGCGTCCAGGGCACATCCTCCAGCAGGTCGATCCAGCCGGGGCCGTCGAGAACGTCCAGCTCGAGCGGCTGGCGCCGGTCGGTGACGTTGTGGATCGCCAGCAGGCGTCGGCCATCGGGCAGTGGCCCTCGCTCCACCACCAGCAGCGCCGGCGGGGCGGGCACCACGCGCTGGGGCGCGTCCGGATGGAAGCAGGGCTCCCGGCGGCGCACCGCCAGGCGACGCGTCAGGGCCAGGAACACCTCGCGGGTCGGCGTGTTGCGGCTGTCGAGCAGCTCCTCGAGCTCGCGGCGCTGCCAGCGGCGGCGGTTGATCGCCCGCAGGCGGCCGCTGCGCTCGACCCCCTCCAGGTCGTTGAGGGTGGCGGTCAGTGAATGCACGTAGAGGGCGGGAATGCCCTGCAGGGCCAGCATCAGGTGCTGGCTGCACAGGAAGCGCTCCACCTGCCAGGGGTCGGCCCCCCGGCGGGTGCCCTTCATGGCCTCGAACCAGGTGATGTTGATCTCGTAGGGGATGTCCTGGCCCCGGGAGTCGGTGCGCATGCTGACGAACCCGCCGAAGCGGTGCATCAGCTCCAGCAGGGCCTCGACCTCGTGGTCCGGCAGCCAGCCCTCCAGCGGGCGGACGCCGATGCCGTCATGGCTGGCGGTGAAGTTGACGTAGCTGCACCCTGGCGGCAGGTCGGGCAGGCTCTCCAGCCAGCGGGCGAGGGTGGCCGCCTCGCCGCTGGTGAGGGTATGCAGCAGCAGCGGCGGGAGGGGGAACTGGTAGACCAGGTGCGCCTCGTCCGGGACTTCCGTACCCTCTTCCTGCCCGTCTGAGCGCCGATCGAGTCCCCCGTCTGAATGACGCTCCAGACCCCCGCCTGAAAGGCGATGCAGACCAAGGTAGCTGAGGTTCTCCCGGTGGGGCACGTTGGTCTCGGTCAGCAGCAGGGTGCCCGGCGCCATGTGGTCGACCACGGCCCGCAGCAGGCGCACCACCTCATGGGTCTCGGGCAGGTGGACACAGGGCGTGCCGGGCACCTTCCACAGGAAGGCGATGGCGTCCAGGCGGATCACCCTTGCGCCCTGCGCCAGGTAGAAGAGCAGGATGCCGATGAATTCCAGCAGCACGTCGGGATTGGCGAAGTTCAGGTCGATCTGGTCCTCGGAGAAGGTCGCCCAGAGGTGGCGCGTGCCGCGGCGGGTCGGCACCGGCACCAGCAGCGGGGAGCTGCGCGGCCGCACCACCGCGGAGAGGTCGGTGGCCGGGTCCATCTCGATGAAGTAGTCGCGCCCCGGCAGGCTGCCGGAGAGGTAGTCGACGAACCACAGCGACTCCCGGGAGACATGGTTCAGCACCAGGTCGACGATCAGGTCCCCGCGTTCGGCCAGCCGGCGCAGGTGGCGCCAGTCGCCCAGGGCCGGGTCCACTTCCCGGTAGTGGATCACCGAGAAACCGTCGTCGCTGCTCCAGGGAAAGAAGGGCAGCACATGCACGCCGCTGAAGCTGTCGGGCAGGCGTGCCGCGAGGAAGTCATGGAGCACCGCCAGGGGCGGGGTGTCGCCGTCGAGCAGGCTGTCGCCGTAGGCGATCAGCCACTGGTCTCGCTCGCTCCACAAGGGGGCGTCGCCTGGCGTCCCAGCGGAGGGCATGGCACCGCGATGGTGCGAGAGCAGCGTCATCAGACGGCGCAGCACCTCCTCCCGGCGGGGCCCGTAGAGCAGGTCGAGGTGCTCGCGGGCGCGGGCGCCGAAGGCGGCCTCGTCCAGGGGGTGGGCGAGGGAGCGGGGCAGGGGCATGGTGGGCTCCGGTGGTCGGCCAGGGAATGCCACTCCCTTGCAGGTCGCGTGCCATCTCGGGGCGGCGCTGCGTCGCTGGGCGCTCTCCTCGCGAACCGTTACAATGCGGCGACAGCCTTTCCAACGACCTCGGGTTATCCCTATGCATTGCCCCTTCTGTGGCGCCAACGACACGCGCGTGACCGACTCTCGGCTGGTGGCGGATGGCGACCAGGTACGGCGGCGGCGCCAGTGCGCGGCCTGCGGCGAGCGCTTCACCACCTACGAGACCGCCGAGCTGGTGATGCCGCGAGTGATCAAGTCCGATGGCACGCGGGAGGTGTTCGACGAGGCCAAGCTGCGCGCCGGCATGCTGCGGGCGCTGGAGAAGCGACCGGTCAGCGCCGAGTCCATCGAGGCGGCGGTGGAGCGGATACGCCAGAACCTGCGCGCCCGTGGCGAGCGCGAGATCCATGCCCGAGACATCGGCGAGGAGGTGATGCAGGCCCTCAAGCGCCTCGACCAGGTGGCCTACATCCGCTTCGCCTCGGTCTATCGCAGCTTCCAGGACATCGACGAGTTCCGCGCCGAGATCGACCGTCTGGCCCAGGAACCCGGCTTCCCCACGGACCCGTCGGGAGCCTCCTGATGGCGCAGCATGCCTTCCCCGAGACCTGGATGGCGCGCGCCCTGACGCTGGCGCGCCGCGGGCGCTATACCACCGACCCCAACCCCCGGGTGGGCTGCGTGCTGGTCAAGAATGGCCGGGTGGTCGGCGAGGGCTGGCATGAGCGGGCCGGCGAGCCCCATGCCGAGATCCACGCCCTGCGAGCGGCGGGGGAGCAGGCCCGCGGCGCCACCGCCTACGTGACCCTGGAGCCCTGCTCCCATCAGGGGCGCACCGGCCCCTGTGCCCTGGCGCTGGTCGAGGCCGGCGTGACGCGGGTGGTGGTGGCCATGCAGGACCCCAACCCCCGGGTTGCCGGCCGGGGCATTGCCCGGCTGCGTGCCGCCGGCATCGAGGTGGCGGTGGGCCTGCTCGAGGAGGAGGCGCTGGCGCTCAATCCCGGTTTCGTGATGCGCATGTCCCACGGCCGGCCCTTCGTGCGCCTGAAGATGGCCATGAGCCTCGACGGCCGCACCGCCATGCGCTCCGGTGAGTCCCAGTGGATCACCGGGCCCCAGGCCCGCCGCGAGGTGCAGCGCCTGCGTGCCCGCTCCAGCGCCATCCTCACCGGGGTCGAGTCGATCATCTTCGACAACGCGCGGCTCACCGTGCGCCCCGAGCAGCTCGAGCTGCCCGAGGGCGAGGCGCTCGCTGCCCGCCAGCCGCTGCGCGTGGTGGTGGACTCCCGGCTGCGCCTGCCCCTGGCCGCGGCCTGCCTGCGCGAACCCGGCCGCACCCTGGTGGCCACCCTGGGCGACCACGACCCCGAGCGGCGCGAGCGGCTCCAGGCCGCCGGCGCCGAGGTGGTGGCGATGGACGCGGGCCCCGACGGCCGCGTCGACCTCGACGCCCTGCTGCGCCACCTGGCCGAGGCCGAGCAGGCCAACGAGGTGCTGCTGGAAACCGGGGCGACGCTGGCCGGTGCCATGCTCCAGGCCGGCCTGATCGACGAGATGCAGCTGTTCGTGGCGCCGACCCTGCTCGGCGGTGAGGCCCGTCCGCTCTTCGAGCTGCCGGGCCTGACCCTGATGGCCCAGCAGAAGGGACTGGAGATCCTCGATATCCGCGCCGTGGGCAGCGACTGGCGCATCACCGCCCGGCTACGGCGGCGTACGCAGACATCGCAGTGACCTTGTGCGAGGAGCGCCGGGGACAGGTCGCAGAGGAGGTCCTACGCCATGGATGGCGTCGGTAGCGCCCAAGGATGGGTTCACAGCGCCTCCTCGTAGACCTGTTGCCGGGTCAGCTCCGAGTTGGATGAACTTGCGCCCAGCGACAGGGCTGTTTACTGGCGCCCGTCGACGCGCCACGGTACCCTGACGCGGTTTCGAGGTGGCGACGCCCGATGGCGACCCGCTCGTCGTCGGATGACGACAGCCACCACGCTGAATCAATGGAGACTCCATGGTGCACTCCTCATCCGGGGGCCTGGCCCCCATCGAAGAACTGGTCGAGGACATTCGTCAGGGCCGGATGGTGATCCTGATGGATGACGAGGATCGCGAGAACGAAGGCGACATCATCATGGCCGCCGAGAAGGTCGAGGCCGAGCACATCAACTTCATGGCGCGCCACGCCAGGGGCCTGATCTGCCTGCCGATGACCCGCGAGCGCTGCGAGCGTCTCCAGCTGCCGCTGATGGTGCGCGACAACGGCTCCGGCTTCGGGACCAAGTTCACCCTCTCCATCGAGGCCGCCGAGGGTGTGACCACCGGTATCTCCGCCGCCGACCGGGCGCGCACCGTGCGCGCCGCGGTCGCCCGTGACGCGGTGGCCGCCGACATCGTCCAGCCCGGCCACATCTTCCCGCTGATGGCCGAGCCCGGCGGAGTGCTGCGACGCGCCGGCCATACCGAGGCGGCCTGCGACCTCTCCGCCCTGGCCGGCCTCGATCCCAGCGGCGTGATCTGCGAGGTCATGAACGAGGACGGCAGCATGGCCCGCCGGGCGGAGCTCGAGCGCTTCGCCGTCGAGCATGGCCTGAAGATGGGCACCATCGCCGACCTGATCCACTACCGCATCCACAACGAGCAGACCGTGCAGCCGGTGGAGTCGACCCCGGTGCAGACCGCCTTCGGCGAGCTCAACCTGCACGTCTTCCGCGACAGCATCCAGGGCGCCCATCACCTGGCGCTGGTCAAGGGCCATCCGCACCCCGAGGCGCTGACCACGGTTCGCGTGCACCTGGCCAACCCGATGCGCGACCTGCTCGCCCTGCAGAAGGGCGACAAGCCGAGCTGGACCGCCCAGCAGGCGGTCGCCGAGGTGGCGCAGGCCGAGCACGGCGTCTTCGTGCTGCTCGACGACGGGCGTCCGCGCCAGGACCTCCATGCCATGCTCGAGGTGTTCCTCGAGCGCCGGCGGCCGCCGCGCACCAGCGACTCCGATGGCGCCGGCAACTACCTGACCATCGGCACCGGCTCGCAGATCCTGCGCCACCTGGGGGTGGGCAGGATGCGTCTGCTGAGCTCGCCCTGGAAGTTCTCGGCCCTCTCCGGCTTCGACCTCGAGGTGGTGGAACGACTGGAGCCCGGCGAGCAGGCGACTGCCGGGCAGGGCGACAACTAGCGCCGCCTTTCATATCGTGGCATGGCCCCCCGGTCATGCCTGCCGGACCCTCAAGCCCCGGATCTCTCAGGACACAGAACCATGCAACCGATTTCCCAAGTCGAAGGCAGCTTCGTCGACGTCGATGGCCGCTACGTGATCGTGGTCGGCCGCTTCAATCATCATGTGGTGGACAGCCTGGTCGAGGGCGCCGTGGACAGCCTGGTGCGCCATGGCGTCGACCCGCAGGGCATCGATATCGTCCACGTGCCCGGCGCCTGGGAGCTGCCGCTGGCCATCAAGCGCGTGCTGCAGGTAGCCCGCCCTGATGCGGTGATCGCCCTTGGGGCGGTGATCCGCGGCGGCACCCCGCACTTCGAGTACGTCGCCGGCGGCTGCAACACCGCCATGGGCAACCTTCAGCTGGAGTTCGACACCCCGGTGGCCAATGGCGTGCTGACCGTCGAGTCCATCGAGCAGGCCATCGAGCGCGCCGGCACCAAGGCCGGCAACAAGGGCGCCGAGGCGGCCATGGCGGCCATGGAGATGGTCTCGCTGCTGCGCTGCTTCGGCGACGATGCCGACGACGGGGGTGAGGCATGAGCGGCGAGCGCTCCCGGGCCCCGTCGAAGGCCCAGCAGTCCCGCCATGCGGCGCGTGAGCTGGCGGTGCAGGGCCTCTACCAGTGGCAGATGACCGGCAAGTCGATCAGCGCCGTGGAGGCCGAGTTCCGCAGCCAGGTGGCCGACGACGATCTCGAGGACCACGAGAACTGGCACAAGGTGATGGAGATCGCCGACCTGGCGCTCTTCCACGAGCTGCTGCACAACGTGGCCGACCAGCGCCGTGAGCTCGACGCCGCCATCGCGCCGCTGCTCGACCGGCGCCTGGAGGACCTCGATCCCATCGAGCTGGCGATCCTGCGCCTGGGTGCCTACGAGCTCTCGCGTCGCCTCGAGGTGCCCTATCGCGCGGTGATCAACGAGGGGGTCGAGCTGGCCAAGTCCTTCGGCGCCACCGACGGGCACAAGTACGTCAACGGCATCCTCGACAAGCTCGCCGTGCGACTGCGATCCGCCGAGGTCTCCGCGCGCCGCCGCTGAAGGTCCGTCCCTGATGCACAGCGAATTCGAGCTCATCACCCGCTTCTTTACCCCCGACCCGCCGGGGGCGGAGGCCGGCGTGACCCTGGGCGTGGGGGACGACTGCACCCTGCTGGCCCCGACGCCGGGTCAGCGGCTCGCGGTCAGCGTCGATACCTCGGTGGCCGGCATCCACTTTCCCGAGGATGCGCCGGCCGTGGCGGTCGGCCGCCGGGCGCTGGCGGTAAGCCTGAGCGACCTCGCCGCCATGGGCGCCCGTGCCCGCTGGTGCCTGATGTCGCTGACCCTGCCGGCGGCCGATGACGATGCCTGGCTGGCGGATTTCGCGCGGGGCTTCCACGAGCTCTGCGATGTCACCGGCACGGCCCTGGTGGGCGGCGACGTGACCCGCGGGACGCTGTCCATCGGCGTGACGGTGATGGGCGAGGTGCCCGCCGAGCAGGCATTGACCCGCAGCGGGGCCCGGCCGGGCGACCTGCTGGCGGTGACCGGTGCGTTGGGAGGCGGTGCCGGGGGGCTGGCCCTATGGCGCCGCGGCGAGCGGGACACCGGCCATCCGCTGCTCGAACGCTATCTCCACCCGCTGCCGCGCCTCGAGGCAGGCCTGGCCCTGCGCGGCCTGGCCAGTGCCGCCATCGACATCTCCGACGGCCTGCTGGCCGACCTCGGGCATGTCCTCGAGGCCTCGGGTGTCGGGGCCGAGCTGATGCCCGACACGCTGCCCCTGGCCGAGGGCCTGGTGGCAGCGCTGGGCGAGGAGGGGGCCCGGCAGGCGGGGCTCCATGGCGGCGACGACTACGAGCTGCTGCTCGGCCTGCCCCCCGAACACCTCGACGAGGCCCGCGCCCGGCTGGCCGCCCTGGACCTGCCCCTGACGGTGATCGGTCGCGTCAGCGACCAGCCCGGCCTGCGGGGGGTGACAGTCACCGGCGAGCGGGGCTGGCAGCACTTCCCGGGAGAGGGTGCCCCATGAACCAGGCCCCCGCCAGCGTCTGGCGACGCCCCGTGCACTTCCTGGCCTTCGGGCTGGGCAGCGGCACCGTGCCCTTCGCGCCCGGTACCTTCGGTACCCTGGCCGCGATCCCCTTCTACTGGCTGATGTCCGAGCTGCCGCTGGGCTGGTACCTGGGCCTGGTGGCGGTGACCTTCCTGTGGGGCATCTGGCTGTGCGACAAGACCTCCCACGACCTGGGGGTCCACGACCACTCGGGCATCGTCTGGGACGAGTTCGTCGGCTACTGGCTGACCATGGCGGCGGTGCCCTTCTCCTGGGAGGCCGCCCTCTGGGGGTTCGTGGTCTTCCGCATCTTCGATGTCTTCAAGCCCTGGCCGATCCGCTGGGCGGACCGGCGGGTGGCCGGCGGCTTCGGCATCATGATCGACGATGTCCTCGCGGCCGCCTATGCATGGAGTACCATGCACCTGTGGTTCTGGCTCCACTGATCCGGCGGCAACGAAAGTTCGTCAGCGTCCCGACGACACAGGAGTGGTCCGCACAAGGCGCGGGTAAGGAATGCCATGATGCGCAAGGAACGACTGATCGTCCCGCTGGTGGTGGGGCTGGCGCTGCTCTGGGGCATCGCCCAGTACCTCTCCGGCGTGCTCTTCGAGCGCGAACTCGCCCGGGCCCTGGATGACCTCGCCGCCCGGGGGGAGCTCGCGGTGAAACGCAGCGACGTCGACCGCGGCTGGCTCGAGTCCCGCGGCACCCTCCACCTGACCCCCCGCTTCGGCCAGGCCTGGCACCTGGAGCTGCCCTACGTGGCGCGTCACGGGGTGATCAGCACCCGCATCGACGGCGAACTGAGACCGCATTTCGGGCCGGGCGACCGGCGCCTGTTCGGCGACGCGCTTCCCTCGACCCCGCCCACCTTGCAGGCCCGCTATCGCACTCTCGGCGCGACCCTGGAGGGGCACCTCGAGCTGGCGCCCTTCATCGTCAGCCAGGCGGGGCGCGAGCTCGACTTTCGCGGCGGGCGGATCACCTTCGGCGGCGTCTACGGCGACTGGCGGCTGCAGGCCCGGCTTGCGCCCTGGCGGCTCAGCGATGGCCCGGTCACCCTGGAAGCGGGGCCGACCACCCTGGAGAGCCGCTACGCCTATACCGAGGGCGCCTACCACTTCAGCCAGCAGGACCTGCTCAAGGTGGAGCGACTGGGCTGGCATCAGCCGGACCTCGAGTTGGAGGCCCATGGGCTGGTCCTGCACAGCCGCACGGTCCTCGACGAGCAGGAGCTGCGCGTCGAGAGCGAGCTGACCCTGGACCGACTGGTGACGGCGGAGCAGGTGCTGCTCGCCGGCCGTGTTGCCCTGGAGCTGTCGCGGGTCAACGCCGACGCCCTGCGCAGCGTGCTGGCGGTACTGCGCGACGAGGCGGCCCGGGGCGATGCCGCCCAGGACGGCCGCGAGCTGCTCGCGCGCCTGGAGCCGCAGCTGCTGGCCATGCTCCAGGATTCGCCACGCCTGGACATTCATGCCATCGCCCTGGACAGCCCGATGCTGGGGCTGGACGCGCGGGGTGACGGGGCGCTGTTCTTCGATTCGCGCCGGCTAGAGGAGCTGAGCCTGGTCGCACTCGCAGATCCCGATGACCAGGCCAGCGAGCAGGCCCGCTGGCGGGCGCGGCTCTACGGTGACCTCACCTGGCACCAGGTGCCCAAGGTGGTGGCCCTGTGGCTCGGCCTGCCGCTGGACACCCAGGACCTGGAGGTCGACGTGGTGCGTGGCCGGGTGCGGATCAACGGCCGCCCGCTGCCGCCGGCCCTCGAGCGACTGCAGTGACTTGAAGTCGGGCGCCGGTGCCCGCATTCCTGAGGGCAGCCCCGGGAACCCATCCCGACGATCCAGGACGAGGAACGCATGAGCGACGACCACGAAGCGCAGGATGGCCTGGACTGGATCCAGGCCAACAGCGACGACGCCTCCTACGACGAGCGGCCGGGCGAGGAGGGCCACCACGCGGTGGTGCCCGCCAGCGACTCGCTGCCCGAGCGCATCTACCTGCTGCCGATCCACAACCGGCCCTTCTTTCCCGCCCAGGTCCAGCCGCTGGTGGTCAACCGCGAGCGCTGGGAGGAGACCATCCGCCGCGTCGGCAACACGCCGCACCATACCGTGGGCCTGGCCTTCGTCGGCGAGACGGGAGTCGAGGAGCTCGGCGACGAGGACTTCCCCGAGATCGGCACCGCGGTCAAGGTGCACAAGCTGCAGGGCGAGGAGCAGCAGATCCAGTTCATCGCCCAGGGCGTGCGCCGCTTCCGCATCCAGCGCTGGCTCTCCCGCACGCCGCCCTACCTGGTGGAGGTGAGCTATCCCCGCGAGCCGGTGGACGTCGAGGAGGACGAGACCCGCGCCTATGCCATGGCGCTGATCAACGGCATCAAGGAGCTGCTGCCGATCAACCCGCTCTACGGCGAGGAGCTCAAGCACTACCTGAACCGCTTCAGCCCCCACGAGCCCGGCCCGCTGACCGACTTCGCCGCGGCCATCACCTCGGCCAAGGGCCCCGAGCTGCAGGACGTGCTGGAGACCATGCCGGTGATGGCCCGCATGCAGAAGGTACTGCCCCTGCTGCGCAAGGAGATCGAGGTCGCCCAGCTGCAGAGCGAGATCAGCGACCAGGTCAATGCCCAGATGCAGGAGCGCCAGCGGGAGTTCTTCCTGCGCGAGCAGCTCAAGGTGATCCAGCGCGAGCTTGGCATCTCCAAGGACGACCGCGAGAACGATGTCGACACCTTCCGTGCCCGCCTGGAGGGGCGCGTGGTGCCGGAGCGGGTCATGGAGCGCATCGACGACGAGCTCGACAAGCTCTCGGTGCTGGAGACCGGCTCGCCGGAATATGGCACCACCCGCAACTACCTGGACTGGCTCACCGCCATGCCCTGGGGGGTGCGCAGCCAGGACCAGCTCGACCTGGCCCATGCCCGGTCGGTGCTCGACCGCGACCATGACGGCCTGAAGGACGTCAAGGAGCGTATCGTCGAGTTCCTCGCCGAGGGCACCTTCAAGGGTGATGTGGGGGGCTCCATCCTGCTGCTGGTCGGCCCCCCCGGGGTCGGCAAGACCTCGGTGGGGCGTTCCATCGCCGACGCCCTGGGCCGCGAGTTCTATCGCTTCTCGGTGGGCGGCATGCGCGACGAGGCCGAGATCAAGGGGCATCGCCGTACCTACATCGGGGCCATGCCCGGCAAGCTGGCCCAGGCCCTCAAGGAGGTCGAGGTCGAGAACCCGGTGATCATGCTCGACGAGATCGACAAGATGGGGCAGTCCTTCCAGGGCGACCCCGCCTCGGCCCTGCTCGAGGTGCTCGACCCGGAGCAGAACGTCGACTTCCTGGACCACTACCTCGACGTGCGCCTGGACCTCTCCAAGGTGCTCTTCGTGTGCACCGCCAACACCCTGGACGCGATCCCCCCGGTGCTGCTCGACCGCATGGAGCAGATCCGCCTCTCCGGCTACATCGCCGAGGAGAAGGTGGCCATCGCCAAGCACCACCTGTGGCCCAAGCTGCTCAAGCGCGACCGCATGCCCAAGAAGCGCATCAACCTCACCGAGGCGGCGCTGCGCCAGGTGATCGAGGGCTACGCCCGCGAGGCGGGGGTGCGCCAGCTCGAGAAGCAGCTGCACCGCATCGTGCGCAAGGCGGCGGTGAAGCTGCTGGAGAATGACCAGCAGTCGGTACGGGTCTCGGTGAACAATCTCGAGCAGTACCTGGGGCCGCCGATCTTCCGCAAGGAGCAGGTGATGAAGGGCGAGGGCGTGGTCACCGGCCTGGCCTGGACCGCCATGGGCGGCGCCACGCTCTCCGTCGAGGCCGGCAAGGTGCACGCCCTGGACCGCGGCTTCAAGCTCACCGGCCAGCTCGGCGACGTCATGAAGGAGTCGGCCAACATCGCCTACAGCTTCGTGCTCGGCCACCTGGGCGAGTACGGCGCCGATGCGGACTTCTTCGACTCGGCCTTCGTCCACCTGCACGTGCCGGAGGGGGCCACGCCCAAGGATGGCCCCTCCGCCGGGGTCACCATGGCCACCGCGCTGCTGTCGCTGGCCCGGCACCGGTCCATTGACCGACCGCTGGCGATGACCGGCGAGCTGACCCTGACCGGCCAGGTGCTGCCGGTGGGCGGCATTCGCGAGAAGGTGATCGCCGCCCGACGCAGCGACATCTTCGAGCTGATCCTGCCCGAGGCCAACCGGCGCGACTACGACGAGCTGCCCGACTACCTCAAGGAGGGCATGACGGTGCATTTCGCCGGCCGCTACCGTGACGTGGCCAGGGTGGTGTTCGGTTGACCGGCAAAGCCGGCTCGGCCTGCGCCGCACGTCATGAGCGGTAAGCGGCAAGACAACCCCGGGTCGGTGCCGAGCCGATGCCGGGGTTATCCATGACAACGGGACATCCCATGACAAGACCGGCAGCCCTGATCCTGACACTGGTAGCGGCGGGCACCGCATCCGCCGCCGAGCGAACGCTTACCGTCTATACCTACGACTCCTTCGTCTCCGAGTGGGGACCCGGGCCCGGCATCGAGGCCGCCTTCGAGGCGCGCTGCGGCGACTGCGACCTGCGCTTCGTGGCCCTGGACGGCGGCGTCGACATCCTCCAGCGCCTGCGTCTGGAGGGGGAGGGCACCGCGGCGGACCTGGTGCTCGGCCTCGACATGAACCTGATGGCCGAGGCCCGCGAGCTTGAGCTGCTGGCTCCCCACCGGGTCGACACAGCTCCCCTTGCGCTGCCCATCGACTGGGCTGATGACACCTTCCTGCCCTACGACTGGGGCCACTTCGCCTTCGTCTACGACACCGAACAGCTCGACCAGCCGCCGGGCAGCTTCCGTGAACTGCTCGAGGCCCCGGACGACGTCCAGCTGATCCTCCAGGACCCACGCACCAGCGTCACCGGCCAGGGCCTGCTGCTGTGGATCAAGCACGTCTACGGGGAGGAGGCCCCGGCCGTCTGGGCGAAGCTCAACGAGCGGGTGCTGACCGTCACCAACAGCTGGAGCCAGGCCTACTTCTCGCTGTTCATGAACGGCGAGGCGCCCATGGTGCTCTCCTACGCCACCTCGCCGGCTTACCACATGGCGGTGGAGGAGACCGACCGCTACCAGGCCGCCGAGTTCGAGGAGGGCCACTACCTGCAGGTGGAGACCGCCGCCATGGTGGCGAATACCGAGCAGCCGGCGCTGGCCCGCGACTTCCTGGCCTTCATGCTGACGCCGGACTTCCAGCGCCATATCCCCCTGGGCAACGTCATGAACCCGGCCATCGATTTGGGTGACGACTTGCCCGAGGTGTTCGACCGCCTGATCCAGCCACGGAGCCTGACCTTTACCCCCGAGGAGGTGCGCGAGAACCGTCGTGCCTGGATCCGCGAGTGGCTCAACGCCAGCGTGCGCTGAGCGAGGTGACTACAGCCTCACGCTGGGCCACGCTCTCGCGCTGGCCGCCGGGGCTCGGCCTCGCCGCCCTGACGGCGGTGGTGGGGCTGGGGCTCGGCAGCCTCGGGGCGCTGCTGTGGCAGGCCCGCGGCCTGCACCCGGCCGCGCTGTGGCAGGAGCCGTGGCTGGCCGCCGTGCTGCGCTTCACCCTCTGGCAGGCGACCCTCTCGACCCTGCTGGCGGTGGGGCTCGCCGTGCCGGTGGCCCTGGCCCTGGCGCGGCGACCGCGCTTCCCGGGTCGCGCCCTGCTGCTGCGGGCCATGGAGCTCTCGCTGGTGCTGCCCACGCTGATCGGCCTGTTCGGCCTGGTGGCGGTGCACGGCCGGCGCGGCTGGGCGGCGCCGCTCTGGGAGTGGCTGACCGGCGCGGAGTCGGGCTATCTCTATGGGCTCTCCGGCATCGTGCTGGCCCATGTCTTCTACAACCTGCCGCTCTCGGCCCGGCTGATGCTTCAGGCTCTGGAGACGGCCCCCGCGGCGCACTGGCGGCTGGCCTCCCAACTGGGGCTGACGCGGGCGACCCTCTGGCGCACCCTGGAGTGGCCGCGCCTTGCACCGCTGCTGCCGCGCCTGGCGGCGCTGGTCTTCACCCTCTGCTTCACCAGCTTCGCCATCGTCATGACGCTGGGCGGCGGGCCGCGCTCCTCGACCCTGGAGGTGGCGCTCTACCAGGCGCTCAAGTTCGACCATGACCTGGCCCTGGCGGCCCTGCTGGCGCTGACCCAGCTGGTCATCTGCCTGTCGCTGTGGCTGCTGGCCCTCTCCCGGGGCGGGTCGCCCTCGCTGGTGGTCGGCAGCGCCGCCCTGCCGGCCGGCGGGCGCTGGCACCGGCGCGACGGCGTCGGCGTCTCGCGGCTCACCGATGCGGCCTGGCTCACCGCCCTGGCGGCACTGCTGCTGCCGCCGCTCGCCGCGGTGGTGCTGGCGGGACTCAGCGGGCTGCCCGAGCTGCCGAGCAGCGCGAGCCTGTGGCCGGCGGCGGCGCGCAGCCTGGTGATGGCCCTGGGCGCGGGGGCCGGGGCCCTGTCGCTGGCGGTGGCCCTGCTGGTGGGCAGCCGCTGGCTCAAGGCCCGCCGCCACGGCGGGGCGGCGCTGCTGATGGAGGGGGGCGGTCAGCTGATCCTGGTGATCCCCTCCCTAGTGCTGGGCACCGGGCTCTTCCTGCTGCTGCGCCCGACCCTGGGCAGCGGCTGGCAGGGCTATGCCCTGGTGGTGCTGGTCAATGCCTTCATGGCACTGCCCTTCGCCATGCAGGTGGTGCGCGGGGCCCTGCCGGGTTTGTCGGCATCCGAGGAGCGCCTGGCCGACCAGTTCGGCATCCGCGGACGGGCCCGGCTGCGCTGGCTGGTCTGGCCGCGGCTGCGCCGCCCCCTGGCCCTGGCGCTGGCCTATGCCATGACCCTGTCGCTGGGTGACTTCAGCGTTATCGCCCTGTTCGGCAGCCCCTCGGCGCCGACCCTGCCGATGCTGCTCTACCAGCAGCTGGGCGGCTATCGCTGGCAGGGCGCCGCCGCCACGGCACTGGTGCTGCTGGTGCTGGTGGTGCTGGTCTTCGTGCTGCTGGGCTGGCTGACCCGTCGTCCGCCCCGTTACCCCTGGAACCGCCACACCCGCGAGGAGCGCCATGCTCGAGTGTCGTGACCTGAGCTTCCACTACGACCGCTTTGAGCCCGGCGAGACGCCGGACTTCCACTTCAGCTTCCGGCTCGCCCCGGGCGAGTGTCTGTCGGTGGAGGGGCCGTCCGGTTCCGGCAAGAGCACCCTGCTGGGGCTGCTGGCGGGGTTCCTCGAGCCCGCCGGCGGCACGCTCGCCTGGCAGGGCCAGGACCTGCTGGCGCTGCCGCCCTGGGAGCGCGGCATTACCACCGTCTTCCAGGAGCACAACCTCTTCGACCAGCTGCCGGTCTGGCTCAACGTGGGGCTGGGGCTGGCGCCGGACATGAAGCTAACCCGCGAGCAGCGTGCCCGCATCCATGAGGGGCTGGCCGAGGTGGGGCTCGAGGGGCTGCATGACCGCCTGCCCGGGGAGCTCTCCGGCGGCCAGCGCCAGCGCGTGGCGCTGCTGCGAGCGCTGCTGCGCGGCTCCCGGGTCCTGCTGCTCGACGAGCCCTTCTCCGGCCTGGACGAGGCGACCCGCGACGGCCTCTGGGCCCTGGTGCGCCGCCAGAAGGCCGCGGGGGCGGCGGTGGTGCTGGTCAGCCACGACCGCGACGACATCGAGGCGCTGGCCGACCGGCGCTGCCGGCTGGAGGGCGGCCGGCTGCGCCCCTTGGCCTGAGCGACTGGCCTGACGGCCGGGCGCGTGACAGAATCTGGGGCTGACTGGACACCCGAGCCGCCGGCACAAGGCGGCTGCACGATGAGAAGAGGACACCATGCCCGAGTATCGTTCCCGCACCACCACCGCCGGCCGCAACATGGCCGGCGCCCGCGCCCTGTGGCGTGCCACCGGCATGAAGGATGACGACTTCCACAAGCCGATCATCGCCGTGGCCAACTCCTTCACCCAGTTCGTGCCGGGCCACGTACACCTGAAGGACATGGGGCAGCTGGTGGCCCGCGAGATCGAGAAGGCGGGCGGCGTGGCCAAGGAGTTCAACACCATCGCGGTGGACGACGGCATCGCCATGGGCCACGACGGCATGCTCTATTCGCTGCCGAGCCGCGACCTGATCGCCGACAGCGTCGAGTACATGGTCAACGCCCACTGCGCCGATGCCCTGGTCTGCATCTCCAACTGCGACAAGATCACCCCCGGGATGCTCAACGCCGCCATGCGCCTCAACATCCCGGTGATCTTCGTCTCCGGCGGGCCCATGGAGGCGGGCAAGACCAAGCTGCTCGACCACGGCATCGACCTGATCGATGCGATGATCTCGGCCGCCGACGACCGCTACAGCGACGAGGAGATCGAGGAGATCGAGCGCAGCGCCTGCCCGACCTGCGGCAGCTGCTCGGGCATGTTCACCGCCAACTCCATGAACTGCCTGATGGAGGCCCTGGGCCTCGCGTTGCCGGGCAACGGCACCGTGCTTGCCACCCACGCCGACCGCCGCCGGCTGTTCGAAGAGGCGGGAAGCCGCATCGTCGAACTGGCCAAGCGGGTCTACGAGGGCAACGAGGCGCACCTGCTGCCGCGGGCCATCGGCTCGAAGGCGGCGTTCAGGAACGCCATGACCCTGGACATCGCCATGGGCGGCTCCACCAACACCATCCTGCACCTGCTGGCCGCCGCCCAGGAGGGCGAGGTGGACTTCACCATGGCCGACATCGACCGTCTCTCCCGGGAGGTACCGCAGCTCTGCAAGCTGGCCCCCAACACCCAGCAGTACCATATCGAGGACTGCCATCGCGCCGGCGGCATCATGGCCATCCTCGGCGAGCTGGACCGCGCCGGGGTGCTGGATACCCGGGTGCCCACCGTCTACGGCGATACCCTCAAGGACGCCCTGGACGAGTGGGACATCATGCGCTCGCCGAGCCCCGAGGTGGTGGAGTTCTACAAGGCCGGCCCGGGTGGCATCCCCACCCAGGAGGCCTTCTCCCAGGCTGCCCGCTGGCCGAGCCTCGACGGCGACCGGGCCGGCGGCTGCATCCGTGACCTCGAGCATGCCTTCTCCCGCGAGGGGGGGCTGGCGGTGCTCAAGGGCAACATCGCCGAGGACGGCTGCGTGGTGAAGACCGCCGGCGTCGACGAGTCGATCCTGGTCTTCGAGGGCCCGGCCCACGTGGTGGAGTCCCAGGACCAGGCGGTGGAGCATATCCTCGGTGGCCAGGTGAAGGAGGGCGAGGTGGTCGTCATCCGCTACGAGGGGCCCAGGGGCGGCCCCGGCATGCAGGAGATGCTCTACCCGACCAGCTACCTGAAGTCCAAGGGGCTGGGCAAGGCGTGCGCGCTGCTCACCGATGGGCGGTTCTCCGGTGGCACCTCGGGGCTCTCCATCGGCCACGCCTCGCCGGAGGCCGCCGCCGGCGGCGCCATCGGGCTGGTGGAGAGCGGCGACCTCATCCGCATCGACATCCCCAATCGGCGCATCGACGTGAAGCTCCCCGACGAGGAGCTCGCCCGCCGTCGCGAGGCGGAGGAGGCGAAGGGCAGCGAGGCCTGGAAGCCGAGTATCCAGCGCGACCGCAAGGTCTCGGCGGCGCTCAAGGCCTATGCCCTGCTGGCGACCTCCGCCGACAAGGGTGCGGTGCGCGACCTGACCCGGCTAGACTGAGCCTGAGACCCGGCCGGACGCCAGGCGACGCGAGCCTTTGCCGAAGGCCGGGCCCCATGACCCCTGCAGGGAAGCCCGCACGATGAAGACACAGACCCTCAACGTCGGCCTGGTCGGCTACGGCATGGCCGGGCGCACCTTCCACGCCCCGCTGATCCAGGCCGCGCCCGGCCTGGAGCTGACCGCCGTGGTCAGCGGCGATGCCGAGCGCGTCAAGGCCGACCTCCCCGAGGTCGAGGTGCTGCCCAAGGCGGCGCCGCTGTTTGCCCGACGAGACATCGACCTGGTGGTGATCGCCACTCCCAACGACACCCACTTCCCGCTGGCCAAGGCGGCGCTGACGGCCGGCAGGCACGTGGTGATCGACAAGCCCTTCAGCGTCAGCGCCTCCGAGGCCCGCCTGCTCAAGGCCCAGGCCGATGGCGCCGATCGCCTGCTGAGCGTCTTCCACAATCGTCGCTGGGACAGCGACTTCCTGACCCTCAAGGCGCTGCTCGACGAGGGGACCCTGGGGCGGGTGGTGGCGCTGGAATCGCGCTTCGACCGCTTCCGTCCCCGGGTCACCGACCGCTGGCGTGACCACCACAAGCCGGGCGGGGGCATCTGGTATGACCTCGGCCCGCACCTGCTCGACCAGGCCCGGCAGCTCTTCGGCATGCCCAAGGCGATCCTGCTGGAGCTCGCCAGCTCGCGCGAGGGGGCCGAGGTGGACGATGACTTCCTGGCGTTGCTGGAGTACGACCACCTGCGGGTGAGCCTGCAGGCCAGCTCCCTGGTGGCCGAGCCGACCCCGCGCTTCCGAGTCCACGGCACCCGGGGCAGTTTCGTGAAGTACGGGCTCGACCCCCAGGAGGCCTGGCTCAAGGAAGGGCAGGCCCCGTCGCCGGGCTGGGGGGTGGATCCCTCGCCCGGCACCCTGACCCTCGACGAGGGGGAGGGCGAAGCGACCTCCCTGGCGAGCCGCGAGGCACCGGCCGTGCCGGGGGACTACCCCGCCTTCTATGCCGGCATCGCGAGGACCCTGCTCGAGGGCACCCCGCCGCCGGTGACCAGCGAGTCGGCGCTGGACGTGATGACCCTGCTGGAGACCGGGCTCGACAGCTACCGCCAGGGGCGCTGGGTCAAGCTCAAGGACGGCAAGAGTGCCCTGCGCCGGCTGCACTCACGCTAGAGGGCTCACCAGAGCCCGGCGTCCACCGGCGCCTCGCTGCGCAGCTTGTCCCGGGCGATGAACAGCGCGGCGATGGCGCGGGCCTCGTGGAAGTCCTCCCGGGCCAGCAGGGCCGAGAGCTCGTCGATGGCGTGGGTCTCCACGATCAGCGGCTCCGGTTCGTCGCCGGGCAGGCGCCTGGGGTAGAGGTCGCTGGCCAGCAGCACCTGCATGCGATGGCGCATGTAGTTGGGGGCCAGCGACAGCTCCACCAGCGGCTCGATGCGGTTGGCGCCGAAGCCGCACTCCTCCATCAGCTCGCGGTTGGCCGCGGTGACGATGTCCTCGCCGGGGTCCACGAGCCCCTTGGGCAGGGTCAGCACGTAGTCCTCGAAGCCGGCGGCATACTCGCGGATGAGCAGCACGTGCTCCGGGTCGGGCATGGCCACGATCATTACCGCGCCGATGCCCTGGCCGGTGCCGGTGAGCCGCTCGAAGGTGCGCTCGGCGCCGTTGGAGAAGCGCAGGTCCAGCTCCTCGACGTGGAACAGGCGACTGCGTGCCACGCTGCGCCGGTCGAGGATGTGGGGCTTGACGGGCCAGGGCCGGGAGGCGTCGTGCGGGTCGGACATGGGCGGACTTCCTTGTTGGAGAGCGACAGGGGCGGGCGAAAGGGGCATGTGGTGGAGGCCAGAGCGGCGCTGTGCGCCCCGGATGGCGATTCGATACAATACTACGTCCCAACGGCCCCCGACTCACCCCCGGAGTAGCGATGATCGACTGGCGCGCCATCGACACCGTCCTGCTGGACATGGACGGCACCCTGCTGGACCTGCATTTCGACAGCCACTTCTGGCTCGAGCACCTGCCGCGGCGCTACGTGGAGCTGCACCGCCTCGACGAGGCGACCCAGGAGGAGCTGCGCGCACGGATCATCCGTGAGCAGGGCACCCTCAACTGGTACAGCCTGGCCTACTGGAGCCGCGAGCTGGGGGTCGACGTGGTGGCGCTCAAGCGGGAGGTGCAGCACCTGATCGGCCTGCGCAGCGACGCCCTGGACTTCCTCCGCTGGCTGAAGGCGGCCCATCCCCGGGTGGTGCTGGCCACCAATGCCGACCGGGCGAGCCTCGCGCTCAAGCTGCCGCTGACCGGGCTGGAGGATTACCTGGATGCCATCGTCTCCTCGGCGGACCTCGGGGTCCCCAAGGAGGAGCAGGCCTTCTGGTTTGCCCTGCAGGAGGTCGAGCCCTTCGACCCGCAGCGTACCCTGTTCATCGACGACAACGCCTCGGTGCTGGAGAGTGCCCGGGAGTTCGGCATCCGCCACCTGCTGGGCATCAAGCAGCCCGACAGTCGCCGGCCGGAGCGGGAGCTCGAGGAGTTCATCGCCCTGGACCGCTTCGCCAGCATCCTGCCCGACAACCTGCCGCCTTCGGCGGGCGAGGGAGGTGTCCATGGATAGCATCAGGCTCGACAAGTGGCTGTGGGCGGCGCGCTTCTTCAAGACCCGGGCACTCGCCAAGAAGGCCATCGAGGGAGGCAAGGTCCACTACGAGGGCGGGCGCGCCAAGACCAGCAAGGCCGTCGAGGTCGGCGCCCTGATCCGTGTGCCCCAGGGCTGGGACATCCTGGAGGTGGAGGTGCTGGCGCTCTCCGACCAGCGCCGTGGTGCCCCCGAGGCCCGCGCGCTCTACCGCGAGACCGAGGAGAGCGTCGCGCGCCGCGAGCGCGAGGCCGAGGCCCGGCGCCTCACTAACCAGGTCATGCAGCACCCGCTCAAGCGCCCCGACAAGAAGCAGCGCCGGGAGATCCAACGCTTCCAGCGCCAGCAGGATGACTAGACAGAGAGCCTCATGACCGACCAGATCCAGCGTTTCCTCTTCGACAAGACCAACGTGCGTGGCGAGATCGTCACCCTCGAGCGCGCCTACGGCGAGGTGCTCGAGCGCCACGACTACCCGCCGGCGGTGAACCACCTGCTCGGCGAGCTGCTCGCCGCGGTGGCGCTGCTCACCGACACCGTCAAGCTCGACGGCACCCTGAGCATCGAGGTGCGCGGCCAGGGCGCGCTCGCCCTGCTGATGGCCGAATCCAACCCCGGCGGCGAGCTGCGTGCCATTGCCCGCCTGGCCGAGGACGCGGCGATTCCCGGCGAGAACGCCGGCTTCCGTGAGCTGGTGGGTCAGGGGCAGATCATGATCACCCTGGACCCCACCGACGGCCACCGCTACCAGGGCATCGTGGCCCTCGAATACGACAGCCTGGCCGGCTGCCTCGCCGCCTACTTCGCCCAGTCCGAGCAGCTGCCGACGCGGCTGTGGCTGGCCGCCGATGGTCGACGGGCCGGCGGCCTGCTGCTGCAGCGCCTGCCCGATGAGTCGCAGAACCAGGACGTGGATGCCTGGGAGCGCACCGTGCACCTGGCCGATACCGTCAAGGAGGAGGAGCTGCTCGGCCTCGAACCGCTCGAGGTGCTGCGCCGTCTCTACCACGAGGAGACGGTGCGGGTCTTCGACCCCAAGGCGCTGCGCTTCGGCTGCACCTGCTCCCGCGAGCGCATCGCCTCGGCGCTGATGACCCTGGGCGCGCAGGAACTCCACGAGGTACTGGCCGAGCAGGGGGCCATCGATACCCAGTGCCACTTCTGCCATACCCGCTACCACTTCCCGGCGTCCGAGGTCGAGGCGATGCTCGAGGGCCCCGAGGGGGAGCCGCCGACCCTGCACTGAGAAGTGTCATGCCGCGGCGCTGCGTTGCAGCATGCGTTATCGGGTGAGCGGTAGTGAACGGTGCCGATGTAGTAGTAAAACTACATGAACTTCGCCCAAGAACAGCGTTTCCCGGCGGCCGGGTTTTTGCCATAATGGCGCCGTTTTTTCCGGTCGATCGCCCAGCACAAGACGGCAATGACCCGCGCACGGCGATCATGGCATGACCCACGTTGCGTCACCGACGCCCGGCACACGAGAGAGAAGCGGCCGCAAGGCCCAGGACACGACATGACCACGACTCAAGCCGCCCCCCAGCAAGCCGCCATTTCCCACGTCAACCTCTGCAGCGCCGAGCTGATCGAGCGGGCAGTGGCCAACGGGGAAGGGCGCCTGGCCGCCAACGGCGCCCTGGTGGTGAACACCGGCGAGCGCACCGGCCGTTCGCCCAAGGATCGCTTCATCGTCGACGAGGCGAGCACCAGCGGCCAGATCGACTGGGGCAGCGTCAACCGCCCGTTCGACGCCGAGAAGTTCGATACCCTCTGGGCCCGCGTCGATGCCTACCTGGCCGACGGCGAGCACTATGTGTCCGAGCTCCACGTGGGCAGTGACCCGGTCCACTACCTGCCGGTGCGTGTCACCACCGAGACCGCCTGGCACAACCTCTTCGGCCGCACCATGTTCGTGCGCCCCGAGGCCTACAACCCGTCCGTGAAGGACGAGTGGACCATCCTCAACGCCCCCTTCTTCGAGTGCGATCCGGCCCGCGACGGCACCAACTCCGAGGGCTGCGTGATCCTCAACTTCGCCCAGAAGAAGGTGCTGATCGCCGGCATGCGCTATGCCGGCGAGATGAAGAAGGCGATGTTCTCGGTGCAGAACTTCCTGCTGCCGGCCGCCGACGTGCTGCCCATGCACTGTTCCGCCAACGTCGGCGAGGATGGCGAGACCACGCTCTTCTTCGGCCTCTCCGGCACCGGCAAGACCACCCTCTCCGCCGACCCGGCCCGCTACCTGATCGGTGACGACGAGCACGGCTGGGGGCCGGGCACCGTCTTCAACATCGAGGGCGGCTGCTACGCCAAGTGCATCGACCTTTCCGAGAAGAACGAGCCGATCATCTGGCAGGCCATCAAGTTCGGCACCGTGCTGGAGAACGTGGTCCTCGACGACCGCCGCGAGCCGGACTACGCCGACGACAGCCTGACCCAGAACTCCCGCGCCGCCTACCCGCTGGAGCACGTCGATAAGCGCGTGCCCGAGAACCGCGCCGGCGAGCCCAACGCCATCGTCTTCCTCACCTGTGACATGTCCGGCGTGCTGCCCCCGGTCTCCGTGCTCTCCAAGGAGGCGGCCGCCTACCACTTCCTCTCCGGCTACACGGCCAAGGTGGGCTCTACCGAGGTGGGTTCCACCGCCGGGCTCGAGGCGACCTTCTCCACCTGCTTCGGCGCGCCCTTCTTCCCGCGTCCGGCGCGCGAGTACGCCGAGCTGCTGGTCAGGCGCGTGGCCGAGAAGGATGCCCAGGTCTACCTGGTCAACACCGGCTGGACCGGGGGTGCCTACGGGGAGGGAGGCTCTCGCTTCTCGATCCCCACCACCCGCGCCATCATCAGCGCCATCCAGTCCGGCGTGCTGCGCGACGTCGAGACGCGCCAGGTCGAGGGCCTGAACCTGGCGGTGCCCACCGCCGTGCCGGGTGTCGACTCCCGCCTGCTCGATCCGCGCGAGACCTGGGAGGACAAGAACGCCTACGACCGCAAGCGCCAGGAGCTGGCCGCCAAGTTCGTCGACAACTTCAAGAAGTTCGAGGGCGTCAACGAGGCGATCGCCAAGGCGGGCCCCAGCCTGACCTGAGGCGCGCGAAGGCGAACCGTCGGTGGCATCGACGGTCTGAGCGGGGGAAGGAGGCAGCTCCTTCCCCCGTTTGCGTCCTGGCGTCATCTCGAGGGGAAGGCTGGCGCCAGGATTCGATCACCGACGGAGAGAGACCATGAAACGACGGCATTTTCTAGGCGTGCTGGGGGCCGGCAGCCTCGCCGGCCTGCTGCCGGGGCTGGCCTCGGCGCGGCCCAAGCCTGACCTTTCGCGTGCCGAGGGGCTCGAGGTGCTGGAGCTCTCCGAGGCCGAGTGGCGGGAGCGCCTGAGCGACGAGCAGTTCGAAATCCTGCGCGAGGAGGGCACCGAGCCGGCCTTCTCGAGCCCGCTGGACAAGGAGACCCGCGAGGGCGAGTACCGCTGTGCCGGCTGTGACCTGCTGCTGTTCACCAGCGCCATGAAGTATGACTCGGGGACCGGCTGGCCGAGCTTCTTCGAGCACGTCGAGGGGCACCTGCTGACCAGCGTCGACTACTTCCTGGTCTTCCCCCGCACCGAGTACCATTGCGCGCGGTGCGGCGGCCACCAGGGCCACGTCTTCGACGACGGCCCCGAGCCCACCGGCCTGCGCTGGTGCAACAACGGCCTGGCGCTGCGATTCGCCCCCGCCTGAATCCCGATTGTGGTACCTTGTCGCGATCGTCTGGACGTTTGATTGCCAAGGATTTCATGGACGCACACGACAAGATCATCAGCCGCCTCGCCGAGGAGCTCGCCGTTCGCCCGCCGCAGGTCAAGGCGACGGTGGAACTGCTCGACGGCGGGGCCACCGTGCCTTTCATCGCCCGCTATCGCAAGGAAGTCACCGGCGGGCTCGATGACATCCAGCTGCGCCAACTCCACGAGCGCCTGTCCTACCTGCGCGAGCTGGAGGAGCGCCGCGAGGCGGTACTGGCCGCCATCGACGAGCAGGGAAAGCTCACCGATGACCTCGCCGCCAGCATCCGTGCCGCCGAGACCAAGCAGCGCCTGGAAGACCTCTACCTGCCCTACAAGAAGAAGCGGCGCACCAAGGCGCAGATTGCCCGGGAGGCGGGGCTCGAGTCGCTGGCCGATGCCCTGCTGGCCGACCCGACCCTGGTCCCCGAGGCCGAGGCGGCAAGCTACCTTCGTCCCGCAGAAGGCGACATCCCCGCCGTCGAGGACGCCAAGGCGGCCCTGGACGGCGCCAAGCAGATCCTCATGGAGCGTTTCGCCGAGGACCCCGAGCTGGTCGGCCAGCTGCGCGAACGGCTGTGGCACGAGGGCGAGCTCTCCTCACGGGTGATCGCCGGCAAGGAGCAGGAGGGCGCCAAGTTCTCCGACTACTTCGAGCACGACGAGCGGCTCGCCAAGGTGCCCTCGCACCGCGCGCTGGCGATGTTCCGTGGGCGCAACGAGGGCGTGCTGGCGCTGGCCCTGCGCCTGCCCGGCGAGGAGGAGGCCCCGCTCCATCCGGCACAGGTGGCCATCGCCCGGCACTTCGGTATCTTCAACGGGAGCGGCGACCAGGACCGGCCCGCCGACCGTTGGCTCGCTGAGGTGGTGCGTTGGACCTGGCGGGTCAAGCTCTACACCCACCTGGAGACCGAGTTGATGGGTCGGCTGCGCGAGCGCGCGGAGCTCGAGGCCATCGAGGTGTTCGCCGCCAACCTCAAGGACCTGCTGCTGGCTGCTCCGGCGGGACAGAAGGCGACCCTGGCCATCGACCCTGGCCTGCGAACCGGCTGCAAGGTGGCGGTGGTGGATGCCACCGGCCAGTTCCTGGAGCACGCCACCATCTATCCCCACGCGCCCCGCAATGCCTGGGACGCGTCGCTGTCCGAGCTGGCCAGGCTGGTGGAGAGGCACGACGTGGCGCTGGTCGCCGTGGGCAATGGCACCGCCAGCCGCGAGACCGACAGGCTCGCCGGTGAGCTGGTGAAACGGTTCTCTTCACAAGAAGGGCAGGGGAAGCGCGTGCTCTCCAAGGTGATGGTCAGCGAGGCGGGCGCCTCGGTCTACTCCGCTTCGGAGTATGCCTCCCGGGAGCTGCCGGACCTCGACGTCACCATCCGCGGTGCGGTCTCCATCGCCCGGCGGCTGCAGGACCCGCTGGCCGAGTTGGTCAAGATCGAGCCCAAGTCCATCGGCGTGGGCCAGTACCAGCACGACGTCTCGCAGCTGCAGCTCTCCCGGAGCCTGGAGGCGGTGATCGAGGATTGCGTCAACGCCGTGGGGGTGGACCTCAACACGGCGTCGAGCGCTCTGCTGTCGCGGGTCGCCGGCCTCAATGCGGCCCTGGCCGACAATATCGTCGCGCGGCGCAACGCTCAAGGGCCCTTCACCAGCCGTCGGGCGCTGCTCGAGGTCAGCCGCCTCGGGCCCAAGACCTTCGAGCAGTGCGCCGGCTTCCTGCGCATCATGAACGGCGACAACCCGCTGGATGCCAGCGCCGTGCACCCCGAGGCCTATCCGCTGGTGGAGCGCATCGCCCAGCGCAGCGGGCGTCCCCTGGCCGGGCTGATCGGCGACAGCGCCACCCTCAGGTCGCTGAAGCCCGCTGAGTTCGCCGACGAGCGCTTCGGCGTGCCTACGGTCACCGACATCCTCGCCGAGCTCGACAAGCCGGGGCGTGACCCACGCCCCGAGTTCAAGGCGGCCGAGTTCCGCGAGGGGGTCGAGACCCTGAAGGACCTCGAGCCCGGCATGATCCTCGAGGGCAGCGTGACCAACGTCACCCACTTCGGGGCCTTCGTCGACATCGGCGTCCACCAGGATGGCCTGGTGCACATCTCGGCGCTCTCCGAGAAGTTCATCGAGGACCCCCGGACCGTCGTCAAGGCCGGCGACATCGTGCGGGTCAAGGTGATGAGCGTGGACCTCGCGCGCTCGCGCATTGGCCTTACCATGCGCCTCGATGACCAGCCGGACGACCGGGGTGACGACCAGCCCTCCGACCCGCCGCGCCGCGGACGTGGCAACGCCCGGGGCCAGGGAGCCGGGAAGGCTGGTCGCGGCGGCAAGGCGGCCGAGCCGGCCAGCCAGATGGGCGCCCTGGGGGCGGCCCTGCTGCAGGCCAAGAAGGGGCGCTGACCTTGAAGCGTCGCCTGACGGCACCATAATCTGATGTTTGCCGGGCGCGATGGCGCCCGCCTTTCCACACATGGGGTGACCATCTTGTCCGAATCGTTCACCAGCCGCGTCGATCGCCTCAAGTCCCTGGCCGACCAGGGGCGGGTCCGGCGCCTGCGCCGCGGCATCGAGAAGGAGGGGTTGCGGGTCGACGGCGAGGGGCGCATCGCCGCCACCCCCCATCCCGCCGCGCTGGGCTCCAAGCTGACCCACCCGCATATCACCACCGACTACTCCGAGGCGCTGCTGGAGTACATCACCCCGGTCTACTGTCGGCCAGTCGATGCCATGGGCTTCCTCGCCGACCTGCACCGCTTCAGCTATCGGCACCTGGACGACGAGCTGATCTGGCCGGCGAGCATGCCGGCGCGCCTGGACGGCAACGACAGCGTGCCCATCGCCGACTACGGCCGCTCCAACGTGGGCACCATGAAGCACGTCTACCGCAAGGGCCTGGACCTGCGCTACGGGCGGATCATGCAGTCCATTGCCGGGGTGCATTACAACGTCTCGCTGCCCGATGACCTCTGGCAGCTGCTGCGCGAGCTCGAGGGTGACCTCGACACCCCCCTGCGCGACTACCGCTCGTCGCGCTACTTCGGCCTGATCCGCAACTTCCGCCGCCACAGCTGGCTGCTGCTCTACCTGTTCGGCGCCTCGCCGGCGCTGGACCGCAGCTTCCTGCCGAGCGGCGAGCTGCCCGAGAAGCTCCAGCGGCATGGCGAGGACACCCTGGTGTCGCGCCACGCCACCAGCCTGCGCATGTCGGACCTGGGCTACCAGAACAAGGTCCAGGAGCAGCTGAAGATCTGCTTCAACTCGCTCTCCAACTACGTCAATACCCTGCGCCACGCCATCGCCACGCCCTGGCAGGACTACCAGAAGCTGGGCGTGAAGGAGGGCGACGAGTGGCGCCAGCTCAACGCCAACATCCTGCAGATCGAGAACGAGTACTACAGCGACATCCGCCCCAAGCGGGTGGCACGCCATGACGAGACCCCCAGCCAGGCGCTGGAGGCTCGCGGCGTGGAGTACATCGAGGTGCGCTGCCTGGACCTCAACCCCTTCCTGCCGCTGGGGGTGGACGAGCCGCAGATCCGCTTCCTCGACACCTTCCTGATGTGGTGCCTGCTCAGCGAGAGCCCCTGGATCCCCGACGACGAGTGCGACCGGCTCGACGACAATCGCCGCCTGGTGGTCGAGCGTGGCCGGGACCCCGAGCTGCGCCTGCTGCAGGATGGCCGGCACCGCTCCATCGCCGACTGGGGCGGCGAGATCTTCACCGAGATGGTGGCGGTGGCCGAGCTGCTCGATCGCCTGGAAGAGGGCGAGCCTCACGGCGAGGCGCTGGCGGCCCTGTCGCCGCGCCTCGACGACCCCGCCCTGACGCCCTCCGCGCGCCTGCTGGCGCGCCTCGAGTCTAGCGGGGAGTCCTTCGTCGAGGCCATGCTGGGCCTCGCCCGGGAACAGGCGCAAGCCTTCCGTGATACCCCCATGGACCCGTCTCGGGAGGCGCTGTTCGACGAGCTGGTGGCGACCTCCCTGGCGCAGCAGCGTGACCTCGAGGCAGGTGAGACCGAGGGCTTCGACGCCTTCCTGTCCCGCTATTTCGAGCGTGCCCGCGAGGTGCGGGCCGTCACGCCGCTGCAGACGGGAGAGACGTCATGATCGACGACCTTCGGCGCCTCTCGGTCCGCGAGTGGAGCCTCGCGGGCCTCGCCTTCTGCGTGCTGATGATGGCCGTGGCCCTGGGGCTCGAGCATGTCGTCGGGCTGGAGCCCTGCCCGCTGTGCATCTTCCAGCGGGTGGCCGTGCTGGCCGCCGCCGCCGTCTTCCTCGTCGCCGCGATCCACGACCCCGTGGGCCGCGCGGGGGCAGTGATCTACGGCCTGCTGTCGCTGGCCGCCGTGGGCGGCGGCGTCGCCGTGGCGGGGCGCCACCTGTGGCTGCAGTCGCTGCCGGCCGACGAGGTGCCGAGCTGCGGCCCGGGGCTCGACTACATGATGGAGATCCTGCCCCTGCAGCAGGTGCTGGCCCAGGTGCTCTCGGGCTCGGGAGAGTGCGCCGAGATCGACTTCCTGCTGCTCGGCATCTCGCTGCCCGGCTGGACCCTGGCCGGCTTCCTGGTGCTCGCCCTGGCCCCGCTGGGCCTGCTGCTGGCGGCCAATCGCCCGCGCCGCGGCTATCGCTGGCAGGGCTAGGGCGCCATGCTCTATCGCGACCTGGCGACCCAGGAGGCGATCGACCGCGCCTACGACCCCATGCGGGGTCGGGACCCCGCCGTACTGCTCGCCGACTGGCATGATCGGAGTGCGGCGTCTCGCCAGCGCCACCGGGTGACGCGCGACCTGCCCTACGGGCCCACGCTCGCCGAGTGCCTGGACCTCTACCACGCCGAGGGCAGGGGGGAGGGGAGAGCGGAGGAGAGAGCAGAGGGGGGAGAGGAGGGCAAGCCTGTCCCCTGCCACCTCTTCTTCCATGGCGGCTACTGGCGCTCGCTCAGCCACAAGGAATTCGGCTTCGTCGTCGACGGCCTGGTGGCGTCGGGCATCACCGTGGCGGTGGTCAACTACGCCCTCTGCCCCGCGGTGGCGTTCGGCGAGGTGGTGCGCCAGGCCCGGGCGGCGCTGGCGTGGGTCTATCAGCACGCGGGGGCACTGGGTGTCGACCCGCGCCAGATCAGCGTCTCGGGCCACTCCGCCGGCGGGCACCTCTGCGCCATGCTGCTGGCCACCGACTGGGAAGGCGACTATGGCCTGCCTGACGACCTGATCAAGGGGACGCTGTGCGTCAGTGGCCTCTATGACCTCGGGCCCTTTCCCTGGTCATGGCTGCAGCCCAAGCTGCAGCTCACCGGCCGCGACGTGAGCGACTACAGCCCGGTGCGGCAGCCCTGCCGCGCCCCAGCGGGGGTGCAGCTGGTCGCCGGCGGCGAGGAGTCCAGCGAGTTCGCGCGCCAGATGCAGGCCTACGCCAAGCACTTACGCGGGCAGGGTATCGGCGTCGAGTCAGCCGTGCTGGAAGGCGATGACCACTTCTCGCTTCTCGAGCACTATCGCCCCGGTGGGCGCTTCGTCGAGGGGATCACCGCCTTCCACCCCCAAGGCTATCGCAGATAGAGGTATCACTCGGGGCTGATCCGTCGACAAGCCTGCGAGGAGGCGCTGTGAATACCTCCCTGTACGCTACCGACGCCTTCCCTGGCGTAGGACCTTGTGTCTCTCCAGTGAGGGGTGATTAGCTACCACCGCTCACAGCCTGGGTGTATCCCGAGTAGGACCGAATGGCCTCGAGCC
>NZ_SNZJ01000025.1 GCF_004363555.1 Halomonas ventosae | reverse complement strand
CGTCGTGCCCGGCTTCTGATGAAGCGGCGGTCTCGCCGGCGCCCTGCGAGGAAGGCGTATTCTACGTGATCGGCTGTCGTTGTCAACCCTGCGAGGCGTTCCGAAGAAGCGAAGCGGGTGACCGAAACCTCATCTAGCCGAAGCGAAGCGAGTGCCGATAGAGCCCTCAGCGGGTCTCTGTCACGAGTGGCGAGCATTCTACCGAATGCGGCGAGCTCGTCAAGCGGGATTTTCTGAAACTGCTTCGAAAAAACCGAATGGAAACAAGCACTTCTACCACTTTCCACCGCCTGCAACGTGTGCCCGTCGCCGGCAGCGGATGCGTACTTTACGGATTTCCCCGGGGCCGCGCAAGGCCCTCGCGAAGAAAAATGTCACGGCGATGACGCCCCCGTGAACAGACGATGACGACCGGGCGGCTGGCAGGCCGTCCACGGCCCTGTCACGCCGACCGCCTGTGGATGACATGGCCCGCCGGCGGAGACGACGACGCCCGCGCGGGGCGGGCGTCGTGGGGATACTTGCCGACAGATGTCAGGCAATGGTCACCCGGGCATAGCGCTTCTTGCCAGCCTGGATCACATAGCTCTTCCCGGTCTCCAGCATATGGTCACGCTGGACAACGTCGCCATCCACCTTGACCCGCCCGTTACCGAGCATGTCCTTGGCCTGGGCACTGTTCTTGGTCAGCCCGGCACGGTTCAGTACCGCGGCGATGGGCGCCTGGGCGCTGCCCTCGAAATCGACCTCGACCTCGGGCAGGTCCTCGGGCAGTTCACCCTCGGCCAGCTGGTTACCGGCAGAGCGGTGGGCGTTGGCCGCCGCCGCATCGCCGTGGTAGCGGCCGATCAGCTCGCGGGCGAGGATCATCTTGATGTCGCGGGGATTGGCACCGGCCTCGGCATCGCGCTTGAGCGCCTCGATCTCCTCGTTGGGCTTGAGCGAGAGCAGCTCGAAGTAGCGCCACATCAGGCTGTCGGGCATCGAGACCAGCTTGTTGAACATCGCCCCCGGCGCCTCGTCGACCCCGACGTAGTTGCCCAGGGACTTGGACATCTTCTGCACGCCGTCCAGTCCCTCGAGCAGCGGCATGGTGATCACGACCTGGGGCGCCTGGCCGAAATGCTTCTGGATCTCGCGTCCCATCAAAAGGTTGAACTTCTGGTCGGTGCCGCCGAGCTCCACGTCGGCCTCCAGCGCCACGGAGTCATAGCCCTGCACCAGCGGATAGAGGAACTCGTGGATGGAGATCGGCTGACCCGCGCTGTAGCGCTTGTCAAAGTCGTCGCGCTCGAGCATGCGCGCCACGGTGCTCTGCCCCGCCAGCTCGATCATGTCGGCCGCGCTCATGGCGGAGAACCACTCGGCATTGAAGCGCACCTCGGTCTTCTCGGGGTCGAGGATCTTGAATACCTGCTCCTTGTAGGTCTGGGCGTTGGCCTTGACCTCCTCCTCGGTGAGCGGCTTGCGCGTCACGTTCTTGCCGGTGGGGTCCCCGATGCGGCCGGTGAAGTCGCCGATCAGGAAGATGACCTCGTGGCCCAGGTCCTGGAACTGGCGCATCTTGGTCAGCAGCACGCTGTGCCCCAGATGCAGGTCAGGCGCGGTGGGGTCGAAGCCCGCCTTGATGCGCAGCTTGCGCCCGGACTCCAGCTTCTTGACCAGCTCCTCCTCGAGCAGGATCTCGTGGGTGCCGCGCTTCAGCAGCGCCAGGGCGCCAGCAACATCGGTCATTGTCTCCTCTCCACTCAGCAGGCGGCCCGCGGCCCCGCGGGCACTCGGTAGTCGAATGGTCGGGGATGTTACCATGTCCGGTCATCCACGGTTGAGCCCGCCCGGGAGTCCCCATGAGCCTCTTCATCGGCCTGATGTCAGGCACCAGCCTCGACGGCATCGATGCCGCCCTCGTCGAGATCCGCGAGGACGGTGCACCCCGCCTGATCGCCACCCATGAGACGCCGATGCCCGAGGTGCTGCGCGACCTGCTGTGGCGGCTCTGCCATGCCGACCGGGTGGCCTTCAGCGAACTGGCGGCCGCCGAGGACGCCTTCTCCCGCCTGCAGGCCACAGCCGTCGAGGCACTGATCGCCTCGAGCGGCATGGAGAGAGATGCCATCACGGCCATCGGCAGCCATGGGCAGACCATCGAGCACGCCCCCGGGGGCCACGGCGGCGGCCCGGCCTATACGCTGCAGCTCGACAACCCCAGCCTGCTCGCCGAACTGACCGGTCGCCCGGTGGTGGGCGACTTCCGGCGTCGCGACCTGGCCGCCGGCGGCCAGGCCGCGCCCCTGGCGCCGGCCTTCCATGAGGCGCTGTTCCGGGCACCCGGCGAATGGCGCCTGGTGCTCAACCTCGGCGGCTTCGCCAACCTCACCCTGCTGCCGCCCGCGGAAGACGAACGGGCGCCGCTGGGCTTCGACACCGGCCCGGCCAATGCCCTGCTGGATGCCTGGCATGCCCGGCATCGCGGGGGACGCTTCGATGCTGACGGCGCCTGGGCGGCCTCGGGGCGGGTCGACGAGGCGCTGCTGGAGCGGCTGCTGGCGGAGCCCTTCTTCCACCTGCCGCCTCCACGCAGCACGGGCCGGGAACTCTTCCACCAGGAATGGCTGCAGGGACACCTTCGGGGCGGGGAGGCCCCGCAGGACGTCCAGGCCACCCTCGCCGAGCTGACCGCGGCCAGCGTGGCCCTCAGCGTGGGGATGGCCCGGGAGCGCCTCGATGCCCCGCCTGCCGCGGTGCTGGTGCCCTGCGGCGGCGGCGCCCGCAATCCGGACCTGCTGGCCCGCCTGGCCCGCCGGCTGCCGGAGACGCCGCTGCTCCCCGGGGAGGACTGGGGCTGGCCCGCCGAGTGGCTGGAGGCCGGCGCCTTCGCCTGGCTGGCGTGGCGGCGACTGGCCGGCCTGCCCGGCAGCCTGCCCTCGGTGACCGGCGCCGCCGGCCCCCGGGTGCTGGGCGGGGTCTACGCTTCCTAGAAGTCGTCCTCGCCGCGCAGCGAGAGGTGGCTGGCCGCCTCCCGGGCCCCGGCCACGCCCTCGCTGCTCTCGTCGCCATACTTGATCATCATGCGCAGGTCATTGGCCGAGTCGGCGTGCACCAGCGCCACCTCCTCGGTGATCTTGCCGGCCTTGAAGAGGTCGAAGAGCGCCTGGTCGAAGGTCTGCATGCCGAGATCCCGCGAGCGAGCCATAACGTTCTTGATCTCGGAGACCTCCCCCTTGCGCACCAGGTCGCCGATCAACGGCGACTTGAGCATGATCTCGATGGCCGGGCAGCGCCCGCCATCCACCGTGGGCAGCAGCTGCTGGGCGACGATGGCCCGCAGGTTGAGCGAGAGGTCGAGCCACACCTGGGAGTGTCGCTCGATGGGGAAGAAGTTGATGATCCGGTCCAACGCCTGGTTGGCGTTGTTGGCGTGCAGGGTCGCCAGGCAGAGGTGGCCGGTCTCGGCGAAGGTCAGGGCGTGCTCCATGGTCTCCCGGGTGCGCACCTCGCCGATCAGGATCACGTCCGGCGCCTGGCGCAGGGTGTTCTTCAGCGCCACCTCGAAGGATTCGGTGTCGATGCCGACCTCGCGCTGGTTGACGATCGCCTTGCGGTGCGGGTGCACGTACTCGATGGGATCCTCGACGCTGATGATGTGGCCGCCGAGGGTCTCGTTGCGCTGCTGGATCATCGACGCCAGGGTGGTCGACTTGCCGGTCCCGGTCCCCCCGACCACGAACACCAGGCCGCGCTTGTTGTTGGCCAGCTCGCCGAGCGTGGAGGGCAGCGACAGCTCCTCCAGATGAGGGATCTCGAAGCCGATGCGCCGGATCACCATGGCCATCTGGTTGCGCTGCTGGAAGGCACTGACGCGAAAACGCCCCTTGTCCTTGAGGCTCAGCGCGAAGTTGGCCTCGTGCTCGACGCGGAAGCGTTCCAGCACCGCATCGGGGATCGAGGCACCGACCAGTTCGGTGACCTGCGCCACGCTGAGCCCCTGGTCCCCCAGGGGGGTGAGCTGGCCGGCCATCTTCAGGGTCGGCGGCGCGTTCACCGAGATCAGCAGATCCGACGCCTCCTTCTGCACCATGATGTCCAGCAGCTGGTGGAGCCACTCTTTTGCCGTCATGTCCCTGCTCCTTGTTGTCGTTGTCGCGTCCTCAGCTCGCCAGCACGCCCTTGGCCTTCGCCTGGGCTTCCTCGCGCGCCACCATGTTGTCCGCCACCAGGCGCGCCAGCGAGGCATCCAGGGTCTGCATGCCCAGGTTGCCGCCGGTCTGGATCGCCGAGTAGATCTGCGCCACCTTGTCCTCGCGGATCAGGTTACGCACCGCCGCGGTGGCCACCAGGATCTCGTGGGCCGCCACCCGGCCGCCGCCCTGACGCTTGAGCAGAGCCTGGGAGATCACCGCCTGCAGTGACTCGGAGAGCATCGAGCGCACCATGGACTTCTCCTCGCCGGGAAAGACGTCGATGATCCGGTCGATGGTCTTGGCCGCGGAGGTGGTATGCAGGGTGCCGAACACGAGGTGGCCGGTCTCGGCCGCGGTCAGCGCCAGCCGGATCGTCTCCAGGTCGCGCAGCTCGCCGACCAGGATGATGTCCGGGTCCTCGCGCAGCGCACTGCGCAGCGCCGGGGCGAAGCCATGGGTATCGCGGTGCACCTCGCGCTGGTTGACCAGGCAGCGCTTGCTGCGGTGCACGAACTCCACCGGGTCCTCGATGGTGAGGATGTGCTCGAAGCGATTGTCGTTGATGTAGTCGATCATCGCCGCCAGCGTGGTGCTCTTGCCCGAGCCGGTGGGGCCGGTGACCAGCACCAGGCCGCGGGGCAGCATGGAGAGCTGGCGGAAGACCGGCCCCATGCCCAGGTCCTCCAGGGTCAGCACCTCGGTGGGGATGGTCCGGAACACCGCCCCGGCCCCGCGGGCCTGGTTGAAGACGTTGACACGGAAGCGCGAGACGCCCGGCACCTCGAAGGAGAAGTCGGTCTCGAAGAACTCCTCGTAGTCGCGGCGCTGGCGGTCCGCCATGATGTCGTAGATCAGCTTGCGGACCTCGCGGTCCTCCATGGCCGGCACGTTGAGCCGGCGGATGTCGCCATCGACGCGGATCATCGGCGGCAGGCCCGCCGAGAGGTGGAGGTCGGAGGCGTTCTGCTTTGCCGAGAATGCCAGCAGTTCGGTAATATCCATGCGTTTCCCCTGCTCCCGGGATAAGGTTCCCTTCAGTATGCCCAGTATGACAGACACTCAGACATGACGGACCTGGTACTTTCCGAGTCCCTGGCCGCCGCCCGCACCCGGCTCGCCGACGCGCTGAATGCCGCCGGCCGACCTGCCGATGGCGCCCGGCTGCTGGCCGTCAGCAAGACCAAGCCCGCCGCCATGATCCGCGAGGCCTGGCACCTGGGCCAACGCGAGTTCGGCGAGAACTATGTCCAGGAAGCCCTGGACAAGCAGGCCGAGCTGGCGGACCTGGACCCCATCGTCTGGCATTTCATCGGTCCGCTGCAATCCAACAAGACCCGCGACGTGGCCGGGCACTTCGCCTGGGTGCATAGCGTAGACCGTGAGAAGATCGCCCGGCGTCTGAACGATCAACGCCCCGCAGCGCTCGGCCCGCTGGACATCTGCCTGCAGGTCAACATCAGCGACGAGGCGAGCAAGTCCGGCGTCTCGCTCGAGGCGCTGCCCGCCCTGGCCGAGGCGGTCCAGGCGCTGCCCCAGCTGCGCCTGCGCGGGCTGATGGCGATCCCGGCGCCGGCCGAGGGACTGGAGGACCAGCGCGTGCCCTTCGCCCGCCTCCGCGAGGCCCTCGAGGCACTCCGCGAGCGCCTCCCCGGGGCGCCGCTGGATACCCTCTCGATGGGCATGACTGCCGACCTGGAGGCCGCCGTGCTCGAGGGGGCCACCCTGGTCCGCCTGGGCACCGCGATCTTCGGGGAACGCAGCGTACGAGAGTGACAACCACCCGATGCCGGTGAGCCACGCCGGCCTCATTCGTCGAACGACACAGGACAGACCCCATGGCCAGCAGAGTCACCTTCATCGGCGCCGGGAACATGGCCGGCGCCATCATCGGCGGGATGATCGAGAGCGGCTTCTCACCCGACGACATCACGGCTACCTCGCCCAGCGACGACATCCTCGCCCCGCTGCGCGAGCGGCTGGGCATCCAGACCGCGACCGACAACGCGACGGCCGTCGCCGAGTCGGACGTGGTGGTGCTGGCGGTCAAGCCGCAGATCATGCGCGAGGTCTGCGAGAAGATGCGCGATGCCGTCCAGGCACGCCGCCCGCTGATCGTCTCGGTGGCGGCGGGCCTGCCCGCCGAGACCCTGGAGCACTGGCTCGGCGGCGACCTGCCGCTAGTGCGCTGCATGCCCAACACCCCCGCACTGGTCGGTGCCGGGGCCGCCGGTCTCTATGCCAACGCCAGGGTCGACGAGGCCCAGCGCCGGCTCGCCACCGAGCTGATGGAGGCCGTGGGCCTGGTGGAGTGGGTCGACGACGAGGCCCTGCTCGATGCGGTCACGGCCGTCTCAGGCAGCGCCCCCGCCTACTTCTTCCTGATGTTCGAGGCCATGGAGGAGGCCGGCGCATCGCTGGGCCTGCCCGCCGACACCGCCCGGCGGCTGGCCATGCAGACCGCCCTGGGCGCGGCGAAGATGGCGCTCGCGAGCGACAAGCCGCCCGCCGAGCTCAAGCGCAACGTGATGTCGCCCGGCGGCACCACCGAGCGCGCCATCGAGCACCTCGAGGATGCCGGCCTGCGCCGCATCATGGCCGAGGCGATGACCGCCTGTGCCGACCGCGCCCGGGAGATGGCCGACGAGCTCGGCAAGCGCTGACCCGACAGCCCGCCACCCAGGCGGGCTGACACGACGACGATTCAAGGACACGGAGGAGCCCCGATGGGCAGCCAACTGGGAAGCGCCGGCCTGCTGCTGGTGAATACCCTGATCAACATCTACATCTTCCTGCTGATGCTGCGCTTCCTGCTGCAGGCATCCCGGGCCGACTACTACAACCCCATCAGCCAGTCAGTGGTGAAGGTCACCCAGCCGGCGGTACGCCCCTTCCAGGGCTTCCTGGGACCGGTGATGGGACGCTTCGACCTGGCCACCCTGGCCACGGCCTTCGTCATCAAGGCGGTCGCCATCATCGTGATCCTGCAGATCGCCGGCTTCGGCATGGCACCCATCGCCGGCGTGGCGATCGGTTCCGTGGCCGCCATCGCCAACGCCATCCTCAAGATCTACTTCTTCGCCCTGATCGTGATGATCATCCTCAGCTGGGTGGCCCCCCAGGCCAGCCATCCGGGGGCCCTGCTGGTGATGCAGCTGGTGGAGCCGATCATGGCGCCGGTGCGCAAGGTGATCCCGCCGCTGGGCATGATCGACCTCTCGCCCATCGTGGTGTTCATCGCCATCAGCCTGATCGATGGTATCGTGGTGGGCTCGCTGACCCGTGCCGCCGGCATCGCCGGTGCCCTGGTCGGCCTGTGAGGCCGGCCGACACCCACGACTGGACACGACACGACTGATGCCCGAGTTCCCCCGCGATTCGGTCGGCCTGGTGACGCCCGAGACGGCGCACTTCGACGACCCCCTGGCCCTGGCCTGCGGCAGGACGCTGCCGGCCTATGACCTGGTGTACGAGACCTACGGCACCCTCAACGCCGAGCGCTCCAATGCCATCCTGATCTGCCACGCCCTCTCCGGCCACCACCACGCGGCCGGCTACCACGCGACGGACGAGCGCAAGCCGGGCTGGTGGGATGCGCATATCGGCCCCGGCAAGTCGATCGACACCGAGCGCTTCTTCGTGGTCTCGCTGAACAACCTCGGCGGCTGCCACGGCAGCACCGGCCCCACCAGCGAGAACCCGGACACGGGGCACCAGTGGGGGCCCGAGTTCCCGATCATGACCGTGGAAGACTGGGTCCACAGCCAGGCGCGGCTGGCCGACCGGCTGGGCATCGAGCGCTTCGCCGCGGTGATCGGCGGCAGCCTGGGGGGCATGCAGGTGCTGCAGTGGACCCTCGCCTACCCCGAGCGCATCGCCAATGCGGTGGTCATCGCGGCGACGCCGAAGCTGTCGGCACAGAACATCGCCTTCAACGAGGTCGCCCGCCAGGCGATCCGCTCCGACCGCGACTTCCTTGAGGGCTGGTACGCCGACCATGACACGGCGCCGCGCCGCGGCCTCAAGCTCGCCCGCATGGTGGGCCACATCACCTACCTCTCCGAAGATGCCATGGGCAGCAAGTTCGGCCGCGACCTGCGCAGCAACGACCTCAACTTCGGCTACGACGTGGAGTTCCAGGTGGAATCCTACCTGCGCTACCAGGGCGACACCTTCTCCACCTCCTTCGACGCCAATACCTACCTGCTGATGACCAAGGCGCTGGACTACTTCGACCCGGCCGCGGCCCACGACGGCGACCTGGCCCGGGCCCTGGCACCCGCCGCCTGTCCCTTCCTGGTGGTCAGCTTCTCCACCGACTGGCGCTTCCCGCCGTCGCGCTCCAAGGAGCTGGTCAACGCCCTGATCCGCGCCGACAAGTCGGTCAGCTACGCCAACATCGACTCGCCCCACGGCCACGACGCCTTCCTGATGCCCGAGCCGCGCTACCAGGCGGTATTCGCCGCCTTCATGAACCGCGTCGCCCGCGACCAGGGCCTGGAGGACCGCCCATGATGCGCGCCGACCTCAAGCTGATTCACGACTGGGTCCCGCGGGGCGCGAGGGTCCTCGACCTGGGCTGTGGCGAGGGCACCCTGCTGGCGGCGCTGGCCCGCGACAAGCAGGTCACGGGCTATGGCCTGGAGATCGACCCCGACGGCATCACCGCCTGCCTGGCCAAGGGCGTCAACGTCATCGAGCAGAACCTCGACGAGGGGCTCGCCAACTTCGAGGACGACGCCTGCGACCTGGTGGTGATGACCCAGGCACTCCAGGCGCTGCGCCGCCCGGACCTGATGCTCGACGAGATGCTGCGCGTCGCCGGGGAGTGCATCATCACCTTCCCCAACTTCGCCTACTGGCGCCACCGCGCCTACCTGGGCTTCAAGGGCTACATGCCGGTGTCCCGGTCGCTGCCCCATGCCTGGTACGACACCCCCAACATCCACCTCTCGACCTTCAACGACTTTGAACGCCTGTGCCGCGACAAGGGTCTGAGCATTGTCGACCGGGCGGTGGGCATCGGTGACCACGAGGGACACTGGACCTCGCGGTGGTGGCCCAACCTGTTCGGCGAGATCGCCATCTTCCGGGTCGCCCGCCGCAGGGCGTGACGCCGGGGAGGCGCAGGCAAGACACCGGAGGAGGGAGAACCGACGATGATCCGACACAGCCTGGCGGCCCTGGCCATGGGCCTGGCGCTGCTGCTGACCCTGCCGGCCCAGGCCCAGCAGTACGAGCAGGTGGGGGACTACCAGATCCACTACAGCGCTGTGAACACCAGCTTCCTGCCGGAGGAGGTGGCCCGGGAGCACGGCATCCAGCGCAGCCAGGTGATGGCGCTGCTCAACGTCAGCGTGATGGAGGAACTCGAGGATGGCTCGACCCGCCCGGTCACGGCCTCGGTGGACGGGCGCATCGGCGGGCTAGACGGGGGCGACGCCACGCCGCTGTCGTTCCGCCCCCTGCGCATCGGCGACACGCCCTCCCAGGTGGCGGTGTTCCGCATCCACGAGGACGCGCCGATGCGCTTCGACCTTCGCGTGCGCTACGACCGCAATGCCGCCCCCGCCGAGGTCAGCTTCATCCAGCGCTTCTATATCGACCGCTGAACCTGGCAGCCTCTCGGCTCACTCGATGTCCACGGCCGGATCCAGCTCGCGGGTGAGCGAGACCGGCAGCGCCGGCCCCAGGCGGATCGCCAGCGGCACGCCGGCCTCACGGATCACCTCGCAGCGCCGCGCCAGCACCTCCACGCCAAGCCCCGCCACCTCGCGCAGGGTATCGGCATAGGCCGGGTCAAGGTGGGCCGCGGGGGCCACGTCCTCGATGCCCTCGTGGGCCACGCAGAAGAGCAGCACGGCGCGGTGCCCCCGGGCCGCCAGGGTGGCCAGCGCCTCGAGGTGCCGGCGACCCCGCACGCTCACCGCGTCGGGGAAGTAGCCATGGCCGTCGGCCTCCCTGAGGGTCACCTGCTTGACCTCGACGAAGGTGCTGCCGCGTTCGGGGTCGTCGAGGCGAAAGTCGAGCCTCGCCCCCTCCACCGACGCCTCGCGCCGGATAGTCGCATGGCCGGCCAGTTCCGCGACCCTCCCCGTGCGCAACGCCTCCTCGACGATGCGGTTGGCCCGTCCGGTATGCACCGAGGCTGCCGCCGTGGTGCCATCGGGCTGGGGCAGCTCGACCAGCTCCCAGGTCCAGGCCAGCTTGCGGGCCGGGTTGTCGCTGGGCGATAGCCAGACCCGGCAGCCCGGCACGTTCACCGCCCGCATGGAGCCGGTGTTGGGGCAGTGGGCCACCACCTCGCGGCCGTCATCGAGGCGCACGTCGGCCAGGAAGCGCTTGTAGCGACGCAGCAGGGTCCCGGGGGCCAGGGTCGGGTACTCCATCAGCGGCGCGCCAGGAAGCGCTCGAGGCGGCTCACGGCCTCCTCCAGCCGCGCCTCGCCGGTGGTGAAGGCGATCCGCACATGGTGCTCACCGCCGTGCAGGGCGAAGTCCGTCCCCGGGGTGATGGCGACGTTCTCCTCCTCGAGCAGCGCCCGGCAGAAGGCCTCGCTGTCGCGACTTACGCGCGAGATGTCGAGCCACAGGTAGAAGGCCCCCTGGGGCGGCAGCGACGGCGCCAGCCCCAGGCGGGAGAGTCCCGCCAGCAGGGCATCGCGGCGCCGTCCCAGTTCGCTGCGCCGGGCCTCGAGGAGGCCGTGGCACTCGGGCGTGAAGGCGGCAAGGGCCGCATGCTGGGCCGGCGTGGAGGCGGCGAGGAAGACGTTCTGGGCCAGCCGGGCGAGCGGCTCCACCGCCGCCTCGGGCGCCAGCAGCCAGCCCAGGCGCCAGCCGGTCATGCCGAAGTACTTGGAGAAGCTGTTGACCACGAAGGCATCGGCGTTGAGCGAGGCCACCGAGAGCGGCTCGAGATCAAAACAGAGTCCCTGGTAGATCTCGTCCACCAGCAGGTGGCCGCCACGCGCCGCCACCGTCTCGGCCACCGCCGCGAGCTGCCCGGCATCGAGCATATGGCCGGTGGGGTTCGAGGGCGTGGCGAGCATGGCCAGGCGGGTAGTGTCGCGCCAGTGGGCCTCGACGAGCCCGGCATCCAGCTGCCAGGCGCTTTCCGGGCCCACCGGCACGGCGTCCACCTCGGCGCCGGCCAGGGCCATGAAGTGGCGGTTGCAGGGGTAGTTGGGATCGGCCATCAGCACCCGGTCACCGGGGCCTGCCAGCAGCTGGCTGGCCAGCAGCAGCGCCCCGGAAGCGCCGGGCGTGACCAGGATGCGCCTGGGGTCGACGACGGCACCGAAGTGCTCGGCATAGTGGCCGGCGATTGCCTCGCGCAGTGCCGGCAGCCCCGCCGCCGGGGTATAGCGGGTGTGGCCGGCCGACAGCGCGGCACGGCCGGCCTCGACCACCGGCTCGGGGGTCGGGAAATCGGGCTCGCCCACCTCCAGGTGGATGACATCGTGCCCGGCGGCCTCACGGGCCTGGGCCGTCTCCAGCAGGCTCATCACGCGGAAGGGGGCGATGCGCTCGACGCGCGGATTCCAGGCCATGCACGGCTCCTCTCGACATGTCACGGCACGACGGGCATCTTTCCCGCGGCCGGGAGTCAAAACCGGCATCTTACGACTTTTGGCGTGCCGGCGCAGTCCCGGCGGTGGAAGAGGTTGCACGGCCGCGCTTTTTACGCTAAACAAGCACCCCTTTGGCGTGAGATACCATGCATCACGGCGGGTATTGATCAGTAGTCACTCAAGTAACGAGGCAGTCCCATGCCAGTAGCAGAAAAGAAGATGGATGCTCCCAAGAAATTCACCCCGTACGAGCCGGCGCCGGGTGAAGAGTACATGAACGACAAGCAGCTGGAGCACTTCCGACAGATCCTGCTGGGCTGGAAACAGGAGCTCATGGAAGAGGTCGACCGCACCGTGCGCCATCTGCAGGAGGAGGCGAACAACTACGCCGACCCCGCCGACCGCGCCACCCAGGAAGAGGGCTTCAACCTGGAGCTGCGGACCCGCGATCGCGAGCGCAAGCTGCTCAAGAAGATCAACGAGACCCTCGAGAAGATCGACGAGGACGACTACGGCTTCTGCGAGGCCTGTGGCGTCGAGATCGGTATCCGCCGCCTCGAGGCACGGCCCACCGCCACCCTCTGCGTGGACTGCAAGACCCTGGCCGAGCTCAAGGAAAAGCAGCTGGGCGGCTGAGGTGGCCATGCCGGTCTCCGCTGTCCCACCCCGCGACGGGCACCCCAGGGTGCCCGTTTGCATGTCGGCCCGGCGCAACGGGGGGAGCCGGTGAGCGCCTACCGTGGACGCTTCGCGCCGACCCCCTCGGGGCCCCTGCACTTCGGCTCCCTGGTGGCGGCCCTGGCCAGCTTCCTGGATGCCCGCCGGGCAGGCGGCGAGTGGCGGCTGCGCATCGAGGACATCGACCCGCCGCGCTGCCCCGCCGGGGCCGCCGATACGATCCTGCGCCAGCTCGAGGCCTTCGGCCTGCACTGGGATGGCCCGGTCACCTGGCAGCACGACCACGATGACGCCTACGGCGCCGCGCTGGAGCGACTCAAGGGCCTGGGGCTCGCCTATCCCTGCAGCTGCTCGCGACGGCAGTGGCGTGACTATCGCGTCTACCCCGGCTGGTGTCGGGACGGGGTGCGCGAACCCGGCAAGCCGGTGGCCTGGCGACTGCGCAGCCACCTGGGCCTGCGCCCGGTGGTCTGGCAGGACCGGCTGTTCGGCGAGCAGCGCTTCGACCCGGCCGAGCTCGGCGACGTGGTGCTCCAGCGCAAGGACGGCCTGTGGGCCTACCAGCTCGCCGTGGTGGTCGACGACGCCGACCAGGGCATCAGCGACGTGGTGCGCGGCTTCGACCTGCTCGACAACACCCCCTGGCAGCGCCAGCTGCAGCACGCCCTGGGCTACCCCGAACCGCGCTACCTGCACCTGCCGTTGATCATCGGCGAGGACGGCCAGAAGCTCTCCAAGCAGAACCTCGCGCCGGCCCTGCCGGAGCAGGACGATGCGGTGCGCCCGCTGCTGCACGCGGCCCTGGCGGCACTGGACCAGGCCCCGCCCCGCCCCCTTGCCACGGCACCGGTGGCGGAGCAGCTGCGCTGGGCCGTCGGGCACTGGGAGATCGCCCGACTGCGCGCCGAGGCCCACCGCCAGGCCGGCAGCCTCGCGCCCTGAGAGGAGCCCGCCATGTACGTCTATCGCATCATGCTGTTCCTGGTCTTCGGCGGCTACCTGCTCTCGCCGCTGCTGATGAGCGGCTGGGCCAGCCCCGAGGTGGCCTGGTATCGCCCCTTCGTCATCTGGGGGGTGCTGATCGCCCTGACCCTGTGGCTGGAGCAGAAGAGGAAGCTCGATGAACGCTAGCCTCGGCGGCCTGCTGGCCCTCGGCAGCGGCTACCTGCTGCTGCTGTTCCTCGTTGCCCTGGCGGTGGAGCGGCACTGGATTCCCACGCGCATCGCCCGCCACCCGGCGGTCTACACCCTGGCGCTGGGGGTCTACGCCAGCGCCTGGGCGATCTACGGCAGCCTGGAGCTGGCCGGCAATGCCGGCTACGGCTACCTCGCCTACTACCTGGGGGTGGCGGGCGCCTTCCTGCTCGCCCCGGTCCTGCTGGTGCCGATCCAGCGCATGACCCGCACCTACCAGCTGGCCTCGCTGGCCGACCTCTTCGCCTTCCGCTTCCGCTCGCGCTGGGTCGGCACCCTGATCACCCTGGTCAGCCTGCTGGCCGTGCTGCCGCTACTGGCCCTCCAGGTGCAGACCCTGGGCGACACCATCTACCTGATGACTGGCACCGCCTCGCCGGCCCTGCTGGCCCTGCTGTTCAGCGCGCTGATCGCGCTGTTCGCCATCCTCTTCGGCGCCCGCCATACCCGGCTCCACGCCCGTCATGACACCCTGCTCGCGGTCATCGCCCTGGAGTCGCTGGTCAAGCTCGTCGCCATGCTGGCCCTGGGGGCCTTCGCGCTGTTCGTGGTCTTCGATGGCCCCGCGGACCTCCAGGCCTGGCTGGACGGCCCCGGGCGTGCGGCCCAGGCGCGGGTCGCCCACCTCGACCCCGCCCAGTGGCGCACCCTGCTGCTGCTGTTCTTCGCCGCGGCCTTCCTGATGCCGCACATGTTCCACATCACCTTCGCCGAGACCCTCTCGCGGCGCACCCTCCTCCAGGCCGCCTGGACGCTGCCGCTGTTCCTGCTGCTGATGGCGCTGCCGGTGCCGCTGATCCTGTGGGCCGCCCAGCGCCTGGGGGTCGATGCCGGCGGGCTCGGCACCGCCTACCTGGCCTATGGGCTCTCCGAATCGCTGTGGCTCCAGGGGCTGGTGTTCATCGCCGGCCTGGCCGCCACCAGCGGCACCATGGTCATCATCTCCCTGGCGCTGTCGGGGATGATCCTCAACCACCTGGTACTGGTCGCCCACCCCCCGGTGGACCAGCCGGACCTCTATCGCTGGCTGCGCTGGCTACGTCGCGCCCTGATCGTGGCGGTGATCCTCGGCGGCTGGCTCTTCTACCGCCTGGTGGGGGTGAACCACGACCTCACCACCCTGGGGCTGGCCGCCTTCATCGGCATGGCCCAGTGCCTGCCGGGCATGCTGGCGCTGCTCTACTGGCCGGGCGCCAACCGCAAGGGCATGGTCAGCGGGCTGACGGCGGGCGTGCTGGTGTGGCTCGCCGGCACCTGGGTGCCCCTGCTGAGCGATGTTCCGGCCCTGGTGCTGCTGCCGCCTGGCCTCGAGGCACTGGCCGGCGAGCCGGTCTGGTACGTGGTGACCCTGGTCTCGCTGGCGGCCAACATCCTGACCCTCATCCTGGTCTCGCTGCTCACGCCCACCTCCGCCGGCGAGCGGGCCGCGGCCGAGGCCTGCTCGGTGGATGCGGTGATCCGTCCCAAGCGCCTGCCGCTGGTGGCCGGCAACGGCGCGGAGTTCAAGCACCACCTGGCCCGCGCCCTCGGCGAGGAGGTCGCCGGGCGCGAGGTCGACCGCGCCCTCACCGACCTGGGCCTGTCACCGCTGGATGGCCGCCCCTATGCCCTGCGCCGGCTGCGCGACCGCATCCAGGCCAACCTCTCGGGGCTGATGGGCCCCTCGGTGGCCCAGGACATCGTCGACCGCCACCTGCCCTATCGCCGCGGCGGCCTGGAGCCCAACGACGATATCCACTTCGTCGAGAGCCGCCTGGAGGCCTATCGCACCCGGCTGACCGGCCTCGCCCGTGAGCTCGACGGCCTGCGCCGCTACCACCGCCGTATCCTCACCCGGCTGCCGGTGGGACTGTGCGCCTTCGGCGTCGACGACGAATTGCTGATGTGGAACGACGCCCTCGCCGAGCTCTCCGGAATCGATGGCAACAGCGTGGTCGGCTCGCGCCGCGATGGCCTGCCGCCCCCCTGGAGGGACCTGCTGGGACGCGTGCTCCTCGAGCATCACGACCACCTCTACAAGCAGCCGGTGACGCTTGCCGGCACCACCCGCTACCTGAGCCTGCACAAGGCCGAGCTGGAGGCCGACGAGGAGATGCGCGGCGGCACCGTGGTCCTGGTGGAGGACCACAGCGAGATGAAGTGGCTGGAGGACGAGCTGGTGCATGCCGCCCGACTGGCCTCCATCGGCCAGCTGGCGGCGGGCGTGGCCCACGAGATCGGCAACCCCGTCACCGGCATCTCCTCGCTGGCCCAGAACCTGCGCTACGACACCGACGACCCGGAGGTGCTGGAGACCGCCACCCAGATCCAGCAGCTCACCGACCGCATCTCGCGCATCGTCGAGTCGCTGGTGGGCTTCGCCCACGGCGGCCGCCACGTGACCGGCCATCCCTTCGCCCCGGTGTCGTTGGCCACCCTGACCGACGAGGCCCTGCACTTGATCCACCTGGCCCGCTCGGGGGAGGATATCCGCTACCACAACCGTTGCCCGGCGGGCCTCGAGGTCAAGGGCGATGCCCAGCGGCTGCTGCAGGTGATGGTCAACCTGCTCGGCAATGCCCGCGACGCCAGCACCCCGGGCGGCGAGGTGGTCATCGATGCCGCCCCCGAGAGTGAGTGGCTTCACGTCACCGTCACCGACCAGGGCCACGGCATCGACGAGCGGGTGCGCGACCACCTGTTCGAGCCCTTCACCACCACCAAGCCCCCCGGCGAAGGCACGGGACTCGGCCTGCCGTTGGTCTACAGCATCATTGCCGAGCACGGCGGCCAGATCGATATCGACTCCCCGCCCCCCGGGCAGGCCAAGGGCACCCGCATCCACTTGTGGCTGCCCCTCAACCCAGAGCATGGTGAACGCACCGATGAGCCGGATCCTGATCGTTGAAGACGAAGCCATCATCCGCAGCGCCCTGAAGCGGCTGCTGGAGCGCCACGACCACCGGGTCAGCGAGGCCGGCTCGGTGGCCGAGGCCCTGGCGCTCGAGCCCCAGGGCTTCGACCTGGTGATCAGCGACCTGCGCCTGCCCGGCGAGCCCGGCACCGAACTGATCGCCCGCGCCGCCCCGGTGCCGGTGCTGATCATGACCAGCTATGCCAGCATGCGCTCCGCGGTGGAGGCGCTGAAGCTCGGGGCCGTGGACTATGTGGCCAAGCCCTTCGACCATGACGAGCTGCTCGAGACCGTGGCCCGGGTCCTGCACCGCCAGGCCTCGCAGCAGGGCGAGCCGCCCGACATTGCCGAGCCTGGCGGTACCCGCCAGCCGATGATCGGCAACTGCCCCGCCATGCAGGTGGTCTACACGCGCATTCGCAAGGCGGCGCCGGCCGACGTCACCGTGCTGATCCAGGGCGAGTCGGGCACCGGCAAGGAGCTGGTCGCCCGCGCCCTGCACCAGCAGAGCCGCCGCGCCCAGGCGCCGCTGGTCTGCGTCAACTGCGCCGCCATCCCCGAGACGCTGATCGAGTCGGAGCTGTTCGGGCACGAGAAGGGCGCCTTCACGGGGGCCAGTGCCGCGCGTACCGGCCTGGTCGAGGCCGCCGATGGCGGCACCCTCTTCCTCGACGAGATCGGCGAGCTCCCGCTCGACGCCCAGGCGCGCCTGCTGCGGGTGCTGCAGGAGGGCGAGATCCGAAAGATCGGCTCGGTGGAGACCCGGCATGTCGACGTGCGCCTGATCGCCGCCACCCACCGCGACCTGCAGAGCCTGTCGAAGACCGGCGAGTTCCGCCTCGATCTCTACTATCGCCTCAACGTGATGCAGATCGACCTGCCGGCCCTGCGCGAGCGCGAGGACGACATCCTCGAGATCGCCGATGTCCTGTTGGAGAAGGCCTGCCGGCGCCACGAGCGCGACGGGCTGCGCCTCTCGCGGGCCGCCCGGCGCACCATCCGCGACTACCCCTGGCCCGGCAACGTGCGCGAGCTGGAGAATGCCCTGGAGCGCGGCGTGATCCTCGCCGAGGGCCACCTCATCCATCCCGACGACCTGGGGCTCGCGCCGGCGACCCCGCTGCCGAGCAAGCCTGCACCACCGGCGCCGGCCCTCGCCGGCCAGGCGGAGCCGGAGAGCGGCGAGGACGAGGACCTCTCCCTGGAGGACTACTTCCAGCACTTCGTGCTGGAGCACCAGGACCAGATGAGCGAGACCGAACTCGCCCAGAAGCTCGGCATCAGCCGCAAGTGCCTGTGGGAGCGTCGCCAGCGCCTGGGCATCCCCCGCAAGAAGAGCCCACGCCGCAGCACGGGCTGAGGCGGCTGGCCATGCGACCATAGTGCAAGGCCTCGCGGCATCGTCCTCGGGCCTGCCCTCCCTCCTTCCCGACACCCCTTCCGCACCATTTGTTACCTTCCCACACAGCCCGTGCCCCACAACGGGGCAGATCGGGTAACACTCCACCCCCTCACCCAGGCGTGAACTTTTCCGAACTACCACAACCATCTGTTTTTCATAAGTTTATTTATCGATGGCACGCCGCCTGCTACATCTAGGGCAAGAAAAACAAATCCGGATGTCACCCGCTGCCAACAACAACAACAACAGGACAGCCAGGCGTGACAGGGCCCGACCCGACAACAACAACAAGACACCCGGGCCCCTACGACTTCGGCGCTTGCCGACAACAAGAACAGCATCGGCACGGCGCGAGGCCTTCGGGCCCCAACAAGAACAAGCTGCTCGAAGCACCGGAGCCATCAGGACGCGACGCACCCAGGTATGGCCGACCAACAATGACAACGGGCCGTCGAGGTGCACTCCCGGCAACAAGATCAACAAGCCGGGAGGAGGCATGCTTCCATGCCGTCGTGGTTGGACTATTGTTTTGAATACGAGACGGTCGCCGTCAGGAGCATCAACAAACACAACAACACCGCTTGCCTGAACACTCCTTGGTGACTGTGGTGCGTATTCAGGGCGATGCGCCATCACGAAGAAGAATCAGCAGCAGGGATGCTGCATCCTGCTTACAGGGGAGGCCATCGGCCTCCCCTTTCTGCTTCCTGGCCGCCCTCGGCACCGTGCCGCGCTTTGCAAGGTGTCAGTGGTCGGCTACACTCAACGCTTTCCGCGTCCCGCGAGTCGATATCGCCGCATGATCAAAGGTTTTACCCGCTTTCTGCAGAGTCCGGGCGAGCGCATCAAGTCGCTCTTCGGCCCTCAGGATGCGCCGGCCGGCAGCACCGGGCCGCGCATCATTCCCCGCCAGGAACATCCTGTCTCGCGTCAGCACTTCAGCGACGCCGCCCTCAAGGTGCTCTACCGGCTTCACAATGCCGGCTTCCAGGCCTTCCTGGTGGGCGGGTGTATCCGCGATGCGCTGCTCGGCCACATGCCCAAGGACTTCGATGTCGCCACGGATGCCACCCCGGAGCAGGTCAAGGACCTGTTTCGCAACTCGCGCATCATCGGCCGGCGCTTCCGCATCGTGCATGTCCGCTTCGGGCGCGAGGTGATCGAGGTCACCACCTTCCGCGGCAAGCCCAACGATGACCACGCCGACCATATCTCCCAGCAATCGGACGATGGGCTGCTGCTGCGCGACAATGTCTGGGGCAACATCGAGGAAGACGCCCTGCGCCGCGACTTCACCGTCAATGCGCTCTACTACAACATCGCCGACTTCTCGATCCACGACTTCGCCAATGGCGTAAAGGACATCGAGGCCCGCACCCTGCGGCTGATCGGCGACCCGGCGACCCGCTATCGCGAGGACCCGGTGAGGATGCTCAGGGCGGTGCGCTTCGCCGCCAAGCTCGACTTCCACCTCGACCCGGCCACCGAGGCCCCCATCCACGACGCCGCGCCGCTGCTGCTGCAGATCCCCCCGGCGCGGCTGTTCGACGAGGTGCTCAAGCTATTCATGGCCGGCCAGGGTGTGGCCACCTTCCATCTGCTGCGCGACTACGGGCTCTTCGCGATGCTCTTCCCCGAGGCCGACGAGGCCATGGAGGAGCTGCCCTGGGCCGAGCGCCTGGTCGAGCTGGCGCTGGAGAGCACCGACCGGCGCATCGCCGAGGACCGCCCGGTGACCCCGGCCTTCCTGTTCGCCGCCCTGCTCTGGGCTCCCGTCCAGCAGCGCCAGGCGATCCTCGAGGCCGATGGCATGCCACCCATCCCCGCGCTCCAGGCGGCGTCCCAGCAGGTGGTCTCGCGCCAGCTCCAGCACATCTCCATCCCCAAGCGCTTCAGCCTGCCGATGCGCGACATCTGGGACCTGCAGCAGCGGCTGCCGCTGCGCCGCGGCAAGCGCGTCTTCCAGACCCGCGAGCACCCGCGCTTCCGGGCCGCCTACGACTTCCTGCTGCTGCGCGAAGGCGCCGGCGAGATTCCTCCCGGCCTGGGCGACTGGTGGACCGCCTTCCAGCAGGCCGACGAGCACGAGCAGCGCCGCCTGCTGGGCAAGGTCGGCGCCGACCCGGCAGGCAGTGGCCAGCCGCGCAAGCGCCGCCGTCGCCGCCGCAAGCCGCGGGGCCCCGCGAGCGACACATGAGCCCGCCACGGCACGCTGCCTGGATCGGCCTGGGCAGCAACCTCGATGGCCCGCGGGCGCATGTCGAGCGCGCCCTTGACGAGCTCGACCGACTGCCCCTGACCCGCCGGGTCGCCGCATCAAAGCTCTATGCCAGTGCGCCGGTGGGGCCCGCCGACCAGCCGGACTACATCAATGCCGTGGCCCGGCTGGAGACACGGCTCTCGCCGCTCGCCCTGCTCGACCAGCTGCAGGCCCTGGAACAGCGCCATGGCCGCGTACGCGGCCGGCACTGGGGCCCCCGGACCCTGGACCTGGACCTGCTACTCTTCGATGACCGGCGGGTCACGCTGCCGCGCCTGACGCTGCCCCATCCGGAGATGGCCCGGCGCGCCTTCGTGCTGGTGCCGCTGGCCGAGCTGGCGCCGCATCTGGTACTCGACGGTCGCCCCCTGGCAGACCTGGCCGCCGGGCTCGACGCATGGGACCTGCGGCCCGTGTTACCGCAAGACGCGTTACCCCAGGGCTGAGAAACACCCCGGACTGTTACCTATCGACACTTCGGCATGATTCGGGTAACAATCTCGGGTTACACCGAGGCAGGCCCCCCGGAGGCCTCCCACGACCCGACGATGAGAGCACGCCATGAAAACCGTCACCCTGAGCACGCTGCAGGCCTTCAAGCGCGCCGGTGAGCCGTTCAGCTGCCTGACCGCCTATGACGCCTCCTTCGCCCGTGCGGCCGGAGAGGCCGGCATCGAGGTGCTGCTGGTGGGCGACTCCCTGGGCATGGTCCTGCAGGGCCACGCCAGCACCCTGCCGGTGACCCTCGACGAGGTCTGCTACCACACCCGCTGCGTGGCCCGCGGCAAGGGCGCCAGCCTGCTGATGGTCGACCTGCCCTTCATGAGCAACTCGAGCACCGAGCGGCTGCTCCAGGATGCCGGCGCGCTGATGCGTGCCGGGGCCGAGCTGGTCAAGGTCGAGGGCGAGGCCTGGATGGCAGATGGCATCCGCGAGCTGACGCGGCGCGGCGTGCCGGTCTGCGCCCACCTCGGCCTGACCCCCCAGTCGGTCTACCAGCTGGGCGGCTACAAGGTGCAGGGGCGTGAGGCCGAGCAGGCGACCCGGATCCTCGAGGATGCCCGCGCCCTGGTCGAGGCCGGCGCCTCGGTGATCCTGCTCGAGTGCGTGCCGGCAAGCCTGGGCCGGGCGGTGAGCGAGGCGCTGGAGGTGCCGGTGATCGGCATCGGCGCGGGCCCCGACACCGATGGCCAGATCCTGGTGATGCACGACGTGCTGGGGGTGACCCACGGGCGCACGCCACGTTTCGTGAAGAACTTCATGGTCGATGCCGACGATATCCCGGGCGCCTTCCGCCGCTACCACGAGGACGTCAAGGCCCGCCGCTTCCCCGCCCAGGAGCACTGTTTCTAAGCCGCGTTTCGAGGAGCTCGCCGCGATGCGTACCCTGCGAGAGATTCCGCCCCTGCGCGAGGCCCTGGACGAATTCCGTCGCCGCGGCCAGCGCATCGCCCTGGTGCCGACCATGGGCAACCTGCACGACGGCCACCTGGCCCTGGTGGCGGAGGCGCGTCGCCGGGGCGACGTGGTGGTGGCGACCATCTTCGTCAATCCGCTGCAGTTCGGGGCCGGCGAGGACCTGGAGGCCTACCCGCGGACCCTCGCCGAGGACCAGGCGAAGCTCGAGGAGGCCGGCTGCGACCTGCTGTTCGCCCCCGAGACGATAACCGTCTACCCGCGCGGCCTCGCTGCCCAGACCCGGGTGTGCGTCCCTGAGGTGAGCGAGGGGCTCTGCGGAGGCGACCGGCCCGGGCACTTCGACGGCGTCGCCACCGTCGTCACCATGCTCTTCAACCTGGTGCAGCCCGACGTGGCCTGCTTCGGCGAGAAGGACTACCAGCAGCTGGCGGTGATCCGCCGCCTGGTGGCCGACCTGCACCTCCCCGTGGAGATCGTCGGCGTACCCATCGTGCGCGCTGAGGACGGCCTGGCCCTCTCCTCGCGCAACGGCTATCTGGACGCCGAGCAGCGTGCCATCGCCCCGGCGCTCTATCGCACCCTGTGCTCGCTGCGCGACGCCCTGGAGGCCGGCGGTGAGGTCGCGCCGGCCTTGGATGACGGCCTCGCCCGGCTGGGGGAGGCCGGCTTCGCGCCGGACTACCTCGAGCTTCGCGACGCCGACCTGGGGCCGGTCACCGCCACCACCCGAGAGGCGGTGCTGCTCGCCGCGGCGCGCCTGGGCCCGACCCGCCTGATCGATAACCTGAGCCTGACCCTGCCACGCTGAGGGCGTGGCGCGGTCAAACAGAGGAACCTACGCTCCATGCAGACCATCATGCTCAAGGCCAAGCTGCACATGGCCCGCGTCACCCACGCCGTGCTCAACTACGAGGGCTCCTGCGCCATCGACGGCGAGCTGCTCGACATGTCCGGTATCCGCGAGAACGAGCAGATCCAGATCTACAACGTCGAGAACGGCCAGCGCTTCACCACCTACGCCATCCGCGCGGAAGAGGGCTCGAGGATCATCTCGGTGAACGGTGCCGCGGCCCACCTGGCCAGCGAAGGGCAGCGTGTGATCATCTGCAGCTACGCCCACTACAGCGACGCCGAACTGGAAAACCACCATCCAGCCCTGGTCTACCTCCAGGAGGGCAATGTCGTCAGCCACACCAGCAACGCCATCCCCGTCCAGCTGGCCTGACGCCCGCCTGCCACGGCACCCTGCGGGGTGCCGCGGCTCCTGCTCGCCTCTCCCCCTGCCATCCCCCCGCGCATTCGGCCATGGAAGCATTGCCGCGACGCACAAAGGTCCCCTATGCTGGAAGACCCGGCTCTGTCTGAGACGTGTTCGAGCTCAGGTTGTCCTACAGACACGGCCGCAAGCCCGCTAGTCATTCTTCAGGAGTATCTCCCATGCAAGACGTGGTGATTGTTGCCGCTCGCCGCACCGCCGTCGGCACCTTCGGTGGCTCCCTGGCCGGCATTCCCGCCAGCGACCTGGGTGCCCATGTCATCAAGGACATCCTGTCCTCTACCGGTGTGGCCGGGGACCAGGTCGACGAGGTACTGCTCGGCCAGGTGCTCACCGCCGGCGTCGGCCAGAACCCCGCCCGCCAGGCCTCCATCAAGGCCGGCCTGCCGGACGCCGTGCCGGCCATGACCATCAACAAGGTGTGCGGGTCGGGCCTCAAGGCCCTGCACCTGGGTGCCCAGGCCATCATGCTCGGCGACGCCGAGCTGATCATCGCCGGCGGCCAGGAGAACATGTCCGCCTCGCCCCACGTGCTGCCCAACTCGCGTACCGGCCAGCGCATGGGCGACTGGAAGGCCATCGACACCATGGTCCACGACGGCCTGTGGGATGCCTTCAACAACTACCACATGGGCATCACCGCCGAGAACCTGGCGGAGAAGTACGGCATCACCCGCGAGGAGATGGACGAGTTCGCCGCCGGTTCCCAGCAGAAGGCCGCGGCCGCCATCCGCGAGGGCAAGTTCAAGGGGCAGATCGTCCCGATCGAGATTCCCCAGCGCAAGGGCGACCCGGTGGTCTTCGACACCGACGAGGGCCCGCGTGACGTCACCGCCGAGAAGCTCGCCGGCATGCGCCCGGCCTTCAAGAAGGACGGCACCGTCACCGCCGGCAACGCCTCCTCCATCAACGATGGCGCCGCCGTGGTGATGCTGTGCTCCGCCGAGAAGGCCAAGGCGCTGGGCCTGGAGCCGCTGGCCCGCATCAAGGCCTACAGCAACGCCGGTGTCGAACCCTCCATCATGGGTATCGGCCCGGCGCCGGCCACCCGCCGCTGCCTCGAGAAGGCCGGCTGGAGCCTGGATGACCTGGACCTGATCGAGGCCAACGAGGCCTTCGCCGCCCAGGCCCTCTCCGTCAACAAGGAGCTCGGCTGGGATGCGTCCAAGATCAACGTCAACGGCGGCGCCATCGCCATCGGCCACCCCATCGGCGCCTCCGGCTGCCGCATCCTGGTGACCCTGGTCCACGAGATGATCGCCCGCGATGCCAAGAAGGGCCTGGCGACGCTGTGCATCGGCGGCGGACAGGGCGTGGCGCTGGCCATCGAGCGCTAAAAAGCGCCAAGCGCCAAGCGCCAAGCGCCAAGCGCCAAGCGCCAAGCGCCAAGCGCCAAGCGCCAAGCGCCAAGCGCCAAGCGCCAAGCAGACAGCATGCCCCGGGATTCGTCCCGGGGCATGTTCTTTTCGGCCTCCTACATACAAGAAACCGCCGCCAGGGCATGACCCTGACGGCGGTTTTCCTTGCGCCTTGGCGCTTGCGGCTCGCCGAAGGCGGTCGCTTACAGCGCGGGCTCGGCGGCCTCCTCGGCCTCGAACGCCGCCTTCTCTTCCGGGGTGATCTCCTTGATGGTGAGCTTCACCCGGTTGCGGTTGTCGATGTCGAGCACCTTGACCACGATCTCGTCACCCTCGTTGAGGAAGTCGCGCACGTCGTTGACCCGCTCCGGCACGATCTGCGAGATGTGCACCAGGCCGTCGGTGCCCGGCATGATGTTGACGAAGGCGCCGAAGTCGGCGATGCGCACCACCTTGCCGCGGTAGAGCTTGCCGATCTCGGGCTCGGCGGTGATCGCCAGCACGGTGTCGATGGCCGCCTTGGCCGCCGACTTGTCCTCGGCATAGATGCGCACGGTGCCGTCGTCGTCCAGGTCGATGGAGGCGCCGGTATCCTCGCAGATCTTGCGGATGGTGGCGCCGCCCTTGCCGATGACGTCGCGGATCTTCTCCGGGTCGATCTTGATGGTCGCCATCGAGGGGGCGTTCTCGGAGACCTCGGCACGGCTCTGGGCGATCACCGTGTTCATCTGCTCGAGGATCTGCTGGCGGGCGTCATAGGCCTGCTGCAGGGCCACCTCCATGATCTCCTCGTTGATGCCCTCGATCTTGATGTCCATCTGCAGGGCGGTGACGCCCTCGGCGCTGCCGGCCACCTTGAAGTCCATGTCGCCGAGGTGGTCCTCGTCACCCAGGATGTCGGTGAGCACGGCGAAGCCGTCCTCGTCCTTGACCAGGCCCATGGCGATGCCGGCCACCGGGGCCTTCATCGGTACGCCGGCATCCATCAGCGCCAGCGACGAACCGCACACCGAGGCCATGGAGCTCGAGCCGTTGGACTCGGTGATCTCGGAGACCACACGGATGGTGTAGGGGAACTCCGCCTCGTCGGGCAGCATCGCCTGCACGCCGCGGCGCGCCAGGCGGCCGTGGCCGATCTCGCGGCGCTTCGGGCCGCCCATGAAGCCGGCCTCGCCCACGCTGTAGGGGGGGAAGTTGTAGTGCAGCAGGAAGCGGTCCTTGCGCTCGCCCTCCAGCGACTCGATCAGCTGGGAGTCGCGCAGGGTGCCCAGCGTCGCCACCACGATCGCCTGGGTCTCGCCGCGGGTGAAGATCGCCGAGCCATGGGTCTTGGGCAGGGTGCCGACCTCGATGGAGAGCGGACGCACGGTCTTGTGGTCACGGCCATCGATGCGCGGCTCGCCCTTGACCACGCGCGAACGCACCACGCGCTTCTCCAGCCCGGCGAAGGCGCCCTTGACCTCGTCGGCGTCGTACTTGCCCTCTTCCTCGCCGGCGAACTGCTCCACCGCCTGATCCTTGAGGGCGGCCAGGGCGTCCTGGCGGGCCATCTTGTCGGTAATGCGATAGGCATCGCCGACCTTCTGCTCGAAGGCATCGGCCATGGCACCCTTGAGGGCGACATTCTCGGCGGCCGGCTGCCACTCCCACCTGGGCTTGCCGGCCTCGGCGGTCAGCTCGTTGATGGCCTGGATGGCTACCTGCATCTCCTGGTGGGCGTAGAGCACGGCGCCGAGCATCTCGTCCTCGAGCAGCTCGTTGGCCTCGGACTCGACCATCAGCACCGCCTTCTCGGTCCCGGCGACCACCATGTTGAGCTCGGAGCCGGTCAGCTCCTCGACGGTGGGGTTGAGGAAGTAGCCATTGTCCTCGGTGAAGCCCACGCGTGCGGCGCCGATCGGGCCATTGAAGGGCACGCCGGAGATGGCCAGGGCGGCGGAGGTGCCGAGCATCGCGGCGATGTCCGGGTCATGGTTGCGGTCGGTGGAGAGCACCGAGCAGACCACCTGCACCTCGTTCATGAAGCCCTTGGGGAAGAGCGGGCGGATCGGGCGGTCGATCAGCCGCGAGGTGAGGGTCTCCTTCTCGGTGGGACGCCCCTCGCGCTTGAAGAAGCCGCCGGGAATCTTGCCGACCGCGTAGGTCTTCTCCTGATAGTGGACGGAGAGCGGGAAGAAGGGCTGCGCAGGGTTGGCCTCCTTCCTCGCCACCACGGTGCACAGCACCACGGTGTCGTCCATGGTGACCATCACGGCACCGGTAGCCTGGCGGGCAATGCGCCCAGTTTCCAGGGTGACGGTGCTGCGACCGTACTGAAACGTTTTCTTGACCGGGTTCACGGCGACTTCCTTCAACTTTTCTGTGTTTGGGTCGTTTTGACTCGGCGACCATTTTAGGGGTTGACGCGCCCCGCGGCCACCAGATAGCGGCATTTCCTGGGTATCGCATCAGCATTCGTCGCTCGGGCCTGATCTGGCGGCAAGCCTTCGAGGAGGCGCTGTGAATACTTCCCTGTACGCTACCGACGCCCTCCATGGCGTAGGATCTCCTCTTCGACTTGCCCCCAGCGCCCCTCGCTTTTCATGACTCCAATAACTATTTGAAATCTCATACTTACCAATACAAAACGGGCAGCCCGAAGGCTGCCCGTTTCGTTACCGCGTGGGATGCGTCGCTTAGCGGCGCAGGCCCAGGCGCTGGATCAGTGCCTGATAGCGCTCGAAGTCCTTGCGCTTCAGGTAGTCCAGCAGCTTGCGGCGCTGGTTGACCATGCGGATCAGGCCACGACGGGAGTGGTGATCCTGCTTGTTGGTCTTGAAGTGGTCCTGCAGGCCATCGATGTTGGCGCTCAGCAGGGCCACCTGCACTTCGGGGGAACCGGTGTCGTTCTCGCCACGACCGTACTCGTTGACGATTGCGGACTTCTGCTCGGCTGTCAGTGCCATCTGTCTCTCCAGTAAGCAATATGCCTGAATGATGAGTGTGTGAGACCACGCATATTTGCAGTCTCTGGCGTCTCTCCCTTCACTCGGCTGCGCTGCTCAGCAGCCGTTTCGGCGCCACCTCCTGTGGCCCCGCCACCACGCCGAGGCCCAGGAAGGCCCCGTCGCAGTAGAGTCTTGCCGTCTCGTCCCCGGCCAGCTCGCCGGTCTCGACCCGGGCCGCCTGGCCATGGGTCAGCCGGCTGGCTGCCGCGGCATCGACCTCGAGCCGCGGAAGGTGGTCGACCAGCACGTCGACGGGCAGCAGCACCGCCTCGCGCTCGGCCTGGCCGGGCAGGGCCTCCAGCGCGTCGAGGGTCAGCATGCCCTCGCCCGTGAAGGGGCCCGTCTCCAGGCGGCGCAGCGCGCTGATGTGCGCTCCGCAGCCCAGGGCCTGGCCGATGTCCTCGGCCAGGGTACGGATATAGGTCCCCTTGCTGACGCGCACTTCGAGCTCGAAGGCGGTGTCGGCAAGGGCAAGAAGGCGCGCATCATACACCCTCACGCGCCTGGCTGCACGCTCGATCGACTTGCCCTCGCGGGCCAGTTCGTAGAGCTTGCGTCCCTGATGCTTGAGCGCCGAATACATCGGCGGCACCTGCTCGATCTCGCCGCGGAAGCGCTCGAGCACGCCCTCGATGTCGGCCTCGGTCAGCCGGGGCACCGCGCGGCGCTCGACCACCTCGCCCTCGGCATCACCGGTGTCGGTGATCGCGCCGAGCTCCACCCGGGTGCGGTAGACCTTGTCGGCCTCCAGCAGGTGGGCGGAGAACTTGGTCGCCTCGCCGAAGCACACTGGCAGCAGGCCGGTGGCCATGGGATCCAGGGTTCCCGTGTGGCCGGCCTTCTGGGCCTGGAACAGGCGCCGCGCCCGCTGCAGCGCATGGTTGCTGGAGAGGCCCTTCGGCTTGTCCAGCAGCAGCACACCGTTCACCGGCAACCCGCGACGCCGCCTTGCCATCAGTCGCGCTCGTCCCTGTCTGCCGAACCACTGCCTGCCGAACGATCGTCGACCGAACCGTCGGCCGGGCCGCGGTCGTCATCCGCCGCCTCGTCGTGCTGGGCCTGGTCGCTGGCGACGGCCTCGTCGATCAGCGACGACAGCCGCTGGCCACGCACCACGCTCTCGTCGTAGTGGAAGCGCAGTTCCGGCACATGGCGCAGCTTGATGCGACGGGCGATCTGGCTGCGCAGGAAACCGGCGGCCCGCTTGAGCACCGCCAGGTTCTCCTTGATGCGCTCCGGGGTCTGCTCGCCCAGCAGGGTCACGTGGACATCGGCATAGCCGAGGTCGCGACTGACCTCGACGCCGCTGACGGTGACCATGCCCAGGCGCGGGTCCTTGACCTCGCGCTGGATGAGCACCGCCAGCTCCTTCTGGAGCTGGTCGGCCACCCGGTCGGTACGCTTGAACTCGCGCATGTACGACTCCTCGAGCCCTTAGAGGGTCCGCTCGACCTTGACCTGATCGAAGACCTCGATCTTGTCGCCGACCTGGACATCGTTGTAGTTCTTCACGCCGATGCCGCACTCCATGCCGTTGCGCACTTCCTGGACGTCGTCCTTGAAGCGGCGCAGGGACTCGAGCTCGCCCTCGTAGATCACCACGTTGTCGCGCAGCACGCGGATCTTCTTGTTACGGAAGACGCTGCCCTCGACCACCATGCAGCCGGCCACGGCACCGATCTTGGGTGCGCGGAAGACGTCGCGGACCTCGGCCACGCCGACGATCTCTTCCTTCCACTCCGGCGCCAGCATGCCGCTCATGGCCTGCTTGACCTCGTCGATCAGCTGGTAGATGACGCTGTAATAGCGCAGGTCCAGCCCTTCACGCTCGATGATCTCGCGAGCCGCGGCGTCGGCACGCACGTTGAAGCCGACCACGATGGCGTCACTGGCCAGCGCCAGGTTGGCATCGGTACCGGTGATGCCGCCCACGCCGGAGGAGACCACGGCCACTTCCACCTCGTCGGTGGAGAGCTCTTCCAGGGCGCCCTTGATCGCTTCCAGGGAACCCTGGACGTCGGCCTTGAGCACGATGTTGAGCTTGGCCGCCACGTCCTGGCCCATCTGGCTGAACATGTTCTCCAGCTTGGCCTTCTGCTGGCGCGCCAGGCGCACCTCGCGGTACTTGCCCTGACGGAAGTTGGCGACCTCGCGGGCCTTCTTCTCGTCGGCCAGCACCATGAAGTCGTCGCCCGCCTCGGGGGTGCCGTCCAGGCCCTGGATCTCCACCGGGGTGGAGGGACCGGCCTCGTCGACCTGCTTGCCCAGCTCGTTGGTCAGCGCGCGGACACGGCCGTAGTGCAGGCCGGCCAGCACGATGTCACCCTTCTTCAGGGTACCGTTCTGGACCAGCACCGTGGCCACCGGGCCGCGGCCCTTGTCCAGGCGCGACTCGACCACCACGCCCTTGCCGGGCGCCTCGGGGACCGCCTTGAGCTCGAGTACCTCGGAGACCAGCTGGATGGCTTCCAGCAACTCCTCGATGCCCTCGCCGGTGTGGGCGGAGACGTGCACGAACTGGGTGTCGCCGCCCCACTCCTCGGAGATCACGCCGTGCTGGGAGAGCTCGTTCTTGACCCGGTCCGGATCCGCGCCCGACTTGTCGATCTTGTTGACCGCGACCACCATCGGTACTTCGGCGGCCTTGGAGTGCTCGATCGCCTCGATGGTCTGGGGCATGACGCCGTCATCGGCGGCCACCACCAGCACCACCACGTCGGTGGCCTTGGCACCGCGGGCACGCATGGCGGTGAACGCCGCGTGGCCCGGGGTATCCAGGAAGGTCACGCCACCGTGGTCGTCTTCGACGTGGTAGGCACCGATATGCTGGGTGATGCCGCCGGCTTCGCCGGTCGCCACCTTGGCCTTGCGGATGTAGTCGAGCAGCGAGGTCTTGCCGTGGTCGACGTGACCCATGACCGTGACCACCGGCGAGCGGGTGATCTCCTCGCCCTCGTAGGAGATGCCCTCGAGGACCTCGGTCTCCAGCGCATCGTCCTTGACCAGCTTGGGCTTGTGGCCCATCTCCTCGACCACGATGGCCGCGGTGTCCTGGTCGATGGTCTGGTTGATGGTCACCGCCGCGCCCATGGTGAACATGGCCTTGATGACCTCGTTGGCCTTGATCGACATCTTGTCGGCCAGGTCGGCAACGCTGATCGACTCGGGGATGGAGACCTCGCGGACGATCGGCTGGGTCGGCTTCTGGAAGCCGTGCTTGCCGCCACCGCCCTGGCTGGCACCACCGCGGCGGCCACCACGACGCTCGGCGCGCTTGGCCTTCTTGCCGCCACGGCGACGCTCCTCGCGGTCACCGCGATCGTCATCGTCACGCTCGCCACGGCCCTTCTTGCCGGCGCCGGCCTTGGTGGTCGCCTTCTTGACCGCGGCGCGGCGCGGCTCGGGACGTCCCTCCTTGGGCGGCGCCGGGGGCTCCTCCGCGGGCTGGGCGGTGTCGAGCTCCGGCACCGGAATCTCGGGCTCGGCGGCGGCCTTCTCGGCCTCGAGCTTGGCCGCGGCCTCGCGGGCGGACTCCTCGGCGGCACGCGCCTGGGCTTCTTCGGCCTCGCGGGCATCCTTGGCGGCCTGGGCCTGCTGGGAATCGGCCATGTCGCCCACCAGCTGGCGCGGCCCGTGATCCTGGGCCTGCGGCTCCTCGGCGGGCTTCTCTTCCTCGCGCTTGACGTAGGTGCGCTTCTTGCGCACCTGCACCTCGATGCTCTTGCCCCGCTCACCGGTCTTGATGCGGCTGCGCGTCTTGCGCGTCAGGGTGATGCGGTTCTTCGCCCCCGCGCCGCTGCCGCCGTGGCTCTTGGTGAGATAGTCGAGCAGCTGCCGCTTGTCCTCCTCGGACACGGCATCACTCTCGGACTTCTGACCGAGCCCGGCTTCCTTCATCTGCTCCAGCAGGCGGGGCACGTCGCGCCCCACCTTCGCTGCAAAATCCTTAACGGTCATTTCTGACATTACGACCCTCCTCAGCCCGTGACCCGTTTACTGTTCGTTCTCGAACCATGGCGCACGGGCAGTCATGATCAGTGCCGCGGCGCGCTCCTCGTCGATTCCCTCGATGTCCAGCAGGTCATCGACGGACTGCTCGGCCAGGTCCTCCATGGTGACAATGTCTCGACTGGCCAGGATGAAGGCCAGGTGGCGCTCCATACCGTCCATCTCCAGCAGGTCGTCGGCCGGCTGGGCACCATCGAGCTCCTCCTCGGAGGCGATGGCCAGGTTCAGCAGTTCGTCCTTGGCACGAGCGCGCAGCTCCTCGATGAGCTCCTCGTCGAACTCCTCGATCTCCAGCATCTCCTCGACCGGCACGTAGGCGACCTCCTCCAGGGAGGTAAAGCCCTCCTCCACCAGCAGGCGCGCCACATCCTCGTCGATGTCCAGATGCTGGATGAAATGCTCGACCAGGCTGTCGATCTCCTGATCGCGCTTGTCCTCGGCCTCCTCCTCGGTCATGACGTTGAGACGCCATCCGGTGAGCTCGGAGGCCAGGCGCACGTTCTGGCCACTGCGGCCGATGGCCTGGGCCAGGTTGTCCTCGGCGACGGCCACGTCCATGGCGTGGGCCTCCTCGTCGACGAGGATCGAGGCGACATCCGCGGGCGCCATGGCGTTGATCACCAGCTGGGCGGGGTTGTCGTCCCACAGCACGATGTCCACGCGCTCATTCTGCAGCTCCGAGGAGACCGCCTGCACCCGCGAGCCGCGCATGCCCACGCAGGCCCCCACCGGGTCGATGCGCCGGTCGTTGGTCTTGACCGCGATCTTGGCCCGCGAGCCCGGGTCGCGTGCCGCGCCCTTGATCTCGATGAGCTGCTCGGCGATCTCCGGCACCTCGATGCTGAACAGCTCGATGATCAGCTCCGGACAGGTGCGCGACAGGATCAACTGGGCGCCGCGCGCCTCGGGGTCGACCTTGGTGAGCAGCGCGCGGACCCGCTCGTTCATGCGGTAGCGCTCGCCGGGGATCATCTCGCTGCGCGGCAGGAAGGCCTCGGCATTCTCGCCCAGGTCGATGATCAGGCCGTCGCGTGTCGTCTTCTTGACGATGCCGGCGACCAGCTCGCCCTCGCGCTCGGCATACTGGCGTACCACCTCGGCCCGCTCGGCCTCGCGCACCTTCTGCACGATGACCTGCTTGGCGGTCTGGGCGGCGATCCGGCCGAAGGAGGCGTTCTCGATGCGCTCCTCGACCACGTCGCCCAGCCCCAGGGGCGGGTCACGGCGCTCGGCGAAGGAGAGCTTGATCTGGGCATCGGGCCCGTCGAAGTCATCGTCCTCGACCACCTCCCAGCGACGGAACGTCTCGTAGTCGCCGGTCTCGCGGTCGATGTGCACGCGCACGCTGGCTTCCTCGTCCTCGAAGCGCTTGCGCGATGCACTGGCCAGGGCCGCCTCGACGGCCTCGAAGATCACCTCGCGGTTGACCCCCTTCTCGTTGGAGATCGCGTCGACGACCGCCAGAATTTCTTTACTCATGCCTTAGCCTCGCCAGTGAACCTGTCCTTATGCACCGAGCCCATCACGTGAACTGCGGGACGACCCGCGCCTGATCGATGCCCTCGATGGGAAAGCAATACTCCTCGCCGTCAATCTGCAGCAGTACCTCGTCGCTCTCGACCCCGGCCAGCAACCCCTGGAACTTGCGCCGCCCGTCGAAGGGCAGGCGCAGCTTCACGGCCACCACATGACCGGCGTAGCGCTCGAACTGCTCGAGGGTGAACAGCGGCCGGTCCATGCCCGGCGAGGAGACTTCCAGCCGGTACTCGCCGGGCACCGGGTCCTCGACATCGAGCACCGCACTGACCTGGCGGCTGACGTCGGCGCAATCGTCCACGCTCACCCCGTCCTCATGATCGATATAGATCACCAGGCGGGAATGTTTGCCCTGGGACAGATGATCGATGCCCCATAGCTCGAACCCCATGGCGGAGACCACCGGCTCGATCAGCGCATGCAGCGCAGCATCCTTGATTGCCACGGAAGAAAGCTCCTACAGCCGTTGCATCAGGCACCTGGCCGGGAGTGAAGAGAAGAGTCAGGTGGCTGATTGGCGTTGCCCGGAGCAGCGCCGCCGTCTCCGGCCGGCAAGCTGCTAACAAAAAGCCCCTTCACAGGAAGGGGCTTTCACAAGAAACCTGTATACCACTTCGGCTCTCTGGCATGCCCCTCTAACCTCTGCATGCCTGCCAGGAAGATGGTAGCGGGGACCGGATTTGAACCGATGACCTTCGGGTTATGAGCCCGACGAGCTACCAGACTGCTCCACCCCGCATCAATCTAGGCCGGTGATTGTAAGCCCGCATGACGACTTCGTCAAGCGGCAACACCGCATACTGCCAATCCTGCTTCGAAGCCCCGACGACTGCGTCGAGCGCTTCGCATATGGTGCCGAAGGCGGGACTTGAACCCGCACGACCGTAAGGTCACTACCCCCTCAAGATAGCGTGTCTACCAATTCCACCACTTCGGCATCGGGGAGGCTGGATGACGACGTCAGTCGCCGCTTTCCTCCAGCGCTGGCGCCGTATTATCCACATCCCCACCGGCATCGTCAAGGGTCGGCACGGCATTCTGCTGCTCGATCAGCTCGGCATCGGGAATGCCGGCCTCCGGCGCCTCGCCCGCCTGGGAGGCGAACCAGGCCAGGGTCAGGGACGTGGCGAAGAAGGCCACGGCCAGCAGCCCGGTGAACTTCGCCAGGAAGCTGCCGCTGCCCCGCGAGCCGAACACGGTCTGGGAGGCACCGCCACCGAAGGCGGCACCGGCTTCGGCGCCCTTGCCCTGCTGCAGCAGGATCAGGACGACCAGGGCGATGGCGATCGCCACGTGGGTCATGAGAATGGCAACTTGCATGGATTCAACCTGCTGACTGACAAATGGCTAGGAAATCGTCGACCTTGAGCGAGGCACCGCCCACCAGGCCGCCGTCGATATCGGGCTGGGCGAGCAGCTCGGCGGCATTATCCGCCTTCATGCTGCCGCCGTACAGCAGACGCATGCCGTCGGCCAGGCCGGCGTCGTAGCGCGCCAGGCACCCGCGGATGGCCGCGTGCACCGCCTGGGCCTGCTCGGGGCTCGCCGTGCGGCCGGTGCCGATGGCCCAGACGGGCTCATAGGCGACCACCAGGCGGGCGCGCTCGGCCGCATCGAGGGCGTCGAACACCGCCTCGACCTGGCCCAGCACCACCGCCTCGGTGCGCTCGGCCTCTCGCTCCTCGAGGGTCTCGCCGACGCACAGCACCGGCGTGAGCTCCTCGGAGAGGGCCGCCTTGACCCGCGCCAGCACCGCGGCATCATCCTCGCCGAACAGGGTGCGGCGCTCGGAGTGGCCGACGAGCACCAGCCGGGCGCCGCACTCGCGCAGCATCGCCGCGCTGACCTCGCCGGTGAAGGCCCCCGAGGGTTGGTCGCTGAGCGTCTGGGCGCCGACCGTCACCGACGTCTCGCCGAGCGCCCGGCCCGCCGCGTCCAGGAAGGGAAAGGGCACCATCAGCGCCACCTCGACGCTCACGGGCAGGGAGACGTCGGCGAAGGCCCGGCCGAACTCCTCGACCAGGGCCAGGGAGCCGTTCATCTTCCAGTTACCGGCGATCAGCGGCATGCGCATGGGGGGTCCTCTTTCAAGGTGGTGCGAAATGGTATAGGAGGGGCCCGGTCAAGACAACCGGGCCCTGACCGCCTCCGATCAGCCGAGCAGCGCCTGGACGTCGTCGGCCAGGCGACGCGCCAGGGCATCGACGTCCAGGTGGGGACGCCCCTCGACCATCACGCGGATCAGCGGCTCGGTACCCGAGGCCCGCAGCAGCACGCGCCCCTGGTCGCCGAGTTCCGCCTCCAGGCTGCTCACCGCCTGCCTGAGGGAGGCCTGCTCCAGCAGCGCCTTGGCATCGCTGCCCGGGGTCAGGCGCACGTTGACCAGCGCCTGGGGAGCCTTCTGCAGGCCGGCCAGCAGGCGACCCAGCGACTGCTGCTCGCGGACCATGATCGCCAGTACCTGCAGTGCCGAGACGATGCCGTCGCCGGTGGTCTGCACGTGACCGCAGACGATATGGCCGGAGGACTCGCCACCCAGCTGCCAGCCGTGGGTCGCCAGCCGCTCCATGACGTAGCGGTCGCCCACCTTGGCGCGCTCGAAGGGGATCTCGAGCTCCTCCATGGCGGCCGCCAGGCCGAAGTTGGACATCAGGGTCCCCACCACGCCACCGCCCAGCTCCCCCCGGGCATGGCGATCCCTGGCGATCAGGTAGAGGATGTCGTCGCCGTCGATCTCGCGACCGTCGGCATCCACCAGCAGCACCCGGTCGCCGTCGCCGTCGAAGGCCACCCCGAGGTCGGCCCCCTGCTGGATCACCGCCGCCCGCAGCGCGGCGGGGTGAGTCGAGCCCACTTCCTGGTTGATGTTGAGGCCGTCCGGGGTGGCGCCGATCAGGCTGACCTCGGCACCCATCTCGCGAAACACGCTGGGGGCGATGTGATAGGTGGCGCCGTGGGCGCAGTCGACGACCATCTTCAGCCCGTGCAGGCTGACCCGATCGGGAATGGTGGACTTGCAGAACTCGATGTAGCGGCCGGGGGCGTCGTCGACCCGCATCGCCTTGCCCAGGCGATCCGGCGCCACGGTGGTCAGAGGCTCCTCGAGCATGGCCTCGATGCGCGCCTCGACCTCGTCGGCCAGCTTGGTGCCGGCGGCGGAGAAGAACTTGATGCCGTTGTCCTGGAAGGGATTGTGGGAGGCCGAGATGACGATGCCGGCGTCGGCGCGGAAGGTGCGCGTCAGGTAGGCGATGGCCGGCGTCGGCATGGGCCCCAGCAGCATGACGTCGACGCCGGCGGCGGAGAGCCCGGACTCCAGGGCCGACTCGAACATGTAGCCGGAGATCCGCGTGTCCTTGCCGATCATCACCCGGGCACGCCCCTTCTCCCGGGTCAGCACCCGGCCGGTGGCCCAGCCCAGCTTGAGCATGAAGTCCGCGGTGATGGGGGACTCCCCCACGGTGCCGCGAATGCCATCGGTGCCGAAATAGCGTCTAGTCATGCGTCCTGCCTTCCTCGAGTACGGCCCAGGTCATGTTCACCGCGTCCACGTGGGGCCCCACGTCGTGGACGCGCAGGATGCGGGCGCCGCGCTCCACCGCCATGGCGGAGAGCGCCAGGCCGCCGGAGAGGCGCTCCTCCACCGGCCGCCCCAGCACCTTGCCGATCATGCTCTTGCGCGACATGCCCACCAGCAGCGGCAGCCCGAGCGCCTCCAGGCGGTCCATGTGCCTGAGCAGGCGCAGGTTGTGCTCCACCGTCTTGGCGAAGCCGAAGCCCGGGTCGAGCAGCATGCGTTCGCGTCGCAGGCCGGCCGCCTCGCAGGCCGCCACCCGTTCGCTCAGGAAGGCGGCCACGGCCTCCTCCACCGGCACGTCGTAGCGCGGGTCGTCCTGCATGTCGCCGGGCTCGCCGACCATGTGCATCAGGCATACCGGCAGCCCGCTGGCGACCGCCGCCGAGAGCGCCCCCTCGCGGCGCAGATTGCGCACGTCGTTGATCATGCAGGCGCCGGCCTGGGCCGTCGCCTGCATCACCTCGGGGGTGCTGGTATCCACCGAGACCAGGGCATCGAACTCGCGCACCAGGGCCTCCACCACCGGCACCACCCGGTCCAGCTCCTGCTGGACCGAGACCGGCTCGGCACCGGGCCGCGTGGACTCGCCGCCCACGTCGATGATCGCGGCCCCCTCGGCCAGCATCCGTTCGGCATGACGCAGGGCGTCATCCGGCACCGCATGGCGGCCGCCGTCGGAGAAGGAGTCGGGGGTAACGTTGAGGATCCCCATGATGCGGGGAAAGGAGAGGTCGAGCCGGTGCCGGCCACACGGCAGATGCGTCGGTGTTCGGGTATCCATCGTCTTCCTGTCGGTCGAACGGCAAAGGCGCCCCGCAGGGCGCCTGTGGTTGCTTGGCGGACGGCCTCAGCTGCCGGCCGGACCTCCCAGCGGGTCGGAGGGTCGACGCCTGGGCGTCTCGTCGTCCTCGGCATCGTCGCTCGACTCCGGGGCCGGCTCGGGGCGCGGCTCGCCGCCCGAGGGGGCGCCGCTGCTCGGATCGTCCCAGCCCTCGGGGGGCCGCGGATCCCGCCCTTCCATGATGTCCTTGAGCTGATGGGAGTCGATGGTCTCGTACTTCATCAGCGCCTCGGCCATGGCGTCGAGCTTGTCGCGATTCTCCTCGAGGATCTTCTTGGCCTGGTCGTAGCAGCCGTCGATGATCTTGCGCACCTCCTTGTCCAGCTTGGAGGTGGTCTCGCCGGACTTGAGCTTGCCACCCTGGCCGGGCCCGCCGAGGAACTGGTGGGACTCGTCCTCGTCGTACATGATCGGCCCCATCTCCTCGGAGAGGCCCCACTTGGCGACCATGTTGTGCGCCAGCTCGGTGGCCCGCTTGATGTCGTTGGAGGCGCCGGTGGTGACACCGTTCGGCCCCAGCGTCATCTCCTCGGCGATGCGGCCGCCGAACAGCGAGCAGATCTGGCTGATGATCTGCTGGCGCGAGAGGCTGTAGCGATCCTCCTCCGGCAGGAACATGGTCACGCCCAGCGCCCGGCCGCGGGGGATGATGGTCACCTTGTAGACCGGGTCGTGCTCCGGCATCACCAGGCCGATGATGGCGTGGCCCGACTCGTGGTAGGCGGTGTTGAGCTTCTCCTTGTCGGTCATGACCATGGACTTGCGCTCGGCGCCCATCATGATCTTGTCCTTGGCCATGTCGAGCTCTTCCATGCTCACCAGGCGCTTGTTGCGCCGTGCGGCGAAGAGCGCGGCCTCGTTGACTAGGTTGGCCAGGTCGGCGCCGGAGAAGCCCGGGGTGCCGCGGGCGATCAGCGACGGCTTGACGTCGTCGGCCAGCGGCACCTTGCGCAGGTGCACGTTGAGGATGTGCTCGCGGCCGCGGATGTCCGGCAGCGGCACCACCACCTGGCGGTCGAAGCGGCCCGGGCGCAGCAGCGCGGGGTCGAGCACGTCGGGACGGTTGGTGGCGGCGATGACGATGATGCCTTCGTTGGCCTCGAAGCCGTCCATCTCGACCAGCAGCTGGTTGAGGGTCTGCTCGCGCTCGTCGTTGCCGCCGCCCATGCCGGCACCGCGCGAGCGGCCCACGGCGTCGATCTCGTCGATGAAGATGATGCAGGGCGCCTGCTTCTTGGCCTGCTCGAACATGTCACGCACGCGGGAGGCGCCCACGCCGACGAACATCTCGACGAAGTCGGAACCGGAGATCGAGAAGAACGGCACCTTGGCCTCGCCGGCGATGGACTTGGCGAGCAGGGTCTTGCCGGTGCCCGGCGGGCCCACCATCAGCACGCCGCGCGGAATGGTACCGCCCAGGCGCTGGAACTTGGTCGGGTCGCGCAGGAAGTCGACCAGCTCCTCGACCTCCTCCTTGGCCTCGTCGCAGCCGGCGACATCGGCGAAGGTGGTCTTGATCTGGTCCTGGGAGAGCAGCTTGGCCTTGGACTTGCCGAAGCTCATCGGCCCGCCCTTGCCGGCCCCACCGCCCTGCATCTGGCGCATGAAGAACATGAAGATGGCGAGGATCAGCAAGATCGGGAAGCTGGCGATCAGCAGGCGCATCCACAGGCTCTGCTGCTCGGGCTCCTTGCCCACCACGGTGACGTTATTGGCGAGCAGGTCATCCATCAGCTTGGGATCCTCCGCCGCCGGGCGGATGGTCCGGAACTGGGACCCGTCCGTGCGTTCACCGGTGACGGTGTAGCCATCGATGGTCACGCTGCGGATCTGCTCGTTCTGCACCTGCTGGACGAACTGGGAGTAGTTCATCGCCTGCGGTGAGCTGTCGACGCTGAAGTTGTTGAACACCGTCAGCAGCACTGCCGCGATGACCAACCACAGAATCAGGTTCTTCGCCATGTCGTTCAAGGGACTACCCTCATTGCAAGAATCTGTCGGCCGAAAATGCCTGGTCCTTCGACACTACATGAGCGGCACATGTTCAGCCAGCCTACGGCCGGAGCGGGAAACTGCCGCCACTGTGACACAGTCGCGGCGTCCTGTCCGGCAATCGGCCCGTTAGGCGCGGCCTATCACAGCCGCGCCCCGTGTGCGGCCGAGGACGTGCCTCAGCCGCGAAACCCTTCCGCCAGCAGGTAGACCTCGCGGGAGCGTGCCCGGGAGGCCTCCGGCTTGCGGGTCACCACCCGCGTGAAGCTGCCGCGCAGCTCCTTGAGAAAGGCATCGAACCCCTCACCCTGGAACACCTTGGCCAGGAAGGTGCCGCCGGGCGAGAGCGTCTGGCGCGCCAGGTCCAGCGCCAGCTCGACGAGGTACATCGCCTGGGGCTGGTCGATGGCCGCCATCCCACTCATGTTGGGGGCCATGTCGGACATCACAAGGTCTACCGGCCGGTCACCGAGGGCGGCGAGGATTTCCTCGAGCACGCGCTCCTCGGTGAAGTCGCCCTGGATGAAGTCGACATCCGCCAGGGCATCCATCTCGAGGATGTCGGAGGCGATCACCACCCCTTCGGAGCCGACCTTCTCGGCGGCCACCTGGCTCCAGCCGCCCGGGGCGGCGCCTAGGTCGATCACCGTCATTCCGCGACGCAGCAGGCGGTCCTTCTCGTCAAGCGCCAGCAGCTTGTAGCTGGCGCGGCTGCGATAGCCGTCCTGCCAGCTCTGCTGCACGAAGCGGTCGTCGAAGTGCTCCTTCAGCCAGCCCTTGCTGGTCTTGCTGGCCGGCGCCTTGCCGGCAGCGCCCTTGGAGCGGGAAGCGTTGGAACGTGCCACGGCATCACCTGTGAATGACCATGAATGACAGGCAGTCGAGCGGATTCCGGTAAGACCTGGTGGAGGTACGACGGGGTGCTGACCTGCGGGACCGGTCGAAGGAAACATGCGGAGACAGGGCGGCGAGCTTTCGCCACGCGGCGTTTCACCGTACCATGTGCGCTGCGCGCCAACCGGGAAGAAGCAAGATACCATGAGCTTGTCACAGGCACAAAAGAGAGCATTCCGCAGCATCGGCCACCACCTCGACCCCGTGGTCACCGTCTCCGAGAACGGGGCCTCCGAGGGGGTCCTCGCCGAGCTCGACCGCGCCCTGGGCGACCATGAGCTGGTCAAGGTCAAGCTCGCCCTGCCCGACCGCGATGACCGCGCCGCCATGCTCGACGAGCTGGTCGCGGCGAGCGGCGCCGAGCTGGTACAGAAGATCGGCAAGATGGCCCTGCTCTACCGCCACAACCCCCGGGCCAACCCGAAGCTCTCCAACATCACGCGCTTCGAGAATCACCACGGGCGGCGCTGACGCGCTTCGCGCGAGGAGCAAGGAGCAAGGAGCAAGGAGCAAGGAGCAAGCACAGCTTGCCGTCTTGCAGAGATGAAGAAGCCCCGCAGGCATTCGCCTGCGGGGCTTTCTTGTAGCTTGATCCTTGTAGCTTGTCGCTGCCCGAAGGGCTACAGGTGCTCGACGCTGGAGATCTCGTACTCGACCTCGCCGCCGGGGGTGCGCACCACCACCACGTCGCCCTCCTCCTTGCCGATCAGGGCACGAGCGATGGGCGAGGTCACCGAGATGCGGCCGGCCTTGATGTCGGCCTCGTCCTCGCCGACGATGCGGTAGGTCACCTCGTCGTCGGTCTCCAGGTTGATCAGCCCCACGGTCACGCCGAAGATCACCTTGCCGGTCTGGGGCAGCTTGGTGACGTCGATCACCTGGGCGTTGGAGAGCTTGCCCTCGATCTCCTGGATGCGCCCCTCGATGAACCCCTGCTGCTCGCGGGCCGCATGGTACTCGGCGTTCTCCTTCAGGTCGCCGTGCTCGCGAGCCTCGGCGATGGCGGCAATCACCCTCGGCCGCGCCTCGCCCTTGAGCTCCTCCAGCTCCTTGCGAAGCCGCTTCTCACCGGCGACGGTCATCGGGACCTTGTTCATTGCGTAGCTCCTGCATGCAGTTCCTGTAGCCGCCGCACGGTAATGGCATTGCCGTACTCGAGCGCCATGCAAACGGCATTGGCCCCTGCCAGGGTGGTGGCATAGGGAACCTTGCGGGCGAGTGCAGTGCGGCGGATCACCGAGGAGTCATTGATGGCCTGGCGGCCCTCGGTGGTGTTGACGATATAGGCGACCTCGTCGTTCTTGAGCAGATCGACGATATGCGGACGGCCCTCATAGACCTTGTTGACGATCTCCACCGGCAGGTCGGCGGCCTCAAGGGCCTCCGCCGTGCCACGGGTCGCGCACAGAGTGAACCCCAAGGTTACCAGAGAACGGGCCACCTCGATAACTCCCGCCTTGTCCGGGTCACGCACCGAGAGGAACGCCTTGCGCTCGCCCTCGAGTGGCGGGATCGCCTCGCCGGCGCCGAGCTGCGCCTTGTAGAAGGCCTCGGCGAAGGTGTCGCCACTGCCCATCACCTCGCCGGTGGACTTCATCTCCGGGGAGAGGATCGGGTCGACCCCCGGGAACTTGTTGAACGGGAAGACCGCCTCCTTGACGCTGAAGAAGTGCGGCACGATCTCGCGGGTGAAGCCCTGCTCGGCCAGGCTGGTGCCGGCCATGCAGCGCGCGGCGATCTGGGCAAGCGAGGTGCCGATGCACTTGGAGACGAAAGGCACGGTGCGCGAGGCGCGCGGGTTGACCTCGATGACGTAGATCTCGCCGTCCTGCCAGGCCAGCTGGACGTTCATCAGGCCCTTGACGCCGAGCTCCACGGCCATCTGCCGGACCTGCTCGCGCATCGCGTCCTGCACCTCGGCGGGCAGCGAGTAGGGCGGCAGCGAGCAGGCGGAATCGCCGGAGTGTACGCCGGCCTGCTCGATGTGCTGCATGATGCCGCCGATCACCACCTCGGCCCCGTCGCTGACCGCGTCGATGTCGATCTCGATGGCGGCATTGAGGAAGTGGTCGAGCAGCACCGGGGAGTCGTTGGAGACCTTGACCGCGTGGGTCATGTAGTTCTCCAGCTCAGAGGCGTCGTAGACGATCTCCATGGCGCGTCCGCCCAGCACGTAGCTGGGACGCACCACCAGCGGATAGCCGATCGCCTCGGCCTTGGCGAAGGCCTCCTCGAAGCTGCGCGCGGTGGCGTTGGGCGGCTGCTTGAGGCCCAGCTTGTCGATCATCTGCTGGAAGCGCTCGCGGTCCTCGGCGCGGTCGATGGCGTCCGGGGTGGTGCCGATGATCGGCACGCCGGCGGCCTCGAGCTCGCGGGCGAGCTTCAGCGGGGTCTGGCCGCCGAACTGCACGATCACGCCGACCGGCTGCTCCTTGTCGGCGATCTCCAGCACGTCCTCCAGGGTCACCGGCTCGAAGTAGAGGCGGTCACTGGTGTCGTAGTCGGTGGAGACGGTCTCCGGGTTGCAGTTGACCATGATGGTCTCATAGCCGTCGTCGTGCATGGCGAAGGCGGCATGGACGCAGCAGTAGTCGAACTCGATGCCCTGGCCGATGCGGTTGGGCCCGCCACCCAGCACCATGATCTTCTGGCGGTCGGAGACCTCCGCCTCGCACTCCTCCTCGTAGGTCGAGTACATGTAGGCGGTGTCCGAGGCGAACTCCGCGGCACAGGTGTCGACCCGCTTGTAGACCGGGCGAATGCCGGCCTGCTGGCGGGTGCGGCGGAACTCCTTCTCGGCGACCCCCAGCAGGCTCGCCAGGCGGGCATCCGAGAAGCCCTTGCGCTTGAGGGCGAACAGCTCGCGGGGAGTGAACTCGGAGAGCGAGCGACGCGCCACCTCGGCCTCGGTGGCCACCAGGTCCTCGATCTGCACCAGGTACCAGCGGTCGATGTTGGTCAGCGCGAAGACCTCGTCGACGCTCATCCCGGCGCGCATGGCGTCGGCGACGAAGAAGATGCGCTCGGCACCGGCGGCCTGCAGCTCGCCCTTGATGTGCGCCATGGCCTCGTCGCTGAACTCGCCGGGCTTGAACTCGGGAAACTTGGGGTCGAGGCCGTCGTTGCCGGTCTCCAGGCCACGCAGCGCCTTCTGCAGCGACTCCTGGAAGGTGCGACCGATGGCCATCACCTCGCCCACCGACTTCATCTGGGTGGTCAGGCGATCGTTGGCCTGGGGGAACTTCTCGAAGGTGAAGCGCGGGATCTTGGTTACGACGTAGTCGATGGAAGGCTCGAAGGAGGCCGGGGTGCGCCCGCCGGTGATGTCGTTCGAAAGCTCGTCCAGGGTGTAGCCCACCGCCAGCTTGGCGGCGATCTTGGCGATCGGGAAGCCGGTGGCCTTGGAGGCCAGCGCCGAGGAGCGCGACACCCGCGGGTTCATCTCGATGACCACCACGCGCCCGGTGTCGGGGTCGACGCCGAACTGCACGTTGGAACCGCCGGTCTCGACGCCGATCTCGCGCAGCACCGCCAGCGAGGCGTCGCGCATGATCTGGTATTCCTTGTCGGTCAGCGTCTGGGCCGGGGCCACGGTGATGGAGTCGCCGGTGTGCACGCCCATGGGGTCGAAGTTCTCGATGGCGCAGACGATGATGCAGTTGTCGTTCCGATCACGGACGACCTCCATCTCGTACTCCTTCCAGCCCAGCAGCGACTCGTCGATCAAGAGCTCGTGGTTGTTGGAGAGCTCGAAGCCGCGGGTGCAGATCTCCTCGAACTCCTCCTTGTTGTAGGCCACGCCGCCGCCGGAGCCACCCATGGTGTAGGAGGGGCGGATGATCACCGGGAAGCCCAGCGACGCCTGGATCCGCCAGGCCTCTTCCATGCTGTGCGCCACCTCGGCCTTGGGACACTCCAGGCCGATGCGCTTCATGGCCTGGTCGAAGAGGTCGCGGTCCTCGGCCTTGTTGATGGCATCGGCGTTGGCGCCGATCATCTCCACGCCGTACTTCGTCAGCACGCCGTGCTTGTCCAGGTCCAGGGCGCAGTTGAGCGCCGTCTGGCCGCCCATGGTCGGCAGCACGGCATCCGGGCGCTCGGCCTCGATGATCTTCTCCACCGCCTGCCAGGTGATCGGCTCGATGTAGGTGGCGTCGGCCATCACCGGGTCGGTCATGATGGTGGCCGGGTTGGAGTTGACCAGGATGACCCGGTAACCCTCCTCGCGCAGCGCCTTGCAGGCCTGGGCGCCGGAGTAGTCGAATTCGCAGGCCTGGCCGATGACGATGGGGCCAGCACCAATGATCAGGATGCTCTGGATGTCGGTACGCTTGGGCATGACGGTTCCCGCGGCTAATCGATGAATGACGGTCTGATGGAGAGCGATGCTGCCTAGCGGCGTTCCTTCATCATGGTGACGAAGCGGTCGAACAGCGGCGACACGTCGCGCGGCCCCGGGCTCGCCTCGGGGTGGCCCTGGAAGCTGAAGGCCGGGCGGTCGGTGCGCTCGACGCCCTGCAGGGTGCCGTCGAACAGCGAGCGGTGGGTGGCCCGCAGGTTGGCCGGCAGGCTCGCCTCGTCGGCGGCGAAACCATGGTTCTGGCTGGTGATCATCACGCGGCCGGTATCGAGGTCCTGCACCGGGTGGTTGGCGCCGTGGTGGCCGTGATTCATCTTCACCGTCTTCGCCCCGCTGGCCAGCGCCAGCAGCTGGTGGCCCAGGCAGATGCCGAACACCGGGATCCCGGTCTCGAGGAGCTCCTGGATCGCCTTGATGGCGTAGTCGCAGGGCTCGGGGTCGCCGGGCCCGTTGGCCAGGAAGACGCCATCGGGGGCCATGGCCAGCACCTCGGCGGCCGGGGTCTGGGCCGGCACCACGGTGAGGCGGCAGCCGCGGGAGGCGAGCATGCGCAGGATGTTGCGCTTGACGCCGTAGTCGTAGGCGACCACGTGGTAGGGACGTTCACCCTGGGTGGTATCGGCGTACCCCTTGCCCAGGGCCCACTCGCCCTCGCTCCACTCGTAGGGGGTCTGGCAGGAGACCACCTTGGCCAGGTCCATGCCCTTGAGGCCCGGGAAGGCGCGGGCCGCGGCCAGTGCCCGCTCCACGGCATCGTCGCCCTCGGCCTCGCCACCCGCCAGGATCGCGCCGTTCTGGGCGCCCTTGTCGCGCAGGATGCGGGTCAGGCGGCGGGTATCGATGTCGGCGATGCCCAGCACGTTCTGGCCCTTGAGGTAGTCGGAGAGCGTCTGTTCACTGCGGAAGCTGCTGGCCAGCAGGGGGAGGTCACGGATCACCAGGCCGGCGGCGGCGATGGCGCCGGACTCGACGTCCTCGGCATTGACGCCGGTATTGCCGATGTGCGGATAGGTGAGGGTGACGATCTGACGGGTGTAGGAGGGGTCGGTCAGGATTTCCTGGTAACCGGTCATGGCCGTATTGAACACCACCTCACCGCTGGTTTGTCCATCGGCACCGATGGCCGTGCCGTGGAATACACTGCCGTCTTCCAGGGCCAGTATCGCGGGTCTGTTCAATGCAACGTCCTCCCAGGTGTATAGAGAGCTATCGAGACAGCTCGTCAAGGAATACTGCGGGGCCATGGCCGGGCCCCGGGTGGCCGGCCCGTAAAAAAGCGGGACGAAACCCGATGTAAGACCGGTTTCATCCCGCTTGTTGTCATTCGCTCGGAATGCCTGGGCCGAAGCAACAAGCGCTCGAGAGGGCTGTTTGCCCGCGCGCCCGGCCAAAATTTTGGGGATATTACAGGAAATGGTGCCCGGCGGCTACCCCCGAGCGGGCCATCGATACTGGGCTGCCAAGGGGCCATGTCACGCCATAGCCTGCGGTGGGCTTTGCGGGAGTCGTCGGTTCGACGCTTCGATTTGCACGACGAAAGGCGGAGGCCATCAATTTGTGGGAGCGCTGCTTGCAGCGCGATAGGCGGAGGGCATCACATCGCCGTGCAAGCACGGCTCCCACAAGTGCCATCACTCCAGCCCAAGCACATCCTGCATCGAGTAGCGGCCGTTGGCCTGCCCGGTCACCCAGCGCGCGGCACGCACCGCGCCCTTGGCGAAGGTCATGCGGCTCGAGGCCTTGTGGGTGATCTCGATGCGCTCGCCCTCGGTGGCGAACATCACGGTGTGCTCGCCGACGATGTCACCGGCACGCACGGTGGCGAAGCCGATCTCCTTGTCACTGCGCGGCCCGCACTGGCCCTCCCGGGCGAAGACGCCATGCTCCTTGAGGGTGCGCCCCAGGCTCTCGGCCACCACCTCGCCCATCTTCAGCGCCGTGCCGGAGGGGGCATCCACCTTGTGGCGGTGGTGGGCCTCGATCACCTCGATGTCGTAGCCCTCGTCGCCCAGCGCCTTCGCCGCCGTCTCGAGCAGCTTCAGCGTCAGGTTCACTCCCACGCTCATGTTCGGCGCGAAGACCATCGGCACCCGGTCGCGGAAGGCGTCCAGCGCGGCGAGCTCCTCGTCGTTCAGGCCGGTGGTGCCGATGACGATGCGCTTGCCGTGCTCGGCGCAGAAGGCCAGGTTGGCCAGCGTCACCTGCGGCGCGGTGAAGTCGATCAGCACATCGATGTCGTCGACGATGGCCTCGAGTGAATCCACGGCGGCCACGCCCAGCTTGCCGACCCCCGCCAGCTCGCCGATATCGGCGCCCACCAGGGAGCTTCCGGGCTCGACGATGCCGCCGGCCAGGGTAGCCCCGGCATCCTGCTGCACGGCGTTGACCAGGGTGCGGCCCATGCGGCCGGCGACGCCGACGATGGCGATACGGGTCATGCGGACTCCTGCGAATTCGATGGCTGCGGAATGGGCGGCAGTATACCAGAGGCCACCCGACCGGGGTGGCCGCCCCTCGGCAATCCCCCCACACTGGGCATATCGATGCCGAGGGCCATCAACATGCCTGCACCGACCGAGCACCTCCCCGCGGACCACCCCCTGCTGGCCCTGCTGCAGCGCCATGAGCGCGTGCTGGTGGCCGGCGCGCCGGGCAGCGGCAAGAGCACCCTGGTGCGCGCCGCCGCGGCGACCCTGGCCGCCCGGGGCCAGGCATGCCACTGCCTGAGCGCCGACCCGGGACTGCCCGGCATCGGGCCACCCGGTGCGGCCTGCCTGGGCCGCTGGGAAGCCGGGGAGTGGCGGCTGGAAGCGATCGCCGCGCTGGCCACCCTGGATGCCGCCCGTTTCCGGTTGCCGCTGGTGCAGGCGGTGCGACGGCTGGCCGAGCAGGCCCCCGCCGGCACCCTGCTGCTGGACGCCCCGGGGGTGGTACGCGGCGCTGCCGGGGCCGAGCTGCTGCCGGCGCTGGCACAGGCCGCAGGCGTCGGTGCCCTGCTGGTGCTGGCGGCAGAAGCGGCGCCCTTCCCGCTGCACGAGGAGTGTCGCGCCCTGGGTCGGGAGAGCGTCACCCTGGCGCCGGCCCCGCACGCCCGCCATCCCGGAAAGCGCTGGCGCCGCGCGCGGCGCAGCGACGACTGGGACGCCTGGCTGGTGCAGGCCCACGAGGCCGTACTCGAGCTGCCCTCGCTTTCCCTGACCGGTACCACCCCGCCGCGCAGCGCCCCCGAGGCCTGGGCGGGGCGCCAGGTGGGACTGCTCGATGCCCGGGGCGACACCCTGGGGCTCGGCGAGATCCTGGCGCTGGAGGGTGAGCGGCTGCGGATTCGCACGCCGCCGCTTGCCGGCACGCCCCATTCCCTGGTGGTGCGCGATGCTCGCCGCGGCCGCGACGGCCAGCTGGGCACCGCCCTGCCCCACGCAACCGCCCCGGAGACGCCCGGGCTGGACGACACCCCCGCGCCCCTGGAGAGCCGCGACGGCCCGCGCCCCCGGGCCGATCTCGGCACTTTCACCGCGACACTGGTCAACGGCGTCTTCGGCGACCCGCTGCTGCACCTGCGGCTGCGCCACCAGTCGCGCAGCCTGCTGTTCGACCTGGGCGACCCCGGCCGCCTGCCGGCGCGTCTCGCCCACCAGGTCAGCGACGTCTTCATCAGCCACGCCCACTTCGACCACATCGGCGGCTTCCTGTGGCTGCTGCGCTCGCGCATCGGCGAGTACCCACCCTGCCGGCTCTACGGCCCGCCGGGGCTGGCGGAGCACCTGCAGGGGCTGGTGAGCGGCATCCTCTGGGACCGGGTCGCCGAGAAGGCGCCCCGCTTCGAGGTCGGCGAGCTGCATGGCGAGCGCCTCGTACGCTGGCGGATCGTCGCCGGCGAGACGCGCCCCACCCCCCTGCCCGCGCGCCCGGCCCCCGGTGGCCTGCTGCACGAGGAGCTCGGCTTTCGCGTGCGGGCCACCACCCTCGACCACGGCACGCCGGTGCTGGCCTTTGCCCTGGAGCCCGAACGGCAGGTGGCGGTGCGCAAGGAGCGGCTGGAGGCCCATGGCTGGCCGCCGGGCCCCTGGCTCGGCACGCTCAAGCATCATGTCCTGGCGGGCGAGGGAGAGGCCCGCATCCGGCTGCCGGACGGCACCACCCGGAGCGCCGCCAGCCTGGCACAGGCCCTGCTGCTGACCCGGCCGGGGGAACGGCTGGTCTATGCCACCGACCTCGGCGACACCGCGGAGAACCGCCGGCGCCTGGTCGCCCTGGCCTGGGGTGCCCGGGTGCTCTTCTGCGAGGCCCCCTTCCTGGCGGCCGAGGCGGAGCAGGCCCGGCGTACCGGCCACCTGACCGCCCGGGCCTGTGGCGAGATCGCCGCGGCGGCCGGGGTGGCACGCCTGGTGCCCTTCCACTTCTCGCGCCGCCACATCACCGATACCCGCCGCCTGCACGACGAGATTCGCCTGGCCTTTCCCGGCGAGGCAGCCGACGAACCCGCGGGGAAGGAGGAGGCCGGCTAGCCGGCCGCCCGGCCGTTACGCAGCAGCAGCGCGATCGCCACGATCACCAGCAGGCTGCCCGGCAGCCAGACCCAGCCGACCCGCTCGGGCTCGCGGACGAAGAGCAGCAGCATGGAGACGAAGGGCACCAGGTAGCTGTAGGCGGTGACCGCCCCCGGGGTGAGCGCCGAGGTAGCGCGCTGCAGGAGCCAGAAGGTCAGGGCCGTGGAGAAGAGCCCCAGGTAGACCAGCAGCAGCAGGTCCCGCCCGCTCATGGTGGCCAGGCGCGCCACCGGCTCGACGGCCAGCCCCAGCAGCCCGATCAGCACCGCGCCCAGGCCCAGGCTCCAGAAGGTGCGCACCGCCGCCGACGCCGGCAGGCGCCCGGTCGACAGCCCCCACTTGCTGAGCACCGGATAGAGCGCCGTGGAGAGACACCCCAGGAAGAACACCGCCTCGCCGATGCCGAACTGCAGGCGACCGCCCTTCGCCAGGGATTCGGCAAAGGCCAGGCCCAGCGCCCCCGCCGCCCCCAGCGCCAGGATCGCCGGCAGGCGCCAGGCCAGCCGTTCCACGCCGAAGCCCAGCCCGAGCAGGAAGGCCAGCAGCGGTACCGTGACGAAGAGGGTGGCCATGGAGAGGGCCGTGGCATGGTGCGCCGCCCAGAACATGGCGCCGAAGAAGCCGGCCAGGCAGAGCCCCATCAGCGCATAGAGCGGGAGCCGCCGCCAGGCGGGGAGGAAGTCCGGCGAGCGCCGGGCCAGCCACCACAGGCCGCTGCAGGCGATGACGAAGCGCAGCGAGGTGAGCGAGAACGGCGGCAGCTCGCTCATCGCGCCCACCGCGGGAAACGACAGCCCCACCAGCGCCGCCCACAGCAGCATGCCGAGATGGGCGGCGCGGGGCGAGACGCCGTCGCTCAATTTTCCCAGACGATCTCCAGGCTCACGCCCGTCAGCCCCTCGAGCGCGGCGTTCACCTTGCCCTCGAGCCGGTCCAGGGTCTCGTCATCCAGCGTCTCGACGGCCACGATCAACCGGTCCGGCTCGGCCTGTAGCAGGCAGCTGCCCTCGTCGAAGGTGACCCGCGCCTGGGTCTCCTCGCGGTCGATCGGCTGGGCATCGGCCCAGTCCCGGCAGAGGCGCTCGACCAGCCCCTTGGCATCCTCGGCGGGAATCTCGGCTCGTGAAATCGGCATGGCGGCCTCCGCGTCTCGTTGGGTGAAATCCCAGCCTATGACGGCGCCCCGATGAACGCCACCCCCTTTCCCGAGGCGCCTTTTCACGGCATCCCACGTGCGCTGGCTGGGGCAAGACAGGTGCCCGCCCCCAGGCACTATGCTGTGGCACAGGACACCACCACCGATCGGGAGAACTCGGCAATGATCATCAACTGCGTGGCCTACGAGAAGGGACATCGCCTGCAAGACATAAAGCCCGACGAGATCGACGGCTACCTGGGCCAGCCCGACCGTTTCGTGTGGGTGGCACTGCACGAGCCCGATGCGCAGGAGATGGCCCGCTTCCAGGCGGTGTTCGGCCTGCACGAGCTGGCCGTGGAGGACGCCCTGAACGGGCACCAGCGCCCCAAGCTCGAGGAGTATGGCGAGGCGCTGTTCGTGATCATGCACATGGTCACGATGCGTGACGACCAGCTGGAGACCGGCCAGGTGGCGGTGTTCGCCGGCCCGGGTTACGTGCTCTCGGTGCGCCTACACCCGGGCCGGGGCTTCACCGAGGTCCGCCAGCGCTGCGAGCACGAGCCGAAGCTGCTCAAACATGGCCCCGCCTTCGTGATCTATGCCCTGATGGACACCATCGTCGACCGCTATTTCCCGGTGGTCGAGGCCTTGCAGGCCGAGCTCGAGAGCATCGAGGACCAGATCTTCATCCGCGGATCGGCCCGTCAGAGCCTGGAACGCCTCTACCAGCTCAAGCGCCAGACCATGCGGCTCAAGCATGCCACCATGCCCCTGGGCGAGGCGGCGAGCCAACTGTTCGGCGGCCGGGTGCCGGCACTGTGCCGCAAGACTCGGGAGTATTTCCGCGACGTATACGACCACCTCAATCGCATCGAGTCGGCGGTGGATACCATCCGCGAGATGACCATCACCGCGATCCAGGTGAACCTCTCGATGGTGGCGATCGACGAGGGCGAGGTGCACAAGCGGCTGGCGGCCTGGGCCGCCATCTTCGCGGTGGCCACCATCCTCGCCGGGGTCTGGGGAATAAACTTCACCCACATGCCCGAGCTCGACTGGCGCCTGGGCTACCCCCTGGCACTGCTGGTGATGGGCAGTGCCTGCGGGTGGCTCTACTGGCGCTTCCGGCGCGCCGGCTGGCTGTAGCGAGGGCCATCGGACTGCACACCAGCACATGAGTGATATAGGGTAGCTTCATGCCTGAGGAGCAAGGCATGGCGGAGGGGATCAAGCCGCGGGGCAACGGCCACAGGAATCGCAAAAGGGAGTGCAATGGATACGCGGCTGGAGTACCTGACACGGCTCAGAGTGGGGCAGCGCAAGACCGGTCCCGCGCCCAACAAACCGTGCCTGCTGCTGGCCCTCATCTGCGAGATCCAGTCGGGGCATTTCAGCGCGCCCGAAGTGGTCATCGACAAGCGACTGCTTGCCCGCTACCACGATCTTTATGAGGCCGCCACAGGGAACAGACACGCCGCCAATCCTCAGCTTCCCCTCTGGCACCTGCGCAATGACCAGGGTCCCACCGGGCCACTCTGGTCACCGGATTATGTGCCAGAGATGGCCTCACTCTCGGACCAGCTCGGCCAACCGAAGTCCCTGGATAACCTGCTGGCGCGCTTTGCCTCGGCCCACCTCGATGCAGAGCTGTTCGCCGCCCTTCAGGATGCCCAGGTTGCTCGCCAGGCCTGTGCGCTCCTGACCCAGCACTACCTTTCCGACGACCCTCAGGCCTTCAGACGCCTGACGGACTATCTCGAGTGTGCGCTGGCCAGCAGCGAATACGAGAAAGCGCCTGAAAACCTGGCCGGAGTCCTCCAGGAAAGTAGCCAGCAGTACGCCCGCTCAGCGGCCTTTCGGACCCTGGTGCTGGATGCCTACGACTATCGCTGTGCGGCCAGCCGGCTGCGCTATATCACGCCGGACTACCGCTACCTGGTGGAAGCGGCCCACCTGATTCCCTTCCGCGTCAGCCAGGATGATCGCCCGACAAACGGCCTGGCGCTTACGCCCAACCTGCATTGGGCGATGGACAACCACCTGATCGCCCCGGGCCCCGATCATCGCTGGCATGTCAGCCCGGCGGTAGACGCCCTGGTGCCCGACAACGACTGGCTCTGCCGCCTCGACGGCAAGCCCCTGGTCCTGCCCAGAAATCCGCGATGGCAACCGATGTCCGAAGCGCTGGCATGGCGGATGGACCACCTGCAGCGCTGACCGGCACGGCCCAGACGCGACAGGGCCCCGGCATCGTGTGATACCGGGGCCCTGTCATTCTCCGCAGGACTGCCCTTACGGCTTCATGTCCTCGAAGAACTTCTTCACACCGTCGAAGAAGCTCGACTTCTTCGGTGAGTGGTGATGGCCGTTGCTGCCGCCCAGGCTGTCCTGGAAGGTGCGCAACAGGTCCTTCTGCTCCTCGTTGAGCTTGACCGGGGTCTCGACCACGACCTTGCACAGGAGGTCGCCCGGCGGGCCGCCACGTACCGGCTTGACCCCCTTGCCGCGCAGGCGGAAGAGCTTTCCGGTCTGGGTCTCGGGCGGGATCTTCAGCTTGACCCGGCCGTCCAGGGTCGGCACCTCCAGCTCACCGCCGAGGGCGGCGTCGACGAAGTTGATCGGCACCTCGCACTGCAGGTGGCGGCCGTCGCGCTGGAAGATGTGGTGCGGCTTGATCGCCACCTGGACGTAGAGGTCCCCGGGCGGGCCACCGTTGATGCCGGCCTCGCCCTCGCCGTTGAGGCGGATGCGGTCGCCGGTATCCACGCCGGCCGGGATCTTCACCGAGAGGGTGCGGGTCTCGCGCACCCGGCCCTCGCCGTTGCACTTGTGGCACGGCACCTTGATGTGCTGGCCGCTGCCGTGGCAGGTCGGGCAGGTCTGCTGCACGGCGAAGAAGCCCTGCTGCATGCGTACCTGGCCCATGCCGTTACAGGTCGGGCAGGTCTCCTTGCTGGAACCCGGCTCGGCACCGCCGCCGTCACAGCGCTCGCACTCGATGTGGCGCGGCACGCGGATGTCCACGCTGGTGCCGGCCACGGCGTCCTCGAGGTCGAGCTCGAGGTTGTAGCGCAGGTCGCTGCCGCGCTGCGGCGCGTTGGGATGGCGGCGACCGCCGCCCCCGCCGAAGATGTCGCCGAACACGTCGCCGAAGATGTCGCTGAAGCCGCCGGCCCCGGCACCGCCGAAGCCGCCCCCGCCGAAGCCACCGGCCTGCTCGTCGACACCGGCATGGCCGAACTGGTCGTAGGCGGCACGCTTCTCGCTGTCGCTCAGGACCTCGTAGGCCTCCGAGACCTCGCGGAACTTCTCCGCCGCAGTGTCATCCTCCGGATTGCGGTCCGGGTGGAATTTCTGGGCGAGGCGTCGGTAGGCCTTCTTAATGTCCTTCTGGTCGGCACCGCGCTCGACGCCCAGTACTTCGTAGTAGTCACGCTTGGACATGAGTCTGTCCGCCTCCGTAGGGACTCTGCGGAAACACCAACGCGGGAGTCAGGCCCCCGCGCTGGCGTCATCCGTGGTTCAGATGTCGTGGTTTACTGCTTTTTCTGGTCGTCGTTGACTTCTTCGTACTCGGCGTCGACCACGTCATCTTCCTGCTTGGCGCCAGCCTCGCTGCCGGCCTCGGCGCCCTGGGCAGCCTCGCCCTGCTCGGCGTACATCTTCTGCGCCAGGTTGCCGGAGGCCTCGGTCAGCTTGTCCAGCTTGGCCTGGATGTCGTCCTTGTCGTCGCCCTTGATCGCCTCCTCGAGCTCGGTCGCGGCGCTCTCGATGGCCTGCTTCTCCTCGTCGCTGGCCTTGTCGCCGGCCTCCTCGAGGGTCTTGCGGGCGGCGTGGACCATGCCGTCGGCCTGGTTGCGCAGCTGGACCAGCTCCTCGAACTTCTTGTCCTCGTCGGCGTGGGCCTCGGCGTCCTGGACCATCTGCTCGATCTCGTCCTCGGAGAGGCCGCTGGAGGCCTTGATGACGATCGACTGCTCCTTGCCGGTGGCCTTGTCCTTGGCAGACACGTGCAGGATGCCGTTGGCGTCCAAGTCGAAGGCGACCTCGATCTGCGGCACGCCGCGCGGCGCCGGCGGGATGTCGGCCAGGTCGAAGCGGCCCAGCGACTTGTTGCCGCCCGCCTGCTTGCGCTCGCCCTGCAGCACGTGGATGGTCACGGCGGTCTGGTTGTCATCCGCGGTCGAGAAGGTCTGGGTCTTCTTGGTCGGGATGGTGGTGTTCTTCTCGATCAGCGGGGTCATCACGCCGCCCAGGGTCTCGATACCCAGGGTCAGCGGGGTGACGTCGAGCAGCAGCACGTCCTTGACGTCGCCGCCCAGCACGCCGCCCTGAATGGCAGCACCCACGGCCACGGCCTCGTCCGGGTTGACGTCCTTGCGGGCGTCCTTGCCGAAGAAGTCGGCCACGGACTTCTGCACCATGGGCATGCGGGTCTGGCCGCCGACCAGGATGACGTCGTCGATCTCGGAGGCGGACAGGCCGGCATCCTTGAGCGCGGTCTTGCACGGCTCCATGGAGCGCTTGACCAGCTCCTCGACCAGCGACTCGAGCTTGGCGCGGGTCACCTTGACGTTGAGGTGCTTGGGGCCGGTGTTGTCGGCCGTGATGTACGGCAGGTTGACGTCGGTCTGCTGGGCACTGGAGAGCTCGATCTTGGCCTTCTCGGCGGCTTCCTTGAGGCGCTGCATGGCCAGGTTGTCGCCGGAGAGGTCGATGCCGCTGTCGGCCTTGAACTGGTCGACCAGATAGTTGATCAGCTTGAGGTCGAAGTCCTCGCCGCCCAGGAAGGTGTCGCCATTGGTGGCCAGCACCTCGAACTGGGTCTCGCCGTCGACGTCCGCCACCTCGATGATGGAGATATCGAAGGTACCACCGCCCAGGTCGTAGACCGCGATGGTCTTGTCGCCGCGCGACTTGTCCATGCCATAGGCCAGGGCGGCTGCGGTCGGCTCGTTGATGATGCGCTTGACCTCGAGGCCGGCGATGCGGCCGGCATCCTTGGTGGCCTGACGCTGGCTGTCGTTGAAGTAGGCCGGCACGGTGATGACCGCCTCGGTGACTTCCTCACCCAGGTAGTCTTCCGCGGTCTTCTTCATCTTCTTCAGCACTTCGGCGCTGACCTGCGGCGGGGCGAGCTTCTTGCCCTTCACTTCCACCCAGGCGTCACCGTTGTCGGCCTCGGAGATGGTGTAGGGCACCATCTTGATGTCCTTCTGGACGACGTCGTCCTTGAAGCGACGGCCGATCAGGCGCTTGATGGCGTACAGGGTGTTCTCGGGGTTGGTCACCGCCTGGCGCTTGGCCGCCTGGCCCACCAGGATCTCGCCGTCCTCGGTGTAGGCGATGATGGAGGGCGTGGTGCGCGCGCCTTCGGCGTTCTCGATCACCTTGGCCTTGTCACCGTCGAGCACGGCGACACAGGAGTTGGTGGTCCCCAGGTCAATACCGATGATGCGTCCCATAGGAAATCCTCGAAATTAGTGCAGTTGAATTCGTCGTCTGCGGCTTTCACCGCGGGGTTGCCGTCTATCTGGGGGCCCTCGGAACCTTTTCAAGACCCGAGGGCCGCTTTTGTGTGGCCCGGCCTCAGCCGGCGGCCTGGCTGACCACCACCATGGCCGGGCGTACCAGGCGTCCGTTGAGCAGGTAGCCCTTCTGCATCACTTCCATGACGGTGTTGGGCTCCATCTCGGGGTTGGGCACCATGGCCATGGCCTCGTGGTACTGCGGGTCGAAGGGCTCGCCGTGGGGCTCCACCACCTCGACGCCGAACTTCCCGAGCACGTCCTGCTGCATCTTGAGGGTCATGGAGACGCCCTCGCGGTGCGCCTCGCTGGCGCCGTCCTGCATGGCATCCAGCGCCTTCTCCAGGCTGTCGACCACCGGCAGCAGCTCCTTGACGAACTTCTCCAGGGCGAACTTGCGGGCCTTCTCGGCCTCCTGCTCCGCCCGGCGGCGCACGTTCTGCGCCTCGGCGGCGGCGCGCATGGCCTGGTCCTTGGCCTCGGCGACGCTCTGCTCGAGCTCCTCGACCCGGGCGGCCAGCACCTCGGCCTCGGGATTGTCCGCGGCCTGGGCCTCGGTGGCGGCCTGCTCGGCGCCCTCGATGGCGTCCTCCAGTTCACCCTCCACGGTCTCGGGCTCGGCCTGCGGCTCGGCTTCCTGCTCCTCGCGAGCGAGTTCGTCGTCCAGCGGGGTCTGGGGGTCTTTGGCCATGTGGGTCTCCTGAATGGCAATCAGCGGCCAGGGGCCGCTGGCAAGGCATGAATGATGGCTTGAGCGCGTGTCTGCGGGGTATATGGGGCTGGTCGTGGCGAACTCAAGGCGTCATCGGGCGACGACGCCGGACGTGCATTGTGGGAGAACCTTGACTACTGTATAAACGCACAATATGTGTATGGATACCCAGTAGCCAAAGACCGAGTATTCCCAGACAGGCCCCGGGAGGCACCATGCTGACAGAGCTTGCCATTCGCGACTTCGCCATCGTCGACCACCTCGAGCTGGAGCTTTCCGGCGGCATGACCGCCATCACCGGCGAGACCGGGGCCGGCAAGTCCATCCTGCTGGGGGCCCTGGGGCTCTGCCTGGGCGAGCGCGCCGACAGCGCCAGCGTGCGCCATGGCCGCGAGCGGGCGGACCTCAGCGCCCGCTTCGACCTCCAGGCGCTGCCCGCCGCCCGTGCCTGGCTCGAGGCTCGCGAGCTGCCCACGGACGACTGCCTGCTGCGCCGGGTGGTCACCCGGGCCGGGCGTTCCAAGGCCTGGATCAATGGCCAGCCCGCCACCGTGGCCGACCTGCGCGCCCTGGGCGAGCACCTCATCGAGATCCACGGCCAGCACGCCCACCAGGCGCTGCTCCACGAGGAGACCCACCTGCGCCTGCTCGACGACTTCGCCGGCCACCGCGAGCAGGTGGCCGAGATGCGCCAGGCCTTCCGCGACTGGCAGGCGACCCGCCGCCGCCTGGAGCGCCTGGCCGAGGATGGCGACGAGATCCGCGCCCGCCGCCAGCTGCTACGCTACCAGGTCGAGGAGCTCGACCAGCTGGCCCTGGCCGAGGACGAGCTGAAGGGGCTCGAGGAGGAGCAGGAGGAGCTGGCCCACGCCGAGGAGCGGCTGCGCGAAGCCCAGTTCGCCGCCGAATGCTGCGATGGTGACGAGGGCGGCGCCCTGTCGCTGCTCAACCAGGCGATCCAGCACCTCTCGGCGCTGCCGGGAAGCGAGCGCGGCAGCCTGGCCGACACCCTTTCCATGCTCGGCGATGCGCGCATCCAGGTCGAGGAGGCCAGCCGCGAGCTGGGCCACTTCGCCGGCAGCGTCGAGCTGGACCCGGAGCGGCTGGCCTGGGTCGAGACGCGCCTGGGCGAGGTGCATCGCATCGCCCGCAAGCACCATGTGCTGCCCGAGGAGCTCCTCGCCCTGCACCGGCGGCTGGCCGAGGAGCTCGAGGGCCTGGAGGGCGGCGACGGCGACCTGGAGGCGCTGGCCGCCGAGGCCGAGGCCCTGAAGACGTGCTGGCAGGAACAGGCCACCGTGATCTCCCGGGCCCGCCGCCAGGCCGCCCGCCGCTTCGGCGAGGCCGTGCAGGAGCAGCTGGCCTTCCTGGCCATGGACAAGGCGACCTTCGAGGTCGAGCTGGAGCCCCGCGAGGCCCCGGCCGCCGAGGGGCTCGAAATCGCCCGCATGCTGATCAGCGCCAACCCCGGCCAGCCGGCCCGGCCGCTGGCCAGGGTCGCCTCCGGCGGCGAGCTCTCGCGCATCAGCCTGGCGATCCAGGTGGTGGCGGCCCAGCACTCGACCATCGCCAGCCTGGTGTTCGACGAGGTGGACGTGGGCGTCTCCGGCGCCACCGCCGAGATCGTCGGCCAGCTGCTGCGCCGGCTGGGGAAGAACGGCCAGGTGATGACCGTGACCCACCTGCCCCAGGTGGCCGCCCAGGCGCACCATCACCTGCATATCGAGAAGCAGGCCGACGAGGCCTCCACCCTGACCCGCATGGCGCTGCTCGACGAGGCCGGCCGGGTCGGCGAGCTGGCCCGCATGCTGGGCGGGGTGAACCTCTCCGACCGCACCCTGGCCCATGCCCGGGAGATGCTCGACGCCAGCCAGCGCGCCCACCACTGAGCCCCCGTGCCGCTCGCCCGGCCGTGACGCCAAGCCTTTACACTAGCGCTAACGCACTGCGGCCCCGATCCGGAGATCGGGGCCGCAGTCGTCTGCCTGCCGGGTTCAGCAAGGCGAGGTCACTTCTTCTGGATGCCTTCCTGGCGGGTCGCCCGTGAGCCACGCGGCCTGACGTAGAGCACCAGGGCGTGGTCCACCAGCTCGAAGCCGTGTTCCTCGGCGATCTCCTGCTGGCGACGCTCGATGGTCTCGTCGAAGAATTCGATGATCTCGCCGCTCTCCAGGCACACCATATGATCGTGGTGCTCCTCCTGGGAGAGCTCGAAGACCGCATGCCCGCCATCGAAGTTGTGGCGGATCACCAGGCCGGCGGACTCGAACTGGGTCAGCACGCGATAGACGGTGGCCAGGCCCACGTCCTCGCCCGCATCCAGCAGGGTCTTGTAGACATCCTCGGCACTCAGGTGGTGCTGCTCGGAGGCATTCTCGAGGATCTGCAGGATCTTGACGCGCGGCAGGGTCACCTTGAGACCGGCCTTGCGCAATTCATGGTTCTGGTCGGCCATGGTCGCTCTTCGCAGTATCGGGTAGGGTCGGTTATGATCGACCGAATCCACGATAGTGAAGAACAGGCGCAAATGCAAAAGCTGACCAGAATCGTCACCCTTTCCCTCGCCCTGCTGATGATCAGCGGTTGCAGCTATTTCGGCGTGTACAAGCGCGACCTGCCCCAGGGCAACCTGGTGACCGAGGCCATGGTCGAGCAGCTGCGGCCGGGCATGAGCCGACAGCAAGTGGTCGACCTGATGGGCAGCCCGCTGCTCGAGGCGCCCTTCGATGCCAGCCAGTGGGACTATGTCTATCGCCTCGACGAGGCCTATGGCGGCGTGGAGCAGCGCCGGGTCACCCTCACCTTCCAGGGCGAGCGCCTGGCCGGCATCGAGAGCGAGGGCGATATCGCCGGTGACATCAAGCTGCCCGAGGACCAGGGGACCGGCCCCCGCGTCGAGGGGGCCTCGGACACCCAGATGGAGCCCATCGACAACGTCACCCCGGACCGCCCCTGATCGCGCCGAGCGGTATCCCTTGCTGACGCCCCGTGCCGGCCCTCGCCGGGCGGGGCGTCAGCGTTTCTCGCGGGCGGCCCGCGCGCTGCGCGCCGCCTTGGGGTCGAGCTGCAGCGGGCGATAGACCTCGACGCGGTCCCCGGCGCGCAGCCGCACCGCGTCCGGGTCGCGCAGCCGCTTGCCGAAGATCCCCAGGTCGGCCTCGAGGAAGGTGGCCGGGGGCAGTTCCGGAAACGCTTCTTCCAGCCCCGCCATTGCCACCGCCTGGCGCGCCGTGGTGCCCTCGGGCACCGCGAGCGGGATGATGCGCTGCCGTTCGGGCAGCGCGAAGGCCACCTCGACCTCGAGCATGGCGGGTTCGCTAGCGGCCATAGAGGTTGTCCGCCCGGCGGGTGAAGGAGTCCACCAGTTGGCCGGCCACCTGCTGGAAGAGCTTGCCGAAGGCCATGCCCAGCAGGCGGTTGGCGAACTCGAACTCCAGCTCGAGGCTCACCTTGCAGGCCCGCTCGCCCATGGGCAGGAACAGCCAGCGGCCCCGCAGGCGCTTGAAGGGGCCGCTGACCAGCGACATCTCGATGCGCTCGGGCTCGATCAGGTCGTTGCGGGTGGTGAAGCTCTGCTCGATCCCGGCCCGCCCCAGGGTCATCTCGCCGATCAGGTGCGAGTCGTCGCGCTCGAGCAGGCGCGCGCGCCGGCAGCCGGGCAGGAATTCCGGATAACGCTCGAAGTCGTTGACCAGGTCGAACATGTCCTTGGGGGTGTGCCGCACCATGGCGGACCGATTGACCGTTGGCATTGAGCTCTCCGCTGACTTCACAGTGCCCAGGGCGTATCATGAGCGGTTATTTCAGGCCTTGAATGGTACCACGCTTCCCCCCACATCGAAGGGGCAGCGCCACCGGCAGATACAGGACACGAGGTTTCATGGCCAACAAGAAAGGCAAGAGCAAGGGGCCCGGCAACAACGTCATCGCCCAGAACAAGAAGGCTCGCTTCGAGTACCACATCGACGAGACCTTCGAGGCCGGCCTGGTGCTGGCCGGCTGGGAAGTGAAGAGCCTGCGGGCCGGCAAGGCGCAGCTCACCGACACCTACATCCTGGTCAAGAACGGTGAGGCCTGGCTGCTGGGCAGCCATATCATGCCGCTCAACACCGCCAGCACCCACGAGGTGGCGGACCCGACGCGCACCCGCAAGCTGCTGCTGCATCGCAAGGAGATCGCCAAGATCTTCTCGCGCAGCCAGGAGAAGGGCCACACCTGCGTGCCGATCAAGCTCTACTGGAAGAACAACCGGGTGAAGTGCGAGCTGGCCCTGGTGACCGGCAAGAAGCTGCACGACAAGCGGGCCACCGAGAAGGACCGCGACTGGCAGCGCCAGAAGGGTCGCATCATGCGGGAACAAACCAAGGCCTGAGGTGTCACAGAACCGCACATCCTGTTAGGATGCGCATTACGGGGGCGACACGGTTTCGACGCCGGTGACAATCCCTGAGGTGCATGCCGAGAGCGTGATGTATCTCGTAAATACAACATCACGATTGAATAGTCGCAAACGACGACAACTACGCTCAGGGCGCGCTGGCAGCTTAAACGCCGCTAGCTTCTAGCCCGGCCCCGAAGTGATGTGCCCATTCATCACGGAGGGGATACGAGCGACGACTGATGGGATCGCGATCGGTGGTGTCCTCTCGCCGGTCGTTAAAACTCAGAGGAATCGCGTGGCTGGATCCTGCTCGTCGGAGCCAGTCGCGTTAAATCAAAAGACGAAACTAAGCATGTAGAGCCAATGGGTGAGTGCCGGCGGACGCGGGTTCAATTCCCGCCGCCTCCACCAAACAGTCGACGAATCAAGCGCCTACGGGCGCTTTTTTCGTTTCCGGCCTGCCGAACCTGCCTCACCCGCGCGTCGACCTGCAGAGGGCTCGAGAAACCGGCTGAGCCCACCCCCGACTTTCGTATTAGCCTTGACGCGAAAACCTCTTGCGACCAGCCTCAGGGGGAGCCATTATCAGCGCCCACTCGCCGGCCCATGCGACCGGCCAGGCGAGAGTGAGACCGGGGTGGCATCGGGTCCGGACGCGCCAAGGCGCTCCAATTACCGATAAGACCCTACCATTGTTGATATTTTCCCGATCTGGATTCGAACCCCCATGAGCAAAGTCCTGATTATCGGCGCCGGCGGCGTCGGCGGTGTCGTCACCCACAAGTGTGCCCAGCATCCCGAGGTGTTCAGCGAGATCTGCCTGGCCAGCCGCAACCAGGCGAAGTGCCGCGCCATCGCGGCCCAGCTGGAGCGCCCCATCCAGACCGCCGAGGTGGATGCCGATGACGTCGAGGCGCTGGTCGCGCTGATCGAGTCCTTCCAGCCCGACGTGCTGATCCACGTCGCCCTGCCCTATCAGGACCTGACCATCATGGAGGCCTGCCTGCGCACCGGCGTGCCCTACCTGGATACCGCCAACTACGAGCACCCGGACGAGGCCAAGTTCGAGTACAAGGAGCAGTGGGCCTTCCAGGAGCGCTACGCCAAGGCCGGCAACATGGCCACCCTGGGTTGCGGCTTCGACCCGGGCATGACCAACATCTACTGCGCCTGGGGCCAGAAGAACCTGTTCGACGAGATCCACCGCATCGACATCCTGGATGCCAACGGCGGCGACCACGGCTACCCGTTCGCCACCAACTTCAATCCCGAGATCAACATCCGCGAGATCACCGCCAACGGCCGCTACTGGGAAGAGGGCGAGTGGAAGGAGACCGCACCGCTGGCCGAGAAGCGCACCTTCGACTTCGACGGCATCGGCGAGAAGGACCTCTACCTGCTCTATCACGAGGAGCTCGAGTCCCTCAGCCAGAACATCAAGGGGCTGAAGCGCATCCGCTTCTGGATGACCTTCTCCGAGAAGTACATCACCCACCTCAAGGTGCTCGAGAACGTCGGCATGACCCGCATCGAGCCGATCGAGTTCGAGGGCCGCGAGATCGCTCCGCTGCAGTTCCTCAAGGCGGTGCTGCCGGATCCCGCCTCGCTCGGCCCGCGCACCAAGGGCAAGACCAACATCGGCGTGATCCTCGACGGCATCAAGGACGGCAAGCGTCGCAAGGTGCACATCTACAACATCTGCGACCACCAGCAGTGCTACGCCGAGGTGCAGTCCCAGGCGATCTCCTACACCACCGGCGTGCCGGCGGTGACCGGCGCCATGCTGATGCTCGAGGGCCTGTGGAAGGGCGACGGCGTGTTCAACGTCGAGCAGCTCGACCCGGACCCCTTCATGGAGCGCATCGGCGACATGGGCCTGCCGTGGCAGATGGTCGAGCTCGACCCCGATGCCGACCCGCTGGCCTGACCCACGATGTCCGAGACGGCTTACCCCTTCGACATCGAGGCCTGCCCGTCGCCCGCCTACGTGGTGGACGATGCCCTGCTGCGCCGTAACCTGGAGCTGCTGCAGCGAGTCCAGGAAGAGAGCGGCGCGCGCATCCTGCTGGCGCTGAAGGGCTTCGCCATGTGGGACACCTTTCCGCTGGTCAGCCAGTACCTGGTGGGCACCACGGCGAGCGGCCAGGACGAGGCGCGGCTGGGGGCCGAGACCTTCGGCGGCGAGGTACACTGCTACTCGCCGGCCTTCAGCGAGGCGGAGATGGCGGTGGTGCTGCAGTACGCGGACCACCTCAGCTTCAACTCCCCGGCCCAGTGGCAGCGCTTCCGCGAGCGGGTGGCCCAGGCGCCGCGGCGGGTCTCCTGCGGCCTGCGGGTCAACCCCGAGTACTCCGAGGGCAAGGTGGCGCTCTACGACCCCTGCGCCCCGGGCTCACGGCTCGGCACCCGGGCCGTGGACCTGGAGGGCGTGGACCTCGCTGGGCTCGAGGGCCTGCATTTCCACACCCTGTGCGAGCAGAACAGCGACGCCCTGGAGCACACCCTGGCCGCCTTCGAGGAGCGCTTCGGCCGCCACCTCGCCGGTCGCCGGTGGGTGAACTTCGGCGGCGGCCACCACATCACCCGCGAGGACTATGACGTGGAGCGGCTGGTGCGGGTGATCCGCGACTTCAAGGCGCGCCATCCGCACCTCGAGATCTACCTGGAGCCCGGCGAGGCGATCGCGCTCAACACCGGCTACCTGGTATGCAGCGTGCTGGACATCGTCGAGAACGACGGCCCCATCGCCATCCTCGACACCTCCGCCACGGCGCACATGCCCGACGTGCTGGAGATGCCCTACCGGCCCGAGATCATCGGCGCCGGCGAGCCCGGCGAGAAGGCCCACACCTACCGGCTGGGCGGGCTGACCTGCCTGGCCGGCGACGTGGTGGGCGAATACAGCTTCGACGCTCCGCTTGCGATCGGCGACCGGCTGGTGTTTACCGACATGGCCCACTACACCATGGTGAAGACCACCACCTTCAACGGCATGCGCCTGCCGTCGATCTGCCGGATCGACGAGGCCAGCCGCGAGGTGCGCACGGTGAAGCACTTCGGCTACGAGGATTACCGGCAGCGGCTGAGCTGACGCCCGCGAAGGGCCCGGCAGGCATGCCACGACAGGCAGAACGCGACAGGCACCCAAGGGTGCCTGTCGCCTTTCTGGTCCGCCGTGGGTTCATGCCTTGGAGGCGACGAGGCAGCCGACAGCCACCTACCGCCTGGCCAGCGGCGTCATGCCCTTTCCCCGAGCGGCGATTTCACGCAAGGTAGCACCCGTGACCACAGCGAACGGCGGGAGGATTCGGATGACCCAGGTCTTCAAGTTCGGCGGTGCCTCGATCCAGGACGCCGCGGCAATCCGCCGACTGGGGGAGCTGCTGGCCCGCTTCCGGGCGCGTCCCCTGGTGGTGGTGGTCTCGGCCATGGGCAAGACCACCAATGCCCTGGAGGCGCTGCTGGAAGCGGCACGGGAGGGCGAGGACGACGACTATCGCGACCGCCTCGAGACCCTGCGCCGGGAGCACCTGGCCGCGGTGGAGAGCCTGTTCGGCACCAGGACCGGCCCCGTGGCGGAGCGGGTCGAGGCACTGATCACCGAGCTCGACCGCCGCCATCGCCGCCATGCGGGCCGCGAGCGCCCCTTCCACTACGACCAGACCGTCTGCTTCGGCGAGCTGCTCTCCACCACCATCGTCAGTGCCTGGCTCGAGGAAGCCGGCATGGCCACCCAGTGGCTCGATGCCCGGGAGCTGGTGGTCACCGACGACTGCCACCAGGCGGCCAACGTCGACTGGCAGGCCACCGCCGAGCGGGTGCGCGGCCTGGATAGCGACGACGGCAGGATCCGCGTCACCCAAGGGTTCATCGGCGGCACCGCCGAGGGCGCCTCGACCACCCTGGGCCGCGAGGGCTCCGACTTCAGCGCGGCGATCCTCGCCCACTGCCTGGACGCGGAGGAGGTCACCATCTGGAAGGACGTGCCCGGGCTCTTCAATGCCGACCCGCGGCGCTTCGACAATGCGGAACAGCTCGAGCAGATCTCCTACGGCGAGGCCATCGAGCTGGCCTGGCACGGCGCCAAGGTGATCCACCCCAAGACCCTGGGGCCGCTGCAGCAGAAGGCGATCCCGCTGACGGTGCGCTCCTTCGAGGACCTGGAGGCGCCGCCAAGCACCATCGGCCGCGACACCCGGTTCGACACTCAGACGCCCTCCCTTATCCTGCGCGAGGCGCAGACGCTGCTGGAGATCCGCCCCCGGGACTTCGCCTTCATGGACGAGGCCCGCCAGCACGACATCCTCGGCCGTCTGGTGGCGGCCGGGCTGCATGCCGGCCTGATCGACAGCGGCGCCATGCGTCTCTCTTTGTGCCTGGACGGCCACCCCGAGCGCCTGGAGCCGCTGGTCGCGTCGCTGTGCGACGACTACGCGGTGGCGCGTCGCGACGACCTGACCCTGCTCACTGTGCGCCATGCCGACGACGCCCTGCTCGCAGCCCTGGGCGCCGGACGCGACAGCCTCGCCGAACGGCGCAACGCCGATACCGCCCAGCGCGTCTTCCCCGGCAGCCAGTGCCGGGGGACCTGGCACATCCCGGCCTGAGGCTCAGCCCAGCGCCCGGAGCAGCAGCTGCACACCGACGATGGCCATGGCCAGGATCACCAGGCGGTAGAAGAGCCGCTCGCTGACCCGGTGCTGCAGCCACAGGCCGCTGCGCACCCCGGCCCAGGCCACCGGTACCAGCAGCAGCGAGGCCCCGGCACTCGTCAGGTTGATCTCGCCGAGCCACAGGTAGGGCGGCAGCTTCATCAGGTTGACCGCGGCGAAGAGGATCGCGCTGGTGGCGATGAAGGCCTGCTTGCTCAGCCGCCGGGGAACCAGGTAGAGGTTGAGCGGCGGCGCCCCGGCATGGGCCAGGAAGCTGGTGAAGCCGCAGCCAACACCGGCCGGCAGTGCCCAGCGGGTCGAGAGGGGACGCCCCGCCCCCGGCTTGAGCAGCATGTAGGCAGCGAACAGCAGGGAGATCACGCCCAGCAGCAGGCGCACGCCATCCTCGTCCAGGCGACCGATCAGCAGGGTGCCGATGACCACCCCGATGGCCAGCCCCGGAAGCACACGACGCACCTCGGTAGGGTCGTGATACCCCCACCAGGCCTTCACCGTGAAGGCATCCATCACCAGCAGCAGCGGCAGCAGCAGGCCGGCCGCCTCGACGGGGCCGATGGCGAGCGCCATCAGCGGCACCGAGAGGGTGCCGAAGCCGCCGGCGAACCCGCCCTTGGAGACACCGGTGAGGTATGTGGACACCACGATGAGGGTCCAGGCCAGCCAGGAGTAGTCAGGGAGCGACATGGGCCTTCCTTGGGTTTCATCCATCCTCGTCACGAGACGACGCCGGGCCACGGTGGTGGCCCGGCGTCATCATACCGCACGCTGCAAGGGTGACCGTCAGGGACGGCCAGCCATCAGGCGGCGTCGCGCTTGTGCCCTGCGGCGGCGTGCATGGCCAGGGCGGTATCCAGCATGCGGTTGGAGAATCCCCACTCGTTGTCGTACCAGGCCATCACCTTGACCAGGCGGCCGTTCACCCGGGTGTGGTTGGCATCGAAGGTCGAGGAGTGAGCATCGTGGTTGAAGTCGATGGAGACCAGCGGCTGGGCGTTGACCGCCAGCACCGGGGAGGCCTCGGCGGCGTTGGCCACGATCTCGTTGATCTCTTCCCTGGTGGTGTCGCGACCGGCGGTGAACACCAGGTCGACCAGCGAGACGTTGATCACCGGCACGCGCACGGCCAGGCCATCGAACTTGCCCGACAGTTCCGGCAGCACCAGGCCCACCGCGGCGGCGGCGCCGGTCTTGGTGGGGATCATCGAGTGCGTGGCGCTGCGTGCCCGATAGGGGTCCTTGTGGTAGACGTCGGAGAGGTTCTGGTCGTTGGTGTAGGCGTGCACCGTGGTCATCAGGCCGTTCTCGATGCCCACCGCCTGGTGCAGCGCCTGGGCCACCGGGGCCAGGCAATTGGTGGTGCAGGAGGCGTTGGAGACCACCTTGTGTTCGGGCGTGAGCACGTCCTCATTGACGCCGTACACCACAGTGGCGTCGGCATCGGGGCTTGGCGCCGAGATCAGCACCCGCTCGGCGCCGGCCGCGAGGTGCTTGGCGGCGGCCTCGCGCTTGGTGAAGAGGCCGGTGCACTCCATCACCAGGTCCACGCCCAGGGCCTTCCACGGCAGTGCCGCGGGGTCCCGCTCGGAGAGGATGGCGATGCGCTCGCCATCCACGGTCATGCTCTCCTCGTCGTGCTCGACGGCGAAGGGGAAGTGACCGTGCACGGTGTCATGGCGCAGCAGGTGCGCATTGAGCGCCGGGTCGCCGAGATCGTTGATGGCGACCACCTGCACGCGATTGCGGTAGCCGTTCTCGAAAAGCGCACGCAGCACGTTGCGGCCGATGCGGCCGAAACCGTTGATGGCGATCTTGAGCGTCATGGCGTTGTTCTCCTCGGTCCAGTAGCGTTCTATGGGTCGTGGCGGAGCCGATGGGCCAGCGGGTCCTGGCGAGCGCCCGGCTCGAATCGTGCCTGCGCGATCGTTCATCCCTGCGCGGTGGCCACGTGTCATCTGCCCCATAATGTGGACCAGTCCTGTCCAAGGCTCAAGCACTTTTTAGTAACTTTACAACATATCGCTCTTCACCCTGACACCGGATGCCACTGCCCGCAAACCCACACACCCGATAGCTTCCGCCATAAGAAAGAGGCTTTCGCCGAGCCACAAGGGAAGGCCGGCATCGGCCACAATGTAGTAAACTTACCTTGAAAGCGTTATCGTGACCGGATAACAACTCGCGTCCACCGGAGGAGCACGACATGTCGACCACCCCACTGCACACCCCCATCCGTCGCACCAAGATCGTCGCCACCCTGGGCCCGGCCAGCGACCGGGAGGGGGTCCTCGAGGCGATGCTCGAGGCCGGCGTCGA
>NZ_SNZJ01000024.1 GCF_004363555.1 Halomonas ventosae | reverse complement strand
CTTTGACGAGTCGCTTGCCTTGAATGTTTCAGTGACTGGTCACCGACATCCCGACAAGCGCCCACATGAATTACCTGATCGATTGTTAAAGAGCGGCTCCGAGCTCTCGAGGAGAGGGGAGCGTCTCGCTGTTGCCGTCGTGCCCGGCTGCTTCTGATGAAGCGGCGGTCTCGCCGGCGCCCTGCGAGGAAGGCGTATTCTACGTGACCGGCTGTCGTTGTCAACCCTGCGAGGCGTTCCGAAGAAGCGAAGCGGGTGACCAACTCTCGTGCCGCCGGAGCGACGCAAGTGCCGATAGAGCCCTTGGCGGGTCCCTGTCACGAGCGGCATGCATTCTACCGAATGCGGCGAGTTCGTCAAGCGGGAATTTTCCGGAACCTCTCGGAAAAACCCAAATGAAAACAAGCACTTCTACCACTTTTCACCGCCTGCAACGTGTGCCCGTCGCCGGCAGCGGATGCGTACTTTACGATCTGAAGCCGGATCGCGCAACCCCTTTGCGTCAGAAAAATATAGCCCAGCTTTGACAGCCGCGCCATATCGCTCGTCGGCGTGTTTCCCGCGGCCCTGGGGGCATGCCCAGGGACCGTGGTTCAACCCGTGAGGCCACTCCTCGCCGCGCGACGACAAGACCCGCAGTTGCTCAGATCACGAAGAGGTCGACAAAGCGGTTCACCGGGGTACGCTCCAGGCGCGCCTGCTCCCCGCACAGGGCCATGATCGTCTCGCAGCGGCCCGCCGGGAAACGGGTCGCCAGGTTGCGCCGGAACTTGTCGACCAGCAGCGGAATCCCCTCCGCCCGACGGCGACGATGGCCCACCGGGTATTCGACCTCGACCTTCTCGGTGGCACTGCCGTCCTTGAAGAAGACCTGGATGGCATTGGCGATGGAGCGCTTCTCGGGGTCGTAGTAGTCCCGCGAGTAGGCCTCATCCTCGACCACCTCCATCTTGCCGCGTAACACATCGATGCGCGGGTTCGCCTCGTGGAAGTCGTCCTCGTAGTGCTCGGCGGTCAAGCTGCCGAAGATCAGCGGCACGGCGGTCATGTACTGCAGGCAGTGGTCGCGGTCTGCCGGATTGGCTAGCGCCCCCTCCTTGGAGATGATGCGTATCGCCGAATCGTGGGTGGTCAATACGATGCGGTCGATCTCGTCCAGACGATCCCTGACCTCGGGATGGAGGGTGACGGCGGCCTCGCAGGCCGTCTGGGCGTGGAACTCGGCCGGGAAGGAGATCTTGAAGAGGATGTTCTCCATCACGTAGCTGCCAAGCTCACGCTGGAAGGTGAACTTGCGCTGCGCTTCGGGCTTCAGGGCCAGATCCCGGTTGGTATGGCTGAAGAGGATGTCGTAGAACCCCCACTGCGGGGCGGAGAGCACCCCGGGGATACCCATCTCCCCGCGCATGGCGATATCGGCCAGGCGCACCGCCCTCGAGGTGGCGTCACCCGCCGCCCAGCTCTTGCGGGAACCGGCATTGGGGGCATGACGGTAGGTCCGCAGGCTCTGGCCATCGACCCAGGCATGGGAAAGCGCCGAGAGCAGCTGCTCGCGATCGGCGCCCATCAACTTGGCCACCACCGCGGTCGAGGCCACCTTGACCAGCACCACGTGATCGAGGCCCACGCGGTTGAAGGAGTTGTCCAGCGCCAGCACACCCTGGATCTCGTGGGCCATGACCATGGCTTCCAGCACCTCGCGCATGGTCAGTGGCGACTCCCCCTGGGCCAGCCGCTTCTGGGAGAGGTGATCGGCGATGGCCAGGATTCCCCCCAGGTTGTCGGAGGGGTGACCCCATTCGGCGGCGAGCCAGGTATCGTTGTAGTCGAGCCAGCGGATGATGGCCCCGATGTCCCAGGCCGCCTTGACGGGATCCAGTCGGAACGAGGTACCCGGTACCCGCGCCCCGTGGGGCACCACGGTGCCCTCGACCAGTGGCCCGAGGTGCTTGGTGCACTCCGGGAAGCGCAGCGCCAGCAGGCCGCACCCCAGGGTGTCCATCAGGCAGTGGCGGGCGGTGTCCAGCGCCTCGCCGCTCTCGATCTCGAAGCCGAGGACATAGTCGGCGATCTTCTGCAGCTCGACGTCATCGTCCGGCCGCACGTTGGCTTCCACGGTACTCATCTGCTTCTCCTGTCGCCTTGTCGAGCACACACCCTTGATGCGTGACCATCACTATAGAAGACGCCCCGGGTCCTGGGACCCGGGGCGTCTTTTCCTTCAGAGGACCCAGCACCTGGCAGACCCTAGAAGCTGTCGCCGGGGACGCGCACCCAGCCCTCCATCAGCACCCGAGCGCTGCGGCTCATCACCGCCTGGTCGATCACCCAGCGGCCGTCCACCAGGCTGGCCTCGGCGCCGACCCGCAGGGTGCCGGAGGGGTGGCCGAAGGTCACCGCGTTGCGCTTGCCGCCACCGGCGGCCAGATTGACCAGGGTGCCCTCGATGGCAGCGGCCGAGGCGATGGCCACCGCCGCGGTGCCCATCATGGCGTGGTGCAGCTTGCCCATGGAGAGCGCCCGCACCAGCAGGTCGACCTCATCGGCCTTGACCTGCTTGCCGCTGGAGGCGAGGTAGTCGGCCGGCGGCGCCACGAAGGCCACCTTGGGGGTATGCTGGCGAGCCGCGGCCTCGCTGACGTCGGCGATCAGCCCCATCTTCACCGCCCCGTGGGCGCGGATGGTCTCGAACATCTCCAGCGCCTTGGCGTCGCCGTTGATCGCCTCCTGCAATTCGCTCCCGGTATAACCGAGCTCGTCGGCATTCAGGAAGACGGTCGGGATGCCGGCATTGATCATGGTCGCCTTGAGGGTGCCCACGCCCGGCACTTCCAGGTCATCCACCAGGTTGCCGGTGGGGAAGATGGCGCCCTCACCGTCCGCCGGGTCCTTGAAGGCCACCGGCACCTCGGCGGCCGGGAAGGTCACCCCGTCCAGTTCGAAGTCGCCGGTCTCCTGCACCTGGCCGTCGGTGATGGGCACCCGTGAGACGATGGTCTTGCCGATATTGGCCTGCCAGATACGCACCTCGGCCTCGCCGTTCTCCGGGATCCGCGCCGGGTCCACCAGGCCGTTGCTGATCGCGAAGGGCCCCACCGCCGCGGAGAGGTTGCCGCAGTTGCCGCTCCAGTCGACGAAGGCCTTGTCGATGGAGACCTGGCCGAAGAGGTAGTCCACGTCGTGCTCGGGACTCTCGCTCCGGCTCAGGATCACCGTCTTGCTGGTGCTGGAGGTAGCGCCGCCCATGCCGTCGATCTGCTTCTGGTAGGGGTCGGGGCTGCCGATCACCCGCATCAGCAGGCGATCACGGGCCTCGCCCGGCACCTGCGCGGCCTCAGGCAGGTCGGTCAGCTTGAAGAAGACGCCCTTGCTGGTGCCGCCACGCATATAGGTGGCGGGAATCCTGATCTGGGGTTGCTGGCTCATGCGCTCGCCACCTCCTCACTCCCCACACCTTCCAGGAAGTCCTTGGCAAAGCGCTGCAGCACGCCACCGGCGGAGTAGACCGTCACCTCCTCGGCGGTATCCAGCCGGCAGGTCACCGGCACGCGATCGACCTCGCCGGTCTTGCGGTGGATGACAAGCTCCAGGGTCGCGCCCGGAGCCGGCTTGCCCTCGACGTCATAGGTCTCGGTGCCGTCGAGCTGCAGGGTGTGGCGGGTGGTGCCTTCCCGGAACTGCAGGGGCATCACGCCCATGCCGATCAGGTTGGTGCGATGGATGCGCTCGAAGCCCTCGGCGACGATCGCCTCGACCCCGGCCAGCGCCACGCCCTTGGCCGCCCAGTCACGCGACGACCCCTGGCCGTAGTCGGCACCAGCGATGACGATCAGCGGCTGCTTGCGCTCCATGTAGGTCTCGATGGCCTCCCACATGCGGGTCACCTGGCCCTCCGGCTCGATGCGCGCCAGCGACCCCTGCCTCACCTCGCCGTTCTCGTCCCGCACCATCTCGTTGAAGAGCTTGGGGTTGGCCAGGGTGGCCCGCAGGGCCGTCAGGTGGTCGCCGCGGTGGGTGGCGTAGGAGTTGAAGTCCTCCTCCGGCAGGCCCATCTTGTGCAGGTACTCGCCGGCCGCGCTGTCCATCATGATGGCGTTGGACGGCGACAGGTGGTCGGTGGTGATGTTGTCCGGCAGGATCGCCAGCGGCCGCATGCCCTTGAGCGCACGCACGGCCGCCATGTTGCCCTCCCAGTAAGGCGGGCGGCGGATGTAGGTGCTCTGCGGACGCCAGTCGTAGAGCGGGCTCTCGGCCTTCTCCGCGGCGTCCAGGTCGAACATCGGGATATAGACCTGCTTGAACTGCTCCGGCTTGACGAACTCGCCGACGATGGCATCAATCTCCTCGTCGGAGGGCCACAGGTCCTTGAGGGTCACCGGGTTGCCGTCGTGATCGGTACCCAGCACGTCCTTCTCGATGTCGAAGCGCACGGTACCGGCGATGGCGTAGGCCACCACCAGCGCCGGCGAGGCCAGGAAGGCCTGCTTGGCATAGGGGTGGATGCGGCCATCGAAGTTGCGGTTGCCGGAGAGCACCGCGGTGGCATAGAGATCGCGGTCGATGATCTCCTGCTGGATCTTGGGATCCAGGGCACCGGACATGCCGTTACAGGTGGTGCAGGCGTAGGCGACAATACCGAAGCCGAGCTTCTCCAGCTCCGGCAGCAGGCCGGCCTCCTCCAGATAGAGCCGCGCGACCTTCGAACCCGGCGCGAAGGAGGACTTCACCCAGGGCTTGCGCGTCAGGCCCAGTTCATTGGCCTTCTTGGCCAGCAGGGCGGCGCCTACCACGTTGCGCGGATTGGAGGTGTTGGTGCAGCTGGTGATGGCGGCGATGATCACCGCACCATCGGGCATATGGCCCGCCTTCTCCTCCGCCTGGGCCTTGTCGTAGTCGACGGCAATGCCGCGCTCGTGCAGGGCGCTGGTGGGCAGGCGACGGTGCGGGTTGGAGGGGCCCGCCAGGTTGCGCTCCACGCTGGACAGGTCGAAGGTCAGCACCCGTTCGTACTGGGCCTGCGTCAGGCTGTCGGCCCACAGGCCAGTCTGCTTGGCGTAGGTCTCGACCAGCTCCACCTGCTCCGACTCACGGCCGGTCAGCGTGAGGTAGTCGATGGTCTGCTCGTCGATATAGAACATCGCTGCCGAGGCGCCATACTCCGGGGTCATGTTGGAGATGGTGGCGCGGTCGCCGATGGTCAGGCTCTTGGCCCCCTCGCCGAAGAACTCCAGATACGCCCCAACCACGCGCTCGCGGCGCAGGAACTCGGTGATCGCCAGCACGATATCGGTGGCGGTGATGCCGGGCCTGGGCTTGCCGGTCAGCTCCACGCCGACGATATCGGGCAGGCGCATCATGGAGGGGCGCCCCAGCATCACGGTCTCGGCCTCCAGGCCGCCGACGCCGATGGCGATCACGCCCAGGCAGTCGATATGCGGGGTATGGCTGTCGGTGCCCACGCAGGTATCGGGGAAGGCCACGCCATCGCGCGCCTGCACCACCGGCGACATCTTCTCCAGGTTGATCTGATGCATGATGCCGTTGCCGGCGGGGATCACGTCGACGTTCTCGAAGGCGGTCTTGGTCCACTCGATGAAGTGGAAGCGATCCTCGTTGCGACGATCCTCGATGGCGCGGTTCTTGTCGAAGGCGTCGGACTCGAAGCCGGCATGCTCCACGGCCAGGGAGTGGTCGACGATCAGCTGGGTCGGCACCACCGGGTTGACCTTGGCGGGATCGCCGCCCTGCTCGGCGATGGCGTCGCGCAGGCCGGCCAGGTCGACGAGTGCCGTCTGGCCGAGGATGTCGTGGCAGACCACCCGGGCCGGGTACCAGGGGAAGTCCAGGTCGCGGCGACGCTCGATCAGCTGCTTGAGGGCGTCGGTGAGCATCTCCGGCTCGCAGCGGCGCACCAGCTGTTCGGCCAGCACCCGCGAGGTGTAGGGAAGGGTGTCATAGGCACCGGGCTGGATCGCCTCGACGGCCGCACGCACGTCGAAGTAGTCCAGCTCGGTGCCGGGAAGCGGTTTACGGTAGTCGGTATTCATGGCGTGAGGGATCTCTTGCAGGCGTCGGGGCGAGGGCGGAGAAGACCGGACGACCTCGAAGGGTCGTCCGGTGGTGTCGATCGATCAGTCGCGCTGCTCGATCGGCACCCACTCGCTCTTCTCCGGACCGACGTAGTCGGCGCTCGGGCGAATGATGCGGTTGTTGGCGCGCTGCTCGAAGACATGGGCACACCAGCCGGTGACCCGCGAACAGACGAAGATCGGGGTGAACAGCTTGGTGGGGATGTCCATGAAGTGGTAGGCGCTGGCGTGGAAGAAGTCGGCGTTGCAGAACAGCTTCTTCTCGCGCCACATCACTTCTTCGACGCGCTCGGAGACCGGATAGAGCACGCTGTCGCCCACGTCCTCGGACAACTTCCTGGACCAGTGCTTGATGATGGCGTTGCGCGGGTCGGACTCGCGATAGATCGCGTGGCCGAAGCCCATGATCTTGTCCTTGCGCTCGAGCATGCCCATGATCTCGCGCTCGGCCTCCTCCGGCGACTGCCAGTCCTCGATCATCGCCATGGCCGCCTCGTTGGCGCCGCCATGCAGCGGGCCGCGCAGCGAGCCGATGGCGCCGGTCACGCAGGAGTGCATGTCGGACAGGGTCGAGGCACAGACACGGGCGGTGAAGGTCGAGGCGTTGAACTCGTGCTCGGCATAGAGGATCAGCGAGACGTTCATCACCCGGGCATGCAGCTCGGAGGCCGGCTCGTCGCGTAGCAGGTGCAGGAAGTGCCCGCCCACCGACTCGTCATCGGTCTCGGTCTCGATGCGCACGCCATCGTGGCTGAAGCGATACCAGTAGCAGATGATCGACGGCAGCACGGCGAGCAGGCGGTCGGAGACGTCCTGCTGCTCGTCGAAGCTCTCCTCGGTTTCCAGGTTGCCCAGCATGGAGGCGCCGGTACGCATCACGTCCATGGGATGGGCGTCCCTGGGAATCTGCTCGAGTACGGTCTTGAGCGCGTCAGGCAGGCCGCGCAGGCCCTTGAGCTTGGTGATGTAGGCATCGAGCTCGGCCTGGTTGGGCAACTTGCCCTTGAGCAGCAGGTAGGCCACTTCCTCGAACTTCGCCTTCTCGGCCAGTTCCTTGACGTCGAAGCCGCGATAGGTCAGGCCCGAGCCGGTCTTGCCGACGGTGCACAGGGCCGTGGTCCCGGCGCTCTGGCCGCGCAGGCCGCTGCTGCTGACGGGTTTGTCTGCCATGTGGTGTCTCCTTGTGAGTCGTTTCTTGTCGGAATTGACGGTCCGGCAGCGTTACGCCTCGCCGCCCTTCTCCGCGAGCTGGTTTTCGGCAAATAAGGCGTCGAGCTTGCGCTCGAAGTCGTGGTAGTTGAGGAAGTCGTAGAGCTCGTCGCGGGTCTGCATGAGCTCCACCACGTCCTTCTGGTGGCCCTTGTCATGGATGCTCTGGTAGACCTTGAGGGCCGCCGCATTCATGGCGCGGAAGGCAGAGAGCGGGTAGAGCACCATGCGGCAACCCACCTCGCCCAGCTCCTGCTGGGTGAACAGCGGGGTAGCGCCGAACTCGGTGATGTTGGCAAGGATCGGCGCATCGACGCGCTCGCAGAACGCCTTGTAGTCATCGAGGGTGTGCACGGCCTCGGCGAAGATGGCATCGGCGCCGGCCTCGATGCAGGCGTTGGCCCGCTCGATGGCGGCATCCAGGCCATCCTTCTGGAAGGCATCGGTGCGCGCGATCAGGTAGAAGTCGGGGTCGAGGCGCGCATCCGCAGCGGCCTTGACGCGGTCCACCATCTCCTCCTGGGAGACAATCGCCTTGTTGGGACGATGGCCACAGCGCTTCTGGGCCACCTGATCCTCGAGGTGGACGGCGGCCACGCCGGCGCGCTGCATCTCCTTGACGGTGCGAGCGATGTTGAAGGCGCCACCCCAGCCGGTGTCGATGTCCACCAGCAGCGGTACCTCGGTGGCGCCGCAGATGCGATGGGCATCCTCGACCACGTCGTTCATGGTGGTCATGCCGAGGTCCGGCAGGCCGAAGGAGGCGTTGGCCACGCCGCCGCCGGAGAGGTAGATGGCCTGGTGGCCCACCCGCTCGGCCATCATGGCGGTGTAGGCATTGATGGTGCCGACGATGGGCAGCGGGCGATGGGCCTCGAGGGCGGCGCGGAAGCGCGCACCGGGGGTCTGCTGGGTCATGCTGGGTCTCCTAGTGTTGTCCGGGTCGGCCTCAGGTGGTCGCCTCGGCTTCCTGCTTGAGAGTGGCGGCGTAGCGGTCGGCCACATTGGCCCGGGAAGCGCTGACGTGGCGGCGCATCAGCAGCTCGGCCAGCTCCGCGTCGCCGGCCTCGATGGCGTCGACGATGCGGTGGTGTTCGACGAAGGCGCGCTGGGGGCGAGTACCACTGGCGCTGAACTGGGTCCGGTAGAGCCTCACCAGGTAGTAGAGGTCATCGCAGAGCAAGCCCATCAGCATCTTGTTGTGGCTGCCCTGGACGATCCGGAAGTGGAAGTCCAGGTCACCCTCGCGCTGGAAGTAGGCCTCGCCCTTCTTGAGATCGGCCTGGCGCTCGTGCATGGCCAGCACCTCACGCAGTCCGGCGATTTCCCCGGCGGTCATGTGCTCGGCGGCGAGCCGTGCCGCCATGCTCTCCAGCGCCTCGCGCACGTCGAAGAGCTCGAGCAGCTCCTTCATGGAGAGCTTGACCACCCGGGCCCCGACATGGGGCACCCGCTCGATAAGGCGATGCGCTTCCAGGCGGCGCATGGCCTCCCTGAGCGGCCCGCGAGAGATCCCGTAGTCCCGGGACAGTCCCGGCTCGGTGATCTTGCTGCCCGGTGCCAGCTCTCCCCTGACGATGGCATCCTGCAGTTGCTGGAAGACCCGTTCCGCCAGGGTGCGGACTTCGGGGTTGGTGACCTGTTCCGGTGCGGCTGTGTTCATGGCAATTGTCGACAATCGAGTGATGGAAGAACTTTAGACACTGCCTCCCCCGGGGTCAACAGCCCGGCTGGACGGAAGGGGTTAACCTTTGGTTGTAGACAACCTGCGACCCACCACCGGCAATGTCGACAATGACGTCAGCGAGGAATGGGCCTAACGTCGACCGGGACGCCGGCGGGAGGGACAAGCCGGCTCTCGAGGCCTAGAATGGGGCGCCTGTTCCGGGAAGACGCCGCAATGACGCCACCGATCGAGATCACCCCCCTGCCCTACCGCGAGGATCCGCTGAGCTACTTCGCGGCCCTGCGCCACAGGCCCGGTGCCGTACTGCTCGACAGTGGTCGCCCGACGGCGCCGGGTGGCCGCTACGACATCCTCAGCTGCGACCCCCTCGCGCTGCTCGAGGTCGATGCCGCCGGGCGCGTGCAGGGTGAATCCGCCCTGGCGGGTCTCCCCCCCTTCGCCGCCCAGCAGACACTTCTCGACCGGCTGCCTTGCGAGGTGCCGGACAGCGAACTGCCGTTTCTCGGCGGGCTGATCGGCTACTGGAGCTACGACCTCGGGCAGCGACTCGAGCCGGTGGCCGGAAAGGCCCGGCAGGCGGTCACGCTGCCGGCGAGCCGGGTCGGCCTCTATGACTGGGCGCTGATCCAGGACCACGACGGCCGGCAGAGCTGGTTGGTGGGCAGTGCCTCGCGGCGCCGCCAGGTGCTCGAATGGCTCGAGGCGCCGGCGCCTCCCGCGGCAGCCTTCCGCCTCACCGCCCCCTTCGCCGCCGAGCTCAGCCGCGACGACTACCTGGCACGCTTTGCCGCCGTGCAGGACTACATCCGCGCCGGCGACTGCTACCAGATCAACCTGGCCCAGCGCTTCAGCGCCCCCTTCGAGGGTGACCTCTGGGCGGCCTACCGCAGCCTGCGCGACGCCACGCCCACCCCCTTCGCCGGCTACCTGGCGTGGGACGACAAGGCCATCCTCTCGCTCTCCCCGGAGCGCTTCCTGCGCTGCCGGGAGGGCCGGGTCGAGACCCGCCCCATCAAGGGCACGCGGCCACGCGGCGAGACCCCCGAGGAAGACCGGCGGCTAGCCGGGGAGCTGGCCGAGAGCCTCAAGGACCGGGCCGAGAACGTGATGATCACCGACCTGCTCCGCAATGACCTGGGGCGGGTGTGCCGGCCCGGCAGCGTAAGGGTTCCCCAGCTCTGCGGCCTGGAGAGCTACGCCAACGTGCACCACCTGGTGAGCGTGATCGTCGGCGAACTCGAGGCAGGGCAGCGACCCATGGACCTGCTCGCCGCCGCCTTCCCCGGCGGCTCCATCACCGGCGCCCCCAAGGTGCGGGCCATGCAGATCATCGACGAGCTGGAGCCCAGCCGTCGCAGTGCCTACTGCGGCAGCCTCGGCTACGTGGACGTTCGCGGCCAGATGGACACCTCCATCGCGATTCGCAGCGTGGTGGCCGACGGCGAAGCGCTGCACCTGTGGGGTGGGGGCGGCCTGGTCGCCGACTCCCGTGGCGAGGACGAGTACACCGAGACCCTGGACAAGATCCGCCACCTGATGCGGGCCCTGATGGCAGCCAGCCCTGATTCATTATGGAATAAGAGTGCGGCATACTTACTTCGCTAAGGAATAGATATCCAATGAATCGGTATTGGGGAAGGCCTCGCGGGCTCTGCTAGGGTAGCCCGAGACCCAAGACCACCTGCCCGGGAGCCCCCTCATGGAGCCGCAACTCGACGTCATCAACCGGGAACTCGGCAACGACCCCGAGGCCCTGATCCGCTGGGCGCTGGATCAGGGGCAGAAGCCGATCTGCACGACCAACTTCCGCCCTTTCGAGGCCGTGATCCTGCATATGGTCACGCGCCAGCAGCCCGATATCCCGATCGTGTGGATGGACAGTGGCTATAACACAGAAGCCACCTACCACTTCGCCGATGAGCTGATCCGGCGCCTGGGCCTCAACCTGGTGAGCTACCTGCCGCGGCGCTCGCGGGCCCATCGCGAGGCACTGGAAGGCCCTGCGCCCGGGATCGAGGATCCCCGCCACGCGGCCTTTACCCAGGAGGTGAAGCTCGAACCCTTCGAGCGGGCCCTGCGCGAGATGGCACCGGACGTCTGGTTCACCGCCCTGCGTGCCGAGGACACCCCCGAGCGCGCCCGCATGGCACCGGTGAGCCGCAACGCCGATGGTCTCTTGAAGGTCTCCCCCCTGCTGCACTGGACGGCCCGCGACCTCTATCTTTACCTGCAGGAGAACGACCTGCCCAACAACTTCGACTACTTCGACCCCACCAAGGTCGAGGAGAAGCGCGAGTGCGGCCTGCACCTGCAGCATTGACGCCGAGGGTATGACGTCGCGGGCGAGACCGCCCGCGACAGGCAGGGACAGGAAAGCAGCGTTCTCGAGGAGAATTGCCGAGAAGCGTCGCCGAGAGAGCCGTCCTCAGCGCGAGGGCAGCGCGATATCCTTGAAGAGCGCTTCCTCGTGACGGGGCCCGGCGGCAAGGGCCGCGTCCACCAGGTCCCGCGTCAGGTGGCCGGCAAAGCCTTCCAGGAAGTCATACATGTAGCCGCGCATGAAGGTGCCGCGGCGGATCCCGATCTTGGTGGTGGAACTCGCGAAGAGGTGGCCGGCCTCCACCGCCACCAGGTCGGTGTCGTGCTCGGCATCCACGGCCATGTGGGCGACGATGCCCACCCCCATCCCCAGACGCACGTAGGTCTTGATGACGTCGGCATCGGCCGCGGTGAGCACCACATTGGGTGTCAGCCCCTTGGCGCGGAAGGCATCGTCGAGCTGGGAGCGTCCGGTGAAGCCGAACACGTAGGTGACCAGCGGGTAGTCCGCCAGGGCCTCCAGCGTCAGGGTCTCCATCTCGGCCAGCGGATGACCCTGGGGCACCAGCACGCAGCGGTTCCAGCGATAGCAGGGCAGCAGCACCAGGTCGTTGAAGAGCTCGAGGGACTCGGTGGCGATGGCGAAGTCCGCCTGGCCATCGCTGACCATCTGGGCGATCTGCTTGGGGGTGCCCTGCTGCATGTGAAGGGCCACGTCGGGATACTTCTGGGTGAAGTCGCGGATCACCGGCGGCAGCGCATAGCGCGCCTGGGTGTGGGTGGTGGCGATCGCCAGGCTGCCGCGACGCTCGTCGCTGTGCTCCTGGGCGACCTCCTTGATGTTCTCGGCAAGCCTCAGCACCTGGCCGGCCAGCTCGATGATCGCCTGCCCCGCAGGGGTCACGCGGGTCAGGTGCTTGCCGCTGCGGGCAAAGATCTCGACGCCGAGCTCGTCCTCCAGCAAGCGGATCTGCTTGGAGATGCCGGGCTGGGAGGTAAAGAGACTCTGGGCAGTGGCCGAGACGTTGAGGTTGTGGCGCGACACCTCCCAGATGTAGCGCAGCTGTTGTAGCTTCATGGCCGCCCTCCCTCGCGTGTCACTGGGCCTTCAAAATACCCGCAAGACATAAGAAAATTATCCATGATCGCTTTATAGCATAACCTGACCGGGCAGGTGCAACCGCTTTCCTGCCCTCTGACACTGGGCGGAGATTTGCCAGCACTTCGGTCGACCGCTAACATCGTCCGACCGGGCATGCCCTGCATGTCACCCCATCCGCTCGATGTAGCGCAACGAAACTGGAGAATCACATGGCCAACAACGTCGATGTCACCAATGCCAACTTCGAGCAGGAAGTCCTCAAGGCCGACACGCCGGTCCTGCTGAAGTTCTGGGCCCCCTGGTGTGGTCCCTGCAAGGTGATGGCACCGGTGGTCGACGAGGTCGCCGAGGAGCGCAACGGCAACCTCAAGGTCGTCAGCATCAACGTGGACGATGCCCCCGAGATCGCCGCCGAGCAGGGCGTGCGCGGCGTGCCGACCGTGATGCTGTTCAAGTCCGGCACCAAGGTCGCCTCCCTGGTCGGCGCCCAGTCGAAGTCACAGCTGAGCCAGTTCATCGACCAGAACGCCTGATCCTGCGACTCTCGCACCTCCCCGTCGCCCCGGCCATGCCGGGGCGACGTCGTTTCGCCCCCTACTCCTCGTCACGCTCCGAGATCGGGCGGTCGGCCTTCGCGACCGGCGCCCCGTCCGCGGGCCCCAGCAGGTGTGCGATCCAGCGGGTCTCGGGATGGCTGTCCAGGGCGATCTTCAGGGTCATGGTCAGCACCACCGAGAGCAGCATCCCCACCGCCCCGAAGATCCAGCCCCACACCACCAGCGACAGGAAGGCCACGAAGGTCGAGAGCCCCAGCGCCCGCCCCATCACCCTGGGCTCGACGATATTGCCCATCACGAAGTTGACCCCCAGGTAGGCCGCGGCAAGCATCAGGGCGTCGAACACGCCGCCCTCCGGCGAGACCAGCAGCAGCATGACCGGCGGCACCGCGGCGATGGCCGAGCCGATGTTGGGAATATAGTTGAGGGCGAAGGCCAGCACCGCCCACAGCAGCGGAAACTCCACCCCCAGCAGCTTGCAGGCCACCCAGATCAGCGCGCCGGTCGCCAGGCTGATCAGCGTCTTCACGGCCAGGTAGCGCTTGAGGGTCTGGCTGAACTCGTTGAAGCGTCGCAGGCTCGGAGCGGGGTTGACCAGGGCACGCGAGACCTTGTCGCGGAAGTTGAGGGTCTCGAACAGCAGGAACATCACCAGCAGGGCCACCACGACGCTCTGCATCATCAGGTTGCCCACCTCGCCGAGCACCGTCGGGATCCAGTTGCCGAACTGCTCGGCGTCCAGCAGCTCGGCCAGCCGGTTGGTATCGATGGCAAGCCCCATCCCGGCCAGGCCATCGAGGAGCCCGAGGTAGTACTGGTAGAGTTTCTGCTCGATGCCCGGCAAGGCATCGATGAAGGTGCCGAAGCTGTTGACCAGCAGCAGGCCGAGCAGGGAGAGGAAGCCGCCGATCACCACCAGCGTCACCCACACGGCCAGCCGCGTGCTCAGCCCGAGGCGGTGCAGCCACTGCACGGGCGCGGTGCAGACGACCGCGATGAACAGCGCCAGCAGCAGCGGCACCAGCAGGCTGGAGCCCGCCCGCATGCCCGCGATGATCACCACCAGGGCGGCCAGTGCCAGGGTCAGGTTGAGGGGGATGGTGCTCTGCTTGCTGTCTTGGGGATGGGGCATGCCCGGACTCGCGACCGTGGAAGATTCCTTCATGATGCCGGGGCGGCCGGCAATTGCAAAGGACGGGAACCATCCCCGGCCAGCGTTCTCGAAGCCAGTGCCCGCCATGCACAAGGAGAACGCCATGCCGATTGCCCGCCCCTTCCGCCCGCTGCTCTTGCCGGCCCTGGCCGCGCTGATGGTCGCGGCCTCGCCGCCGATGCTCTCCCACGCCCACGCCGAGGAGACCCCGCGGCGCCTGGAGGTCCAGGCCGAGGCCGAGCTTCAGGTGGTGCCGGACCGAGCCACGCTCAGCGCTCGCCTCTGGGAACGCACGCCGGCCATCGCCCGGCACGAGGCGACCGCGAACGCCCCGGATGCCCTGCGCGAGGCCCGCGACCGACTGGAAGCCCGGGCCGCCAAGCTGATTCGCGCCCTGGAGGGGGCGGGTCTTGCGCGCGAGGCGATCCGCGCCGGCTCCCTGAACGTGCAACCCGAGCACCTGCCGGGCGAGCGGCTCGAGGAAGACGAGCGCGAGACCCTGGTGCGCACCCGCCTCGAGCGCCCCATTCATCTCCAGCTCGATGACCTCGAGCAACTCCCCGGGCTGCTCGATGCCCTGACCGAGGCCGGCGTGGATGCCCTGGACGGCGTGAGCTATGACCTGGCCGACCGCGACGCCGCGACCGACGAGGCGCTGGTCAAGGCGCTGGAGAAGGCCCGCCACAAGGCCACCCTGATGGCCGAGACCCTGGGCATCGGCCTGGGTGAGGTGATCGCGGTGAGCGAGACCCGCTCGCCGATCTTCCAGCCGCGCATGATGGCCATGAGTGCCGATGCCCGGGAGAGCCTGCCCCAGGCCGAGTACCGTCCCGGCACCATCACCATCGAGGCGGGGGTCAGCGTCAGCTGGGAGATTGCCCGGTAGCGCCGAGGGGTATCAAGCGTTGATGGTGTCGACCCCGCCCATGTAGGGGCGCAGCGCCTCGGGGACGCCAATCGAGCCATCGGCGCGCTGGTGGTTCTCCATCACCGCCAGCAGGCAGCGCCCCACCGCCAGGCCGGAGCCATTGAGGGTGTGCAGCAGCTGCGGCTTCTTCTGCTCGGGGTGGCGGAAGCGCGCCTGCATGCGCCGCGCCTGGAAATCCTCGCAGTTGGAGACCGAGGAGATCTCGCGGTAGGTCTCCTGGCTGGGCAGCCACACCTCCAGGTCGTAGGTCTTGGCCGCACCGAAGCCCATGTCGCCGGTACAGAGCGTTACCACGCGATAGGGCAGCTCCAGCGCCTGGAGGATCGCCTCGGCGTGGCCGCGCATCTCCTCGAGGGCCTCGTAGCTGGTGGCCGGGTCGACCAGCTGCACCATCTCCACCTTGTCGAACTGGTGCTGACGGATCATGCCGCGGGTGTCGCGGCCGTGTGAGCCCGCCTCGCTGCGAAAGCACGGCGTGTGGGCGGTGAGCTTCATCGGCAGCGCCCGGTGGTCGAGGATCTCGTCACGGGCGAAGTTGGTCAGCGGCACCTCGGCGGTGGGGATCAGGTGGTAGCCGCGCTCGTCGTCGAGGCGAAACAGGTCCTCGCCGAACTTCGGCAGCTGGCCGGTGCCGTGCAACGACGCCTCGTTGACCATGTAGGGGACATAGCACTCCTCGTAGCCATGCTCGAGGGTCTGCTTGTCGAGCATGAACTGGGTCAGCGCGCGATGCAGTCGCGCGATGGGGCCACGCATCACCGCGAAGCGGGACCCGGTCAGCTTGGCCGCCAGCTCGAAGTCCAGGTGGCCCTTCAGCGCCCCCAGGTCGACATGGTCGCGCACCTTGTAGTCGAACGCGGGCGGCGTCCCCCAGCGGTGGAGCTCGACGTTCTCTTCCTCGCTGTCACCCACCGGCACGCTCTCGTGGGGCAGGTTGGGCAGGCCGCTGACCACCTCGTCCCACTCGGTTTGCACCTTAGCCAGGCGTGCCTTGGCGGAGTCCAGCTCATTGCCCAGGTTGGAGACCTCGTCGAGCAGCGGCTGGATGTCCTCGCCCTGGGCCTTGGCCTTGCCGATCGCCTTGGAGCGGGTGTTGCGTTCAGCCTGCAGGAACTCGGTCCTGGCCTGCAGCTCGCGCCGCCGGGATTCGAGCGCCTCGAGACGGTCGGTGTCGAGGACGAAGCCCCGCTTGGCCAGTCGTTGGGCGACCGCATCGAGGTCGCTGCGCAGCAGTTTGGGGTCGAGCATGGCATCCAGTCCGTTGCAGTCGTGACGTGGGAGATCGCCAGGGCCGGGCGCGCCGGCAATGGCCTCGGTAAACAGGGCGACCATTGTAGGCAAAAGGCCTCAGCGGTGCCACGCGTCGCCGCCTGCCCCGCGGCGTGCTCGCCCGGGGCAGGATGCGCGGCACCGTCCTCTCGCGGTAAAGTAGCGCCACTCTCTCCTCCCCAGACAAGAGTTCCATGATCGCACGACTGGATACCGCCGACTCGCGCCGCATCGAGGGCCTCGCCGCTCCCTACCTGCGCTTCCTGGACGCCCTGCGCGATGCGGGCTTCGAGGGCGAGATCGCCCCGGACTATGCCGCCCGCACGGTGCTGGCCACCGACAACTCCATCTACCAGCGCCTGCCCCAGGCGGTGCTCTATCCCAGGCACGGCGCCGACCTCGAGCGCATCGCCCGGCTGGCCGGCCGTGACGAGCACCGCCAGGTGGCGCTCACCCCGCGCGGCGGCGGCACCGGCACCAACGGCCAGTCGCTCACCGACGGCCTGGTGGTGGATGTCTCGCGGCACATGAACGCGATCCTCGAGATCGACGTGGAGAAGCGCCGGGTGCGGGTCCAGGCCGGCGTGGTCAAGGACCAGCTCAATGCGGCGTTGAGGCCCCATGGGCTCTTCTTCGCCCCGGACCTCTCCACCTCCAACCGCGCCACCATCGGCGGCATGATCGCAACCGACGCCAGCGGCCAGGGCAGCTGCGAGTACGGCAAGACCCGCGACCATGTGCTCGAGCTCGAGACCCTGCTGCTGGGCGGCGAGCGGCTGGTGAGCCGCCCGCTGGAGGACGCCGAGCTCGAGCGCCAATGCGAGCGCCAGGACGTTACCGGCCGCGCCTACCGCACCGCCCGGGAGATCATCGACACCCAGGGCGAGCTGATCGCCGAGAAGTTCCCGCCGCTCAACCGCTGCCTGACCGGCTACGACCTGGCGCACCTTCGCGACGCCGAGGGCCGCCTCGACATCAACAGCCTGCTGTGCGGCTCGGAGGGCTCGCTGGGCCTGCTCGACGAGGCGGTGCTCAACGTGCTGCCGATCCCCAGGCACTCGACGCTGGTCAACGTGCGCTACGCCGGCTTCATGGAGGCCCTGCGCGATGCCAAGGCGCTGATGGGCTCTTCACAAGATCAGCCGCGGGCGCTCGGCTCTTCATCCAGTCAGCCGCAGGCGCGGCCCACCTCCATCGAGACGGTGGACGACACCGTGCTGATGCTGGCCATGGAGGACTTCGTCTGGGACAGCGTGGCGGAATTCTTTCCTTCGGGCGAGACGCCGGTGCGCGGTATCAACCTGGTGGAGTTCAATGACGACGACCCCGAGCGGCTGAATGATCGCGTCGACGCCTTCTGCCGCCACCTGGAAGCCGATGCGAGCGTGCCCCGCCTGGGCTATACCCTGGCCGAGGGGCGCGAGCAGATCCAGAAGGTCTATGGGATGCGCAAGCGCGCCGTGGGCCTGCTGGGCAATGCCAAGGGCGAGAAGCGCCCGATCCCCTTCGTCGAGGACACCGCCGTCCCGCCGGAGCACCTGGCCGACTACATCGCCGAGTTCCGTGCCGCCCTGGACGCCCGGGGCCTCGCCTACGGCATGTTCGGCCATGTGGATGCCGGGGTGCTGCACGTGCGGCCGGCCATCGACATGAAGGACCCGGCCCAGGAGCGGCTGATCCGCGAGGTCTCCGACGAGGTGGCCGCGCTGACGAAGAAGTACCACGGCCTGCTGTGGGGCGAGCACGGCAAGGGCGTGCGCTCGGAGTACTCGCCGACGTTCTTCGGCGAGCTCTACCCCAGCCTGCAGCGGGTCAAGGCGGCCTTCGACCCCAACAATCAGCTCAACCCCGGCAAGATCGCCTCGCCACTTTCTATCCCGCCCGATGCCGCGGCTTTTTCCATCCCGCCCGATGCCGCGGGTAAGGCCTCACAAACCAGCGCCTCTGATCAAGAGGAAACGGTCAAGTGGGTCGATCCCGACCTGCTGACCATCGACGGCGTCCCCACCCGCGGCCAGTTCGACCGCCAGATCGATGAGCGGGTCTGGCACGCCCACGCGGCCACGGTCTACTGCAACGGCAACGGCGCCTGCTACAACTATGACCCCGATGACGCCATGTGCCCCTCCTGGAAGGCCACCCGCGACCGGATACACTCGCCCAAGGGGCGCGCCAGCCTGATCCGCGAGTGGCTGCGGCTGCAGGGCGAGGCCGGCATCGACCTGGTCGAGGAGTCGAGGAAGAAGAAGGAAGAAGGTGCCTGGGGATTCGTCAGGGACTTCCCGTTGAGACTCAGGAATACCCTGGCCAGGCGGCGCGGCGAGAAGGACTTCTCCCACGAGGTGTACGACGCCATGGCGGGGTGTCTCGCCTGCAAGTCCTGCGCCGGCCAGTGCCCGGTGAAGGTCAATGTCCCCGACTCCCGCTCGCGCTTCCTCGAGGTCTACCACGGCCGCTACCTGCGCCCACTGCGCGACTACCTGGTGGGTGGCATGGAGTTCCTGGTGCCGACGCTGGCCCGGGTGGCGCCGCTCTACAACGCCGCCCTGGGCAATCGCCTGGTCGACCGGCTGCTGGCCGGCCCGCTGGGCCTGGTGGACAGCCCGAAGCTCTCCCGCGCCAGCCTGAAGAAGCAGCTCGCCGCCTGGGGCGTGGCGGAGGCGACGCCGACATCGCTCGGCCTGCTCACCGATGCCCAGAAGGCGCGCAGCGTGGTGCTCGTCCAGGACGCCTTCACCAGTCACTTCGAGGCCAGGCTGGTGATGGATATCGTCGAGTTGCTCTCGCGCCTCGACGTGCGGGTCTTCGTCGCGCCCTACACGCCCAACGGCAAGCCGCTGGATGTCCAGGGCTTCCTGGGGGCCTTTGCGCGTACCGCCGAGACGCAGGCCAGGCGCCTCAGGACCCTGGCCGACTTCGGCGTGCCGCTGGTCGGCATCGACCCGGCCATGACCCTGACCTATCGCCAGGAGTACGTGAGGGCGCTGGGGCCGGACGCCGTGCCCGAGGTGCTGATGCTGCAGGAGTGGCTGGTGGCTCAGTCTCCATCCCTGGCCGCCCGGCTGGCGCCCCCTGGCCTGGGCGTCGACGACCCGGGCTACCGGCTGCTCTCCCACTGCACCGAGAAGACCAACGCCCCGGGCAGCCCCAGGGCATGGCAGCTGGTCTTCGCCGCCTTCGGCCTGGAGCTCGAGCTGGTCAATACCGGCTGCTGCGGCATGTCGGGCACCTACGGCCACGAGTCGCGCAACCGCGAGACCTCCCGGACCATCTACGCCCAGTCCTGGCAGCCGGTGGTGGAGGACGAGGCCAGCGCCGGCCGGCTGCTGGCCACCGGCTACTCGTGTCGCAGCCAGGTGAAACGCTTCTCGGACCAGGCCCTGCCCCACCCGCTGCAGGCCCTGCTGGCGGTGCTCAGGCAGCGCCGATAGCGCTACCCCTCGCCCGCCGGCTCGGCCGGCGGGCCCCACCTTCCGCGCGGCGCGACAGGAGGCCCGAGGCATGAACCGCACCCTGATCCTCGTCGGACTGCTGATCGTCGCCATCGGACTGCTCTGGCCCTGGCTGTCCAGACTGCCCCTCGGCCACCTGCCCGGCGACATCGTGATCCGCCGCGAGAACGTCTCGTTCTACTTCCCGGTCACCACCATGATCCTGGTCAGCCTGGTGGTCTCGGCGCTCCTCTGGCTCTTCCAGCGCTGAGCCCGGGCTCGACGGCAGCGATTGTGCGACCCATCGGCAGTGACTAATCTGAGACGGCCCCCTCGCCAGGAAGCACGCCATGGAAAGCCCCGCCGTCCTGCTCACCGGCATCGGTCTCCTCTCCCTCGCCTGCCAGTGGCTCGCCTGGCGGCTCAAGGTGCCCGCCATCCTGCCGCTGCTGCTCATCGGCATCCTGGTCGGGCCGATCACCGGCCTGCTCGACCCCGACGCCCTGCTCGGCGACCTGCTCTTCCCGCTGGTCTCGCTGGCCGTGGCGGTGATCCTCTTCGAGGGCAGCCTGACCCTGAGCTTCGCCGAGCTGCGCGGGCACGGCCATACGGTGCGTCGCCTGGTGACCTGGGGCGTGCTGCTCACGGCGGTGATCAGCGCCCTGGCCGCCCGCTGGCTGCTCGAGCTGTCATGGGGGATGGCCAGCGTGCTCGGCGCCCTGCTGGTGGTCACCGGCCCCACCGTGGTGCTGCCCCTGCTCGAGACCCTGCGCGCCAAGGAGTCGCTGTCCCAGATCCTGCGCTGGGAGGGCATCCTCATCGATCCCATCGGCGCCATCGGCGCGGTGCTGGTCTACGAGTACGTGGTGATCGGCGCCTCGGGGGATGCCTTCCTGCATACCCTGGGCCTGTTCGGCCTGACTGCCCTGATCGGCTTCGGCCTGGGGGGCCTGGGCGGTTACCTCTGGGGCTGCGTGCTGCGCCACCACTGGCTGCCGCGCCAGCTGCACAGCTTCGGCACCCTGATGGTCATGCTGACCCTCTACACCCTCTCCAACCAGCTCTTCCACGAGTCCGGGCTGCTGACCGTCACGGTGATGGGCGTGTGGATGGCCAACATGCCACGGGTGCCCACCGGCCCCATCATCGAGTTCAAGGAGACCCTGTCGGTACTGCTGATCTCGGGCCTCTTCATCCTGCTCGCCGCGCGGCTCGGCCTCGACCAGCTGGCCCTGCTGGGCTGGCCGGCCTGGGCCTACCTGGGGGTGCTGATGCTGGTGGCGCGACCGCTGACCGTGTGGCTCTGCACCGCGGGCAGCGGGCTCGACTGGCGGGAGAAGGCACTGCTGGCCTGGATCTCGCCAAGAGGCATCGTGGCGGCGGCGGTGGCCTCGCTGTTCGCCCTCAAGCTCGAGGCCCAGGGGCTCGAGGGGGCCGAGATGCTGGTGCCGGTGACCTTCATGGTGATCATCGCCACGGTGGTGATCCAGAGCCTGCTCTCCCGCCCCATCGCCGGTGCGCTCGGCGTCATGACCCCGCCGCCCAGAGGGTTCCTGATCCTCGGCGCCAACCCGGTCGCACGCGCCGTGGGCCAGGCGCTCCGGGAGGCGGGCTTCGCCGTGCGCCTCTGCGACCATGACCGGGACGCCCTGGAGGAGGCGCGCATGGCCGGCCTGCCGACCTATTTCGGCAACCCGACCTCGGCGCATGCCCAGGAGCACCTGGAGATGACCGGCCTGGGGCACTTCCTGCCCCTCTCCCCCTGTCGCGAACAGAACGACCTGGCCGCCCTGCACTTCGAGGGGACCCTGGGTCATGGCAAAGTCTTCCAGCTGGAGGTCGACGGGGAGCGCGACGCCGAGCGGGAGCGGCCTCGACAACTGACCGAGCTGCCCCGGCTGTTCGGCGAGCGGGTGACCTGGCACAAGCTGGCGAGTCTGGTGGCCCAGGGGGCGGAGGTGCGAACCACGCGGCTGCACGAGGCCTTCGACATCGACGCCTATCTCGCGACCCATGCGCACCGCCTGCTGCCGCTGTTCTGCATCGATGCCCAGGAGCAGATCCGCGTCGCCAGCGACCAGTCGTCCCTCGAGCCTCAGCCGGGAGAGCGCCTGATCAGCCTGGTCTACCCGGACTCTCCCGCCTTCTGAGCCACTCGCCCCGCCCGAACCACAGCGGGCAGCCCGAAGGCTGCCCGATGTCGCTTGCGCAGGGGGATCAGAAGAAGAGAAAGATCACAAGAAGAGAAGGATCAGAAGAACAGCCGCCGCAGGGCCTGGCCGGGGTTGGCCTCGCGCATGAAGGCCTCGCCCACCAGGAAGGCGTTGACGTCATGCTCGCGCATGCGCAGCACGTCATCGTGAGTATGAATGCCGGACTCGGTGACCACGTTGACGCCGGCGGGTATCCGCGGCAGCAGCTCCAGGGTGGTCTCGAGCCGGGTGTCGAAGGTGTGCAGGTCGCGGTTGTTGATGCCCACCAGGGCGAGGTCGAGCTTGAGGGCCCGATCGAGCTCCAGGGCATCGTGCACCTCCACCAGCACGTCCATGCCCAGCTCCACGGCCTGGCGATGCAGGTCCACCATCCGGGCGTCGTCCAGGGCGGCGACGATCAGCAGGATGCAGTCGGCGCCGATGGCGCGCGCCTCGCTCACCTGGTAGCCATGGGTGATGAAATCCTTGCGGATCACCGGCAGGCCACAGGCCTCTCGCGCCTCGATCAGGTAGTCCTCGTGGCCCTGGAAGAAGTCGGCGTCGGTGAGCACCGAGAGGCAGGCGGCGCCGCCCTCGGCATAGCTTGCGGCGATCTCGCCGGGGCGAAAGTCCTCGCGGATCACGCCCCTGGAGGGCGAGGCCTTCTTGATCTCGGCGATCACCGCCGGATCGCCGGCCTGGATGGCACGATAGAGGGCGGCGACGAAGCCTCGCGGCGCGGACTGCTCGGCGCCCAGGCGCAGCAGTTCCTGCTCGGAGACGACGCGGCGGCGCTCGGCGACCTCCTCCTCCTTGCGGGACAGGATGCGCTCGAGGATGGTGGGCAGGGGACGGGATTCGGTCATGTCGGGCCTCACTGGGTGAAGACGCGGGTGAAGTTGGCGAGTTCCCGGAGCTTCTCGAGGGGCAGCTTGGAGGCCTGGGCGTCCTGCGCCATGGCCACGCCTTCCGCGAGGCTGTCGGCCACGCCAGAGGCATAGAGGGCGGCACCGGCGTTGAGGGCGACGATATCCGCCGCCGGCCCCTCGCCTACCAGGGCCTGCTCGACCAGCCGCAGGCTGTCCTCGGCGGTCTTCACCCGCAGCGGGTCCAGGGACTGACGGGCAATGCCGAAGTCCTCGGGGGCGATAGTGTACTCGCGGATCTCGCCCTCCTTGAGCTCGGCGACCAGCGTTGGCTGCGCCAGCGAGATCTCGTCGAGGCCGTCCTCGGCATGCACCACCAGCACGTGCTCGCTGCCCAGGCGCCGCAGCACCTCGGCCATCAGCGGCACCAGTTCGGGGGCGTAGACCCCCAGCACCTGGTTGGGGGCGCCGGCGGGATTGGTCAGCGGCCCGAGGATGTTGAACAGGGTACGCACCCCCATCTCGCGACGCGGGCCCACGGCATAGCGCATCGCCGGGTGGTGGTTGGGGGCGAACATGAAGCCCACCCCCACCTGCTCGATGCAGCGGCCCACCTGCTCGGCATCCAGGTTCAGGTTGATGCCGGCCACGGCGAAGAGGTCGGCACTGCCCGACGACGAGGAGACCCCGCGGTTGCCGTGCTTGGCGACATGGGCCCCGCCCGCGGCGACCACGAAGCTCGCCGCGGTGGAGACGTTGAAGAGGTTGGCGCCATCGCCGCCGGTGCCGACGATGTCGACCACGTTGTCGGCCTGCAGCCGGACCGGGTTCATCAGTTCGCGCATCACCTGGGCCGCGGCACTGATCTCCTCGGCGGTCTCGCCCTTCATGGCCATGCCCACCAGGAAGGCGGCGATCTGGGGGTCGCTGGCCTCGCCGGTCATGATCTGGCGCATCACCTCATGGGTCTCGGCGAAGTTCAGGTTCTCGCGGCGCATCACCGCACCGATGGCCTCTCGCATCTGCATGACGTTGCTCTCCTCTGGCATGGGCACGGCTCAGCGACGTTTCAGGAAGTTGGCCAGCAGCTCATGGCCCTGGCGGGTCAGGATCGACTCGGGATGGAACTGCACGCCCTCGACATCCAGCTCACGGTGGCGCAGGCCCATGATCAGCCCCGGGGTGACGTCGTCGTCGTCGCACCAGGCGGTGACCTCGAGGCAGTCGGGCAGGCCCTCGCGCTCCACCACCAGCGAATGGTAGCGCGTCACCTCCAGGGGGTCCTCGAGGCCCTCGAAGACCCCCTGGCCGAGGTGGCGGATCCGCGAGGTCTTGCCATGCATCACCTGGGGCGCGCGGACCACCTCGCCGCCATAGACCTGGCCGATGGCCTGGTGCCCCAGGCAGATGCCCAGAATGGGGATACGCCCGGCGAAGCGGCGGATGGCCGCCATGGAGATGCCGGCCTCGTCGGGGGTGCAGGGCCCCGGCGAGATCACCAGGTGGCTCGGGGCCAGGGCCTCGATCTCCTCCAGGGTAATGGCGTCGTTGCGGTGGGTCACCACCTCGGCGCCCAGCTCCCCCAGGTATTGCACCACGTTGTAGGTGAAGCTGTCATAGTTGTCGATCATCAGCACGGACATGGCAGGCTCTCCGGCACTCGCCCGGCCAGCGCCGGACGACAGGAATCAGGGGTCACTCGAGGTTGTCCAGGCCACGCTCGGCCATGGCCACGGCACGGAACAGGGCGCGGCCCTTGTTGAGCGTCTCCTGCCACTCCATCTCGGGCACCGAATCGGCGACGATGCCCGCGCCGGCCTGGACATGCAGCTGGCCATCCTTGATCACCGCCGTGCGGATGGCGATGGCGGTGTCCATGTTGCCGTGCCAGGAGAGGTAGCCCACCGCGCCGGAGTAGACGCCGCGCTTGACCGGCTCCACCTCGTCGATGATCTCGAGTGCCCGGATCTTGGGCGCGCCGGACACCGTGCCCGCCGGGAAGGTGGCGCGCAGCACGTCCATCGCCGAGAGCCCCGGCTTCAGGCGTCCCACGACGTTGGAGACGATGTGCATCACGTGGGAGTAGCGCTCGACCACCATCCGGTCGGTCACCCTCACCGAGCCGGTCTCGCTGATGCGGCCCACGTCGTTGCGCCCCAGGTCGATCAGCATCAGGTGCTCGGCGAGTTCCTTGGGATCGGCCAGCAGGTCGGCCTCCAGGGCGCGGTCCTCCGCTTCGCTGTGGCCGCGCTTGCGGGTGCCGGCGATGGGCCGCACCGTGACTTCCCCGTCCTCCAGCCGCGTGAGGATCTCCGGCGAGGAGCCCGCCACCTGATGATCGCCCAGGTTCAGGTAGAACATGTAGGGCGAGGGATTGAGGCTGCGCAGGGCCCGGTAGAGGTCCAGCGGTGGTGCCTGGTAGGGGATCGACATGCGCTGGGACGGGACGCACTGCATGACGTCGCCAGCCAGCACGTACTCCTTGATCTTCTCCACGGCCGCCTTGAACCCCTCCTCGGTGAAGCCCGAGGTGAAGTGCCCCTCCTCCACCGCCGCGCGACCGGTGCCGGGGCTGATGGTGTTGAGGGTGGCACTGCGCAGGCGGATCTCCAGGCGCTCCAGCCGGTCCAGGGCGCGGGCGTAGGCCTCCGGCTCGGCGGGGTCGGCATGCGTCCACAGCGCCAGGCGCCCGGAGAGGTTGTCGAACACCACCAGGTCGTTGCAGACCATCAGCAGGATGTCCGGCACGCCGATCGGGTCTGGCTTCTCGACGCCCCGCAGGCGCGGCTCGATGTAGCGGATGGTGTCGTAGCCGAAGTACCCCACCAGGCCACCGTCGAAGCGCGGCTGGTCATCGAGGCGCGGCACCTTGAAGCGGGCCTGGAACTGCTCGATCCAGGCCAGCGGATCCTCGACCTCGCCGGCGCCCTGGAGCTCGCCATCGACGATATGGCTGACGGTGAAGCCGCGGACCTCGAGGCGCTCGCGGCAGGGCAGCCCGATGATCGAGTAGCGCCCCCACTTCTCGCCGCCCTGCACGGACTCCAGCAGGAAGGTCCAGGGCTCGTCGGCCAGCTTGAGGTAGGTGGAGAGCGGCGTGTCGAGATCGGCCAGCACCTCGCGGGTGACCGGAATGCGGTTGTAGCCGGCGTCGGCCAGCTCGCGGAAGCGTTCGGGAGTCATCATGCCCGGGTCCTCGGTGTGACGGGTTGGCGATGGCGGGCGCAGGAGCGCCGCAGGTCAGGCTCGCGAGGCGAGCGTCACCATCGCCAGCCGCCGCGGGCAGGCGAGCGGGGCAGGCATCGTGCGGCGGGCATGACGCCGCCGGCGGTAGAGAGAGGGTCCGGCTTCATGCGGCTGATCATCAAGGGTTTCCGCGTCTTATAGCAATAACATATTGATTGGGCCGCGCTTATAGCATTAGCCGAGCTCACGTTAAACGAGTTCCGCCAGCGATTCAACCACGCCATCCGGGGCGCTGTCGCGCACCGGCTCGCCGTGATTGTAGCCGTAGGGCACGGCCAGGGTACGGAACCCCGCGGCGCACCCGGCCTCTATGTCATGGCGCGAATCACCGACCATCAGGCAGGCCGCGGGCGGGACGTCGAAGTGGGCCGCCACATGCTGAAGCGGGGCCGGGTCGGGCTTCTTCTGCGCCAGGCTGTCGCCTCCCAGGCAGAGGCCGAAGTGCGCCTGCAAGTTGAAGGCTGCAAGGATCGGCGCGATGAAGGCGCTGGGCTTGTTGGTCACCAGCGCCAGGAGCAGCCCCCGGTCACGCAGGGCGTCCAACGCCTCCTGCACCCCGGGATAGAGCCGGGTATGGGCGCTGGGGTCGCGACCGTAGTGGTCGAGGAAGGCGGTGTGGGCCTGCTCCAGCAACACTTTATCGATTTCTTCACCGGCTTCACGCGAGGCTTTTCCGACGACTGATCTACGAGGGGGCGCTGTGAACCCCTCCCTGGGCGCTACCGATGCCATCCCCGGCATAGGACCCCCTCTGCGATCAGTCCCCGGCACCTCGCTAACCTGTGTTGCGAACCGCAGCGCACGCTCCATCAGCTTCAGCGACCCATTACCCACCCAGTCTCGCACTCGGGGTTCCCCGGCAGGCGGCATGCCGAGATCCGCGAGGGCGGCGTCCACCGCCGCGGCCAGGTCGGGCACGGAGTCGACCAGGGTGCCGTCCAGGTCGAAGGCCACCAGGCGGATGTCGTTCAGTATGGGGTGCATGATGCCTCATCGCGATGCGGTCGGGCGTACATTATGCCGGACGGGGCATGGGCAGGAAATCGGTGAGGGCTTATGCTGGAGGCTCGTCCCCTACTGGAGTCACTGCATGGGTGTGCCAAGAATCGTCGTGGTCGGGGGTGGCGCCGGTGGCCTCGAACTGGTCACGCGGCTCGGCCGCAAGCTCGGCAGGCGCAAGCGCGCCGAGATCGTGCTCGTCGACCGCAATGCCACCCACATCTGGAAGCCGCTGCTGCATGAGGTCGCCACCGGTGCGCTGGACTCGGGTCTCGACGAGATCTCCTATCAGGGACACTCCGGCGCCCACGGCTACCGCTTCCAGCGCGGCACACTGTGTGATATCGACCGCGAGGCCCGCACCCTGACCCTGGCCCCCGTCCTCGAAGACGACGGCAGTGAGGTACTGCCCTCCCGCACGCTGGGATATGACCTCCTGGTGCTGGCGGTGGGCAGCGTCAGTAATGACTTCGGCACGCCGGGTGTCGGCGAGCACTGCCACTTCCTCGACAGCCCGCAGCAAGCCGAGGCGTTTCGTCGGGACATGCTCAATACCTTCCTGCGCCACAGCACCCCGGGCAGCGAGCGTCATGCCCGCATGGTCGTCGGCATCGTCGGCGGCGGCGCCACCGGGGTGGAACTGGCGGCGGAACTCCATGAGGCCTCGCGCATGCTGCAAAGCTACGGCGTCACGAACCTGGACAGTGACCACCTCGAGGTTCACCTGATCGAGGCCGCTCCCCGGATCCTGCCGGCCCTGCCCGAGCGCATCAGCCAGGCGGTCCACCGCGAGCTCGAGGGCCTCGGCGTGCATGTCCATGCCGACACCCGCGTGACCCGAGTGGAGGCCAACGCGATTCATACTGCCGATGGCGAGCGCATCGACACGGACCTCGGCGTCTGGGCGGCGGGCATCAAGGCACCGTCCTTCCTTTCCGAGCTGGGGCTGCCGACGGAACGCAATCACCGCCTCAAGGTCCAGGCGACCCTGCAGAGCACGGAGGATCCCCATGTCTTCGCCCTGGGTGACTGTGCCAGTTGCCCGCAGGCGGATGACAGCACGGTGCCCCCGCGTGCCCAGGCCGCCCACCAGCAGGTCGAGACACTCTATCGCAATCTGCGCGCCCAGCTGGAGGGCAAGCCGCTCAAGCCCTTCGTCTACCGGGACCGGGGGTCGCTGATCTCACTGGCCCACTTCGATGCCGTCGGCAGCCTGATGCGCGGCGCCTCGGCCCGCAGCCTCTTCATCGAGGGCCATCTGGCGAAGTTCTTCTACGCCTCCCTCTACCGCATGCACCAGCGAGCCATCCACGGCACGCTGAAGACGGGCCTCATGGTGGTGGTGGATGGCATCAACCGCTTCCTCAAGCCACGCATGAAGCTGCACTGACCCAGACGCTTCAGCCGAACAGGCCGTCAGGTCACCGGGACCGCTGCTATCACCGCCCTGCGCTCTGCCAGCCAGGCGCGCTTGGCCGAGGCGGTCAGGCGCTTCAGGTGTGCCTCCAGGCGCAAGGCCTCGCTGCGGCTGCCGACGGGTTCCTGGTGGCGAAGCACCAGCGGCCCCTTGCCGCGCAGCGCCTTGGCCCCCCGACCGGCACGGTGCTCGGCCAGGCGTCGGGCGACGTCGGTGGTGATCCCGGTATAGAGGGCACCGCCGGCGGTCTCCACCAGGTAGAGGTGCCATAGGGGAGCGGGGGCCGCCTCCGCCACGGCGCGCCCTATGCCCCGGCCAGCTGGTCGCGGAATTCGCGGATCACGCTGTCGTAGCGATGCGGGTCGGCCTCGTTGCGGGCCTTGAACACCGCCGAGCCGGCCACGAAGGTATCGGCCCCGGCCCGGGCGATCTCGGCGATGTTGTCGACCTTCACCCCGCCATCGATCTCCAGGCGGATCGGGCGCCCCGAGGCATCGATGCGCCGCCGGGCCTCGCGCAGCTTGTCCAGGGTCCCGGGAATGAACGACTGGCCCCCGAAGCCGGGGTTGACGCTCATCAGCAGGATCATGTCGACCTTGTCCATCACGTAGTCGAGATAGGAGAGCGGCGTGGCCGGGTTGAACACCAAGCCCGCCCGGCAGCCGGCGTCGCGGATCAGCTGCAGCGAGCGGTCGATGTGGTCCGAGGCCTCGGGGTGGAAGGTGATGTAGCTGGCCCCGGCGTCGACGAAGTCCCCGATCAGCCGATCCACCGGCCTGACCATCAGGTGGGCGTCGATGGGCGCCGTCACCCCGTGCTTGCGCAGGGCCTCGCAGACCATCGGCCCGATCGTGAGGTTCGGGACGTAGTGGTTATCCATCACGTCGAAGTGGACGATGTCGGCGCCGGAGGCCAGCACATCATCCACTTCCGCGCCCAGCCGGGCGAAATCGGCGGAGAGGATGGAAGGCGCGATAAGGAAGTCACGGGTCGTGTCGGTCATGGGGTCGTCCGTCATGGGATGGGCAGGCGATCCGGGGCATTCTACCAGAGCCCCGCGAGAGCCTGGACCTCGCCAGGCGCCTCAGCGTGACCAGACCATGAGCGACTCCTGCTCCCCGGTCTCCGGATCCTCACGCTCATCGACGATGCTGAAGCCCAGCCGCCGGTAGAAGGAGACGGCACGCACGTTGCGGGAATAGACCCAGAGGGTGATGGTGCGGTGGCCTTCCATGGCGTGGGCCATCAGGCCGGACCCATGCCCGAAGCTCTGCACCTCGGGGTCCACGAACAGCGCCTCGAGGTGGTCACCGTGCATGGCGCTGAAGCCGATCACGCGGTGGCCGGCCTCCAGCACCTGCACCTCGCAGGCGGGCAGGCGGCGAAGGGCCATGTCATCGGCACGCGCCTTCCAGCAGGCCTCGGAGATGAAGGGGTGAGCCTGCCGGGAGGCACGCAGCCAGATGTCGACAAGCTGCGGGAACTCCTCCCGGGTGGCGGGTCGGATCATGTGGCGGCTCCTTTGGCTATCCCTGCAGTGTAACCCCTCGCGCGAGACGGGTCGCGCCACCGGTTTCGGCCACCCGGAGCGGGGGATATACTCGGGGCCCTGCCATCATCGGAGACCTTCCATGCAGCGTCGTCACTTCCTGGGGGCCTGTGCCCTGCTCCTCGCCACCGGCTGGCTGGCTGGCTGTACCAGCCCCCACTACCTGCAGCTGGATCCCAGGCGCACTGCCCCGGTGCCGCAGAGCGGCAGCGGCCAGGCGGTCACCGTGACGGCCGTGGACGGTCGCGACAGCGAGGTGATCGGGACCCGCTCCGGCAGCGCCATGTCCACCGCCGTAATCACCGTCAACGCCCACGAGCTGGTGCCGCGGCTGCAGGCAGAGGCGGAGCGCGCCGTGCGGGAAATGGGCTTCACCCCGACCACCGAGCGGGCAACGGGACGCCCCAGCCTGACGCTGACCCTGGATCACCTGGGCTACGAGCGTGGCGAGAGCCGACCCCTCATCGATGAGGCACGGCTCGAGGCGGTGCTGGTCGCCGAGGCGATCAACGGCGGCACCACCTACACCGGCACCTATACTTCCCGCCGCACCCAGAGCTATGCCGTGCGCCCCGACAAGGACGCCAACACGCGCATGGTCAACGAGCTGCTCTCCGATGGCCTCGACCGGGCCTTCCGCGACCCCGAGCTGGGACGCCTGCTGGCTCGCTGAACGCCCTCAGGTCAGTGGCCCCCGGCGCTCCAGGGCCCAGGCACTCTCTCGGAAGCCATTGGGCTCCGGCTCGCCATCTCCCAGGTGGGTGATGCGGAAGTTGGGCTCGAACAGCTCGCGCACCTCCTCGGCGGAGACGCTGAACGGTGGCCCGCCCGGGCCGCGGGTCAGGCTGATCAACAGCCCTCGGGCCCCGGGAGGGATCAGCTGGGCCAGGTGGAAAGCGTAGCGCTGGCGGGTGGCCGCCGGCAGGGCGATCAGGGCGGCGCGATCGTAGAAGGCGCCGATCTCCGCCGCCTGTTCGATATGGAAGTGGAAGAAGTCGCCGCACCAGAGCTCCACGCTGCCCTGGCGGCAGATGTCGAAACCCGCCTGGCGATAGCGGGTCACCTCCCCCACGCCCTCGGCGACAAACGCCTCGATGGCCTGCCCGGCCAGCTCGATGCCCAGTACCGGATGGTCATGGCGCGCCAGCCAGCGCATGTCGAGGCTCTTGCCGCACAGCGGCACCAGCACCTTGGTGCCGGCCCGCACCCCCAGGTCGGGCCAGTGACGGACCAGCACGGGGTGGGGGCGGTCACGGTGGAAACCGATGCGCCCCTCGCGCCAGCGCTCCAGCCATTCGTTGGCCATCACTCCCCCCTGCCGGGCCGGCATCAGAACCAGCGATCGCGCTTGCGGCGACGGCGCGGCAGGTGAGGCACGACCAGCCCCACCAGCAGGCCGGCGCCGGCGACCCCGCCACCGTACATGAAGTAGCGCATCAGCAGGTCTTCCTCCTGGGTATCCAGGCGCGCCTGGAGCTCGCGGATGGTGGAGCGCGACGCCTCGGTCTCCCCCTCGAGCGCCGCGTTGCGCGCCTCGAGTTCGGCGATGCGCCGTTCGCGGACCTCCAAGGTCTCGGTCATCGACGCGGTACGGCCCTTCCAGGTGTCGTTGATACCGGAAAGCTCCTCGGTCAGCGCCTCCACCCGGGCTTCCATCGCCGGCAGTTGCTGCTGGGCGCTGGGCGCCTCCTGCAACTCGCGGCTGAGCACCCAGACGGTGTCGCCGTCGGCGTCCTCGACCCGGCTGTAGTCGCCGCTGGTCTCCAGTACCGTCACCGGCTCGCCGGCGGTCAGGGTGCCGATGATCCGGTAGCCGTCGGTCGGACCGCTGCGCACATAGGTGGTGAGCTCGTCCGAGACCCAGGCCGAGCCGTCGGCCGCCTCCTGGGCAGGCAAGATGGGGGAAAGCGTCGCGAGCGCCACGCCCAGTGTCAGTATCTTGAGTCTATGAATCGTCATGCCGTTGTCCTGGCTGTCCAAGGCCCGCGTGTCGCGGCTCTGTCACATGGGGCACACCACCCAGGCCCTCCCTGCCGAGGCGGCGCTGCTGATGTTCGGGGTCGGGTTACCCACAGTGGCTGTGGACAACCATCGGGAAAACCGCTGGAAAGCCACCGGCAGCCGGCATGCCAACCGCCCCTTGCCGCTGCCGGTCACTTTCTGACCAGGGGACGCACCCGTGCCCGCCCCTGGAAACCGCACAGGGTACCACAGTCGCGCCGGCCGGTTGCTGGCCCCGATGGCGGCCGCCGCGTATAATGATGGGTCTTGTCCCGGGTGGCCACTCGGCCGCCTACCAACGTCCAACCACCGGTGCACCGTCGCGCCAGAAGCCGCGACCTATTCTTATGGCGAAGAAACTCTTCATCAAGACGCACGGCTGCCAGATGAACGAGTATGACTCCGCGCGCATGGCGGATCTGCTCGGCGAATCCCACCAGCTCGAGCTCACCGACGACGAGCGCGATGCCGACGTCATCCTGCTCAACACCTGCTCCATCCGCGAGAAGGCCCAGGAGAAGGTGTTCCACCAGCTGGGGCGCTGGAAGAAGCTCAAGGAGGCCAACCCCGACCTGGTGATCGGCGTCGGGGGCTGCGTGGCCAGCCAGGAGGGCGAGGCGCTGCGCAAGCGCGCCCCCCATGTCGACATGGTGTTCGGCCCCCAGACCCTGCACCGGGTGCCCTCCATGCTCGACTCGCGTCGCAACGACCAGATCTCGGTGGTCGACGTCACCTTTCCCGAGATCGAGAAGTTCGACCACCTGCCCAAGCCCAGCTCCGACGGCGCCACCGCCTTCGTCTCGGTGATGGAGGGGTGCTCCAAGTACTGCACCTTCTGCGTGGTGCCCTATACCCGCGGCGAGGAGGTCTCGCGCCCCTTCGAGGCGGTGATGGAGGAGGTGATCCACCTGGCCGACCAGGGCGTGCGCGAGATCAACCTTCTGGGCCAGAACGTCAACGCCTACCGCGGCGAGAACCAGCTCGGCGACGAGATCGACCTGGCCGAGCTGATCAGCTGCGTGGCGGCCGTGGAGGGGATCGACCGGATCCGCTTCACCACTTCCCATCCGGTGGAGTTCTCCGACAGCCTCATCGAAGCCTATGGAGAGATCCCGGAGCTGGTCAGCCACCTGCACCTCCCCGTCCAGGCCGGCTCGGACCGAGTGCTCGCGGCCATGAAGCGCGGCCACACCGTCGAGGAGTACGTCGAGAAGATGGAGCGCATCCGCGCGCTGCGCCCGGAGATCAGCTTCTCCTCGGACTTCATCATCGGCTTCCCCGGCGAGACCGAGGCGGACTTCGAGGCCACCATGGCCCTTATCCACCGCATCGGCTTCGACCACTCCTTCAGCTTCGTCTACTCGGCACGCCCCGGCACCCCGGCGGCCAGTCTCGAGGACGACACGCCGGAAGCGGTCAAGAAGCAGCGCCTGGCGATCCTCCAGGAGCGCATCAACCAGCAGGCCATGCAGATCAGCCGGCGCATGGTGGGCAGCACCCAGCGCATTCTGGTCACCGGCTTCTCGCCGAAGGACCCGGGCCAGCTCTCGGGGCGCACCGAGAACAACCGCGTGGTCAACTTCCGTGCCGCCAACCCCGTCGAGCTGATCGGCTACTTCGTCGACGTGGAGATCAGCGAGGCGCTGCCCAACTCGCTGCGCGGCGAGCTGGCCTCCCCCGCTCGCTTCTGAGTGCCACGATTGCCCCGGCCAGCACCGGGGCAGTAAGCTGACCCCACATTCTCCCAGCACGGATCCCCCTGTCTTGAGCCAGCCATCTTCTCCGGCCAATCGCATCGTCACCCTGAACCTCGAGCCCAACGACCCGCGTCGCCTGGCCAACCTCTGCGGCCAGCGTGACGAGCATCTCAAGCTGGTCGAGTCACGCCTCGGCATCACGCTGCGCAACCGCGGCAACATCTTCCAGCTCGCCGGACCGACCCATCGCGTCAAGGCGGCCGCCAACGTGCTGGAACACCTCTACCGCGAGACCGAGGCCAGCGACCTGGAGCCGGACACCGTGCACCTCTTCCTGCAGGAGTCGGGCCTGGAGGCGCTGGACGAGGAGGAAGGCGGCGAGCCGGACGACGAGGTCCTGCTGCGCACCCCGCGCACGTTGATCAAGCCCCGCGGCCTCAACCAGCAGGGCTACGTGCAGAGCATCCGCGCTCACGACATCAACTTCGGCATCGGCCCGGCGGGCACCGGCAAGACCTACCTCGCCGTGGCCGCCGCGGTGGAGGCCCTCAACCAGCAGGAGGTGCGCCGCATCCTGCTGGTGCGCCCGGCCGTGGAGGCCGGCGAGAAGCTCGGCTTCCTGCCCGGCGACCTGGCCCAGAAGATCGATCCCTACCTGCGCCCGCTCTACGACGCCCTCTACGAGATGATCGGCTTCGAGCAGGTGGCCAAGCTGATCGAACGCCAGGTGATCGAGATCGCCCCGCTGGCCTACATGCGCGGGCGTACCCTCAACAACGCCTTCATCATCCTCGACGAGAGCCAGAACACCACCCGCGAGCAGATGAAGATGTTTCTGACCCGCATCGGCTTCGGCTCCACCGCGGTGATCACCGGCGACGTCACCCAGGTCGACCTGCCCCGTGGCCAGACCTCGGGGCTGATCCAGGTGCTCGAGGTGCTCAAGGGCACCCCCGGCATCGGCGTGACCCACTTCGCCGCCAAGGACGTGGTGCGCCATCCGCTGGTGCAGCGCATCATCGAGGCCTATGACCACTTCGAGGCCGAGCAGGAAGCCTCCGAGCGTGCCCAGCGCGAGGAGCGCGAGGCCCAGCGCCAGGAGCGCCTGGAGCGCGTCCGGCAGGAGAAGCACCGCCACGACGACCCGGGGCCCGCCGACTCATGAGCGCCCTTCTCGTCGACCGGCAGGTCGTCCTCGAGGCCGACCGCCTGCCGTCACAGGCCGAGCTCGAGGCCTGGGTGGCCGCGGTGCTGGCGCGCCATGCCGGTGAGCCGCGCCACGAGCTCACCATCCGCTTCGTCGATGACGCCGAGAGCCAGGCCCTCAATCGCGACTACCGCGGCAGGGACAGGCCCACCAACGTGCTCTCCTTCCCCTTCGAGAGCCCGCCCGGGGTCGAGCTTGGGCTGCTCGGTGACCTGGTGGTCTGCCACCCGGTGGTGGTCCGCGAGGCCGCCGAGCAGGACAAGTCGCTGCGCGCTCACTACGCTCACATGGTGGTCCACGGCACCCTGCACCTGCTGGGCCATGACCACCTGGAGGAGACCGAGGCCGAGGCCATGGAGGCCCTCGAGCGTGAGATACTCGCGTCGCTGGGGTTCGCCGACCCCTATGCGCCGTCGAATCGCGATTCTGATACCGAGGACGAGAGAGCCGACGCATGAGCGAAGACCGATCGAGCAGCCAGGCCAGCAAGTCCTGGCTCGACAAGCTGTTCAGCGCCCTGTCCAGCGACAGCGATGAGCCCAGCTCCCGCGACGAACTGCTGGAGTTCCTGCGCCAGGCAGGCGCCCGCCTCAAGCTCGACCAGGACGCCATGATGATCATCGAGGGCGCCCTGAACATCAGTGACCAGCAGGTACGCGAGGTCCTCATCCCGCGTTCCCAGATCACCGCCATCGCCCTCGACCAGCCCCTCGAGGAGTACCTGCCGGTGATACTGGAGACCGGACACTCCCGCTACCCGGTGATCGGCGAGAACCTCGACGAGGTCAAGGGGATCCTGCTGGCCAAGGACCTGCTGCCGCTGCTGCGTAGCGGCCAGGGGAACGGCCTGCCCTTCCAGCTCGACGAGGTGCTGCGGCCGGCCATGTTCGTGCCCGAATCCAAGCGCCTCAACAGCCTGCTCAAGGAGTTCCAGGATACCCACAACCACATGGCGGTGGTGGTGGACGAGTATGGCGGCACGGCGGGCATCGTCACCATCGAGGACATCCTCGAGGAGATCGTCGGAGAGATCGAGGACGAGCACGACATCGACGAGGAGATCGATATCCGCGAGCTGGGGGACGAGCGCTACGCGATTCGCGCCCTGACCACCATCGAGGACTTCAACGACCGCTTCGGCACCCGCTTCTCGGATGACGAGTTCGACACCCTCGGCGGCCTGGTGATGCAACGCTTCGGCCACCTGCCGGGACGCGGCGAGCACACCGAGATCGGTGGCTGGCGCTTCACGGTACTCAACGCCGACAACCGCCGCATCCGCCTGCTCGAGGCCGAACCCTGCGAGGAGAACGCCGAGGAGTGACGCGGCCCCATGACCACGGATGGACACCATGGCTGACGCCCGACTGACCCCGGCACTGGGCTGCCTGGCAGCGCTGCTCGCCGGCGGCCTCACCACCCTCAGTGCCGCGCCCTTCTCGCTCTGGTGGCTGGGCCCGATGGCGGCCGGTCTCGTCTACCTGGGCCTGCCTGCGCTGACGCCCGGCCAGGCGGCGCTTCGTGGCTGGTGCTACGGGCTGGGTCTTTTCGGCTCCGGGGCCTCCTGGGTCTACGTCTCGATCCATGACTACGGCTACACCGGCGTGCCCCTGGCGCTCTTCCTCACCGCGCTGTTCGTCGCCGGCCTGGCGCTGTTCTTCGCCCTCACCCTCTGGCTCTACCGGCGGCTGTGCGGGCCACGCCTCGCGGCGCTGAGCTTCGCGGGCGCCTGGGTGCTCGGCGAGTGGCTACGCACCTGGCTGTTCACCGGTTTCCCCTGGCTGCTGCTGGGCAGCGCCCAGGTCGATTCTCCACTGGCGCCCTGGGCCCCGGTGGGCGGCGTCTACCTGCTGACGCTGATCACCGCCCTCACCGGCAGCCTCGGCGTCGAGCTCCTGCGGCGCCGCGCCTGGGCCGCCGCGCCGCTCGCCGCGCTGTGGCTGGTGCCGCTGGCCCTGCCCGCCCAGTGGGCCTCCCCCGCCGGCGAGCCGGTGCGCGTCGCCCTGCTCCAGGGCAACCTCCCCCAGCTGATCAAGTGGACCCCCGAGGGACAACGCCGGGCGATCGACACCTACCTCTCGATGACCCGCGGGCTGGAGGCAGACGTCGACCTGGTGATCTGGCCCGAGGCCGCCCTGCCCATGTTCGAGGACCAGGCCGCGCCGATCCTCGACCGCGCCCGGGCCGGCCTGCCGGCGGGCACCGACCTGCTCACCGGCATCCTGCAGCGTGACGAGCAGGGCCGCTACTACAACAGCGTCGTCGGCCGGGGCAACGTGGAGGGCGAGTACCGCAAGGCCCACCTGGTGCCGTTCGGCGAGTACCTGCCGCTGGAGAGTCTGCTGCGCGGGGCCATCGCCTTCTTCGACCTGCCGGCGCCGACCATGGCGCCGGGACCGGCCGACCAGGCGCCGATCCGCGCCGGCGGGCTGACCATCGGCAACGCCATCTGCTACGAGATCATCTATGCCGACCTGGTGGCCTCGCGAGCCCGCGAGGCCGGGGTCCTGCTCACGGTCTCCAACGACACCTGGTTCGGGCGCTCCATTGGGCCGCTGCAGCACCTGCAGATGGCCCGCCTGCGGGCCCTGGAGAACGGCCGCCCGGTGGTTCGCGCCACCAGCAACGGCGTCACCGCCCTCATCGACCCCCGGGGCCGGATCACGGCCCGGGCGCCGCAGTTCGAGGCCACCGTCCTCGAGGGCGAAGTCACGCCCATGCAGGGCCTCACCCCCTTCACCCGCATGGGCAGCTGGCCGGCCTGGCTGCTGGCCGCGCTGCTGGTGCTGCCAGGGATTCAGCGCCGAGCGCCGAGCCAATAGCAGCCAAGCTGCCAAGCGGCCAAGCGGCCAAGCGGCCAAGCGGCCAAGCGGCCAAGCTGCCAAGCTGCCAAGCTGCCAAGCTGCCAAGCTGCCAAGCTGCCAAGCTGCCAAGCTGCCAAGCTGCCAAGCTGCCAAGCTGCCAAGCAGTGTGTGCTGTTCCCGAAAAAAGCAAACCCCGAGGTCATGGCCTCGGGGTTTGCTTGTAGCTCGGCGCTTGTAGCTCGGCGCTTACTTGTCGCCCAGCACCTCGGGAATGGTCATGCGCACATAGCGCCCCGGGGCCGGCTCGAGGATGTCGAGTTCGCCATCACCGGGCTGTCGTGCCGGCACCAGCTTCTCGGTATCCACATAGCCGTTCTCGGTGATCCACGCCTGCCAGTGCGGCCACCAGGAGCCCTCGTGCTGCTCGGCGCCCTCGAGCCACTCATCGGCGGTCTCCGGCAGCGCGTCGTTGGTCCAGTAGCCGTACTTGTTCTTGCTGGGCGGGTTGACGATCCCGGCGATATGACCGGAGCCGCCCAGCACGAACTTGACCGGTCCCTTGGGCAGCAGGGCGCCGTAGTAGGTGCTGTTCCACTTGGCGATGTGGTCCTCGCGGGTAGAGACGAAGTAGCTCGGCGTGGAGATCTTGCGCAGGTCGATCTTGACCCCGTCGAGCTCGATGCCCCCCGGCTGGACCAGGCGGTTCTCCATGTACATGTGCCGCAGGTACCAGGCGTGGGTCCCGGCCGGCAGGTTGGTGCCGTCGGTGTTCCAGTAGAGCAGGTCGAAGGGGGCCGGCGCGTCGCCCTTCAGGTAGTTATTGATGTAGAAGGACCAGAAGAGGTCGTTCTCGCGCAACAGGTTGAAGGAGTAGGCCATGACCCGGCCGTCCAGGTAGCCGTCGCGCTCGAGCTTGGCCTCGATGCCCTCGAGCACCGGTTCGGAGAGGAAGACACCGATCTCGCCCGGGTCACGGAAATCCTGCAGGGTAGCCATGTAGGTCACCGACTTGACCTTGCGGCCACGCCGGGTACTGGTCAGGTAGGCCACGGTCGAGGCAGCCAGGGTCCCGCCGATGCAGTAGCTCACCAGGTTGACCGACTTCTCGCCGGTGGCCTGCTCGATCGCCCCCATGGCGGCGATGGGGCCCATCTGCATGTAGTCGGCCCAGGTCAGGTCACGCTGGTCGGGGCCGGGGTTGCGCCAGGAGATCAGGAAGACGGTGTGGCCCTGCTCGACCAGCCAGCGCACCAGGGAGTTATCCTGGCGAAGGTCGAGGATGTAGTACTTGTTGATCCAGGGCGGCACCACCAGCAACGGGGTCTTGTAGACCTGCTCGGTGGTCGGCGTGTACTGGATCAGCTGGATCAGCTCGTTCTCGTAGACCACCGCCCCGGGAGTGACGGCGATATTCTCGCCGATCGCGAAGGCACTGCGGTCGGTCATGGTGACATTGAGGCCCTCGGCGGAGTTCGCCAGGTCCTCGCGCAGCCGGGCCAGGCCCTCGACCAGGTTCTGGCCGCGAGTCTCCATGGTCTTGCGCATCACCTCGGGGTTGGTGGTGACGAAGTTGGTCGGCGACATGGCATTGACCAGCTGGCGCGCGTAGAAGCCGAGGTTGCGCTTCTGATCCTCCGAGAGGCCATCCAGGCGCTCGATCAGCTCCTCCACCATGCGCGAGAACAGCAGGTACTGTTGCATGATCGCCAGGTAATAGGGGTCGTCGCGCCAGGCATCGTCCCGGAAGCGGCGGTCGCCCTTGTCCGGCGTGATCAGCGGCTCGACCTCCTCACCGGCAAGGCTGCGCAGCGACTGCTGCCACAGCTGGAACTGGTCCTGGAGCAGCCGGGACTGGGTCTGCCACAGCAGGGGCGGATTCTGCATCAGCGACTGGGCGCCGGCCTGGAAGCTCTGGCGCATGTCTTCATGGACCGATTCCGCGGCATCGCTGGGCACCATGCGTGCCAGCAGATCCTGCATCAAGGCCTTGTACTCCTCGCCGATCGCGGCGAGCTGGGCATTCCACGCCTCGAGCTCGGCCTGTGTCGGTGCTTGCACCCCTGACTGCATTGACCCCTCCTGTTATTCATGAAGGCCGGTGTTCCTGACGGCCAGGCACCGGCCTTAGGCCATCTACGTCTAGAACCGCATCACCTTGCGACGGGCAAGGCATGGCCAACAACGGCACTGTCCGGCCCCGGAGACCCGGGCACCGGACAGGCGTGACTAGGTTACCGTGATATCAGCGCTTGCGCGAAGAGGACTGGCTGGTCGCCTTGGCGGGCTCATCCGATTTCGGCGCCTCGCCCTTGGCGGCCTGGCCGGCCTTCTCGGCCTGCTCGGCGAGCTGCTTGCCCGACTCGGCATAGAGCTTCTCGAGCTCGGCCTTGAACTCCAGGCTCATCTCGCTCATCGCCTTGGCATCCTCGAGCATCTGCTTGGAGAGCTCGTTCATCATCTCGGCCTGGCGCGTGCCGAAGTCGCGCATGCTCTCGGCATCGCTGACCTCGCTGGCGTCCCGCATGCGCTCGGTGCCCATCTGGCTGTAGCGCTTCATGGACTCCATCTGATACTGGGTCATCTTCTCCATGTTGTTCAGCATCAGCGAGTTGAGCTTGCGCATCGGTTCGAAGAACTGACGGGTCTGCTCGTTGAATGCGTCGATCATCTTGTCCTGCATGTCGAATCCCTCCTCGAGGATCGGTAACGAACGATTTGCTGCACTGCACAAAGCGTAGTCTGCCACCTAGGCTGTTGCAACCGTATTAACGGCGCCCCCAGCGAAGGTCGAATGTGCCCCTCGGCTTACGCCGTCAGCTCTCGCGCTTGGTGCGGGAGCGCGCACTGGCCGTGGACTTGCGGGAGGTGCTGCCGGTGCTGGACTTGCTCGCTGAGCCGCCAGCGCTCTTTCCCGAACTCCCGGATTCCCCCGGGTCCGTCTTCTGGCCTCCGCTCGCCGTTCCGCTGCCCGCGGAACTGGCGGCCTTGGTCAGCATGTCGAGCATCATCTGCTGGTAGTTGCCGAAGCTGGAGAGGCCCTGGGAGAGCCCCTGGGAGAGGTTCTGGGACAAGCCGGGCTGCTGCAGGAAGGGCTGCATCAGGCTCATCGGGTCGTACCCTTCCGTCCCCGACTCCATCTGCTTGTAGATCCGGTTCAGCAGGTCCTTCTGGAAGGCCTCCACGTCCGGCAGGCCCAGCGCCCGGCGAAACTCCTCGGGGGTCAGGTCGAACTCGACGTTGATCTTCATGGCGTCACTCTTGTGGATGGTCCCCTGAAGTGTAGCAGCCATGCCGGATGGCACGGCTCAGCGCAGTCGCGGGGTCGCTACCTGGACCTCGGCATTCTGACCGCGGTGACGCAGCAGGTGGTCCATCAGGGTCAGCGCCATCATCGCCTCGGCGATGGGGGTGGCCCGGATGCCCACGCAGGGGTCGTGGCGCCCCCGGGTGACCACCTCGACCGGATGGCCATGGACGTCGATGCTGCGCCCCGGGGTCGTGATGCTGGAGGTGGGCTTGAGCGCCAGGTGGGCGATGATCGCCTGGCCGCTGGAGATGCCGCCGAGCACCCCGCCGGCATGGTTGGAGAGGAACCCCTCGGGGGTCATCTCGTCGCGATGCTCGCTGCCACGGCTGGCCACGGCGGCGAAGCCGTCGCCGATCTCCACCCCCTTGACCGCATTGATGCTCATCAGGCCGTGGGCCAGCTCGGCATCCAGGCGGTCGAACACCGGCTCGCCGAGCCCGGGCGGCACCCCCTCGGCCACTACCGTGATCTTCGCCCCCACCGAGTCCTGGTCGCGGCGCAGCTGGTCCATGTAGGCCTCGAGCTCCGGCACGCGGTCCGGGTCGGGGCAGAAGAAGGGGTTCTCGTCCACCGCCTCCCACTGCTTGAAGTCGATGGCGATGGGGCCAAGCTGACTCATGTAGCCGCGGATGGTGATCCCCTGGGCGGCAAGATACTTCTTGGCGATGGCCCCGGCCGCCACCCGCATGGCGGTCTCCCGGGCACTGGAGCGCCCGCCGCCGCGGTAGTCGCGAATGCCGTACTTGTGGTGGTAGCTGTAGTCGGCGTGGGCCGGGCGGAACTGGTCCTTGATCTTCGAGTAGTCCTTGGAGCGCTGGTCGGTATTCTCGATCATCAGGCCGATGGTGGTGCCGGTGGTCACGCCCTCGAAGACCCCGGAGAGGATCCTCACCCGGTCGGGCTCGCGCCGCTGGGTGGTGTGACGGGAACTGCCGGGGCGACGGCGGTCCAGGTCGCGCTGCAGGTCCTCCTCGCTGAGGGGGAGTCCCGGCGGGCAGCCGTCGACGATGGCCCCCAGCGCGGGGCCATGGCTCTCGCCGAAGGTGGTGACGGTGAACAGCTTGCCGAAGGTGTTGCCGGACATGGGCGCTCCTCCTGGGTCGGGAGATGGGGATCAGGCGAAGGACGCCGCATGGGCGTCGAGTTCCGCGGCACTCAGGGCGAAGACTCCCTGGCCGCCGCGCTCGAATTCGAGCCACAGGAAGGGCACCTCGGGGAAGGCGGCCTCCAGGTGGTGGTCGGAGTTGCCGACCTCGACGATCAGTACGCCCGCGTCGCTCAGGTAGTCGCGGGCCTCGCGCAGGATGCGCCGCACGATATCCAGGCCGTCGGCGCCGGCACCCAGGGCGAGTGTCGGCTCATGGCGAAACTCGGCGGGCATGGTGGTCAGGTCGCGGGTGTCCACGTAGGGCGGGTTGGAGACGATCAGGTCATAGCGCTGCCCGGCGAGCCCCGCGAAGAGGTCGGACTCCACCGCACGTACCCGCTCGCCCACCTCGTGGCGGGTGATGTTTTGGCGCGCAACCGCCAGGGCCTCGGGGCTGATGTCGGCCAGGTCGACCTCGCAGCCGGGCAGGTGCAGCGCCGTGGCGATGCCGATGCAGCCCGAGCCGGTGCAGAGGTCGAGCACGCGCGCCGGTGGTTCGACGGGAAACCAGGCGGCGAAGCCATGCTCGATCAGCTCGGCGATGGGCGAGCGGGGGATCAGTACCCGCTCGTCGACGCTGAAGGGGACACCGGCGAAGAAGGCCTCGCCCAGCAGGTAGGGCAGCGGGCGGCGGGTCTCGATGCGGGCGCGAACCAGCGACACGATGCGGGCGCGCTCCATGGGCAGCAGCCGCGCCTCGAGGACCGCCGGGTCGACGTTCCAGGGCAGGTGCAGGGCGCCCAGCGTCAGCGCCACGGCCTCGTCCCAGGCGGAGTCGGTGCCGTGGCCATAGAAGAGGCTCGCCAGGTGGAACTCGCTGGCAGCCCAGCGCAGGCAGTCGCGCAGGGTGACCAGGCCATCGGCAAGGGCCTCGTCGCTCATCACGAGGGTGGAGGAAGACGCATCAGGGAGAGATTCAGCCACGGGGCATCCTGGAGTCGGAGGGTTCGGGTCGGGACGAGAGCCGATTGTAACCGGGCCCGCGGTTCACAGCCACGGCGGGGGCGGTATACTGGCGCTTTGCGTCACAAGCCGAAGGCCCCATGAGTCGAGACCGCCACTCCCCGGACGAGGACGAGATCAGCGCCTTTCGCCAGGCCCTGAAGGAGGCCGGCGTGCGCCCGATCGCCAGCAACCGGGCCGACCCCGGGCGCCGGCGCCGGGGGGATCCCGCCGCGGCCGAGCGACGGGCCGCGGCAACCTCGGCCAGCGACGATATCGCCGCGGCCGGACGCACCTCTGACGGCCGGGTGGAACCGGTGCGGCCCTCCGAGTTCCTCGACTTCGCGCTGCCCGACCTGCCCTGGCGCACCCGTCAGCAGCTCAAGCGCGGACGCATCGGCTGGGAGGCGGGGCTCGACCTGCACGGCCATACCCTCGAAGAGGCCCGTGCGGAGCTGGAGGCCTTCCTGCGCGACGCCGCGGGCCGCCGCCGGCGCTGCGTGCTGGTCGTCCACGGCAAGGCCTGGGGCGCCACCAGCGACTATCCGGTGATCAAGAGCCACGTGAATGCCTGGCTGCGGGAGTGGCCGAGCGTGCTCGCCTTCTGCTCGGCGACCGCGATCGACGGCGGCACCGGGGCGGTCTACGTGCTGCTCAGGCGGCGAGGCCACGAGGCCTGACGCCGCTCAGCTTGCCCCCTCCCCTTCCTGGCCTTCCAGGGCCGGCGCCTCCACGACGATGGCCGGGCTTCCCCAGCCGGGGTGGACCCGCCCCTCGAAGCGGTCCAGTGCCTCCACGGCCAGGTGCCTGCCCAGGCTGATCAGCGCCTCGGCACGGTGGAACTCGTAGGCACCACAGACCGTCTTGGGCACCTCGATGAGCACATCCGGCGGGTAGCCCGCCACCTTGTACTTGGCCAGGGCGGCCTGGGTGATGTCGAAGGAGGCCAGCACCATGTCCAGGCGCCCCCACTCGCGGCGACCGCGTTCCAGGACCTCGTCCTCCTCGCTCTTGTCCGAATGGCCACCACTGGCGCTGTTGTTGCCGAGGCCATCGAAGAGCCGACGGGTGGCGCCGCGAACCCCGTCGATCCAGCTGGCGAAGTCGACGCCGCCGGCGTCCCGGGACTTCTCGCGCGCCTGCTCCTCGGCGGCCTCCTCGGGAGGCAGCAGCTCCTCCAGGGTCACCGGGCGCGGGCTGTGGGCGGTGGCGTTGACCGCCAGCACGAAGTCCGCCTGGGCGGACACCGTGGGGATGATCGGCAGGGGGTTGAGCAGCCCGCCATCCACCAGCACCTGGTCGCCGCGATGCACCGGCGTGATCACCCCGGGCACGGCGATGGACGCGCGGATCGCCTCGAGCAGCGAGCCGCTCTGGAACCACACCTCGCGCTGGCGGGTCAGGTCGGTGGCCACGGTGGTCACGGGGATCGCCAGGTCCTCGATGCGAGTATCGCCGATCAGGCTCTCGAGCTTGCCCATCACCTTGTTGGCCCGCATGGCCCCCATGGGGCTCCAGGTGACATCGACCAGCCTGAGCACGTCGAAGTAGTCCAGCCGGCAGACCCAGTCGCGGTAGGCCGCGAGCTCCCCTGCCGCGTAGACGCCGCCCACCAGGGCCCCCATGGAGCAGCCGGAGATCGCCACCACCCGATAGCCTCGCGCCTCGAGCTCCTCGATCACCCCGATATGGGCATAGCCACGGGCGCCCCCGCTGCCGAGCACCAGTGCCACGCTCTTCTGCCGTGCATCCTCGGCTATCCGCTGCTGGCTCATGACGCGTCTCCCCTCTCGGCTGCCACCATCAGCCGTCGTGCCACGCCACGATGGCCTCCGCCACCCCGGCGACCGCTGACGGTTCCAGGTGCAGGTGATGACCGCCGGGCAGCACGCGGCGGGTCAGCCTCGCCACCGCCGCCCGGGCCTGGCGTGCCCGTGCCCGTTCACCCAGGATGCCGGCCTCCCCCTCCAGCAGCAGTACCGGGCCGCGGACCGACGCCAGCATGGCCCCCACCTGCTCGGGAGAGAACCGCACCAGGGAGGGTCGCAGCAGGCGGGCATCGGTGCGCAGCTGCACATGGCCGTCGGGCAGCGCCTCGAGGTTGCGCGAGACCAGCGGGCGTGCCGTCTCGGCATCGATGGGCGTCGCCCCGCCGGCCACCCGTGCCGCCACGGCGGTCTCACCATCAGGATAGCGCGGCGCCGACGAGAGGGGGCGCCGATCGGCGAGCAACCCCTTGCGCAGCTGGGCGGGTGCCTCGCCGGCCTCGGTGGTCAGGGCCCCCAGGCCGTCGAGCAGCACCAGCGTCTCGACACGTTCCGGCAGGGCGGCAGCCGTCAGGCAGGCCACCCCGGCCCCCATGGAGTGGGCCAGCAGGGGCACCCGCGCGAGGCCCAGATGGTCGCAGGCATCGAGGAGGTCGTGGCAGTAGTCCCAGAGCGCATAGTCGTCACGACGGTGGCGGGAGAGGCCATGGCCGGCGAAGTCGATCGCCACCACCCGAATGCCCAGGGCGTCGACCAGCCGGGGCGCCAGGCGCGTGAAACTGGCGGCGTTGTCCAGCCAGCCATGCAGCGCCAGCCAGGTCGGGGCCTGGTCATCGCCCCAGGCCAGCGCCGCCAGGCGGTCCCCGGCCAGCCTCAGGGAACGGGGCTCGCTCATGCCGACGCCCCCAGCAGGTCGTCGAGCATGGCCAGCAGGGCCGAGCGGGTCTGGTCGGGGTACTCCATGGGGAACATGTGCCCGCCCGGAACCTGGGCCACGCTCACGCCCCGACGCGCCAGGCGGTGCCGCCGATGCGAGGTGAGCACATCGGACTCGGCGCCGGCCAGCACCCCCAGGGGGACCCTGACCCGACCGGGGAGATCGCCCAGGTGGTCCGGCAGGTGACGGAAGATCTCTACCTCGATGTCGGGGTCGTAGAGCAGCACCACGCGCCCGTCCTCCAGCTCCCGGGTCCCCCCGTCCACGTAGTCGTGCAGGGCGGCCTCGGTGAAGCGCCGGAAGAGGCCCCGCCGGCGCAGGTAATGGAACATGGCCTGGCGGTCGGGCCAGCTGTCACGACGGCCGAGGCTCCTGCCCGCTGGGGTCACCCGATCGGCCAGCCCCAGGCGCTTGGCCACCTTCATGGCCCAGGCCTCCAGGCCCAGCATCAGCGGCGGGTCGAGCATCACCACGCAGCGGAACCGGTCGGGGGAGTGCTCGGCGGCCATGGCCATCAGCACGCCGCCCATGGAGTGGCCCACGCCGACCACCGGGCCCGGGAAGCGAGCCAGGTGCCCGAGCAACTCGTCGCGCAGGGCCAGCCAGTTATGGCCGACGGGGAAGTCGGGGTGATGGCCCAGTCGATCCAGCGGGTGCAGGTCGAAGCGCTCGGCCAGGGGCGCCAGGAAGCTGCGGTAGCTCTGCCCCGGGAAGCCGTTGGCGTGGGCAAAGACGAGAGGCGTGCGCGAGACGTGATCGGATCTGCTCATGGATTCTTCCTGCTGGCGGGCACCCGGCCGGCACCCTTCTGGCGATAGCAGGCTAACGGGATTACCATGATCCGCCAAGTCGCCCGGCGGCGACAGGCCAATCGACAGGAGCCCCTCGTGGAAGACCCCCGCAAGCCCGTCCGTGATACCCGCACCCGCAATCGCGTGTTCCTGATGACCGTGGTGGCCGCCATCGTCGTCGGCTTCTGGCTGACGCGCTAGCCCAGGCCCATGGAGCTCTCGACCCTCTTCCTGCGGACCCTGGAGATCACCCTGCCGGTCTTTGCCATGGTGTTCATCGGTCTCGGCCTGAAGCGCGCCGGCTGGATCGACCAGGCCTTCGTCGCCACCGCCTCGATGCTGGTCTTCAAGGCCACCCTGCCGACGCTAATCTTTCTCAGCATCATCCGTGCCGACCTGGCGGCCACCCTCAACCCGGCACTGCTGGGCACCTTTGCCCTGGCGACCCTGGGCAGCTTCCTGTTCAGCTGGGGCTGGGCGGTCCTGCGCGTGCCCCGAGAGGAGCGCGGCGTCTATGTCCAGGGCGCCTTTCGCGGCAACTGCGGCATCGTCGGCCTGGCACTGGCCGCCGGCATGTACGGGGACTACGGGCTGTCCGCCGGTGGCCTGCTTCTGGGAGTGGTGATCCTCACCTACAATGCCTTCTCGGTGATCGCCCTGGCCCACTACCGGGAGGGCCGCCACACCGACTGGCGCAGCCTCCTCGGCCATATCGCCACCAACCCTCTGATCCTCGCGGTGGTCGCCGCCGTGCCCGTGGCCGCGGTGGGGTTGCCCCTGCCCGACTGGCTGATGACCTCCGGCGACTACTTCGCCTCGCTGACCCTGCCGCTGGCCCTGATCTGCATCGGCGCCACCCTGTCGCTTGGCGAGATCCGCAACTCGGGCCGGCTGGCGATCAGCGCCAGCCTGATGAAGATGGTCACCCTGCCGGCCCTGGCCACTGGCGCCGCCTGGGGCGTCGGCTTCGAGGGCCGAGAGCTCGGGGTGATGTTCCTGTTCTTCGCCAGCCCCACCGCCGCCGCCGCCTTCGTGATGGCCAAGGCGATGGGCGGCAATGCCGCGCTCACCGCCAACATCATCGCCCTGACCACGCTGATGGCCAGCGTGACCATCACCCTGGGCGCCTTCGGCCTGCAGGTGGCCGGACTGATCTAGTTCAGGTCGACGGGGGCCGTGAACCGTGCAAGCCGCGCACAGCCGGCGGCCCGTATCTCCGCCTCGAGCTCCGCCACGGCGGCCGTGGGGAAGCCGGGACCACGATCCCCTCGCCCTTCCACCAGCAGGCCGGTGAGGGCGGCGACCAGCGGCATGTGGCTGACCAGCATCAGTGGCCGGTCATCGGGCTCGCCGAGCAGCCACTCCACCACCGCCTCGGGAGGATCGTCGGGGGTGATGAGCGGCAGCGGCTCCACCTCGAGGCCCAGGGGCTCGGCGATCCACGCTGCCGTCTGTCGGGCCCGCACGTAGGGACTGGCCAGCAGGCGCAGGCGCGGGAGGTCCAGGTCCTCGCGGGTGGCGAGCCAGCGGCCCATGCGCCGCGCCTCTTCCACGCCGAGCGGTGTCAGCTCGCGCTCGGCGTCGGGACGGCCCGCCGCGGCCTCGCCGTGTCGCATGATCAGCAGCCGCTCAGCCATGGCGCTCGCCCCCCTCGCGACGATCCTGCTGCACGTCCTTGCGGGGCAGCACGAACTCCACGTCGCTGCTCTGCTCCCCGAGCATCAGCAGCCGCGCCATGTCCCGGGCGGGCACGCCCTTGAACAGCACCTGGTAGAGGCCCTCGGCGAGCGGCATGTAGACGCCGTCTTCGTGGGCCTTGTCGCGCACCAGGCGCACGGTATTGACCCCCTCGGCGACCTGACCCAGGGCCTGGACCGCCTCGTCCAGGGTCTTGCCCTCGCCCAGGGCCTGTCCCACGCGATAGTTGCGCGACAGCGCCGAGGAGCAGGTAACGATCAAATCGCCCACCCCGGCGAGTCCCAGGAAGGTCATGGGGTTGGCCCCCTGGTCGACGGCGAAGCGGCTCATCTCGGCCAGTGCGCGGGTCATCAGCATGCTGCGCGTGTTCTCGCCCATGCCCAGTGCCGCCGCCATGCCGGCGGCGATGGCGTAGATGTTCTTCAGCGCCCCGCCGAGTTCCACGCCATAGCGGTCGTTGCTGGCATAGACCCGGAAGTAGTCGCAGCCCAGCGCGCTCTGCACGCGGGTGCGGGTCTCCGGGTCGTCGCTGGCGATCACCGTCGCAGTGAGCTGCCGGTCGGCGATCTCCGAGGCCAGGTTCGGTCCCGAGATCACGCCGATATGCGGAAAGCCGGTCTCCTCCTCGAGGATCTGGCTCATCAGCTTGAAGCCCTCCTCCTGGATGCCCTTGGTGGTGCTGACCAGGATCTGCACCTCGTGCAGGAAGGGCCGTGCCTGGCGCACCACCTCGCGGAAGGCCTTGGAGGGAATGGCCACCAGCACCAGTTCGGCGCCCTCGAGGACCTCGGCCATCTCGGTGGAAGCCACCACCGCGGCATTGATGGTGAAGCCCGGCAGGTAGCGGCCGTTACGGTGCTCACGGGTGATCTGTGCCGCCAGGTCGGGATCGCGCAGCCACTGGCGCACCTCGGCGCCGTTGTCGGCAGCGATGCTGGCCAGGGCGGTGCCGAAGCTGCCGCCGCCGAGCACCGCCACGCGCATGGGTTGGTCTGACATGGTTGCCCCGGGAAGTTGGAGGGATGAGGGGAGTGTAACGAAAAAACGCCCCGCGAAGGGACGTATCAGGGTAGGGAGAAGCCCGGGCCGGATTGCCGGCCCGGGCGCGACCGGGTCAGTCGATCAGGTGCAGCAGCGAGTCGATGCTCGACCTGGCATCGCCGTAGAACATCCGCGTGTTCTCCTTGAAGAACAGCGGGTTCTCGATACCGGAGTAGCCGGTCCCCTGGCCGCGCTTGCAGACGAAGACCTGCTTGGACTCCCAGACCTTGAGCACCGGCATGCCGGCGATGGGGCTGTTGGGGTCCTCCTGGGCGGCCGGGTTGACGATGTCGTTGGAGCCGATGACGATCACCACGTCGGTGCTCGGGAAGTCGTCATTGATCTCGTCCATCTCCAGCACGATGTCGTAGGGAACCTTGGCCTCGGCGAGCAGCACGTTCATGTGCCCCGGCAGGCGACCCGCCACCGGGTGGATGCCGAAGCGCACGTTCTTGCCGGCGGAGCGCAGCTTGCGCGTCAGCTCGCTGACCGCATTCTGGGCCTGGGCCACCGCCATGCCGTAGCCCGGCACGATGATCACGCTGTCGGCATCATTTAGGGCGCTGGCCACGCCGCCGGCGTCGATGGATACCTGCTCGCCCTCGATCTCCGCTGCCGGCCCCTGGCTGCCGCCGAAGCCGCCGAGGATAACGTTGATGAAGTTGCGGTTCATCGCCTTGCACATGATGTACGACAGGATGGCACCGGAGGAGCCCACCAGGGCGCCGGTGACGATCAGCAGGTCGTTGGAGAGCGTGAAGCCGATGGCCGCCGCGGCCCAGCCGGAGTAGCTGTTGAGCATCGACACCACCACCGGCATGTCGGCGCCGCCGATGCCCATGATCAGGTGGTAGCCGATGAAGAAGGCCAGCGCCGCCAGCACCAGCAGGGTCCAGAAGCCGGCCCCGTTGAGGTAGAGGATGGCCAGCAGCAGCGACAGCGCCGCCGCACCGGCGTTGAGCATGTGGCCGCCGGGCAGCTGCTTGGGCTTGCCGTCGACCTTGCCGGCCAGCTTGCCGAAGGCGATCACCGAGCCGGTGAAGGTCACCGCGCCGATGAAGATGCCCAGCACCACCTCGACCTGCAGGAACATCAACTCGTCCGGTGCCTTGGTGGCCACCAGAGCGGCAAAGGCCGAGAACTCCTCCATGGAGGCCTCCGCGGCCCTCGCCGCCATCACCCGGCGACGTTCCAGGTCCGCGCTCCAGGCCACGAAGACCGCGGCCAGGCCGACGAAGCTGTGCAGCGCCGCGACCAGCTGCGGCATCTCGGTCATGTCGACCTTGCCGGCCACGTAGACGCCGACACCCGCCCCGATGAGCATCATCGGGATCATCCACCAGTAGCCGCCGATACCCGGCCCGAAGGCGGTGAAGAACACCGCCACGGCCATGCCGACGATACCGTACCAGACGGCCCGCTTGGCCTTCTCCTGGTTGCTCAGCCCCCCCAGCGAGAGGATGAACAGTACACTTGCCGCGATCGCCGCGGCAGATACGAATCCTTGACCCAACATGTCGTGTCTCCGCCGCTCAGGATTTCTGGAACATGGCCAGCATCCGGCGTGTCACCAGGAAGCCACCCACGATATTGATGGACGCGATCAGCACCGAGATCGCTGCAAGCACGCCGACGACGACGCTGCCGGAGCCGATCTGCAGGATCGCCCCGAGGATGATGATTCCGGAGATCGCGTTGGTCACCGCCATCAGCGGCGTATGCAGCGAATGGCTGACGCCCCAGATCACCTGGAAGCCGACGAAGCAGGCCAGCACGAAGACGATGAAGTGCTGCATGAAGGAGGCCGGGGCCACCTGGCCGAGCAGCAGCATCAGGGCGCCGCCCACGGCGAGCAGGGTTACCTGGCGCTTGGTCTGCGCCTTGAAGGTGGCAAGTTCGGCGGCCTTCTTCTCCTCCGGAGTCGGCTCCTTCTCCTTGGGCTTGGGCTTGGCCGCGGCGATGGCCTTCACCTTGGGCGGCGGCGGCGGGAAGGTGACCTCGCCCTGGTGGGTCACCGTGGACCCACGGATCACGTCGTCTTCCATGTCATGCACGACCTTGCCGTCCTTCTCGGGGGTGAGGTCGGTGAGCATGTGACGGATATTGGTGGAATAGAGCAGCGAGGCCTGGGTGGCCATGCGCGAGGGGAAGTCGGTGTAGCCGACGACTGTCACCCCGTTGTCGGTCACCACCTTCTCGTCGGGCTTGGTGAGGTCGCAGTTGCCGCCCTTCTCGGCCGCCAGGTCGACGATCACCGAGCCGGGCTTCATGGCCTCGACCATGTCCTCCAGCCACAGCTTGGGCGCCGGCTTGCCGGGGATCAGCGCCGTGGTGATCACGATGTCGACGTCCGGGGCCTGCTCGCGGAAGCACTCGAGCTGCTTCTCGCGGAACTCGGGGCTGGAGGGCGCGGCATAGCCGCCGCTCTCGGAGCCGTCCTGGCTCTCGTCGAAGTCGAGGAACAGGAACTCGGCCCCCATCGACTCGATCTGCTCGGCCACCTCGGGGCGCACGTCGAAGGCGCGCACCACGGCCCCCAGGCTGGTGGCGGTGCCGATGGCGGAGAGGCCCGCCACGCCGGCGCCGATCACGAGCACCTTGGCCGGCGGCACCTTGCCGGCGGCAGTCACCTGGCCGGTGAAGAAGCGACCGAAGTTGTTGCCCGCCTCGATCACCGCCCGATAGCCGGCGATATTGGCCATCGACGAGAGCGCGTCCATCTTCTGCGCCCGAGAGATGCGCGGCACCATGTCCATGGCGATCACGGTGGCGCCCTGGGCCTTGCACAGCTCGAGCAGCGCCTCGTTCTGGGCCGGCCAGAAGAAGGCGATCAGGGTCTGCCCCTCGCGCAGCCGACGGGCCTCCTCCTCGGAGGGCTCGCGAACCTTGATGACCACCTCGGCCTCGGTCCAGAGCGCCTCGGCCCCGTCGACGACGCTGACCCCGGCCTCGCGGTAGGCCTCATCGTTGAAGCCCGCGGCCACCCCGGCCCCGGCCTCGATCAGGCATTCATGTCCCAGCTTCTGGATCTGCTTCGCGCTCTCGGGGGTGAGCGCGACACGCGCTTCCCCCCGGGCAGTCTCCTTCGGTGCGCCTATCTTCACAATGGATCCCCCATGTGGCCAACGTTTGTTACGATTGCTTGTCAGAGTGTGGTTTTAATCAATCCCATCAGTGTTACCTTTTGCGGCCCCTCGGCACAAGGCCCGGGTCCAGGTTTTTTGCTGCATCGCAGCACGAAGCAAGATCCTGATATCCCCGAAAAGAACCTTTCCGCAGCGCAACAGGCCGCTTGCTGAATCGTGCCCGTTGCCACTTGGCTGCCACGGCAACCGACACAAAGACGCCACCCGAAGGTGGCGTCGTGGAGGCCAGTGGCGTGCGCTGTCAGGCGCTCAGCAACGCATTGAGCCGCTTGACGTAGGCCGCCGGATCGTCGAGGTGGCCGCCCTCGGCGATGATCGCCTGGTCGAGCAGGATGCGCGCCAGGTCCTCGAAGCCCTCGCCCTCGACGCCCTCGAGGCGCGCCACCAGGGCATGCTCGGGGTTGAGCTCGAGGATCGGCTTGACCTCCGGCATCGGCTGGCCGGCGGCCTCCATGATGCGGCGCATCTGGAAGCCCATCTCGTGCTCGGGCAGCACCACGCAGGCCGGCGAGTCGGTCAGGCGATGGGTCACCTTGACCTCCTGGACCTCGTCACCCAGCGCCGCCTTGACGCGCTTGACCAGATCCTCCTTGGCCTTGGCGGTCTCTTCCTGGGCCTTCTTCTCCTCCTCGTCCTCGACGTCGCCGAGATCGAGTTCGCCCTTGGCCACGTCGACGAAGCGCTTGCCCTCGAACTCGTCGAGATGGCTCATCAGCCACTCGTCGATGCGGTCGTGCAGCAGCAGTACCTCGATGCCCTTCTTGCGGAAGATCTCCAGATGGGGGCTCGACTTGGCCGCATTGAAGCCGTCGGCGACGATGTAGTAGATCTTCTCCTGCCCTTCCTTCATGCGCGAGACATAGTCGGCCAGCGACTGGTCCTGGGTGGCGCTGTCGGTGTGGGTAGAGGAGAAGCGCAGCAGGCCGGCGATCTTCTCGCGGTTGGCGAAGTCCTCCGCGGGCCCTTCCTTGAGCACGCTGCCGAAGGTGTTCCAGAAGGTCTGGTAGGCCTCCTTGTCCTTGGCCAGCTTCTTGAGCATGTCCAGCGCGCGCTTGGTCAGGGCGGACTTGATCTTGTCGACCTTGGGGTCCTGCTGCAGCAGCTCGCGGGAGACGTTGAGCGACAGGTCGCGTGTGTCCAGCACCCCCTTGATGAAGCGCAGGTAGAGCGGCAGGAACTGCTCGGCGTCATCCATGATGAAGACGCGCTGCACGTAGAGCTTCACGCCCCGCGCGCCGTCGCGATCAAAGAGGTCGAAGGGCGCGCGGCCCGGCACGTAGAGCAGGCTGGTGTACTCGAGCTTGCCCTCGACCTTGTTGTGGCTCCAGGTGAGCGGGTCGCTGAAGTCGTGGGCCACGTGCTTGTAGAAGGCCTTGTACTCGTCGTCGGAGATCTCGCCCTTGGGGCGCACCCACAGCGCGGTGGCCTCGTTGACGGTCTCCCAGGTGGTGGTCTCGCTGCCCTCGATCTCGTTGCCGTCCTCGTCGCGAGCCGTCTCGACCTTCGGCATGCGCACCGGCACCTCGATATGGTCGGAATACTTGCGCACCAGGCTCTTCAGGCGGAAGTCGTCGGCGAACTCCCGGGCATCCTCCTTGAGGTGCAGCACGATCTCGGTGCCGTGGACCTCGCGCTCGATATCGGCGACGGTGAACTCGCCCTCGCCCTTCGAGTGCCATTCGACGCCTGCGGCCTTGTCGCTGCCCGCCTTGCGGGTGCGCACGGTGATGTCGTCGGCGACGATGAAGCCGGAGTAGAAGCCGACCCCGAACTGGCCGATCAGCCGGGCATCCTTCTGCTGCTCGCCGGAGAGCTGCTTGAGGAACTCGGCGGTGCCGGAGCGCGCGATGGTGCCCAGGTTCTCGATCACCTCGTCGCGGCTCATGCCGATGCCGTTGTCGCGCACGGTCACGGTGCCCGCCTCGGCGTCGTGGTCGATCTCGATGCGCAGCTCGCTGTCGCCCTCGTAGAGCGCGTCGTTGTCCAGCGCCGCATAGCGCAGCTTGTCGCAGGCATCGGCACCATTGGAAATCAGCTCGCGCAGGAAGATCTCCCGATTGGAGTACAGGGAGTGGATCATCAGGTGCAGCAGCTGCTTGACCTCGGTCTGGAAGCCGAGGGTTTCCTCATGCGTGGCTGTGGTCATGTGGCTTGGACCCCTCTTTCGACATGCCATGGTGGCAGGAACCACCGGTTCACAACTGTCGTCGATATGGGGCCCGGGCGAGGTTTTTCAAGCGCCGGCCCTGGTGGGATCACCGAGCACGAAGTGCAGCCGAGCGGTGGCCACGGGGACCGCCTCGCTTTCCTGCCAGGCACAGACCTGCACGTTGCCCATGCGCCGCCCCTCGCGCAGCAGGCTGCAGCGGGCCAGGGTCGGCACCACCCGCGCGGTGCGCAGGTAGTCGATGGAGACGTCGACGATGCGCGGCAGGCGCGGCGCACGGGTGGCGAGCATCAGGTCCAGAGTCGCCGCGGTCTCCATGAAGGCGGCCACCACGCCGCCATGCAGCGCCGGCAGCAGCACGTTGCCGACATTGCCCTCGCGGGGGTCGAGGCGGAACAGCAGGCCCTCGCCCTGCGGGTCCGGGAGCGCCGAGACGCCGATGCGCCGGGCATAGGGGATCAGGGCCAGCCAGGCCTCGACATCGCCCTCGACGCGGGTCCTCGCCAGCCACTCGACATTGTCGAAGCCCTCACGCATGGTCACCTTCCCCCTCGAAGAGTGCCTCGGCGAAGCCCTCGGGCGTATTGCGTGGCCCCAGGCGCACGAAGTTGCCGATGCCCCGGGCCAGCGGCCGCCCCGCCTCCTGCCACAGGCTGCCCTCGGTGAAGACCACCGACGCGGTGACCCGCAACACGCGCGCCTCGGCGAGGATGGCCTGCCCCGCCACTGCCGGCCGGAAGTGGTCGACGCGCAGGTCCAGGGTCGGGCAGACCTCCGGGGCCGGCAGGGCCGGCAATACCGCCGAGCCGCAGACAGTATCCAGCAGCATGGTCAGCACCCCGCCGTGCACCAGCCCCCGGGCACTGTCGCCGAGCAGGTCGTCGCACCAGGGCAGGCGCATGGTGGTCGCCCCGGGGGTGACCTCGAGCACCTCGAGGCCCAGTGCGCGGGTGTGGGGGATCACCGTGACGAAACGCGTCAGGGCGCGACGCCAGTCGGCGTCGCTCGGGATCTGGCCATGGGTCATCCGGGCCTCGCAGGCGGCAGCAGGGAACGAAAATTTCAAACGATCGTATCAAGGCGGCGGCGTCTCGTCGCCTCGACCTTCGCCGGAGGCTGACCCGCTCTCTCGCCAGGCACGATAGCCCGCCAGGCGCCGATCGACCCGGGTCAGCAGCCAGCCGACGATCACCACATCGTCCACCAGCCCCAGCAGCACGAGCATGTCGGGTATCAGGTCAAGCGGCGAGACCAGGTAGGCCAGGGCCGCCAGCATCCACAGGAAGGCGCCCCACGGCACCGGACGGAAGCGTCCCAGCAGCACATCGCGGGTCATGGGCAGGAACAGTCGCAGGGCTCGGCCGATATGGCCCAGCACGTGGGCGCGACGCCGCAGCCGCGCCACCAGGAAGCCATCACGCAGTCTGGCCATCTCAATCTCCTTGCCGACAGGCGGGAATACCGCTACACGATAGGATATCCCCTTCCTCACGGACAGCCGCTGCCTGTCGGGCAGCGGCGACACTACTCAAGTGCCCTGCCATCGGCCACCATGGCAGCCTGACGACCGCGAACCACAAGAGGTCACGATATGCCCCCGTCATTCGGCCGCTGCAAGGCCCTGATCGCCGCCACCCTGTGCGTCTTGCCCCTGACCGGACAGGCCGATGACCGCGCCATGCGTGAGGCCCTCGAGGCCGCCCGCAATGCCCAGTGGGAGAAGGTCGACCGGGGCGCCATCGAGGACCATGTCCTCGTCGGCTACGTCGACTACCATCGGCTGCGCCAGCGCCTGCCGGAGGTGGATCCCGACCGGGTACTGGCCTTCATCGAGCGCCACGAGGACTCCCCGCTCAGCGACTGGATGCGCGGCCAGGCGATCGCCAAGTACGGCCACGCCGGGCGCCCGGCCAGCCTGCTGGCGGTCGCCGACGGCGTGCCCGAGGGCATCGCCCGCCAGTGCTACTACTACACCGCCCTGCTCGATCGCGCGCCACAGGACGCCGCCCGGGGCGGTCGCGAGCTCTGGCTCGTCGGTCGCTCCCAGCCGGATGCCTGCGACACCCTCTTCGACACCCTGCGGGCCCGGGGCGAGATCGGCCAGGCGCATATCTGGGAGCGCATGATGCTCGCCTGGCAGGCCGGCGAGAGCGGCCTGATGAACTACCTGGGCCGGCAGCTGAGCACCGACTGGCAATCCGCCAGGGCCAGCCTCGACCGGCTGCGCAAGGACTACGCGGCCGTGACCGAGGTCCCGGCCTGTGCGGGACCGGGCTGCCGGGGCAGCGGGCCGCTGTTCGCCGCGGCCATGCACGGCTTCACCCGCGCCGACACTGAGGCGGCCCTGGAGGCCTGGCGCAAGGTCTCCCCCCACCTCTCGCTGGAGGCACGCCACCGCGACGCCATCGAGCGTGACCTGGCCTTCTACGCGATGGTGCGCGAGGTCGACCAGCACGGTGGCTGGCGCGACGAGGTCGTGGCACGCCTCGGCGATGCCGAGCTGCTGGAGCTTCGCGTGCGCAGGGCCCTGGCCGAGCGGGACTGGTCAGAGGTCATCGACTGGGTGCATCGCATGCCCGACGAGACCCGCCGGGAAGCCCGCTGGCAGTACTGGCTGGGCCGCGCCCTGGAACAGCAGGGCGACACCGCCACCGCGGAACAGGCCTATGCCGCGGCGGCCGACGAGCGAAACTTCTTCGGCTTTGCCGCCGCCGACCGCCTGGGCCGCCCCTACGCCCTCAACCTGGAGCGCAACACCCTCGACGCGGCCACCCGCCGGGAAGTCGCCGAGTGGCCGGCGGTCCAGCGCACCGAGGCGCTGCGCCGGATCGACGAGCCGGGGCTTGCCAACAGCGAATGGTACCGGGCCGTGGCCCGCGGCACCCCCGAGCAGGCCCGGGCCATGGCCGACTATGCGGCACAGCGGGGCTGGCTCCCCGAACTGGTGCAGACCACCATTGTCGGCCAGATGTGGGACGCCCTGGCCTGGCGCTTCCCCGAGGCCTATCGCGATGACTTCCTGCACTGGGGCGGGAAGGCCGGCGTCGACCCCTACCTGCTGATGGGCATCGCCCGGCGGGAGAGCGCCTACAATCCCGTGGCCCTTTCCCCTGCGGGTGCCCGCGGCCTGATGCAGCTGATGCCGGCCACCGCGGCCCAGCTCGGCCGGCGCCTGGGGATCGGCGACCCCGGCCCCTACGGCGTCCTCGAGCCCGAGGTGAACATCCGCCTGGGCAGCACCTACCTGGGCGAGCTGATCGATCGCTACAGCGGCAACCGCCTCGCCGCCGCGGCGGCCTACAATGCCGGACCCGGCCGGGTCGACCGCTGGCTGCGCGACGCGCCGGAAGCGTTCGACCTCTTCGTCGAGAGCATCCCCTTCCGCGAGACCCGCAACTACGTGCAGGCCGTGCTCGCCTATCGGGTGATCTTCGAGAGCCTCTCCAGGGGCGGCGAGAGCGAGGGCGTCTCGATGCTGAGCCCGACGGAGAAGACGGTGCGCTACGACCGCTCGCTGCTGGCCAGCAACTGAGCCAACTGCGGCGCTCCCAGCGCGAGCGGCCCCGGCAATGCCGGGGCCGCTCGCGTTTCGGCACTCCGCCTCAGCCCGGCTGGCGCGTCAGTGCCAGCTTGATCCCGAAGCCCACCAGTACCGCGCCGGTGATGCCATTGAGCCAGCGGGAGAACACCGGGCTCGCCAGCCAGCGACCCGCGCTGCCCACCATCACCACGATGGCTACCTGCCAGAGGTTGGCAACCACGAAGTGCACCCCGGCCAGCCACAGCGACTTGGCCAGGGCCGGATCACCCGGCGCGATGAACTGGGGCAGGAAGGCCATGTAGAAGACCACCGTCTTGGGATTGAGCACGTTGGAGAGCAGCCCCTCGCGCAGCGGGCGCCAAAGCGGCACGGCCTGGCGGTCGGCCTGCACGCCACCCACGGGCAGCCCCTGGCCTCGTCGGGCCGAGCGCAGGCTGTTGACCCCCAGCCACACCAGGTAGGCCGCACCGGCCAGCTTGAGCAGGCCGAAGGCCCAGGCCGACTGCAGCAGGATCAGCGAGATGCCCAGAGCCGAGACCGCCGCATGCACGAAGAGCCCGCAGCAGATGGCCAGGCTTGTCACCACGCCGTCGCGCCAGCCGCCCCGGGCGGTGTTGCGGATCACCAGCAGGGTGTCGACCCCCGGGCTCATGCTCAGCAGGGTGATGGCCACCAGGAAGGGCCAGAACTGTGCATCGAAGAACATCATCGCCCTCAGCCGTCAGTGAACGGGCAGTGCCGTCAGCCGTTGAAGATCCCGCGACGGGCATGGCGCACGGAGATCTGGTCGTTGAGGGTCCAGAAGTCGTAGAGCACGCCAAGGCCGAAGAGCCCGAAGGTCAGCAGGTAGATGAGCCCGGTCAGCCACTTGCCGAGGTAGAAGCGATGGATGCCGAACACGCCCAGGAAGGTGAGCAGCAGCCAGGCCAGGGAGTAGCTGATGGGGCCGGCCTGGAAGCGCAGGTCCGCCTGGCGGTCCATGGAGGGGATCAGGAAGAGGTCGATCAGCCAGCCAACCCCCAGCAACCCCAGGGTGAAGAACCAGATGGTGCCGGTCACCGGCTTGCCATAGTAGAAGCGGTGGGCACCGAGGAAACCGAACAGCCACAGCAGGTAGCCGATCAGCTTGCTGTGCGTGTCCCGGGAGGCGATTCGGGTATGGGTCATGGGGCGCTCTTCCATGGGTGAAACGGTCGGGATGGAGGCTGGACGCTCACAGGCTTTGCATCTACAGTGATCTTGCGGGCGCAGCGCCAGTCTCCCTGTGCCACCGTGTTGACGCAACCCTGGCGCTGTTGCACTATCCGCTGCGTTGGTCAGCAAGCAGAAAAGTCGTCAGTTGTACTTCGATTCGTTCGTTGCACCCGGTGCGCACTTCCTTCTTGCCTTGCCCACGCATGACGGGTCTGCGGCGAGGATACTCCCTGCCCGACCCAGCACCATTATTTAGTTAGTTAAGGAAATCGACGATGGCAACTGGCACTGTCAAGTGGTTCAACGACACCAAGGGCTACGGCTTCATCTCTCCGGACGACGGCGGTGATGACCTGTTCGCTCACTTCTCCGAGATTCAGGCTGAAGGCTTCAAGTCCCTGCAGGACGGCCAGAAGGTCACCTTCGAGGTGACCCAGGGCAAGAAAGGCCTTCAGGCCTCCAACATCCGCGCCGCCGACTGATCCTCGGTCGAGCCGGAGGCAACCGGACGGCCCTGCCGACCGGTTGCCACAGGGAAGGGCCCACCTCACGGTGGGCCTTTTTCGTTCCGGGCCTCAGGGACGAGGCGTCAATCGCCGGTGCCGGCGCCGTCGCTATCCTCGAGCTCGAGCGCATCGAGCTCCGACGAACTTCCCGGGGGCTGGCGCTCCGCCTCCTCGAACTGCTCGTCGATCTTTCGGCTGGCCTCCTCGAAGCGCTTCTCGGTCTCCTCGAGGATCGCCTCGATGTCCGAGCTGGTGCTCTCCCCGGGTAATGCCTGCTGCTCATCCAGGTCACTGCCCGGCGACTCGTCCAGGCCGATGTCGGACTCGAACGCGGGAGAGGATTCCATGGGCTCGAGCTCGATGGGCTCCTGCTCGGCACTCTCGAACTGCTCGTCGATCTGGCGGCTGGCCTCCTCGAAGCGCCGCTCAGTCTCCTCGATGATCGCATCGACATCGGAGCGGGTCGTCTCGCCGGGCAGGGCCTCATCCTCGTCCAGGGTATCGTCCGGTGTAGCACCCAGGGTCTCGGCCTCGGTGTCCACCTCGCCCTCGCCCTCAAGGTCGACCGGCCCCTCGCCGTCGACCTCCTCTTCGGCACCGACGGCCGCCTCGTCAGGCGCGGCGGATTGGCTCTCCGCGGGGGCTTGGCTCTCCGGGGGAGCCTCGCCGGAGGCCGGCTGCTGATCCGTCTCGTCGGGCGATTCAGTGGCCCCTTCCTGCGTCTCCTCGACCTCGGCCGGAGCAGGCTCGTCGTCACCGTTGCCGCAGCCGGCGAGCCCCATGGTCAGCACCATGACCGCGACCAGCGACATCCAGGGTTTCATTGCCATTCTCTTGCTCCTGACGAAAGGGACGACATTGCACCAGAGCGCCCCCGCTCTCGCAAGGCGGCGTGGCGCCTCAGGTGGCAAACAGCTGGCCGGCGATGTCGCGGAACGCCTTGAACTCGATGGCATTGCCACTGGGGTCACGGAAGAACATGGTGGCCTGCTCGCCGGGTTCGCCACGGAAGCGGATATAGGGTTCGATCTCGAAGCGCACGCCCGCCGAAGTGAGGCGGTCGACCAGGGCCTCCCAGTCGGCCATCTCCAGCACCACCCCGAAGTGCGGCACCGGCACGCCATGACCGTCCACCGGGTTTCGGTGGTCGTCGACCCCCTTCTCCCCCAGGGCAGGGTTCAGGTGACAGACGAACTGGTGGCCATAGAGGTTGAAGTCGACCCAGGCATCGCTGGCGCGCCCTTCCGGGCAGCCCAGCAGTTCCCCGTAGAAGCGGCGTGCCTCGGCCAGGTCGCGGACCTGAACGGCCAGGTGGAAGGGAGTGAGCATCACGGAGTCCTCCGGCTGGTGACGGGTGTCGATTCCTTCATCATGCCGTTCCGGCGCCCACCTGGCCAGCCGCGCGCTCGGTTGAGGGCAGCGGGCACCCCAGGGTCCAGGCCACGGCGCTCAACAGTTCCGCCTCCTCGGGGTCGATCCGGCCATCATGCTCCACGCAGCAGCTCATGGCCGCCAGCAGGGGCCCCCGCTCGGCCTGCACCAGGCGCGCCAGCCGCGCCATGGCCCAGTCGAGGTCGGAGGCGAGGGCCGGCTCAGCGACGAAGTCCAGGGACACGCCCAGCACCGCGGCGAGCCGCTCGACGGCGACCCGCGCCTGCCCCGCGTCCTGCTGGCCTGCCCGTGCCAGTGTCGAGAGCAGCAGCGACAGCGGCCCGGCCAGGTCGGCCAGGTGCCGGTCACGACGGGCCCGCCGCTCCCCCTGGATGCCCTGGACCACCAGCCGGTGCAGGGCCCACTGCAGGGCACCGGCATGCAGCTCCAGCGCCATCAGCCGGCGCAGGCAGGCCAGGAAGCGGGCATGCTGGGCCGCGGAAAGCTGGCGCAGCGCCGGGAGGGCCAGCTCGATCAGCGGCAGGCGCTGTCCGGGCGCCAGCCCCGACAGCGGGACGTCGAGGGCCTCGAGCTCGCTGAGCACCTCGGGTAGCGCCTGGCCGGCCAGGGCCTCGCGCTGCGCCTGGCGGCTGCGCGGGTCCGCGCCCATCAGGATCCCGTAGACCAGTGCCCGGGCGGCGAAGGGCTCATGGGCGGCCTCGAACAGGCGCTCGTCGATCTCGCCGAGGCGACGGCGAGCGCGGGCGATGTCCTCGGCGCTCGGCCGCCCCACGCTTGCCACCACCGCGGCGGCCAGCGCCCCCGCGGCCAGGGTCTCGGCACCCCGTGCCCCGCCGGGAGGAGAAACACTGGCCTGGCGGGGTCGTGGCGAGCGGATCGCCGGGGCCGGCGGCAGGCTGCCGTCCCAGTGGGGCAGCACCCGGCGAATCCGCGCCTCCACCGGGGGGGGGGGTAGCGGTCAGGCGCGACAGGGAGCGCACGCCGCTGCCGAAGAAGAGGTGGCTGAACTCCGCGGCATGGGTGGCGAGCAGGCGCGAGCCGAGGCGATGGGCGGCCAGCACCTTCAGCGCCCCACCGATGCCCTCGGGGTTGCGGGTGAACTGCACGGCACTGGCATCGGCCAGGAATTCGCGCTGGCGACTCACCGCGGCCTTGATCAGGTTGCCGCACAGAGTGCCGGCATAGCCCACCACCATCAGCGCCGCCCCCAGCCCCAGCACCGCGGCATGCCCCCTGCCCCGTCGCGAGCGCAGCCGACGACCGCTGCCCGAGGCATGCAGCAGCATGCGACCGATCAGGCCGATCACCAGGATGCCGTGGAGCAGCGCCACCAGTCGCAGGTTGAGCCGCATGTCACCATGGAGGATATGGCTGAACTCATGGGCGATCACCCCCTGCAGCTGGTCGCGGTCGAGGGCCTCGATGGCGCCGCGGGTGACCCCGATGGCCACGTCGTCGAGCTCGTGCCCGGCCGCGAAGGCGTTGATGGCCTGGTCCTCCAGCACGTAGACCAGCGGGACCGGCATGCCGGAGGCGATGGCCATCTCCTCCACCACATTGAGCAGCCGGCGCTCGCCCGCATCGCGGGTCTCCAGGTTGAGCGGTCGGCCACCCAGGGCCTCGGCCACCGCGCTGCCCCCGGCTCTCAGCTGCAGGTGGCGGACCAGGCTCCCCAGGCCCACCACCAGGATCACCACCGTCGCCACCCCGACGAGCAGCCGCGGCTGCAGGGCGCGCGCCAGGGGATCGCCGGCGAAGGAAGCGCCGTCGAGCAGCACCACCGCGAGGGCCACCACCACGGAGGTGACGGCGATCAGCGCCAGCACCGCCAGCACCAGCAGCAGGACCAGCCGCCCGGTCAGCCGCCGGGCGCGATCCTGGGCCGTGAAGAAGTCCACGGGGACCGGCTCAGAAGCTCACCCGGGGCGCCGTCTGGATCTCGGCGCTGTCGGCGAACTCCAGCAGGGCCGCATCCTGCTTGTGGCCGAAGGAGCCGGCCAGCAGCACCGGCGGGAAGCTCTGCCGATAGGCGTTGTACTGCATCACCGCATCGTTGAAGGCCTGGCGGGCGAAGGCCACCCGATTCTCGGTGCTGGTGAGGGTCTCGGAGAGCTGGTGCATGTTGTCGGAGGCCTTCAGATCCGGGTAGGCCTCCATCACCACGTTGAGGCGCCCCAGGGCGGCGCCCAAAGCGCCCTCGGCGCCGGCCAGCTCGGCCATGGCGCCGGGCTCGCCGGGCCGCGCCGCCGCGTGCTGCAGGCCGACCTCGGCGGCGTTGCGCGCCTCGGTCACCGCCTGCAGGGTCTCGCGCTCGTGGCTCATGTAGGCCCGCGCGGTCTCCACCAGGTTGGGGATCAGGTCGTGGCGTCGCTTGAGCTGCACCTCGATCTGGGCGAAGGCATTCTGGTAGCGATTCTTCAGCGTCACCAGCCGGTTGTAGATGGCCACCCCGTAGACCAGCAGGGCGCCCAGCAGCACGACGGGAATGATCAGCGAGAGGTCCATGGTGTCGTGGTTCCTTGTCGACAGAGGTAGGGGCCGCCAGGGGACGGTTGCCGTTAACCTTAAGCCTTGCCCGACACGTCGTCGAGCGATGACCCGGCAAGCCAGGAAACGGCAAAGGGCGGCGCCTGGGGGGTGGTAATGAGGACATTGTTCGGACTCGCGCACGAGCCGATGGTTATCACCATAGGAGCAAGCGCAGGCAGTGTTCAGCCAGGGCGCAGGCCTGACCGCGGGATACTGCCTCACGGCGGGCGCGAGAAGAGCGGGCACTCAGGCGGGGCCGCCAGCGCCAGCGCCCCGGGGCTGATGGCCACCCGGAACCCCCGCCGATGCAGCGGCTCGCCATCCAGGGTCACCGGCAGCTCCTCCTCGGCCTCGAAGGCAAGGCCGTCGGTACGGAAGGCATCCACGTAGCGGCCCCGCTCGGGGCGCGACGCCAGTTCGCGGCGCATGGCGCGCAGCCGTGCCAGGGAGGCGACATCATGCAGCAGCAGCACGTCGAGCAGGCCGTCGTCCAGCGAGGCGTCGGGCGTCAAGGCCTGGCCACCGCCGGACTGGCGACCGTTGCCGATGGCCAGCATGAAGACCTCGGCGCGACGCTCACCGCCCTCCCAGCGCAGCACCCCGGGATAGAGCCGGTAGTCCCAGGCCTTCACCGCACCGATCAGCGAGTAGGCGCCGCCACCCAGCACACGCTTGAGGGTCTTGGGGGTGGAGGAGGTGATCTCGGCCCCGAAGCCACAGGTGGCCATGTTGAGGAAGTGCCAGTCGTCCAGTCGCGGCACGTCGATGCGCCGCAGGGGAAGCTGCAGGGCCGAGGCCAGGGCGGGCTCGGCCTCCAGCGGCAGACCCAGCGAGGTGGCCAGGTCGTTGGCGCTGCCCAGGGGCAGGATCCCAAGGCCGGGGCGCTGCCCGGGCGACAGCCGCATCAGGCCGTTGACCACTTCGTTGACCGTGCCGTCACCCCCACCGGCGACCACCCGCGCCACCCCGTCACGCCCGGCCTGCTCTGCCAGGCGGGCGGCATCGCCCTGCTCCCAGGTGACCCTGACCTCGAGGTCGTCCCCCGCCTCGCGTCGGGCGAAGACCGCCTCCCTCACCGCCGGCAGCTGCGCCGACTTGCCATTGAGAATCAACCTGGCCATTCGCGTTCCTCTCGCTTGCTGCGTCCCGTCCCGATCATGACGCCATCCCCCCGATGAGGGCATGGCCGAATCATGCATGCCAATCAGCTTAGGATTTCCCTACACTATCCGTCTTGCCGTCGCGTGCCGAACAGGGAGTGAGCATGATCGAACCGGCCTTTCTTCTCGCAGCCTTCGTCTGTGGCTTCACCGCAATGGGCCTGCGCTTACCGCCCCTGGTGGGCTTCCTGGCTGCCGGCTTCGTGCTCAATGCTCTGGGCTTCGACAAGACCCCGCTGCTGCAGACCCTCTCCGATATCGGGGTCACCCTGCTGCTCTTCACCATCGGCCTGAAACTCGACGTGCGCACCCTGCTGCGTCGGGATGTCTGGGGCAGTGCCTCCCTGCACATGCTGGCATCGACGCTTCTGATGGTGGCGCTGCTGTCGCTGTTCAAGTGGCTCGGGCTGGGCCTTCTTGCGGGGGCCGGCTGGCAGAAGCTCGCCATGCTGGGTTTTGCGCTGAGTTTCTCCAGCACCGTCTTCGTGGTCAAGATTCTCGACAAGCGCAGCGAGACCCAGACCGCCTACGGGCGACTGGCTATCGGCGTGCTGATCATGCAGGACATCTTTGCCGTCTTCTTCCTGACCGCCTCCACCGGTGAGCTGCCGAGCCCCTGGGCCCTGGGCCTGGTGCTGCTGCTCCCCCTGGCGCCGGCCCTGCGTGCCCTGCTCGACCGCCTGGGTCATGGCGAGATGCAGATCCTGTTCGGCATGTTGCTGGCCCTGGTGCTGGGCTACGCCCTCTTCGAGTCGGTAGGCGTGAAGGGAGACCTGGGGGCGCTGATCATCGGGCTGCTGCTGGCTCCCCACCCTGCGGCACAGACCCTCGCCCGTTCGATGTTCAACCTCAAGGAGCTGCTGCTGGTGGGGTTCTTCCTGAGCATCGGGCTGACCGCCATGCCGGGCTGGACACACCTTGGCATGGCCCTGGTGCTAGTGGCCATCCTGCCGCTGAAGAGCCTGCTCTATCAGCTCGTGTTCTCGTGCTTTCCGATGCGCAACCGGACCTCGCTGCTGGCCACCCTAAGCCTGTCCAACTATTCGGAGTTCGGCCTCATCGTGGGCACCATCGCCGTGGCCAGCGGCTGGCTGGACGAGCAGTGGCTGGTCGTCCTGTCGCTGGCCGTGGCCATCAGCTTCGCCGCGTCGGCCATCCTCAACGGTTTCAGCGAGGGGATCTATCGCCGGTTCGAACCCAGCATGCCGCAGCGCGACCCTCGGCAGCTGGCGCCCCGCGACCGGCCCATCGAGGTCGGGGACGCCGAGGCCGTGGTCCTGGGCATGGGCCGCATCGGCCGCAGTGTCTACCGTCGCCTGCAGAAGGAGTACGGGCTGCGCGTGCTGGGCATCGACAGCAACACCAATACCGTCGAGACCCTCGGCAAGCGCGGCTTCAATATCGTCGAGGGCGATGCCGTCGACTCGGATTTCTGGGACAAGCTGCTGATGTCCAGGGGCGTCAAGATGGTGGTGCTGGCCATGCCCCACCATGCGGGTAACCTCTTCGCCCTCAAGCAGCTGAAATCGCGGGCCTTCAGCGGGCGCATCACCGCCATCGTGGAATATCCCGAGGAGATCGAGCCGATCATGGCACTCGGCGCCAATGCGGTCTTCCACGTCTATGACGAGGCCGGTCGGGCGCTGGCCGACAGCGCCGCCGAGGAGTCCGGTGTCGAGTCCATGACGCGTCAGCTGGGCTGATAGCGACAGGAGAGAATCACAGAAAAGGCTTGATCCATATCAAGCCCGACCTGCGGCGTGGCGGTCTATTGATGATAGATTGGGGCAGGTCATACCCGCCCCGGCCGGACAGGTTGGCGGTCAACAGGGAAACCAGGGAGTCCGTCTTGGCTGAACAACTCAGGGACTTCGCCCACGCCCTGCTCCACGCGCTGCGCAACCTGATGCCCATCATCGTGGTGGTGGTGGCCTTCCAGGCGCTGCTTCTTCGCCAGTGGCCGGAGGGTGGCCTGGCCATGGCCGGCGGCCTGCTGATCGTCGCCGTCGGGGTGGCGCTGTTTCTCCAGGGGTTGGAACTGAGCATCTTCCCGGTGGGCAAGCGCCTGGCCAACCAGTTCACCCGCCGTGGCTCCATGCCCCTGCTGATGCTGTTCGGCTTCGCCATGGGGTTCTCGGCCGTGGTCGCGGAACCCGCCCTGATCGCCGTGGCGGAGCAGGCCAAGGAGATCAGTGCGGGACGCATCGACGCCCTCACCCTGCGCCTGATCGTCGCCACTTCGGTGGGGCTGGTGATGGCCCTCGGGGTCTTCCGGGTGATCCTCGGCCATCCCCTGCACTGGTACATGATCATCGGCTACGTGCTGGTGGTGCTGGTCACCTTCTTCGCCCCCGAGGAGATTGTCGGCCTGGCCTATGACTCCGGCGGGGTGACCACCAATATCGTCACCGTGCCGCTGATCGCCGCACTGGGCATCGGTCTGGCGTCCTCGATCCAGGGGCGCAACCCCTTGATCGACGGCTTCGGCCTGGTGGCCCTGGCGGTGATGGTGCCCATGATCAGCGTGCAGCTTTACGGCATCCTGGTCTACGGCGGCTCGGAGAGCGAAGCGGGGAATGCTGCGCTGATCGCTGTCCAGGCGGAGGTCGAGGCACCCGGCGGCCTGCTGGCGATGGTGCTCGAGCTGTTCGCCATGCTGCGCGATGTGTTGCCGATCCTCCTGGTGATCCTGTTCTTCCAGTACGCCGTACTTCGCCACCCGCTCTCCAGCCCCGTCAGGGTCGGAATCGGCTTCGCCCTGGTGATTGTCGGGCTCTACGCCTTCGTGGTAGGACTCAAGCTAGGCCTCTTCCCGATCGGCCGGAACATGGCGGAGCAGCTGATCGCCCTGGACACCTGGCTGTGGGTCTACCTGTTTGCCTTCTGCATCGGCTTCGCCACCACCATGGCCGAGCCGGCCCTGCTCGCCGTGGGCCAGCAGGCGGAGGAAGCCGCCGCGGGCAAGATCCAGGGCAACGTCATCCGCCTGCTGGTGGCGCTGGGGGTGGCGATCGGCATCACCATCGGCGTGCACCGCATCATCAGCGGCGATTCCATCCACCACTACATCATCGGCGGCTACCTGCTGGTGATCCTCCTCACCTTGCTCGCTCCCCGCTATATCGTGGCGCTGGCCTTCGATCTGGGGGGCGTGACCACCTCGGAGGTGACCGTCCCCCTGGTGACCGCACTGGGCATCGGCCTGGCCAGCCAGATCGAGGGCCGCAACGTGCTGATCGACGGCTTCGGGCTGATCGCCTTCGCCTCGATCTTTCCTATCGTGACCGTTATGGGCTATGCCATTCTGATGGATAGAGTGGCCAAGACGAGAGACAAGACGCCATGAAGTTTTCCCTGCTGGTCGCCATCGTCCCCGAGGACATGGAACAGGAGTGCATCGACGCCGCCACCAGGGCCGGCGCCGTCGGCATGACCCTGATGGCGGGCCGCGGCATCGGCGGAGAGCGCAAGAAGACGTTCTTCGGCCTGACCTACGAAGGTAGCCAGAGCGTGATGCTGATGACCCTCGAGAAGGGCCTCTCCCTCAAGGTGCTCAAGGCCATCCGCCACGTCCTCAATCCCTCGGGCGAGGACTCCAAGGGTCTGGTGATGACGCTGCCCGTGGAGCATCTTGGCGGCATCGACATGTCACAGCTCAAGCGCTTCGAGGAGCGCCTCAGGCACGAAGTCTGACCTTTTTCTACCGATGGAGTAACACGATGCTGGTCAAGGACATCATGATGCGCGACGTGGTGACGGTGTCGCCCTTCGCCACCCTGCGCGACGCCCTGAGCCTGATGAAACAGCACAATCTCAAGTGCCTGGTGGTGGAGCAGCAGGACCCCCACGATGCCTGGGGACTGATCACCTATACCAATGTCCTCAAGACCATCGTCGCCGAGAACGGCGACATCGACCTGATCAATGTCTACGACGTCTGCGCCAAGCCGGCCATCGGTGTCGGCGAGTCGCTGGACGTGCGCCACGTGGCCGGGCTGATGACCAGCAACGTGGTCAAGCGGGTACTCGTGCTGGACGACAACCGGCTCCTCGGGCTGGTCACCATGGATGACATCGTCGGCACCGTGCTCGACATGATCGAATAGGAACGCCTCACCCATGGACGACGTCTTCGCCTTCATCGGCAACGCCTTCGGAGAGTTCATCCGCTTCATCGTCGATGGCCTCATCGGCTTCTTCACGGGTATCGACGATGCGGCCCGCGGCTTCATGCAGGGGCTCTCCGAGTCGCTGGGCATCGCCCCCACGCTGATCAGCCTGGTGGTGCTGGTGATCGGCCTGTGGCTGCTGTGGAAGGGCATCGCCGCGCTGATGCGCCGCGCCATCGTCGCCACCCTGATCTGGTGGCTGCTGGGGGTGACGGTGCTGAGCTGGCTGATCAACTGATTGGGCGGAGGATTTGCTGCTGCGCTCGACGACCCACATGGATGTGGGAAGTGCGTTGGTTCGTCGGGAACGAACCTAGCTGTGTAAACCCATCAGGTTGTTCACGGAAAGGCCCAGCCGGCTAACCGGAGGATGATAATCCAGGCTGGCATGCGGCCGATGCCAGTTGTACTGA
>NZ_SNZJ01000023.1 GCF_004363555.1 Halomonas ventosae | reverse complement strand
AAGCTCGAGGCGCTGTGCCGCATCGATACCGCCAACGAGCTGGAGTACTACCGCCACGGCGGCATCCTCCACTACGTGCTGCGCAAGATGATCGGGTCGGCATGATGATGACGGCATAAGCCACACCGTCATCGCCATAACGAAAGGCCCTGCCGGGAAACCGGCAGGGCCTTTGTCGTTCCAGGCGACGCCTCAGAAGGAGCGGCGGCGATAGCGCCGGTACACCGGCGTCCAGCTGCTGCGCTCGATGGCCTCCCGGAGCTTGATGCCGTTGGTCTTCAGCGCCACTCCTTCGCCCTGGGCCTGGGCGGCCACGTCGAAGGCGATCACCTTGGAGAGCTCGCGGATCTTGGAGAGCGCCGGCAGCAGGGCCCCCTCTCCTTGCTTGACCAGCGGCGCCTCGCGGGCCAGCGCCCGGGACGACGCCATCAGCATGGCGTCGGTGACGCGCCTTGCCCCGGCGGCCACCACACCCAGGCCGATCCCCGGGAAGATGTAGGCGTTGTTGCACTGGGCGATGGGGATACGGCGGCCACCGTACTCCACCGGCGGAAAGGGACTCCCGGTCGCCACCAGGGCCTGGCCATCGGTCCAGCGGATCACGTCCTCGGGCACCGCCTCGGCGCGGGAAGTGGGGTTGGAGAGCGGCATGATCAGCGGCATCTCGCAGCCGGCGTGCATGGCACGCACCACCTCCTCGGTGAAGATGCCCGGCATGCCGCAGACCCCGATCAGCACCGTGGGCTCGATGCGTCGCACCACCTCGAGAAGCGACTGGCCGTCCCAGCCGGCCACCATCCCGGGGTCGTGGGCCAACCGGCCCTGGAAATCGCGCAGCCAGGCCTGCTCGGAGGTGACCAGCCCCTCGCGGTCGATCATGTAGATGCGCGAGCGCGCCTCCCGCTCGGTCAGGCCCTCGGCCTGCATGGCCACCACCACCTGCTCGGCGATGCCGCAGCCGGCGGAGCCCGCACCGACGAACACCACCTTCTGCTGGCCGATGCCCTCGTCGCGGGCCTGGCAGGCCGCCATCAGGGTGCCCACCACCACCGAGGCGGTCCCCTGGACATCGTCGTTGAAGCAGCAGAGCTCGTCGCGATAGCGGTCGAGCAGCGGCAGGGCATTGGCCTGGGCGAAGTCCTCGAACTGCAGCAGCACCCCCGGCCAGCGGCGCTTCACTGCGGCGATGAATTCCGCCATGAAGGCATCGTACTCTTCCTGGGAGATGCGCCGGTGGCGCCAGCCCATGTACATGGGGTCGTCGAGCAGCGCCTGGTTGTTGGTGCCCACGTCGAGCATGATCGGCTGGGTGTAGGCCGGGCTGATGCCGCCGCACGCCGTGTAGAGCGCCAGCTTGCCGATGGGGATGCCCATGCCGCCGATGCCCTGGTCACCGAGCCCGAGGATGCGTTCGCCGTCGGTGACCACGATCACCTTGACCTTGTCCTTGGTGGAGCTGCGCAGGATGTCATCCATGCGGTCGCGGTCCGGGTAGGCGATGAACAGCCCGCGGTGGTTGCGGTAGATGTTGGAGAACTCCTCGCACGCCTTGCCGACCGTGGGAGTGTAGATGATCGGCAGCATCTCCTCGAGGTGCTCCGAGACCAGCCGGTAGTAGAGGGTCTCGTTGTCGTCCTGGATGGCGCGCAGGTAGATGTGCTTGTCCAGGTCGCTCCGGCACTGCCGGTACTGGCGATAGGCCCGTTCCGCCTGCTCCTCGATGGTCTCCACATTCTGCGGCAGCAGGCCGATCAGGTTGAACTCCAGGCGCTCCTCGCGGGTGAAGGCGCTGCCCTTGTTGAGCAGCGGCATCTCGAGCAGCGGCGGGCCGGCATAGGGGATGTAGAGGGGACGCTTTTGGTCGATGGTCATCTCTCGCCTCGATACGGTGACTGGAACGGGCCGTTGGCACTCTGTCGGCACCTTGCCGCCAACTCTAGCACGCTGCAAACGACAGCGCCCCGGCCTGGGGCCGGGGCGCCGTGATGCGAGGCAGGCGGGGTCGCGGCTCAGCACCCCTTTGCCGCGGGCAACCGGCCCGCCTCGCCCTCGAAGAAGAAGGGACGCAGTCTGACCCCGAGCATGTTGCCGGCGAAGGCGGCCACCAGCCACACCCAGCCATGCAGGCTGCCGGAGGCGATACCGCTGAAGTAGGCGCCGATGTTGCAGCCGAAGGCCAGGCGGGCCCCGTAGCCGAGCAGCAGGCCGCCGATCACCGCCGCCAGCACGGAGCGTGCCGGGATACGGAAGTTGGGCGCGAACTTGCCCGCCAGCGACGCCGCCACCAGTGCCCCGAGCAGGATGCCGATGTTCATCACGCTGGTGATGTCGCGCCAGATGGTGGCCTCCAGGGCAGCCGCATTCCACGAGGACTGCCAGTAGCCCCACTGGCTGACGTCGCCGCCGAGGGCCTCGAAGCCCTTGGCGCCCCACAGCGCGAAGGCGGAGGTGATCCCCCAGGGACGACCGGCCAGCGCCAGGGTGGCGAAGTTGAGAAGCGCCAGGGCCACGGCCCCGGCCAGCAGCGGCCAGGGGCCGGTGAGCCAGCGACGGTTGCCGGTATCGATCGCCGGGGCCCGCTCCAGCTGGCCGTGGCGACGCCTCTCCATCACCAGGGTGAAGGCGGCAATGGCGGCGAAGAGCGCCAGGCTGATGGCGATCCCGCCCCCGGTGCCGGCGGTCTTGACCAGCGACACCGGCTGGAAGGCGGGCAGGCCCTGCCACCAGGTGAAGTGGGCGGTGCCGATCACCGACCCGACCACGAAGAACAGCAGGGTGATCAGCATGCGGGCATTGCCGCCGCCGGCGGTGAACAGGGTGCCGGAGGCGCAGCCGCCGCCGAGCTGCATGCCGATGCCGAACAGGAAGGCGCCGACCACCACCGAGATGCCGATGGGGGCCACGAAACCGTACACCGACTGGCCAAAGAGGCTGCCCGCCCCCAGTGCCGGGAAGAACAGCAGCACGGCGAGAGTCAGCATCACCATCTGGGCGCGCAGGCCGCGGCCGCGCCGCTCGGTGATGAAGACCCGCCAGGCGGCGGTGAAGCCGAAGGCGGCATGGTAGAGCACCATGCCCAGCAGTCCGCCCACCACCATCAGCACGCCGAGGCGCACACCGAAGGCGGCGCCCACGGCCAGGGCACCCAGCAGCAGGGCGCCAGCCGCCACGGCGGAGACGGAGAGTCGGGGACGTTGGGTCAGGGCGAGTTCACTCATGGCGTGTTCTCTCGAGGTCGTCGGGGGCGGGGAGCCCGGATGACCGGCCATGGTAACGACCCCCGGCGCGCACGTAAAAGCATTTAAACAAAACGATCAATAACCTGAAGGCATAAAAACCTCCTCCCCCAACGACAACGGGCACCCGAGGGTGCCCGCATCATCGCCATGGCGCAGCCGAGCTCAGACGAAGCGCCCGAGCCCCACCGCCTGGCGCAGGCGGTCCATCAAGGGCGCCGCCTCGGCACGGGCCCGCTCGGCCCCCTTGATCAGCACCTGCTCGATGTGGGCGGGGTCCTCCATCAGCGCCTGGTAGCGCTCGCGGGGTTCGCGCAGCTGCTCGTTGAGCAGCTCGAAGACGCGGTTCTTGGCCTCGCCCCAGCCGATGCCATTGGCGTACTCGGTGCGCATGGCCTCGGTCTCGTCGGCCGTGGCGAAGGCAGAAAAGATCTGGAACAGGGTACAGCTCGAGGGATCCTTGGGCTCGCCGGGCTCCAGGGAGTTGGTCTTGATCTTGCGGACCAGCTTCAGCAGCTTCTTCTCGGAGACGAACAGCGGGATGGTGTTGTTGTAGCTCTTGGACATCTTGCGGCCATCCAGGCCACCCAGCACCTCCACCCTCTCGTCCACCACGGCATCGGGCAGGGTGAAGTACTGCCCCTTGTAGAGGTGGTTGAAGCGTCCGGCGATGTCACGGGCCATCTCGATGTGCTGGATCTGGTCACGCCCCACCGGCACCTTGTTGGCATTGAACATCAGGATGTCGGCGGCCATCAGCACCGGGTAGCCGAACAGCCCCATGGTGATGCCCTTGTCCGGGTCCTGGTTGCCGGCGGCCTCGTTCTCGGCCACCGCCGCCTTGTAGGCGTGGGCACGGTTCATCAGCCCCTTGGCGCAGACGCAGGAGAGCATCCAGGTCAGCTCCGGGATCTCCGGCACGTCCGACTGGCGATAGAAGATGGCGTTGTCGGTATCCAGGCCCAGCGCCAGCCAGGTGGCCGCGATCTCCAGCCGCGACTCCTGCACCCGGCGCGGGTCCTGGCACTTGATCAGCGCATGCAGGTCGGCGAGGAAATAGTAGGACTGGACGCTCGGGTCCTGGCTCGCGGCGATGGCGGGCTTGATCGCCCCCACGTAGTTGCCCAGGTGGGGGGTGCCGGTGGTGGTGATGCCGGTGAGAACGCGGGTCTTCTCGGAAGCTGCACTCATGGGGAAAGCGGACTCTGCTGTTCGGAAATGGCCGCTATGGTAACGCGAGGCCCCGATCAAGGCGACCGGGGCCCACTCCAAGGCGGTCGCGGTCGGCTCCGCTGCGATAGCGAAAGGCGCCGGGGACAGGTCGAAGAGGGGGTCCTATGCCAGGGATGGCATCGGTAGCGCCCAGGGAAGGGTTCACAGCGCCCCCTCGAAGGCCTGTCACCGGTGAAGCCTTGAGCGGTGTTGCCGTCGGCGATCGCCCTAGGCCCGCTCCCTCACCCCAGCAGGCTGGCGGGATCGACGCTCTCCAGGCCGAAGGCGTCCGCCACCGCCTGGTAGGTCACCCGGCCGTCGTGGACGTTAAGACCCGGCAGGAAATGCGGGTCATCGGCCAGGGCCTGCTGCCAGCCCTTGTCGGCCAGCGCCGTGACGAAGGGCATGGTGGCGTTGGTCAGCGCCTGGGTGGAGGTGCGCGCCACGGCGCCGGGCATGTTGGCCACGCAGTAGTGAACGACCCCGTCGACGATGTAGGTCGGGCCGGTATGGGTGGTGGCCCGACTGGTCTCGAAGCAGCCGCCCTGGTCGATGGCCACGTCCACCAGCACGCTGCCGGGCTTCATCTCGGCGAGCATCTCGCGGGTGATCAGCTTGGGGGCGGCGGCCCCGGGGATCAGCACGGCACCCACGATCAGGTCGCACTCGCACACCGCCTCATCGATGGCGTCGGCGGTGGAGAAGACGGTCTTCATGCGGCCCTGGTAGCGGTCGTCCAGGGTCTCCAGGCGCGGGATCGACTTGTCGAGCACCGTGACCTCGGCACCGAGGCCCAGCGCCATGCGGGCGGCATTCTCGCCCACCACGCCGCCGCCGATCACCGCGACCCTGGCCGGTGCCACGCCGGGCACCCCGGGGAGCAGCACGCCGGCACCGCCCTGGGCCTTCTCCAGGCTATGGGCGCCGGCCTGGATGGCCATGCGCCCTGCCACGGTGCTCATCGGCGCGAGCAGCGGCAGGCCGCCCTGGCGGTCGGTGATGGTCTCGTAGGCGATGCAGGTGGCGCCGCTCGCCATCAGGCCGCGGGTCAGCGACTCCTCGGCGGCCAGGTGCAGGTAGGTGAAGAGGGTCTGGCCGGCCTTGAGGCGCGCGACCTCCTCGGCCTGCGGCTCCTTGACCTTGAGGATCAGCTCGGCGCCCTCCCAGACCCTGGCCACGTCGGCCTCGAGGCGCGCCCCGGCGGCCTCATAGGCGGCGTCCGCGAAGCCGGCACCCTCGCCGGCACCGGCCTGCACCGTGACCGTATGGCCGCGACCGACCAGCTCCCGGGCGCCGGTGGGCGTGAGGGCGACACGGTACTCGTGGTTCTTGATCTCCTTGGGCACGGCGATCTGCATGGCGTTCTCCTGGGCTGTTGTTGGGTGGCTTTCCTCCCCATTACAGCACAGGCAGTCCATACACGAAGAGTCCACGCAGAAGAACGGAAAATATCGACACGAGAGGACTTTCTGACCGGAATTTCTTCTTCCTGTTACCACCACTGCAGGAAACCCTGCCAGGAACCCGAGGCGGCTGGCCGGACGGCGCTCTCGCCAGGGAAGAAACCGCCAGGCCCGGGGCTGTCTCAGGGTTCTCGAGGGGTGCCACAGTTCCAGCAGGTGTCGAAGGCGCCCTCGAGGCGCTCCCCGCAACGCGGGCAAGTCCATGCCGGGCGGTCACTCCGGCCTTCCAGGGCCTGGCGGATCAGGACCTCGGCCCGCGGGAGGTTGTGGGGCGCCACCCACACCTCCGGCTCGCACTCCCCCAGCGGCAGCTCACCGGCACCACCGCCCAGGGTCAGGTTGCGCAGCTCCGCGGGAATGCCGGCCGCGGTCAGCACGTTGTGCACGTGGCTGACCAGCAGCGCATTGGAGTGGGCGAAGGCGCGAACGTAGCGAGGGAGCACCGCGCGCTAGTCCCGGAAGACGCGCACGCCCAGGGCCTTGAGGTAGGAGGTCTCGGGAATCGCCGGATGGACGGGATGGTCCGGCCCCTGATGGCCCTGGAAGAGGATCTGGCCCTGGCGGTCCTGGTGGCGCACTGCCCCGCGCACCACGTCGACCAGGCGCTCCGGGGCCAGGTGCATGGAGCACGACGCCGAGAGCAGCAGGCCGTCGCGCCCGAGCAGGCGCATCGCCTCGCGGTTGAGCTTGCCGTAGGCGCGCTCGCCGTTGGGGATGTCCTTGCGCTTGCGGATGAAGGCGGGCGGGTCGAGGATCACCACGTCGAACTCCTCGCCCTCGGCCTTGAGGGCCGCCAGCACCTCGAAGGCATCGCCCTCGCCCACCGCCACCTGCTCGTGCAGGCCGTTCAGGGCGGCGTTCTCGGCGACCCGCTCCAGTGCCGGACCGGAGGCATCCACGCAGAGCACCTCGCGAGCGCCGCTGGCCGCGGCCTGGACGCCCCAGCCCCCCACATAGCTGAACAGGTCCAGCACCCGCTTGCCGGCCACCAGGCCATTGAGCCAGGCACGATTGACCCGGTGATCGAAGAACCAGCCGGTCTTCTGGCCATCGAGGACCGGGGCGACAAATCGCACGCCGTTCTCCTCCAGCAGCACCCGGTCGGGCAGTTCTCCCTTCACGACCTCGACACCGGCCTCGAGGCCCTCCTGGCGGCGACCGCTGGTGTCGTTGCGCAGCACCACCGACGAGGGCGCCAGCACCTTGTCCAGGGCGTCGAGGAGCTCGGGCAGCACCGCCTGCATGCCGGCGGTATTGAGCTGCACGACCAGCACGTCACCGAAGCGGTCGATCACCAGCCCCGGCAGCAGGTCACCCTCGCCATGCACCAGGCGATAGAAGGGCTTGTCGAAGAGGCGCTGGCGCAGCGCCAGTGCCTGGTTGAGACGGTGGACCAGCAGCGAGCGGTCGAGCCCCTGGACCGGGTCGCGGGAGACCATCCGCGCGCAGATCAGCGAGTGCGGATTGACGTAGGCCACGCCCATGGCCTTGCCGTTGGCGGCCTCGACCACCACCTGCGCCCCGGCCTCGATCTCCTTGATCGGCGTGGTCTGGGTGTCGATCTCGTTGGAGTAGAGCCACAGGTGGCCGGCCTTGAGCCGGCGGTCGGCGTTCTTCTTCAGGCGCAGTGAGCGAAGTGCGGTCATGGAACTGTCTCGTGAAGGGGTGGAGGGGCGTCGGCGAGGCCGCGCCGCCATCAGGTCTGGCAGTGGCCGCAGAACACGCTGGCCCGCTGGCCCAGGGTCACCAGGCGCAGCTCGGCACCACAGCGCCGGCAGGGCTGGCCGTCGCGCCCGTAGACATTGAGGCGCTGCTTGAAGTAGCCCGGCTCCCCGGTGCCGCCGACGAAGTCGCGCAGGGTGGTGCCGCCCTGGGTGATGGCGGCGGCCAGCACCTCGCGCACCGCCGCCGCGAGCCGATCATAGCGCTCCCGGGAGATACGCCCGGCGGCGCGACGCGGGTCGATGCCGGCCAGGAACAGCGCCTCGGCGGCATAGATGTTACCCACGCCCACCACCACGGCGTTGTCCATCAGGAAGGGCTTCACCGCCAGGCGGCGGCCGCGGGAGCGCGCGAAGAGGCGTTCACCGTCGAAGGCCTCGGAGAGCGGCTCCGGCCCCAGCCGGGCCAGGCGCGCATCCTGCTCCGTGCTGCCGGCCAGCCAGTCGACGAAGCCGAAGCGGCGCGGGTCGTGATAGCGCAGGATGGCGCCATCGTCGAGCACCAGGTCGAGATGGTCGTGCTTCTTCGGCAGCTCGCCCAGGCGGGCGATGCGCAGGCTCCCGGACATCCCCAGGTGCCAGAGCAGGGTCCCCGGCGCCTCGCCCTCGAGCGGCACCAGCAAGTACTTGGCGCGCCGGGCGAGATCACCGATGCGCGCCCCGACCAGCCGCTCGACGAGGTCCGCCGGCACCGGCACGCGCAGACGGGCCTGGCGCACGATCACCTCGGTGATCTCGCGACCCTCCACATGGGGGGCGATGCCGCGGCGGGTGGTCTCGACTTCGGGCAGCTCGGGCATGGTCTCGTCCGGAGGGCGGTGATACGCAAGAACCCGACCATCGGGCCGGGTTCAGGCTGACAGGCTCCTGCCTGCGGCGGAAGCGACCAAGGCTTACTTGATCTTGCCTTCCTTGTACATCACGTGCTTGCGGATGGTCGGATCAAACATCTTCTTCTCGAGCTTGTCCGGGGTGTTCCGCTTGTTCTTGTCGGTGGTGTAGAAGTGGCCGGTACCGGCACTGGAAATCATTCTGATCTTGTCACGCATGACGGTTCTCTCTCCTGATGGATCGCTTAGACGGCTTCGCCGCGCTTGCGAATGTCGCCGAGCACCGCCTCGATGCCCTTCTTGTCGATGATGCGCATGCCCTTGGAGGAGACGCGCAGCTTGACGAAGCGCTTCTCGGACTCCACCCAGAAACGGTGGGAATGCAGATTCGGCACGAAACGACGGCGCGTCTTGCGCTGGGAGTGTGAAACGTTGTTACCAGTCACCGGGCGCTTGCCGGTAACCTGACATACTTTGGACATGAGAGCCTCCAACCGCTTGGCCAGGTGTTCAGACCTGAGTGTTCAAAACCTGTCGGGCAAACCGGGACGACCCCGTTGTCATTTGACCCAAGGGAATTCAAAGGCTGCACTTTATACCAGAGACCGCCACGTTCGGCAAGCGACGCGGCGATGATCCGATGAGGGCGTGGCATGGCCCCGCGGCACCGGCGGGTGGCGCGGCAGGCGGCGATGACAGGCAAGGGGCCCGTACCAAGGGGCCCAGCGCAGCCGGTGCGGCATTATAGCCGGCCAGGCGCGGTTTTCCTATCCATCGCGGCCCTTACAGCCATCCTCGCTCCGCGAAGGAGACCACCTCCCCGTCGCCCACCACGAAGTGGTCCAGCACGCGCACCTCGAAGAGCCCCAGCGCCTCGCGCAGGCGCTCGGTGATGCGCCGGTCGGCGTCACTGGGCTCGGCCACGCCGGAGGGGTGATTGTGGGCGAAGATGATGGCGCCGGCACCCAGCTCCAGGGCACGGCGGGCCACCTCGCGGGGATAGACCGAGGCGCTGTCCAGGGTGCCGCGGAACAGCGACTCGTAGCGGATCACGCGGTGCTGGCTGTCGAGGAAGAGCGCGGCGAACTCCTCGTGGCCGAGATGGCGCAGCCGGGCGGCAAGGTAGGCGCGCACCAGCGACGGCGAGGTGAGCGCATCGCCCCGGTCCAGCTGGCTGGCGAGGTGCCGCCGCGACAGCTCCAGGGTGGCCTGGAGCTGGACATACTTGGCCATGCCCATGCCACGCTCGGCGCAGAAGCGAGCCTGGTCGGCCTCCAGCAGCTGGCGAAGCCCGCCGAAGGCGGACAGCAGGTCCCGGGCCAGGTCCACCGCCGAGCGACCCTCCACGCCGACGCGCAGGAAGATCGCCAGCAGCTCGGCATCGGAAAGCGCCTCCACTCCCAGCGCCAGCAGTTTCTCCCGGGGGCGCTCCCCCTCCGGCCAGTCCCGAATCGACATCCCTGTCTCCCTGCCCCATGCCCCATGCCCTTGGCTGTCAGTGTAGACGGCCCGGCGGCTACGCAAGGTCGGGCACCGGTGGTAAGGTAGGCGACCGGATTCACGCTCGGATACCGCCATGTCGACACTCCCCCGCCGACGCGTGCTGCTCGGCATCAGCGCCGGCATCGCCGCCTACAAGAGCGCCCAGCTCGCCCGCCTGCTGACCCAGGCGGGCTGCGAGGTGCGCGTGGTGATGACCGAGGGCGCCCAGGCCTTCATCACGCCACTGACGCTGCAAGCCCTGACGGGAGAGGCCGTGCGCACCTCGCTGCTCGACCCCGAGGCCGAGGCCGGCATGGGGCATATCGAGCTGGCCCGCTGGGCCGACACCATCCTGATCGCCCCGGCCACCGCCGACCTGATGGCGCGCCTCGCCCAGGGCCTGGCGGATGACCTGCTCACCACCCTGTGCCTGGCGAGCGAGGCCGCGAAGGTGATGGCCCCGGCCATGAACCAGGCCATGTGGCGCCACCCGGCCACCCAGCGCAACGCGCGCCGGCTGGCCGGGGACGGCTGGCAGCTGCTGGGGCCTGACAGCGGCGACCAGGCCTGCGGCGACGTGGGGCCGGGGCGCATGCTGGAGCCCGAGGCGATCGTGGCGGCGTTGCTTTCCACAGCGCCCGAGGCCGCGCCAGCCATGGCGCCCGAGGCCACGCCCTCCTCCGTGACGCCCGATGACGCAGCCGCCGAGTCGCACGAGGCCGACGGCCTGACCATCACCATCACCGCCGGGCCGACCCGGGAGCCGCTGGACCCGGTGCGCTACCTCTCCAACCACAGCTCCGGCAAGATGGGCTTCGCCCTGGCCGCCGCCGCCGCCTCGCTGGGCGCCCGGGTGCGGCTGATCAGTGGCCCGGTCGGCCTGCCGACGCCGGAGGGCGTCGAGCGCACCGACGTGGAGACCGCCCAGGAGATGCACGAGGCCGCCCAGCGGCTGGCCATCGACAGCGATATCTTCATCGGCTGCGCCGCCGTGGCCGACTACCGGGCCGAGGCGGCCGCCGAGCACAAGATCAAGAAGGTCGAGGGCGAGGCGGGGCTCACCCTGCACCTGGTGAAGAACCCCGACATCATCGCCGCTGTCGCCGCCCTCCCCGCGTCGCAGCGTCCGCTGGTGGTGGGCTTCGCCGCCGAGACCCGCGACCTGGAGGCCTATGCCCGGGACAAGCTGACCCGCAAGGGGCTGGACATGATTGTCGCCAATGATGTCGGCCAGGCCGGACTCGGCTTCGGCAGCGACGACAACGCCGCCCTGCTGCTGTGGCGGGATGGCGACAGGGAAGGCAGCGAGAACCTCGTCCCCCAGCCCAAGGCGCAACTCGCCCTGGCGGTGGTGCGCCGCGCCCTGGCCTGCCTGTCGCCCCGCTCCGCCCCCTGACACCTACACCCCGAGGACCCCCGATGCCCACCCTTCCCGATCGCCCGCGCCTCGCCGTCCAGCTGCTCGACGAGCGCCTGCGTGATCATCTGCCTCACTACGCCACCGAAGGCTCCGCCGGCATGGACCTGCGCGCCCTGCTCGACGCCCCCCTGACCCTGGCGCCGGGGCAATGCGAGCTGGTGCGCACCGGGCTTGCCATCCACATCGCCGACCCGGCCCTCGCCGGGATGATCCTGCCCCGCTCGGGACTGGGCCACAAGCACGGCATCGTGCTCGGCAACCTGGTGGGACTGATCGATTCCGACTACCAGGGCGAGCTGCTGATCTCCACATGGAACCGTGGCGAGGCGCCCTTCACCATCGAGCCCTTCGAGAGGCTGGCACAGTATGTGCTTGTTCCCGTGGTGCATGCCGACCTCGAGATCGTCGAGGCCTTCGATACCAGCCGCCGGGGCACCGGCGGCTTCGGCAGCTCCGGTCGTCACTGACGCCCGCCGACGGCACACAGCCACTCGATACGCCATACAGGACGGACCCCATGACCCAAGAAGCGATCCAGGCAGTTCCCGCCTCCATCTTCCGCGCTTACGACATCCGCGGCATCGTCGACGACACCCTCACCGAGACGGGTGTCCAGCAGATCGGCCGCGCCATCGGCAGCGAGGCCCGGTCCCGCGGCGAGTCCACCGTGGTCGTCGCCCGTGACGGTCGCCTCTCCGGCCCCCGCCTGCTGGCCGCCCTGACCCGCGGCCTGGTGTCGTCGGGTTGCGACGTCGTCGACATCGGCATGGTGCCCACCCCGGTGCTCTACTTCGCCACCCACGTGCTCGAGGGCACGGCCTCGGGCGTGATGGTCACCGGCAGCCACAACCCGCCGGACTACAACGGCTTCAAGATCGTGCTCGGCGGCGAGACGCTCTCCGGCGATGCCATCACCGCGCTGCACACCCGCCTGGCCGACGGCGAGCTCAGCGAGGGCCAGGGCAGCGTGCGCCAGGAGGACGTGCGTGACGCCTACCTGGCGCGCATCCTCGGCGACATCACCCTCGCCCGGCCGATCAAGGCGGTGGTCGACTGCGGCAACGGCGTGGCCGGCGAACTGGGCCCCGCGCTGGTGGAGCGCCTCGGCGCCGAGACCGTCCCGCTGTTCGCCGAGATCGACGGCACCTTCCCGAACCACCACCCGGACCCGGGCAAGCCCGAGAATCTTCAGGACCTGATCCGTACCGTCCAGGAGACCGGCGCGGACATCGGCCTGGCCTTCGACGGCGACGGCGACCGCCTCGGCGTGATCACCCCGAGCGGCAAGCTGATCTATCCCGATCACCTGCTGATGGCCTTCGCCGAGGACATGCTGTCGCGCAATCGCGACGCCCGCGTGATCTTCGACGTCAAGTGCACCGGCAACCTGACCCGGGTGATCGAGGAGGCCGGCGGGACGCCGGAGATGTGGCGCACCGGGCACTCGCTGATCAAGGCGCGCATGAAGGAGACCGGCGCCCTGCTGGCCGGCGAGATGAGCGGCCATATCTTCTTCCAGGAGCGCTGGTACGGCTTCGACGACGGCCTCTACGCCGCCGCCCGCCTGCTGGAGATCCTGTCGAAGCAGGCCGACGATGCCGATACCTTCTTCGCCCGCTACCCCCAGGACGTCGGCACCCCGGAGATCAACATCACGGTCACCGACGAGACCAAGTTCGCGCTGGTGGACCGGCTGGCCCGGGAGGGCGACTTCGGCGAGGAGGGCGTCAAGACGACCCTGGATGGCATCCGCGTCGACTACCCGGACGGCTGGGGCCTGTGCCGCGCCTCCAACACCACACCGGTGCTGGTGCTGCGCTTCGAGGGCAAGGACGACGCCGCCCTGGCCCGCATCCGCGGCCGCTTCGCCGACGCCCTCACCCAGGTGTCACCCGACCTCGAGCTGCCCCTCTGAGGGGCGGTTCGCCGCATAGACAGGAGAGGGAACCCTACCGATGACCGAACAGACCCGCGACCCGCGCCTGGTGGTGGAGGTGCTCTCCGAGGCACTGCCCTACATCCAGCGCTTCTCCGGCAAGACCGTGGTGGTGAAGTACGGCGGCAACGCCATGACCGAGGACACCCTGATCGACTCCTTCGCCCGCGACATGGTGCTGATGAAGGAGGTCGGCATCAATCCGGTGGTGGTGCATGGCGGGGGGCCGCAGATCGGCGAGTTGCTGGAGAAGCTCAGCATCGAGTCGCGGTTCGTCAACGGCATGCGGGTGACCGACGCCGAGACCATGGACGTGGTGGAGATGGTGCTGGGCGGCCTGGTCAACAAGGGCATCGTCAACCTGATCAACCAGTGCGGCGGCAAGGCCATCGGCCTGACCGGCAAGGACGGCGCGCAGATCCGCGCCCGGCAGCTCAAGGTGGAACACCAGAGCCCGGAGATGACCGCGCCGGAGATCATCGACATCGGCCACGTGGGGGAGGTGGAGCACATCTCCACCGACCTCATCGAGATGCTCGCCGCCCGCGACTTCATCCCGGTGATCGCCCCCATCGGCGTGGACGCGAAGGGCCGCAGCTACAACATCAACGCCGACCTGGTGGCCGGCAAGGTGGCCGAGGCCCTGGATGCCGAGAAGCTGATGCTGTTGACCAACGTCGCCGGCCTGATGAACGCCGAGGGCGAGGTGCTCACCGGACTGACCACCGCCCAGGTGGATGCCCTGATCGCCGACGGCACCATCCATGGCGGCATGCTGCCGAAGATCCGCTGCGCCCTGGACGCCGTGAAGGGCGGCGTCGCGAGCGCCCATATCATCGATGGCCGGGTGCCCCATGCCACCCTGCTGGAGATCTTCACCAATGCCGGGGTGGGCACCCTGATCACCGACATTCCCCAGGACCCGAATGCCGGCTGAGCCCCCGGCCCGATCCACCGAACCGACAAGAACATAACGACATGACGCAGGAAACACCAACCCCCAGTCGCCGCGAGCAGATTCTGCAGGGCCTGGCGCTGATGCTGGAGGAGGACAGCGGCAAGCGCATCACCGTGGCCGCCCTGGCCCGCCAGGTCGGCGTCTCGGAGGCCGCGCTCTATCGCCACTTCCCCAGCAAGGCACGGATGTTCGAGGGGCTGATCGCCTTCATCGAGGAGTCCCTCTTCGAGCGCATCGGCCGCATCCTCGAGGAGGTGCCGGAGGCGGTGCCGCGCTGCGGCCAGATCCTCACCCTGGTGCTGGCCTTCGCCGAGAAGAACCCCGGCCTCTCCCGCCTGCTGGGCGGCGACGCCCTGACCGGCGAGACGGCACGGCTGCGCCTTCGCATCCACCAGCTCTTCGAGCGCCTCGAGACCCAGCTCAAGCAGGTGCTGCGCGAGGCGGAGCTGCGCGAAGGGCGGCGCCCCTCGCTGCCGGTCTCGGCGGCCGCCAACCTGCTGCTGGCCCACCTCGAGGGGCAGATCTCGCGCTACGTGCGCAGCGACTTCCGCCACCGTCCCACCGAGCACTGGGATGACCAGTGGGTACTGCTCTCGGCCCAGCTGCTGCGCGAGAGCCCGCAGACGGCGTAACAGGGGCTAGGAGCAAGGAGCAAGGAGCAAGGAGCAAGTCAGGCAAGCCTGAACCAAAAAGAGCAAGCCAAGGGGTTACCTTGCAGCTTGCTCCTTGTCACTTCATGGTGGGCTCAGCCGCCCACGCCAGACACCTGGCGCCGTGCCGTGGATCATGCCACCAGGGCGTCACCGATCTGCAGGCGGATCTTCTTCATGGCGTTCTTCTCGAGCTGGCGGATGCGCTCGGCGGAGACGCCGTAGACGTCGGCCAGCTCGTGCAGGGTGGCCTTGTCATCCCCCAGCCAGCGACGCTGCAGGATGTCCCGGGAGCGTTCATCGAGGGCCTCCAGGGCCTGCTGCAGGCGATGGGTGGCATCCTGCTCCCAGTCGCTGTCCTCGAGCTGGGTGGCCGGGTCGGCGCTGGCATCATCGAGGAAGTGCACCGGCGCCTGGTAGCCGGATTCGTCGTCCTCCCCCGGTGAGGCATCGAAGCCCGCGTCGTGGGCCGACAGGCGCCCTTCCATCTCGCGCACCACCTCGGGCTTGACGTCGAGGTCCTTGGCGATGGCCTCGACCTCGTCGCTGTTCAGCCACGCCAGGCGCTTCTTGGCACCCCGCAGGTTGAAGAACAGCTTACGCTGCGCCTTGGTGGTCGCGATCTTGACGATGCGCCAGTTGCGCAGCACGAACTCGTGGATCTCGGCCTTGATCCAGTGCACGGCGAAGGAGACAAGCCGCACGCCCTGGTTGGGGTCGAAGCGCTTGACGGCCTTCATCAGGCCGACGTTGCCTTCCTGGATGAGGTCGGCCTGGGGCAGGCCGTAGCCGGAGTAGCTGCGGGCGATATAGACGACGAAACGCAGATGCGAGAGCACCAGGCGGCGCGCCGCCTCCAGGTCGCCCTCGTCGTGCAGGCGGAAGGCCAGCTCGCGCTCCTCGTCGACGGTCAGCATGGGGATGCCGTTGACCGCCTGGATGTAACCGTTCAGGTCATGACCCGGGGAGAGTTGACCCACCGGCAGAAGACTGGTGCTCATGTGCAGGTTGTCTCCTTCGAAACCCATAAGGCTGTGCATGGTTGCCGCATGTGACGGTAAAGACCGACGAAAGTTCCGGCTGATGCCCGATATCCCGTGGATTCGACCAGCGCTCGCCTCAGCGAGGCCGGATCTCCGCCAGGTGCCGATTCACGGCGATCCAGGCACCCAGCCAGCCAAGCAGTGTACTACAGGCAAGCAAAATTGTAGACCCTTCGGGGCCCAGTCGCGGCAGGTGGAAGCTGGCCCCGTAGCTCGCCGCCAGGGCCGAGACCGGCGCCGAGAGCCAGTCGCTGCCCAGGGTCAGCAGGCCCCAGGCCAGCAGGCCGCCGCCCAGCCCGAACCAGGCCCCGCTGTAGAGGAAGGGGCGACGCACGAAGGCATGGGTGGCGCCGATCAGGGTCACCACTTCGATCTCCTGGCGGCGATTCTCCACGGCAAGCCGGATGGTGTTGCCCACCACCAGCAGCACGCCCAGCCCGAACAGCACGCCCAGTGCCAGGGTGACCCGCTGGCCCAGCTCGGCGAGGTGGCGCAGGCGCTCGAGCCAGGCGAGGTCCAGGCGCACCTCGTCGACCCCGGGGACGGCCTCCAGGGCCTCGGCGAGCCGTCGCACCGCTTCCGGATCGGGGTCCGCGGGGCGCACCACCACGCTGGCCGGCAGGGGATTGCCCTCGAGCCGGGCCAGGGCATCGCGCAGCCCCAGCGCCTGCTGGAACTCGGCCATGCCCTCGGCGGCGGAGATCAGTCGGGTGCCGGCCACCCCCGCCTGGGCGGCCAGCGCCTCCTCGATACGCCCGGCCTCACCCTCCCCGACCCCGGTGGCCAGGTAGGCGGTGAGGGTCGCGCTCTCTTCCAGTTCGGCGTCGAGCAGGCGGGCGCTGTCCAGGGTCAACCAGAGCCCCGCGGGCAGCACCAGGGCAATGGCGATGGCCAGCATGGTCAGCAGACTGCCCAGTGGCCGACGCAGCAGGCGGCGCGCACTGTCGAGGGCCATGGCGCGATGGTGACGCGCCCAGGCCCGCCAGCGGACGCCGCCTGCCGAGCGGTGGGTGCGCGCGCCACGGGGTGAGGGAGCAGCTTCGCGGCTCATGCGACCTCCTCGTCGGCCACCAGGCGCCCCTCGTGGAGCCGCAGGGTGCGGTGACGCAGACGGGCGATCAGCGCCAGGTCATGGCTGGCGACCATCACCGTGGTGCCGATGCGGTTGAAGTCCTCGAACAGCCTCATGATGTCGGCGGAGAGCTGGGGGTCGAGGTTGCCGGTGGGCTCGTCGGCGAGCAGCAGCGCCGGCTTGTTGACCACCGCCCGGGCGATGCCGACCCGCTGCTGCTCGCCGCCGGAGAGCTCGATGGGCAGTGCGGCTTCGCGGTGCAACAGCCCCACCTTGTCCAGCGCCGCCCTCACCCGCCGCGCGGCCTCGCGGTGCTCGACCCCCTGGATCTGCAGCGGCAGGGCCACGTTGTGATAGATGGAGCGGTCGAAGAGCAGCTGGTGGTCCTGGAAGACCACGCCGATCTGGCGACGGTAGAAGGGGATCTGGCTGTGGTGCAGGCGGTCGATGTCATGGCCCGCCACCCGCACCTTGCCGCGACTGGGCCGTTCGAGGCGCATGATCAGGCGCAGCAGCGAGCTCTTGCCCGCGCCGGAATGGCCGGTCAGGAAGACCATCTCGCCGCGATGCACGCGGAAATCGATATTGGCGAGCGCCTCGAAGCGCCCTCCGTAGCGCTTGCCGACGTGCTCGAAGGCGATCATGACTCGGGCGACACCGGCTCGCGGTCGAACAGGGCATCAACGAACTCGCTCGCCGCAAAGGGGCGCAGGTCATCCAGCGACTCGCCGACACCGATGAAGCGGATCGGCGTGCCAAGCTGGCGCGCCAGGGCGAAGATGATGCCGCCCTTGGCGGTGCCGTCGAGCTTGGTCAGGGTGATGCCGGTGACCGGCACCGCCTCGTTGAAGGTCGAGGCCTGGGCGAGGGCGTTCTGGCCGGTCCCGGCATCGAGCACCAGCATCACCTCATGGGGGGCGCTGGCGTCCACCTTGCCCATCACCCGACGGACCTTCTTGAGCTCCTCCATCAGGTGGGCCTTGTTGTGCAGGCGGCCGGCGGTGTCGGCGATCAGCACGTCGACGCCCCGCGCCTTGGCGGCCGACACGGCATCGAAGATCACCGAGGCGCTGTCGGCGCCGGTGTGCTGGGCGATCACCGGCACGTCGTTGCGCTCGCCCCACACCTTGAGCTGCTCCACCGCCGCCGCCCGGAAGGTGTCGCCGGCGGCCAGCATCACGCTGCGCCCCTCGCGCTGGAAGCGCTGGGTCAGCTTGCCGATGGTGGTGGTCTTGCCCACGCCGTTGACCCCCACCACCAGGATCACGAAGGGGCCTTCACCCTTCGGCGGCAGCGTCAGCGGCCGGGTGACCGGCTCGAGCATCGCCGCGAGCTCCTCCTGCAGGGCCCGGTAGAGCGCCTGGGGCTCCTTGAGCTCCTTGCGCGAGACCCGGTCGGTGAGTCGGTCGATGATCTCGGTGGTGGCCTCGATGCCCACGTCCGCCATCAGCAGCTGGGTCTCGAGCTCCTCCATGAGATCGTCGTCGATCTGCTTGCGGCCCATTAAGAGGTCGGCCAGGCCGTCGGTGAGATTGGCGCGCGTCTTGCCGAGCCCGGCGCGGATGCGGGCGAACCAGCCCTTCTTCTCGGCGACCGGCTTCTCCTGCAGGGCCGCTTTGGGCTGAGCCGACGCGGGCTCGGATTCGGGTAATGGCTGGGCCTCGGGCGCAGGCTCCGCCTTGGGGTCGGGCTCAGGCTCGGGTTCGAATTCAGCCTGGGGTTCGGGTTCAGGCTCGGGTTCAGCCTGGGGGTCAGATCTTGCCTGGGGGGTAACCGCGGGCTCGGGCCTGGGTTCCGGCTCGGGCGCCTCCGCCGGCTGGCCGCCGGAGACCGCCTCGTCGCCCTCCTCGGTGGCCTCCTCCGCCTGGGAGGCGGTCTCGGTGACGTCGTCTGCCGCCTGCTCGTCCGACCGGCGCTCGGCCTCCTGTTCCGGTGTCGTCTGCTGCCCTTCCTGCTTCTTCTTGCGCTTGAAAATACCGAACATGGGGGGATCACGCCTCACGGATGAACGAATCGCCTCATCCTACCATCGCGCACCATGACTGTGGACAAGCCGGCGGTTACAATCCGCCCCCATGACACGACGCCGCCCCTCCTCTCGAAAGCCCCGCCAGCCAGCCAGCGCCAAGGCGAAGGGCCCCGGCCGGCTGCGCCTGATCGGCGGCGACTTCCGGCGCCGCCAGCTGCCGGTACTCGACCGCCCGGGACTGCGCCCCACCCCCGACCGGGTGCGCGAGACGCTGTTCAACTGGCTCGCCACCGCCGTGCCCGGGGCACGGGTCCTGGACCTCTTCGCCGGCACCGGGGCGCTCGGCCTGGAGGCCCTCTCGCGGGGTGCCCGGCAGGCGGTGTTCGTCGAGCGCGACGCTCAAGTGGCACGCCAGCTCGACGACAACCTCAGGGCCCTCAAAGCCACCGAGCGCGCGCAGCTGGTCACCGCCGATGCCCAGGCCTTCCTTGCCGGCGCCCCCACTCCCTTCTCCCTGGTGTTCCTCGACCCGCCCTTCCGCCAGGAGCTCGCCGGGACCTGCTGCCGCGCCCTGGAGGCCGGCTGGCTCGCCGAGGAGGCGGTGATCTACGTGGAAACCGAATCGTCGCTACCCCCCGAGGTGCCGGCCAGCTGGCAACTGCACCGCGAGGTACGTGCCGGCGACAGCACAGGACGGCTCTACCGCCGACATCCGCCAGGCGCGGGGTCGCCCGGCGGCGACGCTTGCTGAGCCCCGGGCGCGGCGTTACGCTGCGCGCTGAAGGAACCCAACGGGCACGCCCCACCAGCAGGATGTCGTCAGGAGAACAGGATGAGTATCGAACTCTTCAACCAGCTCGAACAGAAGGTCACCAGCGCCGTCGAGGCCCTGGAGTTGATGAGGATGGAAGCCGAGGAGCTGCGCGAGGAAAACGCCCGCCTGAAGCAGGAGCGCGAGGAGTGGGAGCGTCGCCTCTCCGCCCTGCTGGGCAAGTTCGACGAGGTGGAAACCACCGCCAGCAGCTGAGGCAACCTCAGGCCAGCGGGCGCGACATCAGCAGCGCATCCTCCCGCTGGCCGGTGGTGCGCGCCGGGTAGTAGCCCCGGCGGCGGCCGTCCTCGCCGAACCCCGCCCCCCGATAGAGCGCCAGGGCCGCCTCGTTGCCCGCCCTGACCTCGAGCAGCAGGCGCTCGCTGCGCCAACCGAGCGCCTGCTCGATCACCGCCGCCAGCAGGCACCCCGCCACCCCCTGGCCACGTGCCTCCCGGGCCACCAGGATCGCCTGAAGCTCCGCATCGAAGGGCAGCCGAACCACCACCGCATGGCCGACCAGACACGCCTCATGCTCGATACCGAACACCCGGGTGTCGGCGTCGGCCAGCGCCGCCTGCAGTTGGTGGGGTGTCCAGGGGTCGGGGCTGGCGGCCTGCTCCAGCGCCGACAGCGCTGCCAGGTCGGCCGGCCCCAGCCGCCGCACCGCCTCAATCGGCCTCACGGCCCGCCTGCCAGGCATCGCGCCAGCCGGCCATCCGCGGCCAGAGGGCGCGCTTGGCCTCGGCACTGCCGGCCAGCTCACCAAGCGCAGGCCCCTGCCAGGCCGGCAGCGCCAGCAGCGGGCAGTGGCCGTCGGCGAGGGACAGGATCTCGCCGAGGCTCTCGTCCTCGCCGAACACCAGCAGCCGTTCCGGTACCCACCCGCGCCGCTGCCGGCCGGCCAGGAAGGCCTGGAGACCCTCCCGGGCCTCCTCCAGCGGCGCCTCTACCGGCAATCCTTCCACCTGGGGCCAGCGGAAGGCCTCGAAGGCCGGCATCTGCTCGGGCACCACGCCGGCGGCCTGCAGCAGGTGGCGCAGCAGGCGCAGCTCCACGCTGCCGGGCGGCGCCTCCCGGGGCAGCAGCACCAGCCAGCGGCCATCCAGGCAGGCCACCTGCAGGGTGAAGCGCAGCGCCTCGCCATGACGCACGGGGGCCAGGCCCGGCGTCTCGGGTGTGGCCTCCGGTTCGTCGCTGGGCACCAGGTCACCGAGCAGCGCCCGGGCCTTGCCGGCCGAGGGCCGGTGACGCGGCTCCGGCTCGGCGGGGGCCGGTCGCGGGGCCGCGACCTGCGCCTCGGCGGCCTCGTCGAGCAGCGCATGCAGCCGCTCCCCCGGGGCACGGCGCTCCTCGGCCACCGGCGAGGCAGTCTCCCACTCGCAGGCCGGGGTGGGCAGGGCATTGGGCAGGCGATATCGGGAGACCCAGGCCGTCAGGCCCATGGCCTCCAGGTACTGCAGGCGCTGCGGCTCCGGGGTCACGACGTGCCGCCGCCCCGGCAGTCGGGGGAGTCGGGGCGGGAGCGGCCGCTGGCCTCCCACTCCTCGGGAGTGAAGAGGTGCAGGGCCAGGGCGTGGACGGGGCCGGCGAGCTCGTCGGCGAGCAGTGCATAGACCTGCTGGTGCCGCTTGACCGGCATCAATCCCTCGAAGCGGGAGGCGACCAGGGTGACCTTGAAGTGGGTCTCGGAATTCGGCGGCACGTTATGCCGATGACTCTCGTTCTCCACCGCCAGGAAGGCGGGCTCGAGGGCCCTGAGCTTGTCTTCGATGGTGGCCTGGATGCTCATGTCGGGGTTCCGATGCTGGATGAGTGATGGGGCCATTGTACGCCTTCAGTCCGGGTCAGACGACGCCCGCAGCGGCTCGGCTCGCCGCGCCTCGCGCTGGGCCCGCCCGGCCAGCGATACCCGCCCCAGGCTCGCCGCGAGCGACAGCACGCAGGCTCCCGCCCCGGCCCAGAGGGTCGCCTGCACCGGCGCCCCGGCGGCCAGGAAGGCGCCCACCAGCGCCACGCCCAGCGACTGGCCCACCGTGCGGGTGGTGCTCATCACGCCGGAGGCCCTGGCACTGCGCTCGCGGGGGACGCTGGCCATCATCTCGCGGTTGTTGGGGGGCTGGAAGAGCCCGAAGCCCAGCCCGCAGAGCGCCGTGCGCCACAGGCTGTCCACCACGCCGGCCCCGGCATCGAGCCCGGCCAGGGCGGCGAGGCCCAGCAGCAGCAGCACCAGGCCACCGCTGGAGAGCAGGCTGGGGTTGACCCGGTCGGCCAGCTGCCCGGCCAGGGGGCCCACCAGCATGATCGCCAGCGGCCAGGGGGTGAACATCCAGGCGGTCTCCAGCGGCGTGAAGCCCATCTCCTGCTGGTAGAGGAAGGAGAGCGCCACGAAGGCCAGGCCCTGGCCGACGAAGGCCAGCCCCGAGGCCGAGACCGCCAGCGTGAAGCGTCGCTCGGTGAACAGCGAGAGCGGCAGCAGCGGGTGGCGGGCCCGGCGCTGGCGTTGCAGGAAGAGCACGGCACTGAGCAGGCTCAGCGCCAGCCAGGCGAGCACCTGCCAGGCCGGCGCCCCGTGGCCGACGCCGTCCAGGCCGAGGAAGAGCCCGGCCAGCATGGCCACCGAACAGAGCGCGCCACGCCAGTCGAAACCGTCGCGCCGCCCCGCCTCCCGGGGCAGCGCCCGCCAGGCCAGCCAGGAGGCGCAGAGCCCCAGCGGTACATGCAGGGCGAACAGCCACGGCCAGCTGGCCACGGAGAGCACCAGCCCCCCGAGGGTCGGTCCGGCGGCGTAGCCACCGGCCACCACCAGGGCGGAGAGCCCCAGGGCGCTGCCGAGCAGCCGCGAGGGGAAGATCGAGCGATAGAGCGACGGGCCGATGGAGAGGGTCGCCGCGGCGCCGAGGCCCTGCAGGGCACGGAACAGCAGCAGGGTCTCCAGGTCCGGCGCCAGGGCACTGCCCAGAGCCGCCAGGGTGAAAAGCGCCACCCCGGCAGCATAGAGACGCCGACGGCTGACCAGCTCGCTGAGGGCGGCAAAGACCAGCAGGAAGGCGGCACAGACGACCTGGAAGAGGTTGGTGACCCACACCACCCGGGACGCGGAGACCCCGAGGTCGGCCGCCATGGAGGGCAGCGCGATATTGACCATGGTGGTGTCCACCACCGCCATCAGGGTCCCGAGGATCAGCGCCAGTACCGCCAGACGGCGCTCGGGGCCCGGCAGGCCGTCGTCGCCGGGGCGTGAATCGAAGAGTCGGCTCATCCTGCTTCCATCACTCGGGGTCCATAACGCGGAAACCGGCCGAAGCCGGTTTCCCATGGGCGCTGTCGGGCAGGAGGGTCAGTCCTGGTCCGTCTCCAGGAGCAGGGCGTCATCCACCTCGGAGATCTCCAGCGCCGCCTCGTCGTCGAGGTCGATGGCCAGATAGCTGTGCTCGACCTGCAGGAAGCGCTGGAAGAGCGCCCAGTCCAGGGCTTCCGGCCACTGGCGCTCGTCCTCTTCCCAGGCGCGCAGCTCGGTCTCCAGGATCTCGAGGTAGCGCTCGCGCACGAAGGCCTCCAGGGCCTCGGGCGCGTCCATCTCCGGGATCAGGTAGACGGTGCTTTCGCGTTCGACGTCGGCCAGGGTCAGGTCGTCCCCCTCCATGGTGGGTTCGAGCGCATTGATCCAGTCCACGAAGTGCCGGGTCGGCCTGACGCTCAGGGCGGAGCGGTTGAGCAGTTTCATCACGGTCTCCTCGACGTCGAAACGACAGCCATTATGGGTGCTCGGGCCGCCCCTTACCAACACTTCCGGCCCCGATCACTCTACCTCGGGGCGCATCGCCGGAAAGAGCAGCACATCGCGGATGGAGGCGCTGTCGGTGAACAGCATCACCAGCCGGTCGATGCCGATGCCTTCGCCGGCGGTGGGCGGCAGGCCGACCTCCAGCGCCCGCACGTAGTCGGCGTCGTAGTACATCGCCTCCAGGTCGCCGGCCTCCTTCTCCGCGGCCTGGGCGCGGAAACGCTCGGCCTGGTCCTCGGCATCGTTGAGCTCCGAGAAGCCGTTGGCGATCTCGCGGCCGCCGACAAAGAACTCGAAGCGCTCGGTGACGAAGGGGTTGGCGTCCTTGCGCCGCGCCAGCGGGCTCACCTCGGTGGGGTACTCGGTGATGAAGGTGGGCTGCTGCAGGCGGTGCTCCACCGTCTTCTCGAAGATCTCGATCTGCACCTTGCCCAGCCCCCAGCCATCCTTGACGTCGATGTCCAGGCGCTCGGCGATCTGGCGCGCGGCGGCCTCGTCGGCCAGGGCCTCGGCATGGATCTCGGGGTTGAACTCGAGGATGGCATCGAACACCGTGATCCGCCGCAGGGGCTGGCCGAAGTCATACTCGAAGGTCTCCAGCACCTCGCCCTCGCCGCTGCGCACGGTATTCACCACCGTGGTGGTGCCCAGCACCTTGCGGGTCACGCTGCGCAGCATCTCCTCGGTGAGGTCCATCAGGTCGTTGTGGTCCGCGTGGGCCTGATAGAACTCGATCATGGTGAACTCGGGGTTGTGGCGGGTGGAGAGCCCCTCGTTGCGGAAGTTGCGGTTGATCTCGAAGACCCGCTCGAAGCCGCCCACCACCAGGCGCTTGAGGTAGAGCTCCGGCGCGATGCGCAGGTACATGTCGATGTCCAGCGCGTTGTGGTGGGTGACGAAGGGGCGTGCCGTGGCGCCGCCGGGAATCGGCTGCAGCATGGGGGTCTCCACCTCCATGAAGCCGCGATCCTCGAAGAAGCGGCGCATGGCGCTGATCACCCCGGCGCGGGTCTCGAACACCTTGCGCGAGTCGGGGTTCATGATCAGGTCGACGTAGCGCTGGCGGTAGCGCGCCTCCATGTCGGTGAGGCCGTGGAACTTGTCGGGCAGCGGGCGCAGGCTCTTGGTGAGCAGCTTGGCCTCCACCATCATCACGTAGAGGTCGCCCTTCCCCGACTTGTGCACCGGCCCCCGGGCCGCCACGATGTCGCCGATGTCCCAGCCCTTGACGTCCTCCAGCACCTCGGCCGGCAGCCCCTTCTTGTCGACGTAGAGCTGGATCGTCCCGGACGGGTCCTGGATGACGATGAAGGGCCCGCGCTTGCGCATGATCCGCCCGGACACGGCGGCACGGCGGTCCAGGGCCTCCAGGTCGGCCTTCTCCCGGTCGCCGAGCTCGTCGGCCAGCTTGGCGGCCAGGCTGTCGCGGCGGAAGTCGTTGGGAAAGGCGCTCTGGCCGCTCTCGGCGGCACGCGCGCGGCGCGCCGCCAGCTTGGCACGACGCTCGGCGATCAGGCGGTTCTCGTCGTTCTGCGGGCTATCCGCTGAGGGGCTCTCGTTGGCCATATCACTACCTGTCATCAAGTTGGGCTGGGGCGGGAAAACGGCGACGGGGGAGGAGCGCCGCCACGGCGGGGCCCATCGCCCCGCCAGGAGCGGCAGGACTAGAGGCCCTGCTTGAGGCTGGCGACGATGAACTGGTCCAGATCGCCGTCCAGCACCTTGTCGCAGCTGCTCGACTGCACGCCGGTGCGCAGGTCCTTGATGCGCTGGTCATCCAGCACATAGGAGCGGATCTGGCTGCCCCAGCCGATATCGGCCTTGGAGTCCTCGGCCTCCTGCTTGGCCGCGTTGCGCTTCTGCATCTCGTGTTCCCACAGCTTCGCCTTGAGCTGCTTCATGGCGAAGTCGCGGTTGGCGTGCTGGCTGCGCTGGCTCTGGCAGGCCACCACGATGCCGGTGGGCTCGTGGGTGATGCGCACCGCCGAGTCGGTGGTGTTGACGTGCTGCCCGCCGGCACCGCTGGAGCGGTAGGTATCGGTGCGCAGGTCCGAGGGGTTGATCTCGACCTCGAAGCTGTCATCCACCTCCGGCGAGAGGAACACCGAGGCGAAGGAGGTATGCCGACGGCCGCCGGAGTCGAAGGGGCTCTTGCGCACCAGGCGATGCACGCCGGTCTCGGTACGCAGCCAGCCGAAGGCGTACTCCCCCTGGATGTGCACGGTGGCCGACTTGATGCCCGCCACCTCGCCGGCGGAGACCTCGATGATCTCGGCCTTGAAGCCGTGGTGCTCGGCCCAGCGCAAGTACATGCGCAGCAGCATGTTGGCCCAGTCCTGGGCCTCGGTGCCGCCGGAGCCGGCCTGGATGTCGAGATAGGCGTTGTTCTCGTCCATCTCGCCGGAGAACATGCGCCGGAACTCGAGCTTCTCGAGGCTGGCCTGCAGCCCCTCGAGCTCCTTCTGGACCTCGGCGACGGTGCCCTCGTCCTCCTCCATCTCGGCGAGTTCGAGCAGGTCGCGGCTGTCGCCGAGCCCCTGGTCGAGCTCGTCGATGGTGGCCACGATGGCCTCCAGCGTCGCCCGCTCCTTGCCGAGCTTCTGGGCATTGTCCGGGTCGCTCCAGACGTCGGGGTCCTCGAGCTCGCGGGTGACTTCCTCTAGCCGATCCTTCTTTTCGGCATAGTCAAAGATACCCCCTCAGGACGTCTGTCCGCTCAGACAGGTCCTTGATCAGGTGGTGAATCGGGTTGGTTTCCAGCATGGGCTCGCTCGCCTGAATCTGCAGTGGAAAGACGGCCGCCGCAGCGCTGGCGCGATGCCAGGACCCCGACGGCACGGAAAAGGCGCCTATTGTAGCGAAACGGCCCCCCCGTCGCATCCATCAGACCGCCGGGACCCGACCCGAGACGACAAGACCCGGCCGAAGCCGGGTCTCGAGGTCAGGCGCGTGTAAAGATGCTCAGAAGCGATAGTCCACCGAGAGGGCGAAGACATCCGCCGAGACCTCGTAGGTCCCCGAGAGGTTGCCCTTGGTCGCGTTCTCGTTCTCGAAGGTCGCCTGCTGGTCGATGTCGCCATCATCGGCGAAGACATGCATGTAGCCGGCAGTGATGCCGAGCTCCGGGCTGGGCATCCAGGTGGCGCCGAGCGTGGCCCACTGGCGATCGGCATCCGGCACCCGCGGGGTGCGGAACTCGGCGCTCGGCACCGGGCTCTCGTCCACGCCCAGGCCGGCACGCAGCAGCCACTGCGGGGTCAGCGCATAGTTGGCGCCCACCGAGAAGGCCCAGGTATCGTCCCAGTTCTCGGTGGTCGAGCTGTCCGTGCCATCCTCGAACTCGACCACCAGCTCGTCGAAGCTGCTCCACTCGGTCCACTCGGCGTTGGCCATCAGCGCCAGGCGATCGGTCAGCTGGTGATAGATACCCAGGTTCAGGTTGGCCGGGGTGGTCAAGTCAGCGGTTCCGCTCTGGTCATCCGGCAGGCCTGCTGCCACCAGAGGGTTATCAGAGCTGTAGTCCACCTCACCTTCCAGGGTCAGATCGATTTCCGAACGATAGCTGATCCCCAGGCGAGTCTGATCGGTGGCCTGAAAGAGTGCACCAAGCGTATAGCCATAGCCCCAATCGTCACCGGTCACCTCGGCAAAGCCATCCGCCTGTCCTGCTCCAGCGGCAGTGCTGGCAGGATTTCCTCCACCCGCAGCAACCCTTAGAGCACCAATTGTCGCAGTGTCTACTGCATTAGAAAGCGTGGCATCTGCATATTGCGCCCGCAGTCCCACCGCCAGGTTGAGGCGCTCGGTGGCCCGGTAGTTGAGGGTCGGCTGGAAGTCGATGGTGGTGAGCTCGGTCTCCACGGCGTGGTAGCGGCCGATCCAGTCCTTGTCGTACTTGGTGGAGAGCCCGTAGGGCGCATAGATGGCCAGGCCCAGGTCGAACTGCTCGTTCAGCTGCGTCTTGGCCGCAAAGCTCGGCACCACAGCACTTTCCCCCCCCTGGCTGGAGGTATCGGAGGTATAGGGCACTCCGAAGACACTGGATGCGCTCTCATCCTGCAACTCGAAATTGGCATCGATATAGGCCACCCCGCCGGCGACCTGATTGCCGTCGATATTGCCGATGGCGGCCGGGTTGTAGGCCATGAAGCTGGCGTCCTCGGCCCCCGCGGCGGCGTTGGAGAGGGCGTTGGCCAGCGTCTTGGCGCTCTGCTCGCGGACCTGGAAGCCGGAGGCGGAGACCTGGCTGGCGATCAGCGCCGTGGAGGCGATGGCCACGGCGAGGGAGAGCTTGTTGAACTTGTTGTGCATGGGCTCGACATCCTTTCGGGTAAGTGATGCTGGGTGCTTGTCATGGAACGTTCTGGCGTACCCGCAGTGTTTGCGAATCCTCCACCCGGGATCAAGCACAAACGGCCGTTTGAAAACGAAAAATGCTAATACTTTGGTCGCACGCACGTTTCATTCCTTGAACTTTCATCGACTTAGGTAATTCATGCTCACCGTGGCCGGCGCGGTTACACTGCCCCTTGACCTATGGGTAACCCAAGGGTTTTACACTTGCGCCATGACATCCCCGAGAGGCCCCACCATGAAGGTCAGCGAACTGGCACGCCTGGCCGGCGTCACCGCCGAGACCGTGCGCCACTACACCCGCGAGGGGCTGCTGCATCCCGAGCGCCATCCCGAGAACGGCTACCAGCTGTTCGGGCAGGGTGACCTGGACCGGCTGCGCTTCATCCAGCGGGCCCGCACCCTGGGCTTCGGCGTGGCCGAGATCCGCGACATCCTGGACCATGCCGACCATGGCGACTCGCCCTGCCCCATGGTGCGCGACCTGCTGGCCAGCCGGCTGCCGCAGATCCGGGAACGGATCCGCGAGCTGCAATCCCTGGCCTCGCGCATGGAGCAGGCCCTGGCCGCCTGGGAGGAGATGCCCGATGGCACCCCCGACGGCCACAGCCTCTGCCGCCTGATCGAGAGCTTTCCCGAACCGCTCACTGCCGGCCACGAGACCGGCGAGGAGACCCGATGAACGCCAGACAGCCCCTGGAACGCCAGGTGCCCGGCATGAACTGCCAGGGCTGCGTGGCCACCATGCGCCGGGCCATCCAGGCCCGGGACGCGCAGGCCGAGGTCACAGGCACCCCCTCCGAGAAACGCCTGGAGGTCACCACCACCCTGGCCGATGAGGCCCTGGACGAGGCGCTGGCCGAGGCCGGCTACCCGGCCGCCGGACAGCGCCGCCACGAGCGCAACGTGCCGGGCATGAGCTGCCAGGGCTGCGTGGGCAGGATGCGCAAGGCGATCCAGGCCGAGGACCCGAAGGCCGAGGTTGTCGGCTTCCCCGACGAGAAGCGCCTGGAGGTGGAGTCGGCCCTGGCGGGCGCCACCCTGGACCGGCTGCTGGAACAGGCCGGCTACCCGGCCACTCGCGCGTCGCAGGCTGGCGAGCCCGCCCCCGCGCAAGAGCCCGAGCGCCCATCCACCGAGGCGGCGCCCGAGCAGGACAAGGCCCCAGAGACGGAAGAGAGCGGCGCGCGCGCCACGACCCGCCGGCTGTCGATCAGCGGCATGACCTGCGCCAGCTGCGTGAAGAGCGTCCAGCAGGCCCTGGAGCGCACGCCCGGCGTGGTCGGCGCGGAGGTCAACTTCGGCACCCATACCGCCCAGGTGCGCGGCAGCGCCGACCCGGATGCCCTGGTCCGTGCCGTGGAGGACGTGGGCTACGGTGCCGAGCCCATCGTCGACATGCGCGAGGCCGAGCAGGCCCGCGCCGAGCGTGACGAGCGGGACTATCGCCGCCGCCAGAAGGGGAGTGCCTGGTCGCTGGCCCTGGCCGTGCCGCTGATGGCCAGCATGTTCGTCTTCCACCCCCACCCCGTGGGGACCGGGCGACTCTACTGGCTGGCGATCGGCCTGCTGACGCTGGCGGTGATGGTGTTCCCGGGCCGCCACTTCTTCGTCAATGCCTGGAAGAACTTCCGCCACCACCAGGCCAACATGGATACCCTGATCGCCATGGGCACCGGCACCGCCTGGCTCTACTCCATGGCGGTGGTGGCCGTCGGGCCCTGGCTGCCCGAGGTGGCCCGGGGCATCTACTTCGAGGCCTCGGCGATGATCATCGGCCTGGTGCTCCTGGGCAATGCCCTGGAGCTGCGCGCGCGGGGCCGGACCAGCGATGCCCTCAAGCGGCTGCTCGACCTGCAGAGCCGCACCGCGCGGGTGATCCGCGACGGTGAGGAGCGCGAGGTCGAGATCGACGAGGTGCGCGAGGGCGACCGCATCCGCGTGCGCCCCGGCGAGCGCCTGCCGGTGGACGGCGAGGTGACCGAGGGACAGAGCCATATCGACGAGTCCATGCTGACCGGCGAACCCCTGCCGGTGGCCAAGGGCGAGGGCGACGAGGTCAGCGCGGGGACCGTCAACGGCAAGGGATCGCTGATCTATCTTGCAACGCGCGTCGGTGCTGACACCCGCCTGGGCCAGATCACCGAGCAGGTGGCCAGCGCCCAGAACTCCCGCCCGCCCATCGGCCAGCTGGCCGACAAGGTGTCGAGCGTCTTCGTGCCCTCGGTGATGATCATCGCCGTGATCACCGCCCTGGCCTGGTTCAACTTCGGTGCCGAGCCAAGGGTGATCCATATGCTGGTCACCGCCACCACGGTGCTGATCATCGCCTGCCCGTGCGCCCTGGGCCTGGCCACGCCGATCTCCACGATGATCGGTGTGGGCAAGGCGGCCGAGCATGGCGTGCTGGTGAGAAGCGGCGATGCCCTGCAGACTGCCAGCAAGCTCACCACCCTGGTGGTGGACAAGACCGGCACCCTGACCGAGGGCAAGCCGGAGGTGACGGAATCGGAGGTGCTCGAGGGCGACGAGCGGGACATGCTGGGCCTGGTGGCGGCCCTGGAGCGCGGCTCCGAGCACCCCCTCGCGGCCGCCCTGATGACCCACGCGGAAGAGCGGCAGGCCGAGCCCGGCGAGATCCGGGACTTCGACACCGTCACCGGCGGCGGGGTCAAGGCGACCTCCGCCGACGGCAGGGCGCTGCTGCTGGGCAACGCTCGCCTGCTTCAGGAGGCCGGCATCGACCTGTCCAGAGGCCGTGACATTGCCGGCCAGCTGGAGGAGAAGGCGCGCACCGTGGTCTACCTGGCGGTGGATGGCCGGCTGGCCGCGCTCTTCGGCATCAGTGACCCCTTGCGTCATGACACCATCGCCGCAGTGAAGCGCCTGCAGGCCGACGGCCTCAAGGTGGTGATGCTCACCGGCGACAACGCGCATACCGCCGCCGCCATCGCCCGGGAGGTCGGCATCGACGATTTCCGGGCGGGACTCCTGCCCGAGGACAAGCACGCCGAGATCGAGCGCCTTCAGTCCGAGGGCGAGATCGTGGGCATGGTGGGCGACGGCATCAACGACGCCCCGGCCCTGGCCCGGGCCGATGTGGGCTTCGCCATCGGCCAGGGCACCGACGTGGCCATCGAGAGCGCCGGCATCACCCTGGTGCGTGGTTCGCTGCACGGCGTGGCCGCCGCCATCGAGATCAGCCGGGCCACCCTGCGCAACATCAAGCAGAACCTGGTGGGTGCCTTCGGCTACAACACCCTCGGTATTCCCATCGCCGCCGGGGTGCTCTACCCCGTCACCGGCACCCTGCTCTCGCCGATGATCGCCGGGGCCGCCATGTCGCTCTCCTCGATCACCGTGGTCAGCAATGCCAACCGGCTGCGCCTGTTCCGCCCCTCCGGCGAGGCCGCGGGCGGCGACAACGACAGCCACCAGAATCAGGAGGACGCACGATGAGCTGGATCGTCAATCTCGCCGGCCTGGCGCTGATCGCCCTGATCGCCTGGTGGTTCTGGGGGAGCCAGCGCTGACCCTTGCTAGACTGAAGGGGAATTACCGGAAACGGAGGTGGCCATGCCCAGGCTCAACGGCGTACTGGAGACCGCGCTCTACGTGGAGGACATGGCCCGGGCGCGGACCTTCTTCGAGGGCGTGATGGGACTCTCGCCCTTCAACGCCGACCACCGCTTCACCGCCTATGACGCCGGGGCCGGCTCGGTGCTGCTGCTCTTCCTGCACGGCGAGACGCTGGAGACCGTAGTGCTGCCCGACGGGATGGGGACCATCCCGCCCCACGACGGCAGCGGCCGGGTGCACCTCGCCTTCGCCATCGCCGCCCGCGAGCTCGCGGCCTGGGAGGACCAGCTCGAGGATCACGGCATTGCCATCGAGGGGCGCACCCACTGGCCACGAGGGGGAGAGAGTCTCTATTTCCGCGACCCCGACGGCCACCTTCTGGAACTGGCCACCCCCGGGGTCTGGCCCAACTATTGAGAACGCTCTCCCGCGAGAGCCTGCCTCTCTAATCCGGCCACGACCCCGGCGGTCACCTGCTGGAGCTGGCCACGCCCGGCGTCTGGCCCAACGAGTGAGCCACCATGCCTCAGCTGACGCCCATGTAGCGCCCCGGCTTGTGGTTCAGCGCGATGATCAGGTTGAGCGCCAACGCCCCCACCACCGAGAGGCCCACCCGCTCGATCGGCAGCACCAGCAGGGCGACCAGCATGATCAGCGCATCGATCCCCAGCTGGACGTAGCCCGCCCGCCAGCCATAGCGGTCCTGCAGGAAGAGCGCAAGGATGTTGATGCCGCCGAGGCTCGTGCGGTGGCGGAACAGCACCAGCATGCCGATGCCGATCAGGCTGCCGCCCATCAGCGCCGCATAGAGCGGCTGCAGCCACTCGATGCGGATCCAGCCGGCGGTGAGCTCCGAGAACACCGAGACCAGGCCGATGGCCACGAAGGTGCGAAGGGTGAACGACCAGCCCATGCGACGCACGGCCAGCCAGTAGAACGGCAGGTTGATCAGGAAGAACCCGATCCCGAAGCGCCAGCCGGTGGCGTACTGCAGCAGGAAGGCCAGGCCCGCGGTACTGCCGGTGAGCAGCATCGCTTGGGTATAGAAGCTGACGCCGAGGGCGACGAAGAGCGTGCCGACCAGCATCGCCATCACGTCCTCATGGGCGCGATGGGGGTCGGTGGGCAGTTCCTGGGGATCCATCTCTCTTTCCTTATAGTGGCTCGGCGTGCTCGACCATCAGCTGGAGGCTCTCGCGCCCCCGCCAGCGGTTGCGATTGAGCTTGAAGGCACAGTGCAGGCGATCGCCGACGCCGAAGGCCGGCACCTCCCCCGGGGTCAGGGCGCGAAACCAGATGGCCTTCAGGCTCGCTGCCCCGGCGGAGAGCTCGAGCATCAGGTGGCTGCCATCGGCCCCCACAGGTCTCAGCGCCTCGACCAGGAACTCGCCCTGGAACAGCGGGGCATCGAACTCCCGGCCATAGGGCCCGAGCCGCTCGAGCTCGTCGAGGGTGGCGAGGCCGAGCTGATGGGGCGCCAGCTCACCGTCGGTAAGGATTCGCGGGCAGAGCTCGGTATCGCCAAGCTGCTCGGCCACCGCCTGCAGGAAGGCCGTACGGAACGCCGACAGGTGTTCGCGCGGCACCCCCACCCCGGCGGCGCCGCGGTGGCCACCGAAGCGCGGCAGCGCCTCGGGCGCCAGCGCGAAGGTGCGCTGCAGGGCGTCGCGCAGGTGCAGCCCCTCGATGGAGCGCCCGGAGCCGGTGAGCATGCCGGGGGCCGCTGCCGGGGTCAGCACCAGCGCCGGCCGGCCGAAGGCCTGCACCAGCCGCGAGGCGACGATGCCCTGCACGCCCGGATGGCCCGACTCCAGGAAGACGACGATGGCGGGCTCGTCGGCCGTCAGGGCCGGCAGCGCCAGGGCCTTGGCCTCCTCGGCCATCTCCGCCTCGATCGCCTTGCGCGACTGGTTATCCTGATCCAGCACATCCAGGTAGCGGCTCGCCACATGATCCTGCTCGGCGAGCATAAAGTGCAGCGCCGCATAGGGATCGTCGAGCCGCGAACGGGCGTTGATCCGTGGTCCCATCTGGAAGGCCAGGGTCTCGGCATCGAAGGGCACACTGTCGGCCCCCAGGCGTGCCGCCATGGCGCGCCAGCAGGCGGCCTCCATGCGATTGATCAGCGCCAGGCCATGGGTCACCACGGCGCGGTTGGCGGCGCTGCCGCCCAGGGAGACGCAGTCCGCCACCGTGCCCAGTGCCACGTAGGAGAGCCAGGGCGAGAGCTTGGGCGTGGCTTCGGGCAGCACCCCCCACTCGACCAGCACGCCGCGGGTCAGCGACATCGTAAGCCAGGCCACCATGCAGCCGGCGATGGTCGGGTCGGGATAGGCGCAGTCGTCACGGGTGGGATTGACCACGGCATAGGCCGAGGCCGGCGGCCCCTCCACCGGCAGGGCGTGGTGGTCGCTGACCACCACCTCGATGCCGGCATCCCGGAGCCGGGCGATGCGCGGCTCGTCGGAACTTCCACAGTCGGCGGTGATCACCAGGCTCGGCCGCGGCGAGAGCGCCAGTGTGCGCTCCACCAGCGGCAGGCTGATGCCGTAGCCGTCATGGATGCGGTGGCCAATGAGGCTGTGCAGGCGCGCCTCGGGCACCCCGAAGAGCTCCACCAGGGTACGCCGGATCACCACGTGGGAGGTGATGCCGTCCACGTCGTAGTCGGTGAGGATGCCGATATGCTCGCCATCCACCACCGCCTGGGCAATGCGCTCGGCCGCACGCCGTGCGTCGGCGAGCTTCTCGGGGTGGGCCAGGTGGCGCAGGCTGGGCGAGACCAGCGGCGCCAGTTCACCCTGGTAGCCGGCAAGCCGCCCCGCCAGCACCCGGGCCTGAAGCTCGGTCAGGCCCTCTTCGCGAGCACGGGCATAGAGCCCCTCATCGCGGGGCCTGGGCTGGATGCGGGGGCGCAAACGCGCATGCAGATCGATGGGATCGGTGACGGCGTCCAAGCCATGCTCCTCTGGTTCAAGTCGGTGACCGTTGGGCAAGAGAAGGCGCCGGACCGAGCGAGGGGCGCCGGGGACAGGCCGAAGAGGGGGTCCTATGCCAGGGATGGTATCGGTAGCGCCCAGGGAAGGGTTCACAGCGCCTCCTCGATGGTCCGACACTTCGGGGCCTGTCGCCGGGTCAGCCCCAAGCGGGCATCGTACGCCAGCGGCGCTTGGGCTTCACACAACTAGCCTGGCGCCCCTCGCCAGTGATGTCGCTGGGTCATGCACTTCAGCGCCGGTTCTCGGCCACGAACTGCTGCACGGCGGAAAGCTCCGCGGGCAGCACGGTGTAGCGCTCCTCGCGCTCCAGCAGGTCGTCCATGTGCGGCGGCAGCGGCACGCCCGGGAAGCCGGCCTTGACCACCGCTTCGGCGAACTTGGCCGGGTGGGCCGTGGCCAGGGTGATCACCGGGGTCGCGGCATCGGCACGCTCCTGCTCGGCGGCACGGTAGCCGGTGGCGGTGTGCGGGTCGAGGATCTCCTGGGTGCGGTGATGCGCCTCGCGGATCACCTCCAGGATGGTGGCATCGTCCACGCTGTGGCTGGCGAAGGACTCGCGCAGCCTGGCCAGCGGCGCCTCGGCCAGCGCCGAGGGCTCGCTCTGGAAGCGCTCGAGCAGGGCCTTCACCGCCGCCCCGTCGCGCTCGTAGGCCTCGAACAGCAGCCGTTCGAAGTTGGAGGACACCACGATGTCCATGGAGGGCGCCAGGGTGGCCACCAGCTCCTGCTTGGAGAAGTCGTTGTCGGCCAGGGTGCGGTGCAGGATGTCGTTGGCATTGGTGGCGATGATGAACTGCTTCACCGGCAGCCCCATGCGCTTGGCCATGTAGCCGGCGAAGACATTGCCGAAGTTGGCCGAGGGCACGCAGAAGCTCACCGCCCGGTGGGGGGCCCCCAGCGCCACGGCCGAGGCGACGTAGTAGACGATTTGGGCCATTATGCGCGCCCAGTTGATGGAGTTCACCGCCACCAGCCGGGTGCCATTCAGGAACGACTGGTCGGCGAAGCTCGCCTTGACCATCGCCTGGGCGTCATCGAAGTTGCCCTCGATGGCGACATTGAAGACGTTGTCGGCCAGCACCGTGGTCATCTGGCGTCGCTGCACCTCCGAGACCCGCTGGTGGGGATGGAGGATGAAGATGTCCAGGTTGTCGCAGTGGCGGCAGCCCTCGATGGCCGCCGAGCCGGTATCCCCGGAGGTCGCCCCCATGATGACGGCCCGCTCGCCACGCTTCTGCAGGAAATGGTCGAGGATGCGGCCGAGCAACTGCAGCGCCACGTCCTTGAAGGCCAGCGTCGGGCCATGGAACAGCTCGAGCAGGAAGTGGTTGGCATCGAGCTGGTTGAGCGGCACCACGGCATCGTGGCTGAAGGTGGCATAGGCCTCCTCGACGATGCCGCGGAAGGTCGCGTCGTCGATCTCGCCGTTGACGTAGGGCTGCATGACCCGGAAGGCGATCTCGGCATAGGAGAGCCCGGCCATGGCCGCCAGGTCATCATGGGAAAGCGTCGGGATCTCATCCGGCACATAGAGGCCGCCGTCGCTGGCCATGCCGGTGAGCACGACCTCCTCGAAGGAGAGCGCGGGCGCCTGCCCGCGGGTGCTGATATAGCGCATGGCTTACTCCTGCTCGTCCAGCGACTCGACCCGAATGCGCGTCACCGGGCCGGCGATGTCGGCCAGCGACTCGATCAGGCGGATCGCCTCGTTCATCTGCTTCTCGCGGGTGCGATGGGTCAGCAGGATGATCGGCACCAGTTCGCCCTCGGTGGCCTCCTTCTGGATCAGCGCCTCGATGGAGATGCCCTGCTCGGAGAGGATGGTCGCCACCCGCGCCAGCACGCCGGGGCGGTCCACCGCCAGCAGCCGCAGGTAGTAGGCGGTGATGATGTCTTCCATGGGCATGATCGGCAGGTCGCTCTCCTGCTCGCCGATGCCGCTGAAGGCCAGGTAGGGCACCCGGTAGTGGTGATCGGTGGCGATGTCGCGGGCCACGTCCAGCAGGTCGGCGACCACCGCGGAGGCGGTGGGCTCGGCGCCGGCACCGGCTCCGTAATAGAGGGTCGGTCCCACGGCGTCGCCCATCACCGCGATGGCGTTCTTGACGCCGTGGACGCTGGCCAGCAGGCGTTCCTTGGGAATCAGGGTCGGGTGCACCCGCAGTTCGAGGCCCGATTCGGTACGCTTGGAGATCCCCAGATGCTTGATCACGTAGCCCAGGTTGTCGGCCTGCTCCACGTCCTCGGCGGTGATCCGCGAGATGCCCTCGGTGTAGGCCTTGTCGAACTGCAGCGGCACGCCATAGGCGATGGAGGCGAGGATGGTCAGCTTGTGGGCGGCGTCGATGCCCTCGACGTCGAAGGTCGGGTCGGACTCGGCGTAGCCCAGCGCCTGGGCCTCGGCGAGCACGTCCTCGAAGGCCCGCCCCTCGTCGCGCATATGGGTCAGGATGTAGTTGCCGGTGCCGTTGATGATGCCGGCCACCCACTCGATGCGGTTGGCCCCCAGGCCCTCGCGCAGCGACTTGATCACCGGGATGCCACCGGCCACCGCGGCCTCGAAGGCGACGATCACGCCCTTCTCGTGGGCGGCCCGGAAGATCTCGTTGCCGTGCACGGCGATCAGCGCCTTGTTGGCGGTAACCACGTGCTTGCCGTGCTCGATGGCGGTGAGCACCAGCTCGCGGGCCACGTCGTAGCCGCCGATCAGCTCGACCAGCACGTCGATATCGGGGTTGGTGGCCACCTCGAAGACGTCGGAGGTGGTCCGGATGCCGGTGGTATCACAGTCGGGATTGAGGCTGCGGAAAGCGACCTGCTCGATGACGATCGGACGTCCCGCCCGCCGGGCGATGTCGTCGGCATTGCGTGTCAGCACGTTGAAGGTTCCGCCACCGACGGTCCCCAGGCCACAGATTCCCACTCTCACCGGTTTCAATGTCATTCCCCTCGTTCTGGCGTGTGTCTCAGCGTGGATCGGGCCCGTCCGGGCCCGCCGTGCCGACGTTCATCGACGTCGGTCATCACTCGTTCAGGCCGAGCATGGCGGCCAGGCGCTCCGCCGGCACGTAGCCGGGCACCAGGCGACCGTCGGGCAGCACGATGGCCGGCGTACCCTGGACGCCGAGCTCCATGCCCAGATGATACTGTTCCTCGACCGGATTGTCGCAGTCGGCGGCAGCCGACAGCGCTTCCTCGCGCTTGGCCGCGGACATCGCCTCGGCCGGATTGTCGGCACACCACACCTGCTGCAGCTCCCTGCCCCCCGGCGAGCCCAGGCCGCTGCGCGGGAAGGCCAGGTAGTGCACCTCGATCCCCAGCTCGTTGAGCCGTGGCACCTCCTCGTGGAGCTGCCGGCAGTAGGGGCAGGTGGTATCGGTGAAGACCATGAGGGTGGCGCGTGGCTCGCCGGGGCCGCGGAAGACCACCCGCTCGCTCTCCGGCACCGCGGCGAGACGCCCGCTGCGCTCGGCGTTGCGCCCCTGCTCGGTGAGGTTGACCAGGCCGTTTTCGCCGTTCTCGTAGAGGTCGCCGACCAGGAAGTGGCTGCCCTCGGCGTTGCTGTAGAAGGTCTCGCCACTCTCCAGCCTCACCTCGAAGAAGCCCTCCAGCGGTGTCTCGCGCACGCGCTCCACGGGCATGGACTGGCCGTTGACCGTGAGGGTCTCGGCCAGCTGTTCGGCCGGGTCGGCCTGGGCGACGGGCAGCAGGGCCAGGGAGGCGGCGAGCAGTCCGCCGCCGAGGGTAAGGGTCGATCGTCTCATGAGTCAGCCTCGAGGATGATGGTCGGCATGCAGGGCTTCCAGTCGCACCTGCGCCACATGGGTATAGATCTGCGTGGTCGAGAGGTCGCTGTGACCGAGCAGCAGCTGTACGACACGCAGGTTGGCCCCATGATTCAACAGATGGGTGGCGAAGGCGTGGCGCAGGGTATGCGGCGACAGCGGCCGGTCGATGCCGGCAGTACGCGCATGGGCCTTGATGCGGTGCCAGAAGGCCTGGCGCGTCAGGCAGCGGTCGCCCCGCCCGGGAAACAGCGCCGGTCGGGTGATGTCGACCATCAGCGCCCCCCGGGCGCCACGCAGGTAGCGCGACAGCCAGGCCACGGCCTCCTCGCCCAGTGGCACCAGGCGGTCCTTGTCGCCCTTGCCCCGCACCCGGACCACCCCCTGGCGCAGGTTGACCGCATCGGTGGTCAGCCCCACCAGCTCGCTGACCCGCAACCCGGCCCCGTAGAGCAACTCGAGCATCGCCCGGTCACGCAGCCCCAGGTCGGTGGCCAGATCCGGGGCCGCGAGCAGGCGCTCCACCTCGGCCTCCTCCAGGGTATCGGGAAGCGAGGGGCGCACCCGGGGCAGCCGCACCTCGGCCAGCGGGTCCTGGTCGACGAGCCCTTCTGCCAGCGCCCAGCGATAGAAGCCGCGCAGGCTGGAGAGCAGCCGGGCGTTGCTGCGCAGGCTGTAGCCGGCCTCGCGACGCTCGTCGAGCCAGGCCGGCAACTCCCCGCCGGCCGGCGCCAGCAGCCGCTGGTTGGCGCACTCCAGGCGCGCCTGCCAGGCGCTCAGGTCGTGGCGATAGGCGGCCAGGGTATTGTCGCTCGCCCCCCGCTCCAGCCACAGGCCGTCGAGGAAGGCATCGACCAGCGCGCCCGCATCCATGGTGGCTTGCATACGGCTCCCGGTCAGGCCCCAGCAGCACGAAACCCCGCCCCGCGGCAGCGGTGACGGGGTCTCGCGGGAGGTGCGGGGCCTGGGGCCCCGGCACCACGGGCCGGCAGAGGCAGCTGCCTCAGGCCAGCTTTTCCTTGATGCGGGCAGACTTGCCGCTGCGCTCGCGGAGGTAGTACAGCTTGGCCTGGCGCACGTCACCGCGACGCTTGACCTCGATGGAGTCGACCAGCGGGCTGTAGGTCTGGAAGGTCCGCTCGACACCGACGCCGTGGGAGATCTTGCGTACGGTGAAGGCCGAGTTCAGGCCACGGTTGCGCTTGCCGATGACCACGCCCTCGAAGGCCTGGAGACGCTCGCGGGAGCCTTCCTTGACCTTGACCTGGACGACCACGGTATCGCCGGGGGCGAAGGCCGGGACTTCCTTGCTCATCTGCTCGCTCTCGAGCGCCTGGATCACCTTGTTCTTGCTGCTCATGACATTGACTCCTTGATAACCTGATCCGCCGGTCGGCTTGGGTTGCCGGCGAACCGTGATCCCGGCGCCCGAGTCGAGCTCGAGAGCGCGGGAATGCCGTTGGTGACACAGGTCCACCGGGCCCGCTGCGGGGCATGGCGTCCTGCACCTCCGCCCTGTCCTACCGCGTGGACAGTGCGTAGTCCTCGATGAACTCCTCGAGCAGCTTGCGTTGCTCGCCACTCAACGTCCTGCCTTCCAGCAGGTCGGGACGCCTGAGCCAGGTCCGCCCCAGGGACTGCTTGAGCCGCCAGCGCCGGATGGCGCCATGGTGGCCGCTGAGCAGGACCTCCGGCACCCGCCGCCCGTCGACTTCCTCCGGGCGCGTGTAGTGCGGACAGTCCAGCAGTCCGTCGTTGAAGGAGTCCTCGACCGCGGAATCCTGATGGCCCAGCACCCCGGGCACCAGCCTTGCCGCGGCATCGATCAGCACCATGGCCGGCAGTTCGCCGCCGCTGAGCACATAGTCGCCGATCGACCACTCCTCATCGATGTCGGCTTCCACCACCCGCTCATCGATGCCTTCATAGCGCCCGGCCACCACCACCAGGGGTGGGCCCGACGCCAGCTCCTGCACGCCCCGCTGGTCCAGGCGGCGCCCCTGGGGCGACAGGTAGATGACCTTCGCCCGCGTCCCGGTGGCCGCCTCGGCCCGCTCGCGAGCGGCGTGGATGGCCGCGCGCAGGGTGTCGACCTTCATCAGCATCCCCGGGCCACCGCCATAGGGGCGGTCATCCACGGTGCGATGCCGGTCGGTGGCGAAGTCCCGGGGGTTCCAGAACTCGAGCGCGATGCGCCCCTTCTCCACCGCCCTGCCCGTGACGCCATGGCGAGTGATCGCCTCGAACATCTCGGGAAACAGCGAGACCACCCCGACCCACATGCTGGCCGCCTGCCCGGCAGCCGCCGAATCGTAGGTCATCGAACCGGTTTCCGTCGGGGCTGTATCCGTCAAAACTGTTTCCGTCAAAATTCCGGATCCCAGTCGACGGTCATCACGCCGGCCTCGAGGTCCACGTCCAGCACCACCTCGCCGGGGAGGTAGGGCAGCAGCCGTTCGCGAGCCTCGATGCCCTCGTCGACCTCGCCCTTGACCACCAGGACGTCGTTGGCGCCGGTCTCGAAGAGATAGGCGATCTCTCCCAGCGCCAGCCCCTCGCGGGTCACCACCCGAAGGCCTTCCAGCTGATACCAGTAGTAGTCATCAGCATCGAGCGCGGGCAGTTCCGCCTTGGGCAGCAGGATCTCGGCGCCGGCCAGGGCCTCGGCCGCCTCGCGGCTGTCGACCCCCTCGAGCCGGGCCACCAGGCCCTTGCCCTGACGGCGTCCCTGCAGGACGCCCACCCGGGTCAGCGTCGTCCCCTGGCGCAGCACCCAGGACGCGTAGTCGAGGATGCCCTCCATGGGGCTGGTGTACGAGTACACCCTCAACCAGCCCTTGACACCGTAAGGGCTGGTCAGCGTGCCCAGCACCACATGATCGTCGGCGGGCTGCGCTTGCGCGTGTTCGCTCATCGACGACCCCTGGAGCGTTGCAGCCGGCAAGTCAGGCCCTTCAGGCCTGCTTGCGGGCTTCCTTGACCAGCTCGGCGACGCGGTCGGAGAGCTGGGCCCCCTGGCTCTGCCAGTGGCTGATGCGCTCCAGGTCGACGCGCAGGCGCTCTTCCTGGCCACGGGCCACCGGGTTGAAGAAGCCCAGGCGCTCGATGAAGCGGCCGTCACGGGACTTGCGGGAATCGGTCACGGTGAGGTGGTAGAAGGGACGCTTCTTGGCGCCACCACGTGCCAGACGAATGGTAACCATGCGTTGATTATCCTTCGGTTGAAGTTGCGGATGTTTCGGCCGAGGTGCCGATACCCTGCTGGCCCTCGACGATCTGCTACGGGAAGCGGGCCGACGGCCCGGCTTCGGGTCATTCGGTCACGACGATGGCCGCGTCGATCGCGGTCCTGCCAGTGAAGACGCGACATTCTACGGAAAACCGCCCGACTTGGAAACCTTTTTGCAGGGAGCGCCCCGCCGCGGGCCGGCTCAGCGCCACGGCATGCCGCCGGGACCGCCCATGCCCCCCATGCCACCGGGGCCGCCCGGACCACCGCCGCCCATCATGCCGGACATGCCGCGCATCATCTTCTGCATGCCGCCCTTCTTGCCCGCCTTCTTCATCATCTTCTGCATCTGCTTGTGCTGCTTGAGCAGGCGATTGAGGTCGGGCACCTGCAGGCCGGCACCGGCGGCGATTCGCCGCTTGCGCGAGCCGTTGATGATCTCGGGCTTGCGCCGCTCCTGGGGGGTCATGGAGTTGATCAGCGCCTCCAGCTTGCCCAGCTCCTTCTCGGGGCCGGGGCCCTGCGCCATCTCGGCCATCTGGCCCATGCCCGGCAGCTTGCCCATCAGGCCACCCATGCCGCCCATCTTCTTGAGCTGCTGGAGCTGGTCGCGGAAGTCCTCGAGGTCGAAGCCCTGTCCCTTCTTGACCTTCTTGGCCAGCTGCTCGGCCTTCTTCTTGTCGACGGTGCGCTCGGCCTCCTCGATCAACGACAGCACGTCGCCCATGCCGAGGATGCGAGAGGCCACGCGATCCGGATGAAAGGGCTCGAGGGCATCGACCTTCTCGCCCACCCCCATGAACTTGATCGGCTTGCCGGTGATATGGCGCACCGAGAGGGCCGCACCGCCGCGGGCGTCGCCATCGGCCTTGGTGAGGATCACCCCGGTGAGCGGCAGCGCCTCGTGGAAGGCCTTGGCGGTATTGGCGGCGTCCTGGCCGGTCATGGCATCAACGACGAACAGCGTCTCGTCGGGCACCACGGCCTTATGCAGCGCCTGGATCTCGGCCATCATCGCCTCGTCGATCGCCAGGCGGCCGGCGGTGTCGACGATCACCACATCATGGAACTGGATCCGGGCATGCTTGATCGCCGCCTCGGCGATGGCGACAGGCTGCTGGTCGGAGCGCGACGGGAAGAAGTCGACCTCGACCTCCTTCGCCAGGGTCTCGAGCTGGTCGATGGCTGCCGGCCGATAGACGTCGGCAGAGACCACCAGCACCTTCTTCTTCTCACGCTCGCGCAGGTAGCGCGCCAGCTTGGCCACCGAGGTGGTCTTGCCCGCCCCCTGCAGGCCGGCCATCAGCACCACGGCCGGGGTGCCCTTGAGGGTCAGCCCCTCGTTGGCCTCGCCCATGATCGCCTCGAGCTCCTGCTGGACGATCTTGACGAACTGCTGCCCCGGAGAGAGGCTCTGGGAGACCTCCTGTCCCACCGCACGCTCGCGCACGCGGTCGATGAACTCCTTGACTACCGGCAGGGCCACGTCGGCCTCGAGCAGCGCCCGGCGCACCTCGCGCAGGGTGTCCTTGACGTTGTCCTCGGTCAGGCGCGCCTGACCCTTGATCGACTTGAGCGTCTGCGACAGACGCTCGCTGAGATTCTGGAACATGGGCCTCTCCAAGAACGATGGCCGGAGAGCCGACCCGGCACCGACCGGGGGCTCCCTGCAATGGTCGAAAATTATACGCCCTGTAGCCGCCAGTCTCCATGCATGACGGGCATTCGCCGCCCTCGCGGGGCGCGACGCCGGCTGTGCGCGGCCCGGTGGATTCGGTATAGTAGCGGCTCCATTCCATCCCACCAGGCGCTGGCGAAGGCGCACGGACAGCGATCGATGCAGCCGCTATCACTTGCCGTCATGGCCTTCATCTTCTACCTCGGTGCCGCCTCCTGGCAGGGGCTGACCCTGGTTCGACGGGTGCCGCCCCGCGCCATGCTGGTGCGCGGGCTGAGCCTGCTCGGCCTGCTCTGTCACCTGCCCCTGGCCGCCACCCTGCTGGCCCGGGGTGACTCCCTGCTGCCCGGGCTCTCCACCAGCGCGGTGCTGGCCAGTGGCCTGGCCGTGCTGGTGCTGCTGGTGGTCAGCCTCGTCAAGCCGGTCCTCAACGTCGCCACCGGGCTGCTGCCGCTGGCCGGCCTGACCCTGCTGCTGGCGGTCGGCCTGCCGAGCCCCGAGCGCGGGGCCGGCATGACCCCGGGGATCGCCCTGCACGCCCTGAGCAGCGCGCTGGCATTCGCGTTGCTGGCCATCGCCGCCATCCAGGCAGTCCTGCTCGGCGTCCAGAACCAGGCGCTGCGCCATCACCACATCCGCGGCGTGGTCCAGTCGCTGCCGCCGCTGACCACCATGGAACGGATCCTCTTCGAGCTGATCTGGGCCGGCATGATCCTGCTGACCCTGTCGATCGTCAGCGGCTTCCTGTTCATCGACAACATGTTCGCCCAGCACCTGGCCCACAAGTCCATCCTCTCGCTGGCTGCCTGGGTGATCTTCGCCACCCTGCTGTTCAGCCACCACCGGCTGGGCTGGCGAGGCATGCGGGCGGTCCGCTGGACCCTGGGCGGCTGCCTGGTGCTGCTGCTGGCCTACTTCGGCAGCAAGTTCGTGCTGGAGATCCTGCTCGACCGCGGCTGACGCCGGCACTCGCCTTGACACCGCATGACCGACCCCCTACAACTCGAGCCTGATACGCCTTTGAGGATCCTTCGACTTGAGTGACGACTTCCCGCTGGGACTGCTGTTCGGCCTGCTGTTCCTGCTCGTCTGTCTTTCCGCCTTCTTCTCCAGTTCCGAGACCGGGATGATGTCGATCAACCGCTATCGCCTGAGCCACCAGGCGAACAGCGGCGAGTCGCGCGCCCTGCGGGTGATGCGCCTGCTCGCCAGGCCGGACCGGCTGATCGGCGTGATCCTGATCGGCAACAACCTGGTCAACAACCTGGCGGCCGCCATCGCCACCGTGCTCGCCATCCACTTCTTCGGCGAGGTCACCGGCCCGGCCATCGCCCCCCTGGTGCTGACCATCGTGATCCTGATCTTCGCCGAGGTCACGCCCAAGACCTATGCCGCGGTCAAGCCCGAGCGCATCGCCTATCCCGCCTCGCTGGTGCTCGAGCCGCTGCTCAAGCTGCTCTATCCCCTCGTGTGGCTGGTCAACGCCATCTCCAACGGCCTGCTGCGCCTGCTCGGCGTGAAGAGCATCGACGGCGAGACCGACAACCTGACCCGCGACGAGCTGCGCACCGTGGTGCACGAGGCCGGCACCCTGATCCCGCGCCGCCACCAGGCGATGCTGCTGTCGATTCTCGACCTCGAGAACGTCACCGTGAACGACATCATGGTGCCGCGCCACGAGGTGATGGGCCTCGACCTGGACGACGACCTGGAGGAGATCCTGGCCCGCATCCGCACCAGCCAGCACACCCGGCTGCCGGTCTACAAGGGCGACATCAACAACATCATCGGCATGCTCCACCTGCGCAACGCGGCGCGTTTCCTGTCCCGCGGCGAGGTGACCAAGGCCGCCATCGTCCAGGAGGCCCGCGAGCCCTACTTCATCCCCGAGTCCACCCCGCTGCACACCCAGCTGCTCAACTTCCAGAAGCAGAAGCGGCGCATCGGCATCGTGGTGGACGAGTACGGCGACGTGGAGGGGCTGGTGACCCTGGAGGACATCCTCGAGGAGATCGTCGGCGAGTTCACCACCGACGTGGCGGGCCTGGACCAGGAGATCCACCTGCAGGACGACGGCAGCCACGTGATCGACGGCACCGCCAACATCCGCGACATCAACAAGGCACTGGGCTGGCAGCTGCCCACGGATGGCCCCAAGACCCTCAACGGCGTGATCCTCGAGCATCTGGAATCCTTCCCCGACGGCCCGGCCTGCCTGCAGATCGGCAGCGTGCGCATGGAGATCCTCGAGGTCCGTGACAACCTGATCACCGCGGCACGCTGCTGGCAGCCGACACGGCGCCCCGCCCGACTCGGCTGATGCCTACCTCCGCGCGCTGTCGGCCCAGCCATCGGCCTCGGCCTTGAGCGAACGCACCCGGGCCTCGACGTTGCGCCGGCTCGCCTCGCCGGCCGGCAGGGGCTCACCGAAGAACAGCGCCACCCGCGCCCGGAACCGGCGAGGCGGCTTGGTCAGAGCCTTGCCGCCATGGTGCGAGGTCCAGGAGCCCCAGAGACCGGCGAGGCCAGCGGGCACCACCGGCACCGCATCCCGGGCCAGGATCAGCTCGAGGCCACGGCGGAAGGGGTGCACCTCGCCGTCCGGGGTCAGGCGCCCCTCGGGAAACACCATCACCACCTCGCCCTGGCGCAGCGCATGGCTGACCTCGATCAGCGCACGACGCACGCTGCCCGGGTCGCGACGGTCGGCATCCACGGGGATGGCCCCCACCAGCCGGAACAGCCAGTTGAGCCAGGGCGACTCGTAGATCGGCTTGTCCATCAGGAAGCGCAGCGGCCGCGGGCTCGCCCCGCCCACCACCAGGGCATCCATGAAGCTGACATGGTTGCAGACGACGATGGCCGGACCACGCGGGGGAATGTGGTGGCGGCCGCGGAAGCGCAGCCGATAGACGAGGTGAACCAGCAGGAAGACCAGCCAGCGCAGGAAGGGCCGGGGCGCACTGGCCAGTCGCCAGCTCCCCGCCACCATCGCCAGGCCCGTGACCCCCCACAGCCAGGGGGTCATCACGTCACGCCGGGCGCGTGCCTGAGGCCCGCCAGGATGGTGGCGAGCAGCTGGTCGAGCAGTTCGCCCACCTCCAGCGGCTCGCCCTGCCAGTACCCCAGGCGCTCGTTGAGCCCCAGCTGGACCAGGCCATGGACGCTGCCCCAGAGGGTGCGACTCAACCGCCGTGCCTCCAGGTCGTCCAGCGCCGGCTGGTACTCCTTGAGGGTCGCCTCCACGCGCAGGAAAAGGCCCTCGATCATCTCGTTCTGGCGCTGGTCCAGCTCGCCCTCCTGGGCCAGGGGATAGTCGAACAGCAGCTGCCAGCGGTAGGCATCCTCGCGGGCGAACTGCCAGTAGGCCCTGGCCAGCGCCTTGAGCCGCTCCTCGGGGGCGATATCGGCGAGCAGCGGCTCGATCACCCCGCGCAGGCGCGCCAGGGTCTCGATGTTGACGTGCTGGAGCAGGTTGCCGAAGCTGCCGTAGAGCTTGAGCAGGGTGCTCGGCGCACAGCCCACCTCCCGGGCGAGGGCACGCAGCGACAGCGTGTGGGCCGGGTGCTCCTGCAGCCAGGCATCGCATGCGGCCATGACCTGGGCATGGAGTGCCTCGGGGGCATGCTGTCTGGGACGGGCCATCGGGTTCCTCGCAGGGATAGTGGCGGGCATCGCGGGTCGGGCGACAAGGATACCCTCATCGAACACTGTTTTCGACAGGATATCCCACACGGATGACGATGCAAGCCGACGCCAGGATCGCCGCCCGTTCGCCGCTTTTCTCGTCAGGTCGACTTGGTTACCCTGTCGCCCCACCACCCCGGAGACCCCATGGCCGGCCGACTGCACATCGCCCCCCTCGAGCTCGAGCGCCTGCTGCCCGACCTGGCCGCCGAGACCACCCCGATCACCGGCGCCAACCTGGCCCCGCGTCGTCCCCTGTCGATCGTGCGCCTGGAAGGGGGCCGGCTGCGCCTGGTGAACGCCTTCTGGGGGCTCACGCCCCCCTGGTTGAAGGTGCTCGACCATGCGCCCCACTGCGCCCGGGCCGAAGCGCTGACGACCCGACCCATGTTCCGCGAGGCCTTCGACGCGCGCCGCTGCCTGGTCCCGGCGAGCGGCATCTATGTGTGGAAGCCGCAGCCACGCTTCAAGCAGCCCTTCCTGGTGACCCGCGTCGACCGCGGCCCGCTGCTGCTGGCAGGGCTCTGGTGCCGCTTCCATACCACCCTGAGCGAGTACAATGACTCCATGGCGCTGATCACGGTGCCCACCGGGACGCTGCTCGCCCCGCTCACCGACCGGCTACCGGCGGTGATCCCCCCCGAGGACGCGAGGCGCTGGCTCGACCCGCAGACCCCGGTGGCCGAGGCGCAATCGATGCTCGTGCCCGCTCCCGGGGAACTGTTGGGCGCCTTTCCGGTATCAAGACGAGTGAATGATCCCGCTAACCAGGATCCGGCCTGTGCCCATCCCACCGGGCCCATGCTGCGCCAGCCCATGCCACAGGAGCGATGATGACACAGCCCTTGCCTGCCCCCCTGCGCCAACCGGCCCGCCTGCTCGCCTGGCTTGCCGTGGCCGCGACCCTGATCACGGGCCTGGCCGCCCGGGCCGAGGCACCCGAGCCAGCGGCGACCGTCGACGAGGTCGTCTCGCCGCGGGTCAGCCCCCACGATGACCGCGACTACCGTGCCCTGACCCTCGACAACGGCCTGAGCGTGCTGCTGGTCAGCGACCCCGAGGCCGACCAGGCCGCCGCCTCGCTGAACGTCGGCGTGGGCAGCGCCCAGGACCCGGAGGACCTGGCCGGCCTGGCCCACTTCCTCGAGCACATGCTGTTCCTGGGCACCGATGCCTACCCGGCGTCGGACGCCTACCAGGCCTTCCTGTCGCGCCATGGGGGGAGCCACAATGCCTTCACCGCCCCCCATGACACCAACTACTTCTTCGACATCGAGCCGGACGCCCTGGCCGGCGCCCTGGACCGGTTCAGCCGCTTCTTCGTTGCCCCGCTGTTCAATGCCGACCGCCTGGAGAGCGAGCGCAACGTGGTCCACTCCGAGTACCAGGCGCGCATCCGCGACGACGGGCGCCGCGCCCAGGACGTGCTCGACCAGCTGCTCAATCCCGAGCACCCCACCACCGGCTTCTCGGTGGGCAGTCGCGAGACCCTGGCCGACCGCCCCGCAGGCGAGCCGAGCCTGCGTGAGCGGGTGATCGACTTCTACGAGAACCACTACGGTGCCAACGTCATGCACCTGGCCGTGGTCGCCCCCCAGCCCCTCGATGAGCTGGAGGCCATGGTCACCGAGCGCTTCGCCGAGGTACCCGACCGCGGCCTCTCCCGCCCGGTCATCGAGGCGCCGCTGGTGGCGGAACAGGCCCTGCCCCGGGCCGCCGAGATGCAGTCGGTGCGCGACAGCCAGCGGGTCAGCTTCCTGTTCCCTGTTCCCGACCCCCAGCAGGCCTATCGCCACAAGCCGGCCGACTACCTGGCCAACCTGCTCGGCCACGAGGGCGAGGGCAGCCTGCTCGCGGTGCTGCGCGAGGCGGGCTGGGCCGACGGCCTCTCCGCGGGGATGACCCGCGGCGACGGGCGCCATGCGCTGTTCGCCGTGGACATCAGCCTGACGCCGGATGGCGCCGAGCGGCTCGACCGCATCCAGGAAAGTCTGTTCGCCACCATCGAGCGGATCCGCGACGCCGGCCTGGCGGAATGGCGCTACGAGGAGCAGGCGCGCCTGGCCGAGCAGCAGTTCCGCTTCCAGCAGCACGGCTCGCCCCAGGGCGATGCCATGCGGCTGGCCATGAACCTGTCACGCTACCCGCTGAAGGACGTCAACGTCGCGCCCTACCGCATGGATGGCTTCGATCGCGACCAGATCACGCGCTGGCTCGACGGCCTGCGGCCCGAGAGGATGCTGCGGCTCTACAGCGGCCCGGAGGTGGAGGGCGAAAAGGTCTCGCCCTGGTTCGACGCCCCCTGGCGAGAGGTCGAGGCGACAGGCGAAGCCGAGCCGCTGGCGGGCCTCGCCCTGCCCGAGCCCAACCCCTACATCGCCGAGGATCTCGAACTGCTCGACCGCCACGACGAGGTCCCCGAGAAGCGCATCGAGGCGCCGGGCTTCAGCTTCTGGTACAAGGCGGATGCCAGCTTCGACACCCCCAAGGTGGAGTGGCGCTTCAGCCTGCAGCATCCCGCCGCCAGCCAGGAGGCTCGCGAGGCGGCGCTCTCCCGGCTGCTCGCCGGCTGGCTTGGCGACAGCCTCAACGAGACCCTCTACCCGGCAAGGCTGGCCGGCCATGGTTTCGAGGCCTATGCCCACGCCCGGGGCATCACCCTGTCGTTCTCCGGCTGGCGGGACCGCCAGGACCGGCTGATCGCCCGGGTGCTCGACCAGTTGCAGGAGGGCGAGATCGACGCGGCGAGCTTCGACCGGGTGCACTACCGCCTGCAGCGAGAATGGCGCAATGCGCCCCAGGACGCCCTCTACCGGCAGGCCCATCGCACCCTGGCCGAGGCCCTGGTACGCCCCCAGTGGCCTACCGATGCCCTGCTCGAGGCCAGCCGCGAGCTCGGCGTGGAGGACCTGCGCGACTTCCGCAAGCGCTTTCTGGCCGAGCTGCGCCTGGAGGCCATGGCCGTGGGCAACCTCGACGCCGCGCTCGCCGAGCGCGAGGCAAGACAGGTCGTCGAGGCGCTCTCCCCCTCCCTTGCGGACGACGAGATCCCGGACCTCGTCCCCCTGCAGGCGGATGAGCTGCCCGCGCTGACACCGACCACCACCCGGGAGGAGTCGCTGGTGCTGCGCTACCTCCAGGGACCGGACCGCTCGCTGGCCAGCCAGGCGCGCCTGGCGGTGCTGGGCCAGCTGCTGGAGACTCCCTTCTACCAGCGCCTGCGCACCGAGGAGCAGCTCGGCTATGTGGTCAACGCGGGTTACTCACCGATGCTGGATGCCCCGGGCATCAGCCTGCTGGTGCAGTCTCCCGATACCGCAAGCGAGGCAATCCAGGCGCGCATCGATGCCTTCCTGGACGACTTCGCCGGTCGGCTCGAGGCGCTCGACGACGAGGAGCTGGCGCCCTATCGCCAGGCCGTGCACGACGAGCTGATGCAGCGCGACACCAGCCTCTCGGGGCGCACCAATCGCCTGTGGCGCGCGCTCGCCTACGGTGACATCGCCTTCGACCGCCACCGCCGTCTCGCCGAGCGGGCACTGGCCGTGACGGCCGAGGAGCTGCGCGAGGGCTGGCCGGCACTGCGCGAGGAGGCCGTGGCGCGGGTGAGCTTCGACCCGGGTGACGAGCCCAGCGACGTGCTCTCCCTGAGCCACCACCTGAAGCCGCTGCCCGAGAGCAAGGACTGACCCGCCGACACGACAGCGCCCGGCCATCGGCCGGGCGCTGTCGTTGGCATCGCGATGCGGACCCTGTGGTCAGTCGAAGGCCTGGGGCGGCATGATCGCCTCCACGTGCATCACCAGCTCCTCGAGGATCTGCCGGTCACGGTCGGAGAGCGGCACACTGTTGAGCCGCTCGATCTCCCGGGCGAACTCCTTGAGGGTCAGGCCGGCGATGGCCGGGTCGTTCATGCGCTCCCAGCGGAAGGCCTCCCAGCGCGCCTGCTCCTCGCTCTCCAGGGTCTCCGGATAGCTGCGGGCCCGGTAGCGGAACAGCATCTCCTCGAGGCGCGGGTCCTGGAAGGCGAAGCGTGCCCCCACCAGGTCCCAGGGGTCGGTCTCGCGCACCCGCTGCATCTGCTGGCGGTCCGCCGGCGAGAAGAAGCCCCCGGCATAGAGCATCAGGTCCGGGTCATGTGGCGGCTCGGGAGGCGGCGCGGCAAACACCTCGGCGACCCGGGCAGCCACTTCCGGTCGGGCCGACAGCTGCTTCCAGTGCTCGCGGCAGGCAGCCAGGTCAAGCCCCAGGCGCTCGACGATCGCGCCATACTCACCCTTGTGCGGCCCTTCCACGTCCTTGAGGGCGCTGGTCGGGAACAGCACCGGGCACTTGTTGAGGTGGATCACCTTCAGCGGAATGCGCTCGGCTCCCTCCGCCAGGTCGTCGTTGCTGACGAAGACCCGCTCGCGGATCTGCTCCGGGGTGAGCTCCAGCAGCGGGGCCGGATCCATGGAGAGGTCGAAGACGATCACCCCGTTGGGGTTGGAGGGGTGCTCGGCCAGCGGCATCACCAGGGCGCTGCAACCGCGACTCGCCGGGTAGCGCCGCGAGATGTGCAGCACCGGCTTGCGCCCGGGCAGGTCCAGCTGCCGGGCGACGGCACGCTTGCCGCGCAGCCCGAGCAGGTAGTCGAAGAGCTTGCCGTTGCGCTCCCGCAGCAGCCTCGCCAGGGCGATGGTGGCGCGGACGTCGGCCAGGGCATCATGGGCCCCCGCATGGGCGATGCCGTTGGCGGCCGTCAGGTTTTCCAGCTTGAAGCTCGGCGCGCCATCGTCGCGCGTCGGCCACTCGATGCCCTCGGGGCGCAGGGCATGGAAGGCACGCACCACGTCGATCAGGTCCCAGCGCGAGTTGCCGTTCTGCCACTCCCGGGCATAGGGGTCGAGCAGGTTGCGATAGAAGAGGTGGCGGCTCACCTCGTCGTCGAAGCGCAGGCTGTTATAGCCCAGCGCGCAGGTGCCCGGCTCGCTCATGGCCGCCTCGACCACGCCGGCGAACTCGGCCTCGGGCAGGCCGCGGCGACGGGCCTGCTGGGGCGTGATGCCGGTGATCAGGCAGGCCTGGGGATGGGGCAGGAAGTCATCGGCCGGCTTGCAGAAGAGCTCGAGAGGCTCGCCAATCTCGTTGAGGTCGGCATCGGTGCGAATGGCCGCGAACTGGGAGGGGCGGTCGCGGCGCGGGTCGGCGCCGAAGGTCTCGTAGTCGTGCCACAGGAAGGACTGCGGGGCGGCGGGGGACTGCGCCATGGGCGGGAGCTCTCCGAAGGGCGTGGATTCACGGGCCCCAGCCTAGCACAGCCCCGCGGACGACTCAGCCGACGGGCCGTCACCCGGGAGACGCTCAGGGACCGCGCTCAGGCCTTGGGCAGGGTCACGTTGAGCTCCAGCACCGAGCAGTTGTCCTCGCTGTCGAGGGTGATGTTCACCGCATCGTCGTCGATCTGCACGTAGCGGCGGATCACCTCCAGCAGCTCCTTCTCCAGCAGCGGCATGTAGTCCGGCTGCCCCCGCTGGGTGCGCTGATGGGCCACGATGATCTGCAGCCGCTCCTTGGCGACCGACGCGGACTTCTTGCGCTCTCGCTTCAGGAAATCGAGCAACTTCACCGGCGGACTCCTCCAAACATGCGGCTCAACAGGCTCTTCTTCTGGTACTCGTGGAAGCGCAAGGGCACCTCCTCGCCCAGCAGGCGCGCCACGGTATCGGCATAGGCCTGGCCGGCATCGCTGTTGTCATCGTGGGTGACCGGCACCCCCTGGTTGGACGCCCGCAGCACCGCCTCCGACTCCGGGATCAGGCCGAGCAGGTCGATGGCCAGGATCTCGCGGATGTCCTCCAGGTTGAGCATGTCCCCCAGGTCGACCCGGCCCGGGTTGTAGCGAGTGATCAGCAGGTGCTCCTGGATCGGGTCCTCGCCGCGCTCGGCGCGCCGGGTCTTGGAGGCCAGCAGGCCGAGGATACGGTCGGAGTCACGCACCGAGGAGACCTCGGGATTGGTGACCACGATCGCCGCGTCGGCGTAGTACATGGCCAGCTGGGCGCCGCGCTCGATGCCCGCCGGGGAGTCGCAGATGATGAAGTCGAAGTCCTTGCTCAGGGTATCGAGCACCTTCTCGACGCCCTCCTGGGTCAGGGCATCCTTGTCGCGGGTCTGGGAGGCCGGCAGGATGTGCAGGTTGTCGACCCGCTTGTCGCGGATCAGCGCCTGGTTCAGCCCCGCCTCGCCCTGGATCACGTTGACCAGGTCATAGACCACGCGGCGCTCGCAACCCATGATCAGGTCGAGGTTCCGCAGCCCCACATCGAAGTCGATGACCACGGTCTTCTTGCCACGCAGCGCCAGCCCTGTGGCGATGGCGGCTGCGCTGGTTGTCTTGCCGACCCCACCCTTGCCGGAGGTCACAACGATGATCTTGGCCAAGTGTCGCATCCTGTCTTGTGATGATGAAAGGGAATGGTGGTGCCAGCGCGGCTGCCACGCCGGTCGCCGGCATCAGGCCAGCGGCGTGATGCCGAGCTGGTCATCGCTCAGCCGGACCTGGACGGTGGTACCCAGCAGGCGCGGGTCGATGTCCTCGAGGCGCTTGTAGTTACCGGCCACCGAGAGCAGCTCGGCATGCAGCTCGCGGCAGAAGATGCCGGCCTGGGAATCACCATGGATACCGGCCAGGGCACGCCCGCGCAGGGCCCCGTAGACATGCACGCTGCCGGCGGCGAGCACCTCGGCGCCGGCATTGACTGCCCCCACCACCACCAGGTCGCCCTCGGGCGCCGTCACCTGCTGCCCGGAGCGTACCGTGCCGCGGTAGATGCGACCGCCCGCCGTGGTGCCGGCCAGCGCATCGGAAGACACGGCCTCTCCCGCCGGCTCGAGCGGCTCTTCCAGTTCGGCCTCGGCGTCGCCGTCAGCGGCGACGCTCTCCAGGGGGCGCGGGCGGGAGGCCTCCTGGGGCGGGAACCAGCCCAGCCCCAGGGCCCAGGCCGACTGCTTGACCGGGTCCGGGCCACCGCGCACCGCCACCGGGAGCAGCTTGTGGGCCCGGCACACCGCGCAGATGCGCTCCAGGGCCAGGTGGGGTTCATCGAGCTTCTCGACGTTGAGAACGACGGGGGTATGCTGGAAGAAGGCCGGCGACTGGCTGAGCTTGCCCGCGAGCTGCTCGCGAATGCGCTCGGGATCGGCGCTGGTCAGCTCCATGACCGTCATCGGCAGCATCCCCCCCTTGAAGGTGAATGCCATGCTGTCCCTGTCCACTTTGAGACTCATTGCCGAACTCCACGTCGGGTGATGATCGGGGTACAGCCACAAAGCTAAGCGAGTGGCTGCGACCCTGCAACCGATCATACGGTCAAGGGGCAGCCGTTGTCAGTGTCTCCGGATGGCCACACCTCCCGGTCGGCTGGCCTTTTCTGCAACCTCGGCACGTGCTTAGATACTCTCGACCCAGGCACCGCACCGCTGCCGCCAACAATAACGACCTTACCCGCGCCCCGTCGGGGCGCACTCCCTTTTGCCAGGATGCCCCATGCCAGGACTCCTTCGTCGCCTGTTCGCCCCGCGCTGGAAACACCCGGACCCCGAGGTCCGCCGCCAGGCCGTCGTCCGCCTCGACCCGTCCCGCGATGACCAGCGCCATGCCCTCGAGCGGCTCGCCCTCGACCCCGAGCCCGCGGTGCGCGAGGCGGCCCTGGCCCGCCTGGAGGATCCCGAGCGCCTGATCGCCCTGTGCATGGAGGGTGACGCCTCCCCGGAGCTGCGACGCCACCTGGTGGCCCTGCTCGCCGGGCGCCGCGGTGCGCATGACCTGCCGACACGCATCGCCCTGGTGGAGCGGCTCGAGGACCCTGGCCTGCTCAACGAGCTGGCCCTGCAGGGCGACAACCAGCAGCTGCGCCTCGCCGCCCTGGCCCGCCTCGAGGCGGAAGAGGATCTGATCCGCCAAGCCTGCGACAACGGCATCGCCGCCGTGCGTCATGCCGCCGCCGCCCGGGTGGAGAGCGAGGCGGGCCTCTCCCGCCTGGCCCACGAGGCCCGCCGCGACCGCCAGGTGGCCCGCAAGGCGCGTGAACGCCTCAACCGGATGCGGGCCGACGCCGCCTCCCTGGCAGCCGCCCGGGAGCGCCGCGAAACCCTGCTCGAGACCCTCGAGCAGCACGGCGGCAGCCCCTGGGAACCGCTCTATGCCGGTCGCTTCCGCCATCTGATGCGCGAATGGGCCAAGCTCGAGGACCTGCCGGACGCCCGACAGGAGCGGCGCTATCAGGATGCCTGCCTGCGCTGCCGCAAGGTCATCGGCGACCACGAGGCCCAGGAGCATGCACGGGATGCCGACCATCGCCAGCGCGAGAGTGCCGACCAGACCCGGGAGGCCCTGGTCGAGGCCCTGGAGGAGAGCCTCGAGGGCCTGCAGCAGGGCGACCGGCTGACCGACCAGGACATTGCCAGCCTGCGCGCCCAGAAGCGCCTGCTGGCCACCCGCTGGCAGGGCCTCTCCGACCAGCACCTGGCCGACGAGGCACTGCGTGACCGCTATGACCGGGCCCTGGCCGCCTATGAGGGCATCGTCCAGGCGCGCGTCCGCCTGGACGAGCGTGCCGAGGCGATCGAGCAGGCCCTGGCCGACGGCGATGACCAACGCCTCGAGGCGCTGGTGGAGGCCTGCGGCTGGCCATCGGGACTGGCCCCGGCGCCGCTGCTTGAGCGAGCCCGGCAGCGCCTGGCCGCCGAGCCTGCCCGGGAAGACGCCGATCTGGAGGCCCGACTGTCACGCTTCGTCGAGGAGCTCGACCAGCTCGAGCGCCTGCTGGAGAGCGGCGCCTTCAAGGGCGCCAGCCGACTGCACCAGCGCCTGCGCCAGCAGGCCGAGCGGCTGCCCCAGGCAACGCTCGAGCCGTACCAGGCGCGACTCAAGCGCCTCGCGGCACGACTCGCCGAACTGCGCGACTGGCGCGGCTTTGTCGCCGGGCCCAAGCGTGACCAGCTTTGTCTCGCCATCGAGGCGCTGGCCGAGGAGGAGAGCGCCAGCGACCAGGCCCTCGACCGACACCATCGCCAGCTGGTCAGGGAGTGGAAGGCCCTGGGCGATGCCGCCGCCAACCGCGAGCAGTCCGCCCGCTTCCGGGCCGCCTCCGACCGTATCCACGAGCGCCTGGCCCCCTGGCGGGAGCGCCAGCAGGCCGAACGCCAGCGCAATCTGGCGGGCCGCGAGGCACTGTGCGAGCAGCTCGAGACACTGCTCGAGCAGCCTGCCCACGAGGCCGACCCCGATGCGCTGCGCGAGATCCGCGACCGCTCGAGAGAGCAGTGGCGCCGCTTCGCCCCGGTACCCCGGGAGCAGGCCGAGCCCATCGGACGACGCTTCGGGCGCATCCGTCACGACCTCCAGGCGCTGATCGACCGGCGCGCCCGGGAGATCGCCGAGGCCAAGCGCGACCTCATCGAGCAGACCCGCGAACTGCTGGCCCGGGAGATGCCCGCGGCCAGGCGGGCCGAGCAGGCCAAGGCGCTGCAGCGTCGCTGGCGTGAGCTGGGGCGCGCACCCAAGGGCGAGGAGCAGGCGCTGTGGCGGGAGTTCCGCTCGCTGTGCGACGACATCTTCGCCAGCCGTGATGCCGCCCGGGATGACCAGGCCCAGCGCAACCAGGCCCGTCTGGATGCCATGCAGGCGCTGATCGACCGGCTTGACAGCTGGCACCCGGCGCACAGCCGCGAGGTTAGCGTGCTGGACGAGGCGGTGCGCGAGGCCACGGCACTTGAGCCCCTGCCCTCGGGACGGCGCAGCGAGGGCATGCGCCGCCGCTGGACCGGCATCGTGCGCGCCCGCCGCGAGCGCCTGGCCCGCCTGTCGCTGGCCGAGGAAGCCGAGCGCTGGCAGGCCATCCGCCCCCTGCTCAATGCCCACCTGCAGGCGGATGCCCGGCGCCTGGCGGGTGGTCCCGTCGAGACGGTTCCCCTGCCGGATGGCCTGGCGCTGCCGAGCTCACTGCGGGACGCCCACGAATGTCGCAATGCCGCCCGTCGGACCGGCGCGGACGATGCGGTGGAGGAGCGACTGGCACGCCTGCGGGCCCACCTGTCACTGCTGGCCGGCGGTCGCGTCAACCAGCGGGACGACCCGCTGCGCCTGGCGATCCAGGTCGAGCGCCTCAACGACAGCCTGAGCCAGCAGACCTCCCGCGCCGAGGAGCTCCATCAGATACTCGCCGACCTGCTGGCCACCGGCCCGATGCCCGAGGGGCTCTGGGAGCGCGAGGTGGGCGAACTCGACCGCATGCTCGAGAGCCTGGCCGAGCTGCCACCGCCCTGATCGGGAACGCCGCCCACAGACGCGACAGCGCGAGGCGGATGCCTCGCGCTGTGGGGCTGCCGCCGGGGTCACCGGCGACAGGGGAGCGTGCGACGGTCGGGCGATCAGCCCATGAACTGCCCGCCGTTGATGTCGATGTTGGCGCCGGTGATGAAGCCCGACTCCTGGTCGGCGAGGAAGGTCACCAGGCGACCGATCTCCTCGGGCGTCCCGTAGCGCTTGACCGGGATGGTCTCGCGGATGGCCTCACGGACCTTCTCGGGAATGTTCATGATCATGTCGGTGGCGATGTAGCCGGGTGACACCGTGTTCACGGTGATGCCCTTGGTGGCGGTCTCCTGGGCCAGCGACATGGTCAGGCCATGCATGCCCGCCTTGGCCGCGGCGTAGTTGACCTGGCCAAACTGGCCCTTGCGGCCATTGATGGACGAGATGTTGATGATCCGACCATAGCCCTTCTCGAGCATGCTCTCGATCACGCTGCGGCAGGTGTTGAAGACGCTGTTGAGGTTGGTGTCGATGACCTCGTGCCACTGGTCCGGCGTCATCTTCTTCATGGTGCCGTCGCGGGTGATCCCGGCGCAGTTGACCAGCACGCTGATGGGACCGTGCTTCTCCTCGATCTCCTTGACCCCTTTCACGCAGGCATCAAAGTCGACCAGGTCGATCCCGGCGATGTCGATGTTGTCGAAACCCTCGGCCTTCTGGGTCTCCAGCCAGGCCTTGGCCTTCTCCGGGTTGTGGTATCCCGCAACCACCGTGTAGCCCGCTGAGGCCAGCGTGCGGCAGATGGCGCTGCCGATACCCCCGGTACCACCGGTGACCCAGGCGACGGGTGCTTGTGTTGTCATTGACTACCTCCCTGATATGCATGACATCTTTCTGGCGTGGCGCCAGGCCGGCCATCACCAGTCTTGTTCATTGACCTGTCACCTTGATGACAGCAGAGGGAGTATGGACCAGAAAATGCCACCGGGACGAGCGTTTGAAATCAATCCTTGACCAAAGGCGAATAGCCTGTAGAATACGCTCCACGTTGATGCGGGGTGGAGCAGTCTGGTAGCTCGTCGGGCTCATAACCCGAAGGTCATCGGTTCAAATCCGGTCCCCGCTACCAAATTCCTGAGAGAGGCCAGAACCTAACGGTTCTGGCCTTTTTCATGTCTACAGTAAAACTTTCTGGTAACTCGTCGGGCTCGGCTCTTCACAACCCCAGAAAGGTCATCGGCTCAATCCGGTCCCTGCGACCAGATACCGAAAAAGCCGATTCCTGCGGGAGTCGGCTTATTCATGTGGTATGACCGTCGGTCATCGGTTCCCTGTCGTTCCAGAGTCAGCGGTCCCCGCTGCCCTCCTCTCGCCCCTTGATGGCAGGCGCCATGCCCAGCCGGCCGATGCCTGGCAGCTTGAGCGCCGGGCGGAGCGGGTCGATGCCCAGCGCGAGGCCCAGCAGGCTGACCTCGAGCCCCTCGTCGCGCCCCAGGGTCACTCCCAGCAGGCCACCCAGCGAGGCGGTGACGCCGCGCCCGCCCGGCGCCGCGGCCAGCACGCCGTCGAGCAGGTAGTCCTTGCCCACCGCCGTCACCGGCAGCGCCGCCTCCAGTCCCTCCACCTCGCGGACCACCCAGGCGGTGAAGGTGTTGCTGTTGGGGCCCGGCCAGGCACGGTAGGTCGAGGGGGCCGGGTAGGCCGCCACCGCGGCCTCGATCCCGGGAATCAGCCGCGCGGCCGCCTCGCCCCGGTAGTCGGCCAGCAGCACCGGTTCGCTGCCGTACCAGGCCCGGTCCGGCGTTGGGGTCGAGCGGGACACCAGGGCCGGACGGCGCCAGCTGAGCACATGGTGCATGCGCCAGGCGCTGGCTCCGGCTTCGCGAGTGGCGATCCAGGTATGCACGCCGAAGGCGCCGCGCCAGCCCCAGGCCCTGGCGGCATAGAGCTGCACCACTGCCCCCGAGGCCTCGGCTGCGGGCGGGGCCAGGCCGGCCGGGGCACGATCGGCCGTGGACCAGTGGCCACGACCCTCCACGCGCTCGGTGGCCAGCATCCACAGCGGCCCGGCCAGCAGCAGGGCGAGCATCACCGCCAGCCCGGCGGTCATACGCAGAATTCGTCCTACCATGAGCCGCTCCCCTTGAAGTCGCGGGCGATCACCCGCATCTGTACAGCAAATTCATCCCCACGCAAGGCTAGCGATCATGCCCATCGTCGACCCCCGCACCGGTGAGCCGCTCACCGACGACACTTCCGCCGGCGAGAATGCCGAGGCGCCGTCAGCCGGCGGCCAGAACGCCGAGATGATCATCGACGTCGACGCCAGCAACATCCAGCAGCTGCTCGAGACCTCGATGCAGGTGCCCGTGCTGCTCGACTGCTGGGCCCCCTGGTGCGAGCCCTGCAAGAACCTGATGCCGATCCTCGAGAAGCTGGCCCGCGAGTACCGGGGGGCCTTCATTCTCGCCAAGCTCAACATCGACGAGAACCAGGAGATCGCCGGCCAGCTCGGCGTGCGCTCGGTGCCGGACGTCAAGCTGATCAGCCAGGGCGGCCTGGTCGACCACTTCCAGGGCGCCCTGCCCGAGAAGCAGGTGCGCGAGTGGCTGGGACGCTACTTCCCGGCGCCGGAAGAGGCCCCGGCGAGCCCCGAGGACCAGGCCGCCGAGGCCCTGGCCGCCGGCGATGCCGCTACCGCCCGGCAAATCTACCAGGAGCTGGTGCAGCAGTATCCCCAGCACCACCCCTACCAGGTGGAGCTGGCCCGCGCCCTGGTGGCCGATGGCCAGGCCGAAGAGGCCCGCGCCCTGCTGGACAACCTCCCCCCGGAGGAGCGCGATGCCGCCCCGGCCCGCGGCGTGCGCGCCAGCATCGAGTTCGGCGAGCAGGCCCCCTCCGCAGAGGAGCTGGCCGCCCTGGAGGGCCGCGACGACAGCGAGGCCCACTACAAGCGCGCCCTGCGCCAGGTGGCCGACGGCCACTACGAGGAAGGCCTGGATGCCCTGCTGGCGCTGATGAAGCGCGACCGCGCCTACGGCGACGATGCCGCCCGCCGTACCCTGCTGCAGGTCTTCGATGCCCTGGGGGCCGACCATCCGCTGACGGTCGCCTACCGCCGCAAGCTCTTCGCCCTGCTCTACTGACGCGCCAGCCAGGGTCCGACTCGCACGGCCGCCTCCCGGGGCGGCCGTGCGTGTGTTCAGCCCCCGAGCACGGCATCCAGGCGCGCCAGGGCCGCCTCCAGCTGGGTGGCCGTGGTGCCGAAGTTGAGACGGGCAAAGCCCGGCCAGCCGAAATCGGCGCCGTCGGAGAGGGCCACGCCGGCCCGCTCGAGGAGCAGCCGCTGCGGCGCCCCCTCCAGCCCCTCGAGCGCTCGCGCCTCGCGCAGGTCCAGCCAGGCCAGGTAGGTGGACTCGGGCGGACTCATGGCCACGCCGGGCCAGCCGGCCACCCGCTCGACCAGCGCCTGGCGATGGCCGCGCAGCACGCCCAGCAGGGCCTGCCGCCATGCCTCGCCCTGGGCATGGGCGGCCTCGGCAGCGACCAGCCCCAGTACATTGCCATCGGGGGTCAGCCCCTTGATGCCCTTGGCGAAGCGTCGCCGCAGGCCGGCGTCGGGGATCACCGCGCAGGCCGTGGTGAGCCCCGCCAGGTTGAAGGTCTTGGATGGCGCCCAGAGGGTCACGATGCGCGAGGCCAGCTCCGGGAACGCGACCGCCAGCGGCACATGGCGGGCGCCCTCGTCGAGCAGCAGGTCGCAGTGCAGCTCGTCGGAGACCACATACAGGTCGTGACGCGCGACCAGTTCCACCAGCCCCGCCAGCTCCTCGCGGGTCCATACCCGACCGGTGGGATTGTGGGGATGGCACCAGAGCAGCAGCCGGGTCTCGGGGGTGATGGCTGCCTCCAGCGCCGCAAGGTCGAGCCGCCAGGGCTCGCCGGGCGCGGCCGGGGCGCTCATCGCCGCCTGCTGCGGCATGCGCCCGGTGCGCTCGGCCACCCGCAGGAAGGGCGGGTAGATGGGCGTCACCGTCAGCACGCCGTCCCCGGGCTCGGTCAGCGCCAGGCTCGCCATGTGCAGCGCCGGCACCACCCCCGGCAGCCACAGCTGCCAGCCGGGCTCGATGGCCCAGCCATAGTGCTCGGCGCTCCAGGCGCAGAGTGTCTCGCGCAGCGAGTCGGGCACCAGGCCATAGCCGAAGACGCCATGCTCGACCCGGGCCCGCAGGGCCTCGATGACCGCAGGTGGCGAGGCGAAGTCCATGTCGGCGACCCACAGCGGCAGCACGTCATCGCCGTAGCGGTGCCACTTCTGCGAGGGCCAGTCGCCGCCCGACGGGTGGCGGCGCTCGACGGGCGTGGCAAAATCGAATTCCATGTGCAGTTCCCGATCCCAGAAGGCCAACAAGATGAACGAGACCATGCCCCAAGACGGCTTCTATGCCAAGGTACGCCGCGGCCTGCCCGCCCTGGTCGCCCAGTGGCTGACCCTGGGCCAGGGCGATGCCGACCGCCTGGCGCTGCTGCTCGCCGAGACCGCCCGGGTGACCCGAATCGGGCTCCCCGAGCAGACCCCGGATGGTGACACCCTCGTCGATTGGAGCCGTCCCGACGGCGAGGAGCCCCCCCTCTGGGCGGCGCGCACCGCCACCTTCCTGCTGGTGCAGATGCCGGCCCGGCCGCAGCCGGCCAGCGACGACGAGGCCTGCGCCTGGGCCTACTGCTGGCTGCGCAACCGCGACTTCGAGGACCTCGCCGCCGCCGAGCAGGCACTGCCCGGGCACCTCCGCGAACCGCTGGCTGCCGTCCTCACGGCCGCCTGGACCGACCTCAAGGGGCTGCGCCTGGTCTGAGGACCGACTAGCGCCGCCGCGTCGCCCGCTTCTTGGGGCGGAAGCCGGCGGGCTTGGTGGAGAGCCATGCGACGAAGGTCTGGATCTGCGGGTGGGCCATCAGTGCCTCCCGGCTGCGATAATGCTCGGCCAGTTCTCGCTCGCCAAGCACCGCATGGAGGTGCTTGTGGCAGGGATGGCAGACCCAGAGGATGGCGGTGAGCCGCTCCGCCCGGTCGAAGCGTCGCCGGTAGCGGGCCTTGCCGTGCAAGGCCCGCGGAATGAGATGGTGGCGGGTCAGCGGCGCGGCGCGCCCGCACAGCTCGCAGGCCTCGGGACGCGGCGGGGGCGTGAGATCATGACCGGCCATGCGGGCCTCCCGACATTCCAGGACACACCCGAAAGGATAAGGAAAACAGGATGGAAGTTCCCCTGAGCTGGCAGCTGGCCAAGCTGCTGGTATCGATCGGCGTGGTGCTCGGCCTCTCGGTGATCGCCGAACGGGTCAGCACCCGCGTGGCCGGCCTGCTGGCCGGCTACCCGCTGGGCACCGCCATTGCGCTGTTCTTCATCGGCCTGGAGATCTCCCCGGCCTTCGCCACCCAGAGTGCCGTGCACACCCTGGCCGGCTTCACCGCCACCCTGGCGCTGGGCGGCGGCTACCTGCTCTGCGCCCGCCGCGACGGCCTGGCCGGCGTGCTCGCCGGCACCGCGGGGGGGCTCGCCGCCTGGCTGGCGGTGAGCCTGCTGCTGACCCAGGTGGAGTTCACCCGCCTGACCGGCACCCTGACCACCCTGGCGGCGATCTTCCTCTTCATCCGGCTCTACCGTCGGGTACCGGAAACCGCGACCGGCGCCCGCGGCGGCTTCAGCTGGGCGGCGCTGGGCCTGCGTGCCGCCCTGGCCGCCGGGATCATCTTCCTGATCACCGGCCTCGCACACGTGATGCCGGCCGCCTGGGCCGGGGTCATGGCTGCCTTCCCGGTGACCATGTACCCCTTCCTGGTGATCCTGCACCTGACCCATGGCGCCGCTCCGGTGGCCACGGTGATCAAGCACTACCCGGCGGGGCTCGGCGCGCTGCTCTGGTACGCCCTGTGCGTCTCGCTGACCTATGACAGCCTGGGGCTGGTGCTCGGCACCCTCGTTGGCTTCGCCGTCGCCACCGCCTGGCTGCTGGCCTGGACCCGCCTGCTGGCCTGGCGGGCCGCTCGCCTGGCGGCAAGACCACGCGCCGGGACTTGACCGAGCGCTTGCTCGGGGCAAAGCTGTCAGGCCGACATGGATCACGAGGACCCTCCCCGATGTTCACCCGCACCATCGAGCCCGCCTTCTACGACACCGATGCCCTGGGCCACGTCAACAACACCCGGCTGCCGGCCTGGTTCGAGCTGGCCCGCAACGACCTCTTCCGGCTCTTCACGCCGGACCTGGACCCGCGCAAGTGGCGCCTGATCATGGCGCGCATGGAGGTCGACTACCGGGCCGAGCTGCAGTACGGCCGCGAGATCGAGATCCGCACCTATGTCTCGCGGCTCGGCAACAGCTCCTTCACGGTGAGCCAGGAGGCGCGCCAGGACGGCCAGCTGACCAACCTCGGCCATACCGTGATGGTGCACTTCGACCACGAGGCCAAGAAGGCCATCCCCATCGAGGGCGAGCTGCGCGAGGCCCTCGAGGCTCACCTCCAGGCGGAGCCGGCGGACGCATGACCCCGGCGGTGAAGGTCCTCGAGAAGGCCGGCGTCGCCTTCAGCCTGGCCGAGTACGACCATGACCCGCGCAGCCCCGCCTACGGCGAGGAGGCCGCCCGGGCGCTGGGCCTCTCGCCCGAGGCGGTGTTCAAGACCCTGCTCGCCCGGCTCGACGACGGCCGCCTGGTGATGGCCATGTTGCCGGTCTCCGCCCAGCTCGACCTCAAGGCCCTGGCGCGGGCGGCCGGGAGCCGCAAGGCCAGCCTGGCCGACCCCGCCGATGCCGAGCGTGCCACCGGCTACGTGGTCGGCGGCATCAGCCCGCTGGGCCAGAAGAAGCGCCTGCCGGCCTTCCTCGACGCCGGCGCCGAGCGCCTCGCGACCCTCCACGTCAGCGGCGGTCGCCGCGGGCTGGAGATCTGCCTGGCGCCGGACGACCTGGCGCGCCTGACCGGGGCCCGCCTCGCGGCCCTGGCACGGCACTGAATCGCCGCCGAGCCGAAGCCCGGCCTACGGTGTCACAACAGGACCGCCATCCACCGACGGGAGCCCCCATGGCCATTCGCTATACCCTCTGGCTGGACCCGGACGACACGCCCCGGCATCGCGCCGTCGAGGCCGACCTGGAGCGCTACTTCATCGCGCGCTTCGCAGACTATCCCCACATCCGCTTGTTCGGTGCCGACCCTTACGATTATGATGCGCCGTTCAATCGCCTCCATGACGTGCTGATGGCGCGGGCCGGCGAGTATTGCGAGCGGGAGTGGCGCTACGTCCCCACCCCCGAGCAGCTCAACCGCGCCTTCTTCCTCGCCGTGGGGCACTCGAACAAGTTCGTACGGGACGAAGACGATGGTGATCCGCACCGACCTGGCCCCTGACGCGCGGCAGCTGGCCATCATCGCCGAGCAGCTCGGCCGCGCGCCCCGCGGCATCGAGGCCCTGGCTGCCACCGACGGCGAGGGTACCCCGCTGGTGCTGCGCATGGCGCCCATCGTCGACGGCAAGCCCTTCCCGACGCTCTACTGGCTCTGCTCCGAGCGCCTCAAGGTCGAGATCTCGCACATCGAGGCCGCCGGGGTGATCAAGCAGCTGGAGACTCGCCTGCAGCAGGACCCCGACTTCCTGGCCGCCTACCACCGCAGCCACGACGCCTACGTGGCGGCCCGCTGGGCCTACATGAGCGAGGCCCAGAAGGCCGAGGTGACCCGCCTGGGCTATGCGGACGTGCTCACCGAGCGCGGCATCGGCGGCATCGCCAACCGCGACCAGGTGCGCTGCCTGCACACCCAGTATGCCCACCACCTCTGCGGCGAGAACGTCATCGGCCAATGGCTCGATGAGCACTACGGCGTGGCCGACTGCCTGCCCTGACGCCAACAACAACCCCTTCCCTGACCACCTCCAAGGAGACCCCCGGATGTACCTGGATACCCATGTGATTGCCAGTCTCGGACTGATCGCCAGCATGCTCGTCATCACCGGCGTGGGCGTGAAGCTGCTGCGCCAGGCCATGAAGCGCGATGCCGCAGGCATGCGCTGAACCGACCGGCTCGCATCACACCCCCAGGGGCGCCTTTTCGGCGCCCCTGTCGTTTCCAGGCTTTCGACTCCCCCGCGTGGTCGCTAGCATGAGTGCTTGCCAAGGAGGAAGACATGTCGAGATTCTGCGTCTATCTGGGGTCCCGGGAGGGCCGTGACCCGCAATTCGTCGAGTCGGCGCGCCGACTCGGTACCGAGCTGGCCCGTCGCGGCCATGGCCTGGTCTATGGCGGCGCCCGCGTCGGCCTGATGGGGGAGCTGGCCGATGCCGTGATGGCGGCCGGCGGCGAGGCGATCGGGGTGATGCCCGACCACCTGGTCGAGCGCGAGCAGGCCCACCACGGCCTGACCGAGCTGGTGCGGGTACGCAACATGCACGATCGCAAGGCCAGCATGGCGGCCCATGCCGATGCCTTCATCGTGCTGCCCGGGGGCATCGGCACCCTGGAGGAGTTCTTCGAGGCCTGGACCTGGCACTACCTGGGCCTGCACGACAAGCCCATCGGCGTGCTCGACACCGCCGGCTTCTATGCCCCGCTGCTGGCCTTCCTGGACAGCACCGTGGAGCACGGTTTCCTCAATGGCCGCACCCGGGCCGAGCTGGTCGATGCTACCGACCCCGCCGAGCTGCTGGAAGCGCTGGAGCGCCGACTGGCCACGGCCGGCTGACCCGCCATGGCCTCAGGCGCCGGCGGCAAGCTCGAGGGTGCGCAGGTAGGTGAGCTGCAGCAGGCGCGCATCCTCGCCGGCCCGGTGCCGGTGGATGCCCTGCTCGCGGATGATGGCTTCCTTGGTGCGACTCCACAGGGCCTGCTGCCCCTCGCTGAGCAGGATGCGCAGGGCCTCGAGGCGGAAGGCCGGCAGCATGCCCGCATGGTGGAAGAGCAGCGATAACCAGGTGTTGTCGTAGCCCCAGCTGTCGCTGTAGGCGATGCCGACCTCTCCCAGCTCGTCATTGAGCCAGCGGGCCACCTGGCGCACCGGGTAGCCCTCGCGCTGCAGCCGACCACGGCTGATGCCGTGCAGCAGCTCGGCCTTGGGATCCCAGTGCGTCCACTCGGCCAGCGGCTGGATGAGGAAGGCGCAGGTACTGCCATCGGCGCGGGCCAGGCCGACCTCGATGGGGTAGCTGCCGCGCCCGAAGCCGGACGCCTCGATATCCAGCAGTGTGGGTAGCGTCACGGGCGGGAGAGTCCTTGGTCGAGATGGCCGATGGCAGGGGAGGCGAAGAGCTAGTGTCGCGTCTCGCCTTCGGCCTTGTCCAGAGAACCAGAGCCCAGAGAACCAGAGTCCAGCGAACCGGCAAGCCCGGCAAGGCGGTCGGCCAGGGCCTGCCAGTGACCGGCCTTCTCGACATCCACCGGCAGCCCCAGCTCGCCGTTGCGATAGGCGCGGGCCAGGCGGGTGGCCGCCAGGGGGTGGCCCGCCTCGCCGGCCCGCGCGTACCAGGTCACCGCATGGTCGTCGCGGCTCGGATACTGGGCGCAGCCATGCTCGTGGATCTGGCCGGCCTGGTACTGGGCCTTGGCATCCCCGGCATGGGCGGCCTCGAGCACGTAGCGCGCCCCGCGGGCCTTGTCCTGGGGACTGACGCCGCGGTGGAAGAGCATATGACCATACTGCGACAGCGCCGCCGGATGCCCGGCATCGGCGCAGCGCTGGAAGAGGTGCATGGTCAGGCGCTGGGTACGCGGCGAGCGGGGGAGCCAGCGGGTATGGAACAGCTGCTGTGCAAGCCGGTACTCGAGCCGGGTGAACAGTGAGGATGCCTCTGGCATGGCAACAACCCTGCGTCCAGTGGTGCGGAAACGATACCGGCCACCTCCTGTGGCCGGTATCGCTCCCTGCGGAAAACGGTGGCCCTGCGGACTCCGCCGGGGCAATGGGGAAGCAAGCATACGCGCGCCCCGGCAGTGACTCAACCCCCGGGATTTGCCGCCCCGCCCGGGCCCCGCTACCCTACCGGCTCAACCCCTTCAGCAGTCCTGCCAGGAGTGACGGATGCAGACGCGACCGCTAGGCGATACCGGCATCGAGGTCAGCCGCCTGTGCCTCGGTACCATGACCTTCGGCGAGCAGAACAGCGAGGCACAGGCCCACGAGCAGCTCGACCGCGCCGTGGCCTTCGGCATCGACTTCATCGACACCGCCGAGATGTATCCGGTGCCTCCCGTGGCCGAGACCCAGGGCCGCACCGAGGCCTATATCGGCAGCTGGCTGAAGCGGCGCGGCAGCCGGGATGACGTGATCATCGCCACCAAGGCCACCGGTCCCGGCCTTGGGCATATCCGCGGCGGCCCGCGGCTGACCCGGGAGCACCTCCACCAGGCGATCGACGACAGCCTCGCCCGGCTGCAGACCGACTACGTGGACCTCTACCAGCTGCACTGGCCCGACCGGAAGGCCAACTTCTTCGGCAGGCTCGGCTACGAGCCTGACGAGGAGGAGGACGCCACACCGCTGGAGGAGACGCTGTCGGCGCTCAAGGAGCTGGTGGATGCCGGCAAGGTGCGCGCCGTCGGGCTCTCCAACGACACGCCCTGGGGCGTGATGCGCGCCCTGCACCTGGCCGACACCCTGGGCCTGCCCCGGGTCGCCAGCATCCAGAATCCCTACAGCCTGCTCAACCGCAGCTTCGAGGTGGGGCTGGCCGAGATCGCCCACCGCGAGCGGGTGGGGCTGCTGGCCTACTCGCCGCTGGCCTTCGGCATGCTCTCCGGCAAGTACCTGAATGGTGCCCGTCCCGCCGGCGCCCGGCTGACCCTCTTCGAGCGTTTCCAGCGTTACACCAACCCGCTGGCCGAGGAAGCGACCGCGGCCTACGTGCAGATCGCCCGCGACCATGGCCTGGACCCCGCCCGGATGGCCCTGGCCTACGTCAACTCGCGCCCCTTCCTGACCAGCAACATCATCGGCGCCACCACCATGGAGCAGCTGGAGAGCAACCTGGCCAGCGAGTCCCTGCGGCTCGATGACGAAGTGCTGGAGGCCATCGAGACCGTTCATCGGCGCATTCCCAACCCCGCGCCCTGAGCCGACGCCGGCGCGAGGGGCTATCACCCCGATAGCCCCTCGCCCCCGGGCCGCTTGGTATACTGGCCTGCATCGCCATCAGGCCATCCCCCTTCAGGCACAGGAGCGCCCCCATGCTGAGCGTGATCTCGCCCGCCAAGACGCTGGACTTCGAGACCCCGGCCACCACGGCCCTGCATACCCAGCCGGACCATCTCGACAGCAGCCGCGAGCTGATCGAGATCCTGCGCGACTACTCGCCCCAGCGGCTCAGCGAGCTGATGGGCATCAGCGACAAGCTGGCCGGCCTCAATGCCGCCCGCTTCGCCGAGTGGCACACCCCCTTCACGCCAGAGAACGCCAAGCCCGCCGCCCAGGCCTTCCAGGGCGACGTCTACGTGGGGCTCGAGGCGGACACCTTCAGTGACGACGACAACGCCTTCGCCCAGGAGCACCTGCGCATCCTCTCCGGCCTCTATGGCCTGCTGCGCCCCCTGGACCTGATCCAGCCCTATCGCCTGGAGATGGGAACCCGGCTCGAGAACCCCGCGGGCAAGGACCTCTACGCCTTCTGGAAGGAGTCCCTCACCGCGGAGCTCGACCGCGCCGTGGCGGCAAGCGGCAGCCCGGTGCTGGTCAACCTGGCCTCCAACGAGTACTTCAAGGCGATCGACACGAAGCGGCTCGAGGCACGCGTGATCACCCCGGTGTTCAAGGACGAGAAGAACGGCAAGCTGAAGATCATCAGCTTCTATGCCAAGAAGGCCCGCGGCCTGATGGCCGCCTGGATGATCCGCCAGCGCCTGGACGACCCCGAGGGCCTCAAGAACTTCGACGTGGCGGGCTATGCCTACAACGCCTCTCTCTCGGAAGGCGACACCCTGGTCTTCACCCGCGCCGAGGGCGCCGCCTGAGGGGCTAGCCGGTAAAGACCAGGGGGCGTGCCGAGCGGCCCCGGAGGAAGCGACGGTGGGCCTGCTTGAAGCGCTCGTCGTCGCAGCGATGCAGCCACTCGTAGGCGACCATGTCGGCACTCACCGGCACCGCACCGGCCTGGACCATCCGCTCCTTGGCCAACCGCGCCTCGCCGGCCCGCCGGCTGGCGCAGGCCTCCACCAGCCAGTAGACCTCGTAACCCGCCTGGAGCAGGCCAAGGCCGGTCTGCATCACGCAGATATGCGCCTCGGTGCCGCACAGCACCACCTGGCGACGATCACCGGCGGCCATGGCCTCGGCGAAGGCCGGCTCGGCATGGGCATCGAAGTGGACCTTGTGCCACAGGCGGTGCGCCGGCAGGGCCTCGAGCAGCCGCGGCTCGCTGCCTCCCAACCCCTCGGGATACTGCTCGGTGACCCACACAGGCACCTCGAGCTCGCCGGCCATGCCGCCTAGCCAGGCGGCCTCGGTCACCGCCTGGTCGCCATGTTCGATCACCGGCAACAGGCCGGCCTGCAGGTCGACGATCAGCAGCAGGCTGTTCTCTCGCATCAGGCGCATCGGCGGCCCCTCTCTTTATGCGTTAGTTGTCGTGGCTGACCAGCATAGCCGCTAGAATGGACGCTTCCGACCCTTTCTCATCCCCTTCCCCGATGGAGAACTCCCCCGATGCGTCATCTTCTCGTCATGCTCGTGGTTGGCGTGCTGGGCTTCGGCCTGGCCGTGGACCATGCCGATGCGCGCCGCCTGGGTGGCGGCAAGAGCTTTGGCAGCCAGTCCCGTACCGTGCAGCAGCAGCCCGCGGCTACCCAGAACCAGGCCGCCGGCAGCCGCGCCACCCAGGCGCGCCCCGGCTCACGGATGGGTGGCATGCTCGGCGGCCTGCTCGCTGGCGGCCTGCTCGCCGCGCTCTTCTTCGGTGGGGCCTTCGACGAACTGCGCCTGATGGATATCCTGCTGGTCGCCGGCGTGGCCTTCCTGCTCTTCAAGCTGCTGGCCCGCCGCCGGCCGGCCATGGCCGGAGGCCCGGGCCAGCCGGATGCCTCCGCAGGACCCCAGCGCTTCCAGGCCGAACAGGCACCGCTGGGTGGCGGGGCCGCCTTCGCCTCGGAGCCAGAGTGGTTCGACCGGGAACGCTTCCTCGGCGGCGCCAAGGAGCATTTCATGACCCTGCAGCGCGCCTGGGACAACAACGACTTCGCCGGCATCCAGGAGTACGTGACTCCGGAGCTCTACAACCTGCTGCGTGAGGAGCGTGACCAGCAGCCGGCGAACAATCGCACCGAGATCGTGCGGCTGTTCGCCGAACTCGGCGATATCCGCGAGGTGGGCCAGGAGGCCGAGGCCACGGTGATCTTCCACGGCATCATCGCCGAGAATGGGGAAGAGAACGAGTTCAACGAGACCTGGCACCTGACCCGTCAGCTGCGCGACGGCGCGCCCTGGTACCTGCAGGGAATCGAGCAGAATCCCGGCGCCTGACGCCCCACGGCGTGGCAGGCCAAGACGCGAAAGGCCGGGCAAGTTGCCCGGCCTTTTCTATTTTCTGCTTTCGGTTTCTGTTACCGGCAGTGGGCGATCAGTTCTGGGCATCCTCGGCCGCCTGCTCCATCTCCTCGCCCGCTTCTTCCATTTCTTCGCCCATCTCTTCCATGGACTCGTCGATGTTCTCGCCCGCCTCTTCGGCCGGCCCCTGCTCTTCCTCGCAGGCCGCCAGGCCGGCCCCCAGCATGGCGATCAACAGGGCCAGGCCCAACTTGCGCATCATGGTGTTCTTCATGCTCATCTCCTTCTGAGACGTCCAGATCCATTGGGGTCTTGCAGGAAAACCCTAGCCGCTGGCAGACGGCCTTTCCACTCCGGCTTGCAACATCTTGTAACGGGGTGAGTGCCGGACATGAAAAGACCCCGTGCTCTTTCGAACACGGGGTCTTCTCGGGATAGGTGCCTGACGATGACTTGGCCGGCACCCCGGGACTCTTCATGGGGAGGCCCCCGGAACGACGAAACCCCGACCAATGGCCGGGGTTTCTGAATAAGTGCCTGACGATGACCTACTCTCGCATGGGGAGGCCCCACACTACCATCGGCGCTGAGCGGTTTCACTGCTGAGTTCGGCATGGGATCAGGTGGTTCCCGCACGCTATGGTCGTCAGGCGAAAAACGGTGAATCATGCTGAGCTGTCTACGAGATCGTCTCGTCGTATCCGGCTGTCGGTCGCCATCGGCAGACCGCTTGGGTGTTATATGGTCAAGCCTCACGGGCCATTAGTACCGGTTAGCTCAACGCCTTGCAGCGCTTCCACATCCGGCCTATCAACCAGCTGGTCTCGCTGGGCCCTTCAGGAGGCTCGAGGCCTCGGGGATGTCTCATCTTGAAGGGGGCTTCCCGCTTAGATGCTTTCAGCGGTTATCCCGTCCGCACATAGCTACCCGGCAATGCCACTGG
>NZ_SNZJ01000022.1 GCF_004363555.1 Halomonas ventosae | reverse complement strand
GTCGGGTCGGGTCGTAAAGTCATGGTGCCCTCTCCTGGAAAGGACAGGAAATCCACCTGCGTCGTTCACAAGACCACCGCAGTCCCTGGGCGGCCGCGCGCCTGTAGGCGCTGCGGGCGAGCAGCGCCGGAAAACGGCCACGCTTGCCGGCGGCCCCGCCATACCAGCGAGTCTAGGACACTCCTATCACCTTCGCCTGCCTGCCCAGGCCGAAGGTAGCCCCCCCAAATTCGCACGCCCGCTGCCTTTTCCGACATGGCCGCTTCGGGTCGTCAGTTGCCAAACTTTTGCATCAGCGTTACCTAAACTTTTCCATCCGGCCAAGAGCGGTCATTCAGAGCGGAATGATATAATGCCCACTTCCGGATGGCTTGAAGCGTAAAACCAGTTCGACAAAATGGGATTATTATGAATTTATCATCAGCGCCGGCCAAAATGCCTGGTTTATACATATCATACAGTTATTAGACTTGTTTTTAACGCCATCCATTAATGTTTTATTATAACTAAAATCGTAAATAAACTTCGGGTCATCCGAATTAATCTTAAGGCCAAGAAACCCATACCAAAGTAAAAGCTGGAAAATCTTTTTTGTAGCCTCTCCCGGCTCAGAACCTTCAGCAATTAAACCCAAAACATCAGATTCATTTAGTTCTGATTCACACCCAATAAATGAATAAAGAACATTTTCAGACTCAGGAGCAATATCTCTCAATTCGTAACCGATATCCCTTAGAAGATCCGATGCGTATGCCGATAGCCCTTTTTCAATATCAGACTCTGATATAATCTCATGATTTAAGTTGATGGCGAAACTTTTACAGTGATTGATCAAGTTTAATAAAAACCGAGGCCTCATTAACGACCTTTCAATAAAATACTGAGATGACTCCTCTCCTTTATAGTGACTTACAATGATTTTCAGCCAAGCTTCGACAAACTCAGTATCCTCGCCCAACCCATTGGCAATAATTCTCAATCTAACCAACTCTCTTAGTAGATCAGGATCCGTCCAATCCAACAAAACACTCGCTTCTTTCCCTCTATCAGCCGTTTCTTTTACTAGGAGCTCATATACATCATTTCTTAGGAAAACCGCTGTCTTTATATCAAGATCTTTTTTTCCAAATACTCTTTCAATTTTCCTTACCGCATCAATTAAAGCCCGAATTATTAATAGATCATTATGCTCCAGCCCTGAGGTAGGCCATCCATTATCGATATTATCAAACAAAAGCCATAGCGTGCCTTTGTGCTCCATGTACTTCAGCAACTCTTGTCGCAAAGCCTTTACATCATGCTTATATAGTAACTGCGTAAGATCAGAGGATGAAAGGCTGACCCTTTCTTTTCCAGAATGAATCGACTCATACTCAGAATATACTTTTTCCATAAGCTGCGACATGCGCTCAGAAAAATCACCATCTGAATCATAATCGTCGACGTTATATATATTTGCTAGGGCTCGATAACCATCATAAAGAAAATGATCATGAATATGCCTCTTCTTGTCTTTCTCCAAAATTTTGTAACAAATCTCAAGAAGTAAAACGTATTCCCAGAAGGCTGTTATCGTATGCAAATAGGTCCCTTCCTCTAGGAACTTAAGAATCCTCTCCTTAAATTTTATCAGCTTATAGCCATCAGGCTTTAAATCTAAAACTATATTTTTGCTTCGGTTTCTATCTCTCTCAATATCTCTTATTTGTAGAAAAATCGCAGACTTTCCAGAACCTTTTCTTCCAATAACAAGATGGGCTTCCCCTCGCAACGCTTTAAGATATTGATCAGTCTCCAAATAATATGCGTTCAAGTCTCGCATTTCATTTTCCGCGGAAGATGATCCCAAGTTTAATTTCTTGAGGAAAGATCGCTCAGGTAGTTTTTGCTCTTCCACTTTCTCTTGAAATGCTCTAGCGACATCACTAGCAAAGTCAGCTATATGGTCATTCACATCATCGGGATGATAAGTTACATTAACAAAATCCCTGTAGTCTAGGGGAACAGGTTCGTCACCGTTTTGCAGTATTCGAAATGCCTTCCCCATACCCTCAGACAATCCTGCTATAAATGCGGCGCGCATATTATGAATAGCATTACCAGATGAGTTTTTTGATAAGAGGGGAACTACGATTCCATAGGAAGATGCAACTTGATTTATCGCATCATATGCCGAAAGACGTGGCTGTTCATTTGGGTCAAAATTTCGGAAAATATAGCCAGATTTTTTTATACGGGAAACTATTCGACCGGACCAATCGGTTTTATATGGCGTCTCTAACAAATAAACTGGTGCTTGCCGGTTGATTCGAGATGAAACCTCTAAAGGTGCTTTTTTAGAAGCCTCTACAATAAAACATTTTAGTTCTTGTGAGTTCTGATATTCGCGATACCCAAGAGTATCGAATATACCAATTTTGTCCGCCATCAACTCTTGGCTTTCGATACTTTTATTCTTAGTCAGCAAGACTCTCTTTGACTTTCCGATCGCGTAGCCAATCTCATAAGTCACATTAAAGTTCAACTTAGTTATATCTGCGACAAGAAAATCTGCTTCATCTATCCCTCTTAACACTTCAGTTGAAATAAAATGGCCAATTATGTCTAGTTGCACCCATGTATTGATTCGAATGTGTGACTGAGACCGATTATACTCATCAACCGCCTTTTCTATACTTTGCCCTATCTCATTTGGCTGTGATGGGTACGCATAAAATCCAGTCAGCTCACTCATCTCAATTTATCCTTTTAGTTCTGAAATTTTCCATCTATCTTGGTTTGCATAGCAGGCACTAGACTGCATGCGCAATATTTCACTTGAATGAGTATAAATTCTAAATAATGTTATATTTCATGCCACGCCTACCAATCTCTTGAAACTTATAATGATTACAAACACCCCAGCAGCATAACACCAACCATCGTGCATACTGCCCATCACCGATAAACGAGACTGCTGCTCTAGCGGGCATGGCCGCTTTGGATCGAAACCGGTCATTCAACTTCGTCACCATAGAATGCCAACTTCCCAGCAAGCGTCTCCATCCCCTCAACCGGCTGCCGATAACACCACGCCACATCCTTGTGCTCGCCAAACGAGAAATACGAGGCATCGCCCTTGAAGGGGCAGTGGGTCACGGTCTCGGAGGGTGTCAGCAGGTCCATGCGCACATCGTCGTGGGGGAGGTACTGCCTCGGCGGGTAGCCGCGCTCGCGGAGCTCGATGGCGCGGGTGGTATCGGCGAGCAGGGTGCCGTCGATGACGACCCGCACCCGGCGTGAATGCGGATGCAGCGTGATGCGCGCCGCGGGGGCATCAGTCATGGTGGTTCCCTGTATGTTTTTTCTAATGTTTCAAGCAGGGTAGCAGCCAGCCTCTCCGCCGCCGATGGCCAATCGCTTACATCGAAGGTCTCGGTGGAGGTTGTGCGGGAGAACCGCGGCCTTGCGAGGCCCCCCGGCCGGTATGCCACCCTGAAGGCACTGCCCTCTCGGCCCGAGGACAGGCTATCTTCAAGGTTCCATGAACCGGAAAACGGAAAGGAGCGCCCCATGAGCAACAGGGAAGCCTACGAACAGAAGCTGCGCGCCAAGCTCGATGAGCTGCAGGCCGAGGTGGACAAGCTGAAGGCCCGCGCCCGTAGCGCCGAGGCCGATGCACAGATCGACCGGGAGGAGGAGATCGACCGGCTCGAGGCGCGGCGCGAGGAGATGCGCAAGAAGCTCGAGGAGCTGCGCCACTCCAGCGACGAGGCCTGGGACGACATCCGGGCCGGCGCGGAGCGCGCCTGGGGGTCGCTGAGCGACGCCATCGAGAAGGCGCGCTCGCGCTTCAAGTGACCGAGCAGGCGCCTCGATGCACAAGCCCCCTGCCCGTGACACCCGGGCCGATGCCTTCGGCACGGTCCGGCTGACGTCCCTGGGTGGCCGCGACGTCCTCTTCGTGATGGCGGCCGAGGCCGAATACGGCCCGCATCTCGAGGCGCGGTTCGCCCCCTTCATGACCGGCGTCGGCCCCGTCGAGGCGGCGGTCGAGCTCACGGCGGCACTTTCCGCCCTCGCCCGGCACCAGCGCCTGCCGCACCTCGTGGTGTCGCTGGGGTCGGCCGGCAGCCGGGTTCTGGAACAGACCGAGATCTACCAGGCGACCTCCGTCACCTACCGCGACATGGACGCCACCCCACTGGGCTTCGCCCGAGGCGCCACGCCCTTTCTCGACCTGCCGGCGACCGTACCGCTGCCCCTGCGCATTCCCGGCATCCGGGAGGCCTCACTCTCGACCGGTGCCAATGTCGTCTCGGGCTCGGCCTATGACGCCATCGCCGCCGACATGGTGGACATGGAGAGCTATGCCTGCCTGCGTGCCTGCATGCGCTTCGCGATGCCGCTCGTCGTGCTGCGCGGCATCTCGGACGGCAGGACGGAACTGCGCCACATCGACGACTGGACGGAGACGCTCCATGTCATCGACGAGAAGCTGGCCGCCGCCGTCGACCGCCTCGGCGAGGCCATCGCCGCAGGCCAGGTGACGCCCTGAGGCGTCGAGCCGTCAGGCCGGTGGAAAGCGTTCGGCGCGACGGCTGGCGATGGCCTTGCCCAGCCTCGGCGAAGGTGCCATCGTCACCCCTCCCTTCCCTGCCTGACGACAAGGAGCGAGCACCGTGTACATCGCCATGAACCGTTTCCGGGTCAATCCCGAGAGAACACAGGAGTTCGAGCAGATCTGGCTGGAGCGGGAAACGCATCTGCAGGGCCTGCCCGGCTTCGTCGAGTTCCACATGCTGCGCGGCCCCGAGAAGGAGGACCACGTGCTCTACGCCTCCCACACGATCTGGCGCTCCCGCGAGGACTTCGAGGCCTGGACGCACTCCGAGGCCTTCCGCAAGGCGCACGCCAATGCCGGCCAGAGCAAGCGCGAGGGGCTCTACCTGGGCCCGCCGAGCTTCGAGGGCTTCGAGGTCATCCAGACCGTCAGCGACGCAGACAATGCCTGAACCCACCGAGGCCTCCATGAGAAAGATCCTGCTCATCGACAACGGCTCCCTGCGCCCCCAGGCCACCCTCAACCTGCGCCGCCTGGCGCGGGCCCTGAGCCGGACCACCGGCCACGAGGTCGAGGCCACCTCCCTGCTGCACTCCTACAAGATCCCCGCGGAGGAGCTGGAGGGCCAGAAGGCCGTCTCGCTGGGGCCGCTCGCCGAGCAGCTGGCGGCAGGGGGCGCGACCGAGCTGGTGATCCTGCCCTTCTTCTTCGGCCCCAGCCAGGCGCTGACCCGTTACCTCCCCGAGCGGCTGGCCGAAGTACAGGCCCGTTACCCCAGGCTGGCCATCAAGGTGGCGCTGCCGCTGGTCGACACCCTGGCGCCGCTGGACCTGCGCCTGGCGCAGCTGCTGGCCGACAACGTGCGCGAGCGGATGGAGGGCCTCTCGCCGCCGAAGGTGGTGCTGGTCGATCACGGCAGCCCGATTCCCGAGGTCACGGCGGTGCGCAACTACCTGGCCGGCCAGCTCAGCGTGCTGCTCGGCGACGAGGCCAGCTGCGTCACCTTCGCCTCCATGGAGCGCCGCGAGGGTGAGGCCTACCGCTTCAACGAGCCGCTGCTGGTCGACCTGCTGGCCTCGCCGGCCATGGCCGGGAGCGAGGTGATACTCGCCATGCTGTTCCTCTCGCCGGGGCGCCACGCCGGGGAAGGCGGCGACATCGCGGAGATCTGCGAGCGGGCGATGGCGAACTCGCCCGGCCTGCGCGTCACCACCACGCGCCTGGCGGGAGAGCATGATGGCATCCTGGAGGTGCTCACGACCCGCCTCTCCGAGGGCCTGGTCGGCTCGCCGCTGCTGCTCTCGCTGCCGGCGAGCGCGTGACCCGGGCGCTGACAACAGCGCTGTCCCACTACCACTCAGGGTTTCCCGATACGTCGCCACTACATCACCGCAGGCACTCGATGGACTCGGGGAGCGGACCACACCTGACCGCCGGACCGGCGGCCTTGCAAGGCGTGGGGCGTTCAACGATGATCCTGTCTCTGCCGACTTTCCTCTTGTCCCCGGGCTACTCATCGAGGCTCCATGCTACTACTGGCTGCATTCGCCATTCTCTCCATCGGCGTGTCCTTCATCTGCTCGCTGCTCGAAGCGGCACTGCTCTCCATGACGCCGAGCTATGTCGCCCAGCTGCGCGACACGCGGCCGGCGCTCCATGAAAGGCTGACCCGCCTGAAGCAGAACATCGACCAGCCTCTTGCCGCCATCCTGACCCTGAACACCATTGCCCATACGGTGGGGGCCACCGGAGTCGGGGCCCAGGTGACAGTGGTCTTCGGCGAGGCCTGGCTCGGCATCGCCTCGGCGGTGATGACCCTGCTGATCCTCTTCTTGTCGGAGATCATTCCCAAGACGATCGGGGCAACCTACTGGCGGCCCCTCTCCTCGGTGATGGCCACCACGCTCGACGGCATGATCTGGATCCTGAAGCCCTTCATCTGGATGTCCGAACGCATCACCAGGCGCATCGGCAAGGGTGCACACGACACGGACATGCGGGGCGAGATCAAGGCCCTGGCGCAGATCGGCCTCGAGGAGAAAGCGCTGGAGGCCGACGAGGCACGGGTCATCACCAACATCCTCAACCTGCACGACATCAAGGTGAAGAGCGTGATGACGCCGCGCACCGTGGCGCTGACGGTGAAGCCGCAGATGACGGTGGACGAGTTCGACGAGGCCCTGGGCCGCTCCCCCTTCACCCGTTTTCCGGTGATGGACGGTGGCGAGCAGGCGCTGGGTTATGTCCACAAGGCCGACACCTACCATGCGGAGGGGGACGCGGACCTCAAGTCGCTGATGCATCCTGTCAAGTCGTTGTCGGCCGACGACAACGTCGAGCAGGTCTTCACGATGATGGTCCTGGACCGACAGCACCTCTGCGTGGTGTATGACGACCTCGGCACCTGGGTCGGGCTTATCACCCTGGAAGACGTGATCGAGACCATCCTGGGACAGGACATCGTCGACGAGACCGACAACGTGGCCAACCTTCGCAAGTATGCCCGGCAGCGCTGGACCAAGACGCTCAAGAAGGAGCGAGGCTGAGGCTCGGCGACGCTCGTCCCGGGCCGGTGCGAGCCTCGGCCCGGGCTACGCAACGCGCTTGCCTTCTCCCGGCAGCGCCTATAGTGACCCTTGAACGGGGCACGTGATTGCGCAGTGCCCCACCGCCATTGCCGTGAGAGTTCGCCATGTCACGCCTCCCTCCCCTGATCGCCCTCTCCTATTTCGAGGTGGCCGCGCGCACCAGGAGTTTCGCCGCGGCCGCCAAGGAGCTCAACGTCACGCCAGCGGCGATCAGTCACCAGATCAAGTCGCTCGAGGAGTATCTCGGGGTCGACCTGTTCGTCCGCCACCACCGACGGGTCAGCCTGACCCCGGCCGCGCGCGTGGCCCTGCCGGAGCTGCATGAGGGGTTTGATGCCCTGGGGCGTGCGGTGGACAAGATCCGTGCCTATGGCGAGGAGCGCCTGATCGTCACCGTGTGCGCCGAGCCCCTGTTCGCCACCAAGTGGATCGTTCCACGCCTGCATCGCTTCTACGCCCGCTGCCCGGACGCCGAAGTGCGGCTGCAGGCGAGCCTTCATACGGTAGACCGCCACCGTGACAGCGACTTCGGGGTGGCCGATCTCAAGCGCGCGGGCATCGACGTTTCCGTGCGACTGGGCTACGGCAACTACGCGGACCTGGCGCCCCAGCAACTGATGAGCCTGGACCTGGTGCCCATCGGCGCACCGGAACTGGCCGCCACCGTGGAGGGCGTCGAGGCACTGCGCGGCGTGCCGTTGCTGTGTGACAGCACCCTCACCCGCATCAGCGAGCCCTACGGCTGGAAGGAGTGGTTCAGGCAGCAGGGATGTGACAGCGGAACGCTACGGGAGCTGCGATTCGGCAACGGGCTGCTGGCGCTGGAGGCGGCCATCGCCGGCCAGGGGGTGCTGCTCGGCAGTCGGGAGCTCCACCAGGCGGAGCTGAGTGCCGGAAAGCTGACGGTGCTGGCCGATTCTCCCCTGAACTCCGACCAGGCGTACTACGTGGTGAGTGCAGGCGAAGGCCTGGAACGGCCGATCGCCGGGCAGTTTCGCGAATGGTTGCTGGAGGAAGCCAACATCCCCTCACGCGGTCCAGCCGGTGACGCCGCTCAGGTCTAGGGCACGTTAGTCGGGCAGCGTCCCGGTGTCGGTCTCGAGGTCCATCACGCTAGAGCGACAAGGCTTCCGGGGATTCGGGGTTGAGCGCCTTCGGGTCGTCGCGCCCCGGGTACCAGGGCACGCGGCCCTCGAGCACCCCCGTCGCCTCGATGATCTCCGCCACACTGTGCTCCTGGCGGTAGGCCATGATGTGCGCGCCGCTGACGCCCGGAATCTCGCGGATCTCGTTAAGCAGGTCCATGCAGAGCCGCTTGCCCTCCTCCTTCTGGTTCTTGGCCCCCTCGAGGCGAGCGATCACCGCGTCGGGGATATGCACCCCGGGGACATTCTCGCGGATCCAGCGGGCGCTGCGTGCCGACGCCAGGGGCCCGATCCCGGGCAGGATGAAGACGCGGTCGGGGCCTTCCAGCAGGCCGAGGTCGTTCACCTTGAGCATGAAGTCGCGCAACCGCTCGATATCGAAGCAGTACTGGGTCTGGATGAACTGGGCACCGGCCGCCACCTTCTTGGCCAGGCGAAGCGGCCGCCAGTCCAGCGGCGGCACGAAGGGATTCTCGGCCGCACCGAGGAAGATCCGCGGGGGCGTCTCGATGCGCCGCCCGCTCTCGAAGCGCTGCTCGTCGCGCATGTTGCGGGCGACCTGCAGCAGCGAGATGGAGTCGAGGTCGAATACCGGCTTGGCCTGGGGATGGTCGCCGGCCTGCACGCCGTCACCGGTCAGGCACAGCAGGTTGCAGGCGCCCATGGCCGCGCCACCGAGGATCTCGCCCTGCATGGCGATGCGGTTACGGTCACGGCACGAGATCTGCAGGATGGTGGCGTAGCCGACCCGGGTCAGCAGCGAGCAGACCCCGGCGCTGGACATGTGGCAGTTGGCGCCGGAGCCATCCGTCGCGTTGATGGCATCGACATAGCCATCGAAGATGGCCGCCCGCTTGAGCACCTCGGCCGGGTCGGCAGAGTCCGGCGGGTCGATCTCGCTGGTGATGGCAAACTTGCCCGCCCGCAGCACCCGCTCCAGTCGCCCGGGGGAGACGTGGCCGGGCAGGATCGGCAGTGAGTAGCCCGGAACGGGCTCGTCATCGAACTTCATCTTGTTGTCTCTCTGTTGGCGGCTGAAGAGGAGCTGGCGTCCTGCTGGCGAACCACGCGAAGCCAGGACGAGCTGCCCGTGAGGCGATGGTCCACCGGCAACTGGACCGCGTGGATGAGATCGCCCTGTTTCATCTGACGACTTCCTTCCCAGGCATCGACCCAGACACACATCATCTCTGGCTTCACCTCGCAATGCCCATCGGCACGCACTCCACCACAGGGGCCGTTGCGCAGTGTCTTGGGGCAGTTCATGGGACAGGACATGCCGGTGGCAGAGAGAATGCACTGACCGCACATCTGGCAATCGAAAAGCGCCCCCTTGGCGGCCTTTTCCACCCTCCTCACCGGCGCCTCGACACGCTCGTGACCCAGTCGCCGCCACACGGGGGCGAGCTTGACCAGCACCGGCTCGAAACGCCGGTAGATCATCTCGAAGACTCTGGCATGGCGAACCACCCAGCGACGCACCCTGTACATGATATGTTCCTTCTTTCGCCGGAGGCACTGCCCCCACTCCGCCAGCGATGCTGCGTCAACGCCTCATCCTCGCCCAGTTCAGGCTGACGGGCCGGTCTCGAGCTGCTTGCGCAACTGGAACTTCTGGATCTTCCCCGTGGGGGTGGTCGGCAAGGGGCCAAAGATCACCTTCTTGGGCGCCTTGAAGCGGCTGATGTTCTCCCTGCAGAAGCTGATCAGCGCGTCTTCGCTCAGCTCGCTGCCCGGGCGCAACTGGACGAAGGCCGCGGGGACTTCGCCCCACTTGGCATCCGCCATCGCCACGACCGCCGCGAGTTCGACCTCTTCATGCCGCTGGAGGATCTCCTCCACCTCCATCGAGGAGATGTTTTCCCCGCCCGAGATGATCACGTCCTTCAGTCGGTCGCGAATCTTGATGTAGCCATCCGATTCCACCACACCCAGGTCACCGGAGTGAAACCAGCCGCCGGCAAAGGCTTCGCTGGTCGCGGCCTCGTTACGCAGATACCCCTTCATGACGATATTGCCCCGGAACATGATCTCGCCCACCGTCTCGCCGTCGGCGGGAACGGGCTCCAGCGTGGCCGGGTCGAGTACCGCGATGCCCTCCTGCAGGGGATAGGTGACCCCCTGGCGTCCATTGAGCCGAACCCGCTCCTCCAGGGGGCGCTGGTCCCAGCCATCCTGCTTGGTGCACACCGAGGCGGGGCCATAGGTCTCGGTGAGCCCGTAGACGTGGGTGAGCTCGACACCGAGCTTCTCCATGCGCTCCAGCACCGACGCCGGCGGCGCCGCACCGGCGATCAGCCCCGACACCTTGTGGTCGATCGCTGCCTGCTCGGCACCGGCAGCATCGGCGATCATCGAGTGGACGATGGGCGCACCGCAGTAGTGGCTGACGCGATGCTGCCTGATCAGGCGCAGGATCTCCTGCGGGTCGACCCGGCGAAGGCAGACGCTGGTCCCGCCGATCGCCGCCAGCGTCCACGGGAAGCACCAGCCGTTGCAGTGAAACATCGGCAGGGTCCAGAGGTAGACCACGCGGGACGGCAAGGTCCAGGAGAGCACGTTGCTGACCGCATTCAGATAGGCGCCCCGATGGTGGGTGACGACCCCCTTGGGGTTGCCAGTGGTGCCGGAGGTGTACCCCAGCGCGATCGCATCCCACTCGTCGACCGGCAGCTGCCAGTCCTCCCGCGCCGGCTGCTCAGCCAGCAGCGCCTCGTACTCCAGGTCGCCGATCAGGCGCTCTTCGCCCTGGCTCGGGTCGGAGACGTTGATCACCCTGGGCGCCGGCCCTTCCAGGCGGGCCAGGGCCTTCTCGACCACGTCCACGTACTCGGGGTCCACCAGCAGCAGGCGCGAGCGGCTATGTTCGAGGATGAAGGCCACCGCCTCCGGGTCCAGGCGAATGTTGATCGCATTCAACACCGCGCCCACCATGGGAACCCCGAAGTGGGCCTCGTACATGGCCGGGACATTCGGCAACATGACGGCCACCGTATCGCCCCTGTCGATGCCGAACTGTTTCAACAGGGAGGCCAGTCGACAACAGCGGTCGTAGGTCTGCTGCCAGCTGTAACGTGTCTCGTTGTAGATCAGCGCCGTCCTGTCAGGATAAACGGCAGCCGCCCGCTTGATGAAGCTCAAGGGTGAAAGCGGTACATGATTTGCCGCCGTTTTCTCGAGAGCATCATTGAACTGGCAGACATCACTCATGGTGTAACCCCTGTTATTGTAAGGGAGGGTTCAAGACTCGGCGTTTCACCGGCCATGCCACTCTCGAATCCGCGGCCTGATCGGCATCAGGGTTTTCTGTCATGCAGCGGCGCTAGCGGCCTGGCTGCTCCCAGACGGGTTTACGCTTGGCGAGAAAGGCATCGATCCCCTCGCCGGCGTCAGGGCTCAGCATGTTCTCGGCCATCACATCACCGGCAAAGTCGTAGGCATCCTCCAGGGCCATCTGACGCTGGTGGTGGAACATGGACTTTCCGAAACGCACCGCCGCAGGGCTCTTGCCCAGGATCTGTGCCACCTTGTCGTCAACGGCCGCGTCCAGATCGGCATCGTCGGCGACGCCACTCAACAGCCCCCACTCCAGTGCCGTCTCCGCATCGATGAAGTGGCCTGATACCAGCATGTCGAACGCCCGCTTGGGGGGGATGTTGCGTGACAGCGCCACGGCGGGGGTCGAGCAGAACAGGCCAACGTTGATGCCCGATACCGCGAAGCTGGCCGATCGGGCGGCGATGGCCAGGTCACAGCTGGCCACCAGCTGGCACCCCGCTGCCGTGGCCATGCCCTGAACGTTGGCGATGACCGGCACCGGCAGCGCGACGATACTCTGCATCACTCGGCTGCAGCGACGGAACAGCGCCTGATAATAGGAGTGATCAGGATTGGCACGCATCTCCCGCAGGTCGTGACCGGCGCAAAAGCCCCGTCCCCTGGCACCGATCACCACACAGCGAACGGCAGGGTCGGCGGCAATCGCGTCCAGCTCCCGCTGCAACTCGGCCAGCATCGCCTCGGAAAGGGTGTTGAACTTGTCCGGCCGATTCAACGTGAGGGTGACAGCCCCGTCCCTATCCTCTCTGAGCAGGATACTTTCCGAAGTTTGGCTGTTATGCATATTTGACTCCCGCCAGGAATGGCTGACTAGCTATGGTTGATCGACACCTCGGCGGTGATCGAATTACGGATGAAACAGTTACGATGGGCGCCGGCGTGGATCCTGGATATCGCGTCCTGATTCGGTATGTTATCGCCGCCGAAGGCGATGCGCGGTGACAGCACAATACGCGTCACCTCCATCCCTTTCTTGTCGTTGCGCTCCAGATGGCCGACGGGATCGTCGTGATAGGATTCGACCTGATACCCCTGGAACTCGGCGATCGCCAGAAAGAACAGCATATGACAGCTGGACACCGCGCTGACCAGCATCTGTTCCGGGTCGGCGCAGCTTGAATCGCCCTTGAATTCAGCCGACGCGGAAACATTGACCTGCTGGCCACCATTCAGCGAAACCTGGTGGTTGCGCGAATAGGTGTTGGCATCGGCTTCGTGAGGGCTGCGCTGCCAACGGATGGCGGACTGGTGGACTGACATGGATAGGCTTCCTTCTCTGCGAATCTCTGCGAATCCTATGCGATCCAGGAAACGCCCGGAAAGCGACGATTCCTAAGCAGTTGGATTAGCCTGGCTAACGTGAGGCCTGGCAGCCTCCGGAGGAAGGATCCAGGCATAACACCATCCCCCACCAAGGGCGGCCTCGGCCCGACGCTCCGTCACCCATGGGTTAGCAAAAATAACCCAAACACTGAGAATCTCTCGCTTTACCGCCCGAAAGGCCGCGGATAGCCTGCCCCTGTCATGGATCATTCAGCCGGGGCTCATTCAGCCAGGGCTGAAGTCGATCTCGCCCCCCTAAACCACCACGTCACGCCTTGAACAACAAGACACCCGCTACGATGAGGCGCCAGATGAGCGAACCTGCCATGAAGACCATGAATGTTGAATACGCCATCATCGGCGCCGGCACCGCCGGGCTGGGCGCCTACTCGAGGATCAGCCGCAAGACCGACAGCCTGGTGATGATCCAGGACGGCCCCTACGGCACCACCTGTGCACGAGTCGGCTGCATGCCCAGCAAGCTGATGATCACCGCTGCCGATTACGCGCACCACTTGAACTCCAGCGAGTTTTTCGGGGTGACGGCGACGGGTCGCGTGGATGGCCGCAAGGTCTTCGAACGGTTGCGCCGGGAGCGAGATAATCGCTTCGTCGCCAACAACCTCCGCTACGTCGACAAGATTCCGGCCCATTACAAGCTTGAGGGGCGCGCCCGGTTTATCGGGCCGGGCCGCCTCAGGGTGGGTGACTCGGTCGAGGTCACTGCGAAGAAGTTCATCCTCGCCTGTGGCTCCAGGCCGGCGGTCAGCGAGGTGTTCGAGCCCGTCATGGCTCGCGTGCTCACCAGCGACACGGTCTTCGAGCTGGAGGACCTGCCCCGCTCGATCGCCGTGATCGGTACGGGCGTGATTGCCCTGGAACTGGGGCAGGCACTCCATCGGCTGGGCGTCGAGACGACCATCTACGGCCGCTCCGGAAGGATCAACGCCCTCACTCATCCGGACCTGCAGCAGCAAGCGCTCGACCTCTTCAGCACCGAGCTGGATATCTACCCCGTCGGCCAGGTGGTGAGCACCCGGGAAGACGCCGAAGGCGCCTGGATCGAGTTTGAGCAACCAAACGGAGAGCGGGTCACCAGGGTGTTCGACAGGGTACTGGTGGCCACGGGGAGGATCCCCAACGTGGACCGGTTGGGTATGGAGCATACGGGCGTGGAAGTCAGCGAGGCGGGCGCGGTGACATTCGACCCGCAGACGATGCGCTGCTCGGACCTTCCTATCTTTATCGCCGGCGATGTGACCGACCACCTGCCGCTGTGGCACGAGGCCTTCGATGAAGGGCGTATTGCCGCCGATAATGCCTTGAACTACCCGAACCCGGTGCCTGCACAGCGTAGACCGCCGCTGATGGTGGCCTTCACCGATCCGCAGATCGCCACGATCGGCCAGAGCTTCCGACAACTCGAGGGTCAGGAGATCGTCATTGGCGACCTGCCGTTTACCAGTCCTCGCCATGTGGTCTGGAACAAGGTCGAAGGGCGCATCCAGGTCTACCTGGACGCGAAAACCGGTGTGATACTGGGCGCCGAGCTGCTTGGGTACAAGGCGGAACACCTGGCGCACCTGCTAGCCCTGGCCATCACGCACGGCATGACGGCAGAGCAGGTCCTGGCGATGCCGGTCTACCATCCCAGCGCCGAAGAGCTGTTGCGCGACGTCTTGATCAACGCTCGGGACAAGTGCAGGCGCTACGTCGCCGAAAGCATGAGCCATTGACCCGACTCCTTCATGGTGGCGTGGAATACGCAGCATCTCGATCAGTCCATGTGTCTACCGTAACGGGGTCAATGTCATCGATACGATCTAGACTGTGAACTCAGGCCAGATCCATATGCAACGACGACGGCCCCGCCTGCGGCAATCAAACAGAGGCTGAGTGCACATGAGGAAAGTGACTCTTGATGCTGCCGACATGCGCATCCTGTCCGCCGTGCAGCAGCACGGGCAGCTCAGCAAGGCCAGACTGTCAGAGCTGGTCAATCTTTCCCCGACGCCGTGCTGGATTCGTTTCAACCGATTGAAGGAAGCTGGCCTGATACGTGGGTATCATGCGGACATCTCGCTGGAAAAGATCGTGGATGTCTCGAAAGTCATCGTGACCGTTTCACTGAAGGGGCATCAAAAATCGGCTTTCGAGCGCTTCGAGGCCTATATCCGCCAGGTGGACGAGATCGTCGAATGCATAGCGACGGGTGGCGGCATGGACTACGTCTTGAAAGTCGTCGCCCCCAGCCTTTCCGCCTTTCAGCAGGTAATGGATAAGCTTCTTTCAGAGGAGTTGGGGATCGAACGCTACATGACCTACATCGCCACCCGAGACATCAAATCGGCTCACCCCAAACTTGCCTGCTTGATGGCCGAATCTGGAAACTGAGCCGGGTAGCGGTCACCGGCTCATTCGTGCCTGGGCACCGGCCCAATCCCAGGACCGCCGTCATGGGTTGACGGCGGGCTTCTCAGCTTCCTCCTCGGCGGGCTCCAGCGGCTCGCCCTCATCGTTCTGGAGCTGGTGATCGTAGGCCGCCTGGAGGCCTGAGTCCTCTTCCTCGTCCTCCTCGGCCTGGGCGATGTGGCCCGGGTAGAAGGGCGACAGGATCGCCACCAGGATGCCGAGCGCGGCGAACATGGCAAAGGCATCGGCGTAGCCGAAGATATCCACCAGCCCACCAACGACAGGCGAGCCGGACGCCTGACCCAGCGATACCGCCATGAAGGGCAGTACCGGCCCCACCGACAGCCGGCCCGGCAACAGGCGGATACCGGTCATGAGGTAGAGCCCCGTCAGGCTCATGTAGGCCAGGCCGAAGACCAGTGCAGAGAAGGCCGCCAGCCATGACTGACTGGGGCTGGCGGCAAGCAGCGCCAGGCTCGCGGCCAGCATCATCAGCATCAGGGCCTGCGTGATGGGTGGGTTGTTGCGATCGGCCAGGTCGGCCACCACTGCCCCGCCGAGGCCGGCGATGCCCACCGAGAGCCAGAGCCATCCGGTGGCGCCGGGCGGCAGGCCGCCGAGGGTGACCACCAGGTCAGGCGCGAAGATCCAGTACGCGGAGGAGATGAAGCCCATCAGGAAGGCAAACAGCGAGAGCCTGACAAGGCGTGACCAGGGCAGTTCGCTGAGCGGTGGCGGTGGCGCGGCGTTCCCCGGCGTGATCCGCGACACCGAGGGCAGGAAGAGCCAGGCGGCAACGACGCCGATGCCTGCCAGGATGGCGAAGGAGAGGTACGCCAGCCGCCAGGCGCCGGCCAGGAACAGCACCGTCGGTACGGCCACGATCACGCCGATGCTGGTCCCCGCGTTCATGACCGAGCTGACGCGCCCGTGCATCGAGCGCTTAACCATCGCCTGCATGGCGGCCGTGAGCGCCGGCATCATCAGGCCCGTGCAGATGCCGCATGCGAACACCCCCATGCCCAGCATCAGCGCGTCGCTGGCCTGGCTGATCAGCGCCAGGCCACCGACGCCGAACGTCCCGGAGAGCATCGCCGTGTTGCGGGCCCCGAGATAAGCGGTGATTAACGGGGCGATCGCCGTGGCCAACAGGAAACTGATTAGCGGCAGCGCGCCGATGATGCCGATCACGTACGGCGTGAGTCCCAGTTCGTCCCGGATAGGGGGCACGAAAAGCCCGAAAGCGAAGCGCGCGAGCCCGTAACTGATCGCGACTAGCGCTGCGCCAAAGATCGCAAACCCTGTGCTCGATAGCGTCTTCATGGTGCCTCCACGCGACAGGCAACGACGATTCCGGCCCAAGCCGGTGCCAGACGCTCACCTTGGCGCGGGATGGCCCCGCGTTGATGCTCGATATCACGCTTTCCCTTGATCACCATGCATCCCCCACATCCTCGATTCATGGAATAACCGCCTCCCCCCGGCGCAGCCGGTAGAGGCGGGAGCGTCAGCGTCGTTCCACCTCGGCCCTACCACAGAGGTGAAGCAGGGCCCTACTGCCAGTTGCCCCAACCCCAACGGTATCAGACTCCCCCCTGCGTTGACTTCGCCATGAGCCAACGACGGATCACCAGCAGGGGCAGGGGTAAAGCCCACGCCCAGCGACGACAAGGCCCTGCACGGGCAAGCCGGACCAAATGGACTGCGCTACGTAAAAAACTGGTCTGTTCGGATCCAATTCACAGTGATTTTAGGCCGCTTCACACCGCCATGTGAGCCTATATTGAGCTGTGCCAAATCAGCCAGTTCGCGCTGCCCCTTGAACTTTATATCAGGAAAGGTAACTACAATGACAAATCTTACGTCAGCCAACATAGAAAAAGCCGATGACTTCGGGTTCGGAACACAGATCCGGAAGTCTCCCTACTTTGACGCAACAGTCCGCTGGGGGGCAAAGGGTTTTTCAGTATACAACCACATGTATATCCCGCGTGACTTCGGGGATCCGGAACAGAATTTCTGGAACCTCGTGAATGAGGCCATCCTTTGTGACGTTGCCAGCGAGCGGCAGGTGGAAATCACCGGTCCGGATGCGGCGAAATTCGTGCAGAGCCTGACCCCGCGTGATCTCTCGGAAATGGCCGTTGGTCAGTGCAAGTATATCCTCATCACCAATGCGGACGGTGGCATCCTTAACGACCCGATCCTGCTACGGCTCGCAGAGAATCACTTCTGGATCTCTCTGGCTGACAGCGACATCCTCCTGTGGGCGCAAGGTGTTGCGATTCATGCCGGGCTCGATGTCAGCATCCGCGAACCCGACGTTTCGCCGCTGCAACTCCAGGGCCCGAACTCGGGAGAGGTGATGAAGAGTCTCTTCGGCGAGAGCATCATGGACCTGCGCTACTACTGGTTGCGCGAGATCGAGCTTGATGGCATCCCGCTGATTGTCTCGCGCACGGGCTGGTCGAGCGAGCTGGGCTATGAACTTTACCTGCGTGACGGTACGCGAGGTGACGAACTCTGGGAAAAGATCATGGCCGCAGGTGCGCCCTTCGGGTTGAAGCCTGGTCATACCTCCACGATTCGCCGCATCGAAGGTGGGATGCTCTCCTATCACGCTGACGCGGACAGCAACACCAATCCCTACGAACTCGGGATGGACCGTCTGGTGAACCCGGACATGGAGGCAGAGTTTATCGGCAAGGCCGCGTTGCAGCGCATCCGTAAGAATGGCGTGAGTCGCAAGCAGGTCGGGCTGCGTATCGATATGGCGCCCCTCAAGAGACCCAACACCAGGTACTGGCCACTCAGCAAGGATGGCGAGACCGTCGGAAAGGTGACCTCTGCGGTCTACTCCCCGCGCCTTGAGCAGAACATTGCGCTGGCCATGGTAGCCGCTGAACATGCAGCACCCGGCACTAAACTGGAAATTCCAACCGCCTCCGGCCCCGTGAAGGCTGTTGTGGTCGAAAAGCCCTTCTTCGACCCCAAGAAGAAGATCGCCACATCCGCTTGAAAAGCCGGTCTAGCGGTTGACTTGAAAACCCCCTGCATCCGTGAGTGCCATGAAACCTTGTAATACCAACCTCTTCGCCAGGAAAGTATTTACCTGGCAAGGCGAGAAGCTTCTTGTTGGTTATAAAGGATCAAGCAGGCGTCTCACGGATCCAGGGATCCATGATCAGTTCCACAGTGGCGTTGCCGTGAAAGGAGAGACACATGTATCCCATTCGCCTTTGGGCCGTGCGGCACGCAAGATTCTTCGAGCGCGTATACCGGATATTCGAACCGGTAGTCGTCAAGTTGCAGCCGCTCTGGAACTCGGTAGGCTACCAACGCGCAGAAAAGCCGGTGAGCAAGCTGGAAAAGATCAGCAAGGGATTACTGTTCGACTGCAAGATGTGTGGTCAGTGCATCCTCAGCTCTACCGGAATGTCCTGCCCCATGAACTGCCCTAAGTCCTTGCGCAACGGTCCTTGTGGCGGGGTACGCGCCAACGGCAACTGTGAGGTCAATCCGGAGATGCGATGTGTCTGGGTCGAAGCCTGGGATGGAAGTCAGAAGATGAAAGGTGGTGACAAGATCCAGGTGGTGCAACTGCCAGTTGATCATCGTCAGAAGGGAAGCTCGTCCTGGCTGCGTATCGCACGTAACGCGTCGAACCTGGCAGAAGACCCTAACAAGGCTTTGAAGTGAGCTTTTAATGACATGACCCTTGATCGCAACAATGAACAACCCGACAGGCAATCCATCCTGATGCCTGAATAAAGAACTTCAAAGACATCAAGTTGCTGTCAGCGAATCAACCAACAAACATCAATATATAAAGGTTTTCTGCCATGAGACACGTCACGGACTACTCCAACCAATACATCCTCACTGTCAGCTGCAGGACTGCGCCTGGAATCGTTGCCGGAATCGCATCCTATATCACAGAGCGCGGCGGCTATATCGCAGAACTATCCCAATTCGATGACAAGATCAGCGGTCAGTTCTTCTTACGGACGCTATTCAACATCACCCCGGACTCCCGCTACACCTTCGAGGACATCCGCACTGGATTCAATGCCCTGGCAGACAAGCATGGCATAGCCTGGGCGATGCATGAGGTCAGCCACCCGACCAAGGTCATGATCATGGTATCCAAGTTTGACCACTGCCTGGTCGACCTTCTTTACCGTTATCACAAGGGCGAATTGAACATCGATATCACCGCGGTCGTATCCAACCACCTGGATCTTCAACCGCTGGTCGAGCGTGAAGGCTTTCGCTTTGTTCACCTGCCAGTGACGGCAGAAAACAAACTGGAACAGGAAGCCGAGCTACTCAATATCATCAACGCGACAGGAACCGAGCTGGTGGTACTGGCGCGTTACATGCAGGTCCTGTCCGATAGCCTATGCAAGCAGCTGCATGGACGGGCCATCAATATCCACCACTCCTTCCTGCCCGGCTTCAAGGGTGCCAAGCCCTATCACCAGGCATTCGAGCGTGGCGTCAAGCTGATCGGTGCCACGGCGCACTACGTGACCGCAGACCTGGATGAAGGTCCGATCATCGAGCAGTCCGTGCTCCCCGTCAATCATGCCTACTACCCGGAAGAACTCGTTGCGCTTGGCCGCGATACCGAAACGAAGGCACTGGCAAGCGCCGTCAAGCTGCATACCGAGAGCCGTGTGTTCCTTTCGGGCAACAAGACCGTCATTTTCAAATAGAAGCAGGGGGCATGATGACTCATTTAATAGACGGAAAACAGCTCTCGGATCAGGTCTTGCTGGAAGTCGCCTCAGAAGTCGCGCTACTCAAGGGCGAACATGACATGGTGCCGACACTGGCTGTCGTGCTTGTGGGGGAGGATCCCGCTAGCCAGGTGTATGTGAGAAACAAGGTGAAGCGGGCGACAGAGGCGGGAATGGGTTCTATCGAGCACCGGCTCGATGCCGAAACCTCCCAGAACACCCTGAATGAGCTGATCGATCAACTGAACAATGATCCTGAGGTGCACGGCATTCTGGTGCAACTGCCACTACCGTCACATCTCGACGAGGATGTGGTGATAGCGTCCATCCATCCGGCCAAGGATGTTGATGGCTTTCACCCACTGAACGTCGGGGCACTCGCTTCCGGGCGTCCATCACTTGTGCCGTGCACGCCACAAGGCTGCATGATCATGCTGCGCCAGGTCCACCCGGACCTTAGTGGCAAGAATGTCGTGGTGGTGGGGCGCTCCAATATCGTGGGAAAGCCGATGGCTGCACTGCTCCTGCAGGCAAACTGTACGGTCACCATTGCCCATTCACGAACGAGGAACATCGAAACGCTGTGCCGCAATGCCGATATCGTGGTAGCGGCGGTCGGCCGGGCGGAGTTCATCAACGCTGACTGGATCAAGCCGGGTGCAACGGTCATCGATGTCGGCATCAACGCCATTGATGTCGATGGCAAGCGAAAGCTCGTGGGTGACGTGGATTTCGAATCGGTTGCCCAGGTCGCTGGCGCAATCACGCCGGTACCCGGTGGCGTGGGTCCGATGACGATCGCCTGCCTGCTGTTGAATACGACACGAGCAGCAAGGTATCAGTTGGCCTGATCGTTAGATCTTCCGCCACTCGCACCCAGAATGTCCCGCGTCGCCCCAGGCGACGCAATAATAACAACCTGAGGAGCACGCATGAACTACAACGACGAGCCCACCCTTGTCCCGGGCCACGATAACACGCTGATCAAGACGATCGGGGACGTGGGCGCCGATCCAGTCGCCATGCCAACCCATCCACCTACTCACGCGAATCTCGTGATGCCTTCTCACGGGCATAAGGTGGCGACCCACACCCAGGCCTCGACCTTTCTGGTCAGGCCTCGGTGCTAACTACTGCACGCACCCTCAACTACCGACAAACTGAAAGGGAAATAAAAAGTGTATATAAATCCCAACGAAGCGAGCGCCCCGCAACCGAAACACGCCGGCCCCCGGGGCATCCCGGCACCGGATGGGCCGGCAAACCTCATCGAAACCGATCACGTGATCGGACAGGACAACTTCGCGGCCTCCAAGTTCGGGATCTCAGTGGACCTGCACGGCAAGGTCTTCACCATCTCCTCACTGACGGTCCTGTTCTTCGTGATCATCACGCTGGCCCTGCAAGACCAGGTGGAACCAGTCTTCAATACCGCCTTCAACTTCCTGACCGTTAACCTGTCCTCGTTCTTCCTGCTGGCGGCCAACATCTTCCTGGTGCTCGCGTTCGTGCTGATCTTCACGCCCATGGCTAGGGTCAGGATAGGCGGTGCCAATGCCCAGCCGGAATTCAGTTTTATCGGCTGGTTTTCCATGCTGTTCGCCGCGGGCATGGGCATCGGCCTGATGTTCTATGGGCTCTCCGAGCCACTGACCCACTACGGCAGCGCCATGGGGGGTATCACCGTGGAAAACGGGGTGCGCACCGACTGGGCACCACTGGGCGCCGCCGCGGGTGACCCGGCCGCCGCCGCCTCGCTAAGCATATCCACCACCATCTTCCACTGGGGCCTGCATGCCTGGGGGACCTATGCCGTGGTGGCCCTGGCCCTGGCCCTGTTCGCCTACAACAAGGGCCTGCCGCTGACCATGCGCTCGGTTTTCTACCCGGTCCTTGGGGAGCGCATCTGGGGCTGGCCAGGCCACGCCATCGATATCCTGGCGGTGTTCGCCACGCTGTTCGGCCTGGCCACGTCACTCGGCCTCGGCGCCACTCAGGCCGCCGCAGGCTTGAATTACCTGTTCGGCATCCCCAACACTAACGTCACCATGGTGGTGCTGATCATCAGCATCTCCCTGATCGCGTTGGTGTCGGTCGTCCTCGGCGTCGATAAGGGCGTGCAGCGACTCTCCCAGCTCAATATGGTGTTGGCCTTCCTGCTGGTGGTCTTCGTGATGGCCGTGGGCCCGACCCTGCTGATCGTCACCGGCTTCTTCGAGAACCTGGTCGCCTACCTGGTCAACCTGCCTGCGCTCTCCATGCCCTTCGGCCGTGAGGATGCCAATTTCAGCCAGGGCTGGACCACCTTCTACTGGGCCTGGTGGGTCTCCTGGGCACCGTTTGTCAGCATGTTCATCGCCCGGGTCAGCCGAGGTCGCACCGTACGTGAATTCCTGATCGCCGTGCTGCTGGTGCCGTCGACTATCACGGTGCTGTGGGTGAGTACCTTAGGTGGCACAGCCGTCGATCAAGTGATCACCGACAACTTCCAGGGCGCCATGGACTCGGCCCTCGAACTGCAGATGTTCGTGGTGTTCAGCCGACTGCCGCTGTCCCAGATCACCTCCTTGATCGGCATCGTGCTGGTGGTCGTGTTCTTCATCACGTCCTCCGACTCCGGCTCGCTGGTGATCGACTCCATCACGGCCGGCGGCAAGGTCGATGCGCCCAAACCGCAGCGGATCTTCTGGGCCCTCATCCAGGGTGCCATCGCCATCGCCCTGCTGCTGGGTGGCGGCCTGAAAGCGCTGGCGGCGGCAGTGATCGTTACCGCCCTGCCCTTCACCTTCGTCTTGCTGGTGGCGTGCTATGGCATGGTCAATGGACTGATAAGCGAGCCTCGAGGTCCCAAAGGCTGAGGCGCTTCACTCTATGCATGACCGAACAGGGCAGCCTACGGGCTGCCCTTATTACGCCTTAATTACGCCTTATTCACCGGATTGACGCAGAAAGGAAGATGCTGAGCCCGAGTTCGACACTTCCAACCCGATTTTGGCCTGATTTCGACACCTGTGGTCCGAGAATTCAGTTAGTTAGCCTATTCCGGCCGATTTCTTTGGAGTGACACGTTTTTCTCTTGGCTAGTTGCCGTCTATAGAATGGGCGGACTACTGTGGTGACATGTTCGTCAACGTCACCAAATCCGGCCCGCGTCGCTAGGTGAAGCTCGTCGAGTCTTTCCGCGACCAAGCCGGCAAGTCGCGCCAACGCGTGGTCGCGGCGCGGGGCCGCCGACCAGAGCACCCTGTGAGCTCACCTCACTCTCTTCGCTTCATTCTGATCGCTCCGCCAGCACCTGCCGGAGCTCCTGACGATAGGCCGCCGCATGGTGTGCCGGGTCGGCGGGAAAGCGGTCGAGCGATACCGCCAGCTCGAAGAAGCCCTGCCGGGGCAGGTCGCCGCGGCGGCTGACCACCAGGGCGGCGATCATCGGCCGGCCGGCGGCGACGTCCTCGCGCATCAGCGCCTCCAGCGCCAGGGCGACACGCTGGATGGTACGCGGCGGCGGGAGGCCCAGCGCCTCGGCGGCCTGCTGGTAGGTGATCGGCAGCCGCTCGTCGGGCAGGCTCCTCAGCAACTCGCGCAGGCGCGAGGCCAGGTCGGGATCGGCTTGTCTCTCCATTCGGTCGACCTCCACGGGTTAGCGGAAAGACTCCGGTGCGCAGCCCGGATGCGTGGTGCCGAGTCTCCGCCGTGGCATACTCCCGAGCAAGTCCGCCGCCAGCCTATGGAGCGAGGAGACCGCCATGTTCACCGGCCTGAGTGCCTTTCCGTTGACGCCCATGAACGAGAACGCCATCGACGAGGCGGCCTTCGTCCGATTGGTCGAGAGGCTTGCCGCTGCGGGCGTGGAATCCATCGGGGCTCTCGGCTCGACGGGGAACTATGCCTACCTCACCCGCGCCGAGCGCGCCCGCATAGCCCGGCTGGCCGTGGAGCACGCCGGCGACGTGCCGGTAATCGTGGGCATCAGCGCGCTGCGCACCCGGGACGTCCTGGCCCTGGCCGAGGACGCCGAGGCCGCGGGCGCCAGCGCGGTGCTGCTGGCGCCGATGTCGTACCAGCCGCTGTCCGAGGAGGAGGTCTTCGGGTTCTATGAGGCCGTGACCGCTCGACTTTCGTTGCCGCTCTGCGTCTACGACAACCCCGGCACGACGCACTTCACCTTCAGCGACGCGCTGCATGGGCGCATCGCGGCGCTGCCCAGGGTAGCCTCCATCAAGATACCCGGCGTGCCCGCCGAGCCGGAGGCCGCCCGGGAGCGTGTCGCGCGGCTGCGCGGCCTGATCCCGCCGGAGGTGACGATCGGCGTCAGCGGCGATGCCATGGCCGCCACCGGGCTGAATGCCGGCTGCGAGGCCTGGTATTCGGTGATCGGCGGCCTCTTCCCCGAGACCGCCCTGGCCATTACCCACGCGGCCCGGGCCGGCAAGGGGGACGAGGCCCTGCGGCTGAGCCAGCGTCTCGAGCCGCTATGGGCCCTGTTCCGCCGGCATGGAGGAAGCCTGCGCGTGGTGGCCACCGCGGCGGAGCTGTTGGGGCTCACCGAACCGCCCAGCCTGCCGCTGCCCCTGACGACGCTGGAGGGCCAGGACCGGCAGGCACTGGCCGCTTTGCTGCAGGAGCTGGAACTCGCCTGAGCGCCCCGGCGTGATGCCATCGGCTACCACAGATGTGCGGCGGGCCGGCATGCTAGCATGGCGCGGTTTTCCTCCTTCTCCACCCCGACAGCGGATATTCCATGGACGAGATCGGCCTGAGATGGCTGCTGGGCCAGGGCGTCAGCCTGGTGGCCCTGGCGCTGTGCCTCGTGGCATTCGCCAGCAAGCGGGACGACAGGCTGTTCGTGCTGCTGCTGTTCGCCAACGTCGCCTTCGCCGCCCAGTTCGCGCTGTTCGAGAGCTGGGTGGCGGCCGGGATCTCGGCGCTGATCGTGCTGCGCATCGCCCTGGTGCGCCGCTTCCCGCGCCACCGCCTGCTCATGCTGGTGATGCTGGTCGCCACCCTGGCGGTGGCAGCGCTGACCTGGAGCGGCCCGCGGGACATCCCTGCCCTGGCGGCGGGGCTGCTGGGCACCTGGGGCATGTTCATGCTGAGCGGGATCGCCATGCGCGCCGCCCTGGCGGTGGCGGCGCTGTGCTGGGTGATCAGCAACCTGCTGGCTGGCTCGATCGGCGGCACCATCGCCGAGAGCCTGATCTTCCTGACCAACGTGATCACCATGCTGCGCCTGCGCCGCGATGCCCGCCTGCGCTACATCCACGGCTGAAGGCCACCGCCGATCAGCACGGCACCCGGCATCGCCAGGACGACGGCGACACTGGGCAGCAGGGTCATGCGGTCGCCTCCTCGCCCGCGGCCTGCGAAGGCCGTCACGCCGGTGGGCTCGCGGCCCAGCGCCCGCTGCACGCCGTCAGCCACGAAGGCATTGCGACCGTCGAGCACCATCTCGAACAGGTAGTGCAGCAGCCAGGCGACCTCCTGGGGCGCGCCAGAGGCGGTGACGGCGCAGGCGAAGTCGGTCGCGGGAACCGGGCCTCGCTGCCTGACCTTCTCCGAGCTGGCCGGGGAGACCTCCCGCGCCGCCGGGGCCGAAAGGAGCCCTCGGCCCGGTGAGAAGCATGGCCCACTCGCCGCCGAGGGCTACGGCGCGGGACCAGGAGGGTCCGCCTCTCGCCTCTGTACCTGGCATCGTTGTTCGCGCCGCTTACTCGCCCATCGGCAGCGCCTCCAGTCGGCTCAGTACCGCCCGGGTGATGGCCTCGCGCTTGGGCAGGTCGGCCAGCCGCTCGGGGGTGTCGAGGTTCAGGGCGAAGAACACCGGACCGGCGGGCAATTCGACCCAGCCGACCCACCAGCCGACCCGGCCGTCCCAGCCGCTCTTGGCGCGCAGGATCCAGTCGCGTCCGGCCTCATTGATCAGGATGTCCTTGACCAGCCGCTGGTCGGCCTCGGCGAAGGGCAAGGCCATGTCGTAGAGCCGCTCGAGGAAGTCGACCTGCTCGAAGGCCGATACCCGCAGGCTGCCGTCGAGCCAGAAGGTCTCAACATCGCCGCCGACGTCGGCGTTGCCGTAGCCTGTCTCGCTCAGGTACTCCCGCTCGAGCGAGGCACCGAGCTCGTCGGCGAGGCGCTGGAAGACCCAGACGGTGGAGAAGCGCAGGGCAGAGCGCAGGGTCTGGTCCTGGTTCCAGGCCGGCACATCGCGCTCCACTCCGTCCCAGTGGAACACCTCGAACTCATCCTCCACCAGGCCGGCATCCAGGGCGAAGAGCGCATGGGGCACCTTGAAGGTGGAAGCCGGAGAGAGCCGCTCGCCGGCGCGCTCGGGGTTCACCACCCAGTGGCCCTCGCGGCCCTCCCGCTCGTCGACGATCACCAGGGTGCCGTTGACGGCCCTCTGCTCGGCGAAGATGTCGGCCCAGTCGGGGCGTGGCTGCCAGTCGCCGGCGAATGCCGGCAGTGGCAAGAGGGTCAACAGGATCAGGGCTGGCAGGATGGGACGGTATCTCATGGGCCGGTTCTCTCGGGTCGCTGGCCTCCCAATATGCGGGACCAGGAGGCGATGGGCTGCCAAGCGTAGCCGCCGGCGTCACACTCAAACAAGCCATGATCTCTTGCGTCACTCATTAGCTGAACTAACTAGGCCTCGGATGACACGCCCCCCTTCCTGCCGCTCAATGCCCTGTGCGCCTTCGAGGCCGGGCCCGGCATGCCAGCCGCCATGACGTATGAGGCGCGTTTTACTTCATCTCGAAGCCGCGCTTGACCAGGAACTCGCGCATGTGGGGACGCAGCTTGGTATCGAACAGCGGGGTCAGGTTCTGGGACCAGGTGCTGTCCTTGGGGCCGCCCTTACGCGACTGGTAGTAGGCGTGCATGGCGTCGTCGTAGGCCGCCACCTGCTCGCGGTCATCGGTGTAGGTGTCCTCCTTGAGGATCGCCTCCACCGGCAGGCGCGGCTTCACGTCCGGGTCGTGGGCCGGGTAGCCGAGGCACATGCCGAACACCGGGAAGACATGATCGGGGATGCCCACCAGGTCGCTGATCTGCTGGGGGTTGTTGCGGATGCCACCGATGTAGCAGATGCCCAGTCCTTCCGATTCCGCGGCGATGGCCACGTTCTGGGCCATCAGGGCAGTATCCACGCTGGCTACCAGCAGCTGCTCGGTCATGCCGCGCACCACCCGGGCGCCGGTGCGCTCGGCGGCCTCGGTGGGACGCTTCATGTCGGCGCAGAACAGCAGGAAGGCGCCGCAGGTGGCCACGTAGGACTGGCCGCCGGCCAGCTCGGCGATCGCCTCGCGGTTCGCCGGATTCGTCACGTGGATCACCGAGTAGGCCTGGACGTGGCTGGAGGTGGCCGCGGCCTGGCCGGCCTCGATCAGCGTCTCCAGCAGCTCGCGGGAGACCGGCTGGTCGGTGAACTTGCGGATGGAGCGGTGGGACTTGAGCAGTTCGATGGTGGGGTTCATGGGACCTCGTCGCATGGTGTCGGACAGCGTCGCCAAGGCGCGCGGCGAACATCAGGTAACAACACATTCTCCATCACCCGGTGAGGCTTTGCATCGTCCAGGGGCCATTGAGACCGTCGCCTGTCGCCCGACACAGGATGGTTTATAGTTACTACGCATTTGCCTTGGCATGCCGGGGCACGATGGTCACCGGGACGGCAAGTACCCGCGTGAAGGCGAGCAGGGGCCCCACAGACGGGCTCCCCAAGGCAGAAGGATACTTGAAGGGGTTGAAGCAGGTACGACCGGGACTGCTTCGGTCGCCGGTGTCGCCTGATGAATGAGGTGCCATGGCTGCAACGCTGCTTCTCTGGTCTATCCGAGTGCTGGCACTGCTGATGCTGGCAGTCAGCTTGCTGCCGATGATTCCCAGCGGTCAGTGGTGGATACAGTTGTGGGAGTTCCCGCGGCTTCAGTTGAGTGTGGCAATCATAGTGCCACTGGCACTGCTGGCAGTTCACGCCTGGTGGAATCAGCCACGCACTGAGCACGCCGTATGGTTGACAGTGATCCTCGCGACGGGGTCATGGCAGCTGTCGCATATCCTGCCGTTCACGCCTGTCTGGCCGACCGAGGTCCCCACCGCCGAGACTCAACCCGGCGGGGACCGGACGGCCCTGAAAGTCCTGACGGCGAATGTCACCTACACCAACGACCGCTACGACGAGTTGGTGGCAATGGTGCAGCGTGAGGACCCCGACCTCCTGCTGCTGATCGAGGTCGATCGCGCCTGGGCCGAGGCGGTGGCGCCGCTGGATGAGCATTATGCGCATCGGGTCGGGGAGGTTCGTGGCGAGGGGCTGGGAATCATGCTCTGGTCGCGGTTCCCGCTGCTGGAGCAGGAGATCAAGCACCTGATCTCTGATCGTCGGCCATCGATCTTCGCGACCCTGGATGTGCCGGACATCGGGCCGGTGCGCTACATCGGCACCCACCCCGTCCCGCCAGGGCTGCGGGACCAGATCAGCCACAACGACGAGACGAGCGAGCGCCGGGACAGCCGGGTCCGCGATGCCGAGCTGATGCTCGTTGCCCGCCACGTTCAAGAGGACTCGGACAATCGCTGGATCGTCACCGGCGACTTCAATGACGTCGCATGGTCCGACACCACCCGGCTGTTCGCCGACCTGAGCGATCTGAAGGACCCTCGCCGTGGCCGACGGCTGCTGAGCTCCTACCCCGCGGAGCGACCATTCTTGCGATACCCGATCGACCACCTGTTCGTCTCGGACGGTTTCCACCTGATCGGCCTCGACCGGGTAAGGGTCGCCGGCTCCGACCATTTCGCCGTCACCGCGACCCTGGCCGTCGCGAACAAGGACCACGCGACGCCGGGGGCCTCTGAGGAGGAAGAGGAGCAGCAGCAGAAGGCCCAGGAGATGGTCGAGGAAGGTGCCGAAGATGCCGCCGAGCACGATGTCAGCTCGTCGCAGGCGGATTGACGAAAGCCAGAATCAACGGGGACAACTCCTTGTTCGCTACCGAACAGAGTGTCTCCATGCATCGCTTCCTTCGCCTCAACCTGAGCTGTACCTTGGGGAGCATCGAATCGCAATCACAGGGATGACCGACTCCATGCTGACGAGACACACCGCGCTTACCGACCCTCGTATCTGGCGATTTTCCCTTGTATTGATCATGGCGATGCTGTTGACGGGTTGCGGCATCAACAACATCCCCACCTATGACGAGCAGGTGAAGTCGGCCTGGGCGCAGGTGGAGAACCAGTACCAGCGGCGCGCGGACCTGGTGCCCAACCTGGTCGAGACGGTCAAGGGGTTTGCCCGGCAGGAGCGGGAGACCCTGACCGCCGTGGTGGAGGCGCGGGCCAAGGCCACGTCCATCCAGATCGACGCCGAGTCGCTGGACGACCCGGAAAAGATGCGCCAGTTCGAGCAGGCCCAGCAGCAGCTCACCGGGGCACTGAGCCGCCTGATGGCGGTCTCCGAGCGCTACCCCGAGCTGAAGTCGAACCAGAACTTCCTGGCCCTGCAATCGCAGCTGGAGGGCACCGAGAACCGCATCGCCGTGGCACGGCGCGACTTCATCACCGCGGTCGAGCGCTACAACACCGAGATCCGCACCTTCCCCGGTCGCCTGTGGCACAGCATCCTCTACAGCGACATGCCGCTTCGCGAGACCTTCGAAGCCACGACCGAGAACGCGGACCAGGCCCCCCAGGTGGAGTTTGAATGAGCGATCTTCTGCGCATTCCGCTACTGGCATTGCTGCTGTCGACGGCCCTCGGCCTTCATGCCCAGGAAAGTGAAGGCCAGGAACTCGACTTTCCCGAACTGACCGGTCGTGTGGTGGACCAGGCCGAGCTGCTGGACCCGGCCACCGAATCCCGCCTGAGCGAGCGGCTCGCGGCCCATGAGGAGGCCACCACCGAGCAACTGGTGGTGGCGACCCTGCCGGACCTGCAGGGCGTCACCATCGAGGAGTATGGCTATCAGCTGGGGCGCCATTGGGGCATCGGCCAGGCAGAGGAGGACAACGGCGCCCTGCTGATCGTCGCGCCGAATGAGCGCAAGGTGCGCATCGAGGTCGGCTACGGCCTCGAGGGCCGACTGACCGACGCCCAGTCCTCGGTGATCATCAACCAGACCCTGACCCCGGCGTTCCGCGAGGGAGACTACGCCCGCGGCATCACCGAGGGCGTGGAGGCGATGATCCGGGTGCTGGGCGGCGAGCCTATGGACACCAGCGCCACCTCCGGCGCCCCGGCCGGGGAGCAGGGCCCCAGGGGACCGGCATCGATTCTCTTCTTCGTGATGTTCGTGATCGTCATGACCCTGGTACGCGGTGGTCGCGGCGGCCTGCTGGCCGGCATGCTGCTGGGCGGTGCGCTTGGCGGCGGGTCTCGCGGGGGCGGCGGAGGCGGCTTCGGCGGCGGGGGTGGTTTCGGCGGTGGCGGCGGCGGCTTCGGTGGCGGCGGCGCGTCCGGCGGCTGGTAACCCTAATCTACAGCCTACAGCCGGTGGCGACACCGACATGAATATCAGGATTCGGAGATCACGACCCCCATGGCCTTATTGAGTGAAGACGAGCAACGCCAGGTAGCCGAGGCGATTCATCGGGTCGAGCGCGAGACCGATGCCGAGCTGGTCACCGTGCTGGCGCCGAAAGCGGACAACTATGCCTATATCCCGCTGCTGTGGGCGGGCCTGCTGGCGCTGGTGGTGCCCGGTGCGGTCAACTACTTTCCCGGTTGGTTGACGGCCTGGGAGCTGACGCTGGTGCAGTGGGCGACCTTCATCGTGCTGGGACTGGTATTCCGCCTTCCCGCCGTCACCACCCGACTGATCCCGCGCTCGGTTCGCCACTGGCGGGCGGCCAACCTCGCCCGGCGGCAGTTCCTGGAACAGGAGCTGCACCACACCGAGGGGGGAACGGGGATGCTGATCTTCGTCTCCGAGGCCGAGCGCTATGTGGAGATCCTGGTCGACCGGGGCATCTCGGCACGCATCGGCGACGAGACCTGGCACTCCATCGTGGCGGCCTTCACCCGCCAGGTGAAGGCCGGCGAGACCCTGCGGGGTTTCCTGGAGTGCATCGAGGCCTGCGGCGAACACCTCAGGGAGCAGGTGCCGGCCACCCACGAACGCAACGAACTGCCCAATCACCTGATCGTGCTGGATTGACCCCCTTCTGCCCATGCCCCGGGTCATGACGGGCGCTTCTCCCCGACGGAGGGGCTACCCTTCGATATGGGCCGACCGACACAAGGAAGCGGCATGACACCTGACTCCAGGACATCGGAACATCGAGGCACGGGCGTGGCCTTCAAGGTGGCACTGGCGGGGGGCATCCTGGCCATCCTGGCAGCCCTCTCCATGGCCCTCGCGGGGCCGGCCTATCGAACCGGGCTGCTCGCGCTGGGTGATGCCTTCAGCATGCTGCGCTACGGCGCCTTCGTTGCCCTCGGCGCCGCCGGGCTGGGCCTGGTGGGGCTGATCATCGCCGCCTTCACCCGCCGCGCCCTGCCGGCGCTGCTCGGTGGGTTGGTGATACTGGCCGGCCTGGTGCTGGTCGCGGTGCCCTGGATGCAGCTGCAGCAGGCCAGGGCGGTGCCGCCCATCCACGACATCACCACCGACCTGCAGGACCCGCCCGCCTTCGAGGCCCTGGTCGCGGCCAGGGAAGCCGCCCCCAACGCCGTGGACTACCCCGGCGAGGCGACAGCCCGCCAGCAGCGCGAGGCCTACCCGGAGATCCAGCCGCTGGTGCTCGACGCGCCCCTCGACGCGGTGCTGGCCGCCGTCGAGGCCGAGGTGCGCGATGCCGGCTGGGAGATCGCCACGGTGGGCGACGCCCGACTCGAGGCCACCGCCACCACCACCTGGTTCGGTTTCAAGGACGACGTGGTGATCCGCCTGACCGAGACGCCGGAGGGCGTGCGGGTCGACATGCGCTCCGCCTCGCGGCTCGGCGCCAGCGACGTGGGCACCAACGCGGCGCGCATCCGGGCCTACCTGGCAGACCTGGAGCAACGCCTGGAGTAAGGGGACGGGGCGGGTCAGCCGGCCGCTGCCCGCGCTATGCCAGCGCCTCGCCGATCTCACGCTCGCCGTCGAGCAGCACGAACTCGCGGTCGACCAGCTCCCGGGCCTTGAGCAGGTGCAACAGGGCATGGGCGACGTTGCCCCGCGAGACCCGGTTCTCGCCGCCGGTCTCGGCCAGCGAGGTGGCCACGCGCTCGTTGGCGGGCTCGTCGGTGAGCCGGCCCGGCTTGAGGATCACGTGGGGCACCCCGGCCAGGCGCAGGTGGGCATCGGCGGCGAACTTGGCGGCCATGTAGGGACGCAGCTTCTCCGGCGCCTCCTGGGGGTTCTCGGCACGCATGGCGCTGACCATCAGGAAGCGCCCGATGCCCCGCTCGCGGGCGATATCCACGGCACGGATGGCCCCGTAGAGGTCGATCAGAAGGGTCTTGTCGGGGCCGGTATGCGGGCCCGAGCCGGCGGTGAAGACGACCTGGTCGCAGCCGTCGAAGGCGGCGCGGAAGTCGCCCTCCAGGTCGGCGATCACCGTCTCGATACCGCGCTCCTCGAACCAGGGCTGCTGGGCCGCATCGCGGATCATCGCCTTGATGGGCTCGCCGGCGGCCTGCGCCAACGCGCAGAACTGGCGGCCGATCTGGCCGTTGGCACCGATCACCAGGGTCGTCATGGGCTCTCCTCGGGTTGGGTCGGAAGGTTCACCCCTGCTGCATGCGGGCGGGGTGTCGCCGGATCAAGGCGTGGCGCGTCACAGCGGCAGGTGCAGGATCGCCCCGCGCAGGCCGCGCGCGTCCGCCCACAGCTTGCCCAGGGTGATGGGCAGCCGGAAGCGACGCTTGCCGGCGGCGCCCGGGTTGAACAGCAGCCGCTCGCCCCGCCATTCGTTGCGCGGCTTGTGGGAGTGGCCATGGAGCACGGCGTCGCAGTCGATGGTCGCGTCGAGGTCGGCGATGTCGTGCACCAGGTGCAGCCGCCAGCGGTTGACCCGCAGGTCCAGGGTGTGCGGCAGCTCCTCGGCCCAGGACGCGGTGTCGATGTTGCCCCGCACGGTGTGCAGTGGCGCCAGCGCGGCGAGGCGCTCGAGGAGGGCGGCGTCCTCGTCCTTGCTGCCCACGTCGCCGAGATGCAGGATCAGCCCGCAGCCCTGGAGCATCGTCAGCGCCTCGGGGCGCAGCAGCCCGTGGGTATCGGCGATCACCCCGATGGGCCCTTCGAGCGTCACATCCGGCATGGTAAGGTCGCCTCTGTCCGTCATGGAGCCAGCATAGTGAATCCCGAAGACCTTGAGAAACTGGTCACCCTGCGCATGCCCTTCGGCAAGCACGCGGGCTGCCTGATCGCCGACCTGCCCGGCCCCTACCTCAACTGGTTCGCCCGGGAGGGCTTTCCCGAGGGCCAGATCGGCCGGCTGCTGCACCTGATGCACGAGATCGACCACAACGGCCTGAGCGAACTGCTCGACCCGCTGCGCACCACCGCCGGGAGCCGAGGGTGAAACGGCCCGTCGGCCTGGCCCTGGAGCGCCTGCACATCGCCTGGGACCTGCTGATCCTGGCCCTGGTGGTGGCCAACCTGGCGCTGTTGCTGTTCGACTCCCTCTACCTGCTGCCGCCACTCAACGCGGCCTTCGAGGCCGTGGCCCCGGGCTGGCACGCCGCCTACGACCGGCACATCCACGCCAACTTCATCGCCATCGACCTGGCCTTCGTCAGCCTCTTCCTGCTCGATGTGCTGCTGGGCTGGGCCGTGGCCATCGCCGAGCGGCGCTATCATCGCTGGTTCTTCTATCCCTTCGTGCACTGGTACGACGTGCTGGGCTGTATTCCCCTGGGCGGCTTCCGCCTGCTGAGGGTGCTGCGCGTCATCTCGCTGCTGCATCGCCTGCAGCGGGTGGGCATGATCGATATCCGCCGCTGGCGCCTGTATGGGGTCTATGCCAAGTACTACGACATCCTGCTGGAGGAGCTCTCCGACCGCATCGCCATCCGCCTGCTCGACAATGTGCAGCAGCAGGTGCGCGCCAGCGACTCGCTCTCCCGACGCGTCGTCGGCGACGTGATCCTGCCGCGCAAGCACCAGCTGATCGCCGAGGTGTCCCGGCGCCTGGAGGAGATGGCCGACACCGCCTATGTCGCGAACCGCGACGAGCTGATGCGATACGTCGGCGCCCTGGTGGGCCGCACCCTGGCCGAGAGTCCGGAGATTCGCCGCCTGAAGCGCCTGCCCATGGGCAGCCAGGTGGCCAGGGGGCTGGACGAGACGCTGCGCGACCTGGCCTGCCGGCTGCTCGACGAGGCCGTGAGGGGCATGCGCTCGCCGGAGTTCGGCCACCTGATGGAGCACATGACGGAGAGCGGCTTCGATGCCTGGCTGCAGGTCGACAAGCACACCGACCAGGTGACCGAACAGGTGCTGATCGACATGCTCGAGATGCTCAAGGAACAGGTCGCCGTCCAGCAGTGGCGGGAACGCTATGAGTGATGCTCCCGTACCTCGCCCCTCCCCCTGCGTGAAGCGCTGCCGCCTCACGCCGGAAGGCACGTACTGCGAGGGGTGCGGGCGCACCCTGGACGAGATCGGCCGCTGGGCGCGCATGGACGAGAGCGAGCGGGAGGCGATCTGGCAGCGGCTGGCGCACGAGGGCAAGGCCGAGCCGACCCAGGCCTGATCGGCAGCGAGGCGCGGCCGGCTGCAGATGGCGCAGGCCGACGGTCGATGCCGGGGCGCAGGCAGGGAGGAGTCACCGGGGCGGGAAAGATGGCACAATCGCGCCCTTTGCCGCCTGCCAAGGAGGGGACATGCCGGCCTCGACGCCCCACGCCCGCCGGGTCACCCACCGCTACTTCCTGGTCATGCTGGCCATCGGCATGAGCGGCGGCCTGCTCGGGCCGGCGCTGCCGCACCTGGCGGCGATGACCGGTTCGAGCATGGGCCAGATCTCGGTGCTGTTCACTGCCCGGGCACTGGGCAACATGCTCGGCTCGCTGCTCTCGGGGCGGCTGGTGGACCGCTTCCCGGGCCACCGGGTAGTGGCCGCCATGCTGCTGCTGATGGCCGCGGGGCTCGTGCTGGTGCCCTTCAGCCAGGGGCTGGCGATGCTGACCGGGGTCGTCTTCCTGCTGGGCCTGGCCGAGGTCTCGGCCAACGCCGGTTCCAATACCCTGCTGCTTTGGGCCCACGGCAAGGACTCGCCGCCCTGGATCAGCGCCCTGCACTTCTGCTTCGGCCTGGGCAACACCCTGGTGCCGCTGGTGCTGGTGGCGGTGCTGGCGCTGACCGGCCACTTCGCCTGGGCCTTCTGGGCGGTGGCGCTCTATGCGCTGCTGCTGCTCTGGCCGCTGGCCCGCCTGGAGAGCCCCCGGGCACCGGTCGCCCGCGAGGACGACACTCCCGTGCCGCCCGCCGATGCCTGGCGGCTGGGGCTGTTCCTGTTCATGTTCGGCCTCTACGTGGGCATGGAGATCACCTTCGCCGGCTGGGTCACCGCCTACGCCACCCTGCGCGGCATGCCCGGCGAGGAGGCCGCCATGCTGGCCACCCTGTTCTGGCTGGCGCTCTCGGTGGGACGCCTGCTGGCGATCCCGCTGCTGCGCCGCTTCTCGCCCTGGTGGGTGCTGCGCGCGTGCCTGACCCTGGGGCTCGCCAGCGCCCTGGGGCTGCAGCTGGACTGGCTGCCGCTGGGGGCCGTATCGCTGCTCTTCGGGCTGGCCGCCTCGGCGATCTTTCCTACTCTGTTCGGGCTGAGCAACCAGCTGATGGCGATGAGCGGGCGCACCACCGGGATGATCTTCCTGGCCGCCGGCAGCGGTGCCATGGCGGTGCCCTCGCTGGCCGGCCCGCTGCTGGAAGGGCTCGGGACGCGCAGCTTCCCGCTGCTGCTGATGGCGCTGGTGGGCCTGCTGGCCATGGCGCTGTTCGCCCTGCGGGCCAGGGTGGCGCGCACCTCGGGCGGGTAGCGCCGCGTCGAGTCCGGCAGGCTCCTAGCCTCCCTCCAGCCGCCGGGTCATCAACAGCCAGTCGCCCCCACCCAGGCCGCCGGGCCAGGGAACCACCGGCAGGGACGCCACCTCGCGATAGCCCAGCCGGCGGTAGAACGCGCGGGCAACGCCATTCTCCGAGGCCACGATCAGGCTGATCTCGTCGCAGCCGGCGGCGATCGCCGAGGCCTCCACCTGGGCCATCATCAGGCGGCCGATGCCCTTGCGGCGTGCCGCCGGCAGGGTAGCGATGGCGTTGATGTACCAGCTGCCCGGGACCCTGGCCTCGAGGCGCAACAGCGGCTCGACCACGGCGGGACACTCCTTCAGTTCCTCGGGATCGCTGGCATCCGGCAGCCGATAGGCGAGGATCATCCCCACCAGCCGACCCCGGTCGATGCACACCCTGGCGTGGCGGTAGCTGAAGCCGCCCTCCTGCCTGGCGGCGCGTTGCATGCCGACCTCCAGCGGGGATTCGCCGCCCTCGGCCATCAGCCCCCAGAGGTACTCGGGCAGCCCTTCCCCCGCCAGGTTGATCAGGTAGGCCAGGTCCCGGGCATCGGCCCGCACCGCATCGCGTAGTCGCATGGTCACCTCCCGCAGGGGTCAAGGTGAACGGACAGGCCTTGAAGGGCCTGTCCACAGCATAGTGCCAACCTCCTGCCCCTGCTGGAATCGAGCGACCCTGTCCTCAGTGATTCTTGACGCGCTGGATCCGCCAGGCAAGCAGGCCGATGATGCCCAGCCCCAGCGGCCCCAGCACGGCGGCGGCGACGCTGGGCTCGATCGCCACGCCCAGGGCGCCGAGGCTCTGCAGCCCCAGCTTGAACAGGCTGAAGAGGTAGTAGCTGATGACGATGATCGACAGCCCCTCGACGGCCTTCTGGATCTTCAGCTGGCTGCTGGTGCGCTCGTTGAGGCTCTGCAGGATCTCGGAGTTCTGCTCCTCGATCTCCACCTGGGCGCGGGTCCTGAGCAGGTCGTTGAGCCGCGCCACGCTCTCCGCCAGGCTCTCCTGGCGCTGGTTGATCGCGGCGCAGTAGTGCACCGTCGGCCGGAAGCGGCGCAGGATGAAGGTTCCCAGCCGGGGGCGGTCGCCGAGGCGCTCCTCGCGCAGCTCCTCGATGCGGTTGAAGACGATCCGCGCATAGGCCTCGGTGGCGCTGAAGCGCTGGCGCGAGCGGGCACCGGAGCGCTCGAGCCGGGCCGAGAGCGCGGAGATGGCCGCCAGCAGGGGCCGGGAGCTCTCCTCCTCGTCCTCGGTATTGCGCTCCGAGAGCTCGCCGAGCTCGAGCTCGTGGTCGCGCAGCTCGAGGCTCATCTCCTTGGCCACCGGCAGCGCCAGCGAGGCCATCATGCGGTAGGTCTCGATCTCCAGCAGCCGCCGGGTCATGCGACCCAGGCGAAAGGCGTTGAGGCCGCGGTTGACCAGCAGCAGGCGATTGACGCCGGCCGCCGTGAGCCGGAAGTCGCTCCACACGGTGGCGTCGCCATCGCCCACGCTGGAACCGGCGGGGTCGCGAAAGCCGTAGGCCTCGGCGTCGCCGCCCCAGGCGGTTTCGGCTTCCACCAGGATCAGGCTGGCACTGATCAGCGCCCGGCTGTGTTCGGCAGCGATCTCCGCCAGCAGCGGCGGGGGCGACGGCCAGGCCTCGCCCTGCGCGGGTTTCGGCACCAGCAGGGTCAGGGTGAAGAACTCGGTGTGGCGCTCCCACTTCAGGGTCTGGTCGCCGAGGTCGAGGATCTCCTGGGCCGCCTCGATGTCGGGGGTCCTGCCGACCACCTCGGCGACCCGGCCGAGGATGTCCGCGGCGATGCCGTCGCCGTCCAGGAAGGCGTAGTGGTGGAGGTGCGCCGGCTCCTCGAAGTAGATCGAGGGCCGGGCGTGGAGCTCGTTGTGCAGTCGGGCGCGTTGTGGGTGCATGTCGGTGCCAGGAAAGGGGAAAGACCCTCGAGACTAGAGGCTGGCTTCCCCCGGGCCAAGTGCGCCGCGTCAACGTGCCGCGACGTCGACTGGTCTCACAGCCACCTTCTGCGCCGGAACAGCCACAGCAGGCCGAGGCCGATGGCGAGCATCACCCCCAGCACCACGAAGTAGCCCCAGCGATAGGCGAGTTCCGGCATGTGCGCGAAGTTCATGCCGTAGATGCCGGCGATGAAGGTGAGCGGCACGAAGATCGCGGTGATCACCGTGAGCACTCGCATGGTGATATTGAGCTGGTGCGAGGAGAGCGAGATGTAGCCATCGATAAGGTCGCCACAGATGTCGTAGTACATCTGGGTCAGGCTGTGCAGGCGCTCGAATCGCTCGTGGACGTCGTTGATGGCATGCAGGGTGTCCTCGTTGTCGCGGGGCAGGTGCTCGTAGTCATAGGCGGTGAGCTCCTGGGTGATGCCGACGTGGTAGCGGAACACTCGACGCATCTTCACCAGCCGCGAGCGGTAGGCGATGACCCGGCGCATCAGGGCATCGCTGCCGTCCTCCATCAGCTCGTCCTCCAGGTCGCTGAGGGCATTCTCGAACTCGAGCAGGCTGTCCAGGTAGTAGCCGGCGGAGACGTACATGACCCGCAGCGCCACGTGCTCGGGGGAGCGACGCAGCAGCGTCTCGCCCTCGTGGGCCAGCAGGCGGTCGATGCTCAGCGCCAGGCCGGGGTGCAGGCTGATCAGGAAGCGCTCGCCGAGGAAGAAGGCGATCTGCTGGGGCACGAAGTTGAGCTCGGCGTCGAAGGAGGAGATGCCGCGATAGAGGACCAGGGTATGGGTCTCGAACTCCTCGATCTTGGGCGGGTGGCGCTCGCGGTGGGCGTCGTCGATGGCCAGGGGATGGCAGTCGAAGGCCTCGAGCAGCTCCCGCTCGCGCGCCTGTCCCTCGCCCTGCAGGTCGATCCAGATGCGGCTTGAGGCCTCGTCGCGCCAGCGCGCGATCAGCTCCTCCCCGCCCCTCGTCACACGGCCATCGGCCTCCAGCAGCAGCGTACGCATCATCGGGTCGTCATCCTTCGGCGAGACAGTTACTGAACCTTACGGCACGGCTGGCGCCCTTGCCCAGCAGCGGTCGGGGCGATGGCGCTTGCCGGTACGCAACTGGTGCGCTTCAGCCGGAAACCGCCGGCGAGGTCGGTTCGGGGTCCTCGACCCGGGCATCCTCTGTCTCGATCGGCACCGGCCCCTGGAGGTGGCGGAACATGAAGTCGAGTCCCCGCGGCAGGCTGGCGCGCCAAACCCGCCAGGTGTGGCCGCCGGGCAGCACGTCCAGGTGCACCTGGCCGAGCTGGTGCGGCACCAGTGCACTCTTGAGCAGCCGGGCATGGTGAACGGCATTCAGCCGGTCGCGATCGCCGGCGGTCAGGTAGAGGGGCACGACGAGCTCCTGGGAGAGGTAGCCGTCAAGGTGGGCCGTGTAGTTGGTGCGCTCCCATAGGGCGGTGTCGAACTCGCCGTCCCTGATGAAGGCGGGATGGCGCCAGGCGGAGGAGTTGTCCGGGGGCAGCGGATGGTAGCTGGCGGGGCTGAAGGCGGCGGCGGCACCGAAGAGGCCGGGATAGGACAGGGCGAAGTTCACCGCGCCGAAGCCCCCCGCCGAGAGGCCGGCCACGCCGCGCCACTCGCGCTCGGGCACCACGTGCCAGTTCTCCTCGATATGCGGAACAAGCTCCTGCAGGAAGGCCGAGCGCGCCGGCTCGTTGTGGCCGTCGATCCACCAGCTCTGGTTGCCGGGCATCACGATGATGGCCGGGGGGATGACCCCCAGCCTTATCAGCCGGTCGGCGGTGCGGCGCAGCCGCCCCCTCTGCACCCAGTCGCGCTCGCTGCCGAAGGAGCCGTGCAGCAGGTAGACCACCGGGTAGGCCTGGTGGCTGACCGCGTAGCCCTCGGGCAGGTAGAGGGTATAGGGGTAGTCACGCCCGAGGTGCTGGGAGTGGAAGCGTTGCTCGCTGACCTGGCCGCCGGCCGAGGCCGCGGAAGCCGACAGCAGGCCCAGCAGGAACAGGATCGTCACTCCGATCTGGCGGATCATGCGCGAGCCTCCAGGTGCGAGAGAATGAGAGGGAATTCATTCATGCAGGGAATTCGGGGCGTTACCCGCGGTCGGACACCAGATCGACGCCACGCGTTCCTCCACGGTCCATGACGGGTCAAGGGAAGACCATGAAACGTATCGAGGAAATCTACTGGCTACGCTTCTACGGCTGCCTGGCGGTCTTCGTCTTTCACCTGATCGAGCGCATCGAGGAGAACTACCTCGAACACGTCTTCCTTGATCTGGCGCTGATCCCCACCGTGCTGGGCACGCCGATCTTCATCTTCATCTCGATCTTCCTGTTCTCGGCCCGCTACGGCAACGAGGTGCCGCACAACTTCCTCGCCAACCGCTTCAAGTACGTGATGGTGCCCTACTTCGTCTATGGCCTGATCTACTCGCTGGCGGAGTACCTGCGCATGCTGGCCAGTGAAGAGCGAGTCAGCTTCGGCTACCACATGACCGAATACCTGGTGTTCGCCGGCTGGCATGGCTACTTCCTGATCGTCGCCATGCAGTTCTACGTCCTGTTCTGGCTCTACAACCGGTTCGGCCTGCAGCGCTGGCTGCCCTCCGGCCCCTGGCTGGTGGTCGGATCCCTCATCAGCATCGGCTGGTGGGGCTTCTTCCGCTGGCAGGCAATCGAACCACCCGGCTACCTGCACTGGATCGCGCCACTGGGTTGGATCTACCTGTTCTTCCTGGCCCTGCTGACCGTCAAGCACTACCCGAACCTCCACCAGCAGCCCTGGTTCCGACGCTTCTCGCACCCCTTATGGCTGGTCGCCCTGCTGGCCGGCATCGTTGCCTTCACGCTGTTCGGCGAGCTGGCGTACTCCTCCAAGGAGACCTGGGTGGTGCCGCTGTTCATCTTTTCGCTGCTGTGGGCCATGAGCTGGCTGGTGGGCATGAAGGCCACCCCCCTGGTGAAGAAGGTCAACGAGTACTCCTTCGGCATCTACCTGGCCCACCCGCTGTTCTTCTCGGTGGTGGACTTCGTCGGCTGGCAGGTTCCCATCCCGCTGTGGCTCTACGTGATCGCCCTCGCCGTGGTGGGCATGAGCGGTTCGATCCTGCTCAACCGGCTGGCCAATCGCGCGGAGTGGAGCGGCCTGCTGCTGGGCAAGCGGCTGCGGGTGGCCTGAGCCGCCAGGCAGCGGCATGCCACGGGATGTCGCCATTGGCCTACCCCTCGACACCGGCAGTCGATTACAGTGCCAGCATGTCCGGGGTTGAGGAAACGGGGAGGAGATATCGATGGACGAGCAAATCTCGCTGGTGATCGTGCCCGTGGATGGGTCACCCTCGGCGCAGGCAGCGGTGCGCCACGCCAGCCTGCTGGCCAGGCTGCTGGAGACACCGCTGCAGCTGCTGCACGTGATGCCGCTCAACCCGGCCGAGCTCAGCGACATCCCCGCCAACCGCCAGGCAGAGGCCGACCATGACAGGGCACGACGCCAGGCCAAGGCCGCCGAGGCCTTTGCCCGGGCGCGGCAGGCGCTAGACCCGGGCCTGGCGCAGGCACCCGCCGAAGTGCTGCTCGAGGGTTCCAGCTTCATCCGCCACCCCGACCGCGCCATTCTCGAGCATGCGGCTCGGCATGACGGATGCCTGCTGGTGCTGGGCGCGCGCCAGCTGAGTGATGTCGGCAAGTTCATGCAGGGCAGCATCAGCAATGAGGTGGTTCACCGAGCCCGCTGCCCGGTCACCATCGTGCATGCCACGGCTGGCCTGTCCGACGCGGCGCGCCTGGGGCAGGTGCTGGTGCCGGTGGATGGCTCCGCCCACTGCCTGAAGGCGACCGCCCTGGCAGGTGAACTGGCCCGCCGGGCCGATGTGCCGGTGGAACTGGTCTTCTGCCGGCCGGATGGCCACGCGTCGGCCGCCGGGAGCACGGAAGACGGACCGTCCAAGGAGGCCTTTCGGCGGGCGAGGGAAGCGCTGGGCGAGGTACCGCGCGGCATCGAGATGGTGGTGAGCGAAGGGAAGCGCGTCCCCGAGGCCATCGTCGCCCGGGCCCGACACCACGCCGAGGCGGCGCCGATGGTCATCATGGGCCGCCGTGGCCTGGGCAAGTGGCAGTCGTCCCTGCTGGGCAGCGTCAGTCACCGGGTCATCGACCTGGCGCCCTGCCCCGTCACCGTGGTGGCCTGAGCCTCGGGCTGGACGCACATCGGCGGTGGCGCCTCAGGCCTCGGCCTCGTGAGCGGCCTTGAGGCGATAGAACTCGGCGACCACCTCGTCCATGGCCTCGGCGTCGTAGTCGCAGAGCCCGCTGACCACCAGCTTCTTGGAGCCGGTGCCGATCGCCTCGCCGCCGGCCAGGATACGGAACTCGAGCAGTGCATCGCCGCGCTTGCCGGCCACCTCCAGCGAGGAGTCCACGAACTCCAGCCCCGGCGCGGGCGCATCCAGGCGGTCCAGGCAGAAGCCCATGCTGTCGTAGATCACCAGCGGACGCCGCGGGTTGAACATCACCCCCTTGTCCTCCATCAGCGGCTTGAGGTAGTGGGGGAAGTTCTTGCCCGAGAAGGCCACGTAGCTGCGGGTGAAGGCCTCGACCACCGACTCGTCGCGGGTCGCCTCGCCGCTGCGCTCGACTTCCAGGTAGCACTTGCCGTTCTCGTCGCAGACGCGGATCCGGCCATCTTCCTGCTCGCTGAAACACAACGGCGTGCCGTCCCCGACCATGCTCAGGAAGCGGAAGGACATGCGCTGGGAGAGGCCGAAGCGAGCCAGCACCAGGGCAAAGAGCAGGTCACCGGGCACACAGAAGCGGCGTGCATCCGGGTTATGGATGGGGTTGTAGTCGCCGGCAATGCGCTTGGCGAACTGGCTGGCCTGCTGTGCGGAAATGCGGATACGCCCATCCGTAAGCGTATGGAAATCATCGAGAAACATGCACTGTATGCCTGCGTCGTTGGCGGTCTGGACCCTGCCGGCGGTTGCCGGGAAGGCAGATGATGCCACAAAACCCCGCGACAACGCAGGCCGACGCCTCCCGAGGCCGATACATGGCCTGGCTGATGGCCCCGACCAGCCTTGATCGTTCCTGCCGGAACGCCGACCGATCATCCCCCCTACCAAAGAATCGGAGGTAATAAATAAGAGGCATACTGCATCGCAACACGCTGTGATAAGATTCTGCCGCTTTCTAACCCTTCCCCCACCTCCTGCCTCAGGATGATCGCAGCCATGCTGACAACCTGTCGTATATCCCCCAGGCCACGGCAAATCGCCCGTTGGCCGGGCATGCTCGTGCTCACCATGCTCTCGCTGCTGGCCAGCGGGCCCGTGCTCGCCGCCACCGGCGAACTCGACCTGACCGGCTCCTTCGTGGGCATGCTCGCCGTCGCCGTCTTCGTGCTGGCCTACGCCCTGGTCATGGCCGAAGAGAAGATCCACATGCGCAAGTCCAAGCCGGTGCTGGTCGCGGCCGGCATCATCTGGGCGCTGATCGGCTGGGTCTATGTCAAGGCGGGCATGCCCACCGAGTCGGAGCACGCCTTCCGCGTGACCCTGCTCGAGTTCACCGAGCTGATGCTGTTCCTGCTGGTGGCGATGACCTACATCAACGCCATGGACGAGCGCCGGGTGTTCGACGCGCTGCGCTCCTGGATGGTCCGCAAGGGCTTCAGCTACCGCTCGCTGTTCTGGATCACCGGCGTACTGGCCTTCATGATCTCGCCGATCGCCGACAACCTGACCACCGCCCTGCTGATGTGTGCGGTGGTGACCAAGGTCGCCGAGGGCGACAAGCGCTTCATCAACCTCTGCTGCGTCAACATCGTGGTGGCGGCCAATGCCGGCGGCGCCTTCAGCCCCTTCGGCGACATCACCACCCTGATGGTCTGGCAGGCCGGTCTGATCGAGTTCCAGGAGTTCTTCGAGCTGTTGATCCCGTCGCTGATCAACTTCCTGATCCCGGCCGTGGTGATGAGCTTCTTCATCAAGAACCGCAAGCCGGCCAGCATGGAGGAGGACGTCTGGCTCAAGCGCGGCGCGCGGCGCATCATCGCCCTCTTCCTGCTCACCGTAGCCACCGCCGTGGCCTGCCACACATTGCTGCACCTGCCGCCGGTGCTGGGCATGATGACGGGCCTGGGCTATCTGCAATTCTTCGGCTACTTCCTGCGTCGCACCCTGCCGCGCTCCCTGGAGCGCAAGCGCACCCGCTACAGCCAGCGCGGCGACTGGAAGAAGCTCGAGAGTCTGGGCAGCGTGGTGCCCTTCGACGTCTTCAACCGCGTGGCACGGGCCGAGTGGGACACCCTGCTGTTCTTCTACGGCGTGGTGATGTGCGTGGGTGGCCTCGGCTTCATGGGCTATCTGGCCATGCTCTCCGAGGCCCTCTACACCGGATGGAACGCCACCGGCGCCAACATCACCCTGGGGGTGATCTCGGCAGTGGTCGACAACATCCCGGTGATGTTCGCGGTGCTGACCATGGAGCCGGACATGTCCCATGGCCACTGGCTGCTGATCACCCTCACGGCCGGCGTGGGCGGCAGCCTGCTGTCGATCGGCTCGGCGGCCGGCGTCGCCCTGATGGGCCAGGCCCGCGGCAACTACACCTTCATCGGACACCTGCGCTGGACCCCGGTGATCGCTCTGGGCTACATCGCCAGCGTGATGGCCCACCTGTGGCTCAATGCCGAGAGCTTCCACATCTTCAACTGACCCCTGCCCCGGCGGCCATCCGCCGCCGGGAATCCCTTACCGCGTTGATACGCCGGCCTGTAAATTTCCTTAAAGTGATGTAGCGTATAAGAATGACCCGTGTCGGAACGGCATGATGGTCTTCCTGATGCCTGTCGTGGGAAACAGCTGATGCGCATCGGGCATAAAAAAGATAATGCCCCAAGGGGCTGCAGGGAGAAGGCGTCATGGACTCATACACACTTAACGGGCAAGTTGCGCCTGCATGGTGCATGAACCTGGCGTTCATCAGTCAACGGGAACCCGACCCCCGATGCCATCACTCGTCCTGATCCGCTCCCTGGCAGCGGGCGGCTTTGCCGTTGCCAGCCAGCCAGGGAGGCGCACTTCATGCTGCGCCTGAGCCTGCTGGCCCTGGCCATCGTGATGCTGGTGGCCGGCCTGCCGCTGGCCAGCACGACGGCCGTCGCTCAAGAAGCACCGATCCTGCTGGTGGCTCACCCCGATGTGAATACCCGCCAGCTCAAGCGCGACACCACCCGCGCCATCTTCGCCATGAGGCAGCGCACCTGGCCCGATGGGCAGGCCGTGCGGGTCTTCGTGCTCGACAACAACCACCCCGTGCATGCGCGTTTTGCCAAGGAGCAGCTGGCCGTCTATCCGCACCAGCTGCAGCTGGCCTGGGACCGCATGGTGTTCTCGGGTACCGGCCAGGCGCCCGACCGCGTTCGCGACCAGGCGGAGATGCGCGAGCGCATCGCCACCACGCCCGGCGCCCTGGGATATCTTGAAAGGGAGTACCTGGATGATCGTGTCCAAGTCATTTCGATGGAGTGATTCCCGCTCCATCATCGCCATGGCCGCCGCCCTGGCCCTGGGCCTGTCCGGCCAGGTACACAGCGACGAGGGCGTGCTGGATACCCTCCAGGTGCATGGCTTCCTGAGCCAGGCGCTGATCATCACCGACGACAACAACTTCTTTGGCCCCAGCAGCGAGGACGAGGGCAGCTTCAAGTTCACCGAGATTGGTGCCAATGCCTCGCTGCGGCCCCACGAGGACGTGTTGCTGGCCGCCCAGGTACTGAGCCGACGGGCAGGCGGAGACGGCAGTGATGCTACCCCGAAGCTGGACTATGGACTCATCGATTACCAGATGCTCTCCGACCAGCAACGCACCTTCGGCATCCAGCTGGGCCGCTTCAAGAACCCCTTCGGTTTCTACAACCAGACCCGCGACGTGGCCTTTACCCGCCCCAGCATCCTGCTGCCCCAGTCCATCTACTTCGATCGTACCCGGTCGTTGGGCCTAGCAGGTGATGGTGTCAGCCTTTACCACGAGGAAAGGCTCGAAACAGGAGCTCTCAGGCTGCAGGCAGGCTTTGGGCAAGTACGCATTGAGGATGACGTAGACCGAACCCTGGGGCTTGATAGGTTTCCAGGCTCTCTTGAACCCGATTCATCTGCTATTGGGCAGATACGCTATGAGCATGATGGTGGCCGAGTCGTCATGGCGCTCAGCGCTGCCAGTGCCAATGCGGAGTATGACTCTCCTCCCGGTGTTCCAGGAGATGGCAAGTTTCATTTCGAACCCTGGATTATCTCCCTTCAGTACAATCAGGAGCTCTGGAGCCTGACTGCCGAATACGCCATCAGGAAGCTGGAACTAGAGGGCTTCAACGCCTTTGCCGACTCTGAGAGGAACGGAGAAAGCTGGTACGTTCAGTACACCCGTCGCTTCAACAATGACTGGCAATGGCTGGTTCGCTACGACAGCCTGGTAAATGACCGAAGTGACCGCTCAGGCAAGGAGTTTGAAGCAAGCACTGGTGGTTCGATTCCTGCCCACACACAGTTTGCCGACGATATCACCCTAGGGCTTCAGTGGACCCCCCACCCGCGCGTGATGCTGGCCGGCGAGTATCACCACGTCGATGGTACAGGCTGGCTGCCTACCCAGGACAACCCGGACCCATCGGAGACCAGCCGTCGCTGGAACATGCTGCTGTTCCAGCTCTCGTTGCGCTTCTGACGTCTCAATGCTCCTGGCCAGGAACCCGCCGAGATGACTCTCCACGCGTCTTACCGGACCCGTCACCGACTCAGCCTGACATGGCGTGTCATCGCCCTGAGCAGCCTGCTGCTGATCGGGCTGGTGGCGCTGTTCACCTGGCTTGGCCACGACAACCTCACCCGCCAGTTCCAGGAGAGCCGCAACCAGCACCATGAGCGCCAGCAGCGGGAGATCCGCCTGGCCCTGCAGCGCTCGGCGGAAAACCTTCGCCAGCTGGCGGGCCTGGCTGCGGCCTCGCCACGCCTGGGCCCTCCCCTCGAGGCGGGCAATGCGGTCGACGTCGAGGAGGCTCTGGCGTCGCAATGGCCGACCCTGCAGCTCGAGGCCGGCATCGACGAGATACTGGTGGTGGACGCTCATGGGCAGACCCTGGGCCGTTGGGGTGCCGGCCAATCGGAGGGTAGCTTGCCGATCCAGGCCTGGGTGCAACGGATCATGGAGACCGAGATGCCCATCACGGCGCTGCGCTGTGCGGCGGACTGCCAGCAGTATGCCGCCGTTCCGGTGCTGGTGGATGGCGAGAGCGTCGGCCTGGTCGTGCTCTCCCGCTCGCTGGCCGATGTGACCCGACAGGCACGGGAGGTCTCCAACGCCGAGGTAGCCCTGCTGGTGACCGGCCCCCTGGAGAGCCGCAACCTTCCCGAGGAACGCCATCTCGCCCCCTGGAATGGCTATCTGCTGGCCCTGACGCGCCAGGAAGAGAGCCTGCCCGTCCTGCAACGGGCAGCCGAACTCGGACCGATCAGCGCATTGCTGCAATCTCCCCTGCAACTTCAGGATCGGGGCCAGTACCACGAACTCAGCGCGGTCCGCATGGACGAGGATGCGGACCGGCGCAGCACCGGCTACTTCCTGCTGGTCTCCGACATCTCGAGCCAGATCAGGGCCATCAACGAGGACACTCGCATCCTTCTGGGGGTTGGCCTGGTGGGCTGGATCGCCGCGGAACTGGTGCTTCTGTTGATCCTGCTGCGCCCCATGGCACGCCTGCGCCGGATCGCCGGCCTTCTGCCGACCCTGGCCAGCGGGGGGTTCGACGATGTGCGGGCCGCGATCCCGGCCGTCCGCCACCGCCTGCCGGACGAGATCGACGTGCTGGAAGGCACTACCCTTGAGCTCTCGAGACAGCTCGAGATGCTGGAGCAGGAGGTTCAGGAACGCGGCAACCAGCTGGCGGAGCGCGTCGAGGAGCTGGCCCAGGAAAGGGACTTCGTGAACAGCCTGCTGGATACCGCCCGGGTCTTCATCATCGCCCAGGACAGCAGGGGACGGATCAGCCTCGTCAACGACTACACTCGCGCGATGCTGGACCTTGACGAGCCATCCCTGCTGGGCCGCCACTTCGTGGACGTGTTCGAGGCGGGCAGCCCTTCCCTGGTCGGTGCCTTCGACACGCCGCAGCAGGAGGAGCGGACCCTGCAGACCCCGGATCAGCGCATCCATACCATCGCCTGGTACCATGCCCCGCTGCCCTCGAGCACTGACGGGAGCATGTCGCGGATATCGGTGGGGCTCGACATCACCGAGCGCAAGGCCGCGGAGGCCCGCCTGACCTGGCTGGCCGAGCGAGACCCCCTCACCGAGCTCTACAACCGGCGCTTCTTCCAGGACGCCCTGCAGAAGGCATTGTGGCGGGAGTCACGCGGCGCCGTGCTGCTGCTGGACCTGGACCAGTTCAAGGAGGTCAACGAGCTCAGCGGCCACCATGTGGGTGACCGACTGCTGCGCGAGGTGGCCGAGACCCTGCTGCTGAACCTGGGCCATCGTGGCGTCATCGCACGCCTGGGTGGCGACGAATTCTCTCTGCTGCTGGAACATGCCGACGAGGACCAGGCGGTCCAGGTTGCGCAGTATATCGACCAGTTGCTCGACAGCCTGGGGTTCACGGCCGCGGGGCGGCGCCACCGGGTCTCCGCGAGCATCGGCATCGCCCTGTTCCCGTTCCACGGCGCGACGCCGGCCGACCTGATGGCCAGCGCCGACGTGGCCATGTACAAGGCCAAGGAGAGTGGCATCCAGCACTGGCACCTGCTCTCCAGGACCGAGAACGCCAAGGACGAGCTGCAGGAGCGGGTCTACTGGGTCGAGCGCGTACGCAGCGCCCTGGTAGAGGACGGCTTCGAGCTGATGGTGCAGCCGATCATGCGGCTGGAGGATCGCGACGTGAAGCACTACGAAGTGCTGCTGCGCATGCGTGACGCCGATGGCAGCCTGGTGTCCCCCTCCTACTTCATCCCGGTAGCGGAGCGCAGCGGTCAGATCGTGCAGGTCGACCGCTGGGTGCTGCGTCACAGCCTGCGGCTACTCAGCCAACTGCAGGAGCGAGGCATCAGCCTGGCGGTCAACCTGTCCGGCCAGTCCCTGCACGATGAAGGCCTGAAGCAGTACCTGGCCGACGAAATCGCCGCCAGCGGTGCCGACCCCCACCATCTCATCCTGGAGGTGACCGAGACCGCCGCCGTGACCGACTTCTCCACTGCACGCGGCGTGCTGCAGGCGGTCCGGGACCTCGGATGCCGCACCGCCCTGGACGACTTCGGCGTGGGTTTCAGCAGCTTCCACTACCTGGGTCAGCTGCCGGTGGATTACATCAAGATCGACGGCTCCTTCATCCGCAGCCTGCCGATCAGCCCCGAGAGCCGTGTCATCGTCCAGGCCATCGCCGATATTGCCGCCGGCTTCGGCAAGCAGGCCATCGCCGAGTTCGTCGACCAGGAAGCGCTGCTGCCGATGCTTAAATCCTATGGCATCACCTATGGCCAAGGCTTCCACCTGGGCCGCCCTGCACGGCTGGAGGAAATCTTCAGGCGTCTGTAGCAAGCTCTCAAACCCCTTTCATGCTTTTTATTTACATCTTTACTCAGGCTCACTGGCAGCCCACAGTACAAAGGAAGTCAAGAATGACATCGCTAAAAACCAACGAGGTAAGGCGGTCTCGAAACCAGGAGCTCTTCAGTCAATTCATAGAAGAGTATCGTTTTGTACTGGCCATGACTCAAGAATCGAAGAGAAAAGCCCTTTCACTTCGACATGAGGTTTTTCTCCAGGAACTGCATTACAAGATGCACGAAGACCAGTCCCACCATCTGGAAACAGATGCGTACGACGAGTCCTCGATTCACTGCCTTATCGAGCACAAGCGAAGCGGGCTTCCTGCTGGATGCATGCGCTTGGTAATCCCTAAAAGTGATCCAGAATCACCTTTTTACAGACTTCCGGTAGAAATTCAGGGCAATGGAAAACTTAACCACCCCGAGCTAGATCCTGGCAAGATGCCGAGGAATCAGGTTTGCGAAGTTTCCAGACTGGCAATTTCCCGAAAATTCAGATCTCGCCAGACTGGAGAAAGCCATACGTCCATTATATTTGATGGACAAGATTTTTCGAACAAGGAAGCAAGGACATTCCCACTGATTGCCATCGGGCTCTTTCTTTGCACCTATTCTCTGGTTGGGCTGACTGGTCGCCGCCATGTATTTGCAATGATGGAGTCTCGCTTACCTCGGCTTCTCGCACTATCTGGCTTCCACTTCACCAAAGTGAGCGATGACATTGAGTATCATGGCGTACGAAATGCTTACTATATAGACCATACAAAAGCTGAAAAAGAGATGCATGAAGATCTGATGCCACTCTACCTGCATATCCGCAAGGAGCTATCTTGCCAGTTGGAAGAGGTATCGGTGCAGAAAGCCAAGCTCTCCTGCTCCTGAAGCGGGGAAAGGATCGGCCCCGGAAAGAGTCTATCCGGCCAGTCCAGCAGCATGATGGCCAGCACGTTGCGGTGTTCCCCATAGGCCAGGTCGGTGCCTCCCTGCTCTGACGGCACCATTCTCGCCTCGGGGTCATAGGCCTCGAGCAGTGCATCCTGCAGGCGCGATACGGCCGGATGATCCTCCTCCCCGGCCAGCAGGAAGCTGATACCCACCTCCGTATAGATGTCCTCCTTGGTATCCAAGAGGATACGATCCAGGCTGGCGGCGAACTCGTGCAGCACCCAGCGGAACTCCTCGGCCGACACCGGCTGCTGGTAGTAGTCGCTGGCGGCAATCACGAAGTGGGTCATGCCGTAGATCTTGTTGCGGTACTCGGCCGTGGAGAGCCCCGGGTCACGCCGCTGCGGGTACTGGTGTCGGAAGGCCGTGATGACCTCCTCCCGCAGGTCGGTGACGCCCAGGTCCTCGAGGTAATAGACCAGGTTGGCCACCTGGGCGGCATAGATCGCCATCACGTCGGGATCGAGAAGGAAGGTGCGAAAGTCGACGCTTGCCAGGTAGTCCAATGCCCGGTGATGGCCGGGAAGGTCGGCCTCGTTCAACAGGCCATGGTATTTCGCCTGGGTCAGGTCAAAGGCCAGACTCTTGGCATAGGCGATCTCTCCCCACTCGGCGAGCATCCGCTTGCGGCGACGTTGCTTCTCGGTGCGAGTCGGGTAGGCCGCCACCTGCTCCCGGGCCCGTCGTTCGGCATGGCCCGGCGTGTCCAGCGCCTCGATCTCCTCGCGAATCTGGCTCACCAGGCGCCGACCGTAGTCCCGATTGAGGGGCAGGTAACGGGCGTCCCCGGTGATCCGGTAGAGCCGCTGGGCGTAGTGGCGCTGCTTGCTCTGGGGCAGGTCGGGCAGTGCCGCCTCGTAACGATCACGGATCGCCGCGGCCACTGCCGCCTGGTCCAGCTCCTGCGCCCGTTGCTCGAGGTCCCGTTGCGGGACAGCACAGCCGGCAAGCGACAGGAGAACCGCCATCAACCAGGTCGCGAGCACGGCAGGCGTGCGGGACCTTCCCATCAGGGTCATGCTCATTTCGCCCTCCTCCCTCGTCTGGCACGCCCCGGCGGGATCAGCTTCACCCTGGCCTTGGCGCGACCTTGGGGCATTGCCTGCTTCTGTCCGTCGCCTTCAGAGCCTTGGGAGGTCGATGGCGGCTGCATCACCACCCAGGCAAACACCGGCAGGGAGAGGTGCCAATGGATCGCCGAGAGCCGCAGCCCCAGGGTGACCACCAGCCCCGTGGCGATGGAGACGGCCAGTGGCACGGCGATGGCCTCCAGGGCCACGAAGACCACGCCACCGGCAATCGAGGCGGTGGCGTAGACCTCCTGCCGGAGCACCATGGGAACCCGACGCGCCAGCACGTCGCGGACCATGCCGCCGGCCACCCCGGTCAGCAGCCCCATCAGCACCGCCACCACGCCGGGTGCCTCCAGCATCAGGGCCTTGTGGGCCCCGATCACCGTGAAGAGTGCCAGGCCGAAGGCATCCGCCACCGGCAGGAAGCCCCGCGAGAGGCGATGGATGTAATGGAAGCCGAGGATCGACAGGCCCACGGTGGCAAGTATCACCCAGAGGTAGGTCGGGTCCGTCACCCAGAACACCGGGCGCACGCCCAGCACCAGGTCTCGCAGGGTACCACCACCGATCCCGGTCACCGCCGCCAGCACCAGCATGCCGAAGGGGTCCATCCGCGAGCGGCAGGCCAGTATCACGCCCGAGAGGGCAAAGACGATCACCCCCGCCATGTCCAGCCAGTAGACCACGCCCGTCACTTCGCCTCTCCCTTGTCTGCTGGCCGGCAGCATAGCGCATCCGGCCCCCTTCCCGCTGCAATGATCCCGCGGCTCAGGCGGTCGCCGGGATCAGCCGTCGGGTCATGAGGGTCACGGTCTCGCCGTGGTGGAGAAGGGTCTCGTGGTCCGCCCAGCCGAGGCGACGATAGAGGGCCTGCCGGTCCGGCGTGAAGAGATGGAGCCGCTCGATGCCGTTACTGGAGGCTTCCGTTTCCACGCGACGGACCAGCGACGAGGCGATGCCCCGCCCGCGCCATTCGGGCCGCACATAGACCGAGGCCAGCCAGGGCGTGAGGTCGGGCCGGGAGTCCAGGTCATGGGCCACCAGGCTGGCGGTCCCCACCGGCCGGCCCGCCGCGATCGCCACGAACACCGAGGGCACGCCGGCCCGACCGCACTCCCCGCGCAGGGCAGCAAGGCGTGAGGCCTGCGTCTCGCCGGGACTCAGGTGCGACCACTCGGCATGCTGCCAGGCTGCGACCCGTTCCAGGTGCGGCGAGTCAGCGCTCAGTCGCACGATCTCAACGCGCTCCGCCATGCCTTACCTCCTCCTGACGCTGGCGACCGAAGCGTTCCAGCTGCATCTCCTGCAGGCGACTCACTACCCGCCGGAACGGGAAGGCGAGGTAACCGTGGGGATAGAGCTCGCCCAGCGCCACCTCCGCCTCCAGGTAGAGGGGAATGCGCCTGTCATAGCACTCGTCGACCAGGGCGATGAAGCGACGCACGCCGTCGTCTTGCCGGGTCAGCTCGGGAAAGTCTCGCTCGCCAGCCTCGACGCGTGCCACCCCGTCCTCGGTGCCCCGGGCAATGCGGCCTGACTGGTGTCCGCCGCCCAGGCGGGGCACGTCGCTCAGCAGGACGTGCGTGAAGCGATCCCCCAGGGCGATGAAGTCCAGCGCGGCAAGGGGCTGCTCGCAGAGATCGGCATAGCGGCACCACAGCACGCTCTCGCTGCGACGCACCACCGGAATCGCACGATGCCCGAGCTCCACGGGGTCATCGGAGACACGCTCCCCCTGGCGCAGTCGCTCGAACACCTCGACCAGCACGCTCGGCTCCCCCGGCCGGGCGACCCAGTAACGAGGGTGGGCCTGGCCGGGATGCAGCCGGTGGTCCTGGCCGCCGTCGAGCTCGACCACCCCCATGTGCCGCTCGATGGCCGCGATGGCGGGCAGGAAGCGCTCGCGGTTGAAGCCATCGGCATAGAGCTGGCCGGGAGCCTGGTTCGAGGTGCAGACCAGCGTCACCCCATGATCGAACAGGGCGCCCAGCAGGCGCCCAAGGATCATCGCATCGGCGATATCGCCGACGAACAGCTCGTCGAGGCACAGCACCCGAATCTCGTCGCCCAGTTCCCTGGCCAGGGCCGTCAAGGGGTCGTCGGTGCCGCTCAACTGGAACTGGCGCCGGTGCACCCAGCGCATGAAGTGGTGGAAATGCAGGCGACGCGAGGGCACCCGGAGGTGCCGCTGGAAGCCATCCATCAGCCAGGTCTTGCCACGCCCGACCGGCCCCCAGAGGTAGACCCCCGGGATGGCCGCGGCCATATTGTCGCCCTCCGCCTGCTGCAGGGCGTGAAAGCACGCCTCGAGATGGCCGACCGCCCGCCACTGGGCCTCGTCCGAGGCGAAGCCGGCCTGCTCGACCGCCTGGCGATAGGTGTCCCTCGGCGACGATGACGCCCTCATCGCCTGCGGCTCTCCGTCCATGTCCGCCTCCTCCTGGCCTGCGCCACCGTCACCTGCCGCGGGACTCATCCTCGCTGGAAGGGATAGACCGCGCCGATGGCCAGGATCGCCGTCAGCTCGTCCAGCGCCGCCAGGGTCTCCTTGGCCAGCTGCGGGTCGGCCAGGTCCCTGGGGGCCAGGCGGTCGCGGTAGTGGCGCTCGACCCAGGCGGTGAGCTCGCCGTGCAGGGCGTCGTCCAGCAGCACCCGACCGGAGAGGGCCGCGCGCTCGGCCGCCGAGAGCACCACCCGCAGGCGCAGGCAGGCAGGGCCTCCGCCGTTGCGCATGCTCTGCTTGACGTCCTTGACCACGACTTCGCTGATGGGATTGTGGCCGGCCAGCAGGAGATCCTGGATGGTGCGCCAGACACTCTCGCGTTCCTGGCACTCCCCGGGCACCACCAGCGTCATGGTGCCGTCCGGGTTGGAGAGCAGCTGGGAATTGAAGAGGTAGGAGGCCACCGCGTCCTCGAGGCTGACCGCCTCCTCGGGGACCCGTATCGGGACCAGTGGCGTGGCCATCCTGGCCCTCAGCTCGTCCAGGGTGGCCTGCTCGTCGAGGAAGGCCCGCTCGTGGTAGAGCAGCACCGGGCCGTTACCCACGCTGATCACGTCGTTGTGGAAGACGCCCGCGTCGATGGCCTCGGGGTGCTGCTGGGCGAACACCACCCGGGTCTCCGTGAGCCCATGCTGGCGGGCAATCGCCTGGCTCGCCTCCAGGGTCTGGCGCGCCGGGTAGCGCCGGGGGGCCACGCCCTCCTCCGCCCCCCAGCCGAAGGCCGCGCGGCCATAGACGAAGAGGTGCACCCCGGGCTCGCCGTGGTCGGCGGCGAGGCGGGTATGGTTGGCAGCGCCCTCGTCGGAGAAGGCGGGGGTCGCCGGCAGCACCGGGTGGTGGGCGAAGCGCGCCTCGTCGCGGAAGATCGCCGCCAGTACCCGGGCGGTGGTGGCGGGCTCCAGATAGCGATGGAAGCTCGACTGCAGGTTGGCCGGGGTGAAGTGCACCCGGCCGTCCGGCGCATCCGCGGAGGGCGTCACCGTGGCGGCATTGGCGGTCCACATGCTCGAGGCCGAGCAGACCGCGCGCAGGATCTGCGGGGCCTCGCCCGCCGCCCGGGCCAGCACCCGTTCATCGCTGCCGGAGAAGCCGAGCTGGCGAAGCGCCCCCAGGTCGGGGCGCTGCTGGGGCGGCAGCACGCCCTGGGCATAGCCGGCCTCCATCAGCGCCTTCATCTTGCCCAGGCCCTGCAGCGCGGCCTCCCGGGGATTGGCCTCCAGGCCACCGTGGGTCATGGAGGCGACGTTGCCCAGGGCGAGGCCGGCATAGTTGTGGGTCGGCCCGACCAGGCCATCGAAGTTGACCTCGCGCACGTCCGGGGTCGGCTGGCTCATAGCGTCACCCCCGGCGGCAGCGTCTCGGGCAGGACCAGTGCCTCGCTCTCCATGGAGGCGACCGGGTAGGCACAGTAGTCGGCCGCGTAGTAGGCGCTGGGGCGGTGGTTGCCGCTATCACCGACGCCGCCGAAGGGCGCGTCACCTGAGGCGCCGGTGGTCTGACGGTTCCAGTTGACGATGCCGGCGCGGATGCGCAGCAGGAAGTCGTCCCAGTCGGCGCGCTCGCCGCCGATCAGCCCGGCGGAGAGGCCGTAGCGGGTGTCGTTGGCCAGGCGCAGCGCCTCGTCCCAGTCTCGGTAGCGATGCACCTTGAGCAGCGGGCCGAAGTGCTCCTCGTCGGGCACCGCCAGCCCGGTGACGTCGATCAGCGCCGGGCTGAGCAGGCTGGTGCCGGGCTCGACACGCGCCATGCGGGCGAGCACCGTGCCTCCCTGCGCCTCCAGGTCGTCCTGGGCCTTGAGCAGGCCATCGGCCGCTGCCACGCTCACCAGGCCGGCGTAGAAGGGCGCGGGGTCGCTGAACTGGCCGGCCACCCGCAGCCGTGAGATGGCATCACTGAGGGCATCCAGCAGGTGGTCTCCCACCTGGCCCTCGGGCACGATCAGCCGCCGGGCGCAGGTGCAGCGCTGGCCACCGGAGAGGAAGGCCGACTGCAGGATGGTCAGCACGGCCGCCTCCTGGTCGGGGACGTCCTTCACCACCAGCGGGTTGTTGCCGCCGAGCTCCAGGGCCAGGATCTTGTCCAGCTGGTCGGCGAACTGGCGGTGCAGCAGGCCCCCCACCCGGGCGCTGCCGGTGAACAGCAGGCCATCGATGCCGGGGTTTGCCGAGAGCGCCTGGCCGGTGGCGGCCGCCCCCTGCACCAGGTTGATCACGCCATCGGGCAGCCCCGCCTCCTGCCAGCACTGCAGGGTGAGGTCGGCGGTCAGCGGGGTCTGCTCGCTGGGCTTGAAGACCACGGCATTGCCGGCCAGCAGCGCCGGCACGATATGACCGTTGGGCAGGTGGCCGGGGAAGTTGTAGGGGCCATAGACCGCCATCACCCCGTGCGGGCGATGGCGCAGCACGGCGGTGGCGTCTCCCAGGTCACGGCTGCGCTCGCCGGTGCGCTCCTGGTAGGCGCGGATCGAGATCGCCACCTTGCCGATCATCGCACCGACCTCGGTGCGGGCCTCCCAGAGCGGCTTGCCGGTCTCCTGGGCGATGGCGGTGGCCAGCTCCTCGCGGTGACGCTCCAGCACCTCGCGGAAGCGCTCCATCAGCGCCTGGCGCGCCTCGAAGCTCTTCCGCGCCCAGGCCGGGAAGGCAGCGCGGGCGGCCGTCACTGCGGCCTCCACCTGGGCCTCGGTGGCGGCACCGCCCTCCCAGAGGCGTTCGTCGGAGACCGGGTCGTGCTTGGTGAAGGCCTCGCCTTCGCCTGCCTGCCAGGTGCCGCCGATCAGCAGCTCTCGTCTTGCCTTCATCACGCCTCCTCCTCGGTGTCCAGTATGCGCAGGGTGTCGCCGGAGGCGACCTCCAGCCGACGCGCCTCGGCCTCGTCGAGCGTCACCACGCCCTCGGCGTCGGGCCCACGCCCCAGCCAGGCGGCGCGGAAGCCGGCCATCCCGGTGGTGGCGGCCAGCCAGCGCGGCCGCGGCGAGTACTCGAGCGTGCCGGCCTTGACCTCCACCCGGCAGCGCCGCGACAGCCGCACGCCCCGCACGTCGTCGATGTAGGCCTCCACGGTGGGGCCGCCGTCGAAGATGTCGATGTAGCCCTCCCAGCGCAGCCCCTCCTTCTTGAGCATGGCCAGTGCCGGGCGGGTGTGCTCGTGGACCTGGCCGATGCAGGCCCGCGCCGCCTCGCTGAGGAAGGGGGTGTAGATCGGGAACTTGGGCATCAGCTCGCCGATGAAGCTCTTCTGGCCTAGCCCCGTGAGCCTGTCCGCCTCGTCGAAGTCGAGGGGGAAGAAGTGGCTGCCCAGACACTCCCAGAAGGGGCTCCTGCCCTGCTCGTCGAAGACGCCGCGCATCTCGGCGAGCACCTTCTCGGGGAAGCGGTCGCGGAACTCGGCCATGAACAGCCAGCGCATCATCGACAGCAGCGCGCCGTTGCGCTCGTGGCGCCGGTCGGCGCCGCGGTACTCGGGGCGCAGGAACAGCGAGGCCACCTCGGCATCGCCGGTGTGGTCGGAGCTGAGGAAGAGGGTGTCGATGGTGCGGTGCAGGTCGAGCTGCACCGAGGAGTGGGCCAGGGTCCCCAGCCGGTAGTGGTAGAAGGGGATCTCGCGCCCCACCTGGCCCTCGATGGCGCAGCAGCCGGCCAGCCGGCCGGTTGCCTCGTCCTCCAGCACGAAGAAGTAGAGCCGCTGGTCCCGGGGCGTGCGCTCCTCGAAGGCGGCCACCGTGGAGGCGATCCGGGACGCCAGGAAGTCGCGGTTGTCGGGCAGCGAGGTGAAGCCCACCCCGGTCTCCCGGGCCAGGGCCTGCAGCTCGTCCAGGTCGCCCTCGGCGATCGGTCGCATACGCATCACAGCTCTCCCTCGTCATAGCCCGGATCGTGCGCGTCGAGGCTCCCGTCCCCCATCCCCGGCAGCGCCAGGGGGGCAGCCAGCACGGCGCGCCCCTCCTCCACGCCCAGCCGCTCGGCATGCGCCGGCGACAGCATCAGCTGGCCAGTGGGCGACAGGGCGTAGCGCGCCACCACGCAGCGGAAGTCGCCGAGGCGCTGGTTGGCGACCATGGCCGGCTCGGCATCGGGCAGCGCGTGGGCGGGCCGGATGCGCACCGGGTGCCAGGCGGCTCGCCGGAAGCTGGCCAGGCGCTCCCGCTCGCCCTTGATCACCGGGCCGGCATCGAAGATATCCACGTGGCGCGAGCGCAGGAAGCCCTCGGCCAGCATCTCGGCGAGGGCCGGCTCGTGGTCGGGGTGCTCGCGGCCGATGGCGGCCCGGGCCTGGGGCGTGAGCAGCGCCAGGTAGAGCGGGAACTGCGGCATGACCTCGGCGATGAAGCTCTTCGAGCGCACCCCGGCCAGGTAGTTGATCTCCTGGTAGTCGCGCACGAAGAAGTGGCGACCCACGCTGTTCCAGAACGGCGACTGGCCCTGCTCGTCCAGGTAGCCGGGAAAGGCCATGGCCAGGATCCCGGCGAAGCGCTCCGGGTACTGGGCGATGAACATCAGCCGCGCCCGGCGCAGCAGGCTCTCGGCGCTGGTGCCCTTGTAGCGGGCATCCAGCGACAGGGCGCAGAGCAGGGTCGCCTCGGAGACTTCGTGGGAGAGCGCCAGGGTCGGCACCTCGCGGCGCACGTCTAGCTGCTGGGAGGCGTGGATCAGCGTCTCCTGGCGATAGGTGTAGTAGGCCTCGCGGGCGCCGGCCTGGGCACGGATGGTGGCGGTCCCCGCCACCTCGCCGCGCTCCAGGTCCTCGAGCACGAAGGTGTAGTGCTCGTCGCCGGGCACCTCGACCTCGGCGGCGAAGGCGCGCTGGGAGCGGGCGATGCGCTCCTCCAGGCGGTCGCGGTGGGCCGGCAGGTTGGTCAGCCGCGGCGTCGCGCTGCCGGCCAGGCGCTCCAGGGCCGGCAGGTCCGCCGGGCGGACGGGGCGTATGACCAGCATGGCAGGGTCTCCGGAAGGGGATGAGTCGTCACGCATCGCGGCACCGGGGCTCACTGCCCCGCCACCAGGCGCGCCACCGCCCGCTCGAGACGCGCCATGCCCTCGGCGATATCGGCCTCGGGGATCACCAGCGAGGGCGCCATGCGCAGCACGTTGGGGCCGGCGATCAGCGCCATCAGCCCCTCCTCGAGGGCCAGCGGCAGGATGTCCTTGGCCCGCCCCTCGTACTCCGGGGCCATCTCGGCCCCGATCAGCAGGCCCATGCCGCGAATCTCGCGGAACACGCCATGCTGACGGTTAATCGCCTCGAGGTGCTCGCGAAAGAGGTCATGGCGCCGCTTGACGCCCTCGAGCACCTCCGGGGTGTCGATGAATTCCACGGCGGCCAGGGCCACGGCCGAGGCCAGCGGGTTGCCGCCGTAGGTAGAGCCGTGGGTACCGATGGCCATGGCCGGGGCCACCCGGTCGGTGGTCAGCATGGCGCCCACCGGGAAGCCGCCGCCCAGCGACTTGGCGCTGGTCAGGATGTCCGGGGTCACGCCGTACTGCTGGTAGGCATAGAGTGAGCCGGTGCGGCCCGCCCCGGTCTGCACCTCGTCGAAGATCAGCAGCGCATCGAAGGCGTCGCACAGGTCGCGCAGCCCCTGCAGGAAGGCGGGGTCGGCGGGGATGATGCCGCCCTCCCCCTGCATCGGCTCGACCATCACCGCGCAGGTGTCGTCGTCGATCAGGTTGCGCACGCTGTCGAGGTCGTTGTACTGGCCATGGACGATGCCCCCCGGCACCGGCCCGAAGCCCTGGGAGTACTTGGGCTGCCCGCCGACGCTGACGGTGAAGAAGGTGCGACCATGGAAGGACTGCGAGAAGGAGACGATGCGGTGCTTGTGCTCGCCATGGTGGTCATGGGCCCAGCGCCGCGCCAGCTTGAGGGCCGCCTCGTTGGCCTCGCCACCGGAGGAGCAGAGATAGACCTTGTCGGCGAAGGTGCGCTCGACCAGGCTGCGCGCCAGCTTGAGGGCCGGCTCGTTGGTATAGACGTTGGAGAGGTGCCAGAGCCTGTTCGCCTGGGCCGTCAGGGCCTCGACCAGCACCGGATGGCAGTGCCCGAGGCCGTTCACGGCGATGCCGCCGGCGAAGTCGATGTACTCGCGGCCCTCCTGGTCCCACAGGCGACTCCCCTCGCCGCGCACCGGGACCGCCTTCTGGGGGGCGTAGTTGGGCACCATGTAGTGGTCGAAGTCGGCGCGGGTCGGGGTCTGGCTCATGTCGCTCTCCATTCCTGGCATGACGGATCAACTATCATTCGGGTCAACTGACTCTCGAGTATAGGGAGCGCCGGCGCGGGAGGCTTTCAGCAATGGGACGGCGAGTTGTGTAAAAGGGAGCCGCCGTGCCGCCCCAGGCGCGCCACAAGATGGAGTAGGCTGGAGAGCCCCGCCGACGAGGAGTCCGAGATGTTCAACACCACGGCCTGGAACCGGATCCGCTACGGGCTCTATGCCCCGGTCTATGACCTGGTGGCCGAGCGCGCCTTCCGCGGGGCCCGTCGAACGGCACTGGGCCAGGTGACCTGGCAACCCGGCATGCGGGTGCTGCTGGTCGGCGCCGGCACCGGGCTCGACCTGCCCTGGCTGCCGCGGGACATCGAGCTGCACGCCTCCGACCTCTCCCCGGCCATGGTCAGGCGCCTCGCCCAGCGCGCCGAGGCGCTGGGCCGGGACGTCCAGGCCGAGGTCATGGACGCCGAGCGCCTCGACTACCCCGACGACCACTTCGACGTGGTGGTGATGCACCTGATCCTCGCGGTGATGCCCGACCCCGCCAAGGGGCTCGCCGAGGCCCGGCGGGTGCTGAAGCCGGAGGGCCAGCTCTGCGTGATGGACAAGTTCCAGGCCGACGACCATCCGGCCGGCCTGGCCCGCCGCGGCCTCAACGCCCTCACCTCGGCCATCGCCACCGACATCACCCGCCAGGCCCGGCCGCTGCTGGAGGCGGCCGATTTCTTCATCGAGCAGGACACGCCGGTGATGATGGGCTCGCTGTTCCGCGCCCTGCTGGCCCGCCCCGCCTGATCAGTCGGGACGGGCGACCCGCTGCCGGGGCGGCGCGATGGTGCACCAGACGCCGGTGATCACCACCAGACTGCCGACCACCTGCACCGGCAGGATGTGGTCTCCCAGCCACCACCAGGCCCCCAGCATGGTGACGACCGGCAGCAGGTTGAGGTAGACCGCGGCCCGGGTCGGGCCGATGTCGGCCAGGGCGCTGTTGTAGAGCAGCAGCGCCACCACCGAGGGGAAGATGCCGAGATAGCCAAGCCCCGCCAGCTCGGCGCTGGAGAGCCGCGGCACCACCTGCCAGGCCCCCTCCAGCAGGGCGATGGGTGCCAGCGCCAGGTTGGCGATCACCAGCATCACCAGCAGCCCCCCGTAGCGCGGGAAGTGCGCCATGTGCTCCTTGACCAGCAGCGAGTAGCCCACCCAGACCAGCACCGCCAGCAGCATGATCAGATCGCCCGGGTTGACCCCGCCGGGCACCAGCTCGGCGCCCTCCCCGGCGGTGATGACCACCACCGCCCCGCCCAGGGAGACCACCACGCCGAACCACTGCAGGGGCCGGAAGCGCTCACCTAGCAGCAGCACACTGAGCAGCAGGGTCGCCACCGGGATCAGGCTCTCGAGGATGGCGACGTTGGTCGCTGAGGTGAATTTCAGCGCCGAATAGATCAGCGCATTGAAGAAGGCCACCCCGGAGAGCGCCAGTCCCAGCAGCGGTCGCCAGTGCCGCCGGAAGACCGGCCAGCCGTGCCGGGCCTGGTGCCAGCCGAGCGGCAGCATGACCACCAGGGCGATGGCCACCCGGCCCAGCGAGATGGTGAAGGGCGGCAAGTCCGCCAGCGCCTTGCCGACCAGGATGTTGCCGGAAAAGATCGTCACCACCAGCAGCAGGAAGAGGTGGGGCCGCAGCGAGCTCATCGGGCCTCCAGGGCGTAAGGGGGTCAGGCCAGCCGCTCCTCGCGGGGCGTGATGCCGAAGTGATTGCGGTAGGCGGTGGAGAAGTGCGCCGCCGAGGAGAAGCCGGTCTGCAGGGCGATCTCGCCGGCGGGGCGGTCGCTCTCGCGCAGCAGGCGGCGCGCCTGCTGCAGGCGCAGGTCCAGGTAATAGCGGCTGGGCACCGCCTGCAGGTACTTCTTGAACAGTCGCTCGAGCTGGCGACGGGAGATGCCCAGGTGTTCGGCCAGCTCGTGGGTGGTCAGGGGCTCCTCGATATTGGCCTCCATCAGCGCCACCGCCTCGGCCAGGCTCTCGGGGGCATGGCCGAGGCGCGAGCGCAGCGGGACCTGCTGGGGCTCGTCGCCCATGCGGATGCGTTCCAGCACGAAGTGCTCGGAGATGCGCTCGGCCAGCCGGGGGCCGTGCTGGCTGCCCACCAGGGTCATCATCATGTCCATGGCGGCGGTGCCGCCACCGCAGGTCAGGCGGTCGCGGTCGATCTCGAAGAGCTGGCGGGAGAGGCGCACGCGGGGGAAGGCCTCGGAGAAGGCATCGAAGCGCTGCCAGGGCAGCGTCGCCCGGTAGCCATCCAGCACCCCGGCCCGGGCCAGCACCTCGGTGCCACCGCCGATGCCGCCCAGCAGCACGCCCGCCCTGGCTAGCCGCTGCAGCCACTCGATCAGGGGCCCGGGGACGCTGCCGGAGAGCGGGCCCGGCGCGCACACCAGCAGCAGGTCCAGGGGCTCATCCACCTCATTGATGCCCGCCTGGGGCATCAGCGCCTGCTGGGAGGCGCTGGCCACCGGGCCGGCGGCGCAGGCGAAGGTGGTGAGGCGATAGAGGGTGCGCCCCTCGAGGCGGTTGGCCACCGCCAACGGCTCGGTGGCACAGGCCTGGGCCAGCAGCGAGAAGCCGGGCAGCACCACGACACCGACATACCGCGTCGGTGACGCCGGACGAAGGGATGCGAGAGGCTCGGGCATGCGAATCTGGCCTTGGGTGGATGCCGGGGGCTGGTCAAAGCCCCCATCTTACCCAAGGCCAGGAAGATCCACAGCCCCGCCGAGAGGAGAGGCCCGCGCGACTGCCGCCTACTGGGCGTTGCCGCTCAGCAGCAGCATGGCGGCCGCGAGGATCCCGATCAACACGATGACGATGGGCAACACCCGGTGCAGCCCGTGGGGGGACTCCTTCGCCTCGGGCTGGTCCTCATCCGGCTCGGGATGCTCGAAGTCCTCGGGCTGGCTGACCTCCTTGAAATGCTGCAGCTCCTCTTCCGGCGTCTTGCTCTCCCGGGTATCCATGGCACACCTCCATTGGCTGGAACCGGCGTCCCGCGCCCCTGGCAGTGGCCAGAAACGTGGGCTCCTACAGGTTCACGACATCGAAGTCCGCCACCGGGTTCACATCGGCGTCGTAGTCGACGTCGTCGCGCTCGAAGCCGAACAGCTTGAGGAAGTCGTGCTTGTACCCCGCATAGTCGGTGATCTCGAAGAGGTTCTCGGTGGTCACCTTCGGCCACAGGTCCTTGCACGCCTGCTGGACGTCATCGCGCAGTTCCCAGTCGTCCAGGCGCAGGCGGCCGGCCTCGTCGGTCTCGGCGCTGCCCTGCCCTTCACCAAGGTACAGGCGCTCGCCGAAGAGGCGGTTGAGCTGGTCGATGGTGCCCTCGTGAAGGCCCTTCTCCTTCATCACCCGGTAGACCATGGCAATGTAGAGCGGCATCACGGGGATGGCCGCGCTGGCCTGGGTCACCACCGACTTGAGCACCGCGACGTTGGCGCCGCCGCCGCTGGCCGAGAGGCGCCTGTCGATCTCGCCGGCGGCACGGTCCAGGTCCTCCTTGGCCTTGCCCAGGGCCCCGTGCCAGTAGATCGGCCAGGTGATCTCGGTGCCGATGTAGCTGAAGGCCACGCTGCGCGCGCCCGGCGCCAGCACGCCGGCGCGGTCCAGGGCGTCGATCCACAGCTCCCAGTCCTCGCCGCCCATCACCGCCTTGGTGTCCTCGATCTCCTGCTCGGTGGCGGGCTCGACCTCGGCCTCGATGATGGCATCCTTGTTGGTGTCGATGGCGGTGGCGCGATAGGTCTCGCCGATCGGCTTGAGGCTGGAGCGCTTGAGCTCGCCGCTGTCGGGCAGCTTGCGCACCGGCGAGGCCAGCGAGTAGACCACCAGGTCGACCTGGCCCAGGTCCTGCTGGATCAGCTCGATGGCCTTCTCGCGGGCCTCGTGGGAGAAGGCGTCGCCATTGATCGACTTGCTGTAGAGCCCCTCGGCCTTGGCGAACCGGTCGAAGGCCGCGCTGTTGTACCAGCCCGCGGTGCCCGACTTCTTCTCGGTGCCCGGCTTCTCGAAGAACACGCCCAGGGTGTCGGCGCCGTAACCGAAGGCGGCGGTGATGCGCGCCGCCAGGCCATAACCGCTGGAGGCACCGATCACCAGCACCTTTTTAGGCCGCTGTTCCTCGTCACCCCGGGCCTTGTCCAGGCCGCGGGCACGGGTCGCCTCGATCTGCTCGAGCACGTTCTTCTCGCAGCCGACGGGGTGGGTGGTGGTGCAGATGAAACCGCGTACCTTGGGCTTGATGATCACGTCAGACCTCGTTGTTTTCCGGCGGGCGGGACAACCGCTCCCGTCCGCATGGGGGAATATGAATGCGCCGGATGGCTGGATCGAAGGGACAGTGGGCGACATTCTAGCGGCCCCGGCGGCGGCTGTCCGCCCTTGAGGCCGTCGCATGGCTGGTGCAGGATGCTCGTCCCGGGCAACGAGTGTGGCAGGAGGGTAGCGATGGATGCACAGACGCTGGTCGACGAACGCGGCGAGCTGTGGCTGGCACTGGCCCCGCTCTGGCTGGAGCGCGAGCCCCGCGAGACCGACTATGCGCGCATGGTCGCGGTCATCCAGCGCCACGACCTGACCGTGCGCGAGCTGGAGTGGGTCTTTCGCCTGGAGCTTGCCCCGGTGCTGGCGCGCCACCAGATGTCGGTGGCCGGCGAGTGGCGCTCGTTCGACGACTACAAGCTGATGAAGCAGCTGGTGGCCCACAACCTGCGACTCAACGGCTGGCGGCGCAAGAGCTGGGCGCTGTTCTCGGGGCTGACCACCATGATGACACGACATCGCTGGAACGAGCTGATGGGACGGGTGCTGGTCGAGCGCGGCGAGATGCCCTGACCACGACCCATGATGCCCCGACTCGACCATAGGGCTGGAACGAGCTGATGGGGCGGGTGCTGGTCGAACATGGCGAGATGCCCTGACATTCAGGGCTCGTCCAGGGCCTTCTCCAGCGCCTCGCGCAACGCCACCTCGCCATCGCGGGGGGAGAAGCGACGGATGACCCGGCCATCCCGGCCGACCAAGAACTTGGTGAAGTTCCACTTGATCATGCCGGTCCCCAGCACACCCGGCGCCTGGCGCTTCAGTTCGACGAACAGCGGATGGGCACCGCGGCCGTTGACCCGGACCTTCTCCATCAGCGGGAAGGAGGCCCCGTACTCGTGCTCGGCGAAGTGGCAGAAGTCCAGCGCCGACTCCGGCGACTGGCGGGCGAACTGGTTGCACGGAAAGCCCAGCACGGTGAAGCCCCGGTCGCGATAGCGGCAGTAGAGGCGCTCGAGGTCACGCAGCTGGGGCGTGAAGCCGCACTGGCTGGCCACGTTGACGATCAGCAGCACCTGGCCACGCAGGGCGCGGAGGTTGAAGGGCTCGCCGCTCTGGGTGCGGCATTCGTGGTCATGGATGGACATGGCTCGGGCTCGCTCTCTGACCCACTACGATGACACGCCGGCCCTTCACGCGCCAGCCCCGCCGGAGCCACGCCGCCGCCTCGGCAGCCGGCGGCGCACCTCGGCCACCCGTTGCGCCAGCCGACGTCGACGCTGGCGCCGCTCGGCCTCCCCGAGGGGCGCATAGGCCAGCCGCTCGAGGTCCCGGGCACACTCCTCGACTGCCCGCCCTGCCGGCCCGGCCCGGGGCGCGATGCGCCGCAGGTGGGCGGCGGGGGACTCCCCGGCGTGGGCCGCCAGGCCATGCCGGGCCAGCCAGGCCTGCAGGCTGCCCACCAGCCATCGCTCGTCACGCCGGCGCCTGTACCGATGCCAGCCTCGCTGGACCAGCAGGGCAAGGACCGCCGCCACGACCAGCACCACCACCACGCCCAGCGCGGTGGTCACGGCACCGCGGCCGGGCAGCAGCGCATCCAGCCGGGTCCAGGTCTCATGCCACCAGCCGGCCAGCCGTGCCATCAGCGAGCGGCGCGACTCGCGCTGGTAGCCGACCACCCCGCGCTGCCAGCGGTACTCCAGGCGCTCCCACTCCAGGCGCAGCTGGTTCACCCAGCCCACCTCGCGCATGCGCAGCGGCGAGAAACGGGCATCCGCCAGGAAGGCCTCGGCGCCATCATCGACCGCCTGGGCGCCCTGCTCGATGCGCTCCGGGGCGATGACCGCGGTGGGGTCCAGGCGCCGCCAGGCACCGTCGCGCCACACCTCCACCCAGGCGTGGGCATCATAGTCTCTGACCGTGAAGTGGCCATCCGGGTGCCGCTCGCCGCCCAGGAAGCCCGCCACCACCCGCGCCGGGATGCCCGCCATGCGCGCCATCACGGCGGCCGCCGAGGCGTAGTGGGTGCAGTAGCCGGCCTGGCTGTCGAACAGGAAGTCATCGACGCGGTGCTCGCCGACCAGCCGGGGCGGCGAGAGCGTATAGCGATAGGGGGCCTCGCCGAAGCGCGCCATCATCGCTGCGAGATAGGCGTCCGGGTCGCCGTCGCTCTCGCGCCACAGCCGCCCCGCCAGGGCCCGGGTACGGGGGTTGGCGCCGTCGGGCAGCAGGCGGTGCCAGCGTGACCCGGCGGGGTCCGGGTAGAGGGGCGGCGCCCCGCTGCTGGCGAGCCTCAGCAGGCTGCGAGAGCTCAGCGGGGTCAGCCCTTCGAGGGTACCGTCGGCCAGGAAGCGCTGGCGGCTGTCGCTTTCCAGCGGCGTGCCCAGCGAGGGTCGCCAGGGGCGGCTGTCGGGCTCGAGCAGCAGCTCGGCGCTGAAGCGCGCGCCTTCCTCCGCCTGCCAGGGGGAGCGCGCCGCCTCGCGGACGAAGGCATCGACCGGGCGCTCCAGGGCGACGGCCAGCTGGTCCGGCGTGGCTCGCGACCAGCGGATGCCGTCGAAGTGCGACAGGGTGTAGACCCGCCAATAGCGCTCGTCGGGGACCGGTTCGCGCCCCTCGAAGCGGGCCCGGAAGGCCCGCGCGTCGCTGCGCGACAGCTCGGCGATGTCGCCCGGGGAGATCTCGTCGGTCAGGCCGGTGGCGGCCCGGTCCATCTGGGGCATGCTCCACAGCGGCCCCAGGCGCGGGAAGACGACGAACAGCAGCGCCATCAGCGGTGCCGAGAGCACCAGCAGCCAGGCCGTTTCCCGCCAGGCCTGGCGCAGCCCGGTGGCACCTGAGAGCCACACCAGCGACTGCAGCAGCCAGGCCACCGCCAGCAGCGCCCCCGCGGCCATGGGAATCCCCTGGTCATGCAGGAAGGCCACGGCCGTGGTCACCAGGCCGATCACCACCACCACCCGGGCGTCGCGCCGGTCATGGGTCTCGAGCAGCTTGAGCAGGTAGACGCCGAGCAGCAGGCCGACCAGCCCGTCCATGCTGCCCAGGGTGCCGAACTGCAGCCACAGCGCCAGCACCAGCCCGCCCACGGCGGCCAGCCGCAGCAGGATGCCGGCACGCGGCAGGCCGCGACGCAGCTGCACGAGCCGATAGCCGGCCACCGCCAGGGCCAGTGCCACCAGCCAGGCCGGCATCCAGGCAAGGTGCAGGGCCAGCACCAGGCACTGGCCGATGAACAGCTGGCGCAGCATCCCCCCGCTCAGCCCCCGGCCATCCGCCAGCACGGCCGGGACCGCCGGCCTGGCGGGACGCGGGGCGCTCATGCCCCACCCTCCGGCCGGGTCGCCGGGAAGCGTGCCAGGGCGTCCAGCGCCCGGCGCCGCTGGGCCTCCCCCTCGCCCTGGGGCAGGGTAAAGCCCGGCAGCCTGAGGCCATAGCGGTCGCCGGCACGGTGGTGGGCCAGCACCCGGGCACAGAGCACCGAGAGGCGCCGCTCCGGGTCACCGCGACAGGCGGCGTAGTCCAGCCACAGCTGGCGGCGCGGAGGGGCGCTGAACGCCTTGGTGGCGAGCACGCCGGTACGGCTCCACTGCTTCCAGGCCACCCGCCCCGGGCTGTCGCCGGGCTGGAAGCGGCGCAGCCCCGCGAAGTCGCTGGCCTCCAGGCCAGCCCCGACGTGGCGCACGGCTGGCTCATCCTCCTCCACCGGGTGCGGCCACACCAGCAGCTCGGCATCGTGGCGCACCCAGGCCACCACCCGGACCAGCCCCAGCGGCCAGCGGGTCTCGAGGCGCAGCCAGGGCAACGCCTGGACCCCGCGCCGGGGCGTCGGCAGGGCCAGCTCGGTCTCGCCGAGGCCATCGACGATGTCCACCCGTCCCCGGACGCCGTCGCAGCGAAGCTCCAGGGCCGTGCGGTCGCGGCGCGCCTTCAGCACCACCCCCAGCCGCGCCTCGCCGCCGGCGAAGGCCTCGCGGGGCAGGCGCAGCCCCGGGGTGACGCCGAGCAGGTTGAGCCAGCCACGCAGCAGCACCACCACGCCGACGCTGAACAGCCAGAAGGCCAGCCCGTAGGCCAGGCTGTTCTGGTAGTTGATGCCGAACAGCAGCAGCACCATGACCAGCACCGCCCAGCCCAGGCCGAAGCGGGTGGGGAGCAGGAACAGTCGACGCTGGGGCAGGGGGTGATCCATCGAGGCGGCGAGGCGACGCAGCCACCAGTGGCGCAACCGCCCGGCAGGGCGGGGGCCGGAGGTCGCCGCGGTGGCCATGTTCACCCCATCACCGCCACGCGGGTCAGCAGGTGGCGGGCCAGCGCCTCGCCCTCCTCCCGGGGGCCGCTGCTCAGCCGGTGGCCCGTCACCGGGATCCAGACCGCCTGGACGTCCTCGGGCAGCACGTGGTCGCGCCCCTCGAGCAGCGCCCAGCCCCGGGCCGCCTGGAGCAGGGCCAGCACGCCCCGGGTGGAGAGTCCCCAGGCGAGCTCGGGATGCTCGCGGCTGGCCGCAGCCAGGGCCTGGACGTAGTCGAGCAGGGCGTCGGCCACATGGACCCCGTCCAGCCGCGCCTGCCAGTCGCGCAGGCGCTCGGCGTCGAGCAGCGACATCAGCGCCTCGAGCTTCACTCGCCCGGCCCGGCCGCGCAGGATCTCGCGCTCGGCCCGGGGATCCGGATAGCCCAGCGAGAGGCGCATCAGGAAGCGGTCGAGCTGCGACTCCGGCAGCGGGAAGGTCCCCGCCTGCTCCTGGGGGTTCTGGGTGGCGATCACGAAGAAGGGATCGGGCAGCGCCCGGGTCTCGCCCTCCACGGTCACCCGCCCCTCCTCCATCGCCTCGAGCAGCGCGCTCTGGGTCTTGGGGGGGGCCCGGTTGATCTCGTCGGCCAGCACCAGGCCGTGGAAGACCGGCCCGGGATGGAAGCAAAAGCGCGCCTCCCGCGGGTCGAACACCGAGACCCCCAGCACGTCGGCGGGCAAGAGGTCACTGGTGAACTGCAGGCGCTGCATGTCCAGGCCCGTAACCCGTGCCAGCGCCTGGGCCAGGGTGGTCTTGCCAAGCCCCGGCAGATCCTCGATCAGCAGGTGGCCGCGAGCCAGCAGGCAGCAGAGCGCCAGGCGCACCTCCCGCGACTTGCCGAGCACCACCCCCTCCAGGGCGGCGAACACGGCCTCCAGGTCAGAGAGTCGCTCCGGCCGGTTCATCGCCCCGCCTCCAGTTCGCCGCCGGCCAGCAGGGCCTCCACCGCCTGGCGGGTATCCGGGGTGACGCCCTCCAAGGCCAGGGCCTCGTGGGGCGGCAGCCAGAAGGCATCGGCCACCTCCTCGGCCTGCAGCGTCAGCGGGCCGTCGTGGTCGACCAGGAAGAGGCTGCCGAAGATGTGGTTGCCGCCCACGTCATGGACGAACCCGCCCAGGTGGCGCAGCGGCGCCCCCCGGATGCCGAGCTCCTCGGCGAGCTCGCGGCGGGCCGCCACGTGGACCGCCTCGCCGGCCCCCACCACCCCGCCGGCGGCGAGGTCCAGCCCGCCAGGGAAGACCTCCTTGGTCAGGGTGCGACGCTGCACGCAGAGCTCGCCGCGGCGGTTGCGCACCACCACATAGGTGGCCCGGTGCCAGAACCGGAAGCGGCGCATGGCGGCCCGGGGGGCGCTGCCGCAGGGGCGGTTGCGGGCATCCACCAGCTGGATCTGCTCATCGGCGATATGCGGCTCGGCCGGCGGTTCGGGAAGGGAAGCATCGGCGCTCATGGGGGACTCCCGGGGGAAATGCCTTCAGCCTACCCAGTCACGGCGGCAGCGTCACGCCGTGCGTTGACCGCTCCCGGGGCGACGACCATGCTCATGACAGGCCTCTATCGCGGAGCCCGATCATGCCCGACCCCGCCCCCCGCACCCGGCTGGCTACCCACGAGGTGACCAACCAGCCCTCGCCACCGAGCGACCGCGACCTGCTCGCCGGGGATGCCCCGCTGCAGGAGGCCCTGGCCCGGGAGGCCCCGGAGTGGGTCGCCAGGCGTCTCGCCCCGCTGGGTCGCGAGGCCGGCAGCGCCCGGGTCCAGGAACTCGGGGAGACGGCCAACCGCCACCCGCCCGAACTGCGCCTCTTCGACCGTCATGGGCGCCGCCTGGACGAGGTGGCCTACCACCCCGCCTACCACGAGCTGATGCACCTGGCCATCGACCATGGCTGGCATGCGGTGGCCTGGCAGGAGGAGGGGGCCGGCGGCCACCAGGCGCATGTGGCCGCCCTCTACCTGCTGACCCAGGCCGAGCCCGGCTTCTGCTGCCCCGTCACCATGACCCATGCCGCCCTGCCGGTGTTGCGCCAGACGCCTGCCGTCGAGGCGCACTGGGCGCCGGGGCTGCTGGCCTGGGACTACGACCCGCGCCTGCTGCCCGCAGGCGAGAAAAGCGGGCTGACCTTCGGCATGGCGATGACCGAGAAGCAGGGCGGCAGCGACGTGCGCGCCAATTCCACGCGAGCCGAACCCTCGGCGGACGGCTGGCGGCTGACCGGTCACAAGTGGTTCTGCAGCGCCCCCATGTCCGATGCCTTCCTGACCCTGGCCCGCACCGACGAGGGGCTCTCCTGCTTCCTGGTGCCCCGCGTCACCGCGGAGGGCGAGCGCAACGCCATCGAACTGCAGCGCCTCAAGGAGAAGTGCGGCAACCGCGCTAATGCCTCGGCGGAGATCGAGTACCGCGGCGCCCGGGCCGAACTGGTGGGCGAGCCCGGTCGCGGCATCGCCACCATCCTCGAGATGGTCCAGCAGACCCGGCTGGATGCCGCCACCGCCCCGGTGGGCATGATGCGCCAGGCCCTGGTCGAGGCCTGGGGGCATGTCCAGGAGCGCCATGCCTTCGGCCGGGCGCTGGCCGAGCAGCCGCTGATGCGGGTGCTGCTGGCCGACATGGCCCTGGAGGTGGAGGCCGGCCTGGCGCTGGTGATGCGCACCGCCCGGGCCTTCGATGGCGCCGCGCGTGGCGACGCCGGGGAGCGGGCCCTGTCACGACTGCTGCCGACCCTGGCCAAGTACTGGCACAACAAGCGCACGCCGGGCTTCATGGCCGAGGCCATGGAGTGCCTCGGCGGGATCGGCTACGTGGAGGAGGCACCGCTGGCGCGGCTCTACCGCGAGGCGCCGGTCAACTCGATCTGGGAGGGGTCGGGCAACGTGATCTGCCTGGACTTGCTGCGGGTGCTGGGCCGCCACCCGGAAGCGCTGGCGGCGCTGCAGGCCGAGTTCGCCGCGGTGCGCGGCCAGCAGGTCGAGCTCGACCGCGCCCTGGCCGGCCTGGATGCCGAGCTGGCCGCCCCGCCCGCCTCGCTGGAGCCGCGCGCCCGCTGGCTCGCCCAGCGGCTGGCCCAGTGCCTGCAGGCCGCCCTGCTGTTGCGCCATGCTCCCTCGGAGGTGGGCGAGACCTTCTGCCGCTCGCGGCTGGGTGACGAGGCCGGACCGGCCTACGGGGTGCTGTCCGGCGATGCGCCGCTGGCGGCGCTGCTGGCGCGCATCGGCGATTGAGCACCGGCCAGCGCCAGGATCTCCGCGGCGGGCATGGGCCGCGCCAGGCCGAAGCCCTGCACATGGGTGCAACCGTAGCGCTCCAGGTGGCCCAGGCAGGCGAGATCCTCGACGCCCTCGGCCACCACCCGGATGCCCAGCCGGCGCCCCAGCAGGGCCACCGCCTCGACGATGGCGGCATCCTGGGCATCCTCGAGCAGTCGGCTGACGAAGCTGCGATCGACCTTGAGCTCGCTGATCGGCAGCAGCTGCAGACGGGCCAGCGACGAGAAGCCCACCCCGAAGTCATCCACCGAGACCTCCAGGCCCCCCAGGTGCAGGCGGGCCGCGACCTCGCTGCCGAGCAGCTCGTCCTCCATGGCGGCGGTCTCGGTGATCTCCAGCACCACGGGGGCATCGCCCGCCGAGCAGCGGGCCTCGCTGACCAGGGAGAGCAGCTCCGGGCACATCAGGTCATCGGCGGTGACGTTGACCGACAGCGACAGGGAGAGGCCGGCCCGGCGCCAGCGCGAGGCATCCTCCAGCGCCAGCTGCAGCACGCGGCGGGTCAGGTGGCGGTTCTGGTCGGGCGTCAACAGCGGCAGGAAGCGACCGGGCACCAGCAGGCCCGCCTCGGGGTGGGCCCAGCGCACCAGCGCCTCGACGCCGCTCAGCCGGCCACTGGCCAGCTCGAACTGGGGCTGGTAGTGGAGGGTGATCTCCTGGCGGGCGAAGGCCCGGTCCAGCTCCTCGATGCGACAGGGGGGCGTGGCGGCAGGGAGATCGCCCGGGGGATGGGCCGTCCCCAGGGCCTCGAGGCACTCGCGCAGCTCCATGAGTCGCATCGGCTTGTCGAGCGAGGCCAGCATCTGCAGCCCCAGGGCCTGGCCGAGCCGCTCGGCGATACGCACGATCTTGCGCTCGACCCCGCTGAGCAGCAGCACCCGGCCACGGTAGCCGCACTCGGCCAGCCGGCGCAGCATGGAGATGCCATCCTGCTGGCCGAACTCCAGGGCCATGATGACGAGCTGCGGGCGCCGCGCCATGACCTCGCCGATCAGGTGCTGGCCGTGCCGGCAGTAGCGGGACTCCATGCCCAGGGTGCGCAGCTGCAGCGACAGGGTGGCGGCGGCATCGGGATCCTCCTCGAGCACCACCGCCAGCCGCTGGGCCTGCATCGTCAGATCATTCATCCAGGAAATTCCCACCAGGGCACTAAGCTTCAGCGTATCAGCAAAACGCCTGGATCACCGGGACAGGAGCATGACGCACATCAACGCACTAGCTGTGATCTCTCGGTAGGTTGTTCATCCGGAGCCTACCCGGAAGACTGGAGATGCGAACCAACCAACCTCTCCAGGAGGCCCGGATGAACACCCAT
>NZ_SNZJ01000021.1 GCF_004363555.1 Halomonas ventosae | reverse complement strand
TGGCCGCTTGGCCGCTTGGCCGCTTGGCCGCTTGGCCGCTTGGCCGCTTGGCCGCTTGGCCGCTTGGCCGCTTGGCCGCTTGGCCGCTTGGCCGCTCAGTCCCTCAGGCTGATGATCTTCCAGCCGCGTTTCTCGGCCTCTGCGCGCAGGCTGGAGTCGGGGTCCACCGCCACCGGGTGGTCGACCCGCTCCAGCAGCGCCAGGTCGTTGTGGGAGTCGCTGTAGAACCAGCTGCCGTCCAGGGTCAGGTCCCTGTCGGCGAGCCACGCCTCCAGGCGCTTGACCTTGCCCTCCCGATAGCTGGGGATGCCGGTAGGGCGACCGGTGTAGCGGCCATCGACCACCTCGGGCTCCACGGCGATCAGCTCGTCGATGCCCAGGCGCTCGGCGATGGGGCCGGTGATGAAGCGGTTGGTGGCGGTGACGATCAGCAGGGTGTCGCCGCGGGCCCGGTGGCGGGCCACCAGCTCCTCGCCCTTGTGCAGGATATGCGGCTCGATCTTGCTGGCCATGAACTGCTGGTGCCAGGCGGCGAGCTGCTCGGGGCTGTGTTCGGCGAGCGGGCGCAGCGCCACCGCCAGGAAGGCCTGGATGTCCAGGGTGCCGGCCTCGTAGTCGGCCAGGAAGCGGTCGTTGGCCTCGCGGTAGGCCACCGGGTCCACGGCGCCCTGCTCCAGCAGGAACTCGCCCCAGGCATGGTCGCTGTCGGTCGACAGCAGGGTGTTGTCCAGGTCGAAGATGGCCAGGCTCACTGCATTCCCCTCTGGTGGTCTCGAAAGCGTTTCAAGGTCGTGACAAGGTCGGCGATTATGGCAGAAGCGCCGTCGCGCTTCGAGCGCCGGGCCGGCGCGGATGAGGACGCATTCACGGCTTACAGCTTGGTCGTATTGATGCCCTTTGCGGCGTTGTGGAAGAATGGCGTCAATACTGGATTCATAAGGTGAAGTCCGTGATCGACGCTGACGGCTTTCGCCCCAATGTTGGCATCATCATCGCCAACGAGCAGGGGCAGCTGCTTTGGGCGCGTCGGGTAGGACAGAATGCGTGGCAGTTTCCCCAGGGAGGCATCAAGGCTAACGAGACTCCGCAACAGGCACTTTTTCGTGAGCTGCACGAGGAGATCGGCCTGACCGCCGACGACGTCGAGATCCTTGCCTGCACCCGGGGCTGGCTGCGCTACCGCCTGCCGCGACGCATGGTTCGTACCCACTCGAGGCCGGTGTGCATCGGCCAGAAACAGAAGTGGTTTTTGCTGAGGATCTGCTGCCAGGAGAGCCGGATCTGCATGGACATGTCCGGCAAGCCGGAATTCGACGGCTGGCGATGGGTCAGTTACTGGTATCCCTTGGGACAGGTCGTGCCCTTCAAGCGGGAGGTCTACCGCCGCGCCCTGCGCGAGCTCTCCCCCCGGGCCCAGCGGCTGGCCCTTGGCCATGGATAAGCCGAGGGCCTGACGGCCGCGCCATTCCTCAGCGAGGCGAGAGACAACCACAATGGAAAAGAAGACGCCGATGCTCGAGGTGTTGCGACGCATCATCCAGGAGGTCAACGGGGCCCGCAATCTGGAAGCGGCCCTGGCCACCATGGTGCGGCGCATCCGCAAGGCGATGCGCACCGACGTGTGCTCCTTCTACCTCTTCGACAGGTCCATCGACCGGCTGGTGCTGATGGAGACCATTGGCCTGCGCGCCCAGGCCGTGGGTCGGGTCAGCCTCCAGGTGGGCGAGGGCCTGGTGGGCCTGGTGGCCAAGCGCGAGGAGCCGCTGAACCTGGAGGATGCCCAGGCTCACCCCCAGTTCCTCTACTTCGAGGCTACCGGCGAGGAGCGCTACTCGAGCTTTCTCGGCGTGCCGATCATCCACCAGCGCCGGATGCTGGGGGTGCTGGTGGTGCAGCAGTCCGAGAAGCGCCGCTTCGACGAGGAGGACGAGGCCTTCCTCGTCACCATGGCCGCCCAGCTGGCGGGCGTGCTGGCCCACGCCCTGGCGACGGGCGGGCTCAACCGGCCAAGCATGCCGGGCGGGCAGGCGCGCTTCACCGGGGTGGCGGCCTCGCCCGGCATGGCCATCGGCGAGGCGGTGGTGATTGCCGCGCCGGCGGACCTCAACAGCGTGCCGGACCTGATCCCCACCGACGTGGAGTACGAGATCGCCCGGCTCAAGGAGGCCATCGGCCGGGTGCGGGACGAGATCCGCGCCGCCGGCGAGCGCCTGGCCAGCCGTATCTCCGCCCAGGAGCTGGCGCTGTTCGACGTCTACCAGCAGATGCTCGGCGAGGCGGCCCTCTCCCAGGAGGTCGAGAAGCGTATCCGCGAAGGCCAGTGGGCGCCCGGTGCCCTGGCCGACGTGGTGCGTCGCCACGTCCAGTACCTGGAACGGGTCGACGACAACTACCTGCGCGAGCGCGCCGCCGACGTCCGTGACCTGGGGCGGCGGGTGCTGGCCCACCTGCAGGAGGAGACCCCCCAGACCCCGGACGTCTACCCCGACAGTACCATCCTGGTGGGCGACGAGATCAGCGTGGCGATGCTCGGCGAGGTGCCCCGCGAGAAGCTCGTCGGGCTGGTCTCGGTGCGCGGCTCCAGCACGTCCCACCTGGCCATCGTCGCCCGGGCCATGGGGATTCCCACGGTCTCGGGGATGGTCGACCTGCCGTTGCCACGCCTCGGCGGCAACCGGGTGGTGCTGGATGGCCACCGCGGGCGCCTCTTCGTGCGCCCGGGGCCGGAGCTCGAGAGCCACTACCAGAGCCTGATCGACGAGGAGCGGGCGCTGATGGCGGTGCTGGAGCACGAGCAGGACCTGCCCAGCCGTACCCCGGACGGCCACGACATGCCGCTGATGGTCAACACCGGCCTGGCAGTGGATGCCGTGGCCTCGCTGAAATCGCGGATCGGCGGGGTGGGGCTCTACCGCACCGAAGTGCCCTTCATGATCACCGAGCGCTTCCCCGGCGAGCAGGAGCAGACCCGCCTCTATCGTGAGCAGCTCGAGAGCTTTGCGCCCCTGCCGGTGGTGATGCGCACCCTGGACATCGGCGGCGACAAGGACCTGCCCTACTTCCCCATCGAGGAGGCCAACCCCTTCCTGGGCTGGCGCGGCATCCGGGTCACCCTCGACCATCCCGAGGTGCTGATGGTGCAGCTGCGCGCCATGCTGCGTGCCTCCCAGGGGCTCGACAACCTGCAGGTGCTGCTGCCGATGGTCACCAACGTCGACGAGGTCGACGATGCGCTGCGCCTGCTCGACAGGGCCATCCTCGAGCTCGGCGAGGAGGGGGTGGCGGTGAACCGGCCTCGGGTGGGCGTGATGCTGGAAGTGCCGGCGACCCTCTATCAGCTCGATGCCCTGGCCCGACGGGTCGACTTCTTCTCGGTGGGCAGCAACGACCTGACCCAGTACCTGCTGGCGGTGGATCGCAACAACCCGCGGGTCGCCGACCTCTACGATGCCTGCCACCCCGCCGTGCTCTCGGCCATGGCCCGGCTCGCCGAGGATGCCCGCCGCCTGAAGATGCCCACCTCGGTGTGCGGCGAGATGGCCGGCGACCCCGCCGGGGCCCTGCTGCTGATGGGCATGGGCTTCGATGCCCTGTCGATGAATGCCCCCAGCCTGCCGCGGGTGAGGGCGGCGATCCGTCGGGTGCCCCTCGATAGTGCCCGCGAGCTGGTTGCCGAGACCCTCAGGCTCGACTCGCCCGGTGACGTGCGCCACCACCTCGCGGAGCGTCTCGGCGGCTGGGACCTCGCCCACCTGCTGCCGCCCCGCGACTGACCCGGCTTCGCCGGGAGCGGAAAGAGCGGCGCTTCGCGCCTGGAAGCCCGAAGGTGAAAGAAATGGCCTTATGCCTTGGGCGGTAAGGTCAGGCTACTTTCAGCTTTCAGCTCCAAGCGAAGCTGGGTCTCTCCCAGCCTGACCCCTTCCGGGCCGAAGCGCCGCTCACCGAGCTCGACCCGCCCGTCGCCGTGCCAGGCCAGCCAGGTGGAGGCGCGGGTGCCGTAGTCCCGGCCGATGATGAAGGGAGGCGAGAGCCGGCGCTCCATCTCGAGCCCCACGCCGGTTTCCGGCAGCCGGTCGTCATCGGCGGGGTGGGGGTCGCCGAGCACGGCCAGGGCCTCCTCGGGCCAGCGGCCGCGGCGCAGGCTGGCGGCGAGCCCCTGGCGGGCGGCGATCAGCTTGGGCCAGGGAGTGTCCAGGCTGGCGTTGGAAAGCCCGTGCAGGCCCGGCGGGACACGCCTCAGCCGGATGCCGTCGAGGCCCCGATGGAGGTGCCAGAGCGTCTCGCCGTCACCGACCAGCAGGTTGAAGCCCGCATAGTGGCGAGCGGCCCCGTCGGATAGCCGATCCAGCCAGGCCGGCAGGTCGTCGTGCTCCAGCGCCTCGCGCACCAGAGCGCCGCGGCTGGGGGCTCCCGGCGGTACCTTGAGGCGCGGGTCGCGCACATTGGTGACGGCGGCGAAGCGGCCGCGGCGGTGCACCGCCAGCCAGGTACCGCCGGCCTCCAGGTCGCGACCGCCGAGGATCTCGGGAGCATCCTCCCAGTCGCCCAGTGGGGCGGCCGGGCGGGCATGGAACTCGTCACGGTTGGCCACCAGGCGCAGCGGGCAGGCGCTGCCGGGGCGATGGTCGAAGGCGATCAGGCACATGGCGCCAGCTTATCCGGCCGGCCGGCCGGGGGGAAGGCGCCGTCATGACAGTCTCGCCCCGGCCGCGTACACTCTTTTCCTCCATCGTGCTTGCACAGGGATGAAAATGCAGGACGACATTCGCCTGGACCGCCTCTGGTCGCGCCTGGTCTGGCCGATCCTCTGGCCGGTGCTGTTCGCCCAGGCCATTCTGGTGGTGCTCTGCCTGGTGGTCGGGGGCATGCTGTGGTCGATGATGCCCGCCCACGCCTCCTGGGGCGCCACCTTCTGGTTGCTGCTGGCGCTGCTGCTGGGCAGCAGCCTCAACGTGGCGGTCTTCCTGACGCTGCTGCGACAACGCCTGCGCGGCATCCAGCGCGAGGTCAACGACGCCCTGGCCGGCATCGAGGCCTGGCTGGCCCGCCACCAGCGCCCCCAGCCCGGCGACAAGCTGCCGCTCCCCAGGCGTCTGGCGGCCCTGTCGGAGGCCTGCCAGGCGCTGGTCGAGGGCTGGCAGCGCGATCTCGAGGAGAGCCGGGCCGCCGAGCGGCGCCTGGCCGGTGATCTCCAGGCCCGCAACGGCCAGCTCGAGCGGCTGGAGGCCGGCCGGGTTCGGGCCCGCGAGGAGTCGCGCCTCAAGTCCGGCTACCTCTCTCACCTGCAGCAGTCGCTGGCCCCGCTGATGGGCGCGCTGTCGGAGGTGCTCGAGAGCGATGCCCTGCGCCAGTGTGGCGGCGACCGTGACCATGGGGCCCTGCTCGCGCTGCGCGAGCGGCTGGCCGATGCTGCAGTGCTGCTGGAGAACCTCGGCGAGCCCGCCGGCACCTCTGCGGCGTCTTCCCGACCGCTCCCCCACGGCAAGGGGCGGGTGCTGATCGTCGATGATGGCCCGGTGAACCTGACCCTGGCACGCCAGGTGCTGGAGCGTCAGGGGCTCGACGTCGAGACGGCGACCAGCGGCGAGGAGGCCCTGTCCCGGCTGGAGGGGGCCCCCTTCGACCTGGTGCTGATGGACATCTTCATGCCCGGCATGGACGGCGTGGAGACCAGCCGGCACTGGCGCGACCGTGAGGCCGAGGGGGCGGCCCGTCAGCGCAGCATCCTGGTGGCACTGACCGCCAACGCCAGCGACGAGGATCGCCGGCGCTTCCGCCAGGCCGGCATGGACGACTTCCTGGCCAAGCCCTATCGTCCCCAGGCGCTGGTCGACCTGGTGCGGCGCTGGCTGCCCGGCGCCCCGGCGCCAGGCCCGGCATGAGTCTGCTGGCAAGCCTGGCCGGCTACCTGGTCCTGGGCATGCTGGCCGGCACCATGGCGGGCCTCTATGGCGTGGGCGGTGGCCTGATCATCGTACCGGCCCTGACGTTGGCCTTCGGGCTCCAGGGCGTTGCCACGGACGTGACCATGCACCTGGCGGTAGGCACTTCGCTTGCCACCATCGTGGTCACCGGGGCCTCCTCGGCCTGGGGACACTTCCGTCGCGGCAGCATCCGCCGCGACTGGTTCCTGGCCCTGCTGCCGGGGCTGATGCTCGGTGCGATCGCCGGGGTCTTCGTCGCCGGTAGCCTCTCCGGCGGGCGGCTGGGGACCCTGTTCGGCCTCTTCGTGATCCTGGTCGCCCTGAAGATGGCGCTGGGACGCGGCCCCCGGCCCGGCAGCGTGGCACCCGGGCGTGCCGTGATGGGCGTGGCGGGTGCGGTGATCGGCGGCGTCTCGGCGCTCTTCGGCATCGGCGGCGGTACCCTCAGCGTGCCCTGGCTGACGCGCTGCGGGGCCACCATGACCCAGGCCGTGGGCACCTCCTCGGCCTGCGGGCTGCCCATCGCGCTGTTCGGCGCGGCCACTTTCGTGGCCGTGGGGTGGGGCAACCCGCTGCTGCCCGCCGGGGCCGCCGGCTTCGTGATGCTGCCGGCCTTGCTGGGCATCGTGCTGGCCAGCGTGCCCTTCGCGCGCCTCGGCGTCCTGCTGGCCCATCGCCTCTCGCCCCGGACGCTGCGCCTCTCCTTCGCCGCCCTGCTGACGGCGGTGGGCCTCAAGTTTCTCCTCTGACACTCCCGTTACCCAAGGGCCTTGCATGCTGAACTATCCCGATATCGACCCCGTGGCCATCTCCCTCGGTCCCTTCCAGGTTCACTGGTATGGCCTGATGTACGTCGTCGGCTTCGTCGCCGCCTGGGTCCTGGGGCGCCGGCGGGCCGAGCGCATCGGCCTGACCCGCGACGACGTGGGCGACCTGCTGTTCTATGCCGCCATCGGCGTGGTGGTCGGCGGCCGGCTCGGCTACGCGCTCTTCTATGGGCTCTCCCAGTGGCTCGCCGACCCGCTGTGGATCTTCCGCGTCTGGGATGGCGGCATGAGCTTCCACGGCGGCCTGGTCGGGGTGCTGCTCGCCGCGCTGTGGTTCGCCAGGAAGAAGCGGCTGGCCTTCCTCACCCTGACCGACTTCGTCGCCCCCCTGGTGCCCATCGGCCTGGGAGCGGGGCGCATCGGCAACTTCATCAATCGTGAACTTCCCGGTCGCGTGACCGAGATGCCCTGGGGCATGCCGTTCCCCGGTCTCGGGCCCGAGCCGCGTCATCCCAGCTCGCTCTACGAAGCGGCTCTGGAGGGGGCGGTACTGTTCGTGGTGCTGTGGTTCGTCACCGCCACGCCACGCCGCCGTGGCCTGGCCTCGGGACTCTTCCTCGCGCTCTACGGCGCCTTCCGCTTCCTGGTCGAGTTCTACCGCCTGCCGGATGCCCATATCGGCTACCTGGCCTTTGGCTGGTTCACCATGGGCATGCTGCTGACCCTGCCGATGATCGCCGGCGGCATCGCGCTGATCGCCTGGTCGCGCCGCCAGCCGGTGGATGTGAAAGGGTGAGGGGCAAGGAGCAAGGAGCAAGGGGCAAGGGGCAAGGGGCAAGGGGCAAGGACGAGCGATGGAGTGCCTTCGTGATAATCTGGAGGGCTGGCCCTCTATGCCTTCAGGGAGTGTCGCCGGATGTGTAGAATCCTTGTCCCTACACACCCTACCCAGATGAACGCCGTGACCGACCAGACGCTTCCCGCTCTCGAACAGCCCTATCTCGACCTGATGCGCCAGGTGCTCGACCGCGGCGTGGAGCGCGACGACCGGACCGGCGTCGGCACCCGCTCGCTGTTCGGCCACCAGATGCGCTTCGACCTCGCGCGCGGCTTCCCGCTGGTCACCACCAAGAAGCTGCACCTGCGCTCGATCATCCACGAGCTGCTGTGGTTCCTCGCCGGCGACACCAACATCGCCTACCTGAAGGCGAACGGGGTGCGCATCTGGGACGAGTGGGCCGACGAGAACGGCGACCTCGGCCCGGTCTACGGCTACCAGTGGCGCAGCTGGCCCGACCCCCGCGGCGGCCACGTCGACCAGATCGCGAAACTCCTCGAACAGATCCGCGAGAACCCGCGCTCGCGGCGGCTGATCGTCTCGGCCTGGAACCCCGCGCTGGTGGACGAGATGGCACTGCCGCCGTGCCACTGCCTGTTCCAGTTCTACGTGGCCGAGGGACGGCTCTCCTGTCAGCTCTACCAGCGCAGCGCGGACATCTTCCTGGGCGTGCCCTTCAATATCGCCAGCTACGCGCTGCTCACCCAGATGATTGCCCGGGTATCGGGGCTCGAGCCCGGCGACTTCGTGCACACCCTTGGCGATGCCCACCTCTACCTGAATCACCTCGAGCAGGCCGAGGAGCAGCTCTCGCGCACGCCGCGCGAGGCACCGCGGCTGGTGCTCGACCCGGGCGTCACCAACCTCTTCGACTTCCGCTTCGAGCATATCGCCATCGAGGGCTACGACCCCCATCCCCATATCAAGGCCGAGGTGGCCGTATGAGCGAGACCCCACTCATGACCGACGAGACCCTCGTCCCCGTGGCGATGATCGCCGCGCTCTCCCGCAACCGGGTGATTGGGGTGGACAACGCGCTGCCCTGGTACCTGCCGGAGGACCTCAGGTTCTTCAAGCGCATGACCCAGGCCAAGCCGCTGGTGATGGGCCGCAAGACGTATGAGTCCATCGGCCGGCCGCTGCCCGGGCGGCTCAACATCGTGGTGACCCGCGACCCCGGTTTCCAGCCCGAGGGCGTGCGGGTCTGCCATGATCTCCCCTCCGCGTTGCGGCTCGCCGACCAGCAGGCCACCATCGACGGCGTCGAGGAGATCATGGTGATGGGCGGCGCGCAGATCTACGCCCAGGCGCTGCCCTTCGCCAGCCGGCTCTACCTCACCGAGGTGGATATCGAGGTGGAGGGCGATGCCCGCTTCCCCGAGCTCGACACGGCCGAGTGGCAGGAGGTGCAGCGCGTGCCCGGCGAGCCCGCCGAGGGCCAGCCGGCCTACCAGTTCGTGCAGTACCGTCGGTGTGAAGGGTAGCGACGTTGACGCCGTCGCCGGCCGGCGACATTTGTCACCGCGCCACGCCTGGCACAGACTGAGCAGCAGGTGCCGTGGCCGGCCGCTATCGGCCGCGGCCCGAGTCATCACCGGGAAGGCGCACTGGAGGGCCAGGACTTGATCGAGGAACGCTCAACCCGCCTGCTGGAACAGCTGGAGAGCCGCGCCGCGGCCTTGCTGGGCGTATTGCGGGAATCCCGCGTCCAGCAGGATGCGCTGCAGTCGCGGCTGGCCGAGCTGGAACGCCGTCGCGTCGAGCTGGAGGCGAGCAATGCCGAACTGGCCGCCGAGGTCCGTGAGGAACAGGCCGGTCGGGAGGCTCTGGCGACACGTTGCGGCGAGCTGGAGGCGCGTCTCGGCGAGCTGGAGGCCACCCGCCTGGAGCTCGCCGAGGAGAACCGCGAGCTCGACGAGCAGAACCGCGAACTCGAGGCGCACAACCGACGGTTGCTGGAACGCGAGCCCGCCGAGGCCCCGGCGTCGCTCTTCCATCGCCAGGCGCGCCGCGCCCAGGGGCTCTCCGCGCTGATTGGCCATCGCCCCCGGCAGCCCGAGTCCGGCGAGGCCGCTGGCGAACCCCCTGCCACTCCCGAGAAGGCCGCTCCGCCGGCGCCGGAGCCGTCACAGGCCGATCCCGAGCCCGCCGTTGAAGCGAATCTCCAAGGCGAGGCGTCCTCAGAGGAGGCACCTTCCCCCCAGGCGCTGCTCGACCAGTGGTACCGGCGCTACGCTTCGACCTTCTTCAAGGGCCACACCCGGCCGCTCAAGGTCGGCATCCACGAGGAGCTGACCGCGCGCGAGCCCTGGCCCGAGAAGCTGGTGCGCCGGGCGCTGGCCTGCTACGTCAACCTGCCGCGCTACCTCAAGTCCGTGCGCGAGGGTGCCGAGCGCCTCGACCTGGCCGGCGAGCCGGCGGGGCGGGTGGATGCCGCGGCCGCCGAGCATGCCCACAAGAAGCTCGAGCGGCTGCAGGCCGACCGCCGCCAGAAGGGCCGCCCGGCCCGGCAGCGCGGCAGGAAGGGGGATGCCGCCAAGGGCGCCAAGCCCTCCGCCGAGTCACCCCGGCCTGACAACGCCAGGGCGGCCGCCCCCTCCTCGAACCGGGCTCCCGCCGCGGCCGAAGGTGCCGGGCAGGGCGCCGCGCCAGGCCGGGAGCCCGCCACCCTGGAAGAGAAGCTCTCCGCGCTGCTCGCCAAGCACAACCAGCGTTGATGCGCTGACTTGTCTTCGTCATATTCGCGGGGCATGATAAACCCGCTCATCGCACCAGGTGCCTGATTCGCTTGCCGGATCGCCGTGGCTGGCGGAAGGGGTACCGGGCTCGCCGGGATGGCGCCCGAACCGCAAGGCTGGAGGAGATGTGGGAGAACGGTGTTCGCAGCGAAGGAAAACAGTGTTTTTTTCTTGTTGCGTTCCCGTATATCCCGGTATAGAGTTCCTCTTGCGAGCATTGGACTATAACTAAGGCTTCGCCGAGGTCTGGCTCGCGACCTGCCACCTCCCGGGAGGGACCGCAGGCACGAGAACCGGCACCAAGACCGGCCAAGCCCGCTGACCCGCTCACCAAGAACGGGCAGCCACGATCGAAACAGCAAGCTAGTCAATAAGGAACTATCGCAATGAAAAAGACACTGTTAGCGACTGCTATCGCCGGTGCCCTGGCTGCTTCCGGCGCCCAGGCTGCCACCGTCTACAACCAGGACGGCACCAAGCTCGATCTGTACGGCAACCTGCAGTTTGCCTACGCCAACACTAACGACTCTGATGGCGAGAGCACCGACGAGTTCGCCGACAACGGTTCCACCCTGGGTGTGGCCGGTGAGCATGTGATCTACGAGGGTCTGGCCGGCTACTTCAAGTACGAATTCGAAGGCGACGCCGACGAGATCAAGAATGGCAACGGTCTGGATACCGGTGACCAGGCCTACTTCGGCCTGAAGGGCAACTTTGGTGATGCCCGCCTGGGTTCCTGGGATCCGCTGATCGACGACTGGATTCAGGATCCGATCACCAACAACGAGTACTTCGACGTTTCCGACTCGACTTTCACTCGTGACCTGCCTGCCGTAAGCCTTGTGGGTGTAGAGTCCCGTGAAGGCAACAAGCTGCAGTACATGTCCCCGTCACTGGGTGGCTTCCAGTTCGCCGTCGGTACCCAGTACGAGGGTGACGCCGAGGCCGAGAACTTCTCCGGCTCCAGCAACGCCTCCTTCTTCGGTGGCGCGAAGTACACCGCCGGTGCCTTCTCCATCGCTGCCGCGTATGACGATCTGTCCAACCTGGATGGCACTTACGGCGCTTACGATATCGACGCAGGTGACCAGTACGGCATCACCGCCCAGTACGCCGTAGATACCCTGCGCGTCGCTCTGAAACTCGAGCGCTTCGAGTCCGACAACGAATTCAGCGAAGACGCCAACTTCTACGGCCTGGGTGCTCGCTACGGCTACGGCAATGGCGACATCTACGGCGCCTACCAGTACGTAGATGTGGGTGGTGATGAGTTCCTCGACACTGCAGACCAGTGCTTTACCAGCGGTGACTGCCCGAACGAGGAGAGCGACGAAAGCTACAACGAAGTCGTGATCGGCGCTAACTACAACATCTCCGATGCCATGTACACCTTCATCGAAGCGGCATGGTATGACCGTGAGAACGATGCCAGCGACGGCGTTGCCGTGGGTGCCGTCTACCTGTTCTAAGCCCCTCGCAGGATTATCCTGCCCGTAGGGTGGAACACCGAAAGCCGATCCTCCGGGATCGGCTTTTTTCATTCCGATGCGAGGTCCCATGAAACAGCCAATTATCACCGCCAGCTTGTTGATACTGGTCTTGGCGCTGGCGAGTACTCCGGCGCTGGCCAGCGAGCGTGAGGAGCGCTTCCGCGAGGAAGGCAAGCAACTCGACCTCACCGGCTTCCTGCAGTCGGAGAACGATGCCCGCAGCCGCAGCTTCCTCTACGGCAGCCCCCATGAGCACGACTTCACTGTCAACGAGGCCGGGAATTACCTGTTCGAGAGCAGCGTGCCGGGCGGCGAGTCAGAGGACTATCGCGTGGCGGCCGTGCTGCTGGACGACCAGGGGCAGGAGGTCGCACGCGGCGAGGCACTCGGCCAGAATGGCGGCCTTTCCATGCGCCAGCGACTGCAGCCGGGCGACTACACGCTGCGCGTCGAGGGCCACAAGTTCGGTACCCGTGGCACCTCTGGCAGCAGCTTCTATATCACCGTGGCAGGACTGGATAGCCAGGGCCGACGCCTGGAGGATGGCGTCAGCGATGGCCAGGGACTGATATTCAGCGGCAGCGCACGAGAAGGCAATCGCAGCGTCTTCGTGCGTAGCAGGGATGACGTGGCAACCATTTCCGCGCCGAGCCAGGAGGCGGCGGCCGGCACGGCAGCTGCGACAGCAACCGCTATCGCTGATGCACCCGAGGAAACTGAGGCAGGTGCCCAGACGGCGCAAGAGCCCGTGGCCGAGAAGGCGGATGCATCGGCTCGCAGCGCCGAAACCATCGTCACTGACGTCAAGATCCGGGCACGTGGCGAGGTGCTGACCTTCGAGGTGGCCGAGCGCGGCGCCGTCGCAATCACCACCTCGACCTACCCGACCGGCTACGAGGACACCTACCGCATCGAGCTCGAGGTGCTCGACGAGAGCGGTCGCGTGGTGGCCGAGGGCGCAGGCGAGGGCTTCGATGGCGATGTCGACATGACCACCGAGCTCGCGCCGGGCCGCTATCGCATTCGCGTGCAGGGCCAGAAGTTCGGGTCATCCATGACGGGTGTGAACAACTACGAGCTCAAGGTGCAGCAGCTGGATCGCCGGTAACCCTTTCCTGCGCCACGACATGACGAGGCCCCCGGCGCATTTTGCGTCGGGGGCCTCGTCGTCAGACTGCTGAGTCTTAAAGATCGTCAGCTATCCTGGTCGTCGATGATCATCTGGATCATCTCTTCGAGCGCCTCGACCTTCTCCTCGAGTGCCTCGACCTTGCCCTCTTCCTCGACGGCCTTGACGTAGTTGTCATTGATCTTGGCCATATGCTCTTCGATGGTTTCGGAGTCCATGGCCAGGGCAGAGCCGGCCATCATCAGGCTGGTAAGCAGGCCGGCAATCAGCAGCTTCATCTTCATGGTGGCACCTCTTGGTCTGGTGGGGTGATAGAGACCTGCCGTCAGGTCTTGCTGCTTGGTGTCACCGTCCTGGCCAGGCTTACAGCTCGATGTTCGTTTCCGCTGAGCCGCTGTCATCAAAAAGCCCCGGCCATGTGGCCGGGGCGCAAGGATCGAATATGCGGTTGCTTGTGTCCTAAAGCGCTATCGCAATGATGGCGGGGCGGGCCCCGCCATCGGATCGGCTTAGAAGCTGTACATCACCATGCCCTGGATGCGGACGGCATCACCGTCATCGCCACCCTTAGTCTCGCGGCTGGCCCAGCTGGTCTCGATGCCATAGCTGATGCGCTCGGCCGGTGACCAGATGTAGTTCAGGTAGGCCGTCTCGAAGGTGTCATTGCCGTCGATTTCTTCATCGTCGAGATCGACAGTGGCGACGTTATAGGAGGCGTTGATGGCACCCGGGCCGGCCTTGAGGCTGGCGCCGATGGTACCGCCTGTGCTCTCGAGGGTCTCGAGATCGCCAGTGGTGGTATCGAGATAGGCGGGAGAGGTCTGCGGGCTGACGTTCATGTAGCCGCCCAGGCCGTCGCCGTGGGTCACGCCGGCGCGCAGGGTCAGCGCCTCGGAGACGTCCAGGGCTGCTTCCAGTGCCATGCCCCAGCCAAAGGCGGAGTCATCGTCCACGTTTGCCGGCGGAGTGTTTGTTGAGCCTTCGGCATCATACTCCAGCTGGCGCAGCACGGCGGAGGCGGAGTACTTGAAGGGGCCGGAGGTCTCGGTGTAACGCGCGGTCACGTCCGGCAGCTGGCTCTTGGCAATATCATCAGGCTTCTCGGTGGTGCCAAGGTCTGCATCTTCAGAGCCGCCCAGGGTGTCCGGGTCCTCGATGGACATGGAGAAGTTGCCAGCGGTGTAGCGCAGCTGCGGCTGACGGGCCTGGTTGGCGACACCGGGGGGGCCACGGAAATCGATGGTCGGAGTACCAGCCACGAAGCCATAGAAGTTGGTCCAGGTCTGGCCGGCCAGGATGCCGTCCCAGGAGCCGTAGGCATGGCGCAGGCGGAAATTGTTGTTTTTTCCGTAGAAGTCACCCTCGATGCGGGTCACCAGGTCGCTGCCGGAGACCGGGGTGGTGGTCTGGAAGCCGATGCGGCTCTGGTAGGCGTGCATGTTGAAGTGGCCGTCCTGACTTTCCTCGCCATCCAGAGCGATCTTGCTGTGGGTGATCAGGTCACCCATATCGGCATCAACGTCGTAGATGATATCCAGCTTGGCGTACCCATAGACGCTGGCCTTGGTGTCGCCCACCTCGAAATCGACGGCATGGGAAGCGCTGGCGACAGCGAGGGCCAGGGCGCTGGCGGAAAAGAGGGCGGCGTGCTTGACGCGTTTTTGAATTGTCACTTGCGGTTCCTTTCGATGCGTGGCTGCCCCTGCAGGAGGCAGATCGTTTATTGTATTGACCTTGACGTAAACGTAATTAATGTTTTCCTGTAAGTTTACGTTAACGTCAATGCACAACATAACGGCAGCGCATGGGACTGGCAAACTGACATGGCATTTTTGCTACAAAAGTATGAGGAACCTTTCTGAAAGCCCCCATTGGTGCCTGTTTCACGACACCCTGGCGACGCCCCTCCTGCCATCGTGCTCATGAAGGTTCACAGGTACGCGGCACTGTCATTCTGTAGCGCCGCTTCCTGAACTACGCTTGACGAGACTCAAGGCAACTTCGGCATTGCGGAGGCCGTGCCGGGCCTTGAACGATGCGGTCGTCAAGGAACAGGGAGTTCACCATGACCCATCTTTCCTCCGGTCAGGCGACTATGTCGTCAGGACAGGTGTCGCGATGTCAGGGCTGCAGCCTCTGTGCGCACTGCCTGCCGCTGGGGCTGGCGCCAGAGGATCTGGAGCAGTTCGACGCCATCATTCGCCGCCCCCGGCCGCTCAAGCGAGGTGCGCCGCTGGTTCGTCAGGGGGAACCCTTCACCAGCCTCTACGTGGTTCGGTCGGGCAGCTTCAAGCAGGTGGTGGCCGATACGGGGCATCGTGAGCACGTGACGCACTTCCTGCTGCCCAGCGAGGTGGCGGGGCTGGATGCGGTCGGCGAGGCGATCCACCCGACCAGCGTGTTGGCGCTGGAGAGCAGCTTCGTCTGTGAGCTGCCGTTCGCCTCACTGGAGGCGCTGGGTGACCGGCTTCCGATCCTGCGCGGTGCGCTCTACCGCTGCATGAGCCAGGAACTCCATCGTGACCAGCGCCTGCACTGCCTGCTCTCCTTCGCCACCGCGGAGCGGCGCATGGCAAGCTTCCTGCTCGGCATGTCCGAGCGGCATGCCGCGCGGGGCTACTCTCCTTATGGCTTTCAGCTGGCCATGTCGCGGGCCGACATCGGCAGCTTCCTGGGGCTGGCGCTGGAGACCGTCAGTCGCCTGATGAGTCGCTTCCAGCGGCATGGCCTGCTCGAGATAAGGGGACGCGAGGTGACCCTGCGGGACCTGACGGCCCTGGAGGCCCTGGCCGAGCAGGGCCGCTGAACGAGGAGGATTCGCCTCGGGCACTTGTGACCCACCCCGTATCCCGAGGCGCTCACCCGCAGGCTCACCCCGTTGGCGATATGGCCCATGCGGCATCCTGACCCATTCCCGGTCATTTCATCCCGACTTAATATTCCCGCGCCTTATAAACAAATTCGAAAGAGCACGGGACCATGACCACGCCAATCCTTCGTCGCCTGCCGTTGGTGGCTTTCATCGCCACCGCCTGGGCCGGTGCCGCCCAGGCCGAGACCCAGACCCTCGCCACCATGATCATCGAGGGGAGCGCCGGCGTGCCCGGTGAACTGTCGCTCAGCCCGCAGCAGTCGCCCGCGCCGGCGGCCGATGCCGGTGACTGGCTGCGCCGGATCAACGGTATCGAGGCGGTGCGCATGGGCGGTCATGGCCTCGACCCGGTGATCCGCGGACAGCAGGGCAATGCGCTGAATATCCTGGTGGATGGGGGCTACGTCTTCGGCGGCTGTCCCAACCGCATGGACCCGCCCACCGCCTATGCGCCGCTGCACAGCTTCGATCGGGTGACGGTGAACAAGGGCGTGACCACCCTGCAGCACGGTGCCGGCGGCAGCGGGGGTACCGTGCTCTTCGAGCGCACCACGCCGGACTTCGATGGCCGCGACGTCCAGCAGCAGGGCAGCGTGGGGGCAAGCTATGACGATAACGGCGAGCGCGCCGGCCTCTACGCCAACCTGGTCGCCGGCAACGAGAACGGTTACTGGCGGCTGTTCGGCGAGCGCCAGGAGGCCAACGATTACGAGGATGGCGACGGCCGGCGCATCCACAGCGGTTTCGAGACCACCAGCGGCGGCCTCACCCTGGGCGTCACGCCCACGGTCGACACCGAGCTGGCATTCGGCTGGGAGGGCGTGCGGGAACGCGACGTCAAGTTCGCCGGCGCCGGCATGGACTCCCCCGAGAGCGACAACGACACCCTGCGGGCACGCCTCGACCATGCCTTCTCCGATACCCTGCGGATGGAGAATCGCCTGCAGTTCACCACCATCGACCATGTGATGGACAACTACTCGCTGCGCGACGCGCCGATGATGAAGATGCGCTCGCCCACCGAGTCCGACACCCTCACCTGGAAGAGCATGGCCGTGCAGCAGCTGGCCGACAGCGACCTGCGCTTCGGGGTCAACGTGCTGCAGAACATGCGCGACGCGCGGATCATCAACGACACCGCCGACAAGGTGGCCTTCCTCTCCTGGCCCGACGTGACCACCCGCCAGTCCGGCGTGTTCGCCGATCTGGACCACTACCTGGGCGAGCGCACCACCCTGAGCGGCGGCCTGCGCCTGGACTACTCCGAGGCCAGCGCCGATGCCGCCGACCAGGCCAGCGACACCGGCGTGGTGGCGGCCGATCTCTACCGCCGCGAGTATGGCGTGGCGGGCGACCTGGACCATGAGGCCTGGCTGGTGGGCGGCTTCCTGCGCGGCGAGCAGCGCCTCAACGACGCCGACACCCTCTACGCCAGCCTGAGCCGCGCCGAGCGCGACGCCGATGCCACCGAGCGCTACTTCGCCAAGGGGGACTGGGTGGGCAATCCCGGCCTGGACCCCGAGGTGCACCACCAGCTGGATGTGGGCATCGAACGGCGACTGGCCAATGCCGGCGTCGAGGTGGCGGCCTACGCCGACCGCGTCGATGACTACATCTTCCGCGACACGCGGGATGGCGTCAGCGTCTACCGCAATATCGATGCCACCCTCTACGGCGTGGAGCTCTCCGGCGACCTGCAGTGGGCCCACCACTGGGAGGCCCGCGGCCAGCTGAGCTGGGTGCGCGGCGACAACCTGGATGACGGTGGGGCCCTGGCGGATATCGCCCCGCTGCGCGGCCAGCTCTCGCAGTTCCATGTGCGCGAGGCCTGGGAGGCCGGTCTCACGGCCCGCTTCTCCGACGCCCAGGACCGCCTGGGGCCGGACGAGGTCGCCACGGCGGGCTATGTGGTGCTGGATGCCGAGGCGGCCTGGCGCTGGCAGGCCATGACCCTGCGCGCCGGGGTCAGCAACCTGCTCGACAAGACCTACAGCGACTTCCTCAACCGCAACCGCAGCGCCAGCGACCCCTTCCTCGCCGAGGATCCGGAGAGCCTGGACCTGCCCCTGAACGAGCCGGGCCGCAGCTTCTGGGTGGGCGTCGACTATACCTTCTAGGCGCTCGACGGCGTGACGTGGCTGGCGGGTGTGCCTGCGCAGCGGGGTAGCGCGAGTCCCCTCAGCTGGCCGCCTCCGCCAGCCGCTTCGCCCCGATGCGTCGGCGCTTGAAGTGGTGCCAGGGATTCTCGACCTCGTTCGGCGTCATCAGGCGTTTTCCCTCCTGACCTTCTGGGGGGCCTTGTCGTCGTGCAGGCAGAGGAAGCGCGGATGCCGGAGGTTGTTGGGGGCGCTGTTGGGGCCGAAGGTGATTTCGAGGGGTGTTGAGCGGCAGGAGGTTTGATCAACCACTTGATTTCATTGGCGCCCCCATCAGGATTCGAACCTGAGACCTTCCCCTTAGGAGGGGGACGCTCTATCCAGCTGAGCTATGGGGGCGCGACGGGGCGCATTATAAGCGCCTGAACCACCAAGATAAACCCGCCGCGGCCCGGGGCCCTGCCGCAGGCCATGAGTCCGGCGGGATTCCCGGGTAGAATGCGCGGCAAACCCGCGACCGGTGGCCGGCATGTCAGACCCCGCTTCTCCTCTTTCACCGGCTGGTGACCGTCACTTCGACGGGCTGGCCGACAAGTTCGCCGCGAGCCTCTACGGCGGGGCTCGCGGCGAGCTGCGCCTGGCACTGCTCGACCGCCTGCTGCCCGAGATGCTCGACCTGCACGGCCAGCCGCTGCTCGACGTGGGGGGCGGCCTGGGTCAGCTGGCCGGCTGGTTTGCCGCACGTGGCCACGCCGTGACCCTGGCCGAGCCCTCCGGGGAGATGCTGGCCCGGGCTCGGGAATCGCTGGCGGGGCATGAGGTCAACCTTCTGCAGGCACCGCTCCAGGCACTGCCTGAGCTCGCGCCCGGCCCCTGGCCGCTGGTCGCCTGCCATGCCGTGCTGGAGTGGCTGGCGGACCCGAGCCGGGCGCTGGCCCTCCTGGCCGGCCTGCTGGCGCCGGGCGGGCAGCTCTCGCTGATGGTGTTCAACCGCGATGCCCTGAGGCTCTCGAACGTGGTAAAGGGCAACCTGGAGAAGGCCCTGGCCGACCGGCTCGAGGGCAAGGGGCTGCGCAGGCGGCTGACGCCGATCTCGCCGCTGACCCATGGCCAGGTCGCGGCCTGGAGCGCCGAGAACGGCCTCAGGATCCGCGAGGTGGCGGGCATCCGGGTCTTTGCCGACTACCTGCGCCAACCGCCACAGAGCGATGCTGACCGGGAGCGACTGCTGGCGCTGGAACAGCGCTACTGCCGCCTCGACCCCCACTGGCGGCTGGGCCGCTACCTGCTCTATACCCTGGAACGCCCGCTCGAGGAGGCCACCGCATGAGTGCCGAGACCCCCGTCTGCCAGCTGCTGGAACGCCAGGGCACCGACTACCGCGGCTGGCTCTGGGTGGCGCCGCCCCGGGATGCCTGGTTGGAGCACGGGGAGGGGAGGCTGCTCTCCGCCGACGAGGCCGTGCTCGCCGCCTGGCGGGCCCGGGGGAGGCCGGCGCACTCGCCCTTCGAGGGCGTCGACCCGGCACCGCCGGGGGCGGTGCTGTTCTGGCCCAAGAGCCATGCCCTGGGAGAGTGGTGGCTGCTGTGGCTCTGTGCCCACCTGCCGCCGGGGACCCCGCTGCAGCTGGTGGGCGAGAACCAGGGTGGCATCAAGCGAGTCCTCAAGGCGTTGGCGGCCCTGGGGCTGGGGTGTCGCAAGCTGGACAGCGCCCGCCGCTGCGGCCTCTACGCGACCCGCCTGGATCGCGTGGGCATCGACCCGGACGAGGCCTGGACCACCTTCGAGGCGGCGGGCATTCGGCTGGTCAGCCATCCCGGCGTGTTTGGCCACGGCAAGCTGGATGATGGTACCCGGCTGCTGCTGGAGCAATTGCCGGCATGCCTGGCGCAAGAGCCAGCCGCAGTTGGCCAGGTCCTCGATCTCGGCTGTGGCGACGGCATCCTGGCGGCCTGGCTGGCCCGGCGCGGGGCGCGGGTCACGGCGGTGGATGTGGGCCACTTCGCGGTGGAGGCGACCCGGCGCACCCTGGCAGCCAACGACCTCGAGGGCGAGGTCCTGGCGAGCGATGTCTATACGGCACTGGGGGAGCGTCGCTTCGACGCCATCGTCAGCAACCCGCCCTTCCACCAGGAACGGGCGATCGACTATGGCCCGGCGGGGCGGCTGATCCTCGAGGCGCCCGACCACCTGCACCCCGGCGGCCAGCTGATCCTGGTGGCCAACGCCTTCCTGCCCTACCCGGACCTGCTGGAGCGCGCCTTCGGCGCCTTCGACATCCTGGCCGACGACCGGCGCTTTCGGGTCTATCGGGCCATCAAGGGCTGATCAAGCCTGCGGGGCGCGATAAACGATCTCGGTGATCACGTAGCTGGTCTCGCCCCCCGGGGCGGCCACCGTCACCTCGTCGTCCAGCGCCCGGCCGAGCAGGGCCTTCGCCAGCGGCGCGTCGACGCTGATCCAGCGCTTGGTGGTGTCGGTCTCGTCGTGGCCAACCAGGCGAATATGCATCTCCTCGCCTTGCTCGTCTTCCAGGGTGACGAAGGCACCGAAGAAGACCTTGCCGGTGTCCGCCGGCAGGCGGTCCACCACGGTGAGCTCGTCGAGGCGCTTGGTCAGGTAGCGAATGCGGGCGATGACCCGGTTGAGCTCCTTCTTGTTGTAGGTGTAGTCGGCATTCTCGCTGCGGTCGCCCAGCGCCGCCGCCTCGCCCACCTTGGTGGAGAGAGCGGGGCGCTTGACCCGCGAGAGGTGGTCGAGGATGCCACGCAGCCGTTCGGCCCCCTCGGCGGTGATCAGGTTGCTCTTGGGTTCCTGGCGCGGGTCCTTGGCGGGATCCCGCCAGCGCGTCATGTTGCGGCCCTTCATCCCGTCGGCTCCTCCTGCTGTCGAGGGAGCAACATACGCCATCGACCGAGGGGCGCCAAGCCGGGGGAGGGGCAACTGGCGATTGATTCAAACGTTCGTTACATTGCGGGTGTCCACCGACCATAACAACATCGTGACAAGGAGATGCCCCATGCTGCGACGCAAACCGTTCGCTGTCGCCCTCTGCCTGGCGCTGGCCGCCGCCCCGCTTTCCCAGGTCCTGGCCCAGGCCCAGGAATGGGAGGACGAACTCTTCTCCCTGCGCCATCGCTGGGAGCGGATCACCACCGAGGTGGCACCAGAGCGCCGCGAGGCCGCGCTCGAGTCGCTGGCGGAGGAGAGCGCGAGCCTCGCCGAGTCCCATCCGCAGCAGAGTCGGGTGCTGGTCTGGCGGGGGATCATCCTCGCCTCCCATGCCCGTGAGGCCGGAGGGCTTGCGGCGCTGGGGTCGGCCAAGGAAGCGCGCCGGCTGCTGGAGCGTGCCGTCGAGCTCGACCCCGAAGGGCACAACGGCTCCGCCTGGGTGACCCTGGGAGCGCTCTATCATCGGGCGCCGGGCTGGCCCGTGGCCTTCGGCGATGCCGAGACCGCGGACCAGATGTTCCGCCGTGCCCTGGCGATCCGCCCGCAGGGCATCGACGTCAACTACTACTATGCCGCCTTCCTCGACGACGAGGAGCGCCGCGGCCAGGCCCGCGAGCATGCCCGCCGCGCCGTGGACGGCCAGGCCCGGGAGGCCCGCCGGGCCTCCGACGAGGTGCTGCGCGAGAAGGCCAGGGCGCTGCTTCGGGGTCTCTGAGGTTCGCCGAAGGGCAGGGCGGTTGGCATTCCTGCCCCGGGTCCCGATAATGGGGCCTTTGCGCGACCCGGAGACCGGCATGAGCGAGACCCGCCCGCCCGCAGACGAGCAGGACCTGTCCCTCGCGGCGCCCTTCACGGCTGCCGACGTGGAGCTGGCCGAGCGTCGCTGCCTGCATCAGGGCTTCTTTCGGCTGGAGGAGCTCCACCTGCGCCATCGCCTCTTCGAGGGCGGCTGGAGCGGCAGGGTGGTGCGCGAGGTGCACCACCGCCACGATGCCGTGGGGGTGCTGCTCTACGACGTGGATCGCGACACCGTGGTGCTGGTCGAGCAGTTCCGCGCCGGCGCCCTCGACGACCCCGACTCCCCCTGGAAGCTGGAGGTGGTGGCGGGGCTGGTCGAGCGCGGCGAGAGTGTCGCCGAGGTGGCGCGCCGCGAGACCATGGAGGAGGCCGGCTGCGAGGTGGGCGAGCTGATTCCGCTTCACACCTACTACCCGAGCCCCGGAGCCTGCGACGAGCGGGTCACCCTGTTCTGCGGCCTTGTCGACAGCCGTGGCCTCGGCGGGGTGCATGGCCTCGACGAGGAGCACGAGGACATCCGCGTGCACGTGCTGCCGTTTACCCGGGCCTGGGAACTCCTGCAGGCCGGTCGACTCGACAATGCCATGTGCCTGATCGCCTTCCACTGGCTGGCCGGCGAACGCGCATCGTTGCGAGCAAGGAGGTAGCGTGCCGAGAAACGCCTATGTCACCGACCTGAAGACCCTGCAGGGCGAGTGCACCGCCAACTTCATCCGGCTGACCCGGCTGCTGGGCGACCTGGAGGTCGGCGAGACCCGCGAGGTCGAGCTGCACAACCATGGCCGTCGCCTGGGGGCCCTGTGCCTCAAGCTTCAGGAGCGTGCGCCCTATACCAGCATCGTGCGCGTCTCCCAGCGCGGGGTGCTCGATACGGTGATCGATACCCCGCGCATGCGCGTTCACCTCTACCACGACGTGCGCATGGCCGAGGTCACCGACTTCCAGCGCCAGCGTCACTTCGATGGCCGCTACCGCTACCCCAACTCGCGCATGCACCAGCCCGACGAGAAGCTGCAGCTCAACCGCTTCCTCGGCGAGTGGCTCGACCATGGCCTGGCCCATGGCCACTCCCTCGACCTGCCCCAGCTCCCCTGATGAGGAGGCGGTACTGATGCGACTGGTCCAGCTCACCGACTGCCATCTGCAGGCCGACCCCGCGGCCCGTGCCCGGGCCGGCTTCCCGCTGCGCCAGCTGGAGGCGGTGGTCGAGGCGGTGAACCGGGAGCGGCCGGAGCTGGTGCTGGTCACCGGCGACGTCAGCGATGACGAGACGGCGGCCTCCTATCGGCTGGCGGAGCAGGCGCTGGCACGGCTCGACGCGCCCTGGTTCTGGCTCCCCGGCAACCACGACCAGCCGGCGCTGATGGCCGAGTGTCGCGCGCTGCACGACGAGCTGGACCTGGGCCACTGGCGGGCGCTGCTGCTGGATACCCATGTCAGCGGCCGGCCCGGCGGCGAGCTGGGCGAGGCGGCCCTGGTCACCCTGGACGAGCGTCTCGCGGCCGACGACCGGCCGACGCTGCTGGTGATGCATCATCCGCCGTTGCCCGTCGGCTCGGCCTGGCTCGACGAGATCGGCCTGGCCGATGGCGAAGCCTTCTGGCGGGTCGTCGCTCCCCATCCCCAGGTCCGCGCGGTGTTCTTCGGCCATGTCCACCAGGCCTTCCACGGCGCCCGTGCCCTGGGCGACGGCGAGGTACCGGCCTATGGCTGTCCCGCCACCACCGACCAGTTCCTGCCCGGCTCCTCGACCTTCGCCCTCGACGAGGCCTCGCGTCCGGGCTATCGCCTCATCGAGCTTCGGGACGGCACGCTGGAGACCTGGGTGGAGCGCGTCGACCCGTGACCGGCAAATAGCCATATTGGCTATAAAAAGATAGTTATTAATTCTTTTGGGTTATTATTGGCCCGGCGTTACCCTGTCTCGCATGATCTCACCCGCCCAACGTCATGCGAGGTAGCCGGGCCATGAGCAGTCTTCACGCACCGTCACGCGAGAGCGCCGTCGAGGCCGCCGCCGACCTGGTCCCGTCGCGCCAGCGGCAGACCCACCTCCAGCAGCTCGAGGCCGAGTCGATCCACATCATCCGCGAGGTGGTGGCGGAGTTCGCCAACCCGGTGATGCTCTACTCCATCGGCAAGGACTCCTCGGTGATGCTGCACCTGGCGCGCAAGGCCTTCTATCCCGGGCCGCCGCCCTTCCCGCTGATGCACGTCAACACCACCTGGAAGTTCCGCGAGATGATCGAGTTCCGCGATCGCATGGCCGCGGAATCCGGCATGGAGCTGATCGAGCACATCAACGAGGAGGGGCGTGCCGCCGGCATCAACCCCTTCGACCATGGCTCGAGCGGCTATACCGACGTGATGAAGACCCAGTCCCTGAAGCAGGCGCTGGACAAGTACGGCTTCGATGCCGCCTTCGGCGGGGCGCGTCGCGACGAGGAGGCCAGCCGCGCCAAGGAGCGGGTGTTCTCCTTCCGCGACCGTCACCACCGCTGGGATCCCAAGAACCAGCGCCCGGAGCTGTGGAACCTCTATAACGCGCGGGTCAACAAGGGCGAGTCGATCCGTGCCTTCCCGCTCTCCAACTGGACCGAGCTGGACATCTGGCAGTACATCCACCTCGAAGGGATTCCCATCGTGCCGCTCTACTACGCCGCACCGCGTCCGGTGGTGGAGCGCGACGGCATGCTGATCATGGTCGACGACGAGCGGATGCCGCTGGCCGAGGGCGAGGTGCCCGAGGAGAAGTGGGTGCGCTTCCGTACCCTCGGCTGCTACCCGCTGACCGGCGCCGTGGAGTCGCGAGCGGACACCCTGCCCGAGATCATCCAGGAGATGCTGCTGACCCGCACCAGCGAGCGCAGCGGCCGCGCCATCGACCACGACCAGGCCGGCTCCATGGAGAAGAAGAAGCGCGAGGGCTATTTCTGATGTCACACCAATCGACCCTGATCGCCGACAACATCGACCAGTACCTGCACGAGCACGAGAACAAGGACCTGCTGCGCTTCATCACCTGCGGCAGCGTCGACGACGGCAAGTCGACCCTGATCGGCCGTCTGCTGCACGACTCCAAGATGATCTTCGATGACCAGCTGGCGGCGATCACCCAGGCCTCGAAGAAGAGCGGCACCACCGGCGAGGCGGTGGACCTCGCGCTGCTGGTCGATGGCCTGCAGTCCGAGCGGGAGCAGGGCATCACCATCGACGTGGCCTACCGCTTCTTCTCCACCGACAAGCGCAAGTTCATCATCGCCGACACGCCGGGCCACGAGCAGTACACCCGTAACATGGCGACCGGCGCCTCCACGGCGAGCCTGGCGATCATCCTGATCGATGCCCGCTACGGCGTGCAGACGCAAACCAGGCGGCACAGCTTCATCGCCGACCTGCTGGGCATCCAGCACCTGGTGATCGCGGTCAACAAGATGGACCTGGTGGGCTTCGACCAGGCGCGCTTCGAGGAGATCGTCGCCGACTATCGCGACTTCGCCGGGCAGCTCGCCGCGCCCGACATCCACTTCGTGCCGCTCTCGGCGCTCGAGGGCGACAACGTGGTCAACCGCAGCGAGCGCATGCCCTGGTACTCGGTCGATGGAGAACCCGGCCCGCCGCTGCTCGAGCTGCTCGAGGGCATTGAGGTCAGCCGCGATCGCAACCTGACCGACCTGCGCCTGCCGGTGCAATACGTCAACCGGCCCGACCTGGACTTCCGGGGCTATGCCGGCACCCTCGAGGCCGGCATCCTGCGCCCGGGCCAGGCGATCAAGGTGCTGCCCTCCGGGCGGGTCTCGACGGTCGAGCGCATCGTCACCTTCGACGGCGACCTGGAGGAAGCCTTCCCGGGGCAGGCGATTACCTTGACCCTGAGTGACGAGATCGACATCTCACGGGGCGACTGGATCGTCGCCGCCGACGCCGAGGTGGCCATGGCCGATGCCTTCGAAGCCGATATCGTCTGGATGCATGACGAGGCGCTAGCCCCCGGGCGCCAGGTCGACATCCGCCTGGCCGGGCGCTCCGTGTCGGGACAGGTCGGCGAGATCCTCCACCAGGTGGACGTCAACAGCCTGGCACGCCACCCGGCCGAGCGCCTCGAGCTCAATGCCATCGCCCGCTGCCGGGTCGAGCTGACCGCCGAGGTGGCGCTGGACGACTACGGCACGAGCCCGGGCACCGGCAGCTTCATCGTCATCGACCGGCTCTCCAACGTCACCGTGGGCGCGGGGATGATCCGCGGCGTCGCCCGTGCAGGTGGCCGGCCGACAGGCGAGGTGGACTGGGCCGGCTTCGAGCTGGAGCTCAACGCCCTGGTGCGCAAGTACTTCCCCCACTGGGAGGCGAAGGATATCCGCGAGCTGCTCAAGTAGGCCGGTTCAACAAGGCCGTCCACGAGCCCGGCGACCTCGTCGCCGGGCTCGTTGTTGTTTTGGGGCAAGACGTTCACCGATGAGGAAACCGGCTCTGGTAGGCTAGGTCCAATGACGTGACCCTTCCCCGGAGCCTGCCCCGATGATCATCGTCCTGGCAATCGTGCTGCTGCTGGCTATCTTCCTGCTGCCCAACCTCTGGGCGAAGTGGGTGCTGGCGCGCCATGCACGCGGGCGCGACGAGTATCCCGGGACCGGGGGCGAGCTGGCCGACCACCTGATCCGGCGGCTGGGCCTAGAGGGGGTCAAGGTGGAGATGACCGACCAGGGCGACCACTACGACCCCGAGGCACGACGGGTGCGCCTCTCCCGGGAACACTACGAGGGCCGCTCGCTCACCGCGGTGACGGTGGCGGCCCACGAGGTGGGGCATGCCATCCAGCATCAGCAGGGCTACGCACCGCTGCTGGCGCGTTCACGGCTGGTGGCGGTGGCGCAGAAGGCCGAGAAGGTCGGCGCGCTGCTGATGATGGCCGCGCCCTTCCTGTTCGTGCTGACCCGCCTGCCGGGCGGCCTGGCCATCGTGGTGGCCGCCGCGGTGGCGAGCTTCGGCACCGCCGCCCTGGTGCACCTGGTGACCCTGCCGGTGGAGTTCGATGCCAGCTTCCAGCGCGCCCTGCCGCTGCTCAAGGAGTACATCCCGCCCCGCGACTTGGCCGGCGCCCGCCACGTGCTCACCGCCTGCGCCTTCACCTATGTGGCGGCATCGCTTGCCAGCATCCTCAACCTGGGCCGCTGGCTGGTGATCCTGCGGCGGTAGGCCTGCGCCATCGGTGACAGCGCTACGGCTTCCCTGCCGGCAGTTACCGTCATCGAAGGCAAAGGGCGTGCGGCAACCACGGGGTCGGTACTAGGCTTGGGATCATCGACATGGCCAGGAGCGTACATCCATGAATGGCGAGTCTCGCCCTGGTCACTGGACAGGGTGACGAGGGTGAAGCAGGCGTTTCGGCACCTCTCCCTGTTCGTGAAGCGGCTGGTGGGCATCGTGGCCAGGCCGATGAAGCGCGATCATGGTCACGGCGGCCTGACGGTTACCCCCTATCGAGGGTATGGCTCGCGGCAAGAAGCCTTCCTCACAGGCCGCGTGTTTCGTCAGTCGCCGCTGGGCAGGCTGGTGCCGCGCCGCGGCTTCCTGCGCGACCTGGCCGACGTGGTCCGTCGCATCGCCCGTCGTGGTGTGGCGGATGCCACTGTCAGGATCCATCTGGGCGACAGCCATGTCGCCGTGACCACCGACCGCGATGGCTACTTCGATGCCCACCTGCCGCTCGTCACATCACTGCCAAACGACCGTTCCTGGCACGGTGCCGAGCTGTGGGTCACGGCCGGTCACGAGACGCCGGTGCGCGCCAGCGTGGAGGTCTATGTGCCGGCCTCCGAGATCGACCTGCTGGTGATCAGCGACATCGACGATACCGTGATGTACACCGGTGTGGCCGACAGGCTGCGGATGCTCTATCGGCTGTTCATCGAGAAGCCCCACCGGCGCACGGCCTTTCCCGGGGTGGCATCGCTCTACCAGGCCCTGCATCGCGGCGCGGATGATCGGGGCGAACGGCCTATCCTCTACGTCTCCCGGGGGCCCTGGGCGATCTACGAGATGCTGGAGACCTTCTTCCAGCTCAATCGCATCCCGGTCGGGCCGCTCCTCTTCCTGCGCGAGTGGGGCATCTCGGCGCGTCATCCCTGGCCGCGTCGGGCCGAGGACCACAAGCAGCGACTGATCAGCCGCATGCTGGCGCTCTACGAGGGGGTGCCCTGCATCCTGGTCGGCGATAGCGGGCAACACGACCCCGAAGTCTACACCCGCATCGTCAAGGCCCATCCCGGGCGTATCGAGGCGATCTATATCCGTCGCGTGGACCGCCGGGTGGAGCGCCAGCGTGACATCCAGCAGTTGCGCGATCAGATACGCCACACCCGCTGCGACCTGGTGCTGGCAGCCGACAGCGTACTGATCGCGGAACATGCCCGGGCGCGCGGGCTCATCTCCGACCATGGGCTGGCGGCCGTGCGCCGTGATGTGGCCGGCATGGCCGACGAAACCGAGTGAGGCCAGGGCCGGGCTCAGGCCGGTCGGTTGGCGATGACCACCGCGCGGCGCGGGGCGGGGTAGCCCTCGCGGGTCCGGCTCGGGTCCTCGGGGTCGAGGAAGTCGGCCAGCGACTGGAAGGTCATCCACGCGGTGGCGCGCTGCTCGTCCGTGGTGGTCACCGCCTCGTCCACCACCCGCACGTTGGTGAGGCCGCAGCGCTCGAGCCACCCGCAGAGGGCGGCGGAGGAGGGCAGGAAGTAGACGTTGGGCATGGCGGCATAGCGCTCTCCGGGGAGCAGCACCGTGGTGTCGTCGCCCTCCACCACCAGGGTCTCCAGCACCAGTTCGCCGCCGGGGCGCAGGGCCTCCCTGAGCTGCTGGATATGCTCCAGGGGTGAGGGGCGGTGATAGAGCACGCCCATGGAGAAGACCGTGTCAAAGAAGGCGAGCCCTTCGGGCACCTCCTCGATGCCCAACGGCAGGAAGTGGGTGCGCCCGCCGTCGGCGTCCCCCACGAAGTGGCGTACCGCCCGGAACTGCCAGAAGAAGCGCGGCGAGGGGTCGATCACCAGCACGAAGGCCGCCCCTTGACCTGCCATGCGCCAGGCGTGGTAGCCGTTGCCGCCGCCGACGTCCAGCACGCGGCGACCGGCCAGCGGCGCCAGGTGCGACGCCACGCGCTGCCACTTCCAGTCCGAGCGCCACTCGGTGTCGATGTGAATGTCACCGAGCCGGTAGGGCCCCTTGCGCCAGGGCGCGAGCTTGGCCAGCAGGTTGTGGCACTGGCGGCGCTGGCCCTCGGCGAGGTCGACCTCGACGCTGACGGTGTCGGTGTCCAGGCATACCTGCCTGTCGTCGGGCAGGGCGGGCAGCTTGGCCACGGCCTTTTCCCAGGCCGGCAGGTCGCCGAAGCGCTGTCGGTCCAGGCCGCGGGCCAGCTGGTCGGGGAGGCGGGCCAGCCAGGCCTCCAGCCCCTGGTCGAGGAAGGCCCGGTAGAGGGCACGGTGCTCGGGCGCGATCGGCATGTCAGGCGTCCTTGAAGGCGATCAGCGAGGCGAAGTTGAGGAACTGGAACCAGGTGTGGGCGCGGGAAAAGCCGGCCCCGGCCAGGCGCTCGTGGTGGCCCGCCAGGGTGTCCGGCACCAGCACGTTCTCGAGTGCGGTGCGCTTCTGGCTGATCTCCATCTCGCTGTAGCCGTTGGCGCGCTTGAAGTCGTGGTAGCGCTCCACCAGCCAGGCGTTCTCCTGCTCGTCGGCGGCCTTGACCTTCTCCGAGAGCACCAGCACGCCGCCGGGCTCCAGGGCCTGGAACAGCCGCTGGATCACCGCGTCGCGATCCCCGGGGTCAAGGAACTGCAGGGTGAAGTTGAGCACGATCATGCCCGCGGGGGCGTAGTCCAGGGTGCGGATATCGCCCTCGAGCACCTCCATGAGGTGGTCGGGGCACTCCACGGCCAGGGTCTCCCGGGCCCGCGTCACCATGGCCGGGGAGAGATCCACCCCGGTGTAGCGGAAGGCGTCCGGCGGCAGCGTCCCGGCCAGCGCCAGGCCGGTGGCGCCCAGCGAGCAGCCCAGGTCGTAGACCCGCGCGCCATGACGCAGGTGACGGGCAGCGATCAGTCCCAGCATGCCCAGTATCTGGCCGTAGCCCGGCACCGAGCGGCGGATCATGTCGGGAAAGCAGGCGACGACCTTCTCGTCGAACGAAAAGCGCGCCACCCTGTCCAGGGGTGTCGAAAAGATCGCGTCACGGTAAGATGCGTCACTCATGGATCTGGCCGGATATCGTGGGAAAGGGGCGTCATTCTACGCCTCGCCCACGCCGGCTGCACGACAGGACGTCAAGGAGGAAGCCATGACACACCCCACGATCGACCAGCGCGATGCCTGGCAGGCCCTGGCCGCGCACGCCCGCGAGATGCGTACTACCCACCTGAGCGAGCTGTTCACCGGCGCGCCGGGGCGCCACGCGGCCCTCACCCGCCAGGCGGCGGGGCTGACCCTGGATCTCTCCAAGCAGCGCTGGCGTGACGAGACCCTCGAGCGGCTGCTCGACCTGGCCCGGGAGGCCGAGGTTCCCGAGGCGATCCGCGCCCTGCTGGCCGGGGAGCGGGTCAACCGCAGCGAGGACCGGCCGGCCCTGCATACCGCGCTGAGGCTGCCGCCGGAGGCCAGCCTGGTGGTGGAGGGCGAGGACCTGGTGCCCTCGGTGCACGCCACCCTCGAGCGCATGGCCACCATGGTCGAGCGCTTCCATGCCGGCCAGTGGCGGGGCGCCACCGGCCGGGCGATCCGCGACGTGGTCAACCTGGGGGTCGGCGGCTCCGACCTGGGCCCGCTGATGGTCACCCATGCTCTGGCCGACTATCGGCCGGAGGGGGTGCACACCATCGACGTGCACTTCGCCTCGACCATGGACGGCTCCCAGCTGGCCGACTACCTGGCACGGCTCAATCCCGAGACCACGCTGTTCGTGCTCTCGTCGAAGTCCTTCACCACCATCGATACCCTCTCCAATGCGCGCACCGCGCGGGACTGGCTGATGGCTCGGCTGATGGGCGAGCACCGCGAGGAGGGCGTCGACGCCGAGCTGGTGATGCGCCAGCACTTCATCGGCGTCTCGGCGAGCCCCGAGAAGATGAACGAGTGGGGCATCGCCGAGGAGCACCAGCTGGAGTTCTGGGAGTGGGTGGGGGGCCGCTACTCGCTGTGGGGTGCCATCGGCCTGCCCATCGCCCTGGTGGTGGGCATGGACCACTTCCGCGAGCTGCTCGCCGGGGCCCATGCCATGGATCGCCACTTCAGCGAGGCGCCGCTTTCCGACAACCTGCCGGTGCTGCTGGCCCTGGCGGGGATCTGGAACGTCAACTTCCTCGACATCCGCGCCCACTCGATCCTGCCCTACGACGGCCGCCTGGAGTTCTTCGCCGCCTACCTCGAGCAGCTGGAGATGGAATCCAACGGCAAGTCGGTGACCCATGACGGGGACGAGGTCGGCTATTCCACCTGCCCGGTGCTGTGGGGCCAGCTGGGACCCAATGCCCAGCATGCCTTCTACCAGCTGCTCCACCAGGGCACCCAGGCCGTGGAGTGCGACTTCATTGCCCCCAAGGTGCGCTACGACGACGTGGAGGATCCCGCCACCCGCGACCACCTGATGGGACAGCACCGCCTGACGCTCGCCAACTGCTTCGCCCAGTCGCGGGTGCTGATGCTCGGCGACGAGGCCATCGAGGAGGACGGCCCGCGTCCGGTGCACAAGCGCTACCGGGGCAACCAGCCTTCCAGCACCCTGCTGCTCGACCGGCTGACGCCAGCCACCCTCGGGGCGCTGGTTGCCCTCTACGAGCACAAGGTGTTCGTCCAGGCGACCATCTGGGACATCAATCCCTTCGACCAGTGGGGCGTGGAGCTGGGCAAGAAGATCGCCGGCGAGACCCAGCGGATCCTCGAGCACCAGGCGGACATCGCCGACATGGACGACTCCACCCGGGGCCTGATCGAGGCCGTGTGGGCGGCGGAGCGCGGCTCGCGATGACACTGGCTGCATGTACAGGGGTTGCGGTATGCTGAGTGCCGCCTGGCACCTGCCGGCCGCCAGCGGGGTCCTCTACCTCCATGGCTTCAACAGCGGCAGCGCCTCGCCCAAGGCGGCGCTGGTGCGCCAGGCCTGCGCGTGGCTTGGCCTGGCCTGCGCGACGCCGCAGCTGCCGCACCGCCCGGCAGCGGCCCTGGCGCTGGCCGAGTCGCGGCTGGCCAGGCTGGGGCCGCGGCCGCTGGTGGCGGGCAGCTCCATGGGGGGCTTCCTGGCGACCCTGGTGGCCGAGCGGTACGACCTGGCGGGGGTGCTGATCAACCCGGCGGTGGCCCCGGCGGGGCTGGTGGCGGACTGGGTCGGCGAGCGCTTCGACAATGCCTACACCGGCGAGCGCTTCGCCATCGACGCCGCGCACCTCGAGGAGCTCGAGGCGCTGACGCCCGAGCGGGTCACGGGCGAGCGCTACCTGCTGCTGCTGGGGACCGCCGACGAGACCCTGGACCCGGCCGAGGCCTTCGCCCTGTATCGCGGCGCCAGGACGATCCTGCACCCGCAGGGGGATCATGGGCTCGCGGCGCTGGCAGACTACCTGCCGGCGCTCCTTGCCCACGGTGGCCACAGCCTGCCGCCAGGCTGGTCCGGCAGCAGGGCCCCCGGGACAGAGGGCGCCGGCATCCCGGGCGACACGAACGATCGCAACCACTTTGGGTGATGCATGACGCAATACAGTGCCAGCTCCATCGAGGTCCTCTCCGGCCTCGAGCCGGTGCGCAAGCGCCCCGGCATGTATACCGACACCTCCCGGCCCAACCACCTGGTCCAGGAGGTCATCGACAACAGCGTGGACGAGGCACTGGCCGGCCATGCCGGGGAGATCACCGTACGGCTGTTCGAGGATGGCGGCGTCGAGGTCTCCGACGATGGCCGCGGCATGCCCATCGACATCCATCCCGAGCATGGCGTCTCCGGGGTCGAGCTGATCATGACCCGGCTGCACGCCGGGGGTAAGTTCTCCCAGTCGAGCTACCGCTTCTCCGGCGGCCTGCATGGGGTCGGGGTCTCGGTGGTCAACGCCCTGTCGAAGCGCCTGGAGATCGAGGTGCTGCGTGATGGCAGCCGCCACGGCATGGCCTTCGAGCATGGCGACAAGGCGTCCCCCCTGCAGGTGATCGGCAGCGCCCCCAAGCGGGCCCGCGGCACGGTGGTGCGCTTCTGGCCCGAGGAGAGCTACTTCGACAGCCCGCGGCTCTCGCTCTCGCGGCTCAAGCACCTGCTGCGCGCCAAGGCGGTGCTCTGCCCCGGTCTCAAGGTCACCCTGGTCGAGCCCGACGGCAACGAGAGCGTCTGGCAGTACGCGGATGGCCTGCGCGACTACCTGGCCCAGGCCACCGACGGCTATGAGGTGCTGCCCCAGTCTCCCTTCATCGGCCATTTCGCCGATGACGAGCACGGCGTCGACTGGGCGATCCAGTGGCTGCCCGAGGGCGGTGAGCCGCTGCTCGAGAGCTACGTCAACCTGATCCCCACGACCCAGGGCGGCACCCATGTCAACGGCCTGCGGTCCGGCCTGCTCGAGGCGCTGCGCGAGTTCTGCGAATACCGGAGCCTGCTGCCCCGGGGCGTCAAGCTCACCGCCGAGGACCTCTGGGAGCGGGTCTCCTACGTGCTCTCGGTGAAGATGCTCGACCCGCAGTTCGCCGGCCAGACCAAGGAGCGGCTCTCCTCGCGCACCGTGGCGGGCTTCGTCTCCGGGGTGGTCAAGGATGCCTTCTCGCTATGGCTCAACCACCATGTCGACCAGGCCGAGGCGCTGGCCGAACTGGTGATCAGTGCCGCCCAGCGCCGACAGAAGAGCTCCAGGAAGGTGGCGCGCAAGAAGGTCACCTCGGGCCCTGCACTGCCCGGCAAGCTCGCCGACTGCTCGGGCCAGGACCCGGCCGGCAGCGAGCTCTTCCTGGTGGAGGGCGACAGCGCCGGCGGCAGCGCCAAGCAGGCTCGCAACCGAGAGACCCAGGCGATCCTGCCGCTTCGCGGCAAGATACTGAATACCTGGGAGGTGGAGTCCCATGACATCTATGGCTCCCAGGAGGTCCACGACATCGCCGTGGCCGTGGGCATGGATCCGGGCAGCGACGACCTCACCAAGCTGCGCTACCACAAGATCTGCATCCTCGCCGATGCCGACTCCGACGGCCTGCATATCGCCACGCTGCTGTGCGCGCTCTTCGTGCGCCACTTCCCGGCGCTGGTGGATGCCGGCCATGTCTTCGTGGCCATGCCGCCGCTCTACCGCATCGACCTGGGCAAGGAGGTGCACTATGCCCTGGACGAGAGCGAGAAGGCGGCCATCCTGCGCAAGCTTGAGGGCAGGCGCGGCACGGTGAACGTCCAGCGCTTCAAGGGGCTGGGCGAGATGAGCCCGCTGCAGCTGCGCGAGACCACCATGGCGCCGGAGACCCGTCGCCTGGTGCAGCTCACCCGCGAGGTCGGCGACGGCACCATGGAGATGATGGACATGCTGCTGGCCAAGAAGCGTGCCGGCGACCGCAAGAGCTGGCTCGAGGACTACGGCAACCTCGCCGATATCGAGGTATAGCGCCAAGCCACAAGCCAAAAGCGCCAAGGGCGAGCGGCGCCGGGGGCAGGTCGGAGGGGAGGTCCTATGCCAGGGATGGCATCGGTAGCGCCCAGGGAGGGGGTCACAGCGCCTCCCCGAAGAGCTGACCCCGGAACAGCCGCGATTCGAAGCCACTGGCACCTAGTTGCAGAGGGGTGAGCCCTCGACGATTCCACGATCGCGAATAAGGTCAACGTGCTATGACCATGGATATCCAGGTGGCGGAGGGCGACGTCGAGCGCCTCTCGCTGCGCGAGTATACCGAGAAGGCGTACCTCGACTACTCGATGTACGTCATCCTCGACCGGGCGCTGCCGCATATCGGCGACGGCATGAAGCCGGTGCAGCGGCGCATCATCTACGCCATGCGCGAGCTGGCGCTCTCTGCCAGTGCCAAGTACAAGAAGTCGGCGCGTACCGTCGGCGACGTGCTGGGCAAGTTCCATCCCCACGGGGACAGCGCCTGCTACGAGGCGATGGTGCTGATGGCCCAGCCTTTCAGCTACCGCTACCCGCTGGTGGACGGCCAGGGCAACTGGGGCAGCCCCGACGACCCCAAGTCCTTCGCCGCCATGCGCTACACCGAGGCACGGCTGTCGAAGTTCGCCGAGGTGCTGCTCGCCGAACTGGGCCAGGGCACCGTGGACTGGACCCCCAACTTCGACGGCACCATGAACGAGCCGGTGGTATTGCCGGCGCGCCTGCCCCACGTGCTGCTCAACGGTGGCACCGGCATCGCCGTGGGCATGGCCACCGACATCCCGCCCCACAACGTGAACGAGGTGGTCGAGGCCACCTGTCACCTGCTGCGCCACCCCCAGGCCACCACCACGGATCTGCTCGCGCACATGCCGGCGCCGGATTTCCCCACCGAGGCGGAGATCATCACCCCGCGCAGCGACCTGCGAAAGCTCTACGAGAGCGGGCGCGGCTCGGTGAAGCTGCGTGGCCGCTACGTGCGCGAGGAGGGCAACGTGGTGGTCACCGCGCTGCCCTACCAGGTAAGCGGGGCCAAGGTGCTCGAGCAGATCGCCGCCCAGATGCAGGCCAAGAAGCTGCCCATGGTCGCCGACCTGCGTGACGAGTCGACCCACGAGGAGCCCACGCGGCTGGTGATCGAGCCGCGCTCCAACCGCGTCGATATCGAGGCGCTGATGGCGCACCTCTTCGCCACCACCGACCTCGAGAAGAACATCCGCGTCAACATGAACGTGATCGGCCTGGACGGCCGGCCGCGGGTCATGGCGCTGCCCGACCTGCTCGGCGAGTGGCTGCGCTTCCGCCGCGCCACGGTGCGCCGGCGCCTCGAGCACCGCCTGGGCAAGGTCGAGGACCGCCTGCATATCCTCGAGGGCCTGCTGGCCGCCTACCTCAACATCGACGAGGTGATCCGCATCATCCGCGAGGAGGACGAGCCCAAGGCCGCGCTGATGGAGGCCTTCGGGCTCTCCGACCGCCAGGCCGAGGCGATCCTCGAGCTGCGCCTGCGCCACCTGGCCAGGCTCGAGGAGATGAAGATCCGCGGCGAGCAGGACGAGCTCGACGCCGAGCGCAAGCGGCTGCAGGAGCTGCTGGGTAGCGAGGCCAAGCTCACCGACCTGATCGAGGAGGAGCTGCGCGACGCCGCCGAGGCGCACGGCGATGCCCGCCGCTCGCCGCTGGTCGAGCGCGAGGAGGCCCGGGCGCTCTCCGAGGTGGAGCTGGTCGGCGCCGACCCGGTCACCGTGGTGCTCTCCGAGAAGGGCTGGATCCGCAGTGCCAAGGGGCACGAGATCGACCCCGCCGGCCTCTCCTACAAGGCCGGCGACCGGTTTGCGCTGGCCGCGCGAGGCAAGACCAACCAGCCGCTGGTGCTGCTGGACGATTCCGGGCGGGCCTACACCCTGTCGGCCCATAACCTGCCCAGCGCCCGGGGCCAGGGCGAGCCGGTCACGGGGCGGGTCAACGTGGCGGCCGGGGCCCACATGGCCGGCCTGATGCTGGCACCGCCGGACAGGCGCTTCCTGCTCGCCTCCGACGGCGGCTACGGCTTCATTGCGCCCCTCGAGGCGCTGATCGGCAAGAACAAGTCGGGCAAGGCGATCTTGAGCGTGCCCAAGGGCTGCAACGTGCTGCCGCCGCTGGAGGTGCCGGCCGGGGAGGGGGCCTGCGTGGCGGCGATCTCCAACGAGGGGCGGCTGCTGGTCTTCGAGCTCTCGCAGCTGCCCGAGATGGCCAAGGGCAAGGGCAACAAGATGATCGACATCCCCGGCGCCCGGGCCGCCCGTCGCGAGGAGTTCGTGCGCGACCTGGTGGTATTGCCCGCCGGCGCCGCACTGGTGGTGCATGCCGGCAAGCGTCACCTGACCCTCAAGGCCGCCGATCTGGACTACTATCGTGGCGAACGTGGCCGGCGCGGCAGCAAGCTGCCCCGCGGCCTGCAGAAGGTGGACCGCCTGGAGATTGCCGAATGACACGACGCGTACTGATCCGTGCCACCGGTGTGGCACGCCCCGGCCAGCTGGCCGGCCTCGGCAAGGCGCTGGCAGCCAGCGGCGCCCGGCTGCTGGACATCAACCAGAGCGTGACCTTCGGCATCCTCTCCCTGGAGGCCCTGGTGGGGCTCGCCCGGGAGAGCGACCTGGAAGGCGCCCTGGCCGCCACGGGAGACGCCCTGGGCCTGGACATCCAGGCGATCCAGGTGAGCGCCGAGGACTACCAGCGCTGGAGCGTGCAGGCGAGCCAGCCGCGGCTGATCCTGACCCTGCTGGCGCCCCACCTGCCGGCCGGGATCCTCGCCGAGGTGGGGGCGCTGACCGCCGAGCACGGCCTGACCGTGGAGCTGATCCACCGCCTCTCCGGCCGCGAACCACTGGATGGCGGCATGCCCGAGCACGGCGCCTGCGTCGAGTGCTGGCTGCGCGGCGAGGAGGTCGACCTCGACGCTCTGCGCGAGAAGGCCCTGGCGCTGGGTGCCATGCACGGCGTGGACATCGCCCTCCAGGAGGATTCCATCTGGCGTCGGCATCGCCGCCTGGTCTGCTTCGACATGGACTCCACCCTGATCCAGACCGAGGTGATCGACGAGCTGGCCCGCCGTCACGGCGTGGGTGACGAGGTGGCGGCGGTCACCGAGCGAGCCATGCGCGGCGAGCTGGACTTCCAGCAGAGCTTCCGCGAGCGCATGGCGAAGCTCAGAGGGCTGGACGAGTCGGTACTCGCCGAGATCGCCGAGGAGCTGCCGCTGATGGACGGTCTCGAGCGGCTGATGCACCACCTCAAGCGGCTGGGCTATCGTACGGCGATCCTCTCCGGGGGCTTCACCTACTTCGCCCGCCACCTGCAGGAGAAGCTCGGCTTCGACGAGGTCCATGCCAACGAGCTGCTGATCGAGGACGGCAGGGTCACCGGCGAGGTGCGCGAGCCGATCCTCGATGCCGACCGCAAGGCCGAGCTGCTCCACGAGATCGCCCGCCGCGAGGGCTTGGCCATGGAGCAGACCATCGCCGTGGGCGACGGCGCCAACGACCTCAAGATGCTGGCCGCCGCCGGGCTCGGCATCGCCTTCCGGGCCAAGCCCCTGGTGCGGGCCCAGGCGCGCCAGTCGATCTCCACCCTGGGGCTCGACGCCGTGCTTTACCTGATCGGGTATCGCCAGGGGGACCTGGAGGAGCCGCGGCAGTGAGCACGACCTTCGAGATCTGGCGCGACCGCTTCGAGCGGCTGCGTGCGCACAAGGCCTTCGAGCTGACGGTGATCACCATCATCGTGGTCTCGGCGCTGCTGATCGGTGCCAAGACCTACGAGGAGACCAACCGCTTCCAGCAATGGCTACTGGCCATGGACGTGGCGGTGACGGTGTTCTTCCTGGTGGAGATCCTGATCCGCATGGCGGCGGAGAAGCGCCTGCGCGACTTCTTTCGGCGTGGCTGGAACGTCTTCGATTTCCTGATCGTCACCGCCAGCCTGATCCCCCTGGACGACTCGGAGATGGTGCTGCTGGCACGACTGCTGCGCATCTTCCGGGTACTGCGCCTGGTCTCGATGATTCCCGAGCTGCGCCTGCTGATGGCGGCGCTGGTCAAGTCGATCCCGCGCATGGGTTACGTGGCCCTGCTGATGTTCATCATCTTCTACATCTACGCGGCCCTGGGCAGCTTCCTCTTTGCCGAGGTGGACGACTTCCTGTGGGGCAATATCTCGACCGCCATGCTGACCCTGTTCCGGGTGGCCACCTTCGAGGACTGGACCGACGTGATGTACGCCACCCAGGAGCTCCATGCCTGGAGCTGGGTCTACTACCTGACCTTCATCTTCCTCACCGCCTTCATCTTCCTCAACATGATGATCGGCATCGTGCTCGACGTCATGCAGAAGGAGAGCGTGCAGATGGAGATCGAGAGCGGCGAGGGCGAGGCCGCCGAGCTGCATGGCCTGCGCAGTGACGTGCGGGAACTGCGTGACCAGCTCTCCCGGATGGAGGCGCTGCTTGAACGCCGGAGTTGACAAGGCCTCCCGATCCTGATTTTCTAGTGGCATGAACATGACGGCGTACGACCTCGACCTACGACTACTAGCCCGCTCCTGAGAGCGTGGGCGATGCCGCCTGCATCGCCACTGTCCTTCGCCAGAAGGTCCCGGTCGAAACGAGGTCGTATCATGTCAGCCACCGTACCCAGCCGTTCCATGAAAGCCCATGCCGTGCCGAGTCGCCGCGAACGCCATGACGTTCGTATTTCTGGTGCGGTAGTGTCCGATACCTCGCTTGACGCCCCGACAGGCCCCCGGCCGTCGGGGCGTCGCCGTTTCTGAGCCGTATTCGCAAGAGTGCCGCATCGCCAGTCCAGGGAGAACGCCACCATGATGCTCGACAACCCCGCCTCCAAGTACCGCCCCTTCGTGGCCGTCGACCTGCCCGACCGCCAGTGGCCGAACCGCCGCATCGAGACGCCGCCCCAGTGGTGCGCCGTCGACCTGCGCGATGGCAACCAGGCGCTGATCGACCCCATGGACCAGGAGCGCAAGCAGCGCCTCTTCGACCTGCTGGTCAAGATCGGCTTCAAGCAGATCGAGGTGGGCTTCCCCTCGGCCTCCCAGACCGACTTCGACTTCGTGCGCGCCCTGATCGAGGAGGACAAGGTGCCCGATGACGTCACCATCCAGGTGCTCACCCAGGCCCGCCCGCACCTGATCGATCGCACCTTCGAGTCGCTGAAGGGGGCGAAGAACGCCATCGTCCATGTCTACAACGCCACCGACCCGGTATTCCGCCGCGTGGTGTTCAACGTCGACAAGCCCGAGTGCATCCAGATCGCCGTGGACGCCACCACCCGCATCCGCGAGCACATGGCGGCGGCGCCGGAGACCAACTGGACCTTCCAGTACTCCCCGGAGCTCTTCTCCACCACCGAGATGGACTTCGCCGTGGAGATCGTCGACGCCGTGGAGGCGGCCTTCGGCGCCAGCGTCGAGAAGAAAATGATCGTCAACCTGCCGGCCACCGTGGAGTGCGCGACGCCCAATAACTATGCCGACCAGGTGGAGTGGTTCTGCCGCCACGTCGCCAAGCGCGACCACCTGATCGTCAGCGTGCACCCGCACAACGATCGCGGCACCGGCGTGGCCGCGGCCGAGCTCGCCGTGATGGGCGGTGCCGACCGGGTCGAGGGGTGTCTGTTCGGCAACGGCGAGCGCACCGGCAACGTCGACCTCGTCACCCTGGCCATGAACCTCTACACCCAGGGCGTGCACCCGGGGCTCGACTTCTCCAACATCACGCCGATCATGCGCGAGGTGGAATACTGCAACCAGCTGCCGGTGCATCCGCGCCACCCCTACGTGGGCGACCTGGTGTTCACCGCCTTCTCGGGCTCCCATCAGGACGCCATCAAGAAGGGCATGGCCGCGCGCCGCGAGGCAGAGAACGACTTCTGGGAGGTTCCCTACCTGCCCATCGATCCCCTGGACGTCGGCCGCAGCTACGAGGCGGTGATCCGCGTCAACAGCCAGTCCGGCAAGGGGGGCATCTCCTACCTGCTCGAACAGGAGCACGGCATCGAGCTGCCGCGCCGGCTCTCCATCGAGTTCAGCCAGGTGGTGCAGGAGGTCGCCGACCGGCTGGGCAAGGAGATCACCTCGCAGATGATCTACCAGGCCTTCGTCGACGAGTACCTGGAGCAGCACGAACCCTTCGCCCTGATCAGCCACCGCATGTCCTCCGAGCCGGATAGCCCGACCGTGAGCCTCGAGGCGACCATCGAGGAGCACGGCGTGCGGCGCACCATCCAGGGCCAGGGCAACGGCCCGCTGGCGGCCTTCGTCAAGGCGCTGGCCGCCGAAGGCCACGACGTGGAGATCATCGACTACCACGAGCACTCCCGCGGCCAGGGCGCCGACGCCGAGGCAATCGCCTACGTGGAGGTGCGCGTCGGCGGTGAGGCGGTGTTCGGCGTGGGCACCGACGAGAGCATCACCAGTGCCTCCATCAAGGGGGTGATGAGCGCCATCAACCGCAAGCTCTCCACCGAAGCGCCGGCACCCAATGTGACCGCAGCGTCACTGGCTTAACAGCGCCGAGCTACAAGCGCCGAGCTACAAGAAAACCCGAAGGCTGAGACCTTCGGGTTTTCTCTTGATTGGAGCAATCACACGCTTCTGACTTGCAGCTTGCAGCTTGCAGCTTGCAGCTTGCAGCTTGCAGCTTGCAGCTTGCAGCTTGTGGTTACAGCGGCGTCTTGCTCCTCTCGCCGGGGATCTCGCGCACCAGCCGGGGCATCAGGAAGCCCGGTAAGACTTCCCGCAGGCCCGCGACCAGTTCGCGGGCATCAAGGTCGGCCACGTCGAAGTGCGCCGCCCCGGCGACCGGGTCGAGCACGTGGAGGTAGTAGGGCAGTATGCCAGCCTCGAACAGCCGCTCGGAGAGTGCGGCCAGGGCCTCCACCGAGTCGTTGACCCCCCGCAGCAGCACGCTCTGGTTGAGCAGGGTCACCCCGGCGTCGCTCAGCCGGCGGCATGCGGCGATGACGGCCTCGTCGATCTCGTTGGCATGGTTGATGTGCAGCACCATCACCTTCTGCAGCCGGGTGGCGGATAGCCAGCCCAGCAGGGCATCGTCGATGCGCTCGGGGATCACCACCGGCAGCCGGGTGTGGATGCGCAGGCGCTTGAGGTGGGGAATGGCGTCCAGGCGCTCGACCAGCCAGGCCAGCTGGCGGTCGCTGGCGGCCAGCGGGTCGCCCCCGGAGAGGATGGCCTCGTGGATCGTGGTATCGCGGCGGATGTGCTCAAGGCTTTCGTCCCACTGCGCCCGCGAAGGCGCATTCTCCTCGTAGGGGAAGTGACGGCGGAAGCAGTAGCGGCAGTTCACCGCGCAGGCCGGGCTCGCGATCAGCAGGACCCGGCCGGCATACTTGTGGATCAGCCCCGGCGCAGGCGCATGTTCTGCCTCCTCGAGGGGGTCGGCCACATAGCCGGGCGTGGCCAGCGCCTCCTCGGCCAGCGGCAGCACCTGGCGCAACAGGGGGTCGGACGGGTCGCCGGGGCGGATGCGCGCCAGGTAGGCTTCGGGAACCCGCACCTCGAAGAGGTCATGGCCACGTTCGGCGCCGGGCCAGAAGGTCTCGTCGAGCCTCAGGCGGCGGCACAGCTCGCGGGGGTCGCGGATCGCCCTGGCCAGCTGGGTCTGCCAGCGTGCCTGGAGGGAGAGGGGGCGCGCCTCCCGGTCGGGACGCTGCAAAAGGGCGCTGCTTCGGGTTATCATGCGACACACCAGTCAATGCGGACGGGGGCGAGTTCCCCGTCGACTTTCATCTGCTTGCGCGCGCCCCCGGCCAGTGCCGGTGGCGCGCTCGAATATGGGTTAGACATCATGGCCAACTATTCTACCAACGAATTCAAGGGCGGTCTGAAGGTGATGCTGGACGGCGACCCGTGCAGCATCGTCGAGAACGAGCTGGTCAAGCCCGGCAAGGGGCAGGCCTTCAACCGCGTCAAGCTGCGCAACCTGATGACCGGCCGCGTCTGGGAGCGCACCTTCAAGTCCGGCGACTCCCTGGAGGCTGCCGACGTCCTCGAGCTGGAGATGGAGTACCTCTACACCGACGGTGACATGTGGTACTTCATGAAGACCGACGGTTCCTTCGAGCAGTACGCCGTGGAGAAGAAGGCCCTGGGGGATACCGAGAAGTGGCTCAAGGAGCAGGTCCCCTACACCGTGACCCTGTGGAACGACAACGTGATCAACGTCACCCCGCCGAACTTCATCGAGCTGGAAGTGACCGAGACCGACCCGGGCCTCAAGGGTGACACCGCCCAGGGCGGCTCCAAGCCGGCGACCCTCTCCTCCGGCGCCGTGGTTCGCGTGCCGCTGTTCATCAACGAGGGCGAGGTGCTGAAGGTGGATACGCGGTCCGGCGAGTACGTCTCCCGCGCCTGAGGTGCGGCCCTTCCTGCGCTCGCTCATACGTCGTTGAATCCCGAGACGGCTTGCTCATTTAGCGCTGCTAAACTCCGCCGCCTTACTCGGGATTCGCCTAGTCTGAGCATCGCTCGGAGAGGGCGATAGCTTTGTTGATAAAGCTCTCAAGGCCACGCTAACGGCGTGGCCTTGGCGGTTCTGGAGGTCGGAAGATGACGGACGACTGGCGCCCCACGGCGACGATCGAGACCCTGCACGAGCGGGCCCGCCTGCTGGCCGAGGTGCGTGTCTTCTTCGCCGAGCGCGGCGTGCTGGAGGTGGAGACGCCGGTGCTGGGCCACGGCGGCAGCACCGAGGTGCACCTGGCCTCCTTGTCCGCGGAGGCGACCACGCCGGCCGGGCGCGAGCGGCTCTGGCTGCAGACCTCCCCGGAGTTCGCCATGAAGCGGCTGCTGGCCGCCGGCTCGGGGCCGATCTTCCAACTGGCCAGGAGCTTTCGCGATGGTGAGGTGGGGCGGCGCCACAATCTCGAGTTCACCATGCTGGAGTGGTATCGCCCCGGGCTTGCGCTCGATGCCCTCATCGAGGAGACCGCTGCCCTGGTCCGCACCGTGCTTGGCCGAGAACGGGGGGATAAGCCGGGCCCGCTGCGGCGACGCCGCTACCGCGAGCTGTTCCGCGAGCACCTGGCCATCGACCCCTTCACCGCCCCGCTTGCCGAGCTGCGGCGTCGGGCCGGCGAGGTGGGCGGCCTGGACATGGCCGACAGCGACCGCGACGGCTGCCTCGACCTGCTGATGAGCCTTGCGATCGAGCCCCATCTCGGGCGAGAGGGGCTCGAGGTGGTCGTGGACTATCCGGCCAGTCAGGCCGCCCTGGCGCGCCACCATCGCGACCCCGAGGACGGCGCCCGGGTGGCCTCGCGCTTCGAGCTCTATCTGGAAGGGCTGGAGCTCGCCAACGGCTACGACGAGCTCACCGACGCCGAGGAGCAGGCGGCGCGCTTCGAGCAGGACAACGCCGACCGCCTTGCCGCGGGCCTGCCGGAGGTGGACGTGGACCAGCGCCTGCTGGCCGCCCTGGCGCATGGGATGCCCGAGGGCAGCGGCGTGGCGCTGGGCCTCGACCGGCTGATCCAGCTGGCGCTGGGCAAGGCGAGCGTGGCGGAGGTCATCGCCTTCGCTACCCCGCGCTGTTAGTGGCAAGCCAATTGCGTTATCCAGACTTCGCCGCTCGGGGCTGACCCGGGGACAGGCCCCGGAGCGCCGGACCGTCGATGGGGCGCTGTGAATACATCCTTGTACGCTACCTCCGCCATCCCTGGTCTCCGGACCCCCTCTACGACCTGTCCCCGGCGCCCCTCGCTAACTGTCCTGCCGTAATGCTCCCAGTGACTGCCCCATCCGCACCTTGGTGGCCGGCGCGAGGTCGCCGGTGAAGGTGACCGGCTCGCTGAACGCCATCACCACCGTGGAGCCGAGCTTGAAGCGGCCCATCTCCTCGCCCTTCTCGAGGCGCACCGGGGTGTCGAAGCGCACGCGCTGCACCTCGCCGGAGAGCGGGGTGATCTGGCCGGCCCAGACCGTCTCGATGGCGGCGACGATCATCGCCCCGACCAGCACCACCACCATGGGGCCGTGCTCGGTGTCGAAGTGGCACACCAGCCGCTCGTTGCGGGCGAAGAGGTTGGGCACATGCTCGGTGGTGGCGGCATTCACCGAGAACAGCCGGCCCGGCACGTAGACCATCTCGGTGAGGGTGCCGCTGGCGGGCATGTGGACCCGGTGGTAGTCGCTCGGCGAGAGGTAGACGGTGGCAAAGCTGCCGTCGAGGTAGCGGCGCGCCGCCTCGCCGTCGTCGCCGAGCAGCTCCATCATCGAGAAGCGGTGGCCCTTGGCCTGGAGCAGCTGGCCGGCCTCGACGGCACCGAACTGCGAGAGGGTGCCGTCGGCGGGGGAGACCAGGCCTTCGCCGAGGGGGCGGGCGTCCTCCTCCAGGGCGCGGGTGAAGAAGTCGTTGAAGGTGGCATAGGCCGTCGGGTCGGGCTCGGCGGCCTCGTCCATGTCGACGCGGAACTGCCGGATGAAGGCGCGGATAAGCGCATTCTTCAGCCACGGCAGTCGGCAGTCGGCGAGCGCACCCACCAGCCGCGAGAGCAGGTGGTGGGGCAGCGGGTACTGGATCAGGGCAAACAGTCGGGAGAGTGGCAAGGGGGTGTCCTATGTCTCGATCGGCGTATCGTCGCGGTTGCCCCACTCCTTCCAGGAGCCGGCATAGCCGCGGATCTTCTCGAAGCCCAGCGCCTTGCCCACCAGCCAGGTGAAGCCGCTGCGGTGGTGACTCTGGCAGTGGGTGACCACTTCCATGTCAGGGGTCAGGCCCAGCGCCTCGAGCTCGGTGACGAGCTCCGCATAGTCGCGGATCCGCAGGCCATGCTCGCGGTCCATGGCGTCGGTCCACTCCATGTTCACCGCCCCCGGGATATGGCCGAGGCGCGTGTTGTTACCCTTCTCGCCGTCGTACTCGGCCCGCGAGCGGGCATCCCAGACGGCGAACCCCTTCTCGCCCAGGCGCTCCTGGAGCTCGAGACGATCGATGGCGACCTCGGGGTGCAGGATCTCCGCCTCGTAGTCGCTGGGACGGGGAGCGCTTGGCTCGGTGGAGACGGGCCGGGCGGCCTCCCGCCAGGCATGGATGCCGCCATTGAGATAGGAGTAGCGGGTGTGGCCGATCAGCTCCAGGGTCCACAGCAGGCGCCCGGCCCAGCCGCCCCCCTCGTCGTCGTAGGCGACCACATGGGTGTCCCGGGTCAGGCCGAGCGACGAGAACAGCCGGGAGAGCGCCTGGACCGTGGGCACCTCGTTGGGCACGCTATTGCCAGCCGGGTCCTCGCCGCGCATCAGCAGGCGATGATCCAGGAAGACGGCGCCCGGGACATGCCCCTCGCCGTAGCTCTCGGCCCTGAGCGGCACGTCGATGACCAGCAGCGACGGCTCGTCCAGGTGCTCGGCGAGCTGGTCGGGCTCGATGATCAGCGGGAGCAGGTTGTCTTCGGAACTCATGGCACATTCTCCTTAAATTCAGCTCCGTAAAATCGACTCCTTGATTCAGGTGCCTTTAGAGGCAGGCACCTGGCGTCAGGCCTCCCCGAGACTCTCGAGGATGCGTCGGTAGCTGGCAAAGCGTTCGGGATGGATATCGCCCCGCTCCACGGCGGCGAGCAGCGCGCAGCCCGGCTCATGGCGGTGGCGGCAGTCGCGGAAGCGGCAGTGACCCAGGAAGTCGCGGAACTCGATGAAGCCCTCGGTGACCTGCTCCTCGTCCAGATGGCCCAGGCCGAACTCGCGGATCCCCGGCGAGTCGATCAGCTCGCCCTCGCTGGTTTCGCCCGAGGCGGGGCTCGGCAGGGCGTAGAGGCGCGCGGTGGTAGTGGTATGGGTGCCCTTGCGCGTGTCCTTTGACAGCGCCCCGATGCGGAGTTCCTCGTCCGGCAGCAGGCGGTCGATCAGCGAGGACTTGCCCACGCCGCTCTGACCCACGAAGACCGAAGTGCGTCCGGCCAGCCGCGCATGCAGGGCCGAGAGTCCGCCCTCGCGCTCGATGGTGGTGGTGACCACCGGGTAGCCCAGGCCCTCGTAGCGCCCCAGCAGGTCGCGCAGTTCACCGCCGTGTGCCGGCAGCAGGTCGACCTTGTTGAGCACCAGTACCGGGGCGATGCCGGTGGCCTCGGCGGCCACCAGGTAGCGGTCGATCAGGTTGGCATGGGGCGCCGGCTCCACCGCGAAGACGATCAGGATCTGGTCGATGTTGGCGGCCACGGGCTTGAGCTGGCCGCGGGCATCGGGGCGCTCCAGGACGTTGTCGCGCTCGCCCCGGGCCACCACCACGCCGTCACTGGCGTCATGGGCGGCGCGCCAGATCACCCGGTCGCCGGTCACCAGTCCCTCGAGGTTGGCGCGCAGGTGGCAACGCACGGTCTCACCGTCCTGGTCGGGCCGCACGTCCAGGGTGCGGCCGAAGTGGGCGATCACCCGGCCGCCCTGCTCGGGCCCGTACTCGCCGGCGGCCAGCTTCTCCCCGTCCCGGGAGTCGCGCCGGTCTGCGCGTCGGGCGCGCTCTGCCTGGACCTTCTCGATGCGCCAGCGCTGCTGGCGGCTCAACTTGCGTTTGCTCATGGGGGCCTAAGGCTCGCTACAATGGGCCTCATTGTACTCACCCAAGGTGTCCGCTGTCGTCAGCGGGCCCACGCAAGGAACTCCTATGGCAGACCACCCTTCCTCCGAGGCCTCCGACACCTCCTCCGACACCCGGGACCCGCGTCGTCAGCGCCTGGTCTGGATCGACCTGGAGATGACCGGACTCGACCCGAACCGCGAGCGGATCATCGAGGTGGCGACCCTGGTCACCGACAGCGAGCTCAATGTCGTCGCCGAGGGGCCGGTGATCGCGGTGCATCAGCCCGATGCGCTGCTGGCGGCGATGGACGAGTGGAACACCCGGACCCACGGCGCCTCCGGCCTGGTGAAGCGGGTGAAGGAGAGCCCGGTCGATACCGCCGAGGCCGAACGGCAGACGCTTGCCTTCCTCGAGGCGCATGTCGTCCCCGGGACCTCGCCCATGTGCGGCAACAGCATCCACCAGGACCGCCGCTTCCTGGAGCGGGAGATGCCCGAGCTGCTGGCCTTCTTCCACTACCGCAACCTGGACGTCTCGACCCTGAAGGAGCTGGCCAAGCGCTGGAATCCGGGGGCGCTGGTCGGCTTCCAGAAGCGCAACGTGCACCTCGCCATGGACGACATCAAGGAGTCCATCGCCGAGCTGGCGCACTATCGCCGCACCTTCCTGCGTCTGGCGGAGGACGAGAGCGACGAGGAAGAGTAGCGCCGAGTTGCAAGCGCCGAGCTACAAGCCAACCCCGAGGCCATTGCCGTGGGGTTGGCTATTGCTCGAGAGCAACTCACCGTGTTGGCCGCTTGGCCGCTTGGCCGCTTGGCCGCTTGGCCGCTTGGCCGCTTGGCCGCTTGGCCGCTTAGCCGGCGGCGATAAGCCGCTGGCGCTTCTCCCGCTGGCGGGCCAGTGCCCAGCGCACGTGTTCGCGTACCAGGGCGGAGGGGTAGGGCAGGCGCGCCCACAGGGCGGCCTCCACGGCCTCGCTCCAGGGGGCGTTGCCGAGCCCCACGGCGAGGTTGCGCAGCCAGCGCTCGTAGCCGATGCGGCGGATCGGGCTGCCGGCGGTCTTCTCCAGGAACTCCTCCTCGCCCCAGGCGAACAGCGAGACCAGGCTCGCGCGGTCCAGGTCGTGGCGGGGAGCGAAGTCGGCCTCGCGGGAGACCCGGGTAAAGCGGGTGAAGGGGCAGACCAGCTGACAGTCGTCGCAGCCGAACACCCGGTTGCCCATGGCCGCACGGAAACGCTCGGGAATGGCACCGTGAAGCTCGATGGTCAGGTAGGAGATGCAGGCCCGGGCATCCACTACCCGGTCCTCGACGATGGCGCCGGTGGGGCAGGCGGTGCGACAGGCGCTGCAACTGCCGCAGTGGTCGCCCTCGAAGGGGGCGTCCACCGGCAGCGGCAGGTCGGTATAGAGCTCGCCCAGGAAGAACAGCGAGCCGGCCCTGGGGTTGAGCAGCATGGCGTTCTTGCCGAACCAGCCCAGCCCCGCCTTGCGGGCCAGGGCCCGTTCCATCACCGGCGCGGAGTCGACGAAGGCGCGGTAGCCGAAGGAGCCGACCTCGGCCTCGATCCATTTCGCCAGGGTGGCCAGCCGCTTGCGCATCAGCTTGTGGTAGTCGCGCCCCGTGGCGTAGCGGGAGACGTAGGCGGTCTGCGGCCGACCGAGCACCTTGGCCGTTTCCACCTCGGCGGGCAGGTAGTCGAGGCGCACGCTGATCACCCGCACGGTGCCGGGGACCAGCTCCGCCGGTCGGGTGCGCTTGGTACCGTGCTTGGCCATGAAGGCCATCTCGCCGTGGTGGCCGGCCCCGAGCCAGCGCGCCAGGCGCTGCTCGTCCTCGGCCAGGTCGACGTCGGTGATGCCCAGCTGCTGGAAGCCGAGCTCGCGGCCCCAGGTCCTGATCCGGTCGGCCAGGGCCTGGAGGTCGGACGGGGTGTCGGGAATCGGCGCCGGGGCGCTCATGAGCGATAAACCGTCATTGTTGAAAAGAATGAGCAAGAAGGGGTGCCGGCGCTGATTCTGCCGCCGGGGGGCTTGGCGCGTGGCGTGAAGCACTTACACTCCATGGTAAAGCATCACGTTCAAGGGAGACACCGGATGTCCGTCGAGTCGTTCGAACACTGGCAGCGTCACGGGCGGCCGCTCTATTGCGCCGACCAGGTGCGCGAGCTGGACCGGCGCACCATCGCCGCCGGCATCGAGGGCTTCGCCCTGATGCAGCGCGCGGCCGCGGCCGCCTGGCAGAGCCTCAAGGCCCGCTGGCCCGGGGTGCGCTCGCTCAGCGTGCTCTGCGGCGGCGGCAACAACGGCGGCGATGGACACGTGCTGGCGGCGATGGCCGCCGCCGAGGGGTTCGCCGTGCAGCGCATCCTGCTCAAGCCACGCGACGCCCTGTCCGGCGATGCCGGGCGCGCCGCCGACATGGCGACGGCGGCCGGGGTAGAGGCGGAACCCTGGCGCTCGGGCCTCGTTCTCGAGGGCGAGCTGGTCGTCGATGCCCTGCTGGGCACCGGCCTCGGCGGCGAGGTGCGCGGCGAGGTCCGCGAGGCGATCGAGGCCATCAACGCCAGCGGCCTGCCGGTGCTGGCCATCGACATTCCCTCGGGGCTGCATGCCGATACCGGCACAGTGCTGGGTGTCGCGGTGCAGGCCACGAGGACGGTGACCTTTATCGGCGACAAGCTGGGGCTGCATACCGGGGCGGCACCGGCCAGGGTAGGGGAGGTCGACTTCCGAGCCCTGGGGGTGGAGGCCGAGGCCGAGGCGGACCTCGTGCCCGCGGCCCGCCTGCTGGATGCCGGACTGATCCCGGCCTGGCTGCCGCCGCGGCAGCGCAGTGCCCACAAGGGCGACTTCGGCCATGCGCTGGTGCTGGGCGGGGCGCCGGGCTTCGGTGGGGCGGCGCTGCTCGCCGCCGAGGCCTGCGCGCGGCTGGGAGCCGGCAAGGTGAGCCTGGCCACCGCTCCCGAGCACGTGACCGCAAGCCTGGTGCGCCGCCCCGAGGTGATGGTCCACGGCATTCGCGGTGCCGGGGAGCTCGACGGGCTGATGGATCGCGCCGGCGTGCTGGTGGTGGGGCCGGGGCTTGGCCAGGGCAGCTGGGGGCAGGGCGTGCTGCAGGCCGCTCTCTCGGCCGAGAGGCCGCTGGTGGTGGACGCCGACGCCCTCAACCTGCTGGCGACCCGCTTCACCGGCCAGCATCGCGAGGAGTGGGTGTTGACGCCGCACCCCGGCGAGGCCGCCCGCCTGCTAGGGCTCTCCGCCGGCGAGGTCGAGGCCGACCGGCCCGCGGCGGCCCTGGCCCTGCAGCGGCGCTACGGCGGGGTGGTGGTGCTCAAGGGCGCCGGCAGCCTGGTGGCCGGCCCCGGAGGGCTCGCCGTCTGCCCCCACGGCAATCCGGGCATGGCCAGTGGCGGCATGGGCGATGCGCTCTCCGGCATCCTGGGCGCGTTGCTGGCCCAGGGGCTGCCCCTCGAGGCGGCGGCCCGGCTCGGCGTGCTGGTGCATGCCCTGGCCGCCGACATGGCGGCCCGGCAGGGGGGAGAGCGTGGCCTGCTGGCCGGCGATCTGGCATCCTGTGCACGAATTCTGGTCAACCCGACGATGGGCGAGGACGATGCAGCTGCGACTCGATGACGAAGACCGCCAGGTCGCCTTCGGCGAGTGCCTGGGGCGGGCCCTGGAGGGCCATGGTCGCGTGCACCTGACCGGCGAGCTCGGGGCCGGCAAGACCACCCTGACACGGGGCATCCTGCGGGCCTGCGGCCACCGGGGGGCGGTCAAGAGCCCCACTTACACCCTGGTGGAGCCCTACGAGCTGGACGGGGTCCGGGTGTACCACTTCGACCTCTATCGCCTGGGCGACCCCGAGGAGCTGGAGTTCATCGGCGGCCGCGACCTGCTCGCCGAGGAGGCGCTCTGCGTTATCGAGTGGCCGGAGCGGGGCGAGGGCTGGCTGCCGGCCCCGGACCTGGAGGTCATCCTGCGGCTGGCCGACAGCGGGCGCGAGGCGACCCTGGTGGCCGGAAGCGAGCTTGGCCGGGCGGTGCTGGCGCGCCTGGCGGCGATGCCGGCGCTGGCCGGCTGGATCCTGGACAGGGAAGGTGAAGCAGCGCGATGACACGCATCAGACCGCTAGGGCGCCTGATGGCCGGGCTGGGAGGGCTGCTGCTGTTGCTCGCCAGCGGCCTGGCCGATGCCGCCAGTGTCGACAACCTGCGCCTCTGGGCGGCGCCGGACCATGCGCGCCTGGTCTTCGACCTCTCCTCCCCGGCGCGGGCCAATGTCTTCAGCCTCGACAACCCGCGCCGCCTGGTGATCGATCTCGACGACAGCCAGCTCAATGCCGACGTCGACCGGCTGGACCTGGAGGGGAGTGCGATCAGCACCCTGCGCACCGGGGTGCGCGACGGCAATGGCCTGCGGGTGGTGCTGGAACTCGAGCGTGAGATCGAGCCCCGCCACTTCACCCTTGCCCCCAACGACCAGTACGGCCATCGCCTGGTGGTGGACCTGGAGTACCCCGGCGAGAGCGCCGTGGAGGACCCCATCGATCCCATCGAGGCGATGATCCGCGAGCAGGAGATCGCCGCCGACCGTGCCCGCAGCGAGGCGGTGGCTGAGGGGCGTAACCCCGCCGATATCGCCGCCGCCCAGGTACTGGAGCCGGCCAAGCCACACCCCAGGCGCGACATCATCATCGCCATCGATGCCGGCCATGGCGGCGAGGACCCGGGGGCGATCGGCCCCGCCGGCACCCGCGAGAAGGATGTCGTGCTGGAGATGGCCCAGCGCATGGCGAAGCTGGTCAACGCCGCGGAGGGGTTCCGGGCGGTGATGATCCGCGACGGCGACTACTACATCGGGCTGCGCCAGCGGACCCGCATCGCCCGGGAGCAGAAGGCCGACTTCTTCGTGTCGATCCATGCCGATGCCTTCAACAGCCCCAGACCCAACGGCAGCTCGGTCTATGCGCTGTCCCAGCGGGGGGCCACCTCGGAGACCGCCCAGTGGCTGGCCGCCAACGAGAATCAGGCCGACCTGATCGGCGGGGTCGACGGCAGCCTGTCGCTGGACGACAAGGATGAGGTGCTGCGTGGCGTGCTGCTTGACCTGACCATGACGGCAACCCTCAACGACTCCCTGACCATCGGCGGCCAGGTGCTCGACCAGCTCGGGCGGGTCAACCGGCTGCACAAGTCGCGGGTCGAGCAGGCCGGCTTCATGGTGCTGAAGTCGCCGGACATCCCCTCGCTGCTGGTCGAGACCGGCTTCATCTCCAATCCCGAGGAGGAGCGTCGGCTGCGCGACGGCGGCTACCAGCAGAAGATGGTCGAGGCGCTGTTCGGCGGCATCCGCGGCCACTTCCAGCGCAACCCGCCACCGGCGAGCCTGCTGGCCTGGCAGCGTGACCGTAATCGCAGCGCCGAGGGCAACGAGTATCGCATCCAGCCCGGCGACACCCTCTCGGAGATCGCGGCCCGTCACGGCGTGCCGGTGGCCCAGCTCAAGCAGGCCAACGAGCTCAACGGCGACGTGATCAGGGTCGGCCAGGTGCTGCGCATCCCCCGGACGTGAGGCCGGTGCCCCCTCTTCAGACCCGGACCCCTCGGAGCGACATGTCAGAGAAGCGACACATCCAGATCCTCGATCCCCGCCTGGCCAACCAGATCGCCGCCGGCGAGGTGGTCGAGCGGCCGGCGTCGGTGGTCAAGGAGCTGGTGGAGAACGCCATCGATGCCGGCAGCGGGCGCATCGAGGTCGAGCTGGAGAACGGCGGGGCCCGGCTGATCCGCGTGCGGGACGACGGCAGCGGCATCGGCGAGACCGACCTGCCGCTGGCGCTGTCGCGCCACGCCACCAGCAAGATCGTCTCCCTGGAGGAGCTCGAGGGCGTGGCCAGCCTGGGCTTTCGCGGCGAGGCCCTGGCCTCGATCAGCTCGGTGGCGCGCCTCGAGCTGACCTCCAATACCGACGAGGACCCGCGCAGCGGCTGGCGCGTGGTGGCCGAGGGTCGGCGCATGGAGCCGCGCGTGACCCCGGCCCCGCATCCTCGCGGCACCTCGGTGACGGTGCGTGACCTCTTCTTCAACACCCCGGCGCGGCGCAAGTTCCTGCGCACCGAGAAGACCGAGTTCGGCCACGTCGAGGAGGCCTTCCGGCGCCAGGCGCTGTCGCGCTTCGACATCGGCTGGGTGCTGCGCCATAACCACAAGACCCTCCACCAGCTGCCGGCAGGCGATGACCCGGTGGCCCGGGAGCGTCGCCTCCAGTCCCTGCTCGGCAAGGCCTTCCTGGAGAACGCCCTGCACCTGGACCTGGAGGTTGGGGGGCTGCGACTGTGGGGCTGGGTCGGGCTGCCGACCCACTCCCGCGCCCAGGCCGACCAGCAGTACTTCTTCGTCAACGGCCGCGTGGTGCGCGACCGCCTGGTCGCCCATGCCATCCGCCAGGCCTACCGCGACGTGCTCTTCCACGGCCGCCACCCGGTGTTCGTGCTCTACCTCGAGGTCGACCCCAGGGTGGTGGACGTCAACGTCCATCCCACCAAGCACGAGGTGCGCTTCCGCGACGGGCGAATGGTCCACGACTTCCTGTTCTCGAGCCTGCACCGCGCCCTGGGCGAGGCCCGGCCCGGCGAGGGAGGCGAACGCGACGAGGCGCGCGAAACGCCGGAGGCGGCGGACGGCGTGCGCGAGGCGGCGCCGGCCTGGCAGCAGCAGCCGATGGCGCTGCCGGGGCACGCGGAGCGTGAGGGGGCCCGTGATAGCGTGACGCCCGACCGGGTGCGGGCCTTTATGGAGGGCTACCGGGCGCTGCACCCCGACCATGAGGAGCGCCTGCTGACGCCCCAGCCGGCCGCCCCGGCCCCCGGCGGCAGCGCCGCGGGCGTGGCCCTCGAGGAGCGTCGCGCCGCGCAGGCGGCCCGTGCCCCGCGGCCGGCGATGCCCGAGGAGGACGCGACCCGCGCGCCGCCGCTGGGCTATGCCGTGGCCCAGTTGCACGGGGTCTATATCCTCGCCCAGACCGAGCGCGGCCTGGTGGTGGTGGACATGCATGCCGCCCACGAGCGCATCGTCTACGAGCGCATGAAGACCCAGGTCCACGGGGGGGCCCTCCAGGCCCAGCCGCTGCTGGTGCCGGTGTCGCTGGCGGCGAGCCCCGCCGAGGTGGCCACCGCCGAAGCCGAGCATGACGCCTTCGCGCGCCTCGGCGTGGAGCTCGACGTGGCCGGCCCCGAGACCCTGCTGGTGCGCCAGGTTCCGGTGCTGCTCGCCGAGGCCGACGTGGAGCCGCTGGTGCGGGACATGCTCGCCGACCTGGAGCGCTACGGTCGCTCCGACCGTCTCGAGGCGCGCATCAACGAGCTGCTGGCGACCATGGCCTGCCACGGCAGCGTGCGGGCCAACCGCCAGCTGGGGCTCGAGGAGATGAATGCCCTGCTGCGCGACATGGAGCGCACCGAGCGCAGCGGCCAGTGCAACCACGGCCGTCCCACCTGGACCGAGATGAGCATGAAGGAGCTGGACCGCCTCTTCCTGCGCGGGCAGTAGACCCATGAGCGATTCGCGCCCCCCCGCCATCCTGCTGATGGGGCCCACCGCGGCCGGCAAGACCGACCTGGCCATTGCGCTCCACGAGCGGCTGGGCTGCGAGCTGATCAGCGTCGACTCCGCCATGGTCTACCGCGACATGGACATCGGCAGTGCCAAGCCCTCGCCCGAGGAGCTGGCCCGGGCGCCGCACCGGCTGATCGATATCCGCGACCCGGCCGAGCCCTATTCCGCCGCCGAATTCCGCCAGGACGCCCTTCGCGAGATGCGCGCGATCGGCGACGCCGGCCGGGTCCCGCTGCTGGTAGGCGGCACCATGATGTACTTCAAGCGCCTGCTCGAGGGGGTGGCCAACCTGCCTGCCTCGGACCCGGCGGTGCGCGCCGAGCTGGAGGGCAGGGTGGCGCGTCTCGGCCTGGCGGCGCTGCATGCGGAGCTGGCCCGGGTCGATCCGGTCTCGGCGGCGCGCATCCATCCCAATGATCCCCAGCGGCTGATGCGGGCGCTGGAAGTCCAGCGCGTCAGTGGCCGCACGCTCACCGAGCTGTGGGCCGAGCAGCGCCGTGAAACCTTTCCCTGGCGCACGCTGTCGATAGGCCTTGCGCCGGCCGACCGTGGCGTGCTCCATGCGCGCATTGCCCAGCGCTTCAGGGCGATGCTCGACGCCGGGTTCATCGACGAGGTGGCGGCCCTGAAGGCGCGCGGCGACCTCGCTGCCTCACTGCCCGCCATGAAGAGCGTGGGCTACCGTCAGGCATGGGCCTGCCTGGAGGGCGAGTTCGAGCGTGACGAGCTCGAGCGGCGCGGGATCATCGCGACCCGCCAGCTGGCCAAGCGCCAGCTGACCTGGATGCGCAGCTGGCCGGGGCTCCACTGGGTCGACAGCCTGGGCCCCGATCCCCTGGGCGAGGTATTGAAACTCGTGCGCGAATTCGGCACTTAGCGTAAGATGGGCCTTTCGGTGGCCGGGTGAACAGGCCCCTCCGGGTATCCAGCGTTGCCCCCTGGCGGGAGCGACGACGACCGACATAACATCAACCCCCAGAGACACTTCAGGGAGAGCAACATGTCCAAAGGGCAGTCCCTTCAAGACCCGTACCTGAACATCCTGCGCAAGGAGCGCATTCCGGTTTCGATTTTCCTGGTCAACGGCATCAAGCTGCAGGGCCAGATCGAGTCCTTCGACCAGTTCGTCATCCTGCTGCGCAACACCGTCAGCCAGATGGTCTACAAGCACGCCATCTCCACCGTGGTGCCGTCGCGCAACGTGCGCTTGCCGGCCCCGGACGCGCAGCCGGACCCTGATGCGTGAGGTATTGATTGTTTTTTGAACGTCCCGACGCCGGCGAGACGGCGATCCTTGTCCATGTGGATTTCCAGGACGAGCAGGAGCGCGAGGATGCGGGCGAGTTCCTCGAGCTCGTGCGCTCGGCCGGCGCGGAGCCGGCCACCCTGATCACCGGCAGTCGCAAGCGCCCCGATTCCCGCACCTTCGTGGGCTCGGGCAAGCTCGAGGAGCTGCGCGAGGCGAAGGCGGTGCATCACGCCGAGCTGGTGATCTTCAACCATGGCCTGAGCCCCTCCCAGGAGCGTAACCTGGAGCGCGAGCTCAAGTGCCGGGTGATCGACCGCACCGGCCTGATCCTCGACATCTTCGCCCAGCGTGCCCGGACCCATGAGGGCAAGCTGCAGGTGGAGCTCGCCCAGCTCGAGTACATGTCGACCCGCCTGGTGCGCGGCTGGACCCACCTGGAGCGCCAGAAGGGCGGTATCGGCCTGCGGGGGCCGGGCGAGACCCAGCTCGAGACCGACCGTCGCCTGCTGCGGGCGCGCATCAAGGCGATCCACAAGCGGCTCGACAAGGTGCGCAGCCAGCGCAGCCAGAATCGTCGGGCCCGTTCCCGGGCGGAGATCCCCAGCGTCTCGCTGGTGGGCTACACCAACGCCGGCAAGTCCACGCTCTTCAACGCCCTGACGTCCGCCCGGGTCTATGCGGCCGACAAGCTCTTCGCTACCCTCGACCCTACGCTGCGTCGCCTGGAGATCGAGGACGTGGGGCCGGTGGTGCTCGCCGATACCGTGGGCTTCATCCGTCACCTGCCCCACAAGCTGGTCGAGGCCTTCCGCGCCACCCTGCAGGAGGCCGCCGAGGCCTCGCTGCTGGTGCACGTGATCGACGCCGCCGACCCTGACCGCGAACTCAACGTCGCCCAGGTCGAGGCGGTGCTCGACGAGATCGGCGCCCTGGAGGTGCCGACCCTCAAGGTGATGAACAAGATCGACCTGCTCGACAGCGCACCGCGCATCGAGCGCGACGGCGAGGGCCGGCCCGAGGTGGTCTGGCTCTCGGCCCGCGAGGGCAAGGGGCTCGAGCTGCTGGAGCAGGCGCTCTCGGAGTGCCTGGCCGATGACATCATCGACTTCGAGCTTAGCCTGGCCCCGGAGCAGGGCAGGCTGCGGGCCGGGCTGCACGACCTCGGCGCGGTGCGCGGGGAGCGCTTCGATGACGCGGGTCACACCCTGCTGGAAGTGCGCCTGCCACGGCGTGACTTCCTGCAGCTGATGGCGCGACTGGGCGAGCGTGCCGACGACTACCTGCCGGCCGCGCTGCAGGCGCCGCCGGTGTGGGAGGCGTGACGCGACGGGGCCGGTCGGTCCGCTGGCGGGCAGGCCAGCAGCCACAACACGACGACAGGGACGCCGGGCTGCGCCGGGCGATACCCGCAGGTTCGCAACCGACGTCCGTCGCCGGCACTGCCGGTGGCGGAATGCAACGCATAGTGGAGACGACGTATGGCCTGGAATGAGCCTGGTGGTGGCAACCAGCACGACCCCTGGAGCGGGGGTGGCCGCGGTGGCAGTGGCGGCGGGGGCAAGGGCGGCGGCAATCAGGGGCCGCCCGACCTCGACGAGGCCCTGAAGAAGTTTCAGGACAAGCTCAACAGCATGCTGGGCGGCCGCGGGGGCAAGAAGGGCGGTTCCGGCGGCAAGGGCGGCGGTGGCAAGCCGCGCAATGCCTTCACCCTGCCGGGCCTGCTGATCGTGGTCGCCCTGGCCATCTGGGCGGCCTCCGGCTTCTATCTGGTCGACCAGTCCGAGCGCGGTGTGGTGCTGCGCTTCGGCAAGTTCCAGGAGGTCGTCACGCCCGGCCTGCAGTGGAACCCGCCGCTGATCGACGACGTGCGCATGGTCAACGTGACCCGCGTGCGCTCGCTGACCCAGACCCAGTCGATGCTGACCCGCGACGAGAACATCGTCGAGGTCGAGATCTCGGCCCAGTACCAGGTCGCCGACCCGCGCGACTTCGTGCTCAACGTGCGCAACCCGCAGCTCTCCATCGAGAACGCCCTGGACAGTGCGCTGCGCCACGTGGTCGGCGGTACCGACATGATCGATATCCTGACCTCCGGGCGCGAGATCCTCGGCAGCTCGGTGGCCAGTCGCCTGCAGTCCTACCAGGACAACTACGGCACCGGGATCCGCCTGCAGACCATCAACATCGAGTCCACCTCGGCGCCTGACCAGGTCATCGATGCCTTCGACGACGTCATCCGGGCCCGCGAGGATCGTCAGCGCACCATCAACCAGGGCATGGCCTACGCCAATGCCATCATCCCCGAGGCCCAGGGCCAGGCGCAGCGCATCGTCGAGCAGGGCCAGGGCTACCGCGAATCCGTGGTCGCCGAGGCGCGTGGTCAGGCCAGCCGCTTCAATGCGCTGCTCGGCCAGTACGAGAACGCGCCGTCGATCATGCGTGAGCGCCTCTACCTCGATGCCCTCAGCGAGGTGTTCTCCAATACCTCGAAGGTGATGGTCGACGTGGCCGAGGACAGCCCGCTGATGTACCTGCCCCTGGACCAGCGCCCCGGCGGCGGCAGTGCCGGCAGCAATGCCAGCCAGGGCGAGCAGGGCGAACTGGACCCCCGCGTGCTGGAGCGCATGCGCTCCGGCCAGTCGTCGAGCAGCAACAGCAGCAACAGCAGCAACAGTGGAATCCGCAGGGAGGGCCGCTAAATGATCAACAATCGATCCCTGCTCATCGTCGGTGGCCTGGCCGCCGTGGCGTGGCTGGCCAGCAACAGTCTCTACGTGGTCGACGAGACCGAGCGTGCCGTGAAGCTGCGCTTCGGCGAGATCATCGAGGAGAACATCCAGCCCGGCCTGCACTTCAAGGTGCCGATCACCCAGACGGTGCGCACCTTCGACACCCGGCTGCTGACGCTGGATACCGACCCCAGTCGCTACCTGACCCTGGAGCAGAAGGCGGTGATCGTCGACTCCTACGTCAAGTGGCAGGTGGTCGACCCGACCCAGTACTACGAGGCCACGGCCGGCGACGAGCTGATGGCCAGCCGGCTGATCCAGCCGCGGGTCGACGAGAGCCTGCGTAACGAGTTCGGCCGCCTCGACCTGCAGCAGATCATCGCCGAGCGTCGCGATGACCTGATGACCGGGCCTACCGAGGACCTCGACGAGCTCATGCGCGACGAGCTGGGCGTGGCGATCCGCGACATCCGCGTCAAGCGCATCGACCTGCCCGAGGATGTCTCCTCGGCGGTCTATGAGCGCATGCGCTCCGAGCGTGAGCGCGAGGCCCGCGAGTGGCGGGCCCAGGGCCAGGAGGAGGCCGAGCGGATCCGCGCCAATGCCGACCGCCGCCGTCAGGTGCTGCTGGCCCAGGCCAACGAGCGTGCCGAGACCCTGCGTGGTGAGGGCGACGCCGAGGCGGCGGCCATCTTCGCCGATGCCTACGGCAAGGACGAGGAGTTCTTCAGCTTCTGGCGCAGCCTCAACGCCTACCGCGACAGCTTCGCCGGTGACGACAACATGCTGGTGCTGGACCCCTCCAGCGACTTCTTCCAGTACCTCAAGAGCCCCCAGGGCGGGGCCGAGTGACGGACCCGGCGGGCGGTGCGCCGCCCGCCGGCCGGGGTTCAACCGGCCCGCAAACGTGGTAGAATCCTTGAACCGGGCGTGGCCCGGTTTTTTTGTGGCCTCTCCACTCCCGGCGCTCCCGTTCGCCAGCACGCCTCGCGCGACTCGGGCTCGTCGCAGGCCAACCATCGTCTCGCAGGATGAACGACATGACCATCGCTGACCGCTGGCTGCTCCCCGACGGCATGGACGAGGTACTGCCGCCTCAGGCCAGTCGCATGGAGGAGCTGCGCCGCGCGCTGCTCGACCTCTATCACCGCTGGGGCTATGACCAGGTGATGCCCCCGCCGGTGGAGTTCCTGGACTCCCTGCTCACCGGCACCGGTACCGACCTCGATCTGCAGACCTTCAAGCTGACCGACCAGATGACCGGCCGCATGATGGGCGTGAGCGCCGATGTCACCCCCCAGGTGGCGCGCATGGATGCCCACTCCCTGCGCCGCCAGGGGCCGGTGCGGCTCTGCTACTGCACCAACGTGCTGCGTGCCAAGGCCGACCAGCACCAGGGCGGTCGCAGTCCGGTGCAGGTCGGCGTGGAGCTGTTCGGCCATGCCGGCCTGGAGGCCGACCTGGAGATCCTGCGCCTGGCGCTGGCCAGCCTCGAGACCGCCGGGGCGACGGAGATCCACCTGGCGCTGGGTCATATCGGCATCTACCGTAGCCTGGTGCAGGCCGCGGGGCTGGATGCCGACCAGGAGCGTGCCCTGTTCGACGCCCTGGCCCTCAAGTCGCCGGGCGAGCTGGCGTCACGCGTGGAGGAGAGCGTCCGAGATCCGGGGCTGGCGGCGATGTTCCGCGCCCTGGGCGACCTGCACGGTGGGCTCGAGGTGCTGGAGGCGGCCCGCGAGGCCTTCGAGGAGGCGCCCCAGGCCGTGGGCGCGGCGCTGGACCAGCTGCGTGCCCTGGTCGACGGCGTACTCGCCGAGTACCCCGGGGTCGAACCCTACTTCGACCTGGCCGAGCTGCGGGGCTATCAGTACCACACCGGCATGATGTTCGCCGCCTACGTGCCGCACTACGGCCAGGCGCTGGCCAAGGGGGGGCGCTACGACGACACCGGCCGCGCCTTCGGCCGTGCTCGGCCCGCCACCGGCTTCTCCATGGACCTCAAGCTGCTGGCCACCCTGGCACCCGAGGAGCCGGAGCCGGACGGCATCTGGGCGCCGGCCGAGGGCGAGGGGCTGGCGGAGGCCCTGCAGGCGCTTCGCCAGCAGGGCGAGCGGGTCGTCCAGGCGCTGCCCGGGCAGCGCACCGGGCCGGCGGAGCACCGCTGCGATCGCCGGCTGGAACGTATCGACGGTCGCTGGGAGCCGCGCCTCCTGGAGACTTCACAGGACCGGGCCTGAGGGCCCGCGGTCAATGACCTCGGCCCTGGGCCTTTCCACGGGCGCGGTGCCGCAACGAGAGACGAGAGCACAATGGGCAAGAATGTAGTCGTACTGGGCACCCAGTGGGGTGACGAAGGCAAGGGCAAGGTCGTCGACCTGCTCACCGAATCCGCGTCGGCGGTGGTGCGCTTCCAGGGCGGGCACAACGCCGGCCATACCCTGGTCATCGACGGCGAGAAGACCGTCCTGCACCTGATCCCCTCGGGCATCCTGCGCAACGACAAGATCTGCGTGATCGGCAACGGCGTGGTGCTGTCGCCCGAGGCGTTGATGGAGGAGATCCGCGAGCTGGAGAGCAAGGGCGTGCCGGTGCGCGAGCGCCTGCGCCTGTCGCCGGCCTGCCCGCTGATCCTGCCGTACCACGTGCGCCTGGACCAGGCCCGCGAGAAGGCCCGCGGCATCGCCAAGATCGGCACCACCGGCCGCGGCATCGGCCCGGCCTACGAGGACAAGGTGGCGCGCCGTGGCCTGCGCCTGGGCGACCTGCTCCACCGCGAGCGTTTCGCCTCCAAGCTCGGCGAGGTGCTGGATTACCACAACTTCGTGCTGACCCAGTACCACGGCGAGAAGCCGGTGGACTTCCAGCAGGTGCTCGACCAGGCGATGGGCATGGCCGAGGAGCTGCGGCCCATGGTCTGCGATACCGTGAGCCTGGTCCACGAGATGCGTCGCGCCGGCGAGAACATCCTCTTCGAGGGGGCCCAGGGCTCGCTGCTGGACATCGACCACGGCACCTACCCCTTCGTGACCAGCTCCAACACCACGGCCGGCGGCACCGCCACCGGCTCCGGCGTCGGGCCCCTCTACCTGGACTACGTGCTGGGCATCACCAAGGCCTACACCACCCGGGTCGGCTCCGGGCCCTTCCCCACCGAGCTGTTCGACGACCACGGCCGCCACCTGGCCGAGAAGGGCCACGAGTTCGGGGCCACCACCGGTCGCGCGCGCCGCTGCGGCTGGTTCGACGCCGTGGCCCTGCGTCACGCCGTGCAGATCAACTCCGTCTCGGGTATCTGCCTGACCAAGCTCGACGTGCTGGACGGCCTGGAGAACATCCGCGTCTGCGTGGGCTATCGCAGCAAGGACGGCGAGGTGCTCGACACCCCGGTGGACTCCGAGGGCTATGAAGCCATCGAGCCGCTCTACGAGGACCTGCCGGGCTGGAGCGAGTCCACCCTGGGGGCGCGTCGCGTCGAGGACCTGCCGACCAATGCGCGCTCCTACATCAGCTTCCTGGAAGAGAAGGTGGGGACCTCCATCGACATCATCTCCACCGGGCCGGATCGCAACGAAACCATCGTGCTGCGCAATCCCTTCGAGGGCTGAGCGCCGCCTCGAAAGCCCTGCTGAAACGCGAAGGCCGGCCCCCTCGGGGGCCGGCCTTCGCGTTGCGGGGGCGACAGCGGGTCACTCCGCCGTGGCCACCTTCAGGGCCTCGGCGGCACTCTCGTCGGAGAGCAGCTCGTGGAGGGTCTGCAGCGCCATGCCGCTGTCGCCCTCCATGACGCCATCGAGCCACACCAGGGCCTGCTCGCGGCTGGCATTCTCCAGCCCGTTGGCCGCCAGGTAGGCCTTGGCCAGCGCCAGGCGGGCGCTGGGGTGGCCCTGCTCGGCCGCCTTCAGCAGGTAGTCGGCCCCCTGGCGAACGTCCTGCTCGAGGTTCTCGCCGCGGATGTACTCCCGTCCCAGGGTGGCCATGGCACCGGGGTGACCCTGGTCGGCGGCCTCCTCGAGCAGGCGCCGGCCGCGTTCACCGTCGCGGGGGACGCCGTTCTCGCCGCGCAGCAGCACACGGCCGAGGTTGGCGCGGGCGGAGAGGTCGCCGCTCTCCACGGCGCGGTTCAGCCACTCCTCCGCCTTCTGCGGGTCGGCCTCCACGCCATTGCCGGCCAGGTAGGCCTGGCCCAGCAGCTGGGCCGCATAGGGATTGCCGGCCTCGGCCGAGGGGCGCAGGTAGGCGATGCCCTGCTCGGGGTCGGCGGCGACGTGCTCGCCCTCCAGGTAGGCGCGCCCCAGGGTCAGCCGGGCCCCCTGGTTGCCGGCGTCGGCGGCGGTGCGCAGCAGCGTCATGGCCCGCTCGGGGTCGCTGTCGAGGAGCATCTCGCCGAGCTCCGCCCGCGCCCCGTTGTGGCCGGCATTGGCGGCGCGGGTGAGCCAGGTCCGGGCGTGCTCGCGGTTCTGCTGCACGCCCTGGCCCTCGAGGAAGGCGCGCCCCAGGTCGGCCATGGCGCCGGGGTGGCCATCCTCGGCGGCCTCGATCAGGGCCCGGATGTCGCCCTGGGCGCCAAGGTCGCGGTTGACGCGGGTCATCGCGTCGTCGGCGGAGGCGTGGCCTGCCTCCCGGGCGCGGGTCAGCCATTGGGTGGCCTTGTCCAGGTCCCGGGGGAGGCCGCCCTCGCCCTTGCGGTAGGCGCGGCCCAGCACCACCATGGCGTAGCCGTCGCCCTGCTGTGCGGCCTGCTGCAGCAGTTGCAGGCCGCGCTCCGGCCGGGGCTCCAGCGGGCCCTCCAGGTAGGCCTCGCCGAGCGCGGTCATGGCGGAGGTCTCGCCGGCGTCAGCCGCCGCCTGCAGCAGCTGCTCGCCACGGCTGGGATGGAGGGGCAGTGTCTCGCCTTCCAGGTAGGCCTGGCCGAGCAGCGCCAGGGCACCGCTCTGTCCCTGGTCGGCCGCCTGGCGCAGCAGCGCCTCGGCCTGCTGGGGATCGGCGGTCACGCCGCGGCCATTGAGGTACGCATCGCCCAGCTGCTGGGTGGCCCAGGGATGGCCCAGTTCATGGGCGCGTTCCAGGTAGTCGACGGCGATGAAGGGCTGGCTGGGGGAGAGCTCGTCGTTCATGTAGAAGTCGCCCAGCGCGGCAAGGGCCAGGGGATGATCCTGTGCCGCCGCTTCCTCGAGCTGGGCCACGCCGCGGCGGGGATCCTCGCCCTCGATCAGCAGGCGCCCCAGGTGCACCCGGGCATCCGTGGAGCCCTGCTCCGCGGCACGGGTCAGCCACTGGCGCGCCTCGCCGGGGCGGCGGTCGACCAGGAACCCGCCGAGCTTGGTCATGGCATCGACATCGCCGTTGCTGGCCGCCTCCTCGAGCATGGCGATGCCCTGCCGGGTCTCCCCGGCGTCCAGCATGGCGCTCCCGGCATTGCCCAGCGCATCCTCGTCACCGGCCTCGGCCGCCTGGCGCAGCCAGTGCAGGCGCTGTTCGGGCTGGTCGCCGAGCAGGCCGTCGGGGGCATGCAGGCCCGCCAGGCGTTGCATGGCATCGGTCTCGCCGGCAGTGGCGCGCTTCTGCAGCGCCTCGGCGTAACGCTGGGCGTAGTCCATGGCGCGTTCGGGCTTCTCGTCGAGCCAGCCGCCGGGGGCATGGGCCTCGGCCAGTGCCCTGAGCGCCTCCTCCTGGCCCTGCTCGGCCTCGATGGCATAGAGCCTGGCCGCCCGTTCGGGGTTTGCCGATACCCCGTCGCCGCCTTCCCGCAGCAGTTCTGCCAGCATCACCCGCTCGTCGCGGCCCACCTCCTCTTCCACGGCCAGGCGCAACAGGTGGTAGGCGAGCAGGTCGTTGCGCTCGACCCCATCGCCCTCGCGATAGAGCTTCGCCAGGTTGAGGGCGGCATGGCCGCGAACGTAGGAGGGGGTGCGCACCGCCCGGGCATAGTGCTCGGCCGCCCGGGCAGGGTCGCGTGGCATGGCCTCGCCCTGGTCGTAGAGCTTGCCCAGCTCGTAGTGCGCCTGGGGAAAGCCCTGGTCGGCCAGCGAGGTGAGCAGCCGGATCGCCTCACGCGGGTTGCCGGCGGCGGCCGCCTCGTCGGCCTTATTGACGGTCTGCTTGTGCATCCACTCGAGGTTGTGCGGCTGGCCATCCTCGAACCAGGCCTGGTAGCGCTCGGGCAGGGGGGCGGTGGCCTGGGGGGCGCTGTCGGTGACGGCGCATCCCGCGAGCAGCACCAGCAGGCTGGCCGAGGCCATCAGGCGCAGGCCCCGGGCATGCGGGAGGACGGTGATGTCGGTAGGGGTCGTATTCATGGTGTTCGGTCCTCGCGGTGATCGGTGGATGACGGCTGACAGCGGGGCATCACTCCTGACCCAGCCCCTTGAAGGCGGTGGTCTCCTGCTTCTCCTCGTCGAGGACGACATGCTGCTGTGCCTCGGGATCCATGAAATAGAGGGTCATGTAGCCGCCGGCACTGCGGTTGTAGAGGGGGCGTATCCGGCGGATGAAGTCCTCGACGCGGGGGTCGTCGAAGCGCTCGAGATAGATCTCCATCCAGGTGAAGTACTGGGGATCCTTGAGAAAGCCGGTGTACTGCTCGAGGGGGGCGTAGTCGCCCAGGGCGGCCGGGTCGTCGAGGATCGCGAACAGGAAGTCGATGGCGTCATGAATGGTGTGGCCGTCGACCTCGAGTTCGAAGATGTCGTAGCCCTGCCGGGCGATGACCTGCATGTTGGTGATCAGGTAGAGCAGGCCATAGTTCTGGTAGTGGGTGGCGCGACGTCCCCGGGAGACCTCCAGCGGGAAGGCGCCTTCCTCGGTCATGTCATGCAGGGCGGCATGGATGGCGCTGACCCCGAAGCGGAAAAGCTCGTTGTCCTCGGTCAGCACGCCGACCATGCTGGCGTAGAGCGCCCGGCGGTAGAAGTGGTTGTTGCAGCAGCTGTTGCCCTCGCCGCCGGGGATGTCGGCATGCTGGTGGGCCAGGCCGTTGAGCCACGCCTCGACGCGCTCACGCTCCTCCTCCATGCCCTCGACGAAGGGGCGCACGTTGGCATAGGCCATGGCCGCGGCGAAGATCATCGATTCGGTGGCGAACCAGGCCTGGGGCTCGAGGGAGTCGTAGTAGAAGTCGGTCAGGGCCTCCTGCTGCGCCCAGTGATCCAGGAAGCGCACCAGGCACTCGGCATAGTAGTCGTCGCCGCTGGCGACGAAGCTGCCGGCCAGCATCGAGACGTTGTCCTCGAACTGGAACAGCGGCTCCGACGCGAGTTCCCACGCCTCGGGGCTGGGATAGTAGCCGGGAACCCGCAGGTGGGTGGTGATGGGCTCATACTCCATGAGTTGCTGGCAGCTTGGCCCCCGGGAGAGGTCGTCGATCTCCTGGAGCAGGATGGCGTTGTCGGTGTCGGCAAGTTCCTCCATGCGTGCCGCCACGTCGAAGTAACCGGCATCGGGGGCGGTGACGCGATAGTCCGAGAGGTCCAGTGCCTCGCGCTCCTCGATGGTGAGGATGTCCATCTCCTGGGCGCCTGCGCTGCTCGACAGCCCGGCGAGCAGCAGGGCCAGGGCAGCCGTGAGCGGCCGATGGGGCAGTCTGGGACGGGCATGGGGCATGGCAGGGTGACTCCTTGTGATACGGGACGCGCCCCGCTCAGCTCGAGGGGGCGTAGAAGCGAAAGGCGGCGAAATCGGCATGCTGGTCGACGGGGGTGCGCCACTCCTTGCCGTTGCCGCCGAAGAAGGTCGAGAACATCAGGCCGTCGATGGTCACCTCCTCGGTGGTGCGGTAGACGATCTCGCTCTGCTCGAGCACCGGGACACCGTTGATCCACACCCGGGCCAGGCCGTCGGCCTCCCCCGGCGTGTTGAGCACCACTTCCTGTTCGATGGTGACCCACTCGCCGGTGGGGAAGCTCCACAGCCCCCGGCCCACGGAGGCGCCGAACTTCTCGTCCTGGCTGGCCACGTACTCGTAGAGCTCGCCCTGGCCGGCCTCGCGCCACATGAAGCGCATCGAGAAGCCGCTCTCGCCGTCGACCTCGTCGCCGCCGCTGGGAGCCTCGCCGCCGTAGAGGCCCGGCAGCTTGCCGCCCTTGACGAAGTCGAACCCCGGTTCGAAGCGCACCTGGTAGGTCAGGCAGGCCCGCTCGGCGCCGGCCAGGCCTGCCGGGTCGGCGTAGAAGCCGGCACCTCCCTCCTTCGTGTCTCCGGGGGAGGAGGTGCCCTCGGGGTAGTGGACACGCAGGCCGGGCTCCTCGAGGCCCGTGGCGCCGGCGTCGAGCAGTTCGACATTGTCGTCGACGCCCCAGTCACGGGTGGTGCCGAAGCCCTGGCGGACCCCCGCCTGGGCATCCTTGGCGGCGAGGTCCGGCTGCGGCGTTGCCACCGGCGGGTAGCGCTCCGAGCAGGGCTCGACCCGCGGATAGGAGAGGGTCGGCTCCTTGCCCTCCTGCGCCGGGGCACTCGTCGAGGCGAGGCCCGTCATCAGGGCCGTGAGGGCAAGGGCGTGGCGGTGGTTACGGGGGTGTTCCATGCTCATGGTGTCTCCTTGACGAAGGGCCGCGGCGCCGAGGCGTCGCGGCGAAGGCGGGCGAGGATTACCCCGCCTCGCGTTGCTCGTCCTCCTGGGTGACGGCACGATAGACGCGCTCACCGAACTGGCCGACGGCACGCATGCCCTGCCAGATCCACTCGGCGGTGGCGCCCAGCACCGGAGCCTCGGTGAAGCGCACGTCCGCCGGCTTGCCGACGCTCTCGGCCGGCAGGGTCTTCTCGGGTACCAGCAGCACGCTGGCCACGTTCTGCTGCTGACGGACCCAGCTCGGGAAGCCGGCACGCGGCTGACGCTCGATGTCGAGTGCCACGTTGCGCACCCGGGCGCGGATCGGGGTCGAGGCGTTGGGCAACGAGACGTAGGCCGTCTGGTTGGGCTCGATGCGATCGATGTCGTCCATGTGGACCAGTGCCTCGACCATGACATCGTTCTCGCCGGTGCGGATCAGGGTCATGATCCGCTCGCTCTCGTTGATGTAGGTGCCGTCGGCGCTGCTCAGGGCCCAGGCCACCAGGCAGTCACACGGGCTGTAGATGTCGTTGCTGGCCTGGCGGGCCTCCAGGGCGGTGATGCGCGAGCTCTCCAGGTCGCGTGCCGTCTCGAACTGCTCGATGCGCGCCTGGGCAATTTCGGGCGATACCGTCTCGAAGTTCATGGCATCGCCGCTCTCGGGGCGGGCGGAGCTGGCGATGCTGACCTGGCCGCCGCCGGCCGACTGGAGATGCTCCTGCAGGTTCGCGATCAGCTGCTCGTTATACTTCAGCGAGGCCTCGGAGAGGATCAGTTCCGACTCCAGGTCACTGTTGGTGATGCTGGTCAGCTCCTGGTCACGCTCGACCCGGTCGCCGGCCTGCAGGTCGTGGGCCTCGAGGATGCCCGGGCCGGGGGCACGGATGTCGATCCGTGGCGCGGTGACCGCGGCGAAGCTCGGCTCGATCAGCATGAAGTTGCGATAGGCCGTGGCCGCGGCCGCGAGGGCGAGGATCGCGATGGCGCTGAACAGCAGCACATAGCGTCCCCGCGGCTTGGGCGGGCGCGAGGGTGACTGCGGCGTGGACGGGGCCGCCTTGCGCTTGCGCGGGGTCTGCGGGTCCTCGCCCTCCATCAGCGACTCGATGCTGGCCTGGCGTCCGGTCAGGCAGCTGCGGACCACCTGGCGCAGCAGCTCGCGGTGGGGCGGGTCGATATCCGTGATCTCGAAGCCGTTGACGTGATGGCGCCCGTCGGCGTCGGCGGTGGCATGGCGGCACTCGGCCCGCACGGGCACGATCAGCTCCGTCGCCCCGACGGTCAGCAGCAGCGAGGCCGAGAGGCGCTCGCCCGGGCGCAGCGGACGCGAGGTGCGAACGGCGAAGCCGCCCACCGAGACATCGGCGCCGGGGAGTTCCTGGCCATCCTCGAAGCGGACCCGGAAGGGGGGCGAGACGCGGATGAACCGGCGCTCGTCGCGCCGCTCGTGGTGGATCCGCTCACCCGGCGCCTCGTGGCGGCCCGACGGGCTGCCGGCAGGACCCTCGCCGCGGGGGGCGCCCGGGCCGAGGGTCGGCTCGTTGCGCTCGATGCCGTTCATGTCGGAATGATGGTCAGACATCCTTTGCGTTCTCCTTGATCTGTTGTTGGGCCGACGCCACGGCGTCGCCGGAACGGCCGGCTTCCACGCGGATCTGCAGGTCCTTGAAGCGCATCGAGTGGTGCTCCAGCTCCAGGGTGCAGCCGTCGGGCTGCGGGCAGGCCGCGGTCTCGGCGATGGGGCGCCCGCTGGGATCGCTCAGGTGACGGGCCAGCTCGGGCGTGACGATCAGGCGTGTTGTCTCCTCGGCGGCGCCCAGCAGGTGGCCGGCCCGGGGACGGTCGAGCCCCTCGAGTGCGTCCAGCAGGTCGTCGTCGAGGTGGAAGTCACCGGCCGGCAGCTGAACGCTGCCCCCCTCCGGGGCATCGGCGATGGCCAGCGACAGCCAGCGGTCATCCACCCGTGACTGCGCCTCCGTGCTGCCGCCGCCGGTCAGGATGGACAGCGAGGTTCGGTCCGGGGGCTGCAGGACGCCGGTGGCGATTATCAGCACGTAGAGCAGTACCCCGTAGGCGAAGCCGTGCAGCACATGGCCCATGCGCCGCTGGCGCGTCACGGCGACCGGGTCGTTGGGTTCCCCGGCGGAGATGCCCTGGCGCGACCACTTCTGGCGGTTGAAGCGGAAGCTGACATAGGTCTTGAGCAGGGCACCCCATACCTGGTTGTAGTAGATCAGGGGCACCCACAGCAGGCTGTAGCGGCCGTGCTGCCAGGCCAGGATCAGCGTCACGATGCCGCGGGTGAAGAGGATCCACAGGGCATAGGCGAAGATGAACGAGGGGCGGATGAACAGCGTCACCAGGATGGCCACCGTGGGGCCGATCAGGGTGGTCCACATGGAGAGCCGCTGGTCGACCAGGCTCCACCAGGTGAAAAGGCCCATGGGCCGCGGCCCGAGGGCGATGGCCCGGTTGCTGGTGCGCAGCATGTTGCCGTACCAGCGACGCATCAGGTCGGTGGTCGACTTGAAGAAGCGCTTGCGATCGGGCAGCTCCTCGAAGCCCGAGACGTGCACGTCCGGGATGTAGAGCATCCGCCAGCCGTTCTTCAGCAGCCAGTACCAGGTCGACTTGTCGTCGCCGGAGAGGAACTTGAAGGTGCCGAAGCGCCAGTGGTCGACGTGGTCGTTCTCCACCAGCTCGATGAAGTCGGGCTGGGTCGCCAGGTCGGCCCGGAAGGCACTGTAGCGCCCGGTCAGCACCAGCAGGCGCCGGGAGACCGACATCGAGCTCATCACCAGGTGGCGCTGGGCATAGCGGATGTCGTACCACTCCTTGGTGGCATCCCCGCCGGTGACGATGGCGCTGTTGTTGGTGGTCAGGGCGCCCAGGTCCTCCTGGACGCTGAAGAACGACAGCGAGCGCGACAGGGTGCCCGGTTCCAGCCGGATGTCCCCGTCCATGGAGACCAGCAGGGCGCCCGGTGCCGGCATGCGCCGCGAGATGGCGCGCAGCACCTCGGCCATGGCCGAGCGCTTGCCGTCGCCCTTCTGGAACATGTAGCGCAGCTCGATGTTCTCGGGCCAGCCGTTGTCCTCCATGACGTGGGTGATGACGTCCACGTCGGTGCGGTCCGACAGCGAGGCGAAGATGGTGGTGGGCACGCCGTAGTCGGCGACCTCGCGCACCAGGGCATCGTAGACCTGGAAACTGACCTCGGGCTCGATGCGAAAGGAGGTGCAGAGCACATAGAGCTCAGGGGGGAGCGCCTGCTCCCCCGCGGCATCGGCCTCGGCCCGCAGGCGCGGGAAGATCCGGCGGTTGTACCATACCGAGCGCAGCGCCTGGATCAGCCACCAGCTGTAGCGCCAGATGCCCACGGCCCCGACGGCGAAGAAGAAGCTCTTCGACTCGGGGGAGAAGACATCCAGCGGCAGCCCGTCGATCACCACGATCAGCAGGGCGATCCCGAGGATGAAGGTCGCGACCTCCGTCGCCTTGCTGGCGACGGAGCGATCGTCAGGTCTGTTCGACATCTCGACTCCCCTCAGGCGAGCACGGGACGTACGGAGTCACCCCGGCCGATGGCGTAGTAGGCGAGGCCCGCGGCCTTGACGGTCTCGGGCTGGAAGAGGTTGCGGCCGTCGACCAGCACCGGCGAGGCGAGCGACTCGCGCAGCTCGGCGAAATCCACGGTGCGAAAGGCCTTCCACTCGGTGCAGATCACCAGGGCATCGGCACCTTCCAGGGCCTCGTTGCGCTGGCTGGCGAGCCTCAGGTCGTCGCGCTCGCCATAGATCCGGCGACACTCCCCGGCGGCCTCGGGGTCAAACGCCTGGACCCGGGCGCCGGCCTCCCACAGGGCCTCCATCAGGGCCCGGCTGGGGGCCTCGCGCATGTCGTCGGTGTTGGGCTTGAAGGCCAGGCCCCACAGCGCGATGGTCTTGCCGGCCAGCTGACCGTTGAAGGCCTGGCAGAGCATCTCGAACAGGCGGCTCTTCTGACGCGCGTTGACGCGCTCCACGGCGGCGATCATCTCGGCGGGGTGGCCGACCTCCTCGGCGGTATGCGCCAGCGCCTTGACGTCCTTGGGGAAGCAGGAGCCACCGTAGCCGCAGCCGGGGTAGATGAAGTGGTAGCCGATGCGCGGGTCGCTGCCGATGCCGTGGCGCACCTCCTCGATATCGGCACCCAGCCGCTCGGAGAGGTTGGCGATCTCGTTGATGAAGCTGATCTTGGTGGCGAGCATGGCGTTGGCGGCGTACTTGGTCAGCTCGGCGCTGCGCACCCCCATGAACATCAGCTTGTCCTTCTGGCGGCTATAGGGGGCATAGCATTCGCGCATGGCGCTCCTGACCCGCTCCGAGTCGGTGCCGACCACGATCCGCGCACCCTTGGAGAAGTCCTCGATGGCCGCGCCCTCCTTGAGGAATTCGGGGTTGGAGCAGACATCGAAGTCCAGCGCGACCCCGCGGCGGTCGAGTTCGGCGGCGATGGCGCGCTCTACCCGGCTGGCGGTGCCGACCGGCACCGTCGACTTGTCGACGATGATGCGGTAGTCATCCATGTGACGGCCGATGGTCTCGGCGACCTTGAGCACATGGCGAAGGTCGGCGCTGCCATCCTCGTCCGAGGGGGTCCCCACGGCGATGAACTGCAGCAGGCCGAAGGCCACCGCCTGCTCGGCATCGGTGGTGAACTGCAGGCGACCGGCCGCCCGGTTCTGGCGGATCAGGCTCTCCAGCCCGGGCTCGTAGATCGGCACTTCGCCGGCCTCGAGCCGGGCCACCTTGTCCGCATCCACGTCGACGCACATCACGTCATGGCCGACATCGGCCAGGCAGGCGCCGGTGACCAGGCCCACATAGCCGGAACCGAAGATGGTGATTCTCATGATCGCTGTCTCCTTGCTCGATGACCGGGATGGCCGCCCTCTGCGGGCGGTCACGCATCCTCTGCTTTTCGATCCAGTCAGTAAGCAAGGCGCATGCCATCTTCATAAAAGACGGCATTATCAATTGGTTGGGGAAGGGGGAAGCCAGTTGGCGGGGGCTGGACACATCAGGGAAGGAGATAACCGTCGCCATGAAGAGACGGTTATCGGGGAGGTGAAGGCAAGTCTTTAAAATCAAACAGTTAAGTGTTGCCTGACGACGACGCGCGGGCGTCATGTATCGTCAAGTGATTGAAAATCATGGGGTCAATAGTCGATGCCGCGGCGGGCCTGGACACCGCTGTTGAAGGCGTGGCGCACCTCCTGCATCTCGGTGACGGTATCGGCCATGGCGGTGAGTTCCCGGTGGGCGTTTCGGCCGGTGATGATCACCGTCTGTTCGGCGGGACGGTTCTCCAGCGCGCGCTTCACCGTCTCGATATCCAGGTAGCCGAACTTGAGCATGTAGGTGATCTCGTCGAGTACCACCAGGTAGACGTCCGGGTCGGCGAGCATCCGCTCGGCCTTTGCCCATACCTCGCGGCACGCCCGGGTGTCGGCCTCGCGGTTCTGGGTGTCCCAGGTGAAGCCGGTGGCCATGATGGCCACTTCCAGGTTGGAGTCCTCCACCAGCCGCTCGCGCTCGCCGCACTCCCAGAGTCCCTTGATGAACTGCACCACGCCGACCCGGTAGCCGTAGCCCAGGGCGCGGGTCACAGTGCCCCAGGCGGCGGTGGTCTTGCCCTTGCCGTTGCCGGTGAAGACCAGCAGCAGGCCGCGCTGCTCGGTGGCCTCGGCGACCTTCTCGTCGACGCGGGACTTGAGTCTCTGCATGGCCTGCTGGTGGCGGGTATCGCGATCGTTCATCGGGGCTCCGTAGGTTGTACAAGGCTTGTCCAGGAAAGCGACAGCATACGCCACAACCGGGGCGGCGTCAGCCACTCGAGGTCACGCCCGCTCGCGCACCCGGGCCTCCATGCGGGCCAGGAAGACCCCCATGATGCGCTCGTAGAGCGCGCGGCCGAGCACGGCATCCTCGATGCCGGCGTCCACGTTGGGGTTGTCGTTGACCTCGATCACCACCACCCGGTCGCCGGTCTGCTTGAGATCCACGCCATAGAAGCCGTCACCGATGAGCCGGGTGGCCTTGAGCGCCGCCCGGATCACCGCCGCCGGGACCTCGGCGGGGTCATGGGTGGTGAAGCCGCCGCTCTTCACCCGGGCGCCGGAATGGTCGTAGATCTGCCAGTGGCCGCGGGCCATGTAGTAGCGGCTGGCGAACAGCACCTGGCCATCGAGCACGCCGATTCGCCAGTCGTACTCGGTGGGCAGCCACTCCTGGAGCAGCAGCAGGGCCGAGGTGGCGAACAGTCGGCTGGCCTCGCGCTCGAGCTGCTGCAGCGACTCGACCTTGACGATGCCCCGGGAGAAGGCGCCGTCGGGAATCTTGAGCACCATCGGGAAGCCGAGACCGGCGACCCGTTGCTCCAGCGCTCGGCGGTCGCCACGCTTGAGCAGGATGCCCTCCGGGGCCGGAACGCCCCGGGCCCGCAGCAGGGCGTGCAGGTAGACCTTGTTGGTGCAGCGCAGGATGTCGCGGGGGGCATCGATCACCACCAGCCCCTCGTGCTCCGCCCGCCGGGCCATGCGATAGGTGTGGTGGTCGAGGGCGGTCGTCTCGCGGATGAAGAGGCCGTCGAACTCGGCGAGCCGGCCGGCATCCTTGCGGGTGACCAGCGAGACATCGATGCCCAGGCGGCGTCCGGCGCGGATGAAGGCCTTCAGCGCGCCGCGGTTGCTGGGGGGCAGGGCCTCCTGCGGGTCGACCAGGATCGCCAGGTCGAAGCGGTAGCGGCGCCGCGCCTTGGGCGTGCGCCAGACCTTGCGGGAGTGGCGGTTGAGGGCCGTGGCGAACAGGTCCTGCTCCTCGGGCGCCAGGTCGCGCAGGCGCAGCGGCCTCAGGCGCGACAGGTGCCAGGCGTCGTGGCGACGCACCAGGCGCGCCTCGAGCAGCGGGCAGGGCAGCCGTTCGAAGAGCCGGCGCGCCAGCCGCGCCAGGCCGGGCTCCCGGCATTCGCCGAACAGCACTCGCAGGGTCAGCTGGTCACCCGGCAGCGACCCCTGGCGGGCCAGGTCACCGAGCAGCGGCGCCAGGCCGTCGAGCTGGAGGTCGACCAGCGCCTTGCGGCCGAGGGCGTTGAGGGTCTCGACCGCGGGCAGTACCCGCTGTCCCCGCGCCTGGGCCAGCAGCGAGACATAGTAGCCCGTGCCCAGGTAGTCGAGCTCGCTGCACAGGTTGATCACGTGGGTGGTGCGGTCCTGGTCGTCGCCGATGCGGTGTTGCCGGTCCTGGGCGAGGAAGTCGTCGGCGGTGATCAGGTCCTCGGAGGGATAGTAGGGCCGCCAGTCTTCCAGTCGGTCGACGACGATGCGAAGCGGACACATGGTGGGGCTTCCGGGCTGGGCGGCGGGGTGCCGCCGGAATGCGGCCAGCATGCTCCTGAGCCCGCTCCCCGACAAGACGGCTTTCGAGTGAAAAGATTTCATGGTCAACGCCGGTGACAGCGATATTGGCCATGATCACAATCGTCCCGAGATTTCCGGAGAACCGAGATGACCGTCACCCTGCGCCCGGCCCTGGGGCGCGACCTGGCTGCCCTCTACCGCCTGGAGCAGGTGGCCTTCACCGGCGACCGCTTCAGTCGCCGCCAGCTCTGGCACCTGCTCAACCGCGCGCATGCCCTGACGCTGGTCGCCGAGCAGCGCTCTCCCGAGGGCGGGCCCCCGAGGCTGCTGGGCTATGGCACCCTGCTGTTTCGTCGTGGCACCCGCCGTGCCCGGCTCTACTCCTTCTGCGTGCATCCCGATGTGCGCGGGAGTGGCCTGGGCCGGCGGCTGCTGGAGGCGCTGGAGGCCGAGGCGCTGGCGCGTGAGGCCGAGGTGCTGGGGCTCGAGGTGCGCGCGGACAACCAGGTGGCGCTGGGCCTCTACCGGCGCATGGGCTTCCGCCCGGAGCGCTGGCTCGGTGACTACTACGAGGACGGCTGTGCGGGCTGGCAGATGGCGAAGCCGCTGCAGGCCGAACCGGGGGCCGCGCGGGTTCGCGAGGGCTGATAGAATCTCGCCATCCCCCCTTCACCACCGACCACCCATCCACCAGGACATGCCCATGCCCTCCTTCGACATCGTTTCCGAGTTCGACAAGCACGAAGCCAGCAACGCCGTGGATCAGGCCAACCGTGAGATCCAGGCCCGCTTCGACTTCAAGGGGGTCACCGCGAGTTTCGAGCTCAGCGGCGAGACGGTCGCACTGGAGGCCGAGGTCGACTTCCAGCTCAAGCAGATGCTCGACGTGCTGCGCAACAGGCTCATCGCGCGCGGCATCGACGCCCGCTGCATGGACGTCCAGGAGCCGGTGCTCTCCGGGGTCCGCGCCCGTCAGGAGGTGACCCTCAAGCAGGGGCTCGACCAGAAGGAGGCCAAGGATGTCGTCAAGCGCATCAAGGAGAGCAAGCTTAAGGTCCAGGCCCAGATCCAGGGCGAGAAGGTCCGGGTCACCGGCAAGAAGCGCGATGATCTCCAGGCCGTCATGGCCCTGCTGCGTGGGGAGGGCGGCCCGGACCTGCCGCTGCAGTTCGACAACTTCCGCGACTGACGGCCGCCTTGGCGCCTTGACCCAGGTCACGCCGATGGCGGCCATAGGCGCTGGCGATTGGCACGGAAGGGCAGAATGCTCTTCAATGGGGGAGATACCTGACTATCGGGAGTGAGCGTTCGATGCCCGTCGTTCGTCGTGTCGCCTTCATGGCCCTGGCCTGGGTCAGTTTCGGGCTGGGCGTGGTGGGGGCCTTCCTGCCGCTGCTGCCGACCACCTGCTTCATGCTGCTGGCGGTCTGGGCGGCCTCGAAGGGCTCACCGCGCTTTGCCGCCTGGATCCGCGAGCATCCGCGCTTCGGCCCCGCCGTGGTGGCCTGGGAGTGCGAGCGGGCGATTCCCCGCCATGCCAAGCGGCTCGCCACCGCCATGCTGGGCATCTCGATGCTGGTGCTGGCCCTCACCGTGAGCCTCTGGTGGCTCAAGCTGTCGCTGATCGCCGGGCTTTGCCTGGTGGGCGCCTGGGTCCTGTCGCGCCCGGAGCCGGTCGCCGTGCGATGATCGCGACGGGCGTCGCATTGCTTTGAGCTCCGGGTGCGGGGCGCCGTACAATGGATGGCAATCACCGACAGGAGCCATCCTCGATGTCAGAACCGCAACCGATCCACCTGAGTGACTACCGTCCGCCTGCCTACCGTGTGACCCGTACCGAACTGACCTTCGACCTTGACCCGGATGCCACCCGGGTCAAGGCGCGCCTGCACCTCGAGCGCCATCCGGAGCGCGAGTCCGGAGCCCCTCTGGTGCTTGACGGCGAGCAGCTGGCGCTCAAGGCCATCGCCATCGACGGTCAGCCCCTGGAGCAGGACGAGTATGAGGTCGGCGAGGCGGGGCTGGTCGTGCACCGGGTGCCGGAGGCCTTCCTGCTTTACACCGAGGTCGAGATCGCCCCCGACGGCAACACGGCGCTGTCCGGGCTCTATCGCTCGAGCGGCATGTTCTGCACCCAGTGCGAGGCCGAGGGCTTTCGCCGCATCACCTTCTACCCGGACCGCCCCGACGTCATGGCGACCTTCTCCACCACGGTGATCGGTGACGCCGAGCGCGAGCCGGTGCTGCTCTCCAACGGCAACCCGGTGGAGCGCGGCACGCTGCCCGGCGGTCGCCACTTCGTCACCTGGGAAGACCCGCACCCCAAGCCCAGCTACCTGTTCGCCCTGGTGGCCGGCGACCTTCGCAAGGTCGAGGATACCTTCACCACGATGAGCGGGCGTGACGTCACCCTGCAGATCTGGGTCGAGGAGGAGAACCTCGACAAGACCGACCACGCCATGGCCTCGCTGAAGCGCGCCATGCGCTGGGACGAGGAGGCCTACGGGCGCGAGTACGACCTGGACCTCTTCATGATCGTGGCGGTCAACGACTTCAACATGGGCGCCATGGAGAACAAGGGGCTCAACATCTTCAACTCGGCCGCGGTGCTGACCCATCCCCACACCGCCACCGATGCGGCCTTCCAGCGCGTCGAGGGCATCGTCGCTCACGAGTACTTCCACAACTGGTCCGGCAACCGGGTCACCTGTCGCGACTGGTTCCAGCTCTCCCTGAAGGAGGGCTTCACGGTCTTCCGTGACCAGTGCTTCTCGGCGGATACCAACTCGGCGCCGGTCAAGCGCATCGAGGACGTCTGCTTCTTCCGCACCGCCCAGTTCGCCGAAGACGCCGGTCCCACCGCTCACCCGGTGCGCCCCGACCACTACATCGAGATCGGCAACTTCTACACCCTGACCATCTACGAGAAGGGCGCGGAGATCGTGCGCATGCTCTCGAACCTGGTAGGGAAGGAGGCCTTCCGCCGCGGCAGCGACCTCTACTTCGAACGCTTCGACGGCCAGGCCGTGACCATCGAGGACTTCGTGGATTGCATGGCCGAGGCCTCGGGCCAGGACCTCGACCAGTTCATGCTCTGGTACTCCCAGGCGGGGACCCCCGAGATCGATGCCCACGGCGAGTACGACTACGCCAACGCCGAGTACCGCCTCATCCTGCGCCAGCGCACCCCGGCGACCCCGGGCCAGCCGGACAAGCAGGCCCTGCATATCCCGGTCCGCCTGGGCCTGGTGGGCACCAAGTCCGGCCGCGACCTGCCGCTGACCCTGGAGGGCGAAACGCTTGGCACCGATACGGTGATCCACCTGCGCGAGGAGGAGCAGGAGTTCCTCTTCACCGATGTCAGCGAGGCCCCGGTGCCCTCGCTGCTGCGCGGCTTCTCGGCGCCGGTGAAGCTGCACTTCCCCTACGGTCGCGAGGACCTGGCGTTCCTGCAGGCCCACGACTCCGACGGCTTCAACCGCTGGGATGCCGGCCAGCGCCTGGCCCTGCTGGCCCTGGACGACCTGATTGCAGCCCATCGCAATGGCGTCGAGAAGGTGATGGACCCGCGGGTCACCGAGGCCTTCCGCGTGCTGCTGGCAGCGGAGAGCGACGACAAGGCGGTGCTGGCCCAGATGCTGACCCTGCCCAGCGAGGCCTACATCGCCGAGCAGCAGCCGCTGGTCGACGTGGATGCCATCCATGCCGCCCGCACCTTCGTCAAGCAGAGCCTTGCCCTGGCGCTGCGTGACGACTTCCTGCGCGTCTATCGCGAGAACCAGGACGACGCCCCCTATGCGCCGGAGCCCGAGCAGATCGCCGCGCGCAGCCTGAAGAACGTGGCGCTCTCCTACCTCATGGCCATCGAGGACGAGACGGGACTGGAACTCGCCCGCGAGCAGTTCGAGGCGGACCACAACATGACCGACGTGCGCCATGCCCTGACCCTGCTGGTGCACAGCTCCCGCGGCGACATCGCCGACCCGGCCCTCAAGGCCTTCGGCGAGGCCTGGGCCCACGACCCCCTGGTGATGGACCAGTGGTTCGCCATCCAGGTGACCCGCCCGCAGCCGGACGTGCTCGACCGCGTCACCTTCCTGATGGAGCACCCGGCCTTCTCGCTGAAGAACCCCAACAAGGTGCGGGCGCTGATCGGCACCTTCGCCAACCAGAACCCGGTGAACTTCCACCGCGCCGACGGGGCAGGCTACCGGCTGCTGGCCGACACCGTGATCGCGCTCAACCGTCTCAATCCGGAGATCGCCGCCCGCCTGGTCACCCCCCTGACGCGCTGGGCGCGCTTCGACGAGGCCCGCCAGGAGCTGATGAAGGGCGAGCTCGAGCGTATCCGCGCCGAGGAGCTCTCGCCGAACGTCTATGAGGTGGTGGAGAAGGCCCTGGCCTAGGGTCTTTTAGGCTTTTGGGCGAGAGTGATTTGCGTCGCGAGCGATGAGAGGCTGGTCGCCGCCGGAGCGCAGGAACCGGAGTGTAGCTTGCTACATGAGGATTCCGATCGGACCGGCGCGCCGGCACCGCCGGCGGCCAAGATGGCTAGGTGTGATCTCTCGGTAGGTTGTTCATCCGGAGCCTACCCGGAAGACTGGAGATGCGAACCAACCAACCTCTCCAGGAGGCCCGGATGAACACCCAT
>NZ_SNZJ01000020.1:19567-88683 GCF_004363555.1 Halomonas ventosae | reverse complement strand
CGCAGTACGCGAGGCTACGCAGAGCGGGTAAGCCGACGATGACAGCCTTGGGGGCTGCCATGCGCAAGCTGGTGCATATCGCTTTCGGCGTCTTGAAGTCACAAACCGAATATCGGCCACAACCAACTCAGTGAGGGTTGCGGTCGGTTAGGAGAGACGGTATCTCCTCTTCGGCTTGCCCCCAGCGCCCTCTCGCTTTTTGTAACTGCGATAGCCCTATCAAAACTCGGGTGTTGCCGTCTCCAGATACTCCTGCAGCCGAGCCTCGGCCTGGTCGTCGAAGAGGATCTCGCAGGCCTCGCGCAACCCCGGCGAGTGGCGGATGCTCTCCTCGGGCACCACCAGCGAGACCTTGGCGCGTCGCCTCAGGAAGTCCTCGAGCTTGGTCACCATCTCGCGACGCCTGGCCAGTTTCAGTTCGCAGCGCAGGTATTCGGTACCCTCGATGAGCACCTCGCCCTGGCGCGGGTCCTGGCGGATATCCTCGAGCATCTCCAGCGCCTGGGCACCATAGCGGCGCCAGAGTCGGGTGCTGAGTGGCTCGGAAGCCTCGGCGCGAGTCATCGCATCCAGGTCCATGAGTCGCGCCTGGTGCATGAAGGCTTCCCGCACCGAGGCATCGGGTTCCCCATACCAGCGGGCCTCCGGGTACGGGATCTCGACGCCGAGCCGGCGAACCTCTTCCACCACTTCTTCTCCGACATTGAGACAGTCGGTCAGCTTGCCGCCGAAGATGCTCAGGTGGCGCTTCTCGTCGTCGGTATCGATGGCATGCTTTCGCGACAGGTTGAGGAAATCCCGGTCGCCGCCACCGCTGGGCTTGACGGCCAGGGGGCGCACGCCGCAACGGGTGGCGATGATGTCCTCCTTGCCCAGCGGCGTCTCGAGCTCGAGTCGTGTATTGATGTTGTCGAGCACGAAGCGGATGTCCTCCTCCGTCGCGCCGACCTCGGGCTTCTCGACCCGGGTATCGGTGGTGCCGATGCAGGTGCGCGGCCCCATGGGGATGACGAAGAAGAGTCGACCATCGTCGGCAAAGAAGGCCAGCACCCGCTTGCTGTCGGTCAGCCGGGGCACGATCAGATGGATGCCCTTGGAAAAGACATGATGGTGGTCGGTCTGCTGGCCCGAGAGGCTGTTGTGCTGGTCGACCCAGGGGCCCGCCGCGTTGATCAGCACCCGGGAGCGAATCTCGAAGGTCGTGTCGTCGGTACGATCCCGGGCCGTGGTGATCCAGCAGTCGCCTTCTCGACGGGCCCCCAGTGACTCGACGTAGTTGGCCGCCACGGTGCCGAAATCCAGGGCGCCACGCACGAAGTTGAAAACGAAGCGCGCGTCGTTGTCGTGCAGGTAGGCATCGGAATACTCGAAGCCTCCCTGGGCGTTGCGGGTATTGATGATGGGCTCCCGCGCCTTGATCCCCTCGGGTCGCAGATAGTTCGGCCGCCGCGTGAAGGCACTGCCCATCAGCCAGTAGAGCCAGGTGCCGGCCCAGGGATAGAGCGGATGATGCCGAAAGCCCCTGTTGATGGTGGTCAGGAAGCGGATCTCCTGGACCGTGGAGGGATAGCTTTTGATCAGGTGGTTGCGGCTCTTGCACAGCTTGCGCACCAGCTTGAAGTCGCCGCTCTCCATGTATTTGATGCCACCCCACACCAGGTTGGAGGAGTGCATGCTGGTACTGCCGGCGAAATCGCCCCGGTCGATCAGGGCGACCTTGGCCCCCTTCCCGCTCAGCGCCGCCGCCGCCGAGGCACCATTGATGCCGCCGCCGATGACCAGCGCATCGAAGACCTGGCCGGGGAGCTTGCGGATGTTGTTCTCTCTGAGTTGCATGTCTGGCCCTTCTTTCGAAGCAACGGGCCCCGCTCGGACTGCACCGAGCGGGGCCCTGGGTCCCGTTCAGGCAACCGGTTACACGGAGTGATAGTTACCCGGGCACGCCCGGGGCAAAGGTGGGCGGGTCAAGCGACCCGCCCGCCCATCATTCGCGGGAACCGGCGGCCATCCACGCCTCCATCATCTCGTCGTAGGGCACGGTGGTGCCCTGCGGCATCTCGTCATCCAGCTGCGCCTTGGGCGAACCTTCCTGGTCGAGCCAGTACTGGGGGTCACGCTCCTCGTTGAGGTTGGGCGAGTAGGTCTCGAAGACCTTGGCCCGCGCCAGGCGCGCCATGATGCTGTCGAGATCGCCGGCCAGGTTGTCGAGCGCTTCCTTGGGCGAGATATCGCCGCTGACGGCCGGCGCCAGGTTCTGCCACCACAGCGGTGCCATGCGCGGGTAGTCCGGCACGTTGGTGGAAGACGGCGTCCAGTTGGACTCGTTGGGGCTGCGGTAGAACTCCACCAGGCCGCCGAGCTTGGGTGCCATCTCGGTCATCTGCTCGGAGAACACGTCCGACTCGCGGATCGGCGTGAGGCCCTCCATGAGCTTCTCCAGCGATACCGTCTTGGAGACGGTGAACTGGGCGAACAGCCAGGCGGCGGTACGGCGATCCTCCGGGGTAGAGTCGAAGAAGGTCCAGGACCCCACATCCTGGTAGCCGACCTTCATGCCTTCCTCCCAGTAGGGACCGGTGGGCGATGGCGCCATGCGCCACTTGGGATTGCCCTCCTCGTCGGTGACCGGCAGGTCGGGGGCAGTCATGTCAGCGGTGAAGGCGGTGTACCAGAACATCTGCTGGGCGATCTGGCCCTGGGCGGGTACCGGCCCGGCCTCACCGAAGGTCATGCCGCTGGCCTCGGGTGGGGCGTACTTCTCGAGCCAGTCCACCATCTTGGTCACGGCAAACACCGAGGCCGGCGAGTTGGTGGCACCGCCGCGGGAGACGCTGGCGCCGACCGGCTCACTCTGCTCGTTGACGCGGATGCCCCAGTCATCCACCGGATTGCCGAAGGGCACGCCGGGGCTGCCCATGCCGGCCATGGAGAGCCAGGAGTCATGGAAGCGCCAGCCCAGCGACGGGTCACGACGGCCATAGTCCATGTGGCCATAGACCTTGGTGCCATCGATCTCGCCGACGTGCTCGGTGAAGAACTCGGCGATGTCCTGATAGGCGGTCCAGTTGGTCGGCACCCCCAGGTCGTAGCCGTAGATGTCGCGGAACTGCTCCTGGAGGTCCTCGCGCTGGAACCAGTCGTAGCGGAACCAGTAGAGGTTGGCGAACTGCTGGGTGGGTAGCTGGTAGATGCTGCCATCCGGGCCGGTGCCGTACTGCAGGCCGATGAAGTCATCGAGATCCAGGGTCGGCAGGGTGTAGTCGGCCCACTCGTTCTCCATGGCGTTGGAGATGTTGACGGTGGTGCCGTAGCGGATGTGGGTGCCGATGGCATCGGAGTCGTTGACGTAGCCATCGTAGATGTTGCGGCCCGACTGCATCTGGGTCTGCATGTTGTTGACCACATCACCCTCGCCGATGATGTTGTGGGTCACCTCGATGCCGGTCAGTTCGCTGAACGCCTCGGCCAGCACATCCCGCTCGTAGATGTGCGTGGTCAGGCCCTCGGCGACGGTGTTGATCTCCATGTCGCGGAAGGGCTCGGCCGCCTTGGCGAACCACATCAGTTCCTCGATCTGTTCCTCCCGGGACAGCGTCGAGTCCTGGAAGTGTTCATCGACCAGGCGTTCGGCGATGGCGCGCGCGTCATGGTTGTCGGCGTGCAGGACCGGGCTTGCCAGCATGACACCGGCCGCCAGGAGAGAGAGTCGCATTGTTGTCGCTTTCATGTTGACCTCTTTGGTTGTCGTCGTCCGTCCCTGGACATTCGGCTCCATGCGTTTCTGTCAGCCCCAGCGCATCAGGACCAGTAGCCAGAGCACCGATGCCCCCAGGGCCAGCCAGATGCTGAGCGGGGTGAAGCCCACCACCACCAGGTGGATATAGGCCGCGGAGAGCAGCCCGATGAAGAGCCGGTCACCGCGGGTGGTCGAGATGGGCAGGAAGCCCTTGCGCTCGACCGTTGGCGAGATGACCTCCCAGGCCGTCATGCCGGCCAGCATGGCGGCGATGACCGCGAAGAAGACCGTGGTGGGGGTGGTCCAGACCATCCATTCCATGTCGCGTCCTCCTCAGGTGCGGCCCAGGGCAAAGCCCTTGGCGATGTGGTTGCGCACGAAGTAGACCACCACGATGCCCGGCAATATCGTCAGCGTGCCGGCGGCGGCCAGCGCCCCCCAGTCGATCCCGGAGGCGCCCTTGGTCTGGGTCATCACCGAGGCGATGGGCTGGGCGCCGGTGGAGGTCAGGGTACTGGCCAGCAGCAGCTCGACCCAGGAGAACATGAACAGGAAGAACAGGGTCACGCCGATGCCCGAGCTGATCATGGGGATGAAGATCTTCACGAAGAACTTCGGGAAGCTGTAGCCATCGATGAAGGCGGTCTCGTCGATCTCCTTCGGCACCCCGCTCATGAAGCCCTCGAGGATCCACACCGCCAGCGGGATATTGAACAGGCAGTGGGCCAGCGCCACCGCGACGTGGGTGTCGAACAGCCCTACGGTGTAGTAGAGCTGGAAATAGGGCAGCAGGAAGACGGCAGGCGGCGCCATCAGGTTGGTCAGCAGCCAGAAGAAGAGGTGCTTGTCGCCGATGAACTTGTAGCGGCTGAAGGCATAGGCGGCCGGCAGGGCCACGGCGATGCTGATCAGCATGTTCATCAGCACATAGGTGATCGAGTTCACATAGCCCATGTACCAGCTGGACTCGGTGAGGATCTTGGCATAGTGCTCGAGGGTGAAGCTCTCGGGCCACAGGGTCAGCCCGCCGAGGATCTCGGTGTTGGACTGGAAGGACATGTTGAGCAGCCAGTAGATCGGCAACAGCACGAACACGATATAGGCGGTCATGAGCCCCCGGCGGCGCCACTGGCGTGAGGCCGGGCGCGCCTTGCGACGACGCCGGTTGTCGGCGGCCGCGGCCCGCTGGCGAACGGCGTCGGGGGTCGTGGGCAATGAATCACTCATGTCATGCCTCCTGGTTGTTGTCGTCTTTCTGCATGTTCATGATCGCGGTGTAGAACACCCAGGTGACCAGCAGGATGATCAGGAAGTAGATCAGCGAGAAGGCCGCCGATGGGCCCAGGTCCTGCTGTCCGATGGCCATGGTGGTCAGCGACTGGCTGAGGAAGGTGGTGGAGCTGCCGGGGCCGCCGCCGGTGAGCACGAAGGGCTCGGCGTAGATCATGAAGGAGTGCATGAAGCGCAGCAGCACACCGATCACCAGCACGTTGGTGAGCTTGGGCAGCTGGATGTAGCGGAACACGGCCCACTTCGAGGCGCGGTCGATGCGCGCCGCCTGGTAGTAGGCATCGGGAATCGAACGCAGGCCGCTGAAGCAGAGCAGCGCGATCAGCGGCGTCCAGTGCCAGACATCCATCAGGATGATGGTCGCCCAGGCATCCACCGGGCTCGCGGTGATGTTGTAGCCATAGCCGAGCTCACGCAGGCTCCAGCCCATCAGGCCGATATCGCCCCGGGTGAAGATCTGCCAGATGCTGCCTACCACGTTCCAGGGAATCAGCAGCGGCATGGTCACGAGGATCAGCACGGCCGAGGCCTGCCAGCCCTTCTTGGGCATGATCAGGGCGATGCCGATCCCCAACGGCACCTCGATGGCCAGCACGGTCAGCGAGAAGGCAAACTGACGGAGCACGGCCGCCTGCAGGGCCGGGTCGTTGAGCATCTCCTTGAACCACTCGGTGCCCGTGAAGAAGCGCGTATTGGCATCGAAGACGTCCTGGACCGAGTAGTTGACCACGGTCATCAGCGGGATGACGGCCGAGAAGGCCACCAGCAGCAGCATCGGCAGGATCAGCCACCATGCGCGATTGTTGTAGACCTTGTTCATTGTTCGATCTCCACGCGATATTCGTCGACGTAAAGGCCGAGCCGCTCGTCGGGAAAGCGCAGCCATGCCTTGCCGGTGGGCGTCGCCTGGTCCTCCTCGATCCGCGCCTTGAGGGCCATGCTGCCCAGCGTCAGGTAGACGATCGAGTAGGTCCCCAGGTCCTGGGCGTGATCCACCCGGGCCTCCATGCCCCCCTCGACCGGCTCGGGATGCACCTCGATGAATTCGGGACGAATGCCGAGCTTGATGTTGGTGGTACGGGCACGGGCCACGGCGTCATGGACGCCCTGCCCAACCGCCAGTTCGGTGTCACCGGCCATCACGCGCCCATCTCGGGTCGTCACCTCCAGGAAGTTCATGCCCGGGCTGCCGATGAAGTAGCCCACGAAGGTGTGGTTGGGCCGCTCGAAGAGCTCCCTGGGCGTGCCGAACTGCACCACCTGGCCCTCGTACATCACGGCGATCTTGTCGGCGAAGGTGGAGGCCTCGAGCTGGTCGTGGGTCACGTAGACCATGGTGATCTCGAAGCGCTGGTGGATCTCCTTGAGCTTGCGGCGCAGCTTCCACTTTAGCTGGGGATCGATGACGGTAAGTGGCTCATCGAAGAGGATCGCCGAGACATCCTCGCGCACCAGCCCACGGCCCATGGAGACCTTCTGCTTCTCGTCGGCGGTGAGGTTCTTCGCCTTGCGCTTGAGTTGTGCGGTGAGTTCCAGGACGTCCGCGACTTCCATGACGCGCTCATGGACCCGGGCCTCGGGGGTCTTCACGTTGCGCAGCGGAAAGGCCAGGTTGTCGTAGACCGTCATGGTGTCGTAGATGACGGGAAACTGGAAAACCTGGGCGATGTTGCGCGCCTCGGGAGGCAGGGCATTGACCACCTCCCCGTCGAAGAGCACCTCGCCGCTGGAGGGCTCCAGCAGGCCGGAGATGATGTTGAGCAGGGTCGACTTGCCGCAGCCCGAGGGGCCGAGCAGCGCATAGGCTCCCCCCTGGTGCCAGACATGGTCCATCTCGCGGATGGCATAGTCCTCCGGCGACTGGGGGTCGGTCAGGTAGGTATGGGCCAGGGATTTCAGGGTGATCTCTGCCATGTCACAGCCCCCCCAGGTGCGTCGGAATATGCACCACCGCCCCCTGGCGGTCGAAGGCATAGACCTTGTGGGTCGGGAAATAGAGCGTCACGGGCGCATCGACACGGAACTCGTGGACCCCCTCGAGGTGCACCGTCATGTGGAAGAGGTCGTTGTGCACGTGAAGGAAGGTCTCGGAACCGCTGATCTCCGCCAGGTCAACGGTCATCTTCACCTCGATGTCATCCTTGGCCCGGGGCGTGAGCGAGATGTGCGAGGCGCGCACACCGAACCGATACTCACCCGGTGCCAGGCTGCGCAGGTCGTCGTTGATGGGGAAATGCAGCGTCTTGTCGAAGGTCACCTCGGCGCCGGAGATGATCCCCTTCACGATGTTGATCGGCGGCTCGGAGAACATCTCCGCGGTCAGGATGTCGCCCGGACGGTGGTAGACATCTTCCGTGCGGCCATACTGCAGCAGGCGCCCTTCATGGAGCACGGCGGTGTTGCCACCCAGCGCCAGCGCCTCGGCGGGCTCGGTGGTGGCATAGACGGCGATGCAATTACGCTCGCTGAACACGCTGCGCAGCTCGTCGCGAAATTCCTCGCGCAGCTTGTAGTCGAGGTTGACCAGCGGCTCGTCAAATAGCACGACATCGGCATCCTTCACCAGCGCGCGCCCCATGGCGGTCCGCTGCTGCTGACCGCCGGATAGCTCGAGGGGCAGGCGATCGAGCAGGTGCTCGATATGCAGCATCTCGGCGACGTCCCTCACCCGCCGGTCGATCTCGGCGCGCGCGACCTTGGCCAGCTTCAGGGGCGAGGCGATGTTGTCGTAGACGGAGAGGGCCGGATAGTTGATGAACTGCTGGTAGACCATGGAGACGTTGCGCTTGCGCACCGAGCGCCCGGTCACGTCTTCGCCGTCCATCAGGATTCGCCCCCGGGTCGGGGTGTCGAGGCCCGCCATCAGCCGCATCAGGGTGGTCTTGCCGGCCAGGGTCCGTCCCAGCAGGACGTTGAAGGAGCCCGGCTGGAGCTCCAGGTTCACGCCCGAGATGTGAGTGGCGCCACCGACCACATGGTCGATGTTATCTAGGATCAAGGACATACAGATCTCGACGGTTCGTTGTTATGTGGTGGGTTCGGAGACTGCTGAACACAACCTAGTCGAGATTCGCTTTCAAACACAAATGTCGTCAACCGAAAACACCGCGAACGGGGACGACAACCCCCTTCTTATTTTTTCAACTACTTGCTTATAATGGCTTTTATTTTTTGATTGAACTTTTGTCTAACGGGCAGGGCAGGAGTGGGGCGAAACGCCAGATGGGACAGGAATGTCACATAGTGATCGAAAACGAACATAGACCGCGTCACGCGAGGGTCAGGAGAGGCAGGCGGGAAGCGACGACGCCAGCCTCCGCGACAGGGGGCGTCGCGGAGGCTGGCGTCAGGAAGGAACTCGGCGTGGAGACGTAGCGCTGTTCAGCGGGTACCGAAGATCTTGTCGCCCGCGTCGCCCAGGCCGGGGACGATATAGCCGTTCTCGTCCAGGTGGTCATCCACCGCCGCGGTGTAGAGCTCGATGTCCGGATAGGCGTCCTGGACCCGCTTGATGCCCTCGGGGGCGGCCACCAGCACGATGACCTTCATGTGCTTGCAGCCACGCTCGCGCAGCATGTCCAGGGTCGCGACCATGGTGCCGCCGGTGGCCAGCATGGGGTCGATGACGATGGCCATGCGCTCGTCCAGGTCGTTGGCGAACTTGGCGAAGTAAGGCACCGGCTCCAGCGTCTCCTCGTCACGATAGAGCCCCACCACGCTGACCCGGGCACTGGGGATCAGGTCAGTGACGCCGTCGAGCATGCCCAGCCCCGCGCGCAGGATCGGCACGATGGTGACCTTCTTGCCCTTGAGCAGCTGCACCGGGATCTTGTTGCCGCTCCAGCCGTCGATCTCCTGGGTCTCCAGCTCCAGGTCGCTGGTCGCCTCGTAGGTGAGCAGCTTGGCCAGCTCGCCGGCCAGTTCGCGGAAGCTCTTGGTGCTGATGCCGGCTTCGCGCATCAGGCCGAGCTTGTGCTGGACCAGGGGGTGCTGGATGGCGTGGACGCTCATGGGGAACCTCTTGGACGGCGTTGGTTACGTGGCGACGATCGTCGGATGGACAGCAACGACAAATTGCCGGCCATTCTAACCGCATCCCGCCTTGAGGTTAAACACGGTGCTTTTCCGGCGACAGGTCTGCGAGGGGGCGCTGTGAATACCTCCCTGTACGCTACCGATGTCATCCATGGAATAGGACCCCCTCTGCGACCTGTCCCCGGCGCACCTCGCCTTGTGCTGATGCCCGGCAGCGTGTTCAGGGCGTCTCTGGCAGCTGCCAGTCGATGGGCTCACGCCCCTGCTCGACCAGAAAGGCGTTGGTCCGGGAAAAGTGGTGGTTGCCGAAGAAGCCGCGATGGGCGGAGAGCGGCGAGGGATGCGGGGATTCCAGCACCAGGTGGCGCGAGGTATCGACCAGCGCCTTCTTCTTGCGGGCCGGGCTGCCCCACAGCAGGAACACCGAGGACTCGGCATGCTCGCTCACCGTGGCAATGGCGCGGTCGGTGAAGGTCTCCCAGCCCTTGCCACGGTGCGAGCCGGCATTGCCCTGCTCCACCGTCAGCGAGGTATTGAGCAGCAGCACCCCCTGGCGCGCCCAGGACTCGAGGTTGCCATGATCCACCGGCGTGAAGCCCACGTCCGCCTGCAGCTCCTTGTAGATGTTGACCAGCGACGGGGGAACGCGCACGCCGGGGCGCACCGAGAAGCACAGCCCATGGGCCTGGTTCGGCCCGTGGTAAGGGTCCTGGCCGAGGATCACCACCTTGACCCGGTCCAGCGGCGTCAGGTCGAAGGCGCGGAACCAGTCGGCCGAGTGCGGGTAGATGACCTTCCTGGCGGCCTTCTCGGCGGCCAGGAAGTCGCGCAGCGACTGCATGTAGGGCGCCTCGAACTCGTCACCTAGCCACTGCTGCCAACTATCGGGAAGCGGACAGGCCATGGCTCAGCGCTTCGCCTGGTCGACCAGCGGCTCGACGTAGGCCACGCCCATGTCCCAGGGGAACTGGATCCAGCAGTCCTGGGCCACCTCGGTGAGGTACTGGTCCACCAGCGGCTTGCCCTCGGGCTTGGCATAGATGGTCACGAAGTGGGCCTTCGGCAGCATCTCGCGCACCGCCTTCGCGGTGCGACCGGTATCGACCAGGTCGTCGACCAGCAGCCAGCCCTCACCCTCGTGGTCGACGCCCTTCATCACCTCCAGGCCGCCCTGATCCATGTGGTCGTAGCTCTTGATGCAGACGGTATCGATCAGGCGCACGTTGAGTTCGCGGGCGATCAGCGCCGCGGGAATCAGCCCCCCGCGGGTGATGGCGATGATGCCCTTGAAGTCGCGCTCGATCAGCCGGTGGCAGAGTTCGCGCACGTCGCGGTGCAGCTGGTCCCAGGAAACGGTGAAGTGCTGGTGGTAGCGATGGGTGCTCATGAGCGTCACTCGTCCTCGGTGAAGGAGCAGACCGAGAAGACCCCGTAGCCCGCCTCACGGATGCGCTGGGATCCGCCCAGGTCCGGTAGGTCGACGATGGTGGCGGTCTCGACGACCTGCCCGCCGCTGCGAGTGATCAGCTTGGCCGCGGCCAGCATGGTCCCGCCGGTGGCGATCAGGTCGTCGACGATCAGGATGCGATCCCCCTGCTGGAAGGCGTCGGAGTGCAGCTCCACCTCGGCCTCGCCGTACTCCAAGGTATAGGTCTCGCTGATCGTGCGGAACGGCAGCTTGCCCTTCTTGCGCACCGGCACGAAGCTGCAGCCCAGCTCATAGGCGAGCGGCGCGCCGATGATGAAGCCGCGGGCATCGATGGCGGCGATAGCGTCGAGGTCCATCTCCTGGTAGCGATGCACGAAGCTGTCGACCAGCTTGCGGAAGGCCGCACTGTTCTGCAGCAGCGGGGTGATGTCGCGGAAGTTGACGCCCGGCTGCGGCCAGTCGGGAACCGTGCGGATCACGGACTTGATGTAGTCGCCGTAGATGCTCATCAATACGCGTCTCGGTGGGTGAATGCAGTCAGTATGGTTCAGTCGAGGAACAGGAACTTGCCGGCAAACAGCAGGGCCAGCACGATCACCGCGGGATTGAGGTCCTTGAAGCGCCCGGAGAGCGTCTTGATCGCAGCGTAGCTGATGAAGCCCAGCGCGATGCCCTCGGCGATCGAGAAGGTCAGCGGCATGGCCAGGGCGGCGATCAGCACCGGCGCGGCATCGGTCGGGTCGTCCCAATTGGCGTGGGCCAGGCTGCCAGCCATCAGCACCGCCACATAGAGCAGGGCCCCGGCGGTGGCATAGGCCGGGATGGAACCCGCCAGCGGGGCAAAGAACAGGCTGATCAAAAACAACACCGCCACCACCACGGCGGTCAGGCCGGTACGCCCACCGGAGGCGATGCCGGCGGTGGACTCGATATAGCTGGTGGTGGTGGAGGTCCCCAGCACGGCCCCTGCCATGGACGCGCCACTGTCGGCCATCATCGCGCGACCGATGCGCGGCAGCTTGCCGTCCTTGTCCAGCAGGCCGCCCTTGTGGGCCACGCCGACCAGGGTGCCGGAGGTATCGAACAGATCGACGAACAGGAAGGCGAAGATCACGCTGAGCATCGCCACGTCGAAGGCGCCGGCCAGGTCCAGCGCCATGAAGGTCGGCGCGATGGAGGGCGGCATGGACATGAAGCCGCCAAACTCGTTGTGACCGAGGAGCATCGCCAGCACGGTAACACCGAGGATGCCGATCATCACCGCCCCGGTGACCTTGAGGTAGGCCAGGGCGGTGATCACGAAGAAGCCCAGCAGCGCATAGAGGGCAGCGGGTTCGGAGAGATCACCCAGGGCCACGTAGGTGGCCTCGTTGGCCACCACGATGCCGGCATTCTTCAGCGCGATCATCGCCAGGAAGAGGCCGATGCCCGCGGCGATGCCCAGGCGCAGGGAGAGCGGGATCGAGTTGATGATCCATTCGCGGATCCGGAAGATGCTGAGCAGGAAGAAGATGAAGCCGGAGAAGAAGACCGCGCCCAGCGCCGCCTCCCAGGTGTAACCCATGCCCAGCACCACGCCGTAGGTAAAGAAGGCGTTGAGCCCCATGCCGGGCGCCTGGGCGATGGGATAGTTGGCCCACAGGCCCATGATCAGGCAGCCCACCGCGGCGGCAAGACAGGTGGCGACGAAGACCGCGCCGTAGTCCATGCCGGCCTGGGAGAGGATGCTCGGGTTGACGAAGATGATGTAGGCCATGGTCAGGAAGGTGGTGATCCCGGCGATGACCTCGGTCTTCACATCGGTCTTGTGCTCGACCAGCTTGAACTGGTTGTCGATCAGGCGTTGCAGCATGGTTGTCGTTCCTGCGCGCGTGGACGTTGCGATGGTCCTGGGGTGCGAGAAAGCCCGCGAGAAAAGCCGCCTATGGTACCCAAAGCCTCGGCGTGTGGCGAGGCACCCGGGTGACCACAGGCAGCACGGTCCCACCTAGTTAAGCAACTTGCGGGCCATACGCCACCCGACCCACCAACGCAGACTTGACGGAACGGTCAGGTTTTTCGTTCGCGTCACACGCCACGCGCTTCCAGCACCCGCTCCACCGTCTCGACAATGGCCTGGGTCTGGGGGTCGATCTCGATATTGACGCCGTCCCCCGGGACCCGGTCCACCAGGATGGTGCGGGCCAGGGTCTCGGGGATCAGATCGACGCAGAACCGCGGACCGTGGTCTGCGGTGGCCGATTGCACCTGCCCGATGGTCAAGCTGATGCCGTCCACCCCGATATAGCCCTTGTCGAACAGGAACCGGCCCAGTGCATGAGGCACCTCGAACCAGAGCCGGCGATTGTTGGGGGCCTCGTCGAGCTCGACCAGCTCGGCCAGCGCCATCACGTGGCCGGACATGGCATGACCGCCGATCTCGTCGCCGAAACGCGCCGCCCGCTCGACATTGACGCGGTCACCCACCCTCACCGCACCGAGATTGGTCACCCGCAGGGTCTCACGCATCAGGTCGAAGCTGACTCGCTCGCCATCGATGGCCGTGACCGTGAGGCAGACCCCGTTGTGGGCCACCGACGCGCCCAGCGCCAGCCCCTCGCGCAGCTCTGCTGGCAGCGCCAGCACATGGGTGCGAAAGGCCTCCGCCTCATGGATGGCCACCACCTCGGCGGTGCCCTGTACGATGCCTGTGAACATGAACGCTCCTCGTGCTGGCCGACCGTGACCGGGCCGGAGAAAGAGCGCCAGTCTAGGAAACCCCGGGGATGACGTCCATGGCAGCAAGGGGCAAGGGGCAAGGAGAAAGGAGAAAGGAGTGTGATGCGAAGAGCAAGTGCCAGCCTCCAACGACAGCCACGCCACCACGAAGATGTTCCAGCGTTATGCCGCCAGGCAGGAAATTCCACCAGACCAAAGCTTCCTTAACGGCATCATCTCCCATTCTCATTGACATACGCTCGTTCGAAACTTAAAATTGTCGGCTACATTTTGAAGGCGCCGATTTGTACCCGGATTGCGGGCGCCGACGTCGCGGACCGCCCCCGAGGCAGCCCACGGCGTGAAGTGCAGCTAAAAGGGTGTGTCCAGCGTTGATGGCCACCCGCCAGGGTGGCCTTTTTTTTCGTGCCCACCCACTGCCCTGCCCGCCCGACTCTCGACCGGCGCCCCACCGGCGGCTGTGATGATTCGACTCCACGACGTTTCCAAGACCTACTACCCCAAGGGGCGGCGCAGCGGCACCCCGGCCGTGACGGCACTCAAGCATGCCGACCTGCACGTACCGAAGGGCCAGATCCATGGCGTGATCGGCCTCTCAGGTGCCGGCAAGTCCACCCTGATTCGCTGCGTGAACCTGCTCGAGCGCCCCACGACGGGGACCGTTACCGTGGACGACCAGGAGCTGACGGCCCTCTCCGGGGCGGCCCTCAACCAGGCGCGCCACCGCATCGGCATGATCTTCCAGCACTTCAACCTGCTGACCTCGCGCACCGTCTTTGCCAACGTGGCCCTGCCGCTGGAATTGATGGGCATGAAGCGCAGTGAGATCCGTGAGAGGGTCACCCCCCTGCTGGAACTGGTGGGACTGGCCGACAAGGCGCGCCAGTACCCGGCACAGCTCTCGGGCGGCCAGAAACAGCGCGTGGCCATCGCCCGGGCACTCGCCAGTCGCCCCAAGGTGCTGCTCTGCGACGAGGCCACCTCGGCACTGGATCCCCATACCACCGGGTCGATCCTGGACCTGCTGCGTGACATCAACCGCAAGCTCGGCCTGACCATCCTGCTGATCACTCACGAGATGGAAGTGGTGAAGTCGATCTGCCACCGGGTCAGCCTGATCTCCGACGGGGAACTGGTCGAGGAAGCCGACGTGGGCGATTTCTTCACCGCGCCGCGCACCCGCCTGGGACGCGACTTCCTCAATGACTTCCTGGAACTCGACCCGCCGCGCGCCCTGATCGAGCGCCTCGAGGAGGCCCCCGGACCACACAGCCACCCGGTGGTCCGCCTGGCCTTCTCGGGCGACGCCGTCTCGACCCCGCTGATCTCGCGACTGGCCCGGGAGTGCGGCGTGGACGTCAGCATCCTCCAGGCCAAGGTGGAATCGATCCAGGAGCGCACCCTGGGGCTGATGATCGCCGAACTGATGGGCCCGGCGGAGAAGACCCGCGAGGCCCTCGACTATCTCGAATCCCACGACCTGCAGGTGGAGGTGCTCGGCCATGTCCAGCGCGATGATTGACCTGATCCTCAAGGCCACCCTGGATACGCTCTACATGGTAGGCGTGTCGGGAGTGATCTCGGCCCTGGTGGGCATCCCACTGGGCGTGTTGCTCTACGTCACCCGGCCGCGACAGATACTCGCCGAACCGACGCTCAACCGGGTACTGGGGGCGATCACCAACATCGGTCGCTCGATCCCCTTCATCATCCTGATGGTGGCAATCATCCCCTTCACGCGGATGCTGGTCGGCTCGTCGATCGGCACCAATGCCGCCGCCGTACCCCTGACCATCGCCGCCATCCCCTTCGTGGCGCGCCTTGTCGAGGGCGCCCTCAACGAGATCCCCCCGGGACTGGTCGAGGCCGCCCAGTCCATGGGCGCCACACCCTGGCAGATCATCACCAAGGTGCTGGTCCCCGAGGCGCGCGGCGGCATCTTCACGGCGCTCACGGTGACGGTGGTCACCCTGGTCAGCTACTCGGCCATGGCCGGTGCCGTGGGCGGCGGCGGGCTGGGCGACCTGGGCATCCGCTACGGCTACAACCGCTTCAACCCCACCATCATGCTGATCACCGTGGTGATCCTGGTGGTGATGGTCCAGGGTTTCCAGAGCCTGGGGGATTATCTGGTCCGTAAGAGCGACCACAAGTGAGGCTTTCGGGAAGATAACCAGAATGCATTACAATTTTTTTGGTTATTCCATTACCATCGTCAACGAGTCAGCGACACCTTCAACGAGGAGAACCACGACATGCGCAAGAGCCTGATCGGCACCCTGGCGGCTTCCGCCCTGACCCTTGGCGCCGGCACCGCCCTGGCCGACGAGCACGCCATCAAGGTCGGCACCGTGGCCGGCCCCGAGACCGACGTCATGAAGGTGGCCGCCGAGATCGCCGAGCGCGAGTACGGCCTCGAGGTCGAGATCATCGAGTTCACCGACTACGTGACGCCCAACGCCGCCCTGGCCGACGGCAGCCTCGACGCCAACGCCTACCAGCACGAGCCCTACATGCGCTCCATGGTCGAGGACCGCGGCTACGACTTCGCCATCGCCGGCTACACCTTCGTCTACCCGATCGGCGCCTACTCCGAGAAGTACGACAGCATCGAGGAGCTCCCGGACGGGGCCACCATCGCCCTGCCCAACGACCCCTCCAACGAGGGCCGGGCGCTGATCCTGATGCACAACGAGGGGCTGATCGAGCTCAACGATCCGACGTTCCTGGAAGCCACCCCGCTGGACATCGCCGAGAACCCGCATGACTTCGAGTTCCGCGAGATCGAGGCCGCCCAGCTGCCCCGCGTGCTGCCCGACGTGGACATGGCCTTCATCAACAACACCTTCGCCCAGCCGGCCGGCCTGAGCCTGGATGACGCCCTGATCAAGGAGGGCGCCGAGTCCCCCTACGTCAACCTGATCGTGGTGCGCGGCGGTGACGAGGAGCGCGAGGCCATCCAGCAGCTGGTCGAGGCCTACCAGACCGAGGAAGTCGAGGCCAAGGCGGAGGAACTCTTCGGGCCGCAGGCGGTGCCCGGCTGGAAGTGAGGGTAACCCGATTGCCTGCCGCGAAGGGCGCCGGGGGCAAGCCGAAGAGGAGGTCCTACGCCAGGGATGGCGTCGGTAGCGCCCAGGGATGGGTTCACAGCGCCTCCTCGAAGGCTTGACGACGGATCAGCCCTGAGCGAAAAACGATTCGAGTTAGCTAAAGGGCCGGCCACTGTGCCGGCCCCTTTCGTTAAAGGAGCCGCCATGACACCCGACTACCCCCTGCTGGCCCGCCAGCTCGACGCCCTGCTCGATACGCGCGACTGGCTGACCAACAGCGCCCAGACCTGTGCCTTCCTGATGCAGGAGCTCCCCGACCTCAACTGGGCCGGCTTCTACCTGCAGCGCCAGCCGGAGCTGCTCTGCCTGGGCCCCTTCCAGGGCAAGCCGGCCTGCCATCCCATCCCCTTCTCGAAGGGCGTCTGCGGGGCCGCCGCCCGCACCCGCGAGACCCAGCGCGTGGCGGACGTGCATGCCGTGGCCGACCATATCGCCTGCGATGCGGAATCCCGTGCCGAACTGGTGGTGCCCATCGTGGTGAATCACCGACTGTGGGGCGTACTGGACCTGGACAGCCCGAGGCAGGCGCGTTTCTCTGAGGCCGACCAGGCGGGCATCGAGCGGCTGGTGGCGGTGTTCATCGAGAAGACCGACATGGAATGAAGAACGCCCCCGCAGCCAGGGGCTGCGGGGGCGTTCCGGTATCTGGTAGGACCAGGCGGATTTGAACCGCCGACCTCCACGATGTCAACGTGGCGCTCTAACCAACTGAGCTATGGTCCTGAAGCTGTCGTCACCGGGCGAGTTCTGGTAGGACCAGGCGGATTTGAACCGCCGACCTCCACGATGTCAACGTGGCGCTCTAACCAACTGAGCTATGGTCCTGCTTCACCGCTGCGGCGTGACTTCGCCGTGGCAACGGATGCGTATTCTACCCATCCGCCCCGAAAATGCAAGCCCGGGATCGCCACTCAATACCCGCGAATCAGCACCTTGCCCGGCTTCCCGCTATTGGGTACGCACCCGCTCCACGGCCTCCTTCCAGCCACCATAGAGACGTTCGCGTTCCGCCTCGTCCATCTGTGGCGTGAAGCGCCGCTCGCAGCGCCACAGCTCGGCGATCTCGTCGAGGTCGCGATACCAGCCGAGCCTGAGACCGGCGAGGTAGGCGGCCCCCAGGGCCGTTGTCTCCAGTACCGTGGGGCGGTCCACCTGGACACCCAGCATGTCGGCGAGGAACTGCATCACCCAGTTGTTGGCCACCATGCCACCATCGACCCTCAGGATACCCGGCGATGCCGACATGTCATCGTCCATGCAGACCTGCAGGTCGCGGGTCTGGTAGCAGACCGCCTGGAGACCGGCAGCGACGATCTCGGCGATGCCGGTGTCGCGGGTCAGGCCGAAGATGGCGCCGCGCGCCTTGGGATCCCAGTGCGGCGCCCCGAGGCCGGTAAAGGCCGGCACCAGATAGACGCTGTGGCCGCTGCGCGTCTGGCACGCCAGGGCTTCGGTCTCGGCGGCATCGGCAAACAGCTGCAGGCCGTCGCGCAGCCACTGCACCGTGGCCCCGGCCACGAAGATGCTGCCCTCCATGGCGTAGGTCGGCTTGCCATCGAGCCGATAGGCCACCGTGGTCAGCAGGCGGTTACGGGAGGCCTCGGCGGTTTCCCCGGTGTTGACGATCATGAAGCAGCCGGTGCCGTAGGTGCTCTTGCCCATGCCGGGCGTGAAGCAGGCCTGCCCCACCAGCGCGGCCTGCTGATCACCGGCCACCCCGGCGATGGGCAGTTCGCCCCCCAGCCAGCGGGCATCGACGCGGCCGAAGTCGTCGCTGGAGTCCTTGACCTCGGGCAGCAGGCTCGCCGGGATGCCGAACAGGGCCAGCAGCGCCTCGTCCCAGCGCTGCTCATGGATATTGAACAGGGCAGTGCGCGAGGCGTTGGTGGCATCGGTGGCGTGGACCCGGCCGCCGGTCAGCCGCCAGATCAGGAAGGTGTCCACGGTACCGAAGGCCAGCTCTCCCCGCTCGGCCCGCTCCCGGGCGCCGGGCACCTCATCGAGCAGCCAGCCGAGCTTGGTGGCCGAGAAATAGGGGTCGATCAGCAGCCCCGTGCGTGCCTGGACATCCTCAAGGTGGCCCGCCTCACGCAGCTGCCGGCAAGCCTCGTCGGTGCGGCGATCCTGCCAGACGATGGCGTTGTGCAGCGGCTCCCCGGTGGCCCGATCCCACAGCAGGGTGGTCTCGCGCTGGTTGGTGATGCCGACCCCGGCTATCTCCTCGGGCGGCACGCCCGTCTCCTCGAGCACTTCGCGGCAGGTGGTGAGCACGGTCTCCCAGATATCCTCCGGGTCATGCTCGATCCAGCCATCATGGGGAAAGTGCTGCGGGAACTCGCGCTGCGCCGAGGCGACGCTGCGCCCCTGGCGATCGAAGAGGATGGCGCGGGAGCTGGTGGTGCCCTGGTCGATGGCCAGGAGATATGAAGCCATGGCAAGCATCCTGTTGTGGTTGTAGTGGCGTGCGGATTTCGCTTTTAAACGCTAATGTTCGTTTATGATCATCCAGACTACTCCAGCCGATCGCACTGCTCAAATGCCCGGACGGCGGAGGCACTACGACTTTGGATGAAGATCCAGGTGCGGAGCGATACCTGCAGCGGCCGAAACGATGTCGTAGAATCCGGGGAGCCAAGGAGATCCCATGAACCAGCAGCAACGCCAGGACGCCATCATCGAACTGGTGCGCCGCCAGGGCTATGCCAGCATCGAGCAGCTCACCGAGCACTTCACGGTCACCCCCCAGACCATTCGCCGCGACCTCAACACCCTCTCCGCGGAAGGGCGCATCCGCCGGGTCCATGGCGGCGCCGGCCTGGAGTCGAGCACCGTCAACACCGCCTACTCGACCCGCAAGACCCTCAACCTCGAGGCCAAGCAACGCATCGCCGCCCTCCTCGCCCGACACATCCCCGACCACTCGTCGCTGTTCATCAACATCGGGACCAGCAACGAGGTGATCGCAGAGGCACTGCTCGACCACCAGGGGCTGGAGGTGATCACCAACAACCTCAACGTGGCAGCGATCCTCCAGCACAAGGAGGACTTCAACGTGATCATTGCCGGCGGCCAGGTCCGTTCCCGCGATGGCGGCATCATCGGCGAGGCGACCATCGACTTCATCAACCAGTTCAAGGTCGACTACGGCATCATCGGCATCAGCGGCATCGACGAGGATGGCTCCCTGCTGGAATTTGACTACCAGGAAGTGCGGGTCGCCCAGGCCATCATCCGCAATTCCCGCAAGGTCTTCCTGGCCACCGACCACTCCAAGTTCCAGCGCAACCCGGTGGTTCGCCAGGGCAACCTGGCACAGCTCGATGCGCTGTTCACCGACCGCGAGCCGCCCGAGGCGATCCTGCGCCAGCTCAAGCAGCACGATGTGACCCTGCATATCGCTTGACACCCGCGCTCACTTGCCCTCCTTCTGCTCCCATCGTCCTGGTCACCCTGCCTGGTGACTACTGACGCGCCTTGATGTTCGTTTTATTTTCGTCTATTTTCGAATTCAAACATCACCGAGGTCCGGGCAACTCCGGACGGGAGTTTCCATGAGCGACAAGTCGGACGAGGTGCTCGACCTCTTCGTGATCGGCGGCGGCATCAATGGCACCGGCATTGCCAACGATGCCGCCGGGCGGGGCCTGTCGGTGGGCCTGTGCGAGCAGGGAGACCTCGCCGGCGCCACCTCCTCGGCCAGCAGCAAGCTGATCCACGGCGGCCTGCGCTACCTGGAACACCATGAATTTCGCCTGGTGCGCGAGGCACTGCGCGAGCGCGAGGTGCTGCTCGCCAAGGCCCCCCACATCATCTGGCCACTGCGCTTCATCCTCCCCCACCGTCCCCACCTGCGTCCGGCGTGGATGCTGCGCGCCGGCCTGTTCCTCTACGACCACCTGGGCAAGCGCGAGAAGCTCCCGGGGTCACGCGGGATCAGGCTCACGGCGCACCAGGGCCTTGCCCCCGGCATCACCCGAGGCTTCGAGTATTCCGACTGCTGGGTGGATGACGCCCGGCTCGTGGTGCTCAATGCCCTCCAGGCCCGTGACAACGGCGCCGAGATCCGGGTGCGCACACGCTGCATCGGGGCCCGCGAGGTCGACGGGCAGTGGGAGGTGGATCTCGAGGAGGTCGATTCCGGCCGACGCCTGACCCGCCGCTGCCGGGCCCTGGTCAACGCCGCCGGCCCCTGGGTGGAGCAGGTAGTACGCCGCCAGGCCAGGAGGTCATCGCGGTACGGAGTACGCCTGATCCAGGGTAGTCATCTGATCGTGCCTCGGCTGAACCACGACGAACGCGCCTATATCCTGCAGAACACCGACCGGCGCATCGTCTTCGTGCTGCCCTACGAGGAAGACTTCAGCCTGATCGGCACCACCGACCGGCGCTACGAGGGTGACCCGTCACGGGTCGAGACGAGCGAGGAGGAGATCGACTACCTGCTGTCGGTGGTCAATGCCCACTTCCGCACTCACCTCTCCCGGGACGCCGTGATCCGCACCTTCTCCGGTGTGCGACCTCTGTGTGACGACGAATCGGCCGATCCCTCGGCCATGACGCGCGACTATACCCTCGACCTGGATACGCATGGCGCCCCGTTGCTGTCGGTCTTCGGCGGCAAGATCACCACTTACCGCAAGCTCGCCGAAGCTGCCCTGGCGGCGCTTGTGCCTTACTTGCCGACGATGGCCGCCCCCTGGACCGCCGAGACGCCGCTGCCGGGCGGCGACATCGGCGACCAGGCCACCTTCGAGGCGCAACTGCTGGCGGAATACCCCTTCCTGGATGCCGCCCAGGCCCGGCGCTTTGCCCGCACCTATGGCTCGCTATGTCGGGCGTTCCTGGGTGGCAGGGACTCCCAGGCCGCCCTGGGCCAGGCGTTCGGCGCCGGGCTCACGGCCGCCGAGGTGGACTACCTGGTCGACCAGGAGTGGGCGCGCTCCCTCGAGGACATCCTGTGGCGGCGAACCAAGCTGGCCCTGCGTCTCAATGCCGTCGAGACGCGTCGACTCGCCGACTACCTGGACGAGCGCCTCGGCCGCCGCGGGGGCCACACCCCTTCCCCGATGGAACGCTCCCCCAGGGTGAGCGCGGCAGCAGCACCCGTTCACCCGCGACGCACTGCCTGACGTCAGGCGTCACTGTCACACGAAACGGTTCACAGGGCGGTGATGCTGGCCGGTGCGAGGGGCGGCCGCTCGCGGTGCCGGCTCAGCTCACGGCCTTCCAGGGAGGTCAGCAGGATCTGCAACGGGTCCCCGTGACTGACCAGCAGGATGGTATCCCCCGCGTGGCGCTGCTCCAGCTGATCGATGACCTCACGCATCCGCGCGGCCACCTCGGCCACGGCCTCGACGCCGGCATGGTGATGCGCCGGGTCAAGGGCGTCCCGCGCCCAGACCTCGGCATAGCGGTCGTCTCCCTCACCCTCGAACGCCCCGAAATGGCGTTCCCGTAATCGCGTTTCGGGCTCGAGCCGCAGGCCGAAGTGCTGCGCGATGCGCGCTGCCGTCTCGGTCGTGCGAAGGAAATCCGAATGCAGGATCCTCGCGGGCGCTGCCCAGCGCCAGTCGGTCAGCAGGCCATCGAGCTGCTCCCGGCCCCGGGGCGAGAGGCCGTAGCCGACCAGCCCACGTTCCGGCGAGCTGATGATCAAGCCCTGCTGGTTGGCCAGGCTGTGACCGTGGCGCATCAGCAGGTAGCGGTTATGCCACTGGCCTGGCGCGGCGGGGAAAGTGTTTGACATGGTTTTGTCACGAACTCTAGATTGGAAAGGGTTATTCGGTATCGATCATCGACATGTCGAGATCCGAACGTCACAACAATAATCTCACGAGGCACGCCATGACCAATCATACCCTCCGGTCTCGAAAGCACCCGCTCGCCACGCTGGCCCTCTCCTCGCTGCTACCCCTGGCCCTGCTGGCCGCCACCCAGGTCCAGGCCCAGGACGACTGCGAGCGTGGCGCCCTGGATGACATCTACTGCGACGAGAACGGCGACATGGTCGCCGACCGCCCGGCCGACGAATCCGAGTGGGCGAACCCCGATACCCTGATCTTCGCCTACACACCGGTCGAGGATCCGGCGATCTATTCCGACATCTGGCAGCCGTTCATCGACCACCTCGAGGACGTGACCGGCCGCGACGTGCGCTTCTTCGCCGTGCAATCCAACTCGGCCCAGGTCGAGGCAATGCGCAGCGGTCGCCTGCATATCGCCGGCTTCTCCACCGGCCCGACGCCCTTTGCCGTCAACCTGGCGGGTGCCGTGCCCTTCGCGCTGATGGGCTCGGATGATGGACGTTTCGGTTACACCCTCCAGCTCTATACCCACGTCGACTCCGGTATCGACGAGATGGCTGACCTCAAGGGCAAGCGAGTCGCCCACACCTCGCCCACCTCCAACTCCGGCAACCAGGCACCGCGGGCCCTGTTCCCGGAAGAAGGCATCGTCCCCGGCGAGGACTACGAGGTGATCTACTCGGGCAGCCACGACCAGTCCATGCTCGGCGTGGTGGCCCAGGACTATGATGCCGCCCCGGTGGCCTCCGAGGTTGTCGAACGCATGGCGGCGCGCGACCTCTACGACCCGGAAGATGTCAAGATCATCTACGAGTCCGACAGCTTCCCGACCACCTCCTACAACTACGCCCACAACCTGCATCCGGACCTGGTCGAGAAGATCGAGGAGGCCTTCTTCAGCTTCGAGTTCGCCGGCACCGAGCTGGGGGAGGAGTTCGAGGGGGTCGAGAAGTTCATCCCCATCAACTACAAGGACAACTGGAAGGTCATCCGTACCATCCAGAGCGCCAACGGGGTCGAGTACACCCCCGAGAACCTCCAGTAACCCACGCCTGACAGCACGACGCCGGCCTTCCCGGGAAGGTCGGCGTCGCTGTCTCGTAGACCCTATCCCCCGCCTGGACCCGCCGATGCTAGAGATATCCAACCTGATCAAGCGCTACGGCCAGGATGAGCCCGTGCTCAAGGGGCTCGATCTCGCCGTGGAGGGCAACAGCGTGGTGGCCATCGTCGGTGCCTCGGGCGCCGGCAAGAGCACCATGCTGCGTTGCATTAACCGCCTCGTGGAACCCACCTCGGGATCGATCAAGCTCAACGGCACCGAACTCGTCAACCTCCGCAACCGTGACCTGCGGCGCGCCCGACGCAAGATCGGCATGGTCTTCCAGGGCTTCAACCTGATCGACCGCCTCACCGTGATGGAGAACGTGCTGGCCGGCCGGCTCGGCTACGTCAGCCTCTTCCAGGCCATTACCCGCCGCTATCCGGCGGCGGATATCGAGCGCGCCTTCGTGCTGATGGAGCGGGTGGGCATCGCCCACTATGCCAACAAGCGCGCCGACGAGCTCTCCGGTGGCGAACGCCAGCGGGTCGGCGTGGTGCGCGCCTTGATGCAGGAACCGGAAGTCCTGCTGGCCGACGAGCCCACGGCGTCGCTGGACCCGCGCACCTCCGAGCAGATCATGGTGCTGCTGCAGAGCCTGGCCAGCGAGCTGTCGCTGCCGGTACTGATCAACATCCACAACGTGGCCCAGGCCAGGACCTACACCGACCGCATCGTCGGGCTGCGCCACGGCACCATGATCTTCGATGGTGCCCCCGCCGACTTCGACAAGGAGGCACTGGACGCCATCTACGGCGGTATCGAGTCGCCCGAGGACGAGACCATCACCCCTCAGGGTCGCCCCGGAAAGCGTGAACGGGAGGTTCGCCATGACTCGACCTGAGGCCAGCGGGGGGACGGCACCCCGAACCTGGCGCAAGCCCCCCTTCATCGCCAACCCCGTCCTGCGCTATGGCGTGCTGGCGGTGGTGGCCGTCTATCTCGTCTGGGCCCTTGGCACCCTGCCCTTCAACTGGGAGCGCATCAGCGAAGGGCTGCCACGCGCCGCGCGGATCTTCGGCGGCGGCTTCCCGCCGAGCTTCTCGCGCTTCGACCTGCTGCTGACCGGCTTCACAGAGAGCCTGCAGATCGCCATCCTCGCCACCCTGCTCGGGGTCCTGCTGTCGATTCCCTTCGCGGTGATGGCGGCGCGCAACGTCGCACCGCTGCCCGTCTACCTGCTGGGACGCGCGGTGATCATCATCTCGCGCAGCTTCCATCCGGTGATCGTCGCCATCCTGTTCGTCGCCGCGGTGGGCTTCGGTCCCCTGGCCGGTATCCTGACCCTGACCCTCTACTCCATCGGCTTCGTCGGCAAGCTGCTCGCCGAGGAGATCGAGGAGATCGACTGGGGCCAGGTCGAGGCCATGCGTGCCACGGGCGCCGGCTATCTGGCCACGCTCTACTATGCGGTCTTTCCCCAGATCCTGCCGCGCCAGGTGGGGCTCTCCATGTACCAGCTCGACAGCAACCTGCGCGCCTCCGCGGTGGTGGGGATCGTCGGCGCAGGAGGGATCGGCAGCACCCTGATGAACGCCTTCGGGCGCTACGACTATGACTTCGCCTTCGCCATCCTGCTGGTGATCATCGCGGTGATCCTGCTCAGCGAAGGCGTGAGCGGCTGGGTAAGGAAGAAGATATGGTAGAGGACGCCGACCTGCTGGCCGATCGCATCTGGCGACGCCACAACCCCCGGGAGCAGCTCATCCGTTACGGCGTGATGCTGGTGACGCTGATGCTGGTCGTCTGGGCGGTACGCGACATCGACATCTTCTGGCCCTGGGTATGGGATGCCCCCAACCAGATCTCGAGCCTGGGGTCACGCATGTGGCCGCCGGACCCGAGCCGCCTCGGCGAGATCGTCAGTGCCATGATCGAGACCGTGCATATCGCCACGCTGGCCACCATGCTGACCATCTTTATCGCCCTGCCGGTCTCCTACATCGCCGCCCAGAACACCACGCCCAACCGCGCCTGCCTGTGGCTGGGACGCTTCATCCTGGTCTCGAGCCGCTCGGTGAACACCATCATCTGGGCGCTGCTGTTCGTGGCGATCTTCGGCCCAGGCGTGCTGGCCGGGATACTGGCCATCATGTTCCGTTCGGTGGGCTTCATCGGCAAGCTGATGGGCGAGGCCATCGAGGAGATCGACCGTCGCCCGGTGGAGGCCATGGAGGCGACCGGTGCCTCCAAGGCGAAGGTGATCGCCTATGCCGTCGTGCCCCAGGTGATGCCGGCCTTCTTCGCCATCGTCATCCTGCGCTGGGACATCAACATCCGCGAGTCCACGGTGCTGGGGCTGGTCGGGGCCGGCGGTATCGGCGTGATCCTGCAGGGGTCCATCGACACCTTCGCCTGGCAGACGGTCGCCACCATCCTGATCGCCATCATCGTACTGGTGCTGATCGGCGAGGCGATCACCGGCCTGCTGCGCCGCCAGGCGCTCTAGAAATTCACGACCCGACATTCACGACCCGACATTCACGACCGGTGACGTCTGGCGTAGGCTGAGAGCAGGACGTCACCGAGACCACAGGGAGGTCATGTCGTGTTTTCCATCCTGCTTGCGGTGGTTGCCAGCGTGCTGCTGGCGGTCACGCTCGTGGCGCGATCGCCGCTGACCTGGTGGTGGATTCGTGCCTGCGAGTTTCCTCGCCTGCAGCTCGCCGCCCTGGCGGCGGTGACTGCCTTGCTTGCCCTGCTGGCCAGCCCACCCTGGTCCTGGATCGCACTGGGGGCGAGCCTCGCCACCCTCGCCCTGCAGTTGGCACGCATCCTGCCCTGGACCCCGTTCTGGCCGGTGCAGGTCAAGCGCGCCGAACCGGGACAGGATAACCGCTGCGTCACGCTGCTGATCGCCAACGTGCTCACCCCCAACCGCAACGCCGAGACGCTCACCCGGTTGATCCACGAGCACCGGCCCGACCTGGTCCTGACCCTGGAATCCGATGCCTGGTGGCAGGCGCAGCTCGACAAGGCGCTGAACGAGGCGTGGCCTCATGCGGTGCGGGTGCCGCTGGACAACCTCTACGGCATGCACCTCTATTCCCGGCGGCCGCTGGTCGACCCCGAGGTCCAGTGGCTGATCCAGGACGATATTCCCTCGATCCATACCGGCGTCACCCTGCCCCGTGGCGACGTCGTGCGCCTGCATGCCGTGCATCCCCGTCCGCCGGCGCCCAACGAGAGCGAGGAGTCGCTGTGGCGGGATGCCGAGCTGCTGCTGGTCGGCAAGGCGATCCAAGAGGACCCGGTGCCCACCCTGGTGGCCGGGGACCTCAACGACGTGGCCTGGTCTCGCACCACCCGGCTCTTCTGTCGGGTGAGCGGCATGCTCGACCCGCGACGCGGGCGCGGCATGTACAGCACCTTCCACGCCAGCTATCCGCTGCTGCGCTGGCCCCTGGACCATGTCTTCGTAAGCGAGCACTTCACCCTGAAGGCCATGCGGCGCCTGCCGCACATCGGCTCGGACCACTTCCCGATGCTGGCCACCCTCTGCTACCGCCCTTCCCGCGCCGACGAGCACGAGACACCCGAGGCCGACCGGGAAGAGCATCGCGACGCCCGAGAGACCATCGAGGAGGGCAAGGAGCGCGACCAGCAGGAATGAGCGCGCCTGAGTCAGTGCTACTCGGGTACGCCGCCTCGCGTCAGGGAGGCGGGATCCAGGAGCCGCTCGAGCTCCGCGCGGGACAGGTCGGTCTGCTCCTCGGCCACCTCGATGATCGGCCGCCCCGCCTGGTAGGCGTGCTTGGCGATGGCCGCCGCGGCGTCATAGCCGATCACCGCGTTCAGCGCCGTGACCAGGATGGGGTTGCGTGCGAGCGGCCCCTCGAGGTTGTCATGGCGCACCTTGAAGGTGGCGATGGCACGATTGGCCAGCAGGCGGCTGGTGTTCGTCATCAGGGTGATCGAGGTCAGCAGGTTGTTGGCCACCAGCGGCAGCATGACGTTGAGCTGGAAGTTGCCGCTCTGCCCGGCCACCGTCACCGCCGTATCGAGCCCGATCACCTGGGCCGCCGCCTGGGCCGCCGACTCGGGGATCACCGGATTGACCTTGCCGGGCATGATCGAGCTGCCGGGCTGCAGGGCCTCGAGCTCGATCTCGCCGAGCCCCGCCAGGGGCCCCGAGTTCATCCAGCGCAGGTCGTTGGCAATCTTCATAACCACGCACGCCAGGCCCCTGAGCTGTCCGGAGAGTTCCACCGCGGCATCCTGGGAGGCGAGGCTCGCGAAGAAGCTGTCGTTGGGCGAGAACGACAGCCCCGTCTGCTCGCTCAGATCACGTGCCATGCGCTCGGCGAACTCGGGATGGGCATTGATGCCGGTGCCCACCGCCGTGCCGCCCTGGGCGAGGCGACAGAGCCGCACCAGGGCGCTGTCCAGGCGCTCGATGGCCTGCCCCACCTGGCTGGACCAGCCCCCCAGCTCCTGACTCATGCGCAGCGGCATGGCGTCCATCAGGTGGGTACGCCCGGTCTTGACCACGTCATCGAGTTCCGCGGCGCGCGTGTCGATGGTCTGGCGCAGGTGCTCGAGCGCCGGACGCAGCTGGCTGGTCACCGCCAGCGCGGCGGACACGTGGATCGCCGTGGGAATCACGTCGTTGCTCGACTGCCCCATGTTGACGTGGTCGTTGGCCCCGACCTCCACGCCGTCGCGGCTCGCCCGCCTGGCGATCACCTCGTTGACGTTCATGTTGCTGGAGGTGCCTGAGCCGGTCTGGAAGACATCCACCGGGAACTGGTCGTCGAGGTGCCCCGCGAGGATCGCCTCGGCGGCGGCGACGATCTCGCGGGAGCGCGCCTCGTCGAGAAGCCCCAGCTCGCGGTTGACTCGGGCCGCCGCCAGCTTGATCCGGGCGATGGCGTGGATGAAGGCCGTGGGCATCGGCTGACCGGAGACCGGGAAGTTGTTGACGGCGCGCTGGGTCTGGGCACCGTAGAGGGCCTCCCTCGGCACCTCCAGCTCGCCCATGCTGTCGCGCTCGATGCGATGGTCGCTCATGTCCGGCTCCTGCTGTTCGGGATGGATGATGCTTCCCTCAACATGGTGTCCAATAGACGCCCTTGCAAGAGACGACGTCCATCGAAAAAAGCATGTTGCACTGCACAAACCGCTCTGCTATTGTGCATCGCAACAGAGACGCAGAAGGCATCGGCAGACCGCCACGGCCTTCGAATTGATCCGAAATCCCCGGGAGGGACTCACGATGCAAAACTTCGACACCAAGCAGTTCACCGAACAGTTCGAATCCATGTTCTTCGGCCCGGCACGCGCCTACGCTGCCCTGTCCGTGGACTACACCGAGAAGCTGGTCAACGCCCAGCTGGACGCCGGCAAGGCCTACACCGACACCGGCCTGGCGCAACTGCGCAGCCTGATGAACGTGAAGGATGCCGAAGGCCTGCGCACCTACATGGAAGGCCAGCAGAAGGTCGCCAAGGACCTGACCGAGCGCCTGAAGGGCGACGCCGAGAAGGTCGTCTCCCTGCAGCAGGACTTCGTCCAGCAGAGCCAGAAGCTGACCGAAGACAACGTCAAGCAGGCCACCGAGACTGCCACCAAGGCAGCCAAGTAAGCCTGACGGCGCCGGCCCTGCCGGCGCCTGCTTGATCGTACAGGAGGGCCGCCGATCGATGATCGGCGGCCCTTTTGCGTTATGCTCACCGGGCACGGGGCCTCATCCACCCTCCGGGAGAGTGAACATGACACGTTGGATCCTTCCCGCCCTGCTGGGGCTTTCGCTGGCTGGCTGCCAGGTCATCGAGCCGCGCTATCCCGCCGGGGAGCGCGAGCGCGTCGAGGTGATCGAGCGCGGCATGGAGGCGCCGCGAGAGACCGAACGCCCTGATACCACCGGCCGGGTTGCCCGCCAGGTCGCCTTCCCCGCCGAGGAGTATGCCGCCCTGGAGAAGAGCGGTAGTGCGGTGATCAGCGGACGCCTGCTGCTGGGTGGCCGCCCGGTGGCCAATCGCCCCGTCTCGGCGGCCCCGGTGACCACCTACTCCGCCGAGGCCGCGGAGCAGGCCCTGGCGGGCCGCGCCGTGGAGCCTGCCGACCCAAGGGCCCGCGCATACACCCACACCACCCGCACCGACGCCAATGGCTACTTCCGCCTCGATGGCCTGCCTGCCGGCGAGTTCTATGTCTCGGGCAGCGGACAGGACCCATCCACCGGCGAGACCCGGGTGGTCATCCGCCAGGTCAGCCTGGGCAACGGCCAGTCGCGCAGTGTCGAGCTAAGCAGATGAGATTCCTGATATTGGCGTCATGAGTCCTGTCCGCCACCTGTAAGACATCGCCGACAAACGTTGTCCGAGATCTGCGACAGAGGCCGTCGGCTCTCCGCGCTCTTTCAACGTCACTTCTACGCTGAATGAGCCGCCATCAAGAAATGGTGGAGCTGAGGCCAGGAAGTGTCGAGGCACCGACGCCAGGGATCATGGCCCAACACACATCGCTCTGACCCGGCGGCTTCGACGCCATGGCCGATACCCGGGTGATCCCTGAAGCGCCGCCTGTCGGAACGACGCAACGCGGAGCTGACAACAATGAAACCAAACTCACGTTCCCTGGGTAGCTCGTCCCTGATGGCCGGCACCCTCGCCACCCTGCTCGTCATTCCCGGACTGCAGGCCGATACCCTCGAGGAGATCCAGCAGCGCGGCGTGATCCGCATCGCCGTGGCCAACGAGAAGCCCTATGGCTACCTGAACGAGGAGGGTAAGGCGCTGGGGGTCGGCCCGGAGGTCGCTCAGCGCATTCTGGAGGATCTCGGCATCGAGGAGATCGAATGGGTGGAGACGGAATTCAAGAACCTCATCCCGGGGCTCGAAGTCGGTCGCTTCGACATGGCCGCGGCGGAGATGGCCATCCTGCCCAAACGCTGCACCCGTGTGCTCTTCTCGGACCCCAACACCTCCTATGGCGAGGGACTATTGGTGCTGGCCTCCAACCCCAACCGCATACGGGCCTACGAAGACTTCGTCAGACGCCCGGACACCATTCGCGTCGCGGTCCAGGAGGGCACGGTCACCCAAGAGATGTTCGAGGCCCTGGGGGTCGATCCGGCGCGGATCGTCACCGTGGAACGCCTCCCGGAGGCCGTCGACGCCATCATCCGCGGTCAGGCCGATGCCTTCGCTGCCACCGGCATGACGGTCGCGTCCCTGGAGCAGGCGAGCCCGCAGGTGGAGGCCGAGTTCAACTTCACCGACCCGGTGATCGAGGGTCGCGAGGTGCGCTATTTCGGCGGCTTCGCCTTCCCCCTGGATGCCGGGGACCTGAGGGACGCGGTGAACGAGGAATTGAAGGAAGAGAAACGCAACGGGGAGTGGCAGCAGACGCTGACGCGCTACGGCTTCCTGCAGAAGGACGTCCTCTACTCCTACCGCTTCACGGCCGAGCAGCTTTGCCAGGGGGCGGGCTAGGGCAAGCGCCACTCATCTCGGCGACTGGAGAACCCTTGGCGGCATATCGAAGAGCGAATGTCGCCCTCCCGGCACCCGTCACCAGCCCAGCGCCTGCTTGACGAAGGGAATGGTCAGCTTGCGCTGGGCGGAAAGCGAGGCGCGATCCAGGGCCTCCAGGGTCTCGAAGAGCGCATCCAGGCGGCGCGGTCCGCGATGCAGGATGTAGCGGGCCACCTCGTCCGGCAACTGCATGCCACGCCCCCGCGCCCGCAGCTGCAGCGCCGCCAGGCGCCCGGCATCATCGAGCCCCTGCAGGTGGAAGGTCATGCCCCAGGTGAGCCGCGAGGACAGGTCGGGGAGCTTGACCGGCAACTGGCGTGGCGGCGCCTCGGCGGCGATCACCAGGCGCTTGCCGGCATCCCGCAGGCGGTTGAAGGCGTGGAACAGCGCCTCCTCCCAGCGCTTGCGCCCCACCACGCGCTCGAGGTCATCGATCGCCACCAGGTCGAGGCGCTCGATCTCCTCGAGCATCAGCGGCGGGAAATGGCCAAGCTCCGCCAGGGGCAGGTAGAGCGCCCGGCGATCCCGGTCGGAGGCCGCATGGCAGGCGGCCTGCAGCAAGTGGCTGCGCCCGGTGCCGGAAGCCCCCCAGACATAGAGGAAGGGCTCGCCGCCGTCGTCGAGCTGGTGCACGAGCCGGTCGACCAGGGTCGCATTGGGCCCGGGGTGGAAGTTGGCGAAGGTGGCGTCGTCGCGCAGCCCCACGCCCAGCGGCAACTGCGCGGGTGCTCGACTCATGGCGACTCCTCGTCCTGGGTACGTTGACGTCCGGCGTCATATAGAGTGCTGTTTTTATAGTGCTCGTGGAGATAACGCAACACCACCATCACCACGGCAGCCACCGGCAGAGCCAGCAGCACGCCGGTGAAGCCGAACAGCTGCCCACCGGCCAGCACGGCGAAGATCACCGCCACCGGATGCAGGCCGATCTTGTCGCCGAGCAGCTTGGGCTGGAGGATCACGCTCTCGACCAGCTGGCCGAAACCGAACACCGCCGCGACGCCGAGCAGGATCAACCAGTCGCCGAACTGGAAGAACGCCACCACGCCGGCCACGGAAATGCCCACGATCACCCCGAGGTAAGGCACGATGCTGGCCAGGCCCGCGAGCATGCCGATCAGCAGGCCGAAGCGCACGCCGAGCAAGGTCAGCCCCACCGCGTAGATCACCCCCAGGCAGAGCATGACGATCAGCTGGCCACGCAGGAAGGAGGACAGCACCTCGTCGCACTCCCCGGCGAGTCGCACCGCGGCGGGCTCCCAGCTGCGCGGCAGCGAGCCGCGCAGCTTGGCGACCAGGATGTCCCAGTCCAGCAGCAGGTAGAAGGTGACGACGGGGATCAACGCCAGGTTGCCGATCCAGGCGACAAGCGCCAGACCGGAGCGCGAGGCCTGAGCCAGCAGGCTAGCGGCGAAGGTCCCGGTCTCCTTCCAGTTGTCAACGACCGCCTGGCGCATCTGGTCGATGTCGGTGGAGAGATCCAGGCCGGTGAGCGACTGGATGCGCGGCACCACGGTCTGCTGGATCCAGTTGAGCACCGCCGGCAGCGACTCGATCAGCTGGCCGAGCTGCCGGCCCAGTATCGGCACCACCAGCAGCAGGGTGAGCACGATGGCAAGCGAAAGCAGCAGGAAGACCAGCGAGACGGCCAGGCGCCGTGAGAGACCGTGCGCCTCGAGGCGGTCGGCCAGGGGGTCGCCCAGATAGGCCAGGATCATGCTGACGAAGAAGGGCATCAGCACCGGCTCGATACTGACCAGGAACCATAATCCCACTGCCGCCACTGCGGCCACCACCCACCACTGCCTGCGCATCGCTTCCTCCCTGTGTCGGCGCGGCCGGCGGGCTGCCAGCCGCGCGCCGTGATGCTACAATTCGTTCCCCGAACCTGACCGTTGCGCGTCGCCCTGCGACAGGCATCGCGACCGCCATTCTCATACAGGAAGCGACATGACCGATTCCACCCATCGCCCGACCGGGGCATCGCTCAGCTACAAGGACGCCGGTGTCGATATCGATGCCGGCAATGCCCTGGTCGACCGCATCAAGGGCGTCGCCAAACGCACTACCCGCCCCGAGGTGATGGGCGGCCTGGGCGGTTTCGGCGCCCTTTGCGAGCTGCCGGCCGGCTACCGGGAACCGGTGCTGGTTTCCGGCACCGACGGCGTCGGCACCAAGCTGCGCCTGGCCATGGATCTCGGTCGCCATGACACCATCGGTATCGATCTGGTGGCCATGTGCGTCAACGACCTGGTCGTGGCAGGCGCGGAGCCCCTGTTTTTCCTCGACTACTATGCCACGGGCAAGCTGGACGTGGATATCGCCGCCGACGTGGTGACCGGTATCGGCGAGGGCTGCGAGCAGGCCGGATGCGCCCTGGTAGGCGGCGAAACCGCCGAGATGCCCGGCATGTACGAGGGCAGCGACTACGACCTCGCCGGCTTCTGCGTCGGCGTGGTGGAAAAGTCCGAGATCCTCGACGGCAAGAAGGTCGGCGAGGGGGACGTGCTGCTCGGCCTGGCCTCCTCCGGCCCCCACTCCAACGGCTACTCGCTGATCCGCAAGATCCTGGAGGTCAGCGACGCCTCGCTGGACACCGCCATCGACGGCCGGCCGCTGGGCGAGGCCCTTCTCGCGCCCACGCGCATCTATGTCAAGCCGCTGCTCTCCCTGCTCAAGGAGACCGACATCCCGGTGCATGCCCTGTCGCATATCACCGGTGGCGGCCTCACCGAGAATATCCCCCGCGTGCTGCCCGAGACCCTGGCGGCACGCATCGATGCGTCCAGCTGGACGCGTCCAGCCGTGTTCGACTGGCTCCAGCAGCAGGGCAACGTCGAGGAGCAGGAGATGCACCGGGTGCTCAACTGCGGCATCGGCATGGTGATCGTGGTCCCGGCGGAGAAGGCCGACCAGGCCCGTGCCCACCTGCAGGCCCAGGGCGAGACGGTCCACCGCATCGGCGAGGTCACCACACGGGGCGACGCCGAGGAGCAGGTCCAGCTGGAGAACCTGAGGGCATGAGCGGGACCGACTACCAGAGCGATACCCTGAATACCTTCACCCCCGAAGCCAGCGAGGCGCGTCGGGTGGTGGTGCTGATCTCCGGCAGCGGCAGCAACCTCCAGGCGCTGATCGACGCCCAGAGCCATGACGAACTCGGCGGCGAGATCGTCGCGGTGATCTCCAATCAGCCGGATGCCTACGGACTCAAGCGTGCCAGGGATGCCGGCATCGATGCCGTCGCCCTGCCGCATCGCGAGTACGACAGCCGCGACGCCTACGATGGCGCCCTGATCAAGGTCATCGAACGCCACGAGCCCGACCTGATCGTGCTGGCCGGCTTCATGCGCATTCTCACCCCGCGATTCGTCAACCGCTTCCTCGGGCGGATGCTCAACATCCACCCCTCGCTCCTCCCCGACTACCAGGGCCTGCATACCCATGCCCGCGCGCTGGCCGATGGCGTGGCCGCACACGGCTGCAGCGTTCACTTCGTCACCGAGGAGCTGGATGGCGGGCCGGTCGCCCTCCAGGCCGAGGTGGCCGTCGCCGAGGATGACTCGGAAGAGAGCCTCCAGGCCAAGGTGCAGGCCCGGGAGCACCTGATCTATCCAATCGCCGTGCGCTGGTTCCTGGAGGGACGCCTGCAGCTGAAGGGCGACAGCGCCACCATGGACGGCGTCGCCCTGCCGCCTACCGGCATGCGGCTCTCCCATGCCGATGCCGCCGAGGAGCTGGACGAGGACTGACAGCTGCCAAGCTGCCAAGCTGCCAAGCTGCCAAGCGGCCAAGCGGCCAAGCGGCCAAGCGGCCAAGCGGCCAAGCGGCCAAGTAGAAAGAAAAAGTAGAAAGGCGTCCAGCACCACCAAACGCCCCGCAGGTTTTCACCGGTGGGGCTTTCTTGTCACTTGTACCTTGTCGCTTGAAGCTGGCCGGAGGCCCTTACGTCCTCGGCAGGGTCACGCCACGCTGCCCCATGTACTTGCCACCACGGTCCTTGTAAGACGTCTCGCAGACCTCGTCGGACTCCAGGAACAGCATCTGTGCCACGCCCTCGTTGGCGTAGATGCGCGCCGGCAGGTTGGTGGTATTGGAGAATTCCAGGGTCACGTGCCCTTCCCACTCGGGTTCCAGCGGGGTGACGTTGACGATGATGCCGCAGCGGGCATAGGTCGACTTGCCCAGGCAGATGGTCAGCACGCTGCGCGGAATGCGGAAGTACTCCACGGTGCGCGCCAGGGCGAAGGAGTTGGGAGGAATCACGCAGACATCGCCCTTGATGTCGACGAAGCTCTTCTCGTCGAAGCCCTTGGGGTCCACCACCGCGGAGTGGATGTTGGTGAACACCTTGAACTCGTCGGCACAGCGTACGTCGTAGCCGTAACTGGACGTCCCATAGGAGATCACCCGCCGCTCGTTCTCGTAGCGTACCTGGTCGGGCTCGAAGGGCTCGATCATGCCTTCCCGCTCGGCCATGCGGCGTATCCACTTGTCGGCTTTGATGCTCATCGAAACGTCCTGAACTGTGTCTGGGGAAACCAGGGAAAGAAAACCGGGGCCACATCATAGCGGCCCCGGCGGGGAAGGTCACGGCGTGAGCCTTGTCACTCGCTGAACGAGATCTCCGGCCCCTCGGCACCCTGCCCGCGGATCTGCTCCGCGACCTGGCGCGCCATGTCGCGGAACGTGGCCGTCACCTCGCCTTCGGGTTCGGCCACCACGGTGGGCCGCCCGCCATCCACCTGCTCGCGGATCGACAGGGTCAGGGGCAGGCAACCGAGCACCTGGGTCTCGTACTCCTGGGCAATGCGCTCGCCCCCGCCCTCGCCGAAGATCGGCTCGCTGTGGCCGCAGTTGGAGCAGATGTGCAGGCTCATGTTCTCCACGACCCCGAGCACCGGCACGTTGACCTTGCGGAACATCTCGATGCCCTTGCGTGCGTCCAGCAGGGCAATGTCCTGGGGCGTGGTGACGATCACCGCGCCGTCCACCGGCACCTTCTGGGCCAGGGTCAACTGGATGTCGCCGGTACCCGGCGGCATGTCGATGAACAGGTAGTCCAGATCGTCCCAGACGGTCTGGGTCAGCATCTGCTGGAAGGCACCGGCGACCATGGGGCCACGCCAGACCATGGGCTCACGGATGTCGACCAGGAAGGCCATGGACATGGCCTGGATGCCATGGGCCTCGAGCGGCTTGAAGCGGTTCTCGCCGGCGGACTCAGGCCGCACGCCCTCGCCCACCCCGAGCATCTGGGCCTGGCTGGGGCCATAGATGTCGGCATCCAGGATGCCCACCCGATAGCTTTCGGCGGCCATGGCCAGTGCCAGGTTGACGGTCACGGTGGACTTGCCCACCCCGCCCTTGCCGGATGCCACGGCGACGATATGCTTGACCCCTTCGATCACGACTCGCTCCTTCTGCTGTTGGGGTTGCCACGCAAGCGGCATGAAGGGTCAGTATACCCGGCGGGTCGCCCTGCCATGCAATGCTTGAACGCATGACGGCGAGCCCTTGGCTCGCCGTCATGCATGCTGGACCGTCCGGGAAAGGGATCAGCCGTTATTACCTTCTTCCTCTTCCTCGGCCTCACTTTCCGGCTGGTCAGCTCCGCCGTTGTCATCTTCCTGGCTATCGGACTGCTGCTGAGTGGCAGCGTCGCCCTGCTCTCCGGCCTGCACACTCTCCTCGAGACGGGACAGCTCGTTGCGCCAGGTCTCGAGCTGGCCTTCCAGGCGCTCGAGCTGGGACTGGCGGGACTCGACCTGGGACTCGATCTCGGCGACCTCCTCACGGCCGACCTTGATGGCGACCTCGAGGTCCTTGAACGTCTCGCGAGCCTGATCGACCTGTGACCTGGCCTCTTCCAGCTCACCGCGGGTCGCCTCAAGCGCCTCGCTCGCCTCACTGCGGCTGGCCTCGAGCTCGCTGAGCTCCTGCTGGAGGGCATCGCGCTCCTCCTGCCGGGCCGCGATCTCCTCGTTGATGCCGGTGAGGTTCTGCTCTGCCGTGGCGATCTCTTCCTGCAGGCCCTCGAGCTCGGCACGGGCCTCATCGCGGGCGGCAACGGCGTCGCTGCGCTCCTGCTCGGCCTGCTGGCGGGCCTCCTCGGCTTGCTGGCGAGCCTCTTCGGCGGCCTGACGGGCCTCCTCGGCCTCCTGACGCGAGGCCTGGGCCTCGTCACGGGCCTGGGCGACCTGCTGGCGCTCCTCCTGGGCGGTAGCGAGAGCCTCTTCGGCTTCCACCAGCTCACCCTGGCGGGCTTCCAGGTCGGCCTGCACCGCCTCCACCGAAGCCTGGGCTTCCTCCAGCTCGGTGCGGGCGGCTGCCACCTGCTCCTCGGTACTCGCAAGCTCGGACTCTGCGGCCTGCTGCTGCTCCTCTAGCTCGCCGCGGCGCTCCTCCAGGTCATCGACGTTGCCGGCGGCACTCTGGAGCTCCTCGACGCGACCGGACAGGGACTCGTTCTCGGCCTGGACGTTCTCGAGTCGCGTCTGCAGCGACTCGCGGGCCTCGTTACTGGAACTGACGCTGGACTGGGCAAACAGGGCCCAGATGATGGCAACCACCGCCACGGCCGCCAGGGCCTTGACGCGGTTGTCCTTGAACAGCTCACTCATCGACGAATCGGCCATTGGCAGATCCCCCTGCGTGGTTGAATGTCACCGGCCATCGTCAGCCGGCCGTCATGGTCACGACTTCCAGCATACACGTCCGGTCAGACGTCGCCACCTGACCTCCGTGGCGCCTATCAACGTCAGGTCTCAACCTTGCCGCGCAACGCCTTGTGCCGGCCGCGTTTCTTCTTGCTGTCCAGGCGGCGCTGCTTGGCACCCTTGCTGGGGCGGGTCGCGATGCGCTTCTTCGGAGCGTACATGACGCTCTTGATCAGCGCCTTCAACCGCGCCAGGGCCTCGGCGCGATTGCGCTCCTGGGTGCGATGGCTCTGGGCCTTGATGATCACCACCCCGTCGCGAGTGATGCGCTGGTCGCCCAGCGCCAGCAATTTTTCCTTGAAGCCTTCGGGCAGGCTCGATGCCTGGATATCGAAGCGCAGATGGATGGCGGTGGCGACCTTGTTGACGTTCTGTCCGCCGGCCCCCTGGGCGCGCACGGCCTGCATCTCGATCTCGTGGTCGGGAATGCTCACCTGGCGGGAGAGTTCCAGCATGCTGTCTGCCTCGTCGTGGAAAGTGGGCCCGACCGACATCGGGCACGATATGCGTCAGCTGGCCAGCCAGATCCGGTGCTTGGCCCCCTTGCCGGGGCGATGGGCACGCACCGTCACTTCCTCGACCAGCAGGCCGACACGGCGCAACCGCTCGGTGAAGGCCGGGTCCTGGCCGGCCGACCAGACCGCCAGCACCCCGTCGGGACGCAGCGCCTGCTGGGCCGCGGCAAGCCCTCGCGGCGAGTAGAGCCAGTCGTTCTCGCGGCGGGTCAGCCCCTCGGGGCCATTGTCCACGTCGAGCATGATGGCATCGAAGCCGCCCGGCTCACGGCGCAACAGTTCGCCGACGTCGCCGAGACTGACACGAGTGCGCGGGTCGTCGAGGGGGCGACCGGCGGCCTCTCCCAGAGGCCCCCGGTTCCACTCCACCACCCCCGGCACCAGCTCGGCGACGACGACCTCGGCATCCTCGCCCAGCGCCTTGAGCGCCGCGGCCAGGGTGAAGCCCATGCCCAGCCCCCCGACCAGCACTCGGGCACCCGGGCGGTCGGCGACCCGCTGGCAGGCCAGCTCCGCCAGGGCATCCTCCGAGCCGTGCAGGCGGGTGTTCATCAGTTCGCCGGCCTTGCCGGCGATGCGGATGGAGAACTCGTCGTTGCGCTTCAGGAGCCTCAGCTCACTGCCCTGCCCCGGAATGGTGGCGGTGCCGATCGTTTCGAACTTGGCCATGCTGCCTCGCTGGCAATGGAAGAAAGATGGAACCCTGATGGCACTGACGCCTCGAATGTCGGTTCCACGTAAGGCCGACAAGGAGTCCCGATGCCGAACCTGCGCCTCTTGAATCCCCTTCGCCCCCTGTTGGGGCTGCTCATTATGCTGGCTGCTGCAGCGCCATGCCATGCGCAAGCCGGCGAGACGTCACACCCGCCCCTCGGTCAGACCAGCCTGGAGCGCCTCGACGCCCAGGCCTCGCGTATCGACCGCCTGCATGCCGTGGTGGTGTCCGAGCGGGGTGAGATTCGCTTCGAACGCGCCTATGGTGGGCCCGGAGTCGACCGGCCGACCAACATCAAGTCGCTGTCCAAGACGGTGCTGGCGGCGCTGGTCGGCGCCGCCATCGAGCAAGGCGTGATCGACTCCGCCGACCAGCCGATCGTGGATCTGCTCGGCGACAGGGTGCCGGCCGGTGCCGACCCACGCGTCCGGGAGATCACCGTCGGGCACCTGCTGTCGCTGCAGGCCGGACTCGAACGCACCTCAGGCAGCAACTACGCTGCCTGGGTGGCCAGCCCCGATTGGGTGCGAAATGCCCTGTCGCGTCCCTTCGTCGATGAGCCGGGCGGACGAATGCTCTACTCCACGGGCTCGAGCCACCTGCTCTCGGCGGCGCTGACCCAGGCCAGCGGCGAAAGCACCCTGGCGCTGGCAAGACGGCTGCTGGGCAAGCCGCTGGCTATCGCTGTTCCCGCCTGGCCACGCGACCCTCAAGGCATCTATTTCGGCGGCAACAACATGCAGCTCTCGCCTCTGGCACTGATCCAGATCGGTGAACTCTATCGCAACGACGGCATTTCCGACGGCACACGGGTGTTACCGAAGGGCTGGGTCGAAACCTCCTGGCAGTCACGCGGCACCTCGCCCTGGACCGGCGACGGCTATGGCTACGGCTGGTTCATCACCAAGCTTTCCGGGGAACGAACCTACTACGGGCGTGGCTTCGGCGGACAGGCGCTCTACGTGATCCCAGACCGAGGACTCACCGTCGCGATCACGGCAGATCCCCGGCCGCCGTCTCCTGGCGGACAGTTCCAGCAGGAACTGCATGCCCTCGTCGAGGGCATGCTCGTCGTGGATTGATTCGCCTGAATTCGTTCAGCGGGGACAGAGCCTTCAGGCCTGCCACTAAGGATGGGGGCGTGGATCAACGCAGTCCCAGCATGGACAGGATGAATAGCACCACCACGATAAGGCCGATGATGTAGATGATGTTTCGCACGTTGCTCTCCTTGCTGATGCCTATGCATAGGCGGGCAAATCCGCCCGACTCCTGGCCTCTGGCCAATTTCAAGTGTAGTGAGCAGCAGTGACGGGACAACCCTGCTGTTTGCTGGTGCAGGCCACACACTCATCTCCAGACAGCGGTATCAGTCCGCCAGGGTCTGCGCTGAGCCGACACAGTATGCACAGAAGGCCGGCATCACTCCTGCTTATGTGCCAGCGCCATCAGGTAGAGGGCGAGCGCCAGGGCCAGCACCGACAGCGCCAGATAGATGGCATCCCGCGGCGTGTCGAAGCTGATGCCCACCACGGCCCGGAAGAACTCGATGATCACGGCCAGGATCACCACCCGGGCGATCTTGTCCTTGAGCTGGTCGAGGGAGCTGACGTTGAAGGGATGCTGGGGATCGCGTCCCTCGGCGGGCTCGATGCGCGAGACGAAGAGCTTGTAGACCCCCAGGCCGAAGATCATCAGCACCAGGGCGATCAGGTAGATATCCACGGCGACGATGATATCGGTCACGACGCTCTTGTGGATGTCGGGGCCGCCGCCCGTGTAGTGGCGCCAGGTATCGGCCAGTACCGAGAGGATATCCAGACTGGCGATGATGAACAGCACCAGCGCCCCCAGCAGGGCCGGTATCACGGCCATCAGGACCATCAGGCGGGAGCTCCAGAGGAAGGCCTCGAAGTGGCGCTCGAGCTCACTGCGTCTCGTCTTGCGCGCGGGCCGGGAATCCGGATCCATGGTTCTCTCCTTGTGTGTTCAGGACCGTCGAGTGAGGGCGCCGGTATCGGGGTTTGACGGGGCAAGGCCGGATACGCCTATGATGACGCAAGCACTCTCGCACGGCAGCCCCGATGACATCACCGCCCGTTCGCTACCGACGCCTGATCTTTACGCTGCTGCCGCGCATTCTGCACTTCCTGTGGCGCGTGCTGTGTGCCTTCCTGCGCAACCGTGGCATCCTGCTGGCCGGTGGCGTAGGCTACAACATCCTGCTCTCCATCGTGCCACTGTTCTCGCTGATGGTGGTGCTGCTGGCCGGTGTGGCCGACCAGCAGCACCTGCTCGAGGTGCTCACCATCCAGGCGCGCCACCTGGCACCGGCGCACGCAGAGATCCTGCTCGATGCGGTACGCACCCTCCTCGACTCCCGGGACGTGATCGGCATCCTGGGTTTTCCGGTGCTGCTGCTGTTCAGCTCCTTCGCCTTTCGCATGCTCGAGGACGCCCTGGCGATCATCTTCCACGCCCCGGATACGCACCTTCCCAGGCGCAGTGTCTGGGTCTCGGTGCTGCTGCCCTATGGCTTCATGCTGGTGCTGGGGGCGGGCCTGCTGGCCCTGACCCTACTGGTCAGCCTGGTCAGCTCGATGAATGCCCTGTGGCTGGCCCTGTTCGAGCGCCAACTCCCGCTGGCTAGCCTCTCCGAGCCGATGCTCAACCTGACCAGTTTCCTCGGCGTCTTCCTGCTGTTCAGCGCCATCTACAAGTTCCTGCCGGTGGTGACGATCGCCCTGCGTCGCGCCGTGGTGGGGGGGTTCGTCGCCGCCCTGCTATGGGAAGGGGTGCGCCTGCTGCTGGTCTTCTATTTTGCCAACATCTCGCTGGTGAACGCGGTATACGGCTCCCTGGCGACCCTGGTGGTGGTGCTGCTGAGCCTGGAGGTGGGCGCCATCATCCTGCTGCTGGGGGCCCAGGTGATCGCCGAACTGGAGCGTAATGCGCGGCTCGGCCTGGCCTGGCATGTCGATCCCCGCCGCCAGGCCGTGACGCACGTCGACTAGTCGATCCACGTTCAGAAGGTGGAGAGCCTTCAGCCGTCAGAACGTGAAAGGCCCTTCAGCCGTCAGAAGGTCGAAAGCCCCGTCGCCTCCATGACCCGATAGCGCAGTCGTTGCCAGACCGAGGTGTCATCGAAGGCCTCGAAGGGCTCGCTGGTGATCCGCTGTGTCGTATTCTGCCAGCGGCGCTCGAAGAAGGCCGCGGCATTGAGCAGGGCCGGCGTCTCGACGGGCCCCGCCAGGCGCACGCTGGTCTCCAGGTTCAGGTCATCCAGGTTGCGCCGGGTGAAGTTGGCCGAGCCGAGGATCACCTCGGCCTCTCCGCCGGTCTCGGCGGGCCGTCTCAGCAGCAGCTTGCTGTGGCACTGCTCGCCCTGGCTGGCACACCAGCGCAGCGGGATGCCGGCCTCGTGGAGCTCACGGGCCACGGGACGGTTGGGGATGCCGCCCTTCTCCAGCCCGAAGGCGTCGCGGTTGGGATCGAGCAGCACGCGAAGCGCCACCCCACGCCCCTTGGCCGCCACCAGCGCGGCGATCACCTCGCGGTGGGCCAGATAGAAGACGGCGATGTCCAGCCGATCGCCCTCGTTGCTGGCCTCGATGGCCGCCAGCAATGCATCGCGGATGGCGCCCTCGGTCAGCACCTGCAGCCTCGCCTTCCCGGACGGCGCGTTCTCATCGTCGGGTGGCGCCGGTCCGGCCAGGCTCACGCCCGACCAGCCCGCCACCGGGCGTTCGGAGGCCAGCAGGTCCAGCGCCGCCGCTCCCTCGAATCGCAACGCGACGTTGCCATGCAGGCTGCTGGCATCGTGGGGATTGGCGGAGGTGACCAGCCCCGCCCAGCCATCGCCATGGTCCACCACCAGGGTCTTGCGATGGTTGGCATTGAAGTTGAGCAGCGCCAGGTAGCTGCGCAGCGGCACCCGTCCCGGCCCCAGGGCGTTGGGCAGCCAGCCCCCATCGCTGCCGTTGCCGAGCCATCGCGGGCCCAGGTGCCAGCCGCCTGACCAGAGCGGGTTGGAGGCCCGCAGGCGATTGAGGTCGGTGATCACCACCCGGACACCGGCATCGCGCAGGGCCTGGAGATGATCGAGCTCGAGCCCCCCGTAGAGGGTGTTGAGCGGGTCGGTGATCACCACCGCCGCCAGGTCGGGATGACGGCGCTTCTGCTCGATCAGCGCATCGGTGACCTCCGCCGACAGCGGTCGGAACGCCTGGCCGTCGGCGGCCCCGGCGAAGTCATTGAACAGGAACATGTCCAGCACCACCAGGCGCCGGGCCTGGCCGATCATCGCCAGCACCTCGTCGAAGATCTGCCGCCGGGTGTGGCGCTCGCCCGCGGGGCTATACCAGGTCTCGTCGGCGAGAAAGCGGACCTCGGTGACGGTGCGTTCCGGGAAGGCCCGGGACACGCCCTCGGGCAACGGCTTGTAGCGCTGCCAGGCGCCCATGGCGACCCAGGCCACCAGCAACGCCATCACCACCCATGGCCACATTCGCCGCCTCCCCTGCCCCGGTAACTGCCTGCCGTCCATGCCACCCTCTTCGTTCATGCCAACGTCTCGGTGACGTCAACGGCCAGCATAGCGACAGAGGAGGCAAAAAGCAGTGCACCCGGCCGAGGCCAGTTGCACGTCATACCGACTTAGGGGCAGTTCAGCCCTGGCGGCGCAGCCGATGGCGACGCAGGATCAGGCGTGCCAGCCCCGCCAGGGACGCCACGCCTAAAGTCACGATCCCGAGCACCACCAGCATCGACGGGCTGCCGGTGTGAGCGTGCACCGAGGGGGCACCATGGCCCGAGTGCGCCAGGACCGCCGTGGCCGGCAGCATGGCGGCTGCCGAGAGGCCGGCACGGGTGAGGAAAGAGAGTCGAGTATTCATGGAGTGTCTCCCGGATCAGGCGAAGCATGGATGAAGTCAGGCGGTGGCGAAATCGGTAAGGGGCGCAGGTGGCCGGCGCTCCGGCAACATGCCCCGGTCGAGGATGAAGCGGATGATCTCCTCCAGCCCGACACCCTCGTAGAGGTTGGTGAACACGAAGGGACGCTCACCGCGCATCTTGCGGGAATCACGCTCCATCACCTCCAGCGAGGCGTGGACCTGCTCGGCGATATCGATCTTGTTGATGATCAGCAGGTCCGACTTGGTGATGCCGGGGCCGCCCTTGCGCGGGATCTTGTCGCCGGCGGAGACGTCGATCACGTAGAGGGTCAGGTCGGAGAGCTCGGGGCTGAAGGTGGCGGAGAGGTTGTCGCCGCCGGATTCCACCAGCACCAGTTCCAGGCCTGGATGGCGCGCCTGCAGCTCGTCGATGGCCGCCAGGTTCATGGAGGCGTCCTCGCGGATGGCGGTATGCGGACAGCCCCCCGTCTCCACCCCCAGGATACGATCCGCGGGGAGCGCCTCGTGCTTGAGCAGGAAATTGGCGTCCTCGCGGGTGTAGATATCGTTGGTCACCACGGCGATATCGTAGTGGTCGCGCAGGGCCCGGCAGAGCTGCTTGAGCAGCGCCGTCTTGCCGGAGCCCACCGGGCCTCCGACGCCAACACGCAGGCAATGTGTCATGTCGTTTCTCCTCTTGCACTCTTTCGTCGTTATCCTGTCGGCACGGGCGACTCACTGGACTCACCACGCCACACGTCCGAAACCCTGGCACCCCGGCCGGACTCCCGCGGTCGGAAAGACGGCACATCCCTGTGCCGGCTTTCCTCGATCTTCTTCCCTGAAGATCGACCACGTCGCTTCGGCCGGAGTGCCAGCGGCCGCGCGAGGTGGATTCGCCAGTGATCGCCCGACCTTTTCAGGTGCTAGCTTCTGAACAACCGCGAATATTGTGTCTCGTGCAGCGCGCTGGCCAGGGCCAGGCCGGGCAACGCCGGGCCGAGTGCGTCATCCTCGAGCATCAGCGCCTCGTCCACAGCGGCCACCAGTGCCGGGCGCAGCCGCTCTACCAGGCGCTGGGCAGCGGTATGACCGAGCGGCAGCGCCTTGCAGGCGACGGCCAGCTGGTTTTCCAGCCAGGCCCAGGCAAAGCCCAGCAGCGCCTGGCGTACGGGGACACCCCGGGAATGGGCCATCCAGGCGAAGACGGTCACGTAGCCGGCCCCGGCGGGCAGTGCCGGCGACTCTCTCGAAGGGCCAGGTGGGAGCAGCTCCAGGCTCTCCAGGAGACGCGTGAGCGACGCGCCCAGCCGGCTGTCCTCGGCGGCGAGTTCGGCGGTCTCGCGGTTGGCGGCGAGCCAGGCGTCCCACTCGGCCAACCCGGCGTCATCGCCCTTGGCCCAGGCGACCTGAAGTCGCGCCAGCGCCGGCAGTTCGCAGCGAGTCAGGCCATCCTCCAGCACCCCCTCGAGCCACTCGCCCAGGGTGGCCTCGTCGGTCACCCAGCCCAGCTCGAAGGCGCTCTCCAGCCCCTGGGAGAAGGCGAAGGCGCCAATGGGCAGGGCCGGGCTGACCAGCTGCAGCAACCCCAGCAGCGCCAGATCCTCTCCGTGGTCCGCCGTCGTGGGCTTCATGGCGGACTCAGTGGGCATGATGCTGTTCATGGTCGTGAGCATGGTGGTGACCATGACCGTGGGCGTGACCACCCGGCTGCTGGTAGGCGCCCGGTTCCGGGTCGAAGGGACCCTCATGGTGCACCAAGGTCGCGCCAAGCAAGGTGGCCAGCTCCTCGAGCACATGGTCTGGCGGGAAGCGCACCCAGCCACCCTCCTCGTCCTCGTCCTCGCCCAGCGCCAGCTGCACGTGCCGGTTGCCCAGGTGGTAGGCAAGACGCGCCAGGGGCAGCCCGGCGGCAATGCGGGCGGTGACCACCGGCTCCACGGCGGCACGAATGCGCACCACCTCGCCGCTTTCGGCGCGCAGCCCCTCGCCATCACGCAACACCGGGCCTCGATCCAGGAACAGGCCAAGGGGGGACCCGGCATCACTCGTCGCCTTGAGGCGGCCCAGAACGCGCCGCTCGTAGGGCAGGGTCAGGGTGTCGGTGGCCTGGTCCGCCGCGATGGGGCCCAGTCTTTCTGTCAGTTTCAGCATTGAACAATCGCCCCTCTGTTGTCTCGAGACGAGCCAGTCCTGTCTTCGCTCAACACCACGTGTCCGAAACCCTGGCGCCCCTGACGGACTCCCGCGGTCGGAAAGACGGCACATCCCTGTGCCGGCTTTCCTCGATCTTCATCCCTGAAGATCGCCCGCGTCGCTTCGTCCGGGTCACCAGCGGCCACGCGAGGTTTCGCGCCGACAGGCTGGCTCTCATGCATGGGCGTCCTCTTCACTATGGTCATCAGAACAGGTGGTAGCGCTGCGCCAGGGGCAGCTCTGTTGCCGGCTCGCAGGTCAGCAGCTCGCCGTCGGCATGCACCTCGTAGGTCTGAGGGTCCACGGAGAGCTCGGGACAAGCCGCGTTGAGCTTCATGTCGCCCTTCCTGACCTGCCTGACATTGCGGCAGGCGCTGAGCGTGCTGCGCAGCCCCAGCCGCTCCCCGATGCCAGCCGCCAGCGCTGCCTGGCTGACGAAGGTCAGGCGCGTCTGGCTCGCGGCACGGCCGAAGGCGCCGAACATGGTGCGGTAGTGGACCGGCTGGGGCGTGGGGATCGAGGCGTTGGGGTCGCCCATGGGCGCGGCGGCGATCATTCCGCCCTTGATGATCATGGCGGGCTTGGTGCCGAAGAAGGCCGGCTTCCAGAGCACCAGGTCGGCCAGCTTGCCCACCTCGATGGACCCCACCTCATGGCTGATCCCGTGGGTGATGGCCGGATTGATGGTGTACTTGGCGATATAGCGCCGGGCCCGGAGGTTGTCGGCCCCCAGGGCCTCGTCCTCGGGCAGCAGGCCACGCTGCACCTTCATCTTGTGGGCGGTCTGCCAGGTGCGGCACACCACCTCGCCAACGCGGCCCATCGCCTGGGAGTCCGAGGCGATCATCGAGATCACCCCCATGTCGTGGAGGATATCCTCGGCGGCGATGGTCTCGCGGCGGATGCGCGAGTCGGCGAAGGCCACATCCTCGGGAATCCTCGGGTCGAGGTGGTGACAGACCATCAGCATGTCGAGATGCTCATCGATGGTGTTAACGGTATAAGGTCGCGTCGGATTGGTCGACGAGGGCAGCACATACGCCTTCGAACAGGCCGTGATGATATCCGGCGCATGGCCTCCGCCGGCGCCCTCGGTGTGGTAGGTATGGATGCAGCGCTCCTTGAAGGCCGCCAGGGTATCCTCCACGAAGCCCGACTCGTTGAGGGTATCGGTGTGGACCGCCACCTGGACGTCGTAGGCGTCGGCAACGGTCAGGCAGTTGTCGATGGAGGCCGGCGTGGTCCCCCAGTCCTCGTGGAGCTTGAGCCCCATGGCCCCGGCCTCGAGCTGGGCCTCCAGCGCCTCGGGCAGGCTGGCATTGCCCTTGCCGAGCAGGCCTATGTTCATCGGCATGTCGTCGACGGCCTGGAGCATCTTGCCCAGGTGCCACTCCCCGGGCGTGCAGGTGGTGGCATTGGAGCCTGTCGCCGGGCCGGTGCCGCCCCCCAACATGGTGGTCACGCCACTCATCAGCGCTTCCTCGACCTGCTGCGGGCAGATGAAGTGGATATGCGCATCGATGCCCCCTGCAGTGAGGATCCTGCCCTCCCCGGCGATGATCTCGGTGCCGGGCCCGCTGACGATCTCCACGTCGGGCTGGGTGTCGGGGTTGCCGGCCTTGCCGATGGCCGCGATCCGCCCTCCCTTGAGTCCCACATCGGCCTTGACGATCCCCCACCAGTCGAGGATCAGGGCATTGGTGATCACGGTATCCATGACCGCCTCGTCATGGCGCTGGCTCTGTCCCATGCCATCGCGAATCACCTTGCCACCACCGAACTTCACCTCATCGCCGTAGTGGGTGGCGTCGCGCTCCACCTCGATCCACAGCTCGGTGTCGCCGAGGCGAACCCGGTCGCCCGTCGTGGGGCCATACATGTCGGCATAGGCCTGCCGCGAAATCTTCATCGTGACGCTCCCTCAAGGCTGCCCATCACGGCGCCGCGAAAGCCATAGATGTGCCGCCGCCCGACATAGGGGATCAGCGTCACCTCCCGGGTCTGTCCCGGCTCGAAGCGGATCGCGGTGCCGGCGGCCACATCCAGGCGATGGCCAAGCGCCTTGGCGCGATCGAAGACCAGCGCCGGATTGGCCTCGGCGAAATGGTAGTGAGAGCCGATCTGGATAGGGCGGTCGCCGGTATTGGCCACATTGACGGTAACCCGCTCGCGCCCCGCGCAGAGTTCGATCTCACCATCCTTTAACTGATATTCACCGGGAATCATGGTGCGCTCCTCACACGATGGGCTCGTGAACGGTGACGAGCTTGGTGCCGTCGGGGAAAGTCGCTTCCACCTGGACCTCGTCGACCAACTCGGCGACCCCCTCCATGACATCATCACGCGTCAGGATCTCGCGGCCGAAGCTCATCAGGTCGGCGACACTGCGTCCATCCCGGGCACCTTCCAGAATCTCGAAGCTGATCAGTGCCACCGCCTCGGGATAGTTGAGCTTGAGGCCACGAGCACGGCGTCGTTCGGCCAGCTGGGCTGCCGAGAAGAGCAGCAGCTTGTCCTTGTCTCTGGGGGTCAGTTCCATGGCGTCCTCACAACAAGTTGTACGGGGTGATCTTGAGTCACAACCACAAGGATCGCCGTACCTGTAGGAGCGCTGCTTGCAGCGCGAATGACACCTGCACAAATCGCCGTGCAACCACGGCTCCTACAAGACGGCAGCACGTTTCTCACAGTAACTACGTCAGCCAGATCCGCGGCGTATGCGCCGGCCGGCCAATCATCCGTGGCCGCAGGATTTCCCAGGCACGACGACACAGGTCCCAGGCCTCGTTGCGCTCCAGGCCCAGATAGCGCAGCAGCAGCACCCCGTGGCGCACCGTGACCGCCCAACGGGTCGAGACACCAAGCGCCTCGCGTAACGTCTCGATGGCCTCTCCCTCGTCATCGAGCCCTACCGCCCAGAGCGTGGCCTGCACGCTGGCCCCGCCCTGCCCCCAGCGACCCAGGAAACGCGGATGGCCAGGATCCAAGGGCTGGCGCTCCAGCCAGAGTGGCCGACCATCACGGGTCAACCGGAAGCGCTGCTCGATGCGACCGCTGCGATAGGGAAGCCGGCTGGCCGGTCGTCCCAGGGCCATCACCTCCCAGCCCAGGCAGCGTGCATCGCCTTCGAGCGCGATCTCGGTGGCCTGCTCACCGCGGGAGCCATCGAAGGCCAGGGTCTCCTGTGGCAGCCACTCCAGAATCCCGCTGTCGGCGACATGGAGGCGGGTGTGCTGTTGCCAGGCCACCCCGTGACTGTCGGCCTTGTAGAGCCTGTTGGCGGCGGGAGTCGTCAGCAGCGCATGGGCCTTGGCGCCGACCCCGGCGGTGATCGACAGGGCATCGCCGCTGACCAGACCGCCGGGTGGATGCAGCAGGTAGACATGGCAGGCACCGGCGCGGCCTTCGGGATGGAAAGGCCGCTGGACGCGCAGCGGACCCAGATGACGGGATCGCGTCATGCGCGTCACCCCCTCACGGGTCTCGAAACCGAGCTCAAGAGAGGCCGCCCAGTGGCGATCCGCATCGAAACGATGGCCGGACTCGTTCGGCGGGGGGACGTCCAGGGAAGTCTCGAAGGCGGTCATGGGCAGCTCATAGCCAGGGTTCTCTGCCCAACTGACAGCAAGGGATGTACCAGAATGGGGAAGCATGAAGTTTTTCTCGTATGCTCAATCACTTGAGAAGGAGAACAGGCGTTCGGAGAAGGGCCGGCCCGTCTCATCGGAGTGCAGCCGACACGCCTCGCTGCCCCCTCAAGGTGCAGCCGCTCGGGCGATCGCTCCAAAAATGCGCAGGTGCCCTTGCTCCTTGCTCCTTGCTCCTTGCCCCTCGGCGCTGGCGTTTCGGTGCCTATACCGTCAGGTGCTCCTTGATCAGCGCATCGGAGAGCTCATCGATCTTGCCCCTGGCCATGGGGCGTCCGCGATCCATGATCACGAAGCGATCGGCATACTTGCGGGCGAAAGGCAGCTTCTGCTCCACCAGCAGCACGCTGAGACCATCCTCCTGAATCAGCCGGCGAATGACGGCGCCGATCTGGGCCACGATATTGGGCTGGATCCCCTCTCCCGGCTCGTCGAGGATCAGCAACCGTGGTTCCAGCACCAGCGCCCGACCAATGGCCAGCTGCTGTTGCTGCCCTCCCGAGAGGTCGCCGCCGCGACGATGCTTCATCTCCTCGAGGACGGGAAAGAGCTCATAGACTCGCGAGGGAATTCGCTTGAGCCCATCGACCCGCGCCGCCAGGCCGGTGCGCAGGTTCTCCTCCACGGTGAGCAGGGGAAATATCTGCCGGCCCTGGGGCACATAGCCGATCCCCAGCCGCGAGCGTGCCTCCACCGGCCGTTTCGTCAGCTCGATGCCATCGTCATAGCGGATGCTGCCCGAGGCGAGTGCCACCTCGCCCATGATGGCCTTCATCAGGGTGGTCTTGCCCACCCCGTTGCGGCCCATCACGCAGGTGCACTCGGCGGCGGGCACCTCGAGATCCAGATCCCAGAGCGTGTGGCTCTCGCCGTAGAACTGGTTGAGCCTGTCGATGGTCAGCATCAGGCGGCCTCCTCGTCGGGGTCGGCGCCCAGGTAGACCTCGACGACCTTCGGATCACAAGAGACCTGGTCCATGCTGCCCTCGGCCAGCACGCTGCCCTGATGCAGCACCGTCACCGTGCGGGCGATGGAGCGCACGAAGCCCATGTCGTGCTCCACGACCACCACGGACTGCTTGCCCTTGCCGGCCAGGCCGGTCAGCAGCTCCGCGGTGCGCTCCATCTCCTGCTCGGTCATGCCGGCCACCGGCTCGTCCACCAGCAGCAGCCGCGGCCGCTGCATCAGCAGCATGCCGATCTCCAGCCACTGCTTCTGTCCGTGGGAGAGGATACCCGCCAGACGGTGGCGCAGCTCGGTGAGGCCGATGGTGGCGAGCACCTCCTCGATGCGATCGCGGACCTCGCCGGTCATGCGGGCGGTGAGCGTGGGCAGGATGCGCTTGTCGGCCGCCATGGCCAGCTCCAGGTTCTCGAACACCGTCAGCGCCTCGAAGACGGTGGGCTTCTGAAACTTGCGTCCGATGCCGAGGCTGGCGATCTCGGGCTCGTTCATGGCCAGCAGGTTGTGACGGCTGCCGAACCAGACCGAGCCACGGTCGGGACGCGTCTTGCCGGTGATGATGTCCATCATAGTGGTCTTGCCCGCGCCGTTGGGGCCGATGATGCAACGCAGCTCACCGTCGTCGATGGTCAGGTTCAGGTCATTGATGGCCTTGAAACCGTCGAAGCTGACGGTGACATCTTCCAGATAGAGGATCGGGCCGTGACGAACATCCACCGGCGAGGTGGCGGGGACCAGGAAGTCGAAGACGCGATCACGATCGGCCAGGGAATGCAGGAAATTCATGCGGAGGCCTCCCGGGGAGGTGATGACGGGTCAGTGGGCTCGCGCTGGAGGCGCCGAGGCTTCAGGCGGTAGGCGAGCAGGCCGGCGATCCCCTTGGGCAGCAGCACCGTGACCAGCACGAACAGGCCACCCAGGGCGAACAACCAGGCATCGGGCATCACGCCGGTGAAGACCGTCTTGGCATAGTTGACGAGAATGGCGCCGATGACCGCCCCGTAGAGCGTGGCACGCCCGCCCAGGGCGACCCAGAGCACGATCTCGATCGAGAAGATCGGTGAGAACTCGCTGGGGTTGATGATGCCCACCTGAGGCACATAGAGCGCACCGGCCACCCCGGCCAGCATCGCCGAGACCACGAAGATGAACAGTTGGAAGCGCTCGACGCGGTAGCCGAGGAAGCGCGTGCGTGCCTCGGCGTCGCGGGTGGCCACGCTGACGCGGCCGAGCTTGCTGGTGACGATGGCCCGGCACAGCACATAGCCCAGCGCCAGCGCGATGCCGGTGGCAAGGAAGAGCCCGAGCCGAGTGGCATCGCTTCTCAGGTCAAAGCCCAGCAGTTCCTTGAAGTCGGTCAGACCATTATTGCCACCGAACCCCATCTCGTTGCGGAAGAAGGCCAGCATCAGGGCAAAGGTCAGCGCCTGGGTAATGATCGATAGATACACCCCGGTGACCCGCGAGCGAAAGGCGAGGAAACCAAACACCAGGGCCAGCAGGCCCGGCGCCAGCAGCACCATCAGGAAGGCAAACCCTGCCATGTCGAAGCCCAGCCAGTACCAGGGCAGGCTGTCCCAGTCCAGGAACACCATAAAATCCGGCAACACAGGATCACCGTAGGTACCCCGATCGCCGATCTGTCGCATCAGGTACATCCCCATGGCATAGCCGCCCAGGGCGAAGAAGGCCCCGTGCCCCAGGCTAAGGATGCCCAGATAGCCCCACACCAGGTCCACGGCCACCGCCAGCAGGGCGTAGCTCAGGTACTTGCCGAGCAGTGTCACGGTATAGGTCGAGACGTGCAGCGGATGCCCTTCCGGCAGCGCCAGGTTGAGCAGCGTCACCGTCGCCAGGGCGGCCAGCAGGATGCTCAGAAAGAGCTGCGTTGCACGTTCACGAAAGGGTCGTGCCAGCCACGATGTGGACGAATGCATGAATCAGCCCTCCGCCGCCCGGCCCTTCTGCGGAAAGAGTCCACGGGGGCGCTTCTGGATGAACAGGATGATGAACACCAGCACCAGGATCTTGGCCAGCACGGCGCCAGCCCAGGGCTCGAGGACCTGGTTGATCACGCCCAGCGACAGCCCGGCCACCAGGGTGCCCCACAGGTTCCCGACGCCGCCGAAGACCACCACCATGAAGGAGTCGATGATGTAGTTCTGGCCCAGGTTGGGTCCCACGTTGGTGAGCTGGGAGAGCGCCACACCGGCGAGCCCCGCCACGCCCGAACCCAGGGCGAAGGTCATGATGTCCACGCGGGTCGCACGGATGCCCATGGAGCGTGCCATGGCGCGGTTCTGGGTCACCGCCCGTACCTCGAGTCCCAGGCGGGTCCGCCGCATCACCAGCATCAGGCCGGCGAACACTACCAGCGCGAAACCCAGCACATAGAGGCGATTGAGGGTCAGCGAGAGCCCCTCGTTGATCATGATTGAGCCGCTCATCCACTCCGGGGTGACCACGGTACGGTTCAGCGGAGAGATCACGGTGCGCACCAGCTGCTGGAGGATCAGGCTGACACCGAAGGTGGCCAGCAAGGTCTCCAGCGGACGCCCCTTGAGGAACTGGATCACGCCGCGTTCGATGGCGATGCCGGCCAACGCCGCCACCAGGAAGCCGGCGGGGATCGACAGCACCATCGCCAGCCCCGGCTGACCGGGCAGCAGCTGCTGCATGGCCCAGGTGGTGTAGGCCCCGAGCATGATCAGCTCCCCATGGGCCATGTTGATCACCCCCATGACGCCGAAGGTGATGGCAAGCCCGATGGCGGCCAGCACCAGCACCGAGCCCAGAGAAAGGCCGAAGTAGAGCGTCTCGAGCCCCCGATTGAGCTTCATCTTCTGCTCGATGTCGGCCAGGGCGGAGCTTGCGGCCTCAGCCAGTGCCGGATCATCGCTGCGCGCGGCGGAATTGAGGGCGGCCCTGACCCGACTGTTGAGGCTGCCCTCCAGAGAAGCCACGGCCTCGACACTGCCCTGCTCGAGTCGATGAATGGCCAGCCCCTGCTCCAGCAGGCGGCGTACCTCGGCATCTTCCTCACCGCTGATGACGGCCTCGAGTGGCTCGACCAGGCTGGCATCGACGTCACCGAGCAGAGCACGGGCGGCCTCGCGACGATCCCGGGTGTCGGGAACATGCAGATCGAGCACCGCCAGCGCGCTCTGCAACTGGCCGCGCAGGGCGTTGTTGATGCCGAGTCGGTCGAGGTCGCGCCGCGACATCTCGCCGAAGGCCTCGCCGGTCAGGGCATCGGCCACCGGCCAGTCACGCCCCCGGTTCTCGAGCACCACCACGAAGCGCCCCGTTTCCTTGTGGCGCTGCAGCTTGCCGCCCAGCAGCGCCTCCAGCCAGCCACGGCTGCGCTCGTCGCCGCTTTCGATGATGGCCTCGATGGCCTCGCCCATCTGGGCGTAAGACGCAGCATCCAGGGATTCGAGGAGCGGCTGGCCACCGTCGTCCTGCGCACTGACTGCCAGCGGCAACCAGGCCAGCAGGCACAGGGCCAGCATCCGCCCGAGACAGGGGGGAATCTTCATGAGAATGTCCTGAGAAGGTTCGTCGAGTGGCGTGTCACGGCCACCGGGTCAGGGGGCGACCCGGTGGCAGACCGGTCTTATTCTTCTGCGGTGGCCTCTTCCTGGGCCTCACTCCCCCCGCAGCTACCCTTCACGACGTTGTAGTTGCCGCACTCCATGGGCTTGCGCCAGTCGCTGATCAGGTCCCTGGAGCCCTCCAGATAGTCGGACCAGGCGTCGCCGGCCACCGTCGAGGGGGTCTCCCAGACGATGGAGAACTGCCCGTTGTCCTGGATCTCGCCGATCAGCACCGGCTTGGTGATGTGGTGGTTGGGCATCATCGCCGCATAGCCACCGGAAAGGTTGGGTACGCTGACACCGATGATCGCGTCCTTGACCGCGTCGACCTCGGTGGTGCCGGCCTTGCGCACTGCCTCGGTCCACATGTTGAAGCCGATGTAGTGGGCCTCCATGGGATCGTTGGTCACCGCCATCTCGTCGCCGGTGTATTCGATCCAGGCGTCGATGAAGTCATAGTTGGCATCGGTGTCGACGCTCATGAAATAGTTCCAGGCCGCCAGATGCCCGACCAGCGGCGCCGTGTCGATGCCGGTCAGCTCCTGCTCGCCCACCGAGAAGGCCACCACCGGGATATCGGCAGCATCGATGCCCTGGTTGCCGAGCTCTCGGTAGAAGGGCACGTTGGCGTCTCCGTTGATCGTCGAGACCACGGCGGTCTTCTTGCCCTCGCTACCGAAGGCCTTGATCTCGGAGACGATGTTCTGCCAATCGGAATGACCGAAGGGCGTGTAGTTGACCATGATGTCGGCGTCGGACACCCCATGCCCCTTGAGATAGGCCTCGAGAATCTTGTTGGTAGTCCGCGGATAGACGTAATCGGTACCGGCCAGCACCCAGCGTTCCACGCCGACGTTGTTCATCAGGTAGTCGACCGCGGGGATCGCCTGCTGGTTGGGGGCTGCCCCGGTATAGAAGACGTTCTCGGAAGACTCCTCGCCCTCGTACTGCACCGGATAGAAGAGCAGCCCGTTGAGTTCCTCGACCACCGGCAGCACCGACTTGCGTGATACCGAGGTCCAGTTGCCGAAGATGACGTCGACCTCCTCCTGAGCCAGCAGCTCGCGCGCCTTCTCGGCAAACAGTGGCCAGTCCGAGGCCGGGTCCACCACCACGGCTTCGAGTTCACGTCCGAGCAGGCCGCCATCGGCATTCTGCTGTTCGATCAGCATCTCGACGGTATCCTTGAGCACCGTCTCGCTGATGGCCATGGTGCCGGAGAGGGAGTGCAGGATGCCCACCTTGATGGGATCTTCCTGGGCCAGGGCGGGTGTGGCGACGGCCGCGCCGAGCAGCGGTACGGCCAGCCAGCGGGGAGTACGGGTCACGGATGACGGGATCATGGAATCTCCTTGCGCTCGATGTTGTTGTCGATGAGTCCAGCGAGTGAGGCCATCGCAGGATGTCTCCCACCGCTGTCGCAAGGGATGTGCCATATCGGCACGATGCCGATTTTTTTCTATTTATTCAGCCAATTGGGTTTTCGGCTCCGAAGCATGACGCCCGTGGCAAGGCCATATCCTGGTGCAAGGGGCACACCGCCCTGCCCCGGGATCGTCCGCGCCTCTGGTGCAACGCACCGTCATGACGCAGGGAAGTATCCACACGAAACGGGGGCGCCGGCTCGGCCGGCGCCCCCGCTGGGCAGTCCTTCGCAAGCAGGGTTCAGTCGCCCTCGGGGCCGCCCGTGCCGGTGGTGACCCGCATCCGGCGACGCAGGATCGGACCGACGATATAGGGCAGGATCAGCCCCAGGCCGGCGAACACCCACAGGCCGATGGCCAGGCCGCTGTCCCACAGGATGGTCCAGTCGCCGTCGGAGATGTCCATGGCATGGCGCAGGTTCTTCTCCATTTCCGGCCCCAGCAGCAGGCCCAGGATCACCGGTACCAGCGGGATCTCCAGCTTGCGGAAGATATACCCCGCCACGCCGAAGGCCACCATGAAGTAGAGATCGAAGGTGGTGTTGCTGATCGAGTAGATCCCCACGAAGGCGATCATGGTCACGATCGGCAGCAGGAACATCGGCGGTACCGAGAGCAGCTTGACGAAGATGCCCACCAGCGGGATGTTCAGGATCAGCAGCAGGAAGTTGCCGATCAAGAGCGCGGCGATCACGCCCCAGACGATATCCGCGTTCTGGGTAAACATCAGCGGCCCGGGGGTGATGTTGAGCGAGATCAGCAGCGCCAGCAGCACCGCGGTGGTGCCACTGCCCGGCACGCCGAGCGTCAGCATGGGCACCAGTGCCCCGCTGGAGGCACCGTTGTTGCCGGCTTCGGGACCGGCCACACCGCGCGGATCGCCCTGCCCGAAGTAGCCCTTCTTGCCGACCACCTTCTTCTCCAGGGTGTAGCCGATGAAGCTGCCCAGCGACGCCCCGGCACCAGGCAGCACCCCGGCGATGAAGCCCAGCACCCCGCCACGCAGGCTCGACGGCAGGATGTTGCGAATGTCGGCCCAGGAGAGCTTGAGCTTGTTGACCACCATCTTCGCCTTGCCCCCGCCGGCCCGCTCCTCGATGAAGAAGAGCAGTTCCGAGATGGCGAAGAGGCCGACGATGGCAATGATGAAGTCCACGCCCTCGTAGAGCTCGAGCACGCCGAAGGTGTAGCGCTGCACTCCGGTGTTGTCGATGCCCACCGTGGCGATCATCAGGCCGATGGCGGCAGCCACCACCGTCTTCATGGGGTTCTTGCCGGTGATGCCGCCCAGAGTGGCGAAGGCCAGCAGGAAAAGCGCGAAGTATTCCGCCGGCCCGAAGGTCAGCGCGAACTTCGCCAGCAGCGGCGCCAGCAGGATCAGCCCGATGGTGGCCACCAGGCTGCCGATGAAGGAGGCCACGGCGGAGATCGCCAGTGCCTCGGCCGCCTTGCCCTGCTGGGCCATGGGATAGCCATCCAGGCAGGTCATCATGGCCGGTTCGTCACCGGGAATATTGAGCAGGATCGACGAGATGCGTCCGCCATACATGGCGCCGGCATAGACCGCGGTGAGCATGATCAGCGCGGTCTCCGGGGCCAGGCCCAGGGTGAAGGCCAGGGGGATCAGGATCGCCACGCCGTTGGCCGGGCCCAGGCCCGGCAGCGCACCGATCAGGGTGCCCAGGAAGGCGCCCAGCAGGGCGAACATCAGGTTGTGCGGGGCGAGCGCCACCCCGAAGCCGTCGATCAGATAGCCGAGTGTCTCCATCAGCTCACCTCCAGGAAGGACAGCACGCCCAGCGGCAGCGCCAGGTCAAGGGCGAAATTGAACACCAGGAACACCACGACCCCGGATGCCGCGCCGGTCAGGTAGGCCCTTACCGGCGCCGATCCCATGCGCCAGCACAGGGTGCCGACCGCCAGGGTCGTGCTGAGGATGAAGCCCAGTGGTTGAAGCAACATGGCATAGAGAATCAGCACCACCACGGCGACGACCAGCTCGATACCGGTGCGGCTCCAGGGCCAGGCGTTGTCGGGATCGGGGCGCACGATCATGTAGAGGCTGGAGAGTCCCAGCACCACCGACAGCAGCAGCGGGAAGGTCTCGGGACCCACCGCCTCACTGCCGCCGAAGGGGGCGGGGAGCTGAGTGGCGCCCCAGCCGTACGCGACGGCCAGGACGATCATCAGGATGCCAAAGGTGCGGTCGTTGTAGGTCATTACTGAATCAGCCCGATATCCTTGGAGAGCTGCTCGATGTCGGCGATCTGGTCCTGGACGAAGGACTCGAACTCGCCGGCGGTCATGTGGAAGGGCATGAGACCGTTGCTGGTCATCAGCTCCTTCCACTCGTCACTCTCGTAGACGGTATCCATGGCATCGATCCAGTACTGCTTGGCCTCATCGGAAATATCGGCCGGCATGTAGAAGCCGCGCCAGTTGGGGCCCAGCGCCTCGATGCCCTGCTCCATGGCGGTGGGGATATGGTCGAAGTCCCCCGGCAGGCGCTCTTCCGCGAGGACCGCGAGCACGCGAAGGTCTCCGGAATCCATGAAGCCCTGGGCCTCGGAGATATCACCGGTGAAGGCATCGACGTGGCCACCGACGACCTGGGTCATGGCCTCGCCGCCGTTGTTGTAGGAGAGGTACGGGATACGCGGCAGCTCGTCGACACCCGCGGCGTCGGCGGTGATCAGCACCTTGAGGTGGTCCCAGCCGCCCTTGGCGCTGCCCCCGGCGAACTTGACGCTGCGCGGATCCTCATCGATGGCGTCCATGAGCGCCGGCAGGTCCTGGTACTCGGAATCGGCCGATACGGCGATCACCCCGTAGTCGGCCCCCAGGGCGCCGATCCAGTTGACCATGTCGGCGGTCATCCCCGGAAATTGGCCCTGGGCCAGGCGGGTCGTGGTCGCGGTGGAGGCGGCCACCAGCAGCTGCTCGTCACCGGCGCGCTTGCTGACCACATGGGCGTAGGCCACACCCCCGCCGGCACCGGCCATGTTCAGGGTCTGGACATTACCCGGCACCAGGTCGAGCTCCTGGAGCACATTGCCGACGCTGCGGCAGGTGAAGTCCCAGCCGCCACCGGGGTCGGAGGGGGCGATACATTCGACCTTGCCCTTGGGCTCGAAGGCAAAGGCCGAGGCGGCGGTAGTCGCGAGCACGGCGACGGCAACCAGCTGGACGGGGCGCTTGAACGTCATGGCGGCGTTCCTCCTGATGTCATGCTTGTGTGATTGTCGACTTGCGGAACCTGTCGGGCTTCCTTACAATTCTGTAAGGCAGAACAACGTTCCTCAGGATGGAAAGTTAGGCCTGACGTCGAGGGGCGTCAACGCTTGTCGCCTCGATTGCGACCAAAGTTCAACGCTCGCTTGCGTCAACACAACGGAATCAGGAGGCATGTTCCTTCGATGGCACAGGACCGCGTGGAGGCCGTGGAACGGGCACTGACGGTGCTCGAGGCATTCGACTCCCCCCAGGAGCACTTCACCCTGGCCGAGCTGGCCCAGGCCACCGGCTATTACAAGAGCACCCTGTTGCGGCTGCTGGGGTCGCTGACTCGCTTCGACTATGTGCAGCGCGACGAGCGTGGCCGCTGGCACCTCGGCCATGCCCCGGTACGCCTGGCACGGCGTCACCTCCCCGGTCGACACCTGGCGACCCGGATCCAGCCCCTGCTCGTGCGCCTCTCGGCCGATAGCGGCGAGACCGCCGCCCTGCTCGAAGGAGAGGACGGCATGGTGGAGTGCCGGCTGGTCACCCTTCCCGAGGCCTCCCTGCGCCATGACCTGCGCCCGGGAGACCGCTGGGCAGCGGCGGCGGAGGATGACCCTCGCCCGCTGCTGCCCGGCGGCGTGATGGTGTGCCAGCCATTGCCGGGGGATGCCATCGAGCCCCCCATGTGGCTCGCCCTGTCGGGCCCCGCCGGACGCCTGGACCCGCAGCGGGCACATCGCCTCCTGGCCGATGCCATGGCGTCGCTGGCGGCCGGCACGCACCGGGAGACAGGGCCATGACCGTGCTGCTGGTAGAGGATGACGCCCTGCTGGCCGAGACCCTGGTCGACACCCTCGGTCTCGAGGGCCACGACGTCTGCCATCTGGCCGACGGAGAGGCAGCACGGACACGCCTCTCGCTGCCGGGGCATGGTGTCGAGCTGGTGCTGCTCGACCTGAACCTGCCGGGATGCAGCGGCCTGGCGGTCCTCGAGGCGCTGCGGTGTCATGACCGGGACACCCCGGTGCTGATCCTGACCGCAAGAGGCGCCGTGGAGGATCGCGTGCGGGGCCTCGACCTCGGCGCGGACGACTACCTGGCCAAACCCTTCGCCCTGGATGAACTCGAGGCCAGGGTCCGCGCCCTGCTGCGGCGCCGAAGTCCCGACCCACAGCTCAGGGTCGGTGCCCTCACACTCGACACCCGGCACCAGCGCTTCACGCTCGACGATGCGCCGCTCGCCCTCCCGCCCCGTGAGCAACGCCTGCTCTCCTGCCTGATGCATCATGCCGGCGAGCCGGTGGACAAGGCGCGGCTCGCCGAGGAGGCCTTCCAGGGCGACACCGTGGGCGACAACGCCATCGAGGTCTATGTGCACCGCCTGCGCAAGCGACTCGGTGACAGCGGCGTGGCCCTGCGAACGGTGCGCGGCCTGGGCTACCTGCTGGAGGTCGAGTGAAGCGGGGCGACAGCCTCTATCGGCGCCTGCTGGGATGGCTGCTGCTTCCCCTGCTGGTGCTGGGTAGCCTGATCCTGATCCAGGCGTGGGTGGACGCGCAGCGCACGGCCGACCGAGCCTTCGACCGGCTGCTCGAGGCCGCCTCCCTGGCCATCGCCGAACAGGTGCAGTGGCAGGATGACCGGCTGTGGCTCGACCTGCCGCCGGCGGCCCTGGAGATGCTGGCCACCGATGCCGAGGAGCGGGTCTTCTACAGCCTGGTGGACGGCCAGGGTCGCCTGATCACCGGCAATGCGGCGCTCCCGGGGGATCCGCGGCAGGGCCCCGGGGATGCGGACACCCTGCTCTATCGCCATATCGACTGGCAGGGCCTGTCGCTGCGCCAGGGCGTGCGCCGCACCCGCCTCGAGGAGTGGCGCGTACGCGAACCCTTCGAGGTGCGAGTCGCCCACAGTCGCGAGGGCCGGGATACCCTGGCCGCCAGGCTGTGGCGGGCCAACCTGACGATGATCCTGGCCATGGCGGCGCTGGCAACGGTGGGGTTGCTGCTGGCGATCCGGGCCGCGTTGACGCCGTTGACCCGCCTGCGCCGCGCGATCCGCGCCCGCGACCCGCGTACCCTCGCGCCCCTGGAGCTCTCCCTGCCGCGGGAACTCGCCGAGCTTCGCGATACCGTCAACGAACTGCTCGCCAGGATGCGCCGGGTGCGCGCCAATCAGGAACGCTTCATCGGCGATGCCTCGCACCAGCTGCGCACGCCGCTGGCGGGCCTGTCGGCCCGTGCCGAGCTCGCCCTGCGCCATGACGATCCGGCGCGCTGGAGGGAAGCCCTGGTCGCCATGCAGGCCACCAGCGCGCGCACCGCCAGGCTGGCGGTGCAGCTGCTGTCGTTGACCCGGCTGGCCAATCCCGAGTACCGCCCGGAGCTGGTCCCCCTGGAACTCAACGCCATCGCCCGCCAGGCCATTCGCGACCACTGGGCGTCCTGCCACCGTCAGGGGGTCGACCTGGGGGTGGAAAGCGCCGGGGGCGAGGTCTGGATCCGCGGCATCGACTGGCTGCTCGCCGAGGCCATCGGCAACCTGATCGACAATGCCTGTCGCTACGGCGGGCAACGGGTCACGGTGCAGGTCCAGGCCGCGCCGCCCCGCCTGGTCGTGGAGGACGACGGCCCCGGGATCCCCTCGCAGAGACGGCTGCTGATGCTGCGCCCCTTCCACCGCGATCGCGAGGACGTGGAAGGATCCGGCCTGGGGCTGGCGATCGTCGATGGTATCGCGCGAACCCACGGCGCACGCCTGAAGCTGTCGGCCGGCCATGATGGCCGTGGACTGAGCGTGGCACTGCAATTTCCGGGAGACACACCATGAATCGCCTGGGTCGACTCGCCTGTCGCGGGCTGCTGCTGCTCGGCCTGGTCGGCTCGCCCGCCGTTGCCGAAGAGACCTTGAACGTCCCCGCCGCCCCCGGCAGCGGGCCCGGGGCAGCGCTGGTGGTCCATGGGGCCCTGGACCTGCCCCAGATGCGCCCGCTGCTGGAGGGCTTTCATCGCGAGCATCCCGACCTGGCAGTGCGCTACCGCAACCTGACCACCCTGGCGCTGCACGAGCGTTTCCTGGCCAGGCCGGACGAGGCCGATGTGCTGCTCTCCTCAGCCATGCCCTGGCAGTACCGGCTGGCCAACGAGGGCCATGCCCGCGCCCTGGAGAGCCCTGCCGCGCGGCGCTGGCCGGCCTGGGCACGCTGGCGTCAGGAGCTCTTCGCCATCACCTTCGAGCCCATCGTCATGGTCGTGAACGAGGCGGTCATCGAGCGCTTCGGGGAGGTGCGTGGCCATGCCGACCTGCTCGCCCTGCTGGAGCGCCATGCCGAGGCCCTGCGGGGCCGGGTGGTGACCTATGACCCGGCCACCAGTGGCGCAGGCTATACCTATGCCATCGAGGAGTCGCGGCTCTCGCCGCGCTACTGGGACCTGGTGGCGGCACTGGGCCAGGCAGACACGGCGCTTGCGGAGACCACCGGGGAGATGCTGGAGGGACTGATCGAGGGACGCTATCTGGTCGGCTACAACCTGCTGGGCAGCTATGCGCGGGAGCGGCTGGCCGACCAGCCGCAGCTGAGGATCGTGGTGCCCGAGGACTATGCCCTGGTGACCCAGCGCCTGGCCCTGATCCCGCGCCAGGCGCCCCATCCCGCGGCGGCGGCGCGCTTTCTCGACTACCTCATCGGCGAGACAGGACAGGCGCTCCTCGCCCGCGAGACCCCGCTGGGCGCCATCCATCCCGCCGTCGAGGGGCCGGGCACGGCGACATCACTGCGCCAGGAAAGGGGCGAGGCACTGCGGCCGATCACCCTGGGTCCCGGCCTGCTCGCCACCCTGGACGACCTCAAGCGTGAGGCGCTGCTGGCTCGCTGGCGGCGCGAGTTCTCGCGCAGGGGGGAACGCTGAGCGATGCGCCGATGGGACATCGCCCACCGGGCTCGGCTCACTGCACGTAGGAGATTTCCACCGGTGCGGTACCGCGCTTCAGCATGCCGAGCGCCTTGGCAGCGCGCTTGGAGAGGTCGATGATTCGCCCCTTGGCATAGGGGCCCCGGTCGTTGATCAGCACCTCGACCTCGCGGCCGTTGTCCTCGCGGGTCACCACCACCTTGGTCCCGAACGGCAGGGTCGGGTGGGCCGCCGTGAGGGCCTGCTGGTCGAAGGGCTCGCCGCTTGCCGTGGTCCGGCCCTGGAAGCGGTCGCTATAGTAGGACGCGACACCCTGCTGGGTCTCTGCCGTCCTCTCGTGGGCCTGCCCCTTGCCGGCGCAGCCGGTCATCAGCAGACCCGCCAGGCAGCAGGTCAGAATCAGGCGGGATCGTGTCCCCATGCTGTCACCTCATGACTTACCGTGTTGCGCCGAACCTCGCATCCAGCGATCAGGCGCCATTATCGGTTGTTGACGGCGCAGGGTGCTTGCCCTGCAGCCAACCCGAACTCGTGGCTCGGTCCCGGTCGAACCAGGCCAGCCGGTCGTGCAATGTCACGACAGTGCCGACGATAATCAGGGTCGGCGGTCGGATAGTAACCACTTCGCCTGCCGGCGGCAACTTGTGCAGTGTTCCGACATGCACCCGCTGGCGTCCCGTGGTGCCCTGCTCGATCAGGGCCACCGGGGTCTCGGGCGGCAGGCCATGACGCTGAAGCTGCTCGCCGATCAGTGCCAGGCTGCCCAGCCCCATGTAGAAGACCAGCGTCTGGCCGGGGCCGGCCAGCGTCGGCCAGTCCAGGTCGCTGCTGCCATTGCGCAGGTGCCCGGTGACGAAACGAACCGACTGGGCATGATCACGATGGGTGAGCGGGATGCCGGCATAGGCGGCACACCCCGAGGCCGCGGTGATGCCGGGGATCACCTCCACCTCGATGCCGGCCGCCACCAGCGTCTCGAGCTCCTCGCCGCCGCGGCCGAAGATGAAGGGATCGCCCCCCTTGAGCCGGACCACTCGCTTGCCGGCCCGGGCCCAGTCGACCAGGGCCTGGTTGATGCCGTCCTGGGGCACGCTGTGTCGAGAGCGCTCCTTGCCGACGTAGAACCGGGAGGCCTGCGGGGAAGCCAGGGCGAGGATCTCGTCGCTGACCAGTCGATCATGCAGGATCACCTCGGCGGCCTGCAGGCGCCGCAGCGCCTTGATCGTCAGCAACTCCGGGTCACCGGGACCGGCGCCAACCAGGCTGACGCCCCCGGAGGGAAAGGCCGACCCGGTCGGCAACCTGACGCCCGGGTCGCGCGGTTCGCCGTCGTGTCGGTGACCGACCTGCATATTCCAATATCTCCAGTAGAAAATAGTATCTATGCATTATGGTAATTAAAAGACGCACCACATGCCACCATCCCCTCGGCACAAGCCTATAACCGCAGGGCCGCCAATCGACAGGCGCCCGTGGCCCCCCAACGACGTCGCCCCCGCTGGGCGGGGGCGACGAGGGCTCATCTCAACGTTGCGACAGGCTCAGGGGCAGAGCATTCGGCGCAGGCGCGGGCTAGTCACCTCGCCAACCAGGGTGATCACCACCAGGACCGCCAGCAGCCAGGGCCAGTGCAGCGCGAACTCCACCCGGGTGATCCCCAGGGCATCGACGAAGATCACCAGGATGCCCAGCGGGCTCACGTAGCGGACCATGAACAGCCAGAGCGCATGCCAGCCGGCAGAGAGCCCGAGCTCCTCGCGGAAGGTCTCGCTCTTGAGCACGAAGCCGGCGAGCAGCACCATGCCCAGACCGCCCAGCGGCATCATCCAGCGCGCGGTCAGGTAGTCCAGCCAGTCGAAGAAGTGCTTGCCAGCCAGGGTCCAGTCGGCTCCGACATTGAACGACAGCATTGCCAGGGTGCTGACCAGCCACAGCACGATACCGGTGCCCCAGGACGCCGCACGCCGCGAGAGGCCCTTGTTGTCGGTGAGCCATGAGACCGTGGCCTCAACCATCGAGATCGACGAGGTCAGCGCCGCCATGGAGAGCATCACGAAGAACAGGATGCCAAACAGGGTGCCCAGCGGCATGGCCTGGAAGGCCAGCGGCAGGCTCATGAAGATCAGCCCCGGCCCGCTGCTCGGGCTCATGCCGTTGGCGAAGATCACCGGGAAGATCGCCAGTCCCGCCATCAGCGCCACCAGGGTGTCGGCCAGCGCCACGGAGAGGGTGGTGCGGGCGATGGAGGCCCGCGCCGGCAGGTAGCTGCCGTAGGTGAGGATGGCCCCGGAGGCCAGCGACAGGGTGAAGAAGGCATGCCCCAGGGCGGCCAGCATGCCCTCACTGGATAGGCTGCCGGCATCGAACGAGAACAGGAAGCGAACCGCCTCGCCGAAGCCGCCGGAGAAGACCCCGTAGCCGATCAGGATCAGCAGCATCACCACCATGCCGGGCATCATCCAGCTGACACTCTTCTCGATGCCGGCCTGGACGCCCTTGCCGACGATCACCATGGTGGCCACCGTGACCAGGGTGCTCCAGAACCCCAGGTTCAGGGGACTGGCGTTGTTGGCGCCGAAGATCGCCGCCATCTCCTCGACGCTGGATCCGGCCAGGCCACCGCTCAGCATCTTCCACAGGTAGGAGAAGGACCAGCCGGCCACCACCACATAGAACGACAGGATCAGGAAGCCACACAGCATGGCCATCCAGCCCAGCAGTGACCAGGCCGAGCCGCGGCCCGACTCGCCGACCACCCGACGGATGGCGTCGATGGGGCTGCCGCGGCCGCGGCGCCCGAGGGCGATCTCGGTCATCATCACCGGTACCCCCACGGCCAGGATGCAGGCCAGGTAGACCAGCACGAAGGCGCCGCCACCGAATTCGCCGGTGATATAGGGGAATTTCCAGATGTTGCCCAGGCCCACCGCGGAGCCGGTCGCCGCCAGGATGAAGCCCCAGCGGCCAAGCCACTGGGTTCGGGGTTGTGGAGTCGTTGTCATATCACACCAGGGGTCACGGACGTTGTTGTTCCGACACGGCGAGGCGTCGCCACAAGGGCGACATTGTGACGGATTTTATCGTGATTGGGCAGGCGGGCGGTCGATCATGCTGTCTTTACCCGCTCCCACCTGCCGCGCACTCAGCGCAGGCTCATGCCGAGGGTCAATCCGCCTTGAGCACACCGCGACGGATCTGGTCTTCCTCGATGGATTCGAACAGGGCCTTGAAGTTGCCTTCGCCGAAGCCGTCGTTGCCCTTGCGCTGGATGATCTCGAAGAAGATCGGCCCGATCACCGTCTCGGTGAAGATCTGCAGCAGCACGCCCTGGTCGGGACCGCCATCGACCAGCAGGCTCAGCTCGCGCAGGTCCTCGACCCTCTCCTGATGATTGGGCACCCGCTCGTCGACCTTCTCGTAGTAGGTGTCCGGGGTGGACAGGAAGGTGACACCATTGGCCTTGAGGGCCCGCACCGTGGCATAGATATCATCGGTGGCCATGGCCAGGTGCTGAATGCCCTCGCCGTTGTACTCGCGCAGGAATTCGGCGATCTGCGAGGTGTCATCGGCGGACTCGTTGATCGGGATATGCATCTTGCCGCAGGGCGCTGTCATGGCGCGGGAGTGGAGCCCGGTCATCTTGCCTTCGATGTCGAAGTAGCGGTTCTCGCGGAAGTTGGCGATCCGGGTATAGAAGTCGGCCCAGACATCCATCTGACCGCGATCGACGTTGTGCGTCAGGTGGTCGAGGACCTGCAGGCCAACGCTGTTGTCCTGCGGCGACCGCCCGGGGATCGCTTCGAAGTCGATGTCGTAGATGGTCCGGCCTTCTCCGTCGAGCTTGTGGTCGACGAAGTAGAGCAACGACCCGCCGATGCCCTTCACGGCGGGGATGCCCACCTCACCTTCGGCCACGGGGTTCTCGACCGGCTCCGCGCCATGGTCAACGGCATGCTGGAACGCCTGGCGCGCATCGGCCACCTTCCAGGCCATGGCGCAGGCACTGGGTCCATGGACACTGGCGAACTCGGCGGCATGACTGCCCGGCTCGGCATTCAGGACGAAGTTCACGCCCTCCTGCTGGAACAGCGTGACCTGCTTGGAGCGATGGCGCCGGGTCTCGGTGAACCCCATGCGAATGAACAGGGCGCGAAGCGCTTCGATGCCCTCGGCGGTCGGAGCGGTGTACTCGACGAACTCGAAGCCGTTGGTGCCGATGGGGTTGGCGCGATCAAGGGCGTCGGGGGTATGGGCGGGAGCGTTCATGCATCCTCCAGGGGCTGTTGTTGTGGATCGTTGTGAACCGCGGTGTGGTCTCGCGGTATAACGGTCATCGACCCGTGGCGGGGTCAGTCACGCCGCCGGCGGGCTCTCGATGTACGCTCAGCCTAGTGCCTCATCCTGCCTGCCGGAACGTGCCAACCACGCCCCTGATGCCCCATCATGCCGGGCCTTGCCCCCTGTCTCGTAACGAAATCCTTACAGCCGCTGCAGGCCCATCACTTTCGGCCCCGTCATGGCGAGAAAGCCTGACAGGGTGTAACGAAAGATTGACACCCAGAGTGCCGCAGCCGTGTGACGCACAGGTCACTGCCCGCCCAGCAGGGTCTCGACGCTCGCCACCTTGTCGTCCATGTGCTGGTCGCGATCGGTGCGGGTCCCGAGCTTGAGCGTAGTGGTGATGCGCGGCGCCCCCATCTCGTGCACGACCTCGTGACAGCGCTTGACCACCGCCATCACCTCGTCCCACGGCCCCTCGATATTGGTGCCGTAGGCATGCATGCGGTGCTCGAGACCGGAGGCCTGGATCACCCGCTGGCAGGCCGCGATATGCGGTGAGACCGACACCCCGACGCCCAATGGCACCACACAGAGATCGATGATCACGTTCATGGCTTTCTCCTCCCTCCTCGCTCGTGAAGTCGTTGAAATACACGATCTAAGCATGCTGGTCTATGCTGGTTTTCAACAGCCACACTGCCCCAGAGCCGTGCCCAGCGCGTTCGCCAGCCCGATATCCATCAGCGGACCCGGAGGACTCCATGACCAGCGAACCACGTATCGGCCCCATCGCCCTTCCCGATACCCGGGCTCGTCGGGTGATCGAACAGCTGCTCGATGGCTCGGGCGTCACGCTCAACGGGGATGCGCCCCAGGATATCCGCGTGCTGCATCCCGACTTCTTCTCGCGGGTATTGCACCAGGGAACCCTGGGTCTCGGCGAGTCCTACATGGATGGCTGGTGGGAATGTGAGCGCATCGACGAACTGGCCTACCGACTGCTGCTGAACGGGCTCGGCGAGCACGCCCGCTCGACCACCGAACGCCTCAAGTACCGCCTGCAGGCCGGCTTCCTCAACCTGCAGAGCAGGGCCCGGGCCTACATGGTGGGCGAGGCCCACTACGACCTGGGCAACGACCTCTTCGAGCGCATGCTCGACCCCACCATGTGCTACTCCTGCGGCTACTGGAAGTCGGCCGATGACCTGCACCAGGCCCAGCAGGCCAAACTGGAGCTGGCCTGTCGCAAGCTCGACCTCAGACCGGGCATGAGGGTACTCGATATCGGCTGTGGCTGGGGCAGCCTCGCCGAGCATGCCGCCCGCCACCACGGTGTCGAGGTGACCGGCATCACCATCTCCCGGGAACAGGCCGCCCTGGCCCGGGAGCGCTGTGCTGGGCTGCCGGTGGAGATCCTGTTGCAGGACTACCGCGACCTGGGGGGACGCTATGACCGCATCGTCTCCATCGGCATGTTCGAGCACGTGGGGCATCGCAATTACCCCACCTACTTCGAGACGGTGAGGCGCCTGATGCCCGCCGATGGCCTCTTCCTGCTGCATACCATCGGCTCCAACCGCTCCGCGGTCACCGCGGATCCCTGGATCAACCGCTATATCTTTCCCAATGGCGTCCTGCCGTCGGCCATGGACATCGCACGCACCAGCGAGGACCACCTGCTGATGGAGGACTGGCAGAATTTTGGTCCCGACTACGACAGGACGCTCATGGCCTGGCTGGCGAACTTCGACGCCCACTGGCACGAGATCGCCCATCGCTACAACGAGCGCACCCGCCGCATGTTCCGCTACTACCTGGCGATCTGTGCCGGGGCCTTCCGCGCCCGCCACCTGCAGCTCTGGCAGGTCGTCTTCTCACGCGGACGCCCGGGACGCTATGACGCCCCGCGGTGACCCCTGGCTGACGGAAGACTGGCGCTTACATGAACTTCGGTTGGTCCCGACTACGACAGGACACTCATGGCCTGGCTTACGAACTTCGACGCCCACTGGCACGAGATCTCCCATCGCTACAACGAGCGCACCCGCCGCATGTTCCGCTACTACCTGGCGATCTGTGCCGGGGCCTTCCGCGCCCGCCACCTGCAGCTCTGGCAGGTCGTCTTCTCCCGCGGACGACCGGGACGCTATGACGCCCCGCGGTGATCCCTGACTGACGGAGGACTGGCGCTTACACGAACTTCGGTTGGTCCCGACTACGACAGGACGCTCATGGCCTGGCTTACGAACTTCGACGCCCACTGGCACGAGATCGCCCATCGCTACAACGAGCGCACCCGCCGCATGTTCCGCTACTACCTGGCGATCTGC
>NZ_SNZJ01000020.1:0-19473 GCF_004363555.1 Halomonas ventosae | reverse complement strand
TCATGGCCTGGCTTACGAACTTCGACGCCCACTGGCACGAGATCGCCCATCGCTACAACGAGCGCACCCGCCGCATGTTCCGCTACTACCTGGCGATCTGCGCCGGGGCCTTCCGCGCCCGCCACCTGCAGCTCTGGCAGGTCGTCCTCTCCCGCGGACGCCCGGGACGCTATGACGCCCCGCGTTGAGCCACCGAAACAAACTGCCCCCTTTCTTGATCCAGGTCACGGCAGACCTGGCTTGTAGGCGATCTCCTACACCGCAGGGAGGATGTCGCCATGTCTGCGTCGGCGTATCATGATGTGCTTGACCAAGAGGCGCCCAGCGTCCGCTACCTGCCCTCCCCGAAGGAGCAGGACAATAACCAAGAACGAACCACCTGTTCGCAGCAGGGAAAAAGGACACCCGCATGCCCTCCAACGACGTCATGCCGGGTGGGGAAATGCCACAGCCGGACTGGATCCTCGAGTTGACCGAGCAGTTGCCCGGAGTGATCTTCCAGCTGCACCGGGCCCCCGACGGCCGGATGCACTTCCCCTACCTGGCCGGCAGCGGTACCCAACTGACCGGAATCGACCGGGATGACCTGGCGCAGAATGCCCCGCCCGCCCTCGAGCGCCTGGCCGAGACCGACTATCCACGCCTGATGGCGGCCATCGAGCGTTCCGCCCGCTGGCAGAGCCCCATCACCACCAAGTTCCGGCTGAAGATGGCCGATGACCGCCTGAGCTGGATCGCCCTGCGCGCCCAGCCCCGCAAGGTCGATACCGGGGTCCTCTGGTACGGCATGATGATCGACATCAGCGAGCAGATGGCCGAGGAGCAGCGCCTGCGCCGGCTGTCCGACACCGACGACCTGACCGGCGTGGCCAATCGCCGCAAGCTGATGCAGCGCCTCGAAGAAGAGATCTCGTTGAGCAACCGGCACGCCCTGCCGCTGTCGCTGATGATGCTCGACCTCGATCACTTCAAGTCGATCAACGACACCTGGGGGCACCTCCAGGGCGACCAGGTACTGAGAGACCTTGCCAGGCTCTGCCGGGAGATGCTGCGCGAGGAGGACCTGGTGGCCCGGCTGGGGGGCGAGGAGTTCGCCCTGCTGCTGCCCCTGACCCCCGAGCCTCACTGCCGACAGCTGGCCGAACGCCTGCGCGAGCGGATCGCCGACCATGACTTCGGTATCGGTCCAGGACGCATCACCGTCAGCATTGGCATCGCCGAGCATCGCATCGGCGACTCCCGCGAGACCCTGATTCACCGCGCCGACGACAGCCTCTATGCGGCCAAGCACGGCGGGCGCAACCAGGTCATGGTCGGAGTCTAGGCTTGGCCGAGATGGTCGAGGAACCAGCGCGCGGCATGGGCCTCGACCTTCTCGAGGGTGCCGGGTTCCTCGAAGAGATGGGTGGCACCCGGCACGATCAGCAGTTTGCGCGCACAGTTCATGCGCGCCATGGCCTGCTCGTTCAGTTCGATCACCTGGGTATCCCATCCGCCGACCAGCATCAGGGTCGGTGCCTTCACACGCGGCAGGGACTCCCCGGCGAGGTCGGGCCGCCCACCCCGTGAGACCACGGCTTGCACCAATGCCGGCTGTTCGGCCGCGGCGATCAATGCCGCCGCCGCACCCGTGCTGGCCCCGAACAGGCCGATCTCCCAGGCCCGGGTCTCGGGCGATTCGGCCACCCAGGCAACGGCCCCGCTCATCCGTGCGCCGATCAGGGGAATGTCGAAGCGCAGCGCCCGGGTGCGCTCATCGATCAGGCTTTCGTCGGCCGTCAGCAGGTCGAAAAGCAGGGTCGCCAGACCCTGCTCGGCCAGGTGGCGCGCCACTCGGCGGTTGCGAACGCTGAAGCGGCTGCTGCCGCTGCCGTGGGCGAATACCACGATGCCGGCCGGGTGTTCGGGACGCAGCAGGTCGCCTTCGAGGGTGACGCCGCAGGTCTCGATCTCGAGATGACGCTCGGTGATGGACATGATGCCCTCCCTGCCCCGGCAGATGATGGTAACGGGCGTATTGAAAGTGTAGTGATAGCGGGCGCCATTGGCGCGGACGAGGGCCGACGGGCACGTTATACTGGACATATTCCCAGTAACTATCCGACGTCACGGCAGGAGCTGCCCATGATCCAGCAGACGCTCCAGGAAGTCTTCGGCTATGACGACTTCCGCCCCGGCCAGCGGCCGGTCATCGAGGCCATCGTGGCCGGCCGCTCGGCGGCGGCAATCTTCCCCACCGGTTCCGGCAAGTCGCTCTGCTACCAGCTGCCGGCCCTTCACCTCCCCCACCTGACCCTGGTGATCTCGCCACTGCTGGCCCTGATGCAGGACCAGCTGGCCTTCCTCGGCCGCCACGGCATCCCCGCCGCCAGTCTCGATTCGGGCCAGAGCCGTGAGGAAGCGGCGGCGGTCATGGAGGGGGTCAAGCGCGGCGAGAACCGTATCCTGATGGTCTCGGTGGAGCGCCTCAAGAACGAGCGGTTCCGCGCCTTCATCCGCCGGGTGCCGATCTCCTTGATGGTGGTGGACGAAGCCCACTGCATCTCTGAGTGGGGCCACAACTTCCGCCCTGACTACCTCAAGCTGCCGGACTACCGCCGCGACTTTGCCATCCCGCAGGTACTGCTGCTCACCGCCACGGCCACCCCGCGGGTGATCGACGACATGCGGTCGCGCTTCGACATCGCCCCGGAAGATGTCACCGGTACCGGCTTCTACCGCGCCAACCTCGACCTCCAGGTGACGCCCGTCCCCGCCGCCGAGCGCCCCCGCCGACTGGTCGAGTGGCTGCGCCCGCGGTTCGATCAGGGGCCGCCCGAGTCGACCATCGTCTACGTCACCCTGCAGCAGACGGCGGAACGGCTGGCCGCCTACCTGGCGAAGGCGGGCCTGCCGGCCACCGCCTACCATGCCGGGCTCGACGGCGAGCGTCGCGAGGCGATCCAGCGGGAGTTCATGGCCGGCCACACGCCCTGCATCGTTGCCACCATCGCCTTCGGCATGGGCATCGACAAGGCCGATATCCGCAACGTGGTGCACTTCGACCTGCCGAAGTCCATCGAGAACTACAGCCAGGAGATCGGCCGTGCCGGTCGCGACGGCCTGCCCTCCCGCTGCCTGATGCTGGCCGGCCGCGACCATATCGAGGTGCTCGAGAACTTCGTCTACGGCGACACCCCGGAGCATCACGGCATTCGCCGGGTGATCGACGACCTGCGCGGCGCCGGCAGCCAGTGGGAACTGATGCTCAACACCCTGTCGCGGCACAGCAATATCCGCCCCCTGCCGCTCAAGACCCTGCTGGTGCAGCTCGAGCTACGAGGCCTCATCGCGCCTCGCTACAGCTACTTCGCCGACTACCGCTTCCGGCTGGAGGGTGAGCCGGAGGCGCTGCTCGAGCGTTTCCAGGGCGAGCGGCGGGCCTTCGTCCAGGCGATCCTGGACGCCTCCTCCCGCGCCCGCACCTGGTACAGCCTGGACTTCGCCGCCCTGGAGGCCCTCGGGTCCGAGCGCGGCCTGGATACCCGCCGAAGCCGGGTGATCACCGCCCTGGACTACTTCGTCGAGAAGGGCTGGATGGTGCTGGAAAGCAAGCAGATGACCGAGGTCTATGAAGTGCTCTCGACCGGGATCGACCCGGTGTCGCTGACCGACGACCTCTTCGGCTACTTTCGCGACAAGGAGCGCACCGAGATCGACCGCCTGCACGCCATGCTCGCGCTGTTCGAGAGTGACCGCTGCCTGAGCCGGCGACTCGCCGACTGGTTCGGCGATGCCCGCGCCCCCGAGCACTGCGGCCACTGTTCTGCCTGCCGAGGGCAGGTGGCACGACTCCCGGCGGCCGAGCCGGCACGGCCGCTGTCGTCACGGGAGATCGCGCCCCTGTGCGGCCCCTTCCTCGAGCGGCTGGCGCAAGCCGGCGAGGGCCACCCAGCCACGGCGGACCTGCTGACACGCTTTTTGTGCGGGATCACCACGCCGCTGTTCACCCCCATGAAGGCACGCAAGCTGGATGCGTTTGGCGCCCTGGAGGACTACCCCTATGCCGAGGTTCGCCAGCGCGTCGCCGAGCACCTCGCCGGCTGAAGGGATCAGCCGCAACGGCGGCGTGAGAGCACCAGGGTCAGCCAATGCACCGGCAGGTAGACCAGCAGCGGCCAGAGCAGCATCAGCCCGGCCAGGTAGAGCCAGGGGTCCATCACCGACTGGGGCTGACCGAAGGGTCCCTCGACCCAGTTGATGTTGCGCTCTGCCTCGGTGAAGAGATAGCTGGCCGGGATCACCAGCCAGGTGAGCATGCTCTGCCAGACCAGCGCCCGACGATCATAGCCGATCCGCCAGATCGCGAATCCCGCCACCAGCGGCAGGATCAGGTGGTAGAGCGACATCGCCCGTGTCAGCGGGGGGTGTTCGGGGTCGAACATGTACTCGGTCCCGCCGATGGGGTGCCAGCCGGTCAGCCAGGCGGTGCCGACGTCGATTGCCCAGAAGGTGCCCACCAGGGCCACCGCCAGCCACTGCATGGAAACCAGCCGCCGGCTCTCGCACCAGAGTCCCGCCAGGAGCAGGAAGTTCGCCAGGTTGCACAGCCAGAGGTAGTTCTGGGGACCTAGCAGCACCCAATAGGTCGGCGCCCAGGTGGCAACCCAGAGGCTGAAGACCAGCTTGAGCCACAGGGGCACCCCCCGAGAGGGCAAGGAGTTGGCGGTCAGACGGCGCATCACTCCTCCCCGCCGATCCCGTAGCGTCTCAGCTTGTTGGCGATGGTGGTATGGGAGACCCCGAGACGCCTGGCCAGCTGCCGGCTGGAGGGATGCCGCGGATAGAGCGCCTCGAGCACCCTGCGCTCCACCTCGCCGAGGATGCCGGCGAGGGACCCCTCGAGGTCGATGCCCGCCAGGCCGTCCGACTCCCCGACGTCGGGCAGGCGCAGGTGGTCGGGCTCGATGGCCTCGCCCTCGCACAGCGAGACCGCCTGGAAGAGCACGTTCTCGAGCTGGCGGACGTTGCCGGGCCAATGGTAGGCAACGAGCCTCGCCAGGGCCGGCGAAGATAACCCGGGAAGGCGGCAGCCAATCTGTCGGGCCGCGCGGTCGATGAAGTGCATCGAGAGCGCCTCGATGCCATCCCGGCACTCGCGCAGTGGCGGCACCTGCAACGACAGCACGTTGAGACGGTGATAGAGGTCGTGGCGAAACAGCCCCTCGGCACAGAGCGCTGGGAGGTCCTGCTGGGTGGCACAGATCACCCGCACGTCGAGCCAGGTCTCCTCGTCGCTGCCCACTCGCCGGAAGCCCCCATCCTGCAGGAAGCGCAGCAGCTTGACCTGCAGCCGCGGACTCATCTCGCCCACCTCGTCGAGGAAGATGGTGCCCCCTGCCGTCAGCTCCAGCAGGCCCAGCTTGCCCTCGGGCCGCGCGCCCTCGAAGGCACCGGGGGCATAGCCGAACAGCTCGGTCTCGGCCATGGACTCGGGCAGGCCGGCACAGTTGAGGGCCATGAAGGGCGCCTGGCCACGCGCACTGGCCAGGTGGCAGGCCCGGGCCAGCAGTTCCTTGCCGGTGCCGGTCTCGCCCTGGATCAGCAGGGGCGCATCCAGCGGCGCCATCCGTCGCGCCTCGCGAATCAACGCCTGCAGCCTCGGGCTCGCCTGGAAGATCGCCTCGAAGCCACGCAGCTCCTGGCGCTGCACCTGGTAGATGCGCTCCCCGATGCGATCCGCCCGGTGAAGCGTCACCACCGCCCCGGCCAGCGAGGCCACGTCGTCCTGATGCTCCCGGTGCAGGGGCGCGATATCGGCCAGGAAGGTGGTCTCGCGCAGCTTGATGCGCAGGCCATTGACCCGGGCATTGTTGCGCCGGATCAGCGCCGGCAGGTCCAACTCCGGGAGATGGCGGTCCAGCGAGAGCCCCGGCACCTCGTCGATGCGCACGCCGAGCAGCTGCCCGGCCGCCCGGTTGGCGGCCACGATATGTCCCTCCATGTCGATGGACATCACCGGGTCGGAGAGCGACGAGAGCAGCGCATCCAGCTCCAGGTGCCGCCGCTCGCTGGGCATCAGGTTGACCTGGCGCACCCCGAACACCCCCGGGACCGCTTCCAGCTCCGGCCTGAGGGTGGCGAGCTGCGCATGCAGCAGGTTCGGCACATGCAGGTAGATCGCATTGCCATGCTCCCCACCGACCTCGCCACGGGCCACGTTGAGGCCGTAGTCGGAGAAATGGGCGACGATGTCGCGCAGGATGCCGATCCGGTTCTGGCAGTGAAACCTCAGTCGCATCGGGCCAGGTTCTCTCGTGGCGGTATTGAAAGTCGTCACATCAATGTGACTCGAGTGTCAAGATAACGTGACACTCGTGCCCGCTCAATCCGCGCCAGCACGCATCTTGCTCCCTGGGCCTAGGCTGACGGAAACAATCGTCACGATTTCTTTACAGCATGACGTCTCTCGACTGTCTGACGCAGGTGGCAAGACGCCTCGATCGCCGTCCCGTCACGCCTAGACTCGAGGGGATTCCGCACGGCCGACAACAACCCACAAGCGATGCCACGGAGAGCCCATGACGACGTCAACATCACGCCTGAGTGAACTGAGCGAGTTCGCCAGCAAGACCGGCTACCGCGCTCGACTCCCCGACGAGCGGGGCCATATTGCCTACAGCGACACCGAGCATGCCACCTGGCAGGCCCTGATGCAGCGCCAGCTGGGCATGATCGAGGGGCGCGTCTGCCAGCAGTACCTCGACGGCCTGGAGCGCCTGGCCCTGCCCGAGTCGCGGATTCCCCAGCTCGGCGAGGTGGACCGGGTCCTGCAGGCCGCCACCGGCTGGCAGACGGCCCAGGTGCCGGCGCTGATCCCCTTCGACACCTTCTTCGACCTGCTCGCCAACCGACGCTTTCCGGTGGCCACCTTCATCCGAACGCCGGAGGAGATGGACTACCTGAAGGAGCCGGACATCTTCCACGAGATCTTCGGCCACTGCCCGATGCTCACCGACCCTTCGTTCGCCGAGTTCACCGCCACCTATGGCCGCCTGGGCAAGGCCGCCACGCCCAAGGAGCGGGTCTATCTGGCGCGGCTGTACTGGATGACTGTGGAGTTCGGCCTGGTCGATACCCCAGCCGGCCGGCGCATCTACGGCGGTGGCATCATCTCCTCACCCAAGGAGACCCTGCACTCGCTCTCCGACGTGCCGGTTCATCGCCCCTTCGATCCCGTGGATGCCCTGCGCACCCCCTACCGCATCGACATCCTCCAGCCGCTCTACTACGTGCTTGACGATCTCACCACCCTGCACGACCTTTCCCGGCAGGACATCATGGGCATGGTGCACCGCGCCATGGCGCTGGGCCTGTTCGAGCCCCGCTTCGAGCCCCGCTTCGAGCCAGCCTCGAGCAGCGCCAGGGCCAGTGCCTGACCCCACGGACGACCAACGGCAAGCACGGTTGACGGGAACGCGAGCCGCCCCGATGCCCCCAACGACGACCCATCGAAACGACAAGGAGATACCATGAGCCAGCTTTCCGAACAGCAGTGTGAAGCCTGCAGCTGGGACGCCCCCCACGTCACCGAAGCCGAGATCGAGCAGTACAAGACCGAGATCCCCGAGTGGCAGATCATCGAGCGCGATGGCATCATGAAGCTGGAGCGGGTCTACAAGTTCCGCAACTTCAAGCAGGCCCTTGACTTCACCAACCGCGTCGGCGAGATCGCCGAGGAAGCCGGGCACCATCCGGCCCTGCTGACCGAATGGGGCAAGGTCACCGTGACCTGGTGGTCGCACGAGATGAAGGGCCTGCACCGGAACGATTTCATTCTTGCCGCCAGAACCGACGAGGTAGCGAAATAAATGTTCGAGAAAATTGAGCGGGTTCCCGGGGACGCCATCCTCGGTCTGATCGAGGCCTTCAAGAAGGATACCAACCCTCAGAAGGTCGATCTCGGCGTCGGCGTCTACAAGGACGCCCAGGGCAACACCCCGGTGATGCGCGCCGTCAAGGAAGCCGAGGCCCTGCTGCTCAAGAACGAGACCACCAAGACCTACATCGGCTCCCATGGCGCGCCGGCGTATGGCGAGGTGATCCTGCCCATGGTGCTGGGCGAGGGATCGCCGGTGCTGGAGGCCAAGCGCGCCAGCGCCACCCAGTCTCCCGGCGGTACCGGCGCCCTGCGCCTGGCGGCCGACTTCATCGCCCACCAGCTGCCCGGCAAGGACATCTGGGTCTCCGACCCGACCTGGCCGAACCACCTGGGTATCTTCCCGGCCGCCGGCCTGACGCTGCACAAGTACCCCTACGTGGACGCCGATAACCGTCTCGACTTCGACGGCATGCTGGCGGCGCTCAAGCAGATCCCCGAGGGCGACGTGGTGCTGCTGCACGCCTGCTGCCACAATCCCACCGGTTTCGACCTGTCCCGCGACCAGTGGCAACAGGTGCTGGAGGTGGTTCGCGAGCGCAACCTGCTGCCGCTGATCGACTTCGCCTACCAGGGCTTCGGCGAGGGCCTGGACGAGGACGCCTACGGGGTTCGGCTGATGGCCGAGAACCTCGACGAGGTGATCATCACCAGCTCCTGCTCCAAGAACTTCGGCATCTACTGCGAGCGCACCGGCTGCCTGATCATGGTGGCGAAGAACGAGGGGCAGATGGAGAACGTGCGCTCGCAGATCGCCATCGTGGCTCGCGAGAACTACTCCAACCCGCCGGCCCACGGCGGCGCCATCGTCAGCGAGATCCTCCACTCCGCTGAGCTCGCCGCCATCTGGCGCGAGGAGCTCACCGAGATGCGCGACCGCATCAACACCCTGCGCCGTGACTTCGTCGAGGCTCTCAAGCCCTATGGCCTGGAGCAGAAGTATGCCTGCGTGGCGGAGCAGCGTGGCATGTTCTCCTACACCGGCCTGACGGCCGAGCAGGTCGACCGCCTGCGCGACGAGTTCGGCATCTACATGGTGCGCTCGGGCCGCGCCAACGTGGCCGGCTTCTCCCACGAGAACCTGCCCTACCTGGCCAAGGCGATCGCCGCGGTCAACTGATCGCAACACCCCTGGAATCGACATCGCCCGGGCCAATGGCCCGGGCGTTTCATGTCAGGCCTGGGGCTGCCAACTCAACTCTCGCTGACAACCAACGACCTGAGATTGTCGATGAGATAGCAATCGTCGAACTGGCCATGCCGAGCCAGAGCCTGCAGATCGGGAATCGTCAGGCGGTGGCCATCACGATGGACGAGCCTATCCTCGTCCAGGGCTGTAAAGGTCCGACTGACATGTACAGGGCTGAGTCCGAGCAGGTCCGCCAGCACCTCCTGCGACATGGGCAGGCGTAGATGACAGTCTCCTTCCGGCTCGGTCTGCCTCAGACGCTGGTGCATCTCCAGCAGGAAATGCGCCAGTTTCTGTCTGGCGCTACGACGCGCGATGTTTACCAACCGCTCGGTCATCAGCGCCTGCTGTCGGCTGGAAATGGCAAACATGACCGTCGTCAGGGTCGATGACTGCCGAAACAGCCGCAAGATTGCCGCATGCGGAAAACGGCAAATGACGCCATCCTCGATCATCCGTACGCCCGCCAGGCGCTGCGAGAACGCAAACTCCCGGAGCCCGATAATATCGCCCGGCAGGAAGACCTCGAGAATCTGCCGTGTTCCGTTTTCCAGATAGCGAAAGGAATAGGCCCATCCACTGCGCAGTGAACAGAACTCCTCGGCATTTGCCATCTCTTCCCAGAGCAGATCACCCGCCTCAACCTCGATGGGGGTTCGCTCGAGCTCGTTCAGCAGCACCTTGTCGCGCTCGGACAAGGCAAGGTAATGGCTGAAATGTCGGATGATACAGCTGTCTCGATGCTCCATTCCACGTTCCCTGTTACATATAACGACGCTTGACCAACACCGGCACACAACAACATACGAGTTATTACCGGACAGTCTTTGCTCCGCATAACCCAGGTTATGTCGATTCCCTGGCACGGCCCTCAGGATGGGTGGCGAAAGGCAGTTCACTGCCACGATCCCCATATCTTCTATAAAGGATGCCGACATGCCAAACGCATTATCAACTCCAGGCAATCGTGACCCATACCCCACTCGAATCACGTCACCCCTGTCGCCCTTGCCGCGGCGCTGCCCTGTGATTCATGGCAGCACGCGGCAGCGACTGGCCGGCCCACTCGATGCCGCAAGCCTGGAGAGCTTCGACAAGGACGGCTTTCTCTGGATGGAAGGGTTCCTTTCTCCCGAGGAGATCGCCCCTTTCTTCGATGAGCTCAATGCCATGGAACTTGATCATGAGCTCACGTCCAGCGATCAGGTCATCACCGACCCCGATTCGGGCGCGATCCGTTCGGTATTCGCCATGCATGAGCTCTCTGATCGTTTCGCCGCCTTGACGCGCCATCCCTATCTGCTGGCGATCATTCACCAGCTGTTGGGCAGCGAGGCTTATATCCACCAGTCCCGTATCAATGACAAGTCAGGATTCCAGGGCAGCGGATTCGACTGGCATTCCGATTTCGAGACGTGGCACGCCGAAGACGGCATGCCTCGCATGCGGGCTGTGAGCGCTTCGCTGATGCTGACCGACAACCTGGAGTTCAATGGGCCATTGATGCTTGTGCCCGGATCTCATCGGCACTTCATACCGACGGTGGGCGAGACACCCGACAATAACTGGCAGACGTCGCTCCAGCACCAGCGTCTGGGAGTGCCCAGCGAAGAGGTGCTGGGCGATCTGATCGAGCGACACGGGATCGTCGCCCCCAAGGGGCCAGCCGGCTCGTTGCTGCTGTTTGACTGCAACATCCTGCACGCTTCGAACCGCAACCTCACGCCCTGGCCGAGATCCAACCTGTTCTTCGTATACAACAGTGTGGAAAACAGCTTGGAGAGCCCATTCAGCGGCACTGCGCCACGGCCCGAGTTCCTGGCCTCGCGGAGTGATTGTGACACTTTACGATGAGATCACCCATAAGGGTGCCAGACGCCGCGTTGCGAGGAGCTGTTCCACATTGGTCCTGACACTTGGCGAAAGAGCCCGGGGCCTCGCTCCCGGGTCGGGTCGGGGCATGCCCCTACAGGAACTGGGGGGCAACCTGATGGACCTGGCCTACCCATTGAGTACACCCGCCTGGCAAGGCTCGCTACCGTATCTGGCTACCCCTCTCCGCACGGTGTTCGGCTAGGATGGCTTTCTGCCACCTCCACGCCATCTCCTCCGGTGCAAAGGTTCCCCGGAACTGCACCGACAAGGTGGGCGTCTCGAGCCTGCCCCGAGCCGAGTCGGCGCCCTGTGCATAGGCCGGCCTCATTGCGCTTCTTATCTCAGGCCGCGTAGCGGGAGACATCCAACCCACGGGGATCGATGGCCGGTGCGCGGCCGCTCATCAGGTCGGCCAGCAGCTGGCCGCTGCCGCAGCTCATGGTCCAGCCCAAGGTGCCATGGCCGGTGTTGAGCCACAGGTTATCGACCCGGGTGGCGCCGATGATCGGCGTGGAGTCGGGGGTCATGGGGCGCAGGCCGGTCCAGAACTCCGCTTTCTCGACATCGCCCCCTTCCGGGAAGACGTCACGCACCACCATGCCGATGGTGGCGCGGCGCTTCTCCAGCAGGTCGAGGTTGTAGGAGGCCAGTTCGGCGGTGCCGCCCACCCGGATGCGGTCATCGAAGCGCGAGATCGCCACCTTGAAGGTCTCGTCCATCACCGTGGACTGGGGGGCGCCGCCATCATCGGTCACCGGCACGGTCAGGCTGTAGCCCTTGACCGGGTAGATCGGCAGCCGGATATCCAGATCCTTGACCAGGAACGGCGAATAGCTCCCCAGGCAGACCACGTAGGCATCGGCAGTAAGCTCGCCGTCACTGGTGACCACGCCCTCGATGGTGCCGGCACTGCGCCTGAGGCGCTGGATCTCGACGTTGAAGCGGAACTCGACGCCCAGCCGTTCGCGGCAGTAGTCCGCGAGGCGGTTGGTGAAGAGGTGGCAATCGCCGGTCTGGTCGTCGGGCAGGTGCAGGCCGCCGACAAACTTGCCCGGCACCCGGGCCAGCGCGGGCTCCACGCCGGCGATCTCGTCGGCGCTCAGCAACTGGTGGCGCACCCCGCACTGCTCGAGCACCCGCATGTCCTTGCCCACCGCCTCCACCTGGCTCTCGTGGCGAAACAGCTGAAGCAGGCCGCGCTGGCGGTCCTCGTAGCGGATGCCGGTCTCTTCGCGCAGGGCATTGATGCAGGCTCGGCTATGCTCGGCCACACGCACCATGCGCTCCTTGTTGACCATGTAGCGGTCGGCGTTGCAGTTGCCCAGCATCTGCACCATGAAACGCGCCATGGTCGGATCCATCCTGGGCTGGATCTTGAGCGGGGCATGTTCCTGGAACATCCACTTGACCGCCTTCTGCGGGATGCCGGGCGCCGCCCAGGGCGAGGAGAAGCCGAAGGAGACCTGGCCCGCGTTGCCGTAGCTGGTTTCCAGCGCCGGTGATGGCTGACGGTCCACCACCGTGACCTCGTGCCCCTGGCGTGCCAGGTAATAGGCGCTGGTGACGCCGACGACGCCGCTACCGAGAATCAGTACCTTCATGGGGGCTCCCCTTCTGCCTTGTGGTTATGGGATCGAAGGCGGGCAGTATAGGGAGGTATGTCCAGATGATTACACTGAATACCCCGCATAAAAAATAACTAAGCTTTATTTTTAATGCTTTTAATAGGCATTCATATTGTAGAATATAGATTATTTAGATGATTGCACTATCCATATTTCCCGACTGCCGGCGGGGGCTGGCGAGGATCCGCCGGAGCACCTGCCAGGCCACCAGTCCCGCCAGCAGGTTGCCGAGTGCCGCGCCCATGGCCAGGCCGAGCAGCCCCCCCAGCCAGGCCCCGACCCAGAGACAGGGCAGGTAGAAGACGAACAGCCGGGCGGCCGACATCAGCATGGCACGCAGCGGCCAACCCAGGGCGTTGCCCGCCGAGACCACGATCATGCAGACCCCCAGTGCCGCATAGCTGGGCAGCAGGAAGCGAATCAGGGTCGCCAGGTCATCGCGCACCTCGGGGTTGCCGGAGAGGGCCAGTGCCACCCAGGGAGAGGCCAGGGCCATGAGGATCCCCAGTGACAGCTGCCAGACCACCACCACCCTGAGCGCCAGGCGCATCAGGCGGTGTATCTGGTTCCAGTCCCCGGCGCCATAGCAGCGCCCGAGCCAGGGCGGCAGCGACATGGTCATGGCCAGCACCACCATCAGTGAAAGGGTCTCCAGGCGGCTGGCCAGCCCCCAGGCCGCCACCTGCGCCTCGCCCAGCGAGGCCACCACCGAGATGGCGAGCATGGCCGCCAGAGGCGGCATCAGCTGGCTGATCATGGCCGGGCCGGCGATGCCGGCAAAGGGCACCAGCGAACGGCGCAGTTCCCCGAGCAGCCCCTCGGCCGCCAGCCAGTCCATGCCCCCCAGGCGACGGCCCAGCACCAGCAGGCCGGTGGCGAAGGCGATCGTCGTGGCCCAGGCTGCGCCAGGCAGCCCCAATCCCTGCCAGGGACCGATGCCGAAGATCAGCAGCGGGTCGAGGCACAGGTTGACCAGGCTGGTGATCACCATCATCTTGCCGGGCAGCCAGGTGTCGCCATGGGCCCGGAACAGGCTATAGCCAAAATAGAGCACCGCCCCCAGCCAGGCCGCCAGCAGCTGGGGCGCCCAGTAGGCCCGGATCAGCTCGCGGCTGGACGTGTCGGCCCCCAGCAGGGCGAAGACCGGCGCCTGAATGGCCCACAGCAGCAGCACCAGCAGGGCAATGGTGACGGTCCCCACCAGCAGCACCAGGCTGCCCAGCCGCCGTGCCCGGGCGGCCTCCCCTGCCCCCAGGGCACGCGAGATCAGCGCCGCGATGGCGATCCCCATGCCGACCTGGATGCCGATGACCAGGAAGGAGAGCGGGAAGGTGAAGGACTGGGCGGCCAGCGGCGCCGTGCCGAGGCGCGCGATGAAGGCACTGTCCACCAGCTGGAAGCCGAGCAGCGCCAGCACGCCGATGGCCATGGGCCAGGTCTGGCGCCACAGGGTGGGGCCAAGCGAGGATCGGGATTCGTCGAGGGAAGTCACAGGGGCTCCGTGGTCGTGCGCAGGGCTGGCATTCTACGCCAAGCGGGCAGCAGACTCAGCCCGAGACCCCCGGACGCCCCACCACCAGACCGCCGAGGACGCGCTCCATCTCCAGGGCGGGCATGGGACGGAAGAAATAGAACCCCTGGACCAGGTCGCAGCGCATCTCCCGGATCAGGGTGAGCTGCTCGCGGTTCTCGACGCCTTCGGCCACGACCTCGAGGCCCAGACGATGGCCGATGAAGATCGCGGCCTCCATGATGGCCCGATCCTCGGGCTGGTCAGGGGCATCCCGCACGAAGGTGCGGTCGATCTTGAGGGCCGTGACCGGGAAGTGCTTGAGGTAGCTGAGCGACGAGTAGCCGGTGCCGAAATCGTCGATGGCGATGCGAAAGCCCAGGTGATGGAGCCGGCGCAAGCCCTCGAGGATCCTGCCGTCGGCCTCGATCAGCACGTTCTCGGTGAGCTCGAGCCCGATATGCCGGGGCCCCAGGCCATGGCGCGCCAGGCAGGCCTCGAAGCGCTCGAAGACATCGGGCCGGCTCATCTGCCGGCCGGAGAAGTTGATGTCGATGCGTTCGATGGCCAGGCCGGCATCCCGCCAGAGCGCCCGCTGATGGCAGGCGGCCTCCATGACCCAGTCACCTAGCCGATGGATCAGGTCGGAGCGTTCGGCGAGGGGAATGAACTCGGCCGGCGAGATCGGCGGACCTTCCGCCGGCTGCCAGCGCAGCAGCGCCTCGAGGTTCTCGATGCGACCGCTGACAGCGGATACCTGAGGCTGGTAGTGCAGCGAGAGTCCTCCGCTGTCCAGGGCCTGCTCCAGCCGGTCGACCAGGCGATGCTGGTGGAGCAGCTCATCGTGGAGCTGCTGGTCGAAGAACCACACGCTGCCGCGGCCATCCAGCTTGGCCCGGTTCTTGGCCACATCGGCATTGCGGATCAGCTCGCGCGCCGTATCGCCATTGTCCGGATAGAGGCTGACGCCGAGGCAGGCCGTCACCTGGCGCCGCGAGCCGTCCATCAGGAAGGGATCACGCAGGACCTGCTGGACCTTGTGGACCAGCTGCGGGAGCACATGCTCACGCTGGAACCCCGGGAAGGCGATCACGAACTCGTCGCTGGAGAGTCGCGACATCATGTCCGAGCCTCGCGTCGCGCGATGCAGCCGCCGGGTCAGCTCGACCAGCAGCCGATCCCCCTGCTCGTAGCCCAGGGCGTCATTGATCTCCACGAAGTGGTCGATGTCCAGGTAGACCAGCACCAGCCCGCTGTCCTGTCGGCGACAGTCGGCGATGGCCTCGTCCAGTTGCGACTCGAAGGTCTGGCGATTGGGCAGGTGGGTCAGCGCATCGAAGCGCGTGGCGAAATCCAGCTCGCGATTCGCCCGCTTCTGGTCCGAGAGGTCCACGTCGACACAGAACATCAGGGGGTCACCGGTATGCTCGCCGAGCATGACATGGTGGGAGAAGACCGGGACCAGTTCTCCGCTCTTGTGCTGGAGCTCGAGCTCATCGGCGGGGATCTCCACCCCTTCCCGCACCCAGGCCCGGTGCGCCTGGACCACCGGTTCGCGCATCGGCGCCGGGATGATCAGCTCTTCCAGCAACTGGCCCTGAGCCTCCTCGGGAGCATAGCCATAGAGCCGGGTGCTGGCCTCGTTCCAGTAGATCACGCGGCGGTCGCGGTCATAGCCCTGTACCGCCACCTTGGGCAGGCTCTCCAGCAGGGCGCGGAAGCGCTGTTCGCTCTCCAGGTACTGGCGGCGCACGACCTCGACATCGTCCCGGGCGCTGTCATCCCGGGCCTCGGTCCTGCTCGCTCTGACCTGTTGCCACCGACGCGCCAGCCAGTGCCGGAAGCCGGTATCGCGACCGCTCATCAACTTCCTCATCTTCGCCAAACGATGTCAGCCTTCAGTATGTGGCGAAATCGCCCCATCGTGCGACACCGAGACCCCATACTACCCCTCCGTGTAGGAAATCTCCTACAGGAAGGGGCGGCGATGCCAGGCATTGCCATCCGCCGATTCAACGAAGGATCCAAGCCACCCAGTACGACAAGCCTCGTACATTTTTTGACATTTCGTTGCAAATCTTCTCCTTTTCCTAGGGTTGCTACGACTTTCGGGCAACCCACGGGGCAATCACGCCCCACCTTCCAACGGAGAAGATCCCATGAAACTCGATACCCTCAAGTACGGCTTCGATCCCGCCACCATGCCCCTCGACCCGGTCGCCGACTACTGGTCGCCAGAGGTCACCGACGCCCTCCAGCACCAGGACTGGGCCAGGACCGAGGTGCGCTCCCGGGTGGATCTCGAGGCCTGGCAGGCGTTTACCGCCGACCTGCCCCGCGACCCCTACGTCAACCGTCGCTGGAAGCGCATGTCCTGGCTGGCCCTGGATGAGCGGGGCGAGGCCTACGACATGGGCCCTTGCCCCATGGCTCAGGGAGGCGCCTTCAATGATGCCGAGAGCATGGCGGACAAGCTGCGCTATTACGAGCCGCTGACCCCGGAGTACATGGCCCGCCCGGATGTGAAGGCCTTCGTGCGCGCCTGGGCACGACTCTGGGACCTGAAAGCCAACGAGCCCATCCTGATGCAGATTACCGGTGTCCGCGGCGAGGGCATGGTCGACCCCCTACAGGGACAGGGAATCCATGCCGACGGCTGCAAGGCGCTGAGCATCATGGTGCTGAACCGCCACAATGTCGCCGGAGGCGATAACCACCTCTATGCCGACAAGGCGGGAACCCGGCCCCTGGTCGACACGACCCTCGCCCCCGGAGATATCCTGCACCTGCGGGACGACCGCCTCTTCCACAGCGTGGACAGCATTCACCAGGAAGATAGCGAGGCGCCCTTCGAGCGCTTCATCATCATCATCAACAGCCGCTTCGTGGATGAGTTCCAGAACCGCATCCTGCGTCGGCACTTCCCCGAGGCGGTGCTCAACGAGACCCGCTGAGCCTCACTGCTAACCCTGTAAACAAGACGCCCCCCGGAGATGCTCCGGGGGGCGTCATGCTGCCTGCGGGTCGAGCCTCAGGGATGCCTTACTGGCGAATGCCCTCGAAGGTCACATAGAGCTCGAGCTCGTGCATCATCTCGGGAAAGTCACTCATGTCGATCCCGTAGTCGGCCAAGGTCAGGGTGGTAGAGCCCTCGAAGCCGGCACGATAGCCCCCCCAAGGGTCCTCGCCCTCCCCGACCAGGGTGACCGGCATCTGGATCTCGTTGGTCTCGCCGTGCAGGGTCAGGTCGCCGGTCAGCACGCCCTCGTTGTCGCCGGTCGGCTCGAAACCGGTGGACGTGAAGGTGGCCGTGGGATACTCGCCTGCGTTAAGGAAGTCATCGCTCAGGATATGCTTGTCACGCTCTGCGTGGTTGCTGTTGAGGCTCGCCACCTCGACCTCCACGCTGGCGGAAGACGCCTCCAGGTTCTCGGGGTTGTAGCTGAAGCTGCCGGAGAACTCCTCGAAGCTGCCGAGGATGTAGGAGTAGCCCAGGTGGCTGATCTTGAACTGCACGAAGGCGTGCTGGCCGTCGATGTCGATGGTGTAATCGGCGGCCTGGGCCTGGCTGACGCCCACCAGGGCGGCGACACTCAGGGCGGTGGCGATGGCGGTCTTCTTGATCATCAGGTGACTCTCCTTGCGGATGGTATCGGGGAGGGATATCGCCTCAGGGGCGACGGGAGCGACGCGGGTCGACCATGCGCAACAGGACGTCGTTGCGATCGACCCAATGGTGTTTCAGGGCGGCCAGGGTGTGCCCTGCCGCCAGCAGGATCAGCGCCAGGGCGCCATACCAGTGGACCTGGCCGGCCACGGTGGCCTGGTTCGGCAAGTCGCTGACCAGGGCCGGCACCGTGAAGGCGTCGAACACGTTGATCCCCTTGCCATCGGCGGTGGAGATCAGGTAGCCGCTGACCAGCACCACCAGCATCAGCACATAGAGGCCAATGTGGCCGAGATGGGCAGCCAGGCGCTCGAGACGGTGGCCCTTCTCCACCGGCACCGGGTTGGCGATGCGCCATCCCAGGCGTATCAATGTGGCGAACAGCAGCAGCATCCCCAAGGAACGATGCCACCAGGGGCCCAGGTTGTACCAGCTGTCATAGTAGCCGAGCCCGGTCATCCACCAGCCCAGGATGAAGAGGCCGATGATCGCCAGGGCACTGATCCAGTGCAGCAGGATGCTGACCAGCCCCCAGCCGCTGCGGGTGTTCTTCCACATGATCCGTTGCCTCGGTCCGCGTCGTGTCGATCCCATGATCCTACCGCAGCGCACCATCGGTATCCGCTGAAAAAAGCCGAATGCACCATTCGGAAAACCCCATGCCGCCCGCCACGGCAGGCGCGGCGGGCGGCATGGCATGCTTGATGGATCGAGACTTGTCAGCTTCGCTCGGCAAGGACCTCGAGCAGCAGCTTGGCGGTGGAGGCGCTGGAGGCCGGGTTCTGGCCGGTCACCAACAGCCCATCACGCACCTGGAAGGGAGCGAAGTCATCGTCGCTGCGCTCGTAGCGACCGCCCTGCGCCTTGAGGGCATCCTCCAGCAGGTGCGGCACCACCTGGGTGAGCCCCACGGCCTCCTCCTCGCTGTTGGTGAAGCCGGTGACCTTGCGGCCCTTGACCAGCGGCACGCCCTCGGGCGTGCGAGCCTCGAGCAGCACCGTGGGCGCATGGCAGACCGCCGCCACCGGCCGCTCGGCCGCCAGGAAGCCCTCGATCAGGCGGCGAACATCGGGATCCCCGGTGAGGTCCCAGAGTGGACCATGCCCGCCGGGGAAGAAGACGGCGTCGAAGTCGCTCACCTCGACATCGGCAAGCTTGCGGGTCTCGGCGAGTTGCGACCTGGCCTCGGCATCCGCCTCGAAGCGACGGGTCTCCTCGGTGAGGGCCTCCTCGGCCTGGGAGTTGGGGTCCACCGGGGGCAGGCCACCCTTGGGCGAGGCCAGCGTGATCTCGGCGCCGGCGTCCTTGAATACGTAGTAGGGCGCGGCGAATTCCTCGAGCCAGAATCCGGTCTCGTGGCCGGTGTCACCCATGCGGTCGTGCGACGTCAGTACCATCAGGATCTTCATCGTGGCCCTCCTCGGGCGGCTATGAATGCGTGCCCTGATGAGATGGCGACGATAAGCAGGAGTTCAAGACGCAGGACATTGCAGCTAGTAGCATCGCTAGGGGCTGATCCGCCGGCAGGCCCCGAAGTGTCGGACCATCGAGGAGGCGCTGTAAACCCTTCCCTGGGCGCTACCGACGCCATCCATGGCGTAGGACCTTGTGTCTCTCCAGTGAGGGGTGATTAGCTACCACCGCTCACAGCCTGGGTGTATCCCGAGTAGGACCGAATGGCCTCGAGCC
>NZ_SNZJ01000019.1 GCF_004363555.1 Halomonas ventosae | reverse complement strand
AAGGTCAGCTTCGCCGTCAACACGCTGGGCTATTCGCGGCGCTTCCATGTCTGGGCGGCCCCCAGCCAGGATGCCGAGCACACCTACGAGGCGCTAGTGCAGGCCTTCCGCCACTTCGGCGGCGTGCCGCGCACGGTGCTGGTCGATAACCAGAAGGCGGCGGTACTGAAGCATGACCGCGACCACCGCGTCATCTTCAATGCCGGTTTCCTGCAACTGGCCAACCACTATGGGTTCGCGCCCAAGGCCTGCCGGCCGCAGCGTCCGCGCACCAAGGGCAAGACCGAGCGTATGGTGGGTTACGTGAAGCAGCACTTCTTCCAGCGCTACCGGCAGTTCGAGAGCTATGCCCACCTGAACCAGCTGCTCCTGCTGTGGCTAGAGCGGGTGGCCGATCAGCGGCCGCTACGGCAGTTTCGCCAGACCCCGGCGGAACGCTTTGCCGCCGAGGTGGAGACCCTCCAGGCACTGCCGGCAACGGACTTCGATACCCGCTACCACGACCTCCGCCAGGTCGGCTGGGACGGCTACATCGAGGTCCGGGGCAACCGCTACAGCGTCCCCGAGCGCTACTGCGGCCAGGCGGTGGTGATCCGGCTAAGCCTGGACGATGAGCTGACCGTTTACTCGCCGGCCGGTGACACCATCGCGCAGCACCGCCTGCAAACGCCACAGGCCGGGTGGCGTACCGTGCCAGAGCATCATGCCGCCCTGTGGCAGCAGACCCTGTCGGTGCAGCAGCGTGACCTGCGGGTCTACGAGGAGGTGCTGTGATGGCCCTGGAACAGCTACTCAACCGACTGAAGATGGAGCACCTCCAGGCCTCGCTCGACAGCCTCTGCGAGCACGCCAGCAAGCAGGACCTGAACTACCGCGAATTCCTGGAGCAGGCCCTGTTACAGGAATGGGGCGGTCGCCACCAGAAGGGGCTGGAATCCCGCCTGAAGCAAGCCCGGCTGCCATGGATCAAGACCCTGGAGCAGTTCGACTTCAGCTTCCAGCCCAGCATCGACCACAAGATCGTGCGCGATCTGGCCGGCCTGGGCTTCGTCGAGCGCGGGGAAAACGTCGTGCTGCTCGGGCCACCTGGTGTCGGGAAGACACATCTCGCCGTCGCCCTGGCGGTGAAGGCGGCCGAGGCCGGCCATCGGGTGCTGTTCATGACACTGGATCGCCTGGTCGGCACGCTGATGCGGGCCCGCCAGGAGAACCGCCTGGATCGGCAACTCCAGCAGCTGACTTACCCCAAGGTGCTGGTACTCGACGAGATGGGCTACCTGCCGATGACCCGCGAGGAAGCCAGCCTGTTCTTTCGCTTGATCAACCGGCGCTACGAGCGAGCCAGCACCATCCTCACCTCGAACAAGTCGTTCATGGACTGGGGCGAGATCTTCGGCGATCAGGTCATCGCCACGGCGATCCTGGATCGGTTGCTGCATCACTCGACCACAGTGAACATCAAAGGCGAGAGCTACCGGCTGAAGGACAAGCGTCGAGCCGGACTGGTGACCACACCGACGACGAAGGAGGAAGAGACCTCACACGCCCCTGACCCGGTACCGATGAGTTCAGACTGATGAAAACCGGACAATCTGAATTGATGAAAAGCGGACAACCTTTATTGGCGTTGACACAGGTTCGCGAGACGCTCTTCGTGATGGTGGAGCGCAGGCTGAACAGGCCCGGCCCGCCGCCGACGAAGGAGGAGCTGGAGGGCCTGGTGATGCTCGGGGATCATCTGTGGCACCCCGCGCTCGGCGCCTACTCGCCGAAGGGGTAAGCCCAGCCAGAGTGGATCGAGGAATGGTGGATAAGGGCCGCGTGCATTTCTTCCCCCGGCACAGCCGGCTGCTAGGCACCAGGACGCCTCTGACTCCACTCCAGTGCCAGCCTGCTGTCGTGTGCCCGTTGTTTCACCCTATACCTCGAGCCCGGAACGCCCTGTGGAGCCACACAGGGCGATCTGAGGGGGGATAAGGTTCGGCTAAGGTTCTGCGCGGCAGCCTCCAGCCTCGACGGCGCCGTGACCCATATCTGTCCCTGGCGGGCGACCCAGAAGTTCGTCCTGTGCCACAGTCCTCCGGATCTACTCCCAGCATGCGCCGCCAGCACCAAGGTCGACTGCGCCTACCAGGAGGCGAATGCATCAGGCGGGACCGCAGGGGCTCAGAACAGGGGTGGCCCACATGGCCCATGAGGATAACTTCCATGTGGGCCGGCTGTAGCCCCCGTCCTAGAGCCGTTGGCCCATGTGGCCATGTGGCCCATGGTGAATATATAAGCTCCGTTATCGGTTTTCCCTCATGGCGCAAGATCTCAGGTGTTCTATCTGTGATTGCCGATGTGGTTATCGCCTGATGAATGGTATCCAGTGTCTGCTTGAGAAGATCAACAACCTTATGGAAATAAAGGATTTTTCCGAAATGAATACCTTCCCTATGTTTACTCCAGGTAGGTGTAGCCCTCGAGGCCATCCGAGAGGTCGTCGAGGAAGGCCTGCTGCTCGGCCCGTTCCAGGCCGCTGCGCGCGAGCTGCTCGGCCAGCCGCTCGCGCAGGGCGGCGACGTCGAAGTTGACGTAGCCGAGCACATCGGCGACCCGGTCGCCCTGCTGGATCTGGCTGATCGACCAGCGGCCGTTGCCGTCCAGGGCGGCATCCGCCGAGTCGGTGTCGCCGAACAGGTTGTGCAGGTCGCCGAGGATCTCCTGATAGGCCCCCACCATGAAGAAGCCCAGCAGCTTCTCGTCGCCCTCCTGCCATTCCGGCAGCGGCAGGGTGGTCTCCACGCCCTGGCCATCCACGTAGCCGTCGATGCGCCCGTCCGAGTCGCAGGTGATGTCCTGAATCACCCCGCGGCGTACCGGCTCGTGGTCCAGGCCGGTGAGCGGCAGCACCGGGAAGATCTGCTGGATGCCCCAGACGTCGGGCACCGACTGGAACAGCGAGAAGTTGACGAACAGCTTGTCGGCGAGCTTCTCGGCCAGCTCGTCGTCGATCTCGCGGTGGGCGCGGTTGCGGGTATCGAGCCGGGCACGCAGCCGCGCGCAGGCGGCGAAGTAGACCCCCTCGCCCTCGGCCCGGGCGGTGATGTCGGTGAGGCCCATCACGAAGCGCTCGTGGAGCTCGCCCATGGCCTGCACCAGGTCGTGCCAGGCCTCCACCAGGCCGCGTGGCTCGGCCTGGTCGTGCAGCAGGTCGTGGACGCGCCACAGCTCGTCGACCTGGGGGTCGCCCTCGACCCGGCGCGGGGGCGCCTCGTCGCCGATGCGCTCCTCGCCGATCACGTTGGTGATCAGCACCGCATGGTGGGCGGTGAGCGCGCGACCCGACTCGCTGATCAGGTGGGGCTGGGGCAGCTCGAACTCCTGACAGGCCAGGCGGAAGGCGTAGACCACGTTGCGGGCGTACTCCAGCATGGAGTAGTTGGCGGAGCAGAAGCTGCGCGAGCGGGTGCCCTCGTAGTCGACGCCGAGACCGCCGCCCACGTCCACGGTGTCCACCGGCGCGCCCAGCGCCACCAGGCTCTGGTAGAAGCGGGCGCACTCGCGCAGGCCACGCTGGATATCGCGGATGTTGGCGATCTGCGAGCCGAGGTGGAAGTGCACCAGCTGCAGGCTGGCCAGGGCATCGGCCTCGCGCAGCTGCTCCACCACCGCCAGCACCTGGCTGGCGGTGAGGCCAAACTTGGACTTCTCGCCGCCGGTATTCTGCCAGCGGCCGCGCCCCACGGTGGCCAGGCGGGCGCGCAGGCCGATGCGTGGCGTGACGCCGATGCGCTCGGCCTCCTCGAGGATCAGCGGCAGCTCCGAGAGCTTCTCCACCACCAGGTAGACCCGATGGCCGAGCTTCTCGCCCATCAGCGCCAGGCGCACGTACTCGCGGTCCTTGTAGCCGTTGCAGACGATCAGCGAGGGGCCGTCGCCGGAGAGTGCCAGCACGGCGAGCAGCTCCGGCTTGCTGCCGGCCTCGAGCCCCACCCGGCCATGGCCGCGCTCCTGGGTGCCGAGGATCTCCTCCACCACCCGGCGCTGCTGGTTGACCTTGATCGGGTAGACCGCGGTGTAGCCACCGCCGAACTCCTCCTCCTGCATGGCGGTATCGAAGGCGGCGCAGAGCTGCTCGACCCGGTCGTGGAGGATATCGGTGAAGCGCACCAGCACCGGCAGGCGCAGCCCGGCCTGGCGCAGCTCGGCCACCAGGTCGTCAAGCGGCAGGGCCGGGCCCTCGGCCTCGCTGCCGAGCGGGCGCACCAGGGCGTGGCCGCTGTCGTCGACGTCGAAGTAGCCGCTGCCCCACTGGTCGATGTTCCAGGTGCGCCGCGCGCGCTGTGCCGGTCCGGCGGCACTGCTCTTGGACAGGCTCATTCGCTCACCTCGGGCAGCGGCAGGGCGCCATCTTCCAGGCGCGCCTTGAGGATGGTACGGAACTGTTCGGGGTCGTGTGGCGTGAGGTCGTGGGCCGGCGGGTCCACGTAGACCACCAGCAGCCGCGACAGCCAGTAGCGCAGGGCGGTCAGGCGCAGCATCATCGGCCAGGCGTCGCGCTCGGCGGGGCTCAGCGGCCGGCGCGCCAGGTAGGCGGCGAGGATGGCATCGTGGCGCGCGGCATCCAGGCGGCCATCGGGCCCGGTGGCCCAGTCGTTGATGACGATGGCCAGGTCGAACAGCAGGTCACCGGTGCAGCCGTTGTAGAAGTCGATCAGCCCGCCCAGCCGGTCGCCGTCGAAGAGGGTGTTGTCGCGGAACAGGTCGCCGTGCAGCGCGCCCTGGGGCAGTGCCGGGGCGTCGCCGAAGAACCCCTGGTAGATCTCCACCTCGTCCTTCATCAGCGCCTGGTCCTGCGGCGAGAGGTAGACCAGCACCTTGTGGTGCATGGGCAGCAGCCAGTGCAGGTCCCGCGGGTTGGGGCGGTTCCCCGGGAAGTGACGGGAGACCACGTGCATGCGCCCGAGGGTGTCGCCGAGCTCGCGGCACTGCGCCAGGTTCGGGTCCTTCGGGTGCCGACCGGGCAGCTTCGGGAACAGCAGGGCGGGCTTGCCGGCCAGGGTGTGCAGGGCGATGCCGTCGCGGTCGTGCAGCGGGCCCGGCACCGGCAGGCGGTGCTCGTCCAGGTAGTCGAGCAGCTCGACGAAGAACGGCAGCTCCTCGTGCTCGCCCTGCTCGAAGAGGGTCAGCACCAGCTCGCGCCGGTCGGTGGTGACGAAGAAGGTGGTGTTCTCGGTGCCGGCAGGCACGCCTTCTAGGGAGACGAGCGAGCCGGCATCGAAGCGGCTGAGGAACTCGGCGACCTGAGGTTCGGTAAGCGGTGTGAATACAGCCATGTGTCTCTCGCCCGGGAAATGCCAAGCCGCCTATTGTAGCGACTTGGCACACCGATGCACGTGGCCCGGTCGCGGCGGGTGCCCTGCCGGGGCCGGGGGTCGGAAGCGGGGGGACCGCGGGCTCAGAAGGTCTTCAGTACCCACTGGGGGACGGCGATGCGGTCGCCCTCCTGGCGCTCGAAGTCGCCGTCCCCGTCGTGGTCGACGAGATAGTAGGAGGGGCCGGAGGAGGGGCGGATCTCGATGGCATAGAGCTCGCCGTTGACGCGGTACTCGCGGATGGTGCGCTCCTCCTCCTGGCGGACGGTGATGTCCGGCTCGAGGTCGGCGGAGGACTGCGCCAGGGCACTGCCACCGCTGGCCAGGACCAGGGCGAGGGCCAGCAGCAGGGCAGTGATCGAGCGTCTCGGGAACTTCTTCATGATGACCTCCAGGGCCGCACGGGGCGGGGAAGCAGGGATACCCCCAGTGTAGGGGCTAGCGGGCGCCCGGCCTACCACCCGCGGCAAAAGGCGACGGCAATGCGTATCATGGATGATCAGGATCACCTCACGCCACGCTTCAATGGATGCCCTTCATGGCCGATACGCCCATCGTTCTCGTCGACGGTTCCTCATATCTGTACCGCGCCTTCCACGCCCTGCCGCCCCTGGCCACCTCCGACGGCCAGCCCACCGGGGCGATCAAGGGGGTGCTCAACATGCTCAAGCGGCTGATCAAGGACTACCCCGACAGCCCCATGGCAGTGGTCTTCGATGCCCCGGGCAAGACCTTCCGCGACGAGCTGTTCGAGCAGTACAAGTCCCACCGGCCGCCGATGCCCGATGACCTGCGCTCCCAGGTGCAGCCGCTGCACGACTGCGTCAGGGCCCTGGGCCTGCCGCTGCTGTGCATCGAGGGGGTGGAGGCCGACGACGTCATCGGCACCCTGGCCCGACGGGCCACCGAGGCGGGCCGCGACGCGGTGATCTCCACCGGCGACAAGGACATGGCCCAGCTGGTCAACGAGCACATCACGCTGGTCAATACCATGAAGGACGAGACGCTGGACGTCGACGGCGTGAAGGAGAAGTTCGGCCTGCCGCCGGCGCTGATCATCGACTTCCTGGCCCTGATGGGCGACAAGGTCGACAACATCCCCGGCGTGCCGGGGGTCGGCGAGAAGACCGCGCTGGGGCTGCTGCAGGGCATGGACGGCGGGCTCGAGACCCTCTATGCCGACCTGGAGAAGGTCAAGGCACTGGGCTTTCGCGGCGCCAAGACGCTGCCGAAGAAGCTCGAGGAGCACCGCGACCAGGCCTTCCTCTCCTACCAGCTCGCGACCATCAAGACCGACTGCGAGCTGCCGGTGGGGCTCGACGACCTGGACATCGCCCACCCCGACCGCGAGGCGCTGCTCGAGCTCTATCGCCGGCTGGAGTTCCGGGCCTGGCTCGCCGAGCTGCTCGAGGGCAAGGACGAGGGGGTCGACGACGCGGCGGGCGGCACGCCGGTGCCGGCCGAGGACGAGGGCGAGGGGGCGGCCGGCTCGGAGCGTCGTTCTGCCCGCGAGGACCATGTCATCCTGGCCCAGGCCGACCTCGACGCCTGGCTCGAGCGGCTCAAGGCGAGCGATACCTTCTGCTTCGACCTGGAGACCACCAGCCTGAACTATATGGAGGCGCAGGTGGTGGGCGTGGGGCTGTCGCTGGAACCTGGCGAGGCGGCCTATATCCCGTTGGCCCATGACTACCTCGATGCCCCCGAGCAGCTCGACCGCGAGGCGGTGCTCGAGGCCCTGCGCCCGCTCTGGGAGGGCGACGGCCGGACCAAGGTCGGCCAGAACCTCAAGTACGACATCTCGGTGCTGGCCAACGTCGGCATCGCGGTGGCCGGGCCCCTGGAGGACACCATGCTGGAGTCCTATGTGCTCGACTCCACGGCGACCCGCCACGACATGGATTCCCTGGCGCTGAAGTACCTGGGGGAGAAGACCATCTCCTTCGAGGAGATCGCCGGCAAGGGCGCCAAGCAGCTCACCTTCAACCAGGTGGCCCTGGAGCAGGCCGCGCCCTACGCCTGCGAGGACGTCGACATCACCCTGCGCCTGCACCGGGAGCTGCGTCCCCGCGTCGAGGCCGAGGGGCGGCTCGCCGAGGTGCTCGAGGCGATCGAGCTGCCGCTGATCCCTGTGCTCTCGCGCATGGAGCGCACCGGGGTGGCGCTGGACCCGGAGCGTCTGCATGCCCAGAGCCGGGAGCTCGAGACGCGCATCCGCGAGCTGGAGGCCAGCGCCTTCGAGCTCGCCGGCCGCGAATTCAACCTCGGCTCCCCCAAGCAGCTCGGGCAGATCCTCTTCGAGGAGCAGAAGATCCCGGTGATCAAGAAGACCCCCAAGGGGGCGCCCTCCACCGCGGAGGCGGTGCTCGAGGAGCTGGCGCTGGACTACCCGCTGCCCAAGGTGATCATGGAGCACCGCGGGCTCGCCAAGCTCAAGTCCACCTACACCGACAAGCTGCCGCGGCTGGTCAACAAGGGGACCGGGCGACTGCACACCAGCTACCACCAGGCGGTCACCGCCACCGGGCGGCTCTCCTCCAGCGACCCCAACCTGCAGAACATCCCGATCCGCACCGAGGAGGGCAGAAAGATCCGCCAGGCCTTTATCGCCCGGCCCGGCTACCGCATCGTCGCCGCCGACTACTCCCAGATCGAGCTGCGCATCATGGCCCATCTCTCCGGTGACAAGGGGCTGCTCGAGGCCTTCGCCGAGGGGCGAGACATCCACGCCGCCACCGCCGCCGAGGTGTTCGGGGTGGCGCTCGACAAGGTCTCGGGCGACCAGCGGCGCAGCGCCAAGGCGATCAACTTCGGGCTGATCTACGGCATGAGCGCCTGGGGCCTGGGCCGGCAGCTGCACATCGAGCGCGGCCAGGCGCAGACCTACATCGACCGCTACTTCGACCGCTACCCCGGGGTGGCGCGCTACATGGAGCGCATCCGCGCCCAGGCGGCCGAGGATGGCTACGTGGAGACGGTCTTCGGCCGGCGCCTCCACCTGCCGGAGATCCGTTCGCAGAACCGCGCGCGTCGCCAGGGCGCCGAGCGCACCGCCATCAATGCCCCCATGCAGGGCACCGCGGCCGACATCATCAAGCGGGCGATGATCGACGTCGATGCCTGGCTCGCAGGCGAGTCATTCGATGCGGTGATGGTGATGCAGGTCCACGACGAGCTGGTCTTCGAGGTGGCCGAGGGCCAGGTCGATGCCTTCATCGAGGAGGTGAAGGGGCGGATGGAGAGGGCCGCGAAGCTCGATGTGGCGCTGACCGTCGAGGCCGAGAGTGGGGCCAACTGGGACGAGGCGCACTGACCATGAAAAACGCCACCGCGGCTGCGGTGGCGTTCCTGTCCGGCCTGGCCTGACGGCTTACCGCCAGCCGACGCGATCGAAGATCCGGATCGCCTCGGGGTTGTTCTCGCCCAGCACGCTGACGTTCAGGTCGTCCTTCTTGAAGTCGCCCCAGGAGGCGATGACGCCATCGGTCTCCGCGGATTCCACGGCGGGGAACTCGTAGTTGCCGGTGGCAAACAGTGCCTGGGCCTCGTCGGAGGCGAGGAACTCGAGGAAGCGCACGGCGTTCTCCTCGTTGGGCGCACCCTTCACCATGCCAGCACCGCCCACGTTGACGTGCGCGCCGCGACCGTCCTGGTTGGGGAAGACGATCTCGACCTGCTCGGCCGCCTCGCGGTCGGCTTCCTGGTCGGAGTTGACCAGGCGCACGTAGTAGTAGTGGTTGGCCAGGGCGATGTTGCACTCGCCGCTGGCGACGCCGAGGATCTGGTCGGTGTCGCCGCCTTCGGGGTCACGCGCGAAGTTGTCGACCACACCCTTGGCCCAGGCTTCCGCCTCTTCCTCGCCGTGGTGGGCGATCAGCGAGGCCAGCAGTGACTGGTTGTAGATGTTGTTCGAGGAGCGGATGCAGACCTGGCCCGCGAACTTCGGGTCCGCCAGGTCCTCGTAGCTGGTGATCTCGGCGGCATCGACCTCGCTGGGGTCGATGAAGATCGCCCGGACACGCTGACTGAAGCCGAACCACTTGCCTTCCGGGTGGCGCATGTAGTCGGGCAGCCGCTCGTCGAGCACCTCGGATTCCACGCTGGCGAAGATGTCCTCCTGCTCGCCGCGCCACAGGCGGCCGGCGTCCACGGTGATCATCACGTCGGCGGGGCTGGCCTCGCCCTCCAGCTTGAGGCGCTGGATCAACTGGTCGGAGTCGCCCTCGAGGACGTTGACCTCGATGCCGGTCTGCTCGGTGAAGGCGGCATAGAGCGCCTCGTCGGAGTCGTAGTGGCGAGCGGAGTAGACATTGAGCTCCTCGGCGGCAGCGGCCTGGGAGGCCATGGCGGAGCCGGCCACCAGGGCGGCGAGGGGCATGGCGAGACGGCGGTTCAGCAGCATGGAGACACCTCGTGGTACGGAGTTGCGGTTTCGAATGATAATGCTTTGCATTAAACTTACGCCATTGAAGCGCCTCCCGCTGCCGGCGTCAAGACCCGCCGGCAGGCAGCCTGATCCAGGTCAGGGATCGCCGTGCCTTGACAGCCGCCGGCGCGAAATGCGAGCGATAGTACAACGCATTCAGGAGGCTTTCGCGTTACCATGCAGGACATACCCTCTCCAATGGCCGCTCAGATCCCATGACTAGCCAACCGATGCTCCCGATCGACGAGAACGCCACCGTGGCACCCGTTCTCGCCATGCACCAGATCCGCCATGCCTACCATCAGCACCTGGCCGTGGAGGACGTCTCCCTCGACGTCAAGCCCGGGGAGATCGTCTGCCTGCTGGGGCCCTCGGGCTGCGGCAAGTCCACCCTGCTGCGGATCGCCGCGGGGCTCGAGGTGGTGCAGCAGGGGCGCGTGGAGTTGGGCGGCGAGTCGATGGGGAGCACCGGGCGTTCCCATGTGCCGCCCGAGAAGCGCAACGTTGGCCTGGCCTTCCAGGATTCGGCACTCTTCCCGCACCTCTCGGTGCTCGACAATGTGGCCTTCGGGCTAGAGTCGCAGCCCGCCCGGCAGCGACGTCGCCGCGCCTACGAGCTGCTCGAGCTGCTCGGCATGGAGCGCTATGCCCGGGTCTTCCCGCACATGCTCTCGGGCGGGCAGCAGCAGCGCATCGCCCTGGCCCGGGCACTGGCGCCGGCTCCGCAGCTGATGCTGCTCGACGAGCCCTTCTCGAGCCTCGATGCCCGCCTGCGCGACCGCATCCGCGACGATACCCTGCACGTGCTGAAGAAGGTGGGCGCCGGAGTGCTGCTGGTGACCCACGACCCAGAGGAGGCCATGTTCATGGCCGATCGCATCGTGCTGATGCGCGAGGGGAGGGTGGTGCAGGCCGGAACGCCGCTGGACCTCTACTGCGCCCCCACCGATCCCTTCGTGGTCACCTTCTTCGGCGAGGTGAACGAGCTCGAGGGGCGCGTGGTGGACGGCAAGGTGGCGACCCCGGTGGGCGACGTCTCCGGCAGGGGGCTGCCCGAAGGCAGCCAGGTGCGGGTGATGATCCGTCCCGAGGCGTTGAGGGTGGTGCCGCTGGACGAGCCGCCGGAACATCACCACAGCCATGTCATCATGGCCAAGCTGCTGGGGCGCACCAGCCTGGTGCACATCTGCGCCCACGGCCCCGATGGCCGGGAGTTACACCTGCATGCCCGGTCTCCGGGGGTCTTCCTGCCCCGGGAGGGCCAGCCTATCATGATCGGCCTGGACGCCTCCCAGGTCTTCGTCTTCCCCCTCGAGGCCTCAGCGACTGCCGGGGCGGGAGCGACGCATGGCGATGCTCAGGAGGATCACCGGGAGAATGCCTACTGCCACGATGGCCAGTGACGAGGTCGAGGCCTCGGCCAGTCGCTCGTCCGCGGCCAGGCTGTGGGCGCGGATCGCCAGGGTGTCGAAGTTGAAGGGGCGCAGGATCACCGTGGCTGGCAGCTCCTTCATCACGTCCACGAAGACCAGGATGCCGGCGGCGATCAGGCTGCCGCGCATGATAGGGGTATGCACCTTGCGCAGGGTGCCGCCCGCCGTCTGACCCAGGGTCCGGGAGGCCGCATCCATGCTCGGCGTCACCTTGCCCAGGCTCGCCTCGATGGCATTGAAGGAGACGGCGAGGAAGCGCACCAGGTAGGCATACACCAGGATGAAGGCCGACCCGCTGAGCAGCAGCCCCACCATGACCCCGAACTGCCCCTTCATGAAGTCGTTGATCTGGTGATCCATCCACACGAAGGGGATCAGGATGCCCACCGCCACCACCGAGCCGGGGACCGCATAGCCCATGGCGGCCACACGCGTCGCGACCCGCGTCACCTTGCCGGGGTGCAGGCGGGCGCCGTAGCTCAGCAGCAGCGCGAGGCTCACCGCGACCACCGCGGCGAGTGATGCCAGCAGCAGGCTGTTGCCGGCAAAGCCCAGGAAGGCCGAGCCGAGCAGCGCATCCCCGCCCTGGACCGAGAGATAGCCCAGCAGGCCGCTGGGAATCAGGAAGCCGAGCAGCACCGGCGCCAGGCAGGCCAGGGTGGCGGCCCAGGCCCGCCAGCCGTGGAGCGCGAATTCCGGCAGGTGCTGGTAGCGACCGGTGGTGTGGAAATAGCGACGCTTGCCGCGCGAGGCGCGCTCGAGCAGCACCAGGGCGATGACGAAGGCCAGCAGGCAGGCGGCGAGCTGGGCCGCGGCCACCTGCTCGCCCATCCCGAACCAGGTGCGATAGATGCCGGTGGTGAAGGTGTCGACCCCGAAGTACTGCACGGCCCCGAACTCGTTGAGGGTCTCCATCAGCGCCAGCGAGACGCCACCGACGATGGCCGGCCGCGCCAGCGGCAGGGCCACGCTGGTGAACAGCCGCCAGGGACCCCGCCCCAGGGTCCGTCCCACGTCCAGCACGCAGACCGACTGCTCCAGGAAGGCCGCCCGCGCCAGCATGTAGACATAGGGGTAGAGCACCAAGGTGATCAGGGTCGCGGCGCCCCACAGCGAGCGGATGTCCGGGAAGAAATAGTCGCCGGCCGACCAGCCGAAGCTCTCGCGCAGCCAGGTCTGGACGGGGCCGGCGAACTGCAGGAAGTCCGTGTAGGCATAGGCGATCACGTAGGTCGGTACCGCCAGCGGCAGCAGCAGCCCCCACTCGAACAGCCGGCGTCCCGGGAAGCGGCACATCACCACCAGCCAGGCGGTCCCGGTACCGATCACGAAGGTGCCGAGGCCCACCGTCACCACCAGGAAGAGGGTGTTGACGAGATACCTGGGCAGCACGGTGCTGCCCAGGTGCTGCCAGATGCCCTCGGTGGGCATGAACAGGTGCGCCAGCACCACGATGACCGGCAGTGCCACGATCAGGGCGATCCCGATGGTCAGGGCGTTCCAGACATTGAAGGGCAGCGACAGGCGGGAGGGGACGGGGGCACGGGAACTGGCCGGTCTGGTCAACGAGGTCTCCTTCCAGCGGCGTCTGGAGGCGGTGTGGATGCGAGGCATTTGCGCGTGAGAATTGTATCAGCTGCCCCCCGAGGCTGCAGCCATTGCGGCTGACCCGGATCAAGACAGACGCCCGCCGCTCATCGAGCGGCGGGCGTCAGGGGGTGACCGGCAGGAGAGGTTCAGTAGCCGACCAGCATCGACGGCAGGCCGGTGATCAGCGCCGGGAAGAAGGCCATCAGCACGCAGGCCAGCACGATCAGCGTCACGAAGGGAATCACCGCCTTGTAGAGGTCGAGGGTCTCGACCCCCTTGGGCGCCACTCCCTTGAGATAGAAGAGCGCATAGCCGAAGGGCGGGGTGAGGAAGGAGGTCTGCAGCACCACGGCGACCATCACCACGAACCACAGCACGTCGATGCCCATGCTCTCGACGATCGGCAGCATGATCGGGAAGCTCAGCAGCACGATGCCGGTCCAGTCCAGGAACATGCCCAGGATGAACACCAGGAAGAGCATCAGGATCAGCGCGCCGGTGGTGCCGCCGGGCATCGCCATCACCACCTCGTGGATGACGTCCATGCCGCCGCCGATGGAGAACACCCCAGTGAAGGCGGTGGCGCCTACCAGCACCAGCATCACCATGGTGGTGGTCTTGCTGGCCTCGATCAGGGTGCGGTAGCAGGTGGAGGCCTTGCGGTCGCCGAAGATCAGGAACAGCAGGAAGGCGATGGCGACGCCGATGGCCGAGGCCTCGGTGGCGGTGGCGATGCCGGTGAACAGCGACCCCAGCACGCCGAGGATCAGCGACATGGGTGGCAGCACGTACTTGCCGAGCATCACCAGCAGTTCACCGGTGGAGACCTGGGCGCGCTCCTCGGCGGGCACGCGAGGCCCATACTCGGGCTTGAAGTGGCAGATCACCAGCACGTAAAGCGCATACAGGGCACCCAGCATGAGCCCGGGGATCAGCGCGCCGGCGAACAGCGCGCCCACCGAGACCGGCGAATAGCTGGCCATCAGGATCAGCATGATGCTCGGCGGGATCAGGATGCCCAGGCAGCCGCTGGCCATGATCACCCCGGTGCTGAGCTGCTTGTTGTAGCCGTAGTTCAGCATCGGCACCAGGGCGATCATGCCCATCACCGCGATGGAGGCGCCGACGATGCCGGTGGTGGCGGCCAGCAGGACCGACACCACGACGACCGTCAGGGCCAGTCCCCCGCGCAGGTTGGCGAGCAGCAGGCGCATCGACTCGAACATCTTCTCGGTGACGCCGGAGTCGTTGAGGAAGCGTGCCATCAGGATGAACAGCGGGATGGCCACCAGGACGTAGTTGTCCATGGCGTTGCCGTAGATGTTGTTGATCAGGATGCCCAGCGTATTGGCGCCGGGCCCGAGCCAGGCACCGAGTACCGCGACGCCGCCGAGCACGAAGGCCAGTGGATGACCCATGAACAGGCCGACCAGCAGGCCGCCGAACATGAACAGGGTGAGCATCTCGGCGCTCATGCGGGTTCCTCCTTGCCCAACGCCTGCACGGCGCGGATCACGATGGCGATGGCCTGCAGCAGCAGCAGCACGGCGGCGACCACGAGCACGCCCTTCACCGGATAGACGGGGATGGCCACCATGCCGTAGGTGGTCTCGCCGCGGCTGAAGGAGCGTTCGAAGAAGGCCCAGCCCAGGGTCAGCAGCATCCAGATGAAGGGCACGAAGAAGACCAGGTAGCCGAGGAGCTCAATGGCCGCCTGCTTGCGGCGCGAGAGCAGCCGCTTGAGGACGTCGACCTCGACATGGGCGTGATGGCGCAGCCCGTAGGCGGCCATCAGCATGAAGTGGGCGCCGAACAGCATCTTCGTCACGTCGAAGGCCCAGTCGCTGGGGCGTCCGATGAAGAAGCGCATGGCGATGTCGTAGATCACGATCAGCGTGATCACGGCGAGCAACGGAGCGATCAGGCGTCCGAACCCCTCGTTGAGGGCGTCTATGACCCTGGCAATGGCGTTCATGATGGGAGCTCTCGGAATCGGGCGAAGCGTTCGGGAGGGAGGTCAGCGGGGCACTTGGCACCAGGACCGGCCCCCGACGAGGGCCGGCCCGAACCGGTTACTGGTTCATGCAGGCCTCGATCTCCTCGAGCGAGGGCAGGTCGTCGGTGACGCGGCTCATGTTGTAGGGCACCGAGACGTCACGCCAGTTGGCGTAGTGCTCCAGGTAGCTGATCATGGAGTGGTAGACCTTGGCATGCATCGGGTCCTCGCAGGCCCCCTGCACGATCACTTCGTTGGTGATGCGCTGGATCTCGGCCAGGTCCTCCTCGGAGAGCTGGTTGATCTCGGTGCCGTCCTCGAGGAACTTCACCGTGCCCTCGGTGGACTCGCGCTCGGACCAGGCCAGGGACCAGGCCATGGTAGCCTCGGCGGCGATCTTCAGCTTCTCCTGGGTCTCCTCGGAGAGGGCGTCCCAGGCATCCTGATTGATCATCACGCCGAACACGCTGGCGGACTGGTGCCAGCCCGGCACGGACCAGTAGTCGGCCACCTCGGAGAAGCCGGCCTTGTAGTCCACGCCCGGGGTGGAGAACTCGGCGCCATCGACCACGCCGCGCTCGATGGCCTGGTAGATCTCGCCACCGGCCAGGGTGACCTGGGAGCCGCCGAGCTGCTCGAGCACGCGACCCTGGTCGCGGCCGGAGAGGCGCAGGCGCTTGCCCTCCAGGTCGGCGATGCTCTCGATGGGCGTGCCGCCGCGGAAGCCGGACTCATTGTTGGTGATGCCGTAGGGCAGGTAGACCATGTTGTACTCGCCGTAGACCTCCTGATAGAGCTCCCAGCCGCCCCACTCCATGATCCAGTTCAGGTAGTCGACGCCGTTGAACAGACTGGTGGTGGTGGCCAGCGGCGAGAAGGCCGGGCTCAGGCCGGCCCAGTAGCCGGGCCAGTCGCCTGCAGCCTGGATGGCGCCGGTCTGGGTGGCGTCGAAGACCTCGGTGCCGGGCATCAGGGTGCCGCCGGCGCGGAAGTTGATCTGCACCTCGTCACTGGCGAGCTTGTTGACCAGCTCCGCCCAGTGGCGATCGATCTGGATCAGGTCAAGGTTGTCCGGCCAGGTGGTGGTCATGGTCCACGATTCCTGGGCCTGGGCGGTGGAGCTCATGGCGGCGAGGGCGACGCCCGCGGCCAGCCCGGTGAGGGCAAACTTGCTCATCTTCTTCATTGAGGTGCTCCCTTGTGGGTTGTTCTGCTTGTCGAGAAGTCGATGGAACGGCCGTCGGTGCCGGGAAGCGGCCACCTAGGGTGCAGGCGGGCCTGACCGTCCGGGCAACTCGGCAACAGCAAACAAGCTAGCATGGGACGACGGACATGTTCGACCGGGACCCGGGCGGCCAGGAGGCCTCGGGCGGCCCCTGCAAGGCCTCCGCCGGAAGGCCGGGAATGTCTTTTCAATCAATAGGTTGAAACGTTCGTATGACAACGGTGTTGCAGTGCCGAAATGCCCGGGAACGTTGAAAGGTCGCGCTCCCTTAGACCAAAGTTGAGCCCATCAAGGAGCCATGGATGACCCAGGACCGCCTCGCCCCCCTGCACGCGACCCGACGACGCCTGGCCCGGCAGCGCTGGCGCGGCCTGGTCTGGCTCACCGGCGCGGCCGATGCCTGCCATCAGGAGGCGCTGGCCCTGTGGCAGCAGGGCGGCTGGGTGTCGCCGCTGTGGGTCGCCGCCGAGCCGGTGGACGGCATCGAGGCCTCGTGCTGGCTGCCGGCGCCCAAGGCCCGCACCCGACTGGGGGGCGAGCAGGACCTGGTGGTGATGGATGCCGTCTCGGCCGAGAGCGGCTTCGACCCCGAGGCCTTCGGTGCCCTGGCCGGCACCCTGCGCGCCGGTGGGCTGCTGGTGCTGATGACCCCGCCCGACTGGGGGGCGCGTCCCGATGCCGACTACCGCCGCCTGGCCGAGTACCCCTGGCGCGGCGAGCAGCTCAGCGCCCGCTACCTGGCCCGGCTTGCCCGGCTTCTGCGCGCCGACGAGCGAGTGATCGCGTGGGCGGCCGGCGAGGCGCCGTCGCGACCCTCGCTGCCCGAGGCACCGCCGGCAGCGGCGTCGTCGCCTGACGCGGATGGGGACTGCCTGACCCGCGACCAGGCGGAAGCGGTGGCGCGACTCACGCGCCTGCGTCGCCGTCGGCCGCTGGTGCTGACCGCCGACCGTGGGCGCGGCAAGACGTCGGCCCTGGGCATCGCCTGTGCGCGGCTGCTGGCGGCAGGGGAGACGGAGATCCTGGTCACGGCGCCGCGCCCGTCGGCCGTGGCCGGGCTCTTCGAGCGGCTGGCGGCCCTCTGTCCCGAGGGGCAACGGCACGCCAACGTCTTCGAGGCGGGCCAGGGCCGGGTCGCCTTCCTGCCCCCCGATGCCCTGGCCCGGCTGGCCGAGCAGGGCGAGGTCGGTGGCCCCGGCCGGCTGCTGCTGGTCGACGAGGCGGCGGCGATTCCCGCCCCGCTGCTGGGGCGCTGGCTCGCCGCCTTCCCGCGCATCGCCTTCGCTACCACGGTGCACGGCTACGAGGGGTCGGGGCGTGGCTTCGCACTGCGCTTCCGCGAACGGCTCGCGCGCCAGACTCCCGACTGGCGGGCCTGCCACCTGGCCGAACCGATCCGCTGGGCCGAGGGCGACCCCCTGGAGGCGCTGACCTCGCGCCTGCTGCTGCTGGATGCCGAGCCGGCGGCCTGCCCGGAGGCCGGGGTCGCCGCGACCCTGCGGCGCCTCGACCGCGATGCCCTGGTCCGCGACGAGCCAAGGCTGCGGACGCTGTTCGGCCTGCTGGTGCAGGCCCACTACCGCACCACGCCCGCCGACCTGCGCCGGCTGCTGGATGGCCCGGGGGTCGCCCTCACCGTCCTCGAGGCCGGCCCGGCTCTGCAGGGAGTCGTGGTGAGCGGCGACGAGGGGAGCTTTCCGGCCGCACTCGCCGAGCAGGTGGCGCGGGGCGAGCGGCGACCGCGCGGCCACCTGCTGGCCCAGTCGCTGGCCGCCCATGCCGGCGAGCGCGAGGCGCTCACCGCGCGCCTGCGGCGGGTGCTGCGCATTGCCGTGCCGGCCGAGCGGCGCCGTCACGGGACGGGACGGCAGCTGGTCGAGGCCGAGGTGGCGCGGGCCCGTCGCGACGACATCGACCTGCTGGGGGCGAGCTTCGGCGCCGAGCCGGGGCTGCAGGCCTTCTGGCAGGCGGCGGGCTTCCGGGCGGTGCGCCTGGGACTGACCCGGGAGACGGCCACCGGCGAGCATGCGCTGATGGTGGTGCGGCCCACCGGTCCCGGGGGGCAGCGACTCGCCGAACGCCTCCAGGCGCGCTTCCATCGCCAGCTGCCGGGGTTGCTGGCCTTCGAGCTGGCCGAGCTGGCGCCGGCGGTGGTGATGGCCCTGCTCGCCGAGGCGCCCGCCGGCCCCCTGGGCGACGAGGATCGTCGCGACCTCGATGACGTGGCCTTCGGCCATCGCGAGCCCGGCCTGGCCCGTCCGGCGATCCAGGCCCTGGTGAGATACCGGGCGGCGAGTTCGGCGCGATGCCAGGACGAGGCGCTGGCGCTGCTCGCCGCCTGGGCCTTCCAGGGGCGAGCGACGCCCTGGCTGGCAGCGCAGCTGGGGGTGTCGGGCAAGCGCGGCGTTCAGGTCTGGCTGCGCGAGGCCGTGGCAAGGCTCCGCGACGGCGACCCCGGGCTTTCCCCCGGCGAGGCCGGCCGGTAGAGTTCCCGGGTCAATCGCGAGACAGAACCGCCATGAACGCACATCTCGAGCAGCTCTCCCCCCGGCCCCTGTGGCGCCACTTCCGCACCCTGTGCAACACGCCGCGTCCCTCCGGCCACGAGGCCGCCCTGGTGGCGATCCTCGAGCGCTGGGCCGACGGCCTGGGGTTTGCCCACGACCGTGACGCCTTCGGCAACCTGCGCATCCGCAAGGCCGCCAGCCCCGGCTGCGAGTCGGCGCCGGGGGTGATCCTGCAGGGCCACCTGGACATGGTGGCCCAGGCCAATGCCGACCATCCCCACGACTTCACCAGGGACCCCATCGAGACCCGGGTGGGCGACGATGGCTGGCTGCACGCCTGCGATACCACCCTGGGGGCGGACAATGGCCTGGGGGTGGCGGCGGCGCTGGCGATCCTCGAGGACGAGACCCTGGAGCACGGCCCGCTGGAGGCGCTCTTCACCCTGGAGGAGGAGTCCTCCATGGGCGGGGCCCTCAACCTGGCCGAGGGGTGGCTCGAGGGACGTCTCTTGCTCAACCTCGACTCCGAGGACCGTGGCCAGGTCTATATCGGCTGCGCCGGCGGCGCCGATGTCATCGTCGAGGCCCAGCTGCCCAGCACGCCGCTGGGCGACGACGAGGTGGCGCTGCGGCTGTCGCTGACCGGGCTCTCGGGGGGACACTCCGGCATCGACATCCACAAGGGGCTCGGCAACGCCAACCGGCTGCTGGTGCGGGTGCTGCGTGCCCTCGAGCCCTTCGGTGCGAGGCTGGTCGACTACCAGGGCGGCACCCTGCGCAATGCCCTGCCGCGGGAGGCCTTCGCCACCCTGGTGCTGCCCGACGACGAGCAGGCCTCCGCCAGCGAGCGAGTGGCCGTGCTGCAGGAGGAGCTGCGTGCCGAGCTGGCCGGGGTCGACGAGGGGCTCACCCTGATGCTGGCGCCACAGGACCCCAGGCCGGCCGAGGCGCTGACGGAGCAGGCCAGCCAGCTGCTGGTCCGCGCCCTGCACGTGGCCCCCTGCGGCGTCGAGCGCATGAGCGTAGCGGTCCCGGGGGTGGTGGAGACCTCCAACAACCTGGGCGTGGTCAGCCTTTCGGCCGGGCGGTTCCACCTCTGCGCCCTGGTGCGTTCGCTGCGCGACAGTGCCACCGAGGACCTTGCCGACCGCTTCCGCGCGCTGTTCGAGCTGATCGGGGCGCGCACCCGGGTCGAGAATGCCTATCCGGGCTGGACGCCGAATCCCGACAGCCCCCTCCTGGCGCGCTTCTGTCGCCTGCACCGTGAGCGGCTGGGCAGTGAGCCCGAGGTCAAGGTGATCCACGCCGGCCTCGAGTGCGGCATCCTCGGCGGCAAGTACCCGCAGCTGGACATGATCTCCTTCGGCCCGCTGATCCGCGGCGCCCACTCCCCCGACGAGCGGGTGGAGCTGGATTCCGTGGCGGAGTTCTGGGGGCTGCTGCGTGCCCTGGTCGAGGACCTGGCCAGGGGCGAGACCCGCTGAGAAGCGCTACCGACCCCCGGGGTCTGGCATCGGCCCAGAGGGGTCGGCCTCAGTGGCCGACCTGGATCCTGACCAGCGGATAGCCATCCACCGAGACCAGCGGGATGTCAGTGTGGCCGCGGTAGTCGCGGTACCGTCGATAGTCCCGGTGGCGCGCTGGCCGAGAGTAGCGGTGGTGGTGCTCCACCACTCGCCGCGGTGCGTGGTGGCGGTGCTTGCGATGCGCCTTGTGACGGTGCTTGCGGTGGTGCTTGCCGCGATCCTGGTACCGGTCATGGGCCTGGTGGTGTGACGAGGCGCCGTGATAGCCGTGGTGACGGCCGCGGTCGGCCAGCGCCGGCAGGCTCATCGCCAGGGCAAGGGCCGCGATCGAGGCGGCGAGCAGGAGTCGTTTCATCGGGGAGTCCTCTCGTGGAATGACGCGTGAAGTGACGCTTGACGCGACGCGTGGCGTTGCGGTGACGTGACTCGGTTCGCCCCTGCGTTCCCTGGCGACAATATAGCCGGAGGGCCAGGGCATATCGAACACTGTTCGCTGATATGCCCGGCGTTTCCCGATTCTCTCCACATTCCACACTCGAGGTGGTGATGAACGAACTGCTGCAGGGAGCGGCGCCTGCCTGGCTGGTCTGGGGACTGGCCGGCCTCTTGATCGCGCTGGCCTGGTTGGGGCTGTCCTGGCGCCGGCGCCTGGTCGCCGCCGAGGCACGCCTCCTCGTCCGGGAGCAGGCGCTGGCCGAGGGCGAGGCCAGCGTGCGGCGCCTGGAGCAGGAGCTGGCCCAGAGCGATGCGCAGCTCGATGGCAGCCGCGAGCGCCTGGCCGGGCTGGAGGCCGAACTGGCCGCGACGCGCGACCGGCTGGCCGAGCGGCGCGAGCATGCCGCCCGGCTGGAGGCCGAGCAGGAGCAGATGGCGCTGCGACACCGTGAGCAGCTGGCCCTGCTGGAGGAGGCCCGGGAGCGGCTCAAGGAGGAGTTCCGCCAGCTCGCCGGGCGCATCTTCGAGGAGCGCCAGCAGGCCTTCTCGGCACAGAGCCGCGACAGCCTGGAGGCCCTGCTGCGCCCCTTCCGCGAGCAGGTTGACCAGTTCCGCCGTCGGGTCGAGGAGCTCCACGGCCAGCAGAGTCGCGACAGCGGCTCCCTCAAGGCCCAGCTCGAACAGCTCGCCGGGCTCAATGCCCGCCTCGGCGAGGAGGCCGCGGGCCTCGCCCGCGCCCTCAAGGGCGACCAGAAGGCCCAGGGCCACTGGGGCGAGCTGATGCTCGAGACCGTGCTGGAGCGCAGCGGCCTGCGACGCGACATCGAGTACCGCCGCGAAGTCTCGCTGCAGGGGGAGCAGGGGCGCCAGCGCCCCGATGCGGTGATCTACCTGCCCGACGACCGCCACCTGATCGTCGATGCCAAGGTGTCGCTGGTGGCCTGGACCCGGGTGGTCAACGCCGAGGACGAGGCCGAGCGAGAGTCGGCCATGAGGGCCCACCTGCAGTCGCTGCGCGGCCATGTCGCCGGGCTCTCGGGCAAGGACTATCCGGCGCTGCCGGGGCTCAATTCGCCGGACTTCGTGTTCCTCTTCGTGCCGGTGGAGCCTGCGTTTGCCGCCGCCTTCGAGCGCGACCCCACGCTCTTCCAGGAAGCCTTCGACCGCCAGGTGGTGGTGGTCACCCCGACCACCCTGCTGGCCAGCCTGCGCACCGTGGCCGGCCTGTGGAGCCTGGAGCGCCAGAACGAGAATGCGCGCCTGATCGGTGACCGGGCCGAGAAACTGCTGGCCAAGTTCTCCGGCTTCGTCGAGAGCCTCGAGGAGGTCGGCCGCCACCTGGAGCGGGCGGGCGACAGCCATCGCCGTGCCATGGGGCGGCTCTCCAGCGGGCAAGGCAGCCTGGTGGCCCAGGCCACCGAGCTGCAGCGCCTGGGGGTGCGCATGAAGAAGCCGTTGCCGACGGAACTGGTGCGTGCCGCCGGGGAGGAGGGTGAGCCGGACGATGAGGCGACAAATCGTTCCTGAGACCTTGCCGGATCAGCCGTCCCCACACCACAACGCCGCCCCTCGGGGCCGCGTCGTGGTGCTTCGGTTCAGCGGTGCCGGTGATCAGCCGAGGTAGGCGCCCAGCATCCACACGGTCTTCTCCTGCTCGCGGATATAGTCGCCGGCCTGGGCGGCGGTGCCCTCGTCGTCGGCATCCGAGGCCAGGGAGAGCAGCTCGCGCTGCAGCTCGATCAGGGTCTGGTAGCCCTGGAGCACGCCGCGCACGCAGGCCTCGCCGTCGTGGACGTTCTTGTCCTCCTGGATCCTTGAGAGCTTCACGTAGTCGCTGTAGGCGTGAACCGGCTGGTGGCCCAGGGTGAGGATGCGCTCGGCGACCTCGTCGACCTTGGTCAGCAGGTCGGTGTAGAACTCCTCGAACTTCTCGTGGAGCTGGAAGAACTGGCGGCCCTTCACGTTCCAGTGGTAGCCGCGCACGTTCATGTAGAAGATCTGGTAGTTGGCCAGCAGTTCGTTGAGCTTCTCGGCCAGCTGGCTGGCGCTGGCCTCGTGCAGGCCGATGGTATTGGTCTCGCTCATGCAATGCCTCCTTGATCGCGATGCGGAAAGGGTAATGCGTCTGCCGGCGGTGGATAAGTCAAATGTCGCCATGGCCACCATAGCCGATGTCGATGACATGCGGGTGCAGGATAGGCACTTCAAGCCCGCGCGCCACCGAGTGCGACCCAGAACCGCACCAGGCCCTCGGTGCGGTCGGCCAGCAGCTCGGCGCAGCGCACGAGTGCCTCGTCGAGCGCCATGGGTCCATCGGCCAGGGCGAAGGCCGCGGTCACGCCCTCGTCGAAGGCGGCCTGCCAGCCCGGTGCCAGGCGCCCAGCCAGCACCACCACCGGCACCCCGTGGCGCCGGGCCAGCCGCGCCACGCCCACCGGGGTCTTGCCGGCCAGGCTCTGGCCATCGAGCTGGCCCTCGCCGGTGATCACCAGGTCGGCGTCCGCCAGCAGCGACTCGACGCCGGCCTGGGCCATCACCAGCTCGATGCCGGGGCGCAGCTCGGCACCGAGGAAGGCCCGGGCGGCGAAGCCCATGCCGCCGGCGGCGCCGGCCCCGGGCAGCTCGCGGTAATCCTGGCCCAGGGTCGCGGCGCTGATGTCGGCGAAGCGGGCGAGGGCGGCATCGAGGCGCGCCACCTCATCCGGCGAGGCGCCCTTCTGGGGGCCGAAGACTGCACTGGCGCCACGCTCGCCCAGCAGCGGGTTGTCCACGTCCACTGCGGTCTCGACGTGCAGGCCGGCGAGGCGCGGGTCGAGACCGTCCAGGTCGAGCTCGGCCAGGTCGGCGAGGGCGGCGCCGCCCGGGGCCAGGTCGCGGCCCTCGTCGTCACGCAGTCGCGCCCCCAGGGCTGCCAGCATCCCCGCCCCGCCGTCATTGGTGGCGCTGCCGCCGAGGGTAAGCAGCAGCTGCTCGGCACCGGCATCCAGCGCCTCCCGGACCAACTCGCCGACCCCGAAGGTGGTGCTGTGCAGGGCGGTGCGCTCGTCGGGCGCCAGCGCCTGCAGGCCACTGGCCTCGGCCAGTTCCACGTAGGCGGTGCGGTTCGCGGCGTGCCAGCCCCAGTCGGCCCGGGCCGGGCGACCCAGGGCGTCGTGGACGTCAGCCGAGCGGCGCTCGGCCCCGGTGGCGGCCAGCAGGGCATCGAGGCTTCCCTCGCCGCCATCGGCCAGCGGGCACTCCAGGGCCTCGATGTCGTCACCGGCACGCTTCGCCCCCACGGCGATGGCGCGCGCGGCATCGGCGGCGGGCAGGGCATCCTTGAAGCTGTCCGGGCAGATGAGGATCTTCATGGCCGCTCTCGTCTTGTGGAAGGAGTTTCCAGCTTAGCGCCGGCCGGCGCGGGACAGAACCCCGGGCGCTTCATCCCTGCCGACTTCCAGCGTAGACTGCTCCTGACCCTTCGCGGAGAGCATCCGATGCGTAGATGGCTGCTGTTGCTGCTGCCGGCGGCGCTGGCCGGCTGCCAGGTGACGCCGACGACCCTGCCCGTGGCCGAGCCTGCCCCGGCTGCCGAGTGCCGCTGGCCCGCCGGGTCCGGCGACAGCCTGGCCAGGGCCGTCACGGCCCTGGAGGCGGAGGGCTTCCTGGTGCGTCACACCGATGCGTCGCTGGGGCTGGTCAGTGCCGAACGCGCCCGAAACACCATCTATCACGACAACGGCGTCGAGCGCCTGCCCCGCTTCGGCGGCTTCGTGCTGGGCGGCAGCGGCGGTCATGTGTCCTCCGGCGTGATGATCGGGCTCGGCACGGGCTTCGGAGTGGGCGTCGACGAGGCCACGCGTGTCGAGAGGGTCTCGGTGGTGGTGGGGGAGCAGCAGGTGCAGGTGTCCCGGGATATCCGCATCATCGACTGGCGAGGGGCACTGCGCGAGTCGCGCAGTGCCAGCGATGCCGACTTCTGCCGCGACCTGCGCGATGCCATCGAGGCCGTACCGCCACAGGAGGCCCCATGATGCGTACCCCCCTCGTCATCCTGCTGGTCGCCTGGCTGGCCGGCTGTGCCACGCCCGCACCGCCTGAGCCCCGCGAGATCCACCTGGCGGCGACACCCGAGGCCACCCTGCGCGAGGCCATGGAGCTGCTGATGGAGCGCGGCTACGTGATCCGCCATGCCGACGGCGACTTGGGTCGCCTGGAGGCGGTACTCGGCCGGATGCCGGGTTACGGCGTGTCGCTGCGCGTGGCCGGCCAGGGGGATGGCAGCCGGGTCAGCTTCATCGCCACCCGGGGTGGGCGGCCCCTGCCACCCACCGTGCTGGACCCTCTCCTGACTGACCTGCAGTCGCGGCTGGGGCTGTTACCCTGATGGGTCCCAGATGACGACAAGGCCGCCGATGATTCCTTACCTGGTGTCCCCTCGCCTGATCGGAATGCTCTGCCTCGCCGCTGGCCTTCTGTTGCCGCTGGCGGCCGCGGCTCACCCCCATGGCTGGATCGACCTGCGCATGCGCCTGGTGCTCGATGGCGAGGGACGGCTGCAAGCCCTTCAGCAGTCCTGGCGCCTGGATCCCTTCTACAGCCTGGTGCTGCTCGAGGAGCTCGGCCGGGAAGCGGGAGGTGGTGGCCTCGATGCCGGCCTCGACCAGCTGGGCAGCGATATGCGGGAGACCCTCTCACCGCAGGGCTATTTCACCGAGCTGACCCTCGAGGGGGGCAGGGTCGAGCTCGGCGAGGTCGACGACTACACCGTGCTGGAACGGGAGGGACGGATCGAGTTCGTCTTTCTGCTGCCGCTGGCTGAGCCGCTGGACATGGCGGGAGAGACGCTGCGCTACCGGGTGTTCGACCCCAGCTACTATATCGAGGTAGTCCACGAAGCCGAGGGCGACACGCCGCTCGAGGATGCCCTGGTGGTGGGCGGCGAGCTCGCTTGCGAGACGCGTATCCGGGCGGCCGAGCCCGATCCCGAGCGGGTCATGGCGGCGGCGATGCTCGACGTCGATGACGAGGCCGAACCTGGCCTGGGGCGCCACTTCGCCGAGACCGGGGAGGTGTCGTGCCGTTAGCCCTCAAGCGTCTGGTGTGGCTGGCCGGTGGGCTGTTGCTCGCCCTGCTCGCCTGGCAAGGGGTGTTTCAGGGGGCCCTTCAGGAGCTCAGCCTGCAGCTGGTGGCCTGGCAGCGCGACTTCCACCGGGCGCTGACCCTGGCCATCACGGGGCTCTCCGGCACCCCCTCGCCGGCCACCTGGGCGACCCTGCTCGGCATCAGCTTCGGCTACGGCGTCTTCCATGCCGCCGGTCCCGGACATGGCAAGGCCGTGTTGACCACCTACCTGCTCTCCCAGGGCGGTGCCCGCCGTCGGGCCCTGGCCCTCTCCTTCGCCGCCTCCCTGCTGCAGGGGCTGGTGGCCATCGGCCTGGTGCTGGGGCTGGTGCATGGCCTGGGCTGGCTGACGCGCCAGGCCATGGGAAGCGTGGCCTGGGTGGAGCAGGCAAGCTTCATCATGGTGACCCTGCTGGGTGCCTGGCTCTGCTGGCGGGCCATCCGCCAGCTGCGAGGCAGTGCGGCCGTACCGTCGGTCGCGCCGGCAGGAGGGCATCATCGTCCCCATGACCATGACGCCGACCACGCTTGCTGCGGGGGGCATCACCACGTGGATCCGCAGCGTGCCGGGGACTGGCGCACGGCCCTGATCACGGTGGTGGCCATCGGCATCCGCCCCTGCAGCGGTGGCGTACTGCTGCTGGGAGCGGCCACCCTGCTGGACAACTTCATGGTCGGGGTGGCGGCGGTGCTGGTGATGGCGCTGGGCACGGCACTCACCGTCTCGGCACTCGCGCTGGCCAGCGTGTTCGCCCGAGGCTGGGCAGAGCAGCGGCTGGCTGCCCGGGTCACGGGCCAACGCATCGGCAGGCTGCTGGGCTGGGCCGCCCTGGCGGGCGGGCTGGCCATCATGGCCCTGGGGGTGTCGCTGACCGCGACCGGCGTCGGCCAGCCGGCCAGTGCGCCGCTGCTGGGCGAGCCGCCGTCGACTGCGCCCCTCTTCGGCGGTTAGCCCTCGGAGGGCGTCAGGTCCAGCCCCTCCACCTCTGCCAGGATGCGGGCACGCAGGTCGGCCAGGCGGTCCAGGTCGTAGGCCTCGGCCTGGCCATGGCCCCACACCGGCGCAGGCCAGGCGGCGTCCTCGCGGCGCCGAACGATGACGTGCACATGCAGCTGTGCGACGACATTGCCCAGGCTGGCGATGTTGAGCTTGTCGCCGCCCAGGGCCTCGAGCATGGCCCTGCCGACCGCGCTGGCCTCCCGCCACAGCTGCTGCTGGTTCGGGGCGTCGAGCTGGAACACCTCGCTGACCTCGAGGCGGCGCGGTATCAGCACCAGCCAGGGGAAACGGGCGTCGTCCATCAGCCGCAGCTGGCACAGCGGTAGTTCGGTGACCGGGTAGCTGTCGTTCACCAGGCGGGCATCGGGTTCGAAATCCGACATCACGGGTCTCCTTTCGCGTCGGCTGTCCCTGTCTCCGTCATCATGGCACACCCCCTCCCGCATCGGGGGACAGATTCCCCCGGCAGGGCGGCCCCGGTATGCTGGGCGGCCTATCTCCGACCCGCCAACAACGGACGCTCTCATGACGCTGCTCGAGGCGCTTGCCCTGCTGGCCATCGGGACCCTGGCCGGCTTCATCAACGTGCTCTCCGCCGGGGGCTCGATGCTGACCCTGCCACTGCTGATGTTCCTGGGGCTTCCGCCCCAGGCGGCCAACGGCACCAACCGGGTCTCGATCGCGCTGCAGAGCATCTCCGCGGTGACCAGTTTCTTCCGCGCCGGTGCCCGCTACCTGGGGCTGTCGCTTCGGCTCTCGGTGCCGGCGGTGGTCGGCTCCATGCTCGGCGCCTGGCTGGCCCTGCAGACCGGGGATGCCCTCTTCGAGGCGATCCTGATCACGGTGATGGCGTGCTCGGCGGTGCTGATGCTGCTCCCCCAGCCGCGCCTGGAGACCCGGACGCTGACCGCGGAGCGCCTCACGCCGGCGGTCTACCTGGCCATGTTCGCCATCGGCCTCTATGGCGGCTTCATCCAGGTCGGGGTGGGCATCCTGTTCATCGTGGTGCTCTACCGCATGCTGAAGATCGACCTGGCCCAGGTGAACGTCTTCAAGGTGCTGATCATCCTGGTCTACACCCTGCCGGCCCTGGCCATCTTCCTGGCCAACGACCAGGTGCGCTGGGGCTACGGCCTGGTGCTGGCGGCCGGCAGCATGCTGGGGGCCTGGCTGGCGGTGAAGGTCAACATGAGTCCGCGCGGGGCCTTCGTCGTCAAGTGGCTGACCATCGCGGTGATCCTCGCGATCATCCTGCGGCTGCTGCTGGGGTGAGCCCACTGGGCACTTTCGCCGAACCTGCTAGATTGAAGGGGACAACCTGTGTTCCATCTCGGGAACGGCAACGAGGACGCCATCATGAAACGGACGATATCGCTGATCCTGGTCTCACTCTTCACCCTCTCTCTGCTCGGCGGCTGTAATACCATCCGCGGCGCCGGCGAGGACATCGAGGAGGGCGGCGAGGCGATCCAGCGCTCGACCAGCTGACGCGTTCACGCCTGTGCAGGTCGGCGCGTAGGCTGCTAGGCTGTGATTGCCATTGCTTCACGGCAAGGAATGGATCCCTGAAACCGTTAAGGAGAACATGCCATGAAGAAAGCGATCGCCATGAGTTTCATGCTGCTGATGACCGCTGGCCTGCTCGCCGGTTGCAATACCCTGGAAGGCGCCGGCCAGGACGTCGAGCAGGGTGGTGAGGCCGTGCAGGATGCCGCCAGCTGAGCGGGTCATCCGGCATGGCAAGCCTGCCTAGGCTGGCTCGGGCACGCCCTTCGGCGTGCCCGTTTTGTTTAATCCCTCGACAGGATTTCCCCCCACTAGCTGGAGCTGCTGCATGTTGCTCGCCTGGAAACCCTGGCTGGCCGTCGCTGGCCTGTCGCTGATGACCGCCTGCAGCGCCACCAATGAGCCCGCGGTTCCCCGCGAGCCGGCGCCGAAACCTCCCCGTGTCACCGATGGCGAGGATGCCTGCGGGGCTGGTCGCGTCCAGGACCGGGTCGGGCGCCACTTCGACGCGGCGCTGGAGGCATCCCTGCGTGAGGCGAGCGGTGCCGATGCCCTGCGCGTGATGCGTCCCGGCGAGGCCCATACCCTCGATTACCGGGCCGAACGCCTCAACGTCCGCCTGGACGAGCGAGATCGGGTCACCGCCCTGGAGTGCGGCTGACGCTCTCCCCTGTCAGGGGTCGCCGTGCTCGGCCTGGGTGCGCCGTTCCTCTTCCTCGGCCTGCTTGCGCAGCTTCTTGCGCAGGGCCGCCTTCTCGAAACGCAGCTTCTGCAGGCGTGTCTCCAGCTTCAATGGCGGGACGCGCGCCGGCTTGCCGCTCTCGTCCACGGCCACCATGGTCAGGTAGCAGCTGTTGGTGTGGCGGATCACCTTCTGGCGGATGTCCTCGGCCACGACCTTGATGCCGATCTCCATGGAGGAACTGCCGACATGGTTGACGCAGGCCAGGAAGGTGACCAGTTCGCCGACATGGATCGGCTGCTTGAACAGCACCTGGTCGACGGAGAGCGTCACCACGTAGTGGCCGGCATAGCGGCTGGCACAGGCATAGGCCACCTCGTCGAGCTTCTTGAGGATGGCGCCGCCATGCACCTTGCCACTGAAGTTGGCCATGTCCGGGGTCATCAGCACGGTCATCGACAGCTCGTGCTGGCCGCTCAGCGGTTGGTCGTCCATCGTCATGCTCCCTTGAGGTTTCCTACAGCATAACGCCTTGCCCCCGCGGGGGGAGCAAGGCGTTCGGTGTCGCGGGTTCGGACCCGGGATCAGAACCAGGTCAGGCCCACGGCGATGATGATGCCGGTGATGAACAGCTGGATCAGGCAGAAGCCCATGATGTCCTTGGCCTTGAGGCCGGCGATGCCGAGCACCGGCAGGGCCCAGAAGGGCTGCAGCAGGTTGGTCCAGGCGTCTCCCCAGGCCACGGCCATCGCTACCCGGGGAATGTCCACGCCCAGGGCCTGGGCGGCGGGCAGCATCACCGGCGCCTGCACGGCCCACTGGCCGCCACCGGAGGGCACGAAGATGTTGACGATGCCGGCACTGATGAAGGACCAGAAGGGCAGGGTGGTCTCGGTGGCAAAGGAGATGAGGGTCTCCGACATGCTCTCCGCCAGCCCCGACTGCACCATGATCGCCATGATGCCGGCATAGAAGGGGAACTGGATGACGATGCCGGCACCGCCCTTGATCGCCTCCTGGAGGCTCTCGAGCAGGCTGCGCGGCGTGCGGTGCAGCACGATGGCCAGCGACAGGAAGAGGAAGTTGACCACGTTGAGGTTCAGGCCGCCGTTGCGGAAGACGAAGTGGTCGAGCAGGAAGAGCACCCCGGGGATGCCTACCAGCCAGGCCAGGGTCGTGCTGTTCTCCAGGCGTTCGGCGGGACGCGTGATGCGCACGCGCTTTTCCTCGTCGTCACCCAGCAGATTGGGGTCGATGTAGACGCTCTCGTTCTCGTTGGGGAGCATCAGCCGGTTGACCAGCGGCACGGCGATGAACAGGCAGGCCACGATGGCCAGGTTGAACAGCGAGAAGATGGTGTCGCCGGTGCCGATCACGCCGATCTGCTCGGCGGTGAAATGGCCGTCGGTGGCGATGGTCAGCGGGATCGAGCCGGCCAGGCCGCCGTGCCAGACGATGAAGCCGGAATAGGCGCTGGCCACCAGCAGGCGGTAGTCCACGCGTACCAGGCGGGCCAGCTCCTTGGCGAACAGGGCGCCGACCACCAGGCCGAAGCCCCAGTTGATCCAGCTGGCGACCAGCGACACCAGGGTGACCAGGATGATGGCGCTGCCGGCGTTCTTCGCCAGGCCGGCGAGTTTCTGCAGCAGGCGCTTGACCGGCGGGGAGCTGGCCAGCATGTAGCCGGTGACCAGCACCAGCAGCATCTGCATCGAGAAGGTCAGCAGGCCCCAGAAGCCGTCGCCCCAGAAACGCATCACCGCCAGCGGGGTCTGGCGCTCCACGGCGATGGCCGCGGCGGCGGCGATGATCGTCAGCAGCAGGACGAAGATGTAGGGGTCGGGCAGGTAGCGTTCGACCAGCTTGACGGCCGGTCTTGATAGGGCCTTGAGCATGAGGGTTCCCTTCTTCTGTTGTCGAATTGTCGCGTGCCTGACAGAAAGTAGCGCAACCTCAGAGGGTTGCGCTACCCGGCAGGATGGACTCCATCAACGCCGCCGCCCGTGGTGGGATCGCGCCAGCGGCTGCGGCGATGGTGCCGGTAGTAGGCCACCAGCACCCCCGAGCGCACCACGGCAAAGGCCAGGAAGGCCAGCCACAGGCCGTGGTTGCCCAGTGGCGTGGTCAGCCACCAGAGCGGCAGGTAGACGGCGAGCCCCGCATAGATGCTGTTGCGCATCTCGCGGATCGCCGTGGCGCCGATGAAGACCCCGTCCAGCAGGTAGCTCCATACCGCCACCAACGGCATGACGACCATCCAGGGCAGGTAGTCGCCGGCGGTGGCGCGCACCTCCGGCAGGCCGGTGAGCAGCGCGATCAGCCACTCGCCCCCCAAGGCGAAGGCCAGCGCGGCCAGACCCGCCGTGACCAGCGAGAAGCGGGCGGCACTGCGGACCACCTGGCCGAACTCGTCGAAGCGCCGGCGGCCCACGGCACGGCCGGCCAGCGCCTCGGCGGCATGGGCGAAGCCATCCAGGGCGTAGCTGGTCAGCATGATGAACTGCAGCAGCACGGCGTTGGCCGCCAACACGGTGTCGCCCTGGGCGGCGCCCCGGGAAGTGAAGAAGGCCATGGCGAACAGCAGGCCCAGGGTGCGCACGAAGAGGTTGGCGTTGACCCGGAAGAGTTCGCCATAGGCGGCCAGGCGCAGCAGTCGCTCGCGCAGGAAGTGCCCCGACAGCCACCTGAGCTGGCGCGAGACCAGCCAGAGGCCGAAGGCCAGTGCCGTGTAGTCGGCGAGCACCGTGGCCCAGGCCACGCCGTCGCTGGTCATGCCCAGCCCCACCACGAACAGCAGGTCGAGGACGATGTTGACGCCGTTGGTCAGCACCAGGATGGACAGCGTTACCCGCGAGTTCTGCTGGCCGAGGAACCAGCCGAGGATCGCGTAGTTGGCCAGCACTGCCGGGGCGGAGAGCAGCCGGATGCGGGCATACTCCGCGGCCAGTTCCGTGGCCACCTCGCTGCCGTCCAGCAGCCACAGTCCCAGCGTCACCAGCGGGCCCCCGGCGAGGATCAGTCCCAGGCCGATCACCAGGGCGAGCAGCAGCGACTGGCCGAGCAGGTTGCGTACCTCGCCGTCCGCCTCGCGGCCCACCGCCTGGGAGGTGAGGCCGGTGGTGCCCATGCGCAGGAAGCCGAAGCCCCAGTAGAGGAAGCTGAACAGCGTCGCCCCCAGGGTCACCCCGGCGAGATAGCGCGAGTCGGGCAGGTGGCCGACCACGGCGGTATCTACAAGCCCGAGCAGCGGCACGGTGATGTTGGAGAGAATGATCGGCCAGGCAAGCGCCAGGATGCGCTGTCGCGTGCCGGGGGTGGTCGTGGGCGACGTCACGGCGGGTCCCTTGGCGGTGAAACGGGGCAGGGTGGCGCGTCCCGCCCCGGAACGCAACGGCCCCGCCGGTTGGCGGGGCCGTCGAGTGGGGTGAGACAGGGGCTAGAAGCGGTAGCCCAGGCTGGCGGAGAAGAGATCGATCTCGAGGTCCTCGCCGCTGTCGCTGATATCGTAGCGCTCGTACTCGGCGCGCATCATGATCCGGTCGATCTCGTACTCGGCGCCGATACCGTAGTAGGGGTCGGTTCCGTCCTCGCCAGTGGAGCCTCGATAATAGGTGCCATCCACTGTCGCGTTGCCATCTATATCGGCATCCCAGGCGATCATGCCCAGCTTGCCGTGGACACTGAAACCATTCTGAATCGGCAACTTACCGACCAGAGCTGCTGTAAAGCCATCAATACCGAGCTCCAGATTGACGCTATCACCGCCCGAAGCGCCACTGGCAGAGAAATCTCCAAGGTCTACATAGTTAGCTTCTACAGCGAAATTGGGGTTGAACTGGTAGCCGGCAAACAGCTTATAGCCGGTATCGCTGTCATCGGTATCGAGCCCCAGATTATCCAGTTCATCCAGGGTGTCACTATCCATCGTGGCATATCCAATCCCGGCCCCCAGATAGGGCCCCTCGGCAGGGCTGTACTGATAGCTCTGGGCGAAGGTGGGGCTGGCGACCAGGCCGGCCAGGGCGGCGATGGCGATCAGGCGTTTCATCATGCGCTCCTTTGCATGCTGGGGCAGGCGGGCCTGCAGTTGGGCAAGCGGCAAAAGCCGGCTACCCTGATGTAAGATCCTGTGAAAGGATGTAACCTCGATGATTCTAGGTGCTAATTCGAATGAATGCCACGGTCCGGCAGCGGCCGGCAGGGTGACAATCCAGGCGACAGGGCAGGGAGCGAGAATGATGAAGCGACTGGGCAAAAGCACGATGTTCGCCATGCTGGCGCTGGTGATGCTGCTGGGCAGCCTGCCGGCCGTGGCGCAGGGAGAGCGCATGGAGGTCCAGCCCAGCGGCGGGGAGATGATCGCCGATGCGCTCGTCGCCCGGCCGCTGCTGGCGGCGGCCGCGGTGGGCGGTGCGGCGATCTTCCTGGTGTCGCTGCCGTTCACCGCCCTTGGGGGCAACGTGGACGGGGCGGCGGAGACCCTGATCAAGACCCCGGCCGAGGCAGCCTTCCGGCGCTGCCTGGGGTGCAAGGTGAGTCGGCGCGCCGACGAGATGTAGGCCCTCTGCCGGCGACGGTCACTCCCTCGACCGGCGTTCCGGGCCGTTCAGCTGCGGTATCAGACGACGGCGCCCCGCTCATTGAGCGGGGCGCCGTCGGTCGTGCTGGCGTGGAGCGGGGTCAGGCCGCAGTGATGAGGTGGTACTTCTCCATCAGCTCGTCACGGCTCTCCTTGTGCGCCGGGTCCAGCGGAATGCAGTCCACAGGGCAGACCTGCTGGCACTGTGGCTCGTCGTAGTGGCCGACGCACTCGGTGCACAGGCCAGGGTCGATGACATAGATCTCTTCCCCCGGCGAGATGGCGCCGTTGGGGCATTCGGGTTCGCAGACGTCGCAGTTGATGCACTCGTCGGTGATCATCAGGGCCATGGGGTACCTCACGGATGTCGCTGGCCGGCAAGCGGTCCCGGGAAAGGAGCAATCCCGAGTTTCCTGGTCAGGTATTGTAATGGCTCTTCAGCGTCTCGGCGACCCTGGGATGCACGTGCTTGGAGACATCGCCGCCGAGCCGGGCGATCTCGCGCACTAGGGTAGAGGAGATGTAGGAGTTCTCCACCTCCGGCGTCAGGAAGACCGTCTCCAGCTCCGGCATCTGGGCGCGGTTCATGTTGGCCAGCTGCAGCTCGTACTCGAAGTCCGACACCGCCCTCAGGCCGCGCAGCAGCACGCGTGCCTGCTGCTGCTTCATGAACTCGGTCATCAGCCCCGAGAAGCCGACCACCTCGACGTTGTCGAGGCCGGCCACCACCTCCCGGGTCAGGGCGATGCGGGTATCGAGGTCCAGGGCAGGCCCCTTGCCGGGGCTGGTGGCGATGGCCACCACCACCTTGTCGAACAGCCGGGCGGCGCGCTCGATCAGGTCGAGGTGGCCGTTGGTGATGGGGTCGAAGGTGCCGGGATAGACGGCGGTGTTCATCACGCGTCTCCGTCGTCGAGTCGTCCGAAGGGGTTGTCCACGGTCAGCGAGACTTCCCGCGCATAGCCGGGGATGCGGATGGCATCGCGGCCGACATCGAGCTCGGGCCCCTCCAGCACGCCCTCGCCGAAGCGGTAGCGGGCCTCGAAGCGGCCTCGGTCGGCGGCCTGATGATAGGCCGCGGCGACCTCCCGGGTGCCCTCGCGGCGCGCTTGCCAGGCGGCCACGGCGGTCTCGCCGTGACGCTGCACCATCAGCCGTTCGGTCACCGCGGGGGATAGCACCACGCCGGTGGCATTGTTGCCACCGAAGCCCTTGGCGTTGATGAAGGCGGCATCGGCGATGAAGGGCAGCGGGTCGCGGAACAGCCTCAGGCGCTCGGCATGGACGTCGTCGGCCACGGCATCCAGGGTGAAGATGCCCGGCAGCAGCCCGTGGGCGAAGCTGCCCAGGGCGCTGGTCAGCTGGTCGCCGGCGGCACTGCCCTGGGAGTGGCCGACGAAGGCCTTCACCGCCACCACCGGCCACGCCGTGATGCCGTGGGCGCGGGCCACCTGGTCGAAGACGTGGGACTCGGTAATGCGGTTCTTGGGCGTGCTGGTGCCATGGGCATGGAGGAAGGTGCGCTCGCGCAGGGCCTTCTCGCCGAGCATGTCGCGCACCAGTGCGGCCGCCTTGGCCAGGGAGATGTAGTTGCCGATGCCGGGGGCGGAGATCGAGCGCTTCCAGCCGTCGGCATTGACGAACACGCCCGGCACGCTGCCGAGGACCTCGGCACCGGTTTCCAGGGCCAGGGCGTCGTCCATCAGCATGATGAACTGGCTGGACTCGCCCATGGTGAAGCCGCAGTTGCGGGCGAAGGGCCGGCAGGCCCGCTGGTAGTCGGCGTCGGTGAGCAGCTCCAGGGCATCCAGCGCCTTGAGGCCGTCGTCATCGGCCAGCGCGCCCATGGTGCGGAAGCCCTCGATGACCTCGGGCGTGATCGGGGCATCGGCGGTGCCCACCAGCACGACCCGGCGGCGGCCGGCACGGATGTCGTCCACGCCCAGGCGCAGGTTGTAGAGGAAGCTGGCGCAGGCGCCGAGTGCCGCCCCGGTGCCGCCCACGCTGCCCAGCACGTAGGCATTGATGAAGTCAGCGGGCATCTGGCCGTAGCCCAGCGGCATCTGCTTGGAGGTGGCGCGCTTCCCGGAGACGAAGCTCTTGAGCAGGCCGCCCCAGCCCTCGTCGTCGAGCTGGCCGATGGAGTTGCCGGCGTAGACGGCGACCTCGTCGGGGTCCAGGCGGTCACGCAGCCCGTCCCACTCGAGGCCGCTGTCGCCCAGGCAGTCGCTGGCGGCGAAGACGGTCATGGAAAGGCCGCGCGGGTGGTGCACGCTGCGGTAGAGCCGGCTGGGCTCGAAGCCCGTGGGCAGCTGGCCGGCGGCGCGCACCTGGGCCGGGCGCGTCTCCGGCAGCATCACCTCCATGATGCCGGCCGGGACGGTGACCTCGAGGCTCTGGCGGTCCAGTTCCTGGACCTGCCAGGTGGGGGGCAGGTCGTCGGGCAGTTGCCGGCGACGGATGCGGAAGGTGAGTGGGGTGTCCAGCGCGAGGCTCGCCTTGCGGTTGGCCGGCAGGCCCTCCTCGTTGAAGCGGGGATCCTCGATGCGCCGGATCAGGGTGTGGTCGAGCACCTGCTGGCGGGTCTGCGCGACGATCCCGGCGGCGTCCAGCGGCCGTCCCTCGGCGTCATGCCAGGCACCATCTGCCTGGCAGTCGGCCAGGCGCATCATCGCCGCCAGGCCCAGCAGGGTGCGGGCCTGGTCGTCGTCGGGCAGGGCGTCGAGCACGGTACGGCGAAACGCCTGGTGGCCCGAGGTTCGGCCGGCGGGATTCACGCCGCCCATGCCGACGATCACCGGTAAGTGTGGCAAGCCGGGTTCCTCGTTGTGCGGTTGATATCGTGGCTGCATGTGTCGCTGTCAGGCCATGGATCATAGCACCCGGCCCGTGGCGGCGTCATGCCGGCGCCCCTGCGCGGCGGGCTTGCGGCTGGTAGAATGCTTGCCCTTTCCGTTTGCGCCGAGCCCGCTGCCATGACTGCCCGTTCGCGATCCATCGTCAGCCGCCAGACCGGCCCCCACCAGGACCTGGCCCGCCGCGTGAGCCGGGCTCTTGAGCATCCGCTGCGCAGGCCACTCGCCGGGCATACCCGCGAGGCCTTTGGCCGGGCCAGGGACTGGCTCGAACAGCGTGGCGAGACACCGTTGATCCTGGATGCGGGATGCGGCGTGGGGCTCTCGACGCGCCGGCTGGCCGAGCAAACCCCGGCCGCCGCGGTGATCGGCGTCGACCGCAGCGCCGACCGCCTGTCCCGCGACCATGGCCGGCTGCCGGACAACGCCCTGCTGGTGCGGGCCGACCTGGTGGACTTCTGGCGCCTGGCCCTGGCCGAGGGCTGGCGGCCGGCGCGCCACTACCTGCTCTATCCCAACCCCTATCCCAAGGCCGCCCACCTGAAGATGCGCTGGCAGGGGCATCCGGTGCTGCCGGTGATCCTGGCGCTGGGCGGTCGGCTGGAGCTGCGCTCCAACTGGCGGCTCTACGTGGAGGAGTTCGCCCTGGCGGTGACCCAGGTGACCGGGGTGGCGGCCGAGGCAGAACCCTATGTGCCGGGCGAGGCCTGCCTGACGCCCTTCGAGCAGAAGTACCATGCCAGCGGGCAGGCGCTCTGGCGGCTGGTGGTCGAGCTGCCCCACGACCCGGGGCTGGTGCCCGGGGGCGCACTGCCGGCCGCCGGGGAGGAAGAGTGATGGCATTCCTGTTCCTGGCCCTGGCGATCGTCGCCGAGGTGGTCGCCACCAGTGCGTTGAAGGCCTCCGAGGGCTTCAGCCGGCTATGGCCCAGCGTCACGGTGGTGGTCGGCTATGGGCTGGCCTTCTACCTGCTCGCCCTGGTGCTGCGCACCATGCCGGTGGGCATCGCCTACGCCTTCTGGGCGGGACTCGGCATCGTGCTGGTGACCCTGGTGGGCATCCTGGTCTATGGCGAGAAGCCGGACCTGCCGGCACTGCTGGGCCTCGCCATGATCGTTGGTGGCGTGGTGGTGATCCAGGTGTTCTCTTCCGTCTCGTCCCATTAAGCTGAGGCCTCTCATGCTGCCTGGAGGTCCCATGCGCCGTCGCCCGCTGCTCTGCGTCCTGCTGATGCTGCTGCCGCTGTTCGCCCAGGCGAGCGGCTTTACCCGCCTGGCGGAGCTCGCCGACAAGGGCTTCCTGCTCGGTGCCGAGGCCCGCCTGCTGGACAGCGGCGAGCTCCTAGGTGCCATCGAGCCCGAACGCCAGCTGTCGCCGGCCTCGGTCTCCAAGGTCTACCTGGCGGCGGCGGCGCTGGACCGCTGGGGCCCCCAGCACCGCTTCTCCACCCGGCTGGTGAGCCTGGCCGAGCCCGATGCGGACGGGGTCCTGCACGGTGACCTGGTGCTCGACGGCGGCGGCGACCCGATGCTGACCAGCGAGGACCTGTGGCGCCTCACCCAGCGACTCCACCAGGCCGGCGTGCGTCGGGTCGAGGGGCGCCTGGTGGTCAGCCAGTGGCGCTATGGCCCGGTGGAGTGCATCACCACCGACCGCTGCCAGGCCCACTCCCGGGTGGCCAACGCCTACAGTGCGCTGCTCTCCTCGGCCGGGGTGAACCACGGCAGCTGGTGCGTCAGCGTGGCACCCGCCGCCGTGCCCGGCGACCCCGCCCGCATCACCAGCTGCGACAGCCAGGCGCCGATCGTCGGGATCGACAATCGCGTCGAGACCCAGCCCGACGACAGCGGCACCCGGCTCAATGCCGAGCGTGTGCTGCGCGACAGCGGCGACGTCATGGTGGTGAGCGGACAGATCTCTACCAATGCCCGTCCCCGCACCATCTACCGCGCCAGCTCCGACCCGGCGCGCCAGAGCGCGGCCACCCTGCTGGCGATGCTGGAACAGGCCGGGATCGGCGTGCGCGACGGTGCCGGCGTGGCCTCCACCGAGCCGCCGGCCGAGGCGCGCGCCCTGGCCTACGTGGAGAGCGAGCCGCTGCAGGAGCTGCTGCTGCGTACCCTCAACCACTCCAACAATTTCATGGCCGACCAGCTGGCGCTGAACCTGGTGGAGTCGCCCCGCGCCGGCCTGGTGCAGGCTGGCGGGGCGCTGGAGGCCTTCGTGGCCGGGCTGCCCGACCACGGGCCCGTGACCCTGCGCAGCGGCAGCGGCCTGACCCCGGAGAACCGCACCTCGGCGGCGGGCATCACCGCCCTGCTGGAGAGCATGTACCGCCGGCCGGCGCTCTTCCCCAGCTTCGTCGCGGCCCTGCAGTCGCCGGCCAACGGCGTGATGCGCTTCCTGCGCCGCGGCTCGATGACCTTCCAGCAGCATGTCATGCTCAAGACCGGCACCCTCAACCAGCCGGTGGCGGTGCGCGCCGTGGGCGGCTACTTCCGCACCCGCAGCGGGCAGTGGGGCGTGTTCGCGGCGCTCGTCAACGGCACCTCCAGCACCCCCTGGCTCAACTGGCAGCAGGTGCTCGACCCGCTGGCCGCCGACCTCGAGGCGATGATCGATGCCCACTGAACCCCCGGAGCGCGCGACATGAAGCCAGGACACACCGGCTGGCGGCACCTGGTGCACTCCACCTGCTACTCCCTCAAGGGCCTCAGGGCGGCCTTTCGCAACGAGGCCGCCTTCCGCCAGGAACTCGGGATCGGTGTGGTCCTGCTGCCGCTGGCCTGGTGGATCGGCCAGGGTCCGGTGGAGTGGATCCTGCTGGTGGGCAGCTGCCTGCTGGTGCTGATCGTGGAGCTGCTCAACAGCGCCATCGAGAACGTGGTGGATCGCATCGGCACCGAGCTCCACGAGCTCTCGGGGCGCGCCAAGGACATCGGCTCGGCGGCCGTGATGCTGTCGCTGATTACCGCTGGCCTGACCTGGGGGTTGCTGGCCTGGGAGAAATTCCTCGGCTAGGCCGGGTTATGGGGCGGGGCAGGCTTCGCTATGCTGGAGGCATTCGTGAACCGGATGCGAGATGCCCATGGCCCTGCCCGATGACTTCCTGCCGCTGGATGACATTCCCGAGCCCCTGAGGGCTCCCCTGGCGCATGCCCGTGACCGGCTGGCGAGCTCGCTGCAGCAGGCCGACAATCTGGCCGACATGAACGGCAGCGACTCTCCGCTGGAGGACTGGCTGGCGCTGTCGGATTCGCGGCGCGGTGAACTGGCGAAGGTGCTGGCCATCTCGACCTTCGCCGCCGAGACCCTGGTGCGCTATCCGGAGTGGCTGTTGCACCTGGATGCCAGCGGCGAACTGGATGCGACGCCCTCCGCGGAGGCCCTGCGCGACTGGCTCGACGAGCGGCTGGAGGCCGCCGAGGACGAGGCGGCCCTGCATGGGGCCATCCGCCGCTTCCGCCGCGCCCGCATGCTGGGCATCGTCTGGCGTGACCTGACCCGCCCCCCGGGCATCGACATGTGGGCCACCAGCGGCGCCGTGTCACGGCTCGCCGAGACCTGCCTGGAGGGCGCCCTGGCCTGGCTCGAGGCCCATTTCGCGCCGCGCTGGGGGCACCCCGCCCCGCGTCGCGACGGCAGCGAGCAGCGGCTGGTGGTACTGGGCATGGGCAAGCTCGGCGCCGGCGAGCTGAACCTCTCCTCCGACATCGACCTGATCTTTGCCTTCCCGGAGAAGGGCGAGACCGAGGGCGGGCGCAAGTCCCTGGAGCACCAGGAGTATTTCACCAAGCTTGGCCAGCGGCTGATCACCGCCCTGGACGCGGTGACCGCCGACGGCTTCGCCTTTCGCGTTGACATGCGCCTGCGCCCGCTGGGAGATGGCGGCCCCCTGGTGGGCAGCTTCTCCTCGCTGGCCGGCTACTACCAGGACCAGGGGCGCGAGTGGGAGCGCTACGCCATGCTCAAGGCGCGACCGGTGGCCGGCGACCGGGATGCGGGCGCCGAGCTGCTCTCCAGCCTGCGCCCCTTCGTCTATCGCAAGTACCTCGACTTCGGTGCCATCGAGTCGCTGCGCGAGCTCAAGTCGATGATCAACCGCGAGGTGCGGCGCAAGGGCATGCAGGGCAACATCAAGCTCGGTCCCGGGGGCATCCGAGAGGTGGAGTTCGTCGTCCAGGCCTTCCAGCTGATCCGTGGCGGCCGTGACACCGAGCTGCAGGTCACCTCGCTGAAGACCGCCCTGGAGCGCCTGCCCGAGCTCGGCCTGCTGCCCCAGGAGGTCGTAGACGAGCTGCTGCCCGACTACGTCTTCCTGCGCGACCTGGAGCACGTGCTGCAGGCCCTGGAGGATCGCCAGACCCAGACCCTGCCCGACGACGACATCGACCGCGAACGGGTGGCCCTGGCGCTCGACATGGAAGACTGGCCGGCGGTGATGGCACGCCTCGACGAGGTTCGGGAGCGGGTGCGCCGTCACTTCGATGCGGTGATCGCCGAACCCGAGGAGGAGGTGGAGGAGGCCGATGACGCCGACCAGCCCACCGGTGCCGTCGGCCTGGAGGAGTGGCGCGCGATGTGGCGCGGCGAGCTGGAGGAGGACGAGGCCCGGGAGCTGCTGGAGGAGGCCGGTCTGGCGGAGCCGGAGGCTGCCCTGCGGCGGCTGCGGGCGCTGCGCCAGTCCCGTCAGGTGCAGGCCATGCAGCGCATCGGCTTCGAGCGGCTCGAGGCCCTGCTGCCGCTGCTGCTCGATGCCGTGGCGGGAAGCGAGACCCCGGACCTGGCGCTGGAGCGGGTGCTGCCGCTGGTCGAGGCGGTGTTGCGACGCACTGCCTACCTGGCGCTGCTGCGCGAGAACCCGGATGCCCTGGGGCACCTCATGAAGCTGTGCAGTGCCAGCCCCTGGATCGCCGAGCAGATTGCCCGACATCCCATTCTGCTCGACGAGCTGCTGACTCCGGAGACCCTCTACACGCCGGCCGACAAGGAGCGCCTGGCCGACGAGCTGCGCCAGGCCCTGGGCCGGATTCCCGAGGAGGACGAGGAGGCCCAGCTCGAGGCGCTGCGGGTCTTCAAGCATGCCCAGGTGCTGCACGTGGCGGCCTCCGACATCGCCGGCACCCGCCACCTGATGAAGGTCAGCGACTACCTCACCTACATCGCCGAGGTGGTCCTGGAGGCGGTGCTGGCCATGGCCTGGAAGCACCTGACCCGCAAGCACGGCTTCCCGGAGCGCCGCGAGGGCGGGCGCTGCGACAGCGAGCCCGAGTTCCTGGTGGTCGGCTATGGCAAGCTCGGTGGCATCGAGCTCGGCTACGGCTCCGACCTGGACCTGGTGTTCCTCCACGACGGCGCCACCCAGGGGAGTACCGACGGCAAGCGACCCATCGACAATGCCGTCTTCTTCACCCGGCTGGGCCAGCGCATCATCCACTTGCTCACCGCGGTGACGCCGGCGGGTAGCCTCTACGAGGTGGACATGCGCCTGCGCCCCTCGGGCAACTCGGGGCTGCTGGTTGCGACGCTCTCGGCCTTCGCCGACTACCAGCGTGAGCAGGCCTGGACCTGGGAGCACCAGGCCCTGGTGCGGGCCCGGGTGGTGGCCGGCCATCCGCGCCTGGCCGAGCGCTTCGATACGATTCGCGGCGAGATCCTCGGCCGAAAGCGGGACCTCGAGGCGCTGCGCGAGGAGGTGGTCAAGATGCGCCACAAGATGCGTGACCACCTGGGCGGCAAGAGCGGGGAGGGCGAGTTCGACCTCAAGCACGACCCCGGCGGGATGGTCGACATCGAGTTCCTCTGCCAGTACGCCGTGCTGGCCATGGGCGATGAGGCGCCGGAGCTGCTGGCCTACAGCGACAACATGCGCATCCTCGAGACCCTGGAGGCCACCGAGCGCCTGCCGGCCGAGACATGCCAGCGGCTGCGCGAGGCCTACCTGGCCCTGCGCAGCGCTGCCCATCGCGCCTCGCTGACCCGCGAGCCCGTTCGTGGACGCGACGAGGCGTTCCAGGAGCACCGCCAGGTGGTGATCGAGGCCTGGCAGCGGCTGCTGGAACCGCAAAGTCACTGAGCGCGCCGCGCTCGATACGGTGCGCGGCAAGCAGGCCATCGATGCCAGCTGGCTGACGCCGGTGGCCTGATACCCCACTCACCTTCTCCCCGCCCCTCGAGAAGTGAAAACCCGGCGCCTCGCCTGTGATCTTCAGGCGGGGCGCCTTGAGTCCGCACCATCGCGGTGCCGCGATCACGAAATTCCTCAGTAACCGTTGCCTTGCTGCTTCCCCTTGCCTTTACAGCGGGTTAACGGGCCGCCGTGCCGCCTTCTCCCTGCCATTGCCCCTTCCTGAGGCGGAGCGAGCCGAAAAAGTATCCAGATTGGTCATTTCGCCAGGATGGTCGCGTTGCGGTGAATCAAGCCGCGGCCCTAAGCTCCCCCTGACCCTGACAAGCCCCTCCGGCGAGTCGGCGAGAGCAAACTAAAACAAAGCAGGTGACAACATGATCTACAAAACAGCGCTAGCGACCAGTGTCATGATTCTCTCCGCGGGCCTTGCCCAGGCCGAGGAGTCCTACCGCATCGGCATCACCCAGAACAATGTCGGTGTCGACAGCTACCAGACCACCTACGAGAGCGCCTTCGAGGCAGCCGCCGACAAGCATGGCAATGTCGACGTCGTCGTGCTCGATGCCGGCGGTGATGTGGCCCGCCAGATCGGCCAGGTGCGCAACCTCATCCAGCAGCGTGTCGATGCCATCATCATCTGGCCGACCAACGGCCAGGCGGTCATCCCGGCCATCCGCCAGGCCCACAAGGCTGGCATTCCTGTCGTGGTGACCAATTCCAAGATCGCCGAGGCGGGGCTTGACTACATTGCGGCCTTCTCGGGTCCCGACAATGTCCAGCAGGGGGCCTCTTCAGCCGAGATGATGTGCGAGGCCCTCGACGGTGAGGGTCAGATCGTACAGATCGCCGGCCAGCCGGGGTATACCACCGCCATGGAGCGCTCGAAGGGCTTCGAGGACAAGCTGGCCGAGGCATGCCCCGGGGTCGAACTCGTGGAGACCCAGCCCGCCGACTGGAACCGTGAGAAGGCCCAGCGGGTCATGGAGAACTTCCTCACCAAGTATGACGACATCGACGGCGTCTATGCCGGCGATGACAACATGGGTGTCGGTGCCCTGAATGCCGCCAAGAGTGCCGGCCGTGCCGATGAGATCGTGTTCATCGGTGCCACCAATTTCGCCGTGGGTTACGAGGCCATCGAGCGTGGCGAGTACTACGGCTCCATCTACCAGTCCCCGGTCGATGACGCAGAAGCGGCGCTCCAGACGGCCCTCGATGTCCTGGCGGGTGAAGAGGTGCCGAAGATGAACTTCTTCGAGACACCTAAGATCACCGCCGACAACCTGGCCGAGTTCGACAAGCCCGTGTTCTGAATATCGCAAGCCTAGGGGCACGAAAGGAACTCGTGCCATCCCGCGTATCCCTGGCCAATGGCTCCGCAACGGTCGATGAAGGCCCTCGCGGAATACCGAAAACCACACTCCGTTGGCCTTGACGAATGGTCAGAAAATCACTCGCTTCGGTGGCATGCCCCCGGGTATGCCAACGGGGCGTCGACTGCAACGGAAACATCCTGGCCTTCAGTCTGTAGCGCCAACAAAGGTGAGTATCATGGCTTCTGTAGAACAAGGTAAACAAGCCATCATGCTGAATAAGAAGTATAAGGCAGGTCTCCTGAACTTTCTTTCCGCTCAGGGCATCCTGGTCTTCTTCCTTATCTGCATGTTTGCTTTCTCGCTGTTCTCCGAACAGTTCCTTTCCCAGTCAAACATCATGACGGTGGTCCGCCAGGCCTCGATCATCGGCATCATTGCCGTGGGTGTCACGGTGGTCATCATCGGCGGTAACCTGGATCTCTCCGTCGGGTCGATGCTCTCCTTCTCGACGGTGCTGGTCGTCGACCTGCATGACAAGATCGGGCCGGCCGGTGCCATCATCCTGATGTTCGTCCTCACGCTTCTGATCGGGGCCGTCAATGGCTTCCTTATCGGCTTCATGAGGCTGAATTCGCTGATCGTCACCCTGGCGATGCTGTCGGCGATCCAGGGACTGGTGCTGATCTACAGTGGCGGGAAGAACGTCGATATCGCCAACCAGAGCGACACCTGGTTCGCCTTCTTCGGACGAGGCTATGTGCTGGGTATTGCGGTCCCGGTCATCCTCTTTGCCTTGCTGGCGATCATCGTGCAGGTCGTCATGTCCTATACCAGCTATGGTCGTCGCATCTTCGCCGTCGGCGGTAACCCGGCTGCTGCCGTCTATTCCGGTATCCGCAAGAACTGGTGCGTATTCAGTACCTATCTGATCTCGGCCTTCTGCGTGGCCTGTGCCGCTCTGGTGCTGGGTTCGCGGGTCATGGGGTCACAGAACAACGTCGGGCAGGGCTACGAACTGCTGGTGCTGGCCGGGATCATTCTCGGGGGAACCAGCCTGCTGGGCGGGGCAGGGAGTGTCTGGAAGACGATCATCGGGGTATTGATCCTGGGCTTCATCCAGAATGGCCTGCTGCTGCTGGGGTATCCCTATTACACCCAATGGCTCGTCACCTGGGTGATCATCATCCTGGCGGTGTGGCTGGACCTTGCCAACAAGCGCAAGCGTCTGTTCACGACTCACTCCTGAACCTGGTGATCAACATGATTAACATGAAGGATTTTCTCAAGGGCAGTGGCTTCATCCAGCCGATCTGGGTGTTTGTCATCGCCATTACCGTCTTCTTCAGCTTCATGTCGGAGTACTTCCTCTCCGTCGGAAACCTGAGCAATATCCTGGTCCAGACCTCGACCATCGGGCTGATCGCCCTGGGCATGACCTACGTGATGATCAACGGCAACATCGATCTCTCGGTGGGGGCCGTCCTGGGCCTGGCGGCATCATTGTCGGTCGGCCTTCAGGACTATGGCATCACCATCGCGGTCATCGCCGCTCTGGCATCGGGCCTGGTACTGGGTGCCATCAATGGCCTGATCGTCTGGAAGACCGGCGTCAACGCCTTCATCGTGACGCTGGGGGCCATGATCGGTGTCCGTGGCCTCATCTTCGTCTACACCGAAGAGCAGTCCTTCTACGCCACCAACTTCGCCTTCTCCGACTTCGGGGCCGCCTCGATCGGGCCATTTCCCGTGCTCGCCATCATCTTCCTCGTCTGCACCCTGGTGATGCACCTGGTGCTGAAGAAGACCGGCCATGGTCGCAACACCTTTGCCGTGGGTGGCAACCCCGAGGCGGCCCTGGATGCGGGTATCCGCATCGGTCGTCACATGATGATCAACTTCATCATCGTCGGGTTCTTCGCTGCTTTGGCCGGTGTGCTTCTGGCGACACAGATGGGGGCCGCCACGCCGAACCTGGGCCGTGACTACGAGCTCTGGACCATCACCGCCGTGGTGCTCGGCGGCACCAAGCTGACGGGCGGATACGGCAGTATCACCGGCACTCTGGGTGGCGTGCTGGCCATCGGCATCCTGCGCAACGGCATGAACCTGATGCAGGTGCCGGCCTTCTACGTGCTGGTCATTCTCGGCGCCATCCTGATCTCGGTGCTGATCATCGACCAGCGGCTCAACGTCCATGCCAGCAAGGGAGTCAGCATATGAGCACTGCAGCCATGAACCGGAACGCCGCTCACGGTGCGAGTTCCTCGAGCCCCGTGCTGTCGTTGATCGACATCACCAAGAAGTTTCCCGGTGTGGTGGCCCTGAACAAGGTCAGCTTCGATGTCAGGGCGGGCGAGGTCCATGCCCTGCTGGGCGAGAACGGCGCCGGCAAGTCCACCCTGATGAAGGTGCTGGCCGGCAAGCACCAGCCCAACGGGGGGAAGATCATCCTCGCTGGCGAGGAGAAGTCCTTCGAGAACCCCAAGCAGGCCAAGAAGAGTGGCATCGTGCTGATTCACCAGGAGCAGTCGCTGGTCCCCGAGATGTCGGTGGCGGAGAACATCTTCCTGGGCAGCCTGCCGCTGAAACGGGGTAATCGCGTCGACTGGAAGAAGCTGCATGCCGACAGCACCGAGATACTCAAGCGCCTCAAGTGCACCTTCAGCTCCCGCGACATGGTCAGCAACCTCTCCATCGCCAAGAAGCAGATGGTGGAGATCGCCCGGGCCCTGGTCTTCACGCCGCGGATCGTGGTCTTCGACGAGCCGACGGCATCACTGACCGACCACGAGAAGCCGGTGCTCTACGACATCATCCGCAACCTCCAGGAGCAGGGGGTCGGCATCGTCTACATCTCGCACCGCATGGACGAGATCTTCCACCTCTCCCAGCGCATCTCGGTGCTGCGTGACGGCGAGTACAACGGGACCCTGAACACGGCCGAGACCAGCGAGGATGAGGTCACCAAGCTGATGATCGGCAGGACCCTCGAACTCGATCATGCCAGCAAGCCCAGCGAGTTCGGCGAGAAGATGCTGGAACTGCGTCACCTCACCGTGAAGGGAGTGTTCGAGGACATCAGCTTCAACGTCCGCAAGGGTGAGATCGTCGGCATGTACGGCCTGGTCGGTGCGGGCCGCTCCGAGGTCGCCGAGACGATCTTCGGTCTGCGCCAGCCATCGGCCGGCGAGATCCTGCTCGAAGGCAAGGCCGAGACGATCCGCTCCAGCCACGATGCGGTCGTCAAGGGCATCGCCCTGGTCCCCGAGGATCGCAAGGATCAGGGCCTGATCCTCGGCATGAACTGTCGCGACAACATGACCCTCTCGGCGCTTGGCAGTGTCTCCTCCATGGGCTTCATGAAGACCGGGGAAGAGAAGGTCGTCTACGACAAGTACCAGCAGGCGATGAAGATCAAGACGCCCAGCTGGCGCCAGAAGGTCGGCAACCTGAGTGGCGGCAACCAGCAGAAGATCGTCATCGGCAAGTGGCTGCATACCCATCCCAAGCTGCTGATCCTGGATGAGCCGACCCGCGGCATCGACGTGGGCTCCAAGGCCGAGATCCATGCGCTGATCAAGGAACTGGCCCGGTCGGGCTATGCGGTGCTGGTGATCTCGTCGGAAATGCCCGAGGTGCTGGGTGTCAGCAACCGCATCATCGCGATGTACGACGGCCGGGTGACGGCAGAATTCGACGGCGATGCGGTCTCCGAGGACAAGCTGGTCCAGGCCATCACCGGACAGAACGTCACGGACGCCCGCGGGCCAGCCCCGGCGGCCTCGGCCTGATGGGCCCACGCGCCCCGCGCCCGACCTTCCCACGCAATCACGAGGACACCACCATGATGCCCTTCATCTACAACGGCCTGCCGTCACGCGTCATCTTCGGCCAGGGAACCCTGTCCCGGCTCGCCGACGAGGTCCGTGAGCTGGGCTGCCACCGGGCACTCGTCCTGGCAACGCCCGAGCAGGCCGGCCAGGCCCGCGAGGTGCTCGCCCAGCTGGGCGAGCTCGGGGGCGGCCTCTTCGCCGAGGCCAGGATGCATACCCCGGTCGAGGTCACCGACGAGGCGATGCGCCACCTGGAGGAACTCGAGGCGGACTGCACCGTGGCCATCGGGGGCGGCTCCACCATCGGGCTCGGCAAGGCCATCGCCCTGCGGACAGGCCTGCCCCAGGTGGCGATCCCCACGACCTATGCCGGCTCCGAGATGACGCCGATCCTCGGGGAAACCCGGGACGGCCTCAAGACGACCCAGCGCACCCTCGAGGTTCTGCCCGAGGTGGTGATCTACGACGTCGACCTGACGCTGGGTCTGCCGGTTGGCATGTCCGGTACCAGCGGCATCAATGCCATCGCCCATGCGGTGGAGGCGCTCTACGCCAAGGACCGCAACCCGGTGGTCTCGCTGATGGCGGAGGAGGGCATTGCGGCCCTGGCGCGCAGCCTGCCATTGATCGCCCAGGAACCGGCCAACCAGACCGCACGTTCGGATGCCCTCTATGGCGCCTGGCTGTGCGGTGCCTGCCTGGGCTCCGTCGGGATGTCGCTGCATCACAAGCTCTGCCACACCCTGGGCGGCTCCTTCGACCTGCCCCATGCCGAGACCCATACCATCGTGTTGCCCCACGCCGTCGCCTACAACGCCGGGGCCGCCCCGGAGGCGATGTCCCGCATCGCCCGGGCGCTGGGCAGCGACGATGCGGCCGGCGGACTCCATGACCTGGCGCGCGCCGTGGGGGCGCCCCTGGCCCTGGCCGACATCGGCCTGCAGGAGAGCGATATCGACCGGGCGACCCAGATCGCCACGAGCAATCCCTACTGGAATCCCCGCGAGATCGAGGCCGACGGCATCCATCGCCTCCTGAGCGATGCCTTTGCCGGCCGCCGACCGACCCCAAGGGAGGTGACCGACGCATGAAGACCCTGCTGACCAACGCCACCGTGGTGACCATGGACCCCGAGATCGGCGATCTGGCCGATGGCCAGGTGCTGGTGGAGAACGATCGTATCCTGGCCGTGGGCCAGGACCTTCCCGCCGAGGGCGCCGAGGTGGTCGACTGCCAGGGTGGCATCCTGATCCCCGGGCTGGTCAATGCCCATATGCATACCTGGCAGACGGCCCTGCGCGGCGTCGCCGCCAACTGGACGCTGCTCGAGTACTTCGGCCACGTGCATCGCGGCCTGGCGACCCTGTTCAGCCCTGATGACATCCATATCGCCACGCGCATGGGGGCGCTCAACCAGCTCAACTGCGGAACCACCACCCTGGGTGACTGGTGCCACAACAACCCCACGCCCGAGCATACCGATGCGGCGATTCGCGGGCTCGAGGCGTCCGGTATCCGGGCGCTGTTCTTCCATGGCTCGCCCAAGCCGGACCCCAAGCCGGGCCAGCCGCACTTCAGCGAGATTCCCCATCCGCGCAGCGAGGTCGAGCGGCTGCTCGCCGGCCCGTTGGGCGATCGCGAGGGGCGCGTGACCCTGGGCCTGGCCATCCTCGGGCCGCACTACTCCACCCTCGATGTCACCCTGCACGATTTCGAACTGGCCAAGGAGTTCGGCCTGGTGGCCTCCATGCACCAGGGCGGCGGCAAGGCGGTCACCCCCGGTGGCTGGGACGTGATCGAGGAGAAGGGGCTGCTGGGGCCGGACATCAATATCGTGCACGGGCAGAGTCTCACCGACGGGCAACTGGCGCGGTTCTGCGAGAAGGGCGTGACCTTCTCCATCGCCCCCGAGAACGAGATGACCCAGGGGCATGGCTTCCCGATCACCGGCCACGTTCGCCGGCACGGCGGCGTCGTCTCCCTGGGGGTGGATCTCGAATCGGTGATCTCCGGGGACATGTTCACGGTGGCCCGGATGGCGCTGGGCATGCAGCGTTCGCTGGACAACGATGCCTCGCGGCGCGAGCAGGGCAGCATTCCCGACACCTCGACCATCCGCACCCGTGAGGCGCTTCAGTGGATCACCCTCGACGGTGCCCGCGCCCTCGGGCTCGAGGACCGCATCGGCAGCCTGACGCCGGGCAAGCAGGCCGACATCGTGCTGCTGGACAGCGGTCGGCTGAACATGCAGCCGGTCAGCGATCCGGTCTCGACCGTGGTCATGCAGGCGAGTCTCGCCAATGTCGACAGCGTCATGGTGGCGGGAGAGTTCCACAAGCGACACGGCAAGCTGCTGGCGGACGTCGAGGAGGGGATCAGCCACCTGGCAGCCTCCGGTCACCGCATCTACGCCGAGCTTCAGTCACGCCAACAAGAGGGGGCGTCACAATGACAACCACCACCAAGGTAGCCTGGGTTGGCCTTGGCAAGCTGGGCTTGCCCATGGCAACGCGGATCGCCGCGGCCGGCTATCCCGTCCAGGGATTCGACCTCAGCGCCGAGCGGATGGCGCTGGCCGAACAGGTCGGCATCACGGCACACGATGACCTGGCCTCTGCCGTCGAGGGCTGCCGCCTGGTCTTCGTCTCGATTCCCGATGACCGGGCGCTGCTCGGCCTGACGCTGGAGAGCGGCCAGTTGCTGGCGAAGCTGGCCCCGGGCAGCGTGCTGGTCGAGACCAGCACCGTCAGCATCGAGGCCTCCGCCAGGGTGGCCGCCGCCGCCGAGGAGCGGGGCATCGCCTACCTGCGCAGTCCGGTGTCGGGCAACCCGGTCGCCGCCGAGTCCGGCACCCTGTCGGCCATGGTCTCCGGGCCGCGCGAGGCACTGGATGAGGCCGTGCCGGTGATGGCCACCTTCACCAAGGCCCAGTACTGGCTCGGTGACGAGGAGCAGGCGCGCTACGCCAAGCTGGCGATCAACCTGATGATCGCGGTGAGCGCCGGGATGATGGGCGAGGCCCTGGCGATGGCCCGCAAGGGCAACATCGGCTGGGAGGCGATGCTGGACCTGATGGCCGACAGCGCCGTGGGCTCGCCGATGGTCAAGTACAAGACCCAGCCGCTGAAGGACCGCGACTTCACCTCCACCTTCTCGGCTGCCCAGATGGCCAAGGACCTGGACCTGATCCTCGGCTGTGCCCATGGGGACGGTGTCGCCGTACCCCTGGCCGCCCAGATGCGCGAGGCCTACAGCTCGCTGATCGGCACGGGGCATGGTGAGGATGACTACATCGCCACGATCCACCATACCGAGCGCCTCTCCGGGCTGCCGGCCATCGAGAGGAAATGACCCCATGCGAAACCTGAATGCCGAGAACATCACGGATGCCGTGATCGAGCAGTTCGCCGGCTGCAGTGACGAGCGCCTGAAGAGCATACTGAACAGCCTGGTCACCCACCTGCACGCCTTCATCCGTGAGGTGGAGCCCACCGAGCAGGAGTGGACCCAGGCCATCGACTTCCTGACCCGCACCGGCCAGATGTGCGACGACAAGCGCCAGGAGTTCATCCTGCTCTCCGATACCCTGGGCGTGACGATGCTGGTCGATGCCATCAACCACCAGACGTCCGACCCCATGGTGTCGGAAAGCACGGTGCTGGGTCCCTTCTACGTGGCCGACCCGCCCCAGGCTGCCCAGGGCGAGTCGATCGACTGGAACGTCGAGGGAGAGCCCTTCTTCGTGGAGGGGCGGGTGCATGACGGGCGCGGCGAGCCGCTGGCCAATGTCGTGGTCGATGTCTGGCAATCGGACAGCGAAGGGTTCTACGACGTCCAGAAGGAGCTCGAGAGTGCCTCGCTGCGGGCCAGGTTCACCACCGACGACCAGGGACGCTATGCCTTCTGGACGGTGACCCCCTCACCCTATCCGATCCCCACCGACGGCCCGGTCGGCCAGATGCTGGAGATCACCGGTCGTCATCCCTACCGGCCGGCGCATGTGCACTTCATGCTGATGGCCGAGGGCTACGAGACCCTGGTGACCCAGGTCTTCGCCGAGGACGATCCCTACCTTGATTCGGATGCCGTCTTCGGCGTCAAGGATTCCCTGGTCAGGGCGTATGAACTGCTGCCGCCGGGAAGAGCACCGGATGGACGGTCGATGGAAGTCCCCTTCCGCCATCTGACATACGACTTCGGCCTGAAGGCGAGCCGCTAGTCGCATCGCAAGACGAAACCACCCAGAAACCACCATCCAGCAAGAGGAAAGCGACATGACTGTCATCGATAACCACGCGGTCGAGACCCTATTCACCGAGGCACGTACCCATAATGTGTGGACGGATCAGGAGGTCAGCGAGGAGAAGCTGCGCGAGCTGTATCGCCTGATGCATTTCGGCCCCACCTCCATGAACTGCCAGCCCCTTCGCGTGCTCTTCCTGAAGAGCCAGGAAGCCAAGGAGAGGCTCAAGCCGGCGCTGCTTCCCGGCAACCAGGAGAAGACCATGAAGGCGCCGGTGGTGGCCGTGCTGGGCTATGACACCGAGTTCTACCAGCACCTGCCGCGCATGTTCTCCCACAACAAGGATGCCAAGTCGCTGTTCGAGGGCAAGACGGACTTCATCAACGCCACGGCCTTCCGCAACAGCTCCATCCAGGGGGGCTACTTCATCCTGGCCGCCCGCGCCCTGGGGTTGAATGCCGGGCCGATGTCCGGCTTCAACAATGCGGCCGTGGATGAGGAGTTCTTCCCCGATGGTCGGGTGAAGAGCAACTTCCTCTGCAATCTGGGCTACGGCGATGCCTCGGCGCTCTTCCCGCGCCAGGATCGGTTCGAGTTCGACGAGGTCTGCCAGTTCCTCTGACAGGGCCGAGAGGCTGCCGCTTTGGTACGCCGAGGCAGGCACGGGACACTGCAGGTTCCTCCGATTTGGGCCGTGTTAGCACGGCCCTTTTTTATTCTCTTCCGGAAATCACGAGGCGTCATATGGCGTATGACTGGCAGTTCATTGTATTGATCATCATCGCCGTGCTGATTACCGGCATATCGAAATCGGGCTTCGCCGGGGGCGTGGGGGTCGTGGCGGTGCCGCTGATCTCGCTGAAGGCCAGCCCGGCCTTTGCCGTGGCCGTCATGCTGCCGCTGCTGATCGTCATGGATGTCTTCAGCCTGCGGGCCTGGTGGCGCCACCGAGTGGGGGCCGTTCTGTGGCGGATGTTTCCCCCGGCGGTGCTGGGCGTGGCGGTCGGCTACCTGACCTATGGCCTCTTCGATGAGGCCCTGCTCAAGGTGCTGCTGGGGGTGTTCTCGATCCTGTTCGGCCTGTGGGGACTGCTCAAGCCCTTCCGCGGCCGCGTCATGCCGGTCTGGGTCGGTGGGGTGAGCGGCGGCATCGCCGGCTTCACCAGCTTCATCGCCCATGCCGGGGGCCCGCCGCTCAACTTCTACCTGCTGCAGTGCCGGCTCTCCAAGGAGCAGTTCCTGGGAACCGCCGTGGTCTTCCTGGCCGCTACCAACCTGGTCAAGCTGGTGCCCTACGGCATGCTCGGCCTGCTGAATGTCGAGAACCTCACCATCGCGCTGCTGCTGATCCCGGTGGCCTGGCTGGGCGTGCGCCTGGGGCTGGTCATACAGAAACGGCTGAGCGGTGAGCTCTTCTTCCGGATCATCCTGGGCCTGCTGATCCTGCTGGGCATTCGGCTGATCGTTGACGGCTGGGGGTAGCCGCGTTGGCGTCGCGTTTGCCGCCAGGCGCGAGGCGGCGCTATCTTGTGGCTCTCCCTCCTTCTTGCCCCGAGGCGACCATGAGCGACCTCCCCGACGAGAGCCATCCTGAGGGGCCCTACGACAGGCTGTCCCAGACGCCGAGGCCGAAGCTCTCCAACACGGAGCTCTCGCGCTTCATCGACTTCATCGAGAAGTTCGAGGAGGAGACCGAACACTCGCTCTCCCTGAGCCACGGCTACCGGGAGATGCGCATGATGCTCCATCTCATGCGCAACCACCTCGCCGGCCGACTGACGACGCCCACCTCGCTGGCGGATGCCTCCGGGCTCTCCTACGGCACCGCCAAGCGCGGAATCGAGAGCATCATCCAGCGCGGGCTGATCCTGTCACGCCCCAGGACGAAGTCGGGCAAGACCGTCTCGCTGCACCCCTCGCCCATGATGATCGATGAGTGGGAGGCCTATGCGAACCGGATCAAGGGCCTGCTGGGGCCCCTGTTCGGCGTGGATCCGGCGTCGGACACCGGCCGGCGCATCTTCCTCGACGAGGCCGCGACGGATCGCGTGATCTCGCCGCCGGCGGTGCTGTCGGCACGGCTCGAACTGAAGGGCGGGCTGCGGGGGCTCATCCACGCCGACCCCACCTTCACGGCGATGCACAACCTCAAGCAGCAGCTGGAGTCCATCTTCGGCCTCGAGATCCACAACTCTGCCCGCTCGATCGACGACCTGCTCGAGGCGATCCTGGCCAATGCCGGTCGCCCCAAGTCTCGCTACGACCTCGTCGCCTGCGACCTCCCCTGGTTCGGCGAACTGGCCTCCAAGGGAATCCTGCTGCCCCTCGACCGCTTCATTCGCCGCGATGCCTACGACCTCTCGGACTTTCACCCGGTCGCCATTCAGAGCTCGCGCTACGCCGGACAGCAATACGGCATTCCCCTGCAGACCACGCCGGAGCTACTCTGCTATCGCAAGGACATCCTCGAGGAGGCGCAGCTCGCGCCTCCCACGACGACCGAGGAACTGGTCAAGGCGGCCAGGCGCTTGCACGACCCCGGCAGGGGGCGCTATGGCATCGCCTGGAACGCCGCGCGAGGCACGCCCCTGGGCCATACCTTCAGCTTCCTGATGGCCAAGTTCGGCCAGCCGATCATCAACCTTCGCCGCTGCGAGGGTGGCTATGATTTCCAGGAAGCAACCGGGGAGGCGCTGCGACCGATGTTCCAGTCGGATGCGGCCTACCGCGCCTGCGAGTACATGCTGGATATCCTCAAGTATTCGCCGCCCAACATCCTCCACATGGCGTGGTATGAGCGAGCCCAGTCCTATGCGAGCGGCGAAGCCTGCATGGCCTACTGCTATACGCTGCTGGCCCCGCTCATCGAGTTCGATCAGACGTCTCCGGCCTGGGGAAAGACCGGCTACCTGTCGCACCCCGTCGGTAACCATGGCCGTCCGATCACCCCGATCGGAGGCTATGCCCTGGCCATTCCGGCCAACCTCTCGGAGGAGCGGATCGAGAATGTCTGGACGGCACTTCGTCACCTCACCTCGGCCAACATGTCCAAGCTCTATATCCTGAACGGCAGCCTGGTGACCCCGCGCTTCAGCGTCAGCCAGGACCCGGAGGTCTCGGCGCTGTCGCCGTTGATCAAGATCGTGGATGACATGGCGAGGAAGGATATCCTGCAGGCCTGGCCGCGCCCCCCGGTGCCGGGCATCACGGACGTGATCAGTATCGCCGGTCACGAGATCTTCGAGGTGCTGGACGGACGACGCTCCATCAAGAAGGCCCTGTCCATGGCGCAGGACAGGGCCGATCGGGTGATGCGCGACAGGGGGTATTACTGAGCCACCCGCCGGGTTGCCGGTGGCGTCACTGCATGATCATGCCGCCGTCGATCATCAGCAGCTGGCCGGTCATGTAGTCCGACTCGGGGCTGGCCAGGAAGGAGGCTGTACCGACCACATCTTCCGGGTAGGAGTAGCGCTTCATCAGGATCATCTTCTCGGCGAGCTCGTCCATGGACTGGCCCTGCTTGTCGAACTTGCCGATGCTGACCAGGTCCTTGTCGAGCTGCTCCCACAGCTCGGTACGCACGACGCCGGGGCCATAGCCGTTGACGGTGATGTTGTGGTCGACCAGCGCCTTGGCACCACCGTTGATCATGGCCAGCACGGCATGCTTGCTGCAGGAGTAGGGCACCACGTCATCGAAGGCCTGGCGGGACAGGATGGAGCCGACATTGATGATCTTGTAGGGACCGTTCTCCTTGCCCTGGTCGATCATCTGCCTGGCGGCTTCCTGCATCCCGATCAGGCAACCCAGCGCATTGACGTCCATGATCTGGTGCCAGTTCTCTTCCGTGATGTCCATGAACATCAGTGGCTTGTTGATGCCGGCGTTGTTGACCATGACGTTGAGGCTGCCGAAGGCATCGACGGTGGCCTTGACGGCCGCCTTCATCTGGTCACGCTCGGTCACGTTGAGCTTCACGGCGATGGCATTGCCACCCTTTTCCTTGATGCGTGCCACGACCTCCTCACAGCCTTCGAGGTTGAGGTCGGCCACGCACACATTGGCGCCCTGTGCGGCATAGTGTTCGGCAACGGCGGCACCCATGCCACGCGCGGCACCGGTAATCAGGCAGTTCTTTCCTTCAAGACGGGTCTTGTCCATGGTGTCACCTCGGGGTCTTGTTGTGGGTCTCTCCATGCCACCGCCGACCTGATGGCCTGTTGTCTGGGCGCATGGAGCCTGGGTCGACAAGGAATCCTGTCACGTGTGCGTTCGCGTCAACGATGCGTCGTGCTTCCTTGTTGATCCGTATTGTCTGCAGGCCAGCCTGGCAATGACAGTTGCCCCCAGGGCCAATCTGACCAGATTGGATGTTTCCGAGGGGCGGCGTCTTTTGCCGTCAGTTCGCCGAGAGGATGGCCTCTGCCTTGCAACCCTGAGGGGTGGCACTGACAATTGCCGGGCTGCCAGGGACATCGCTGGCTGATCTCTTCAACCCCAAGGACAAACAATCAAGGGAGACTGCCGGATGAGTCAGCGCAAGGTACTGGTACTCCATGGCCCCAACCTCAACCTGCTGGGCACCCGGCAGCCGGAGATCTATGGCCATGAGACCCTGGAGGACATCAACAACGCCCTCTATGAGCAGGCGGCGATGGGGGGCTGGGAGATCACCTGTCGGCAGAGCAATCACGAGGGCGAGCTGATCGACCTCATCCAGGCGGCTCGCCTGGATGGCACCGCGGCGATCATCATCAACCCGGCGGCCTATACCCACACCTCCGTCGCGATCCTGGATGCGCTCAACGCCTTCGACGGCAGGGTGATCGAGGTGCACCTCTCCAACGTGCACAAGCGCGAGAGCTTCCGCCACCACTCCTATGTCTCGCTGCGGGCCGACGCGGTGATCGCGGGCCTGGGGAGCCGCGGCTATGTCAGCGCGCTGGAGGCGGTGATGGCCGCCGGCGAGGGGGCAGGCTCCTGACGGCTGGCGCTCAGATCGGCAGCAGGCCGAACTGCGTCAGCAGCCAGATCACCAGGCTGATGGTCACGAAGGAGGCGAGGGTGCTGACCATCAGCCCCGCGGCACTGGTGTCGCCCTGGCCGTACTGCTTGCCGAACAGCGGGTAGACGCTGATCATCGGTGCGCAGGCGAACAGCATGGCGCCGGCGATCAGCATCGGGTCCGGGTCGGGCAGCAGCAGGAAGGCGCCCAGCACGACCAGCGGGTGCAGCAGCAGCTTGCCCAGTACCACCTGTCCGACATCCATGGCCATGCCACGCACCTTGAGGCCATGCAGCATGCCGCCGATGGTGAACAGGGCCGCGGGGCCTGCCGCGTCGGCCAGCATGCTCACGGCCCGGGCCATTGGGCCTGGAAGCCTCAGCCCGGTCAGGGCAAGGAGCATGCCGACCAACAGCCCGATCAGTACCGGGTTGCGTGTCAGGCGGGCGAGGGTCTGGCGCGCCACCTGGCCGACGTCGTTGCCGTTCTGGCGGCTGGCCTCGGCCAGTATCAGCGCCGTGGGGATGATGAACAGCGTCTCCACCACCATGTTCAGTGCCATGAAGATGGCCGCCGGCGGGCCGATCGCCATCAGCGCGACCGGGTAGCCGATGAAGCCGCTGTTGGAGGCCGACATGCCCAGGGCGTGGATGGCGCCGGCATCGAGTCGCTTGCCGCGCAGCCCCATGGAGAGCGCCAGCCCCAGCAGGAAGGTCGCCAGCGACCCCAGGCCGTAGGCCAGCAGGTAGCTCGGGTTGAAGACCTCCGCCAGCGGGTGCTCGGTCAGGGCGCGGATGATCAGCGAGGGCAGGGCCAGGAACATGACGAAGGTGCCCACGCCCTGCATGTTGTCGCGACTCAGCAGGCCGGTGCGAGCCGCGGTGAAGCCGGCGCCGATCAGCAGGAAGATCGGCAGCGTGATCGCCAGTATCTCTAGCACTTCGCCGTCCTTGGGGTGGCAGATGGATCAGCTGACGCTGGCGCGGATCTCTCGCGCCTTCTCCTGCAGCAGCGGCAGGTACTGGCGCATCAGGGTGTCGAAGTCGACCCGGGCGGCATTGGTGCTGATGTTGATCGCGCCGAGCAGCCGGCCGTTGGCATCGAAGGCCGGCACGGCCACCGAGCGTAACCCGGAGTCGAGTTCCTGGTCGGCGATGGCGTAGCCCTGCTGGCGCACCTCGAGGATGCAGCGCCTGAGCTCGGCCTTGTCGGTGATGGTCTTGTCGGTATGCGGCTCGAGGACCACCCGCGCCAGGAAGGCGTCGAGCTCGGCGTCCGGCAGCTGGGCCAGCAGCACCCGCCCCATGGAGGTGTGGGCCGCCGGCAGGCGCGTACCCACCGACAGGGTGATGGCCATCAGCCGGTGGCGCGACGAGGAGCGCGCCACATAGGTGACGTCATCGCCGTCCAGCACGCCCAGCGACGAGGACTCGCCACACTCGTTGGTGATGTCCTCGAGGATCTGCTGGATCACGCTGCGGTAGTTGTTGGCGGAGAGGAACGCATAGCCGAGGTTCAACACCTTGGGGGCCAGCTCGAAGTGGCGCTGCTGCTTGCGGACATAGCCCAGGGCATGCAGGGTCAGCAGGAAGCGTCGCGCCCGGGCACGGTTCATGCCGGTGCGCGACGCCACCTCGCTGAGCGTCATGCGCGGGTGGGCCTCGTCGAAGGCCAGGATGACCTCGAGGCCACTGGCCAGTGCGGTCACGAAGTCACGATCGTCGGGGCTCAGGGCCTCATCCTGCAGAGACGTTTCCATCCGTCGTTATCCTTGGTCGTGTTGCCGGAGAACCTTGGTCTAATCTAGCATATTTGTTCGAAATGCGAACATGTGTGCGACCATAGGGGGAGCCCGGGTCGATGCCCCACGCCACCACCGGAGAGACCGCCATGCCTGCCGCCTTCATCCAGCACCCCTTCATGAGCCAGCAGGCGCTGGCCGAGTGCAATGCCCGGGCCATGGTCGACGCCATGCTGGCCTTCGAGCTGGCCCTGGCCGAGGTCCAGGAAGCCCGCGGGGCGGTCCCCGAGGGCGCCAGCCAGGCCATGCGCAGGACCCTCGAGGCGCATGACTTCGACCTCGAGGCGATCGCCGCCGGCATCGCCAGCGGCGGCAATGCTGCCATCCCCTTCGTCAAGCAGGGGCGCGCGGCCTTGCCGGAGGCGCTCAAGCGCTACTGGCACCAGGGCGCCACCAGCCAGGACGTGGTCGATACGGCCCTGATGCTGCTGCTGGCGCCTCGGCTGGCGTCCCTCGATGCCCTGCTGGTGCGCTGTCGCACCGCGGCCCTCAGCCTGATGCAGGCCCATGACCAGACCGTGATGGTGGGCCGCACCCTGATGCAGCAGGCGCTGCCGATCACCTTCGGCGTCAAGGTGGCCCACTGGGCCATCGGCCTGGAGCAGGCCCGTCGCCGCCTGGCCGGGCTTGAACTGCCGGTGCAGTTCGGCGGCGCCGTGGCGGTGCACTCTGGTCTGGAAGGGCCGGGCCGGGACAACCAGGGTCTCGCCTTCATGGACGCCCTGGCCGAGCGGCTGGGCCTCGCGACCGCCGTGCTGCCCTGGCACACCGATCGCCAACCGATCCATGCCCTGGCCACGGGGCTGGATGCCGCTGCCGGTGCCGCCGAGAAGCTGGCCCTGGACGTGTCGCTGCTGACCCAGACGGAGCTCGGCGAGGTGGCCGAACCGGCGGCTCCCGGCATGGGGGAGTCCTCCTCGATGCCGCACAAGCGCAATCCAGTGCGCTGCGCGCTGATCCGCGGCGCCGCCCGCCAGGTGCACGGCCATGCCACGGTGATCCTCAACGCCGCGGCCCAGCCCCTGGAGCGGGGGCTGGGGGAGTGGCACGCCGAGTGGGCGCCGCTGCTCGACAGTGCCCTGCTGCTGGAAGGCGCGCTGGAACAGGCCGCGGTGCTGCTCAAGGGCCTGGAGGTCCACCCCGAGGCGATGCGGCGCAACCTGGCGGCGACGGGCGGCGGCATCATGGCCGAGCCGGTCTCGCGCCTGCTGGCCCCGCTCGTGGGCCAGGATGCCGCCAGGCGGATCAGCGCCGAGGCCGCCGAGACGGCGCGCCTGACGGGGCGCCCCTATGCCCAGGTACTGCACGAACAGCTGCTGGCGGGGCACGAGGAGCTGGCGGGGCGCGTCGAGCGTGCCGATCTCGAGCGGGCCAGTGACCCCGCCTTATACCTTGGTAGTAGTCGTGCCCAGGTGCAGCGTGCCATCGCCTGGCTGGAGGGCAAGTAATCGACTGAAAGTTCGACAGTTGCGCGGAGTGATCGCAAGGGGAGGCCGGGCCTCCCCTTTTTCGTGCGCGCACGGCGGGATTTGACGGCTGATCGCGACGGGGGTAATTTGTTCGCATCACAAATCAATGTTCGTTATTCGAACTTGCCGAGAGAGACACCGCCAGGAGGAGATCCCATGGCCGAGTTCCTGAGCCTGCATGACGCGGTCGCGCGCTACGTCGAGGACGGCGCCACCGTGGCCATGGAAGGCTTTACCCACCTGATTCCCTTCGCCGCGGGTCACGAGGTGATCCGCCAGAAGAAGCGCGACCTGACGCTGATCCGCATGACCCCCGACCTGATCTACGATCAGCTGATCGGCGCGGGCTGTGCGAAGAAGGTCATCTTCTCCTGGGGCGGCAACCCCGGCGTGGGCTCCCTGCACCGCCTGCGCGACGCCGTGGAGAAGGGCTGGCCCCGCCAGATCGAGATCCTCGAGCACAGTCACGCCGCAATGGCCTGTGCCTTCGAGGCCGGGGCCGCCGGCCTGCCGCTGGCCGTGCTGCGCGGCTACGTGGGCAGCGAACTGCCCAACGTCAACGACCAGATCAAGTTCATCGAGTGCCCCTTCACCGGCGAGCGCCTGGCCGCGGTGCCGGCGGTGCGACCCGATGTCTCCATCGTCCACGCCCAGAAGGCGGACCGTAAGGGCAATGTGCTGGTGGAGGGCATCGTCGGCGTGCAGAAGGAGGCCGTGCTGGCGGCTGCCAAGAGCATCGTCACCGTCGAGGAGATCGTCGAGGACCTGATCGCCGAGCCGGACTACCACCCCAACGCCTGCATCATCCCGGGCTGGGCCATCGATGCCATCGCCGTGGCCGAGAAGGGCGCCTTGCCCTCCTATGCCCATGGCTACTACCCGCGTAACAACCGCTTCTACAAGGAGTGGGATGCCATCGCCCGGGATCGCGACGCCTTCACCCGGTGGCTCGACGAGAACGTCTTCCACCAAGATGACAAGCCGGCAGGAGGAGAGGCCTGATGAGCATCGAGTACACGTCTTCGGAGATGATGACCGTCACCGCCGCCCGCGCCCTCGAAAACGGCATGACCTGCTTCGTCGGCATCGGCCTGCCCTCCGAGGCCGCCAACCTGGCGCGCCTGACCCATGCCCCCGACGTGGTGCTGATCTACGAGTCCGGCACCCTGCAGACCAGGCCGGAGGTGCTGCCGCTCTCCATCGGCGACGGCGAACTCGCCGAATCGGCCCTGACCACCGTCGCGGTGCCGGAGATGTTCCGCTACTGGCTGCAGGGCGGCAAGATCAGCGTGGGCTTCCTGGGCACCGCCCAGATAGACCGCTACGCCAACCTCAACACCACCCTGATCGGCGACTACCATGATCCCAAGGTGCGCCTGCCGGGCGGTGGCGGGGCACCGGAGATCGCCACCAACGCGGGCGAGGTCTTCATCACCCTGAAACACTCCAAGCGCGCCTTCGTGAAGGACGTGGACTTCGTCACCACCCTGGGCTTCGGCCGCGACGGCAAGGGCCGCGACGGCGTGCCGAACATCGGCAAGGGGCCCACGCGCGTCATCACCGACCTCTGCGTGATGAAGCCCGACCCCGAGACCAAGGAGCTCACGGTCGTCTCCCTGCATCCGGGCGTGAGCCGCGAAGACGTGTGTGATGCCACCGGCTGGGAGATCCGCTTCGCCGGCGAGCTCGCGAGCACCCCCGAGCCCTCCGCGCATGAGCTCGAGATCCTGCGCGAGCTTAAAGAACGCACCGAACGCCAGCACGCCGGCGAGTAACAGGAGACCCCCATGAGCGACGTATTCTTCTGTCATCCGCGGCGCAGCGCCGTGGGCCGCTTCGGTGGCACCCTGGCAAGCGTCAGGCCCGACGATCTCGCCGCCAGCATCTTCAAGGCGGTGCTGAATGATGCCCCGGGGCTCGACCCGGCGGCCATCGACGATGTCTTCATGGGCTGCGCCAACCAGGCCGGCGAGGACAACCGCAGCGTGGCGCGCATGTCGCTGCTGCTCGCCGGCCTGCCGACCTCCGTGCCCGGCACCACGCTGAACCGCCTGTGCGGCTCCGGGATGGATGCGGTGGGCACCGCCTTCCGTGCCATCAAGGCCGGCGAGATGGAACTGGCCCTGGCCGGCGGCGTGGAGTCCATGTCCCGTGCGCCCTACGTGATGGGCAAGGCCGACAGCGCCTTCTCCCGTGGCCAGAAGATCGAGGACACCACCATCGGCTGGCGCTTCATCAACCCGCTGATGAAGGAGGCCTATGGCGTGGACTCCATGCCCGAGACCGCCGAGAACGTGGCCGAGCAGTTCTCGATCTCCCGCGAGGACCAGGACGCCTTCGCCCTGCGCTCCCAGCAGAAGGCCGCCGCCGCCCAGCAGGCCGGCCGCTTTGCCGAGGAGATCACCGCCATTGAGATCCCGCGCCGCAAGCAAGCGCCGCTGCTCTTCGACCGGGACGAGCACCTGCGCGAGACCACCCTCGAGAAGCTCGCCGGCCTGCCCACCCCCTTCCGCGAGGGCGGCAGCGTCACCGCCGGCAATGCCTCGGGGGTCAACGACGGCGCCGCCGCCATGCTGGTGGCAAGCGCCGCCGCGGTGGAGCAGCATGGCCTGACACCCATGGCGAAGATCCTCGGCATGGCCACCGCCGGGGTCGAGCCGCGCATCATGGGCTACGGCCCGGTGCCGGCGGTGAACAAGCTGCTCGCGCGTACCGGCGTGTCGCTCGACGAGATCGACGTCATCGAGCTCAACGAGGCCTTCGCCGCCCAGGCGCTGGCCTGCATGCGCGACCTCGGCCTCGAGGATGACGACCCGCGGGTCAACCCCAACGGCGGCGCCATCGCCCTGGGCCATCCGCTGGGCATGTCCGGCGCCCGCCTGCTGCTGACCGCCGCCCATGAGCTGCACAAGAGCGGCAAGCGCTACGCCCTGTGCACCATGTGCGTGGGCGTGGGGCAGGGCATCGCCACCCTGATCGAGCGGGCCTAGGCGCCTGCGGCACCGACCTTGAGATTCCTTCATACCCTCCACAACAGCCCCTGGGCATAACGCGAGGTTCCCATGTCAAATCCCTGCATTATCTGTGTTGCCATCACCGGCAGCCTGCCACGCAAAGAGAACAACCCGGCGGTTCCGATCACCATCGAGGAGCAGATCGAGAGCACCCAGGCGGCCTTCGAGGCCGGGGCGACCATTGCGCACTGCCATGTCCGCAACGAGGACCAGACCCCGACCTCGGATCCCGAGAAGTTCGCCCGTCTGCTCGAGGGACTGCGCAAGCACTGTCCGGGCATGATCGTCCAGCTCTCCACCGGCGGCCGCTCCGGTGCCGACCGTGAGCGCGGCGGCATGCTACCGCTGAAGCCCGACATGGCCAGCCTGTCGGTGGGGTCCAACAACTTCCCCACGCGCGTCTACGAGAATTCCCCCGACCTGGTGGACTGGCTCGCCTCCGAGATGCTGGCCCACGACATCAAGCCCGAGATCGAGGCCTTCGACCTGTCGCATATCCATCAGGCGGTGAACCTGATGAAGCAGGGCAAGATCAAGGCGCCGCTGTACGTCCAGTTCGTGATGGGCGTGAAGAACGCCATGCCGGCCGACAAGCCGACCTTCGACTTCTACATCGAGACCCTCGAACGCCTGGCGCCGGGTTCCCAGTGGTGCGGGGCTGGTGTCGGCGCCAACCAGCTCAAGCTCAATGAGTGGTCGATCGCCGCCGGAGGCCATACGCGCACCGGCCTCGAGGACAACGTCCGCTGGGACAAGGATAGCCTGGCCCCCTCGAATGCCGCCCTGGTCGAGCGGGTGGCAGCGCTTTGCGAGAAGTACGAGCGCCCGGTGGCTACCTGGCAACAGGCCCGCCAGATCCTGGGGCTCGAGGCTGGCTGACGACTCGCCATCGGGTCCATGTCGGGGCCACTGATGGGCGATATGGACCGCCGTCGAGGGGGCAACATTGAATTTTGACGTACGGAGTCAGGAGAGACTTCCATGGCATTTCTGAACATCAACGGCCGCAGCGTGGCCTATCGCCTGCTCGGCGCCGAGGCCAATCCCCTGGTGATGCTGGCCCATCCGCTGGGCATGAGCCAGGCGGTGTGGGACGACGTGCTGCCGGCGCTGCTGCCGCGCTACCGCGTACTGACCTGGGACCTGCCCGGCCACGGCGCGAGCCAGGCCTGGGGCGAAGGGGCGATCACCCCGGCCGACCTGGCCGCCGAGGCCCTGGCACTGGCCGACCACGCCGGCGTCGGCCGCTTCCACTTCGCCGGTACCTCCATCGGCGGGGTAGTGGGCCAGCAACTGGTCAGCGAGCACGGTGAGCGTCTGCTCTCTGCCACCCTGACCAACACCGGGGCGGTGATCGGCAACGCCGAGCTGTGGAACACCCGCGCCGGCCGCGTGCGCCAGGAGGGCCTGGCGGCGATGTCCGAGGAGATCGTGCCGCGCTGGTTCGCCCCGGCCTGCTTCGAGGCCGAGCCGGCCCTGAAGGCGGGCTGGTGCACCCAGATGGGCCGCGGCGACGACGAGGCCTACGCCAAGCTCTGCGAGATGCTGGGCAGCCACTCCTTTATCGGCAGGCTCGGCGGGAAGAACGTGAAGGTGCAGCTGCTGGGTGGCAGCGAGGACCTGGCGACCCCGCCGGCGACCCTCGAGGCCCTGGCCGCCGAACTCGACGGTGCCCCCCTGGAGATCCTCGAGGGCGTCGGCCATGTGCCCTCCGTGGAGGTGCCGGGCCTGTTCGCCGAGAAGCTGCTGGCGGTGATGGCGGTGGACCTGGGCGACGTGGCCAACCAGGGCGTGGCCTACGCCACCGGCCTCGAGACCCGCCAGCAGGTGCTGGGCGAGGAGCACGTGGCGCGTTCCACCGCGAAGGCCACCAGCCTGGATGCGCCCTTCCAGCAGATGATCACCCGCCTGGCCTGGGGCGAGCTGTGGAGCAATGACGACCTGACCCGTCGCGAGCGCAGCATGATCACCACCGGCATCCTCGCCGCCCTGGGGCGCGAGGAGCTGACCCTGCACCTCAAGACCGCCAGGCGCATCGGGCTCTCCGAGGCGGAGCTGCGCCAGGTCCTGATGCATGTGGCCATCTATGGCGGCGTGCCGGCGGCCAACCATGCCTTCTCTTTGGCCAAGGAGTTGGGCTGGGGATCCGGCGAGGCCTGATCCTGCCGCGGACGTTGGCGAGGGCGCTGAAGCCCACGCCACTATGGCAAGATACGAAGCCGGCCGAAGGGCCGGCTTCGTCTTTTTGGCTATGGCGAGTCGGCGGCGGTTCGCCCCGCGCCAACGGGAGGTCCGAATGCTCAATGCCCGCATCAAGCTGCGCCACCTCCAGGCCTTCCTGGAGGTGGCCCGCCAGCGCAGCTTCGCGCGTGCCGCCGAGCGCCTGGCGATCACCCAGCCGGGCATGTCCAAGACCATCAAGGAGCTCGAGGATATCCTCGGCACCGCGCTCTTCGAGCGGACCTCCCGAGGGGTGGCGCTCACCCAGGCCGGCCTGACCCTGCTGCGCCACGCTGGCCCGGCGATCCGCGCCCTGGAGGAGGGCGTCAGCGCGCTGGGCGAGGCCCATGCCGCGGTGCGCTGGCTCAGGGTAGGGGCGCTCTCCACGGTGGAGAGCCACCTGCTGCCCGAGGCGATCCGGCGCTGGCAGCAGGCCGAGGCCGGCGAGGCCGGTGTCAACGTGGTGACCGGGCCCAGTGCCTTCCTGCTCTCCCGGCTGCGCCGGGGGGAGCTGGACCTGGTGGTGGGGCGCATGACCGAGGCCCGCGAGATCCGCGACCTGGCCTTCGAGCACCTCTATTACGAGCGCCTTGTCCTGGTGGTGCGGGCAGGGCACCCGCTGGCCGGGGTCGAGCCCCTCGAGCCCCACCGGCTGGGGGGCTACCCCTGGGTGCTGCCACCGCCCCGGACCACGCTGCGCCAGCAGGTCGACAGCTTCTGCGTGCGCCACTCGCTGCGCCTGCCGGGGCAACAGCTGGAGACCCTGTCGCTGCCCTTGAGCCACCGCTACACCCTGGAGAGCGACGCCGTCTGGGTGGCGCCGGAAGAGGCGGTGCGCGACGCCCTGCACGACGGCCGGCTGGCCGAGCTGGCCCTGGCACTGGAGCAGCAGGGCGGCTCGGTGGGGCTCTGCACCAACGCCAGCCTGGCGCCGTCGCTGGCCCTGGAGGGGTTCTGCGAGACGCTCCGCGAGGTGGCGGCGAACCTGGTGGGTGGCAGGTGAGGCATAACCCAGGGGTTATGCAAGGCGATGAAGACGTCAATTGGCAGCTCCGCGACAGGGCGCCACACTGGCCGTGATCCATACCCCCTGGAGACGAATCGAAATGCAGGACCGCAACAAGCGCTTCGTGGAGCGCGACCGCAACTGGCATCCGCCGGCCTATGCGCCCGGCTACAAGACCTCCGTGGCCCGCTCCCCGCGCCAGGCGCTGGTCAGCATGCAGCATGCCACCGCCTCCGAGCTCACCGGCCCGGCGTTCCGCGGCCTGCGCATGGGCCCCCACGACAACGACCTGCTGCTCAACTTTCGCCAGGATCAGGGCCAGGGCCTGCCGGTGGGGGAGCGCATCATCATGTTCGGTCGCGTGGTCGACCAGTTCGGCAAGCCGGTGCCGCATACCCTGGTGGAGATGTGGCAGGCCAACGCCGGCGGCCGCTATCGTCACCGCAACGACAACTACCTGGCGCCGCTGGATCCCAACTTCGGCGGTGTGGGGCGTTGCCTGACCGACGAGGCGGGCTGGTACCGCTTTCGCACCATCAAGCCGGGCCCCTATCCCTGGCCCAACGACGTGAACAGCTGGCGTCCTTCCCACATTCACGTCTCGGTGATGGGCCCGGCGATCTCCACCCGCCTGATCACCCAGATGTACTTCGAGGGCGATCCGCTGATCCCGCTGTGCCCCATCGTCAACACCCTCAAGGATCCCGACGCCGTCGAGACCATGATCGGTCGCCTGGACATGGCGCGCAGCCGGCCCATGGACTGCCTGGCCTACCGCTTCGACCTGGTCGTGCGCGGCGAACTGCAGACCTATTTCGAAAACCAGTAACCGGTTTGAAAACCAGTGATCGGTGCGAGAACCAGTGACAGGATGGGGTAACCAGACCATGAAACAGCCCAATTCCCAGCCCGCCAGCGAGCTGATGCTGCGCGAGACCGCCTCCCAGACCGCCGGGCCCTACGTTCACATCGGCCTGGCCCTGGCCGCCGCCGGCAACCCGACCCGCGACGAGGAGATCTGGAACGAGATGGCCCGTCCCGAGGCCGAGGGCGAGCACATCGAGATCGTCGGTACCGTGATCGACGGCAACGGCGACCTGGTGCGCGACGCCTTCCTCGAGGCCTGGCAGGCGGACAGCAAGGGGGTCTACCAGCGCGAGTACGACCTCGAGAAGCCGTTCAACAGCTTCGGGCGCACCGCCACCACCTTCGAGCACGGCAGTGAGTGGACCCTCAAGACCGTCAAGCCGGGTCGCGTGCGGGTAGATGGCATCGACGAGGCGCACGGTGCCATCGACGACAAGGAGAACGACCTGGCGAGTGCCCGCAGCGCCCTGCTGATGGCCCCGCATGTCAACCTGACCCTCTTCGCCCGCGGCATCAATATCCACCTTCAGACCCGCCTCTACTTCGAGGACGAGGCCGAGGCGAATGCGGAGTGCCCGGTGCTCTCGCGCATCGAGTCACCGGCCCGCCGAGAGACCCTGATCGCCAGGCGCGAGGAGGCCGATGGCAAGGTGCGCTATCGCTTCGATATCCGCCTGCAGGGCGAGGGCGAGACGGTGTTCTTTGACGTCTAGACGCGTCGACGCCTGATCGGGCGCGCGCCCCACGCGAGGCCCCGCCATCCCGATAAGGATGGCGGGGCCTTCTGCGTTACGGGGGCCTTCCTCTCGCCGTTGCACTTTGGCCTAGCGCATGCCGTGCTTCTTGAGCCGATAGGCATAGGCGGCGCGGGTCATGCCCAGCCGGCGAGCGGCGGCGGTGATGTTGCCGTCGCTGTCGGCCTGGGCAGCCTCGAGCATGGTGCGCTCGACCTCCTCCAGGGTCATGCCGGCCTCGATCAACGCACGGACCCGCTCCCGCGGTGACGCCTCGACGGGCGTGCCGCCCGGTGAGGCCGTGAGCATGCCCGAGGCATCGAGCCCCTGGCCCTTCTCGCGCTCCAGGGTGGGGACCCGATAGTCACCGAACAGCGCCTTCTCGGTGATGCGCTTGTGGTCGGCGGTGAGGATGACGCCGCGCTCGACGCTGTTCTTGAGTTCGCGGATGTTGCCCGGCCAGCGGTACTGGCACAAGGCCGAGCGGGCCTGGTCGGAGAAGCCCAGGGTGCGGCGCTGGTAGTGGTGCTCGAAGCGTGACAGGAAGTGTTCCGCCAGGGCGGGGATGTCCTCGCGTCGCTCGCGAAGGGGCGGCACGGTCAGGGTGAAGGCATTCAGGCGGTAGAAGAGGTCCTGTCGGAAGCTGCCCTCCTCGACGCGTCGCAGCAGGTCGGTATGGGTGGCGGCCACGATGCGCACGTCCACGTCCTGCACCGCCTGGGCGCCGACCCGCTCGATCTGCTGCTCCTGCAGTACCCGCAGCAGGGCGGCCTGGGCCCGCGGCGAGAGCTCGGCGAGCTCGTCCAGGAACAGGGTGCCGCCGTCGGCCCGCTCGAAGCGCCCCATCCGCGACTGCACGGCGCCCGTGTAGGCCCCCTTCTCGACGCCGAACAGTTCCGACTCGATCAGCTCCGGGGGGATGGCCGCACAGTTGACGGCGATGAAGGGGCCCTCGGCACGGTGGCTCTGGTCGTGCAGGCGCCGGGCCAGGATCTCCTTGCCGGTACCGGTCTCGCCCAGCAGCAGCACGGGGACCTCGGAGGGCGCCGCGCTGTCGAGCATGGCGAGCATCTCCTGGAAGGCCGGCGTCGAGCCGATGGGCGCCCAGTCCTCCTGGCCGCGGGTGCGGGCCAGGTCCCCCTCCAGGGTGGCGATGCGCGCCTGCAGCTCGTAGAGCTCATCGATCAGCGGCTCCTCGCGGAAGTGCTCGGCGAAGGCCTCATGGTCGGGCCACTCCTCGGCCAGCTTGCCGACGATGCGGCACTCGCCCTCCCCGCAGCCGCGACAGCTGACCTCGCGAAACTGCACCTCGCGGCCCAGCAGGTGGCTGGCATAGGCGCAGGCGTACCCCAGCAGGGTCCAGCAGACGGGCTCGGCCTGGGGTCCTCGCGGGTGCCAGACATCGACCTCGAAGGAGCCCTTCCAGATGAACTCGCTATAGAACCAGTCGTTCTCCAGGTCCATCTCCAGGTGCACCGGCACCGCCTGGACATGGCCCTGCAGGGCATGCAGCTGGGGGCCCGCCAGGTAGCTCTCCTCCAGTGCCTCGTCGTCTCCCCTGAGTGACCTGCCGAGCTCCGCATCCATCAGTCCCGAATGGTAGCCCAGTCGCATGAAGAGCCCGCGGGCACGCTCCATGCCCAGGGTGGTCACCAGCTCGTTGCGGAAGAAGGACGAGGCCGCCAGCGGCATCAGCAGCATGCGTTGCTCGCCGAGCCAGATCTGGCCCTCCTCCGGCAGGAAGCGCAGGGCATCCATGAGGTCGCGGGCACTGGGGTAGTCGGGGGGTGAGGCGGACATGACGTCTTCCAGCTGTCGCGGATCAAGGCCAGAGGATATCACCCCGTCCGGAGGAGAGGGGCAAGGACCCCCGTCAGGGTGACGGCAGAGCTTCACCATTTGCGCAGGGGGTCACCAAATGGTTGAGCCATAGTATCGAACAGGTGTCCGCAATCCGGACAATCCGGTGCCGGGAACTCGCCTAGTGCCTTGATGACAAGGTTTTTTCCGATAACGGCATGGTTCTTGACAGTTAAATGACGTGGAGCACGATGCTAACTTCTTGATTTATACCAAAGTCTAAGGCGTTGGTGTCGGTGTGCTCCGAAGGCGACATGCCCTTGACGAACAGACGGGTGACACTGACATGCACAACACAACAAGGGTACCTTGCCGGCACCTCCCCTCGCTCAGGCTCAAGCCCCTCGCCCTGCTCGGGGCCCTGCTGCTCCCGGCGGCGGCCTCGGCAGCCCCCGACAGCGCGCCGGACGTTCGCGACCCCGCCGAGGTCTACCGCCAGGTCTGTGCCCACTGCCACGCCCCGGACAAGGCCGTCGGTCCCGAGATCACCATCGCCTTCCCCGAGGCGGCCTGGGAGGCCCGCGGCAACTACATCCGCATGACCGTGCGCAACGGCCGGGCCGCCATGCCGGCCTTCCGTGCGGCCAAGATCAGCGACCCCGAGCTGGAGGCGCTGATCCAGGCCCTGGTCAGCGGAGAGCTGGACGACGCGCCCGCCCAGGGCGGTGAGGAGTGAGGCCATGAACCTGACACGTCGACAGTTGCTCAAGAATGGCCTGCTGCTGGGCTCCGCGGTGCCGCTCTCCCTGGGGGCCGCCTGGGCCGCAGAGCGCGGCCTCGCCGATGCCCCGGTGCATGGGCCGATCCGCCTCTACGGGGCCGACCGCTCGACCACCGAGCTGGGGCTGGGGCTTCGCCAGCAGGGCTGGGCACCGCGCTACGAGGGCCGCCTCGACCCGCTGGCGCTGAACGCCCTGCCTGCCGGCACCCTGGCGACCGGCTTTACCGACGAGGCGGGCCTGGTGCTGCTCACCAGCCTGCTGGCCGGTCGCGGTCGCGTGCTGGCCCTGGGCCGCCACGAGGCGGGACGCCACCAGCTTCTGAGCCATCGCGGCCCGCTGTCGGCGCCGCTGGCGGTGGAGACCGGCAGCTGGCAGGCCGCGCTGGGGCGCGAATATGCCCGACTGGCGCTGGCGGACGGCCATGGTCGCCACTCCCGGGAGGCCAGGCGTCCCGCCGGAGAGGCCACGAGTGCTACCGAGCTGAGCTTCCTGGTTCGGCTCTGAGCCCCTGATCACAACAATCGAGAGACCCATCCATGAGCACGACACAGCGCATTCTTCCCAAGGGCGTCAGCGAGGCGGACTTCGATGCCGCCCTGGCCCGTTTTCGCGAGATCCTCGGCGCCGACAGCGTCCTGACCGAGAGTGACCAGCTCGCGCCCTATACCAAGATCATGATGGCCGGCGACGACGCGGACTACATCCCCTCCGCGGCCCTGCTGCCCACCACCACCGAGCAGGTGCAGGGGATCGTGCGTACCTGCAACGAGTACAAGGTGCCGATCTGGACCATCTCCACCGGCAAGAACCTGGGCTACGGTTCCGCCGCCCCGGGCGAGACCGGCCAGGTGATGCTCGACATGCACCGCATGAACCGGATCCTCGACGTGGATGCCGAGGTCTGCACGGCGCTGCTCGAGCCCGGCGTGACCTACCAGCAGCTCTACGACTACATCAAGGAGCACGACCTCAAGCTGTGGCTCGACCCCCCGGCCCCCTCGGCGATCGCCGGGCCGGTGGGCAACACCCTGGACCGCGGCGTGGGCTATACCCCCTACGGTGAGCACTTCATGTTCCAGTGCGGCATGGAGGTGGTACTGGCCAACGGCGAGGTGGTGCGCACCGGCATGGGGGGCATCGAGAACTCCAGCTCCTGGCAGGTCTTCAAGTGGGGCTATGGCCCCTACATCGACGGGCTCTTCACCCAGTCCAACTTCGGCATCGTCACCAAGATGGGCCTGTGGCTGATGCCGGAGCCGCCTGCCTATCGTCCCTTCCTGATCCAGTACCAGGATCCCGAGGACATCGAGGAGATCGTCGACGTGCTGCGCCCGCTGCGCATCGCCCAGATCATCCCCAACGCCGTGGTCATCGTGCATACCCTCTGGGATGCGGGCACCCACGTGGTGCGCAAGGAGTACTACGACGGCAGCGACTCCATCCCGCGGGAGGCCATCGAGCGCATCAAGGCCGATGAAGGCATCGGCGAGTGGAACGTCTACGCGGCGCTCTACGGCACCCCGGAGCAGATCGAGGTCAACTGGAAGATCGTCGAGCAGGCCTTCGGCGCCAGCGGCAAGGCGAAGATCATGTATGGCGAGGAGGCCGAGAAGCGCGGCGGCGGCTTCGAGTATCGCTCGGCGCTGATGAAGGGCGACATGAACCTGCAGGAGTTCGGCCTCTACAACTGGCGCGGGGGCGGTGGCTCCATGTGGTTCGCGCCGGTCTCCCAGGCCAAGGGCAGCGAGACCAGGGACCAGACCGAGCTGGCCCAGCAGATCCTCGGCAAGTACGGCTTCGACTATGTCGCGGAGTACATCGTCGGCTGGCGCGACATGCACCACGTCATCGACCTGCTCTACAACCGCCAGGACCCGGAGGAGACCCAGCGTGCCCATGACTGTTTCGCCGAGCTGATCGACGAATTCGCCAAGCGCGGCTACGGGCTCTACCGCACCAACACCGAGTTCATGGAGCAGGTCGCCGGCACCTTCGGCGAGCCGCTGCGCGAGGTGCACAGGACCCTCAAGAATGCCCTGGACCCCAACGGCATCCTGTCGCCCGGCAAGTCCGGCATTCGCCAGTGACCCTCGGCCCGCGATATCCCAGAGGAGAGTGACCCATGAGTACTGCATACCGCGATTTCCATCTCCAGCCCATCGCCGGCGAGTGGCGTGAGGGCGGCAGCGAACGCCGTGCCGAGGTGACCAACCCCTTTGATGGCAGCGCACTGCTCGATATCCGCCTGGCGGATCGCAGCGACCTGGATGCCGCCTTCCTGGCGGCCGAAAAGGCCCAGGCCGAGTGGGCAGCGACCCCGCCGTCCGAGCGCAGCGCCCTGCTGCAGCGGGTGGTGGAGATCTTCGACGCCCGCAAGGAGGAGATCATCGACTGGCTGATTCGCGAGTCGGGCAGCACCCGCCTCAAGGCCAACGTCGAGTGGGGCGCGGCCCGCGGCATCACCCAGGAGGCCGCCAGCATGCCGGGCCGGGTGCATGGCATGACCCTGGCCTCCAACGTGCCGGGCAAGGAGAACCGCGTTTACCGCAAGCCGCTGGGTGTGGTGGGGGTGATCAGCCCCTGGAACTTCCCGCTGCACCTCTCCCAGCGCTCCATCGCCCCGGCGCTGGCGCTGGGCAACGCCGTGGTGGTCAAGCCGGCCAGCGACACCCCGGTCACCGGCGGCCTGCTGCTGGCAAAGATCTTCGAGGAGGCCGGGTTGCCCGAGGGGCTGCTCAGCGTGGTGGTGGGTGCCGGCAGCGAGATCGGCGACGCCTTCGTGGAGCACCGCGTGCCGCGGATGGTCTCCTTCACCGGCTCGACCCCGGTGGGGCGGCGCATCGGCGGGATCTGCAGCGGCGGCGAGCATATCAAGAAGGTGGCGCTGGAACTGGGCGGCAACAGCCCCTTCGTGGTGCTCGACGATGCCGACCTCGACCAGGCGGTGAACGCCGCGGCCATGGGCAAGTTCCTGCACCAGGGGCAGATCTGCATGGCCATCAACCGCATCATCGTCGACGAGCGCCGCTATGACGACTTCGTTGCGCGCTTCGTGGAGAAGGTCAAGGGGCTCCGTGTCGGCGACCCGAACGAGATGGAAACGGTGGTCGGGCCGATCATCAACGCCAAGCAGCGCGAGGGCCTGGAGGCCAAGATCGCCACGGCCCGGCAGGAGGGCGCAACCGTGCTGCTGGAGGGCGAGATCGACGGCCAGCTGGTGCCGCCGCACGTGTTCGGTGACGTCACCCCGGAGATGGAGATCAGTCGCGAGGAGATCTTCGGTCCGCTGGTGGGCATCCAGAAGGCCCGCGACGAGGCCCATGCCCTGACGCTTGCCAATGCCAGCGAGTACGGACTCTCGAGCGCGGTGTTCACTGCCGACCTGGCGCGAGGCGCCCGCTTCGCCCAGGGCATCAAGGCGGGCATGACCCATGTGAACGACATGCCGGTCAACGACGAGGCCCACGTGCCCTTCGGCGGCGAGAAGAACTCCGGCCTCGGACGCTTCAACGGCGACTGGGCCATCGAGGAGTTCACCACCGACCAGTGGATCAGCGTCCAGCATGCGCCGCGCGCCTACCCGTTCTAGGCACGACCGATGGCCCTGTCATCCCTCTCCGGGGGTGGCAGGGCGAGCCAACAAGAGAGACAACACGCGATGAAGTATCCGACAACTGCCTGGCTGGCTGCCCTTGGCACCAGCCTCCTTGCCACGCCCGCGCTTGCCGTGAACGGCCACTACGTTCCGGGCATCGAGGGGCTGAGCGCGGCGGCCGCCCCACCGGAAGGCCTCTACTACCGGGGCTACCTGATGCACTACGACATCGACAGCTTCCGTGACGCCAGCGGCGACGCCGCACCCGGGCGCAACACGGGATCGGTCAACGCCTGGGCCCATCGCGTCATCTGGATGACCGGCCAGCAGTTCCTGGGCGCCGACTACGGGATGGAAGCGATCGTGCCGATGCTCGATACCGAGCTCGACCTGGAGACCCCGGTCGGCGGCCAGCGCTTCGAGGACGACGGCCTCGGCGATGTGTTCGTGGGCCCGGTGATCCTCGGCTGGCACGGCGAGCGTTGGGACGCCACCTTCGCCGCCGGCCACTGGTTCGACACCGCCGACTTCGAGGCCGACAACCCGGCCTCGGTGGGCAAGGGCTATGGCACCACCATGCTCACCCTGGGTGGCATGTGGCACCTCGATGCCGAGCGGCGCTGGAACGTCTCGGCCCTGTCGCGCTACGAGATCAAGACCGAGCAGGACGTGACCGGCATCACACCGGGAGACAGCTGGCTGGTGGAGTGGGGCCTCGGCCATCGCCTGGAGAACGGCCTGGAGCTTGGCCTGGTGGGCTATGACGCCTGGCAGCTGGAGGCCGATGACGGCGCGGCGACCGGCGCCAAGGCCGAGCGGCACGCCATCGGCCTCGAGGCGGGCTACCTCTGGCCGGCAGTCGGCGTTCAGCTCAAGGGCGCCGCCTATCACGAGTACGATGCCGAGGCGGGTGGCCTCAATGGCCTGGAGAGCGAGGGCGACGCCATCCGCCTGCAGCTGACCAAGTTCCTGTGAGCCTTCCCCGGCGGCCACCGACGTGGCGGCCGGGGGCATCACCGGAGCGCTACCGACCCCGCTCGGCCGCCGGCCGGGCGGGGCCTTCGAGGGAGGAGAGTATCCATGCAGATTCAAGCGGCCGTGACCCCGGCGCAGGGGAGTGACTTCGAATGGCAGGCGGTGGAGCTCGCCGAGCCCGCCCTGGGCGAGGTGCGGGTGCGTATCGTGGCGACGGGTGTCTGCCATACCGATGCCGTGGCCAGGGACCTGGGCATCGCGCCCTTTCCCATCGTGCTGGGCCACGAGGGCGCCGGGGTGGTCGAGGCCCTCGGCGGGGGCGTGACGGGACTCGCGGTGGGCGACCACGTGGTGCTGTCGTTTGCCCACTGCGGGCGCTGTGGCCACTGCCTGACCGGCCATCCCACCGTCTGCGACACCTTCAACGAGCTCAACTTCGGCGGTGCCATGGACGACGGCGGCTACCGCCTGGCACGTGACGGCGAGGCGCTGGCCACCTTCTTCGGCCAGTCGTCGTTCGCCACCCATGCCGTGGTCAGCGCCCGCAATGCGGTGAAGGTGGACCCCGAGGTGGACCTGGCGCTGCTCGGCCCGCTGGGCTGCGGCATCCAGACCGGCGCGGGGACCGTGCTCAACCGGCTCAAGCCCGACTTCGGCACGAGCCTGGTGGTCTACGGCTGTGGCGCGGTGGGGCTCTCCGCCATCATGGCGGCCAGCATCGCCGGCTGCCGGCACATCATCGCGGTGGACGTCCACGACAGCCGACTCGCGCTGGCCCGGGAACTGGGCGCGACCCATGCCCTCAACGGCAAGCACGACGACGTGGTCGAACGTATTGGCGAGATCACCGGTGGCGGCAGCGAGTTTGCGGTGGAAACCACCGGGGTGCCGGCGGTGGTGCGCCAGTCGCTTCAGGCGCTGCGCCCGCTGGGCGTCTCGGCGATCGTCGGCGTCACCCCCGAGGTCACCCTCGACGTGCACCAGGACCTGATGGCCGAGGGCAAGTCGATGATCGGGGTGATCGAGGGCGACTCCGTGCCGCGGGTCTTCATCCCGCAGCTGGTGGCCTACCACAAGGCGGGGCGCTTCCCCTTCGACGGGATGGTGACGTTCTATGCGCCCGAGCAGATCAACCAGGCCTTCGAGGACTCGAAGAACGGCACCACCGTCAAGCCGGTGCTGAGGTTCGACTGACCCGCCGAGACCCAGTGGCAGGCGCATCGGGGCCCTCCACGGCCGGCGCCCTAAAGCCCACCCGCAACGAAGGGGGCGGCATCCCCGGATGCCGCCCCCTTTCCATTCTGCAGGGCGTCGCCGTCCCAGCGAGGCTACCCCAGGTAGGCGAGTGCCCCGGCGGCCATGGCCTCGATGCCGGTGCGCAGCGTGACCTCGTTGCCCGGGAAGTAGTAGGGCGAGTGGGGCATCTCCAGGTGGCGCATCTTCTCCGCCACGCTCGTCCCCGGCGTCTCCACCCAGCGTGATTCTGGCGTCGCGCCGATAAACCAGTAGACGTAGGGGATGTCCTCGCCGCCGAAGCCGCCGGCCTCGGCGTTGCCGAAGAACGGGAAGTCCTCGCTGCCGTTGAGGCGCGGCATGGCGTAGAGGTTGGCCTCGCCGAAGTGCGCGCCGTGGGCCCGGCGCACCCGCTCGACCGTCGCCGGGTCGTTGTGCAGGGCAATAGTTTCGTTGAGCACGCGAAACTCCGGCGGCGTCGGCGAGCGGCCGGCCTCGCACTCGGCGCGAATGATGCGCTCGATACCTTCCACCACCTGGCGGTGGAGGGCGTTGTCGAAGCTGCGGATATTGATCTCGAGCTCGGCGGAGTGGGGAATGATGTTGGCCTGGGTGCCGGCATGCAGCTTGCCGACGGTCACCACCACGGTCTCTTCTGGCGGCACCTCGCGGGAGACGATGGTCTGCAGGCGGGTGACCACATGGGCGGCGATCACCACCGGGTCCACCGTCTGCGCCGGCATGGAGCCGTGGCCGCCGGCGCCGTGGATCGTCACGGCCAGGTTGGTGCAGGCGGCCATGGCGCTGCCGGCGCGATGGCCGACGGTGCCGGCCAGCGCCGGCATGTTGTGCTGGCCGAGGATGACTTCGGGCCGGGCGAAGCGCGTGTAGAGGCCGTCATCGAGCATGGCCCTGGCCCCGCCGAAGACCTCCTCGGCCGGCTGGCAGACCAGCATCAGGGTGCCGGACCAGTGTTCCTTCAGCCCCGCCATCACCGCAGCGGCGCCGACCACACAGCTGCTGTGCAGGTCGTGGCCGCAGGCATGCATCAGCGGCACCGAGCCGCCCTCGGTCTCCACCGTGCGCGTGCTGGCGTAGTCCAGGCCAGTCTCCTCCCTGATCGGCAGGGCATCCATGTCGCCGCGCAGCATCACCGTGGGGCCGTCGCCGTTCTCGAGCAGGGCCACCACGCCGGTGCCGCCCACGCCGCGGGTCACCTCATAGCCCAGCGCTTCCAGCGCCTCGGCGAGCCGCGCGCTGGTCTCGTGCTCCTCGAAGGGCAGCTCGGGATGCTGGTGAATCTGGCGGTACAGCGCCTGAACCTCCTCGAGGGTCGCCTCCACCTGGGCGCCGATGGCGCCCTTGAGATCCGGCATATTGGTTTGCGTCGTCATTGTGGTCTCCATGGCGATTCAGTGGCTCGAGGTGTCGGGCACGCGAAGGCCGTTGTGCGAGGCATGGCTCAGTTGCTGCCAGGCGGCGACCGCCGCCACGTTGAGCAGCATGGCCCAGACCCCGGCGTGCCAACCTAGCGGCGAGCTCCAGACGAACTCCATCAGCAGGAAGGCCAGGCTGCCGATCAGCGCACCCGCCATCACACTGGCGCGGCGCAGCCGTGGCAGGAACAGCGCGCCGATCACCATCGGGAACAGCTGGATGATCACGCCGTAGGCGGTGAGCAGGATCATGACCAGCGAACCTGGGTTGAGCAGCGCGATCAGGTAGGCGGCCAGCGACAGCCCCAGCACGCTCCAGCGCGTCACGCTGACCGTGGTCTTCTCGCTGGCACCCTTCATCACGGTGGGGCCCATCACGTCACGCACCAGCACGATGGCGGCGGTGTGGGCGAGGTTGGCCCCGGTGGACATGGCCGCTGCCAGGGCGCCGGAGAGCATCAGGCCGATCACCCAGGGCGAGAAGTTGGCCACCTCCATCACCATCTTCAGCAGCACGGTGTCGGCGCGCTCCAGGGGCGAGTCGGCGAAGGCCAGGATGCCGGCGAAGCCGATGAACAGCAGCGGCACCAGCAGATACGCGTAGAGGGGGTAGAAGACGCTGACCTTGCGCAGGGTCTTGCCGCTGTCCGCCGAGTAGAACTTCATGAACAGGTGCGGCCACATGGCGCCGCCGAAGGCACTGACCAGCACGGCGGTGCTGAAGTAGCCCCAGCCCATGCCGGTGGCCCCGGGCATGGTCAGGTACTCCGGGGCCTGCTGCTGGAGCTGGGTGAACATCTCCCCCACGCCGCCGTAGAGGCGCTCGGAGATGGCCAGTCCCAGGAACCAGGCGATGGCGATCATCATCACGCCCTGTACCAGGTTGGTCCAGCCGATCCCGCTCAGGCCGCTGCAGAACACGTAGGCGGCCACCACCACGAAGGCCAGCAGCCCACCCAGCCAGAAGGGCACCATGCCGTCGGTCGCGGCCTGGAACAGCAGGCCGGCGCCGGCGATCTGGATGGTCAGGTAGGGCACCAGGGCGACCACGCCGATGATGCCGGCCAGCATGCCCAGCGGCTTGCTGCGGTAATGGTCGGCGATCATGTCGCCCTGGGTCAGGTAGCCCCGCTCGCGGCCCAGCTTGGCCACCCGCGGGCCCAACGCCCAGATGGTGATCGGCACCAGCGAGAGATACGCCAGGATATAGAAGGCCGGCGCGCCGTGCTGGTAGGCCCAGCCCGGCGTGCCGAGAAAGGCGAAGGCGGAGAAGATCTCGGCCCCGAGGATGAAGAACAGGATCACCACGCCCACGTGGCGGCCGCCGGCGACATAGCCTTCCAGGCTGGCGCTCGACTGGCCGCGGGCGCGCAGCCCCACCACCAGCACCATCGCCAGGTAGACGAGCGTAATGCCGACGATGATCACGGAATCACTCATGGCGGCCACCTCCGTGACGAACGACGAAGGCGATCCACATGCCGGCGAAGAGCACCAGCATCCACAGGGTGTACCAGAAGAACAGGAAGGGCAGGCCCAGCACGATGGGCTCGATACGGTTGGCGATCAGGGCGCCGGGCCAGATCATGGCCAGGGTGCACAGCGCGAAGTGCAGCCCGGTCAACAGGTGGTAGGTCTTGGTCATGGGAGAGTCCAGCTCGCCGAGGGCGAGTCTTGTTATGGGTTGTCCCCAGACTATGGAACGCCTTGCTCGATAGAAAAAATATAGGTTTGGCATTGCTGACATGCCGTTATGATATGGCTAGAGTGAATGCCCCTCCCTGGATGAGACGAGACGGCCGTGGAATTCCGCCAGCTCAGCTACTTCATTGCCGTTGCGGAGACCGGGTCCATCTCCGCGGCCAGCCGCCGGGTGCACGTCGCCCAGCCGGCACTGACCCGGCAGGTTCGACTATTGGAGGAGGACCTGGGCATCCGGCTGCTGGAGCGCCATGCCCGCGGGGTCAGCCTGACGGTGGCCGGCCAGGCGCTCTTTGAGGAGGCCGTCCAGCTGCTCGACCGGCGCACCCAGATCCGGACGCGACTCACCTCGCTGGGCCAGGGGCTGATCGGCAAGGTCAGCCTGGGGGTCACGGTGACCCATCTCTGGGTGCCGGAAGTGGCAGCGCTGCTGAGACACTATCGCGATCGCTACCCCAGGGTCGCCTTCGAGGTCTTCCCGCTGCTCTCGGGGCCCCAGCTGGAGCGGCTGCGGGAGGGCAGCCTTGACGCCGGCATCCTCTACCTGGACAGCGCCGACCAGCCGGGCCTGGAGACCCGCCTGCTGCAGCACGATCACCTGATGCTGGCCGTACCCGAGGCCTCGCGCTGGTCGTCCTCGCCGCCGAGCCGTCTGAGCGAACTGAAGGAAGCCGACTTCGTATGGGGCTTTCGCAGCGTCTCGCCGGTCTACTACGACCGCGTGATGGCCCACTTCGCCCGCCTCGACTTCGAGCCGCGGGTGGTCCAGTACGGCGCCGACAACATCACCATCCTCAGCATGGTGGCGGCAGGGCTGGGGATCGCCATCGTGCCCTCGGCGAGCAGCGCCCATCCCATGCCCGGCATCCGTTTCCTGCATCTGGCAGAGCTCACTGCCTGCGACATGCCGCTGTGGATGGCCTGGCGGTCGAGCAACGACGCGCCGGCCCTCCACAACCTGGTCGGCCTCGTCGAGGAGCTGTTCGGGGAGGAGGGCGTTTCCTCCCCTGGCCTGGCGGGCTAGGCTGGCCTGCCTGGTACGACTGACGAGAAGGATGACGTGATGCGCCTGCGCTGCCGGTTGCGCCTGTTATGGGTAATTCCGTTCCTGCTGTCCCTGGTGCTGCTGGCCGGCTGCGAGGAGACTCCGACCGGCCGCTCCCAGCTGGCCCTGGTGCCGGACACCCTGATGGCCCGGATGGGTGGGGATGCCTTCGACCAGCTGCGTCAGCGCCAGCCGGTGTCACGCGACGCGGCCGTCAACCGCCGGGTGCAGTGCGTGGCCCGGGCGGTGGTAGCCGCCGCCGAGGCGCGCTACCCGGCCGCCGACCGGCCCGAGGCCTGGGAGGTGGTGGTCTTCGAGGATCCCTCCCCCAACGCCTTCGCCCTGCCGGGTGGGCGCATCGGCGTACATGCCGGCCTCTTGCGGGTGGCCGAGACCCCGGCCCAGCTGGCGGCGGTGATCGGTCACGAGGTGGGGCATGTGCTGGCCGACCACGGCAATGAGCGCCTCACCCAGCAGCTCGGCATCAAGGCCGTGCTGTTGCTGGTGGGTCTCTTCGGCGAGGGAGAGCTGGGTCAGCAGCAGCTGATGCAGGCCCTGGGCCTCGGCGCCCGGCTTGGCATCAGCCTGCCGTTCAGCCGCGCCCACGAGGAGGAGGCCGACCTGATGGGCCTGGCGATCATGGCGCGGGCGGGCTTCGACCCGCAAGCGAGCGTGGCGCTGTGGCGCAACATGGCGGAAGCCGGAGGTGGCCAGCCGCCCGAATTCCTCTCCACCCATCCGGCCCACGGCTCGCGCATCGAGGCACTTCAAGACGCCATGGGGGAGGCCGAAGCAGCCTATCGCGCCACCACCCCGGCCGACTGCGCCGGCTAGGCGGGGCGCTTCCCCTTCGACCGGCTGGTGAAGCTCTATGCGCCGGAGCAGATCGACCAGGCCTTCGAGGACTCGAAGAATGGCACCACCGTCAAGCCGGTGCTGAAGATCGGCGACTAGCGCATGGATAGTCTGAAGGAAGGTGGCACCTGCATCAGGCAGGTGCCACCTTCCTTAGGGTGTTAGTTGTGAAAAGTCCAAATTTTTCATTGTTTCGTCCTGCTTTGACCGCCTGGAAGCTTCTCTATAAGGGCTTCATCCTGCACAGGTGCTTCTTTAGACGAATGTCGATTATCCATGTGTTGTCATCTGGGGTAGCTTGGCAACCATTACGAACTTGTATTCGTATATCGAACTTTTCCAGATCCATAACAATGAGCTCGGAGGATCACCATGAAGGCCAAGTTCACCGCCTGCCTGCTGGCCGCGTCCATCGCCGGCCTGGGCGCCGCGTCTGCCCAGTCGGCCACCACCCTGCGCATGGCCCACTTCTGGCCGGGCGCCTCGGGCGTCAACCAGGAGATCTTCGAGGCGTGGGCGGCCACCCTCGAGGAGGAGTCCGATGGTGAGCTCCGGGTCGAGATGTTCCCCTCCGGCACCCTGGCCAAGCCCGATTCCATCTACGAGGCGGCGGCCAACGGCATCGCCGATATCGGCGCCACCGCCCAGGGCTATACCGCCGGGCGCTTCCCGCTGTCGCAGATCGTCGAGCTGCCCGGGGTGGCGACCACGGCGACCCAGGGCGCCTGCGTGCTGCAGACCCTCTACGACGAGGGGCACCTCGACAGCGAGTACGAGGACACCCGGCCGCTGTTCTTCTTTACCACTGGTCCGGGTGGTATCCACACCATTGACACCGACGTCCAGGTGCCCTCCGACCTGGAGGGGCTGCGTATCCGCCGCCCCACCGCGGTGGCCGGCGAAATGCTCGAGAACATGGGGGCGAGCCCGGTGGGCATGCCGGCCCCGGACATCTACACCGCCATGCAGCGCGGGGTGATCGATGGCCTGAGCTTCCCCTGGGAGGGCCTCAAGGGTTTCCGCATCAACGAGCTGGTCGAGTACCACACCGAGGTGCCGTTCTACACCCTGATCTTCGTGGCCACCATGAACCAGCGCGCCTATGACAACCTGAGCCCCGAACAGCAGGCGGTGATCGACGCCAACGCCGGCATGAAGTGGGCCGGGAATGCCGGCGAGGTGTTCGACCGCCTGGACGTGGAAGGCAAGCAGGAGGCCAGGGACGCCGGCCACACCATCCGCGAGATCGAGGAACCGCTTTCGCATCCGGACTGGCAGAAGCCGCTTCAGGACGGCATCGAGAGCTACCTGACCCGGCTCGAGGAGCGCGGCCTGCCGGGTCGAGAGGTCTACGAGGCGGCGCTCGCCGCCAGCGAGTCCTGTGCCACCGAGCAGGGGTAAGGGGACATGCAGTCCACCCTGGAACGGGCCAGCCAGTGGCTGGCCCTGTTGTGCAAGCTCGTCGCGGGCATCGCCCTGGTGGCGCTGCTGGGGGTGACCATCGCCGACGTCGGCACCCGCTATCTCTACCGGCTCACCGAGGGCGCCATCGCCCTGCGCGTCTCCGGCAGCGTGGAGTTGGTCAGCTACCTGATGCTCTTCTCCCTGCTGGCGGCCATGGCCGCCAACGTGGAGAGGAGCCAGGTGGTGGTGGAGGCCTTCTCCCATGGCCTGTCGCCCGGCATCAAGAACCGCCTGCATGGCGTCTACCTGCTGGGGTTCACGGCACTCGGCCTGATTCTCTTCCTCGGCCTGCTGGACTCCGCCAGTGCGGCGGCCCGCCATGGCGAGGTGACCCAGGACCTGCGGATTCCCATGGGGCCCATCTACCATGCAGCCGCCGTGCTCAGCCTGCTGCTGGGGCTGCGCAGCCTGGTCCATGCCGTGCTGAGTGCCGTCTTCGGCGCCGAGGGGGAGGTCTCCCGTGGGGATTGATCTGTCGAGTGAGATGATCGGGGCCATCGGCCTGGGCCTGCTGCTGGTGCTGATGGTGCTTCGGGTGCCGGTGGCGCTGACCATGCTGATCGTCGGGGTGGTGGGCTTCGCCCAGGTGATCAGCTGGAGCGCGGCCATCGCCCAGCTCAAGACCGTGCCGGTGGAGGTGCTCTCCAACTACAGCTTCAGCGCCGTGCCGATGTTCATCCTGATGGGGGTGCTGGCGGCGCACTCCGGCATGGCCGGCAAGCTGTTCCTCTCGGCACGCACCATCTGTGGTGGCTGGAAGGGCGGGCTGGCCATTGCGGCCGTGGGCTCCTGCGGGATCTTCTCGGCGATCTCCGGCTCGTCGCTGGCCACCGCCAGCACCATGACCCGGGTCGCCCTGCCGGAGATGGAGCGCTACGGCTATAACCGTGGCCTGGCCACCGGCGCGCTGGCCGCCGGCGGCACCCTGGGGATCATGATCCCGCCCTCTATCGCGCTGCTGATCTACGCCATCCTCACCGAGCAGTCGGTGGGCGACATGTTCATGGCCGGCCTGGTGCCGGGGCTGATGGGGCTTTTGATGTATGCGCTCACGGTGAGCGTGGTGATGCGCCTCAAGCCCTCGCTGGCGGTGGCCGGCGAGCCGACGTCATGGCGAGAGAAGCTGGCCTCGATGACCGGCCTGGTGCCCTTCTTCGCGGTCTTCCTGGTGATGATCCTGGGCATCTACTTCGGTGCCTTCACCCCCACCGAGGGGGCCAGCGTCGGCGCCTTCGCCACCCTGCTCTACGCCCTGGCCAAGGGCATGCGCGGGGCCGAACTGTGGCGCAGCGTGCAGGAGACCCTGGCGCTCTCCGCGGTGGTGTTCTTCATGCTGGTGGGGGCCGAGACCCTGGGCTACTTCATCTCGGTGTCGCGGATCTCCTTCTCGATCACCGACGTCCTCTATGGCATGGAGCTGGCACCGATCGTGGTGGTGCTGTGCATCCTGCTGCTCTACTTCGTGCTGGGGATGTTCATGGACGCGATCGCCATGCTGGTGATCACGGTGCCGGTGGTGTTCCCGATCATCCAGTCGCTGGGCATCGACCCGGTATGGTTCGGCATCATCACCGTGCTGACCGTGGAGCTGGGGCTGATCACCCCGCCGGTGGGCATGAACGTCTTCGTGATCAAGGCCATGGCGCCCCACGTGGGGCTGGGCGAGATCTTCAGGGGCGTCGCGCCCTTCATCGTCTCGGACTTCCTGCGCCTGGCGCTGCTGATCGCCTTCCCGGTGCTGACCACCCTGTTCCTGCTCTGAGCCGCTTCTCTCGGCGGTTAACCGCGCCCTCGGCTCAGCGTCCCTGGCCGGGGGCACTTTTGTATCGGTACTAAGCCTCCGGCTGGCGCCGTCGGAAGTCCCGGGGCGAGAGGCCGGTGAGTCGCTTGAAGAAGCGGGTGAAGTAGGCGGGCTCCGAGAAGCCCAGGCTGTCGGCGACCTGGCCGATGGTCATGTTGGTGTAGGTGAGCTGGCGCTTGGCCTCGAGCAGCAGGCGCTCATGGAGCAGCTGCAGGGCGCTGCGGTCGGCCAGTCGCCGACACAGCAGGTTGAGGTGGGCGCTGGTCATGCCCAACTGTTCGGCGAACCGCTCGATGCTGGGTTGCTGGCGAAACTGCTTCTCGATCAGCGCCTGGTAGTTCTGCAGGTGGGCCAGCCCGCGGTGCGGGGGTTGCGGGCGTTTTGTGGTGCCATCAGCAGCGCGCTTGTCGATCAGGCGCGAGATCTCGATGAACAGTGCCTCGGCGAACGCCTCCAGCAACCGCTCGCGGCCGGGGGCAGGGTGGCGATACTCCTCCCCGAGCTGATCCACCAGGGTGGCGATACGCCCGGCCTGCCGGGTTCCCTCGAGAGGGTGTGCGGTGGCCCGGGACAGCACCTCGGCCTGGCCACCCAGGCGCGCCTCCAGCCGCTCGGCCAGGGGACTTGCCAGCGTGATGATATGCCCCTGGGTATCCGGCGAGAAATGGAAGCCATGAATGCTCATGGCCGGCACCACGATGACCAGGGGGGCGTCATGGGCGTGCAGGCTCCCCTCCAGCTCGAGGCTGACGCGACCCGAGGAGAGGTGGAGCAGGTGCAGCAGGTCGGTATGGCGATGGGGGTGGATCTTCCAGTCGTGCAGCCGGCTGCGTTCGGGAATCGATTCCCAGTGGAGCAGGTCCGGCGTCGGCCAGTGGCGCGTCTCGCCATACAGCTTGAAGACGGGGACAGCAGCGTCGGACATCGGGCCTCCGGTCAGCGCTTTACGACTAAAGTCGGCCATGCATATTGGGATCGTCCAATTAACTCTGCCAATATTGCCTTATACGGGCGTGGATTTCAGTGAAAAATACAATCCACATAGCGAACAGATGTTCACCACTGCCTGACAACGGAGTCTCCCCATGAAGACACAGGTCGCGATCATCGGCGCCGGCCCCTCGGGCCTGCTGCTCGGCCAGCTGCTCAGCCGCCAGGGCATCGACAACGTCATCCTCGAGCGCAAGTCCGGCGAGTATGTGCTGAGCCGCATCCGTGCCGGCGTGCTGGAGCAGGGCATGGTCGACCTGCTGCGCGAGGCCGGTGTCGACAAGCGCATGGACGAGGAGGGCGAAGTCCACGACGGTGTCGAGCTGGCCTTGGACAATCGCCGCGTGCGCGTCGACCTCGCCGGGCTCACCGGCGGCAAGACCGTGATGGTCTACGGCCAGACCGAGGTGACCCGCGACCTGATGGAGGCTCGCGAGGCCACTGGGGGCACGACCCTCTACGAGGCGGATAACGTTCAGCCCCACGACCTCGAGAGCGATAGCCCCTATATCACCTTCGAAAAGGATGGCGAGACGCACCGTCTCGACTGCGACTACGTGGCCGGCTGTGATGGCTTCCACGGTATCTCGCGCAAGTCGATCCCCGAGGGGCGCATCAAGGAGTTCGAGAAGGTCTACCCCTTCGGCTGGCTGGGCCTGCTTTCCGACACCCCGCCGGTGGCCGAGGAGCTGATCTACGCCCGCCACGAGCGCGGCTTCGCCCTGTGCAGCATGCGTTCCTCGACCCGCAGTCGCTACTACCTCCAGGTGTCGCTGGACGAGAAGGTCGAGGAGTGGTCCGACGAGCGCTTTTGGGAGGAGCTCAAGCGCCGCATCCCCGACGACGTGGCGGAGAAGCTGGTGACGGGGCCCTCCATCGAGAAGAGCATCGCCCCGCTGCGCAGCTTCGTGGTGGAGCCCATGCAGTACGGGCGCCTCTTCCTGGTCGGCGATGCCGCACATATCGTGCCGCCCACCGGCGCCAAGGGGCTCAACCTGGCGGCCAGCGACGTCAACACCCTCTATCGGCTGATGGTGAAGGTCTACCAGGAGGGGCGCACCGACCTGATCCCCAGCTACTCCGAGACCTGCCTCAAGCGCATCTGGAAGGCCGAGCGCTTCTCCTGGTGGATGACCTCCATGCTGCACAAGTTCTCCGAGGAGGAGGACTTCGCCACTCGCATGCAGCAGGCCGAGCTCGACTACGTGACGAGCTCCGAGGCGGGGTTGACCACCATCGCCGAGAACTACGTGGGGCTGCCCTACGAGTCGCTCGAGTAACGCGACCGCTCGCCAGTATCACCTCGCGACCCGGGCCCGATGGCCCGGGTGTCGTCGTGGGCGATCACTGTCCGCAGGGCCCCGGCGGCGTCTCAGGGATAGCGCCCGCTGCGGCGGTTCTCCACCAGTACCTCGAGGATGGCGTTGGCCTCCTGCATCACGGGGGAGGGGGCCTCTCCGCGGCGACGGCTGCAAATCACGGGGGTGGTGATGCTCCTGTCGGCGAGGTAGACATAGCTGATGCCGTCGCGCTGCACGCGACGCACCTGCTCCGGCACCAGGCTGATGCCGATCTCCGAGGCTACCAGGCCCAGTGCCGTCTGCAGCTCGTTGGCCTCCTGCACCACCTCCACCTTCAACCCCTGGCGACGAAAGAGCCCGAGCACCATGTCGGCCATGCTGGGGCGCGGCTTGGCGGGAAACAGGATCAGCGGGTAGCGGGCGAGCTGCTCGAGGGTCGGGGTGGTGCCTTCCAGTGGGTGGCCGGTCGGCACCACCGCCATCAGCGGCTCGTCGAACAGCACCTCCTGTTCTACGTCCGGGTCGTCGATCCTGAGGCGACCGAAGCCCATGTCGATACGACCCGCCTTCAGGGCCTGGATCTGCTGCACCGTGGTCAGCTCGGCCAGGCTCAGCTCGACATTATCCTTTTGTCGTAAGTCGCGGACCAGCAGCGGCAGCTGCCCATAGAACACTGAGGGCACGAAGCCGATGCCGAACATGACGCGCTTGCTGCGGGCCATGCGTCGTGTGGCTTCGAGGGTGACGTCCACCTTCTCGAGTATCTGGATGGCGTGCTGCCGGAAGAACTGCCCGGTGGTGGTCAGGCGCAGGCCGCGGGAGCCCCGCTCGAACAGCTCGGCCCCGACCTCCTTCTCCAACTGCTTGATCTGCCTGGATAAAGGCGGCTGTGACATGTGCAGCCGCTCGGCGGCACAGGTCAGGTTCAGCTCCTCGGCGACCACGCAGAAGTACCTGAGGTGGCGCAGTTCCATGATACCTCCTGGGTATGGCAGGGCACCCAAACAATATTGGTTCGGTCTTCCCGCTGCAATCAGACTGCCATGCAATCACCAGATTCCCGGACTTCGGAGCCCCCATGTCATCCGTTATCGAAAGCATCGAGACGCTGCTGGTCGACCTGCCGACCATCCGCCCGCACAAGCTCTCCATGACCACCATGGCCTGCCAGACCATGGTCATCGTGCGGATGCGCCACAGCGATGGCATCGAGGGCCTCGGCGAGGGCACCACCATCGGCGGGCTGGCCTATGGCCCTGAGAGTCCCGAGAGCATCAAGACCAACATCGACACCTACCTGGCGCCGCTGCTGGTCGGCCAGCCCTCGGGCAACGTCCATGCGCTGCGTGCCCGGCTGAATCGCCATGCCCGCGGCAACGCCATCGCCAAGTCGGCGCTGGAGACCGCGCTGCTCGACGCCCAGGGCAAGCGCCTGGGCCTCTCCGTGGCCGATCTGCTGGGCGGCGCCCGCCAGACGCACCTGCCGGTGCTCTGGACCCTGGCCAGCGGCGATACCCGCAAGGACATCGACGAGGCCCTGCTGCGCCTCGAGCAGCGTCGCCACTGCGACTTCAAGCTGAAGATCGGCGCCAACCCGGTGGATCAGGACGTGCGCCACGTGGCCGCCATCAAGGAGGCGCTGGGTGACCGGGCAAGCGTGCGGGTCGACGTCAACCAGGCCTGGGACGAGTCCACCGCGGTGCGCGGCATCCAGGCGCTGCAGGACGCCGGCATCGAGCTGATCGAGCAGGCCATTCCCGCCCGCGAGCATGCCGGCCTGATTCGCCTGGCCAACCGCTTCAACGTGCCGATGCTGGCCGACGAGGCGGTGCAGGACGCCCGCGACGGGCTCGACCTGGTGGCTGGCGGCTTCAGTGGCGCCTTCGCCCTCAAGATCGCCAAGTCCGGCGGGCTGCACGGCGTGCTGGAGCTGGCCCATGTGGCCCAGGCCGCCGGCATCGGCCTCTACGGCGGCACCCTGCTCGAGGGCACCATCGGCACCGCGGCCTCGCTGCACGCCTGGGCGACACAGGACGAGATGGCCTGGGGCACCGAGATGTTCGGCCCGCTGCTGCTCAAGGACGACATCGTCGCCGAGCCGCTCAACTACCGCGAGTTCGGTGTCGACCTGCCCCAGGGCGCGGGGCTCGGCATCACCCTGGACGAAGACAAGCTGGCCCACTACGCGCGCCAGTAAGGCCCGCCCCAAAGAGGCCGCCATCAATCGTTATCGGGCCAGTCCCGAAGAGAGGAGGAGAACATCATGCTGTTTCAGGTGGAAATGACCGTCAAGCTGCCGCCGTCCATGCCGGCCGAACAGGCCGCCGAGATCAAGGCGACCGAGAAGGCCTACTCCCAGGAGCTGCAGCGCTCCGGCAAGTGGCGCCACCTGTGGCGCGTGGCCGGCAGCTACTCGAACGTCAGCATCTTCGACGTCGAGGACAACGCCGAGCTTCAGGAGCTGGTCAGCAACCTGCCGCTCTTTCCCTACATGGAGATCAGCGTCAAACCGCTGTGTCGCCACCCGTCCTCCATCCGCGAGGACGACGCCTGAGTCGCGGATGAAGCACGCCAGTCCGCTGCGGGACTGCACCAGATAACGATCGAGGATAACCGACCATGACCGTGAAGATATTCGACACCCCCGAGGTCCAGGACTTCCTGACCACCGTCGCCGGCTTCGACCAGCAAGGCGGCAGCGAGCGCGCCAAGCAGATCATGCACCGCCTGCTCTCCGACCTGTTCCGCCTGATGGACGACTACGACGTCAGCGCCGAGGAGTTCTGGTCCGCCGTCAGCGTGCTCAATGCGCTGGGCAACGGCACCCAGTTCGGCCTGCTGGCCCCGGGGCTGGGCTTCGACCACTACCTGGACATGCGCATGGACGCCGCCGACCGCGAGCG
>NZ_SNZJ01000018.1 GCF_004363555.1 Halomonas ventosae | reverse complement strand
TGCATGTCCTCGCGGGAGACGCTCTCGTCATCGGCGAAGCGCAGCTGGTTCTCCAGCAGGATCTTCAGGGTCTTGGGCAGGCGGTCGATGTTGCCAAGCGCCTCGGCGGCCTTCGCCAGGCTGTGGTAGTGATAGGTCGTGCCGCCGGCGTCCAGCGTCTGCAGGGTATCCGGTAGTGACGAGGTGTTCATGGTGTCTCCTTTCGTTGCGCGGGCCGGCGACGCTAATGGTCGCCGGCCCGCGGTGAACGTGCATGACAGGACTGATTCAGCCAAACAGCCAGGGATCAATCAGGCCGCTCGGGTAGGTCAGGGTCAGGAACTCGGCCATGCCAACCAGAAAGACCGTGACCCCAAGCGCCATAACAGCTGCCACCCAAGGCTTGAGCCGGGCAATGGCCAGCAGGAAAACGAGGCAGAACAGCGTGGCCGCAGTAATGAAGCCCAGTAGCAACATGGCACCGATCAGGGCAAAGAAGCCCATCAGCCAGAGACCTTGCAGACCGATAGCCTGATGCTCCCAACGAGGCCGGCGAATCACACAGCGGATAATCTCCGCTAGACAGGAAAGGGCCAAGATCACGATGGCCAGCCGCGGCATGATGCCACCGATCAAGGTCAGGTCGGCGACATCCACCCAGGCGATGACCGCGGTACCCAGCAGTGCGGCGAAGAGCACCACATCAATGACGCCCAAGGTGGGAGGCTCGGCTTTTTGGGTGGCCGCCGCGCCCACGGAGATCGCTTCCCGGCGCTTGCGCCACGCGGCAGTGATCATGGGAATGAACATGGCGCCGAGGATCAGAGCACCGATGATCAATACGCCGGGGCGCATGAAGGCGTCCGTGCCCTGGAACTGCACCGCCTGATAGAAGTACCCCTCCGCTCCCGGAGCCAGCACGAAACCGATCAGGAAGGCGGGACGCGACCAGTTCGCCTGCTTGAACAAGACCCCCAAGATGCCGACTGCCCCTAGGGCGAGCAGGTCACCCGTGGAACGCGTGGCCTGAAAGGCGGCGAACATGATCAGCACCGTGATCAAGGGGGCCAGCGTGGCGAAGGGGACCCGGGTCAGACTGGCCACGGGGCGAGCCAGCACCAGGCATAGCGCGGCCCCCAAGATGTTGGCCAGGGCCAGCGACCAGATGATGGTATAGGTCAGGTCGAGGTGAGTCTCAATCATGCCGACGCCAGGCTGCAATCCGAGCAACAACAGTCCACCCAGGAAGACCGCGGCCGTACCCGAGCCGGGCACGCCGAACAACAGGGTCGGGACCATGGCACCGCAGGCGCAGGCATTATTGGCGGATTCGGGGGCGATCACCCCGCGGATATCCCCCTTACCAAACTGGGACTTGTCCTTGGCACTTTGCACCGCATGGCCATAGGTGAGCCAATCGACCACCGAGCCGGCCAGGCCCGGGATGGTGCCGATCAGGCTGCCGATAGCAGCACAGCGCGCAACGAGACCACGTTGCTCACGAACATCGCGGATGCCTTGCCGCCAGCCCTCGCCAAGCTTGCAAGGCTCTTCGGCGATGGCACCTCGCTTGACCAGCAGATCGACAATCTCCGGGAGTGCGAAGATACCGAGCCCCACCACCACCAGCGGCAGACCATCGTAGAGATAACCGAGCCCGAAGTTCATTCGGAATTCGCCGGTGGCCGGCGCCATGCCGATGGCACCTACCAACAGGCCCAGGCCACAGGCGGCCAGTCCTTTGAAGAGGTCGCGCCCGGAGAGCACAGCCACCATCGACAGGCCGAGCAGGGTCAGCATGAATAGCTCGGAAGAAGAGAACGACAGCACCAGGGGGCGCGCGATCAGGATGAAGCCGGTCAGCACAATGGCACCGATGAGGCCCCCGATCATCGAGGACAGGAAAGCGCTGGACAGTGCGCGTGCCGCCTGGCCGCGCTTGGCCAGCGAGAAGCCATCGATGACGGTCGCCTGGGAAGCGCTGGAACCGGGAATACCCAACAGCACCGAGGCAAAGGTATCGCCGGTGGGAATCACGGCAACCAGGCCCATCAGCATGCCAAGGGCGACGGTCGGTTCCATGCCATAGAGGAAGGGCAGCAGCAGCGACATCCCTGCGATGCCCCCGAGGCCGGGTATGATGCCGACCACGAGGCCAACCAGCACGCCTAGGACCATGAAGAGCAGATGGGAGAAGGTAAAAAGCTGTCCCAGACTGGAGAGAAAAATATCGAGCATGGCGTCTGGCTCTTATGTTGTGTGATCAGGGGGAGCTGGGGCTGCCGGCCCCCAAAGGGCCGGCACATCCCTCTGCGCGTTAGATCTTGGCGCCGTGCTCCGACTCCAGCCAATCGGCCAGCCAGTCGCGGGTGGCGTCATCGATGGACATGGCATCATCAAGGTGACGCTGTGCAGCATCGCCGATAACCGGCGTGTATGGCCCCAGTTGGGCGGCTGCCGCCTCCTTGAAGGCTTCGGTGCCCACGAAGTCCCGGGCTGTCTGACGATAGGTATCGATCAGGGCTTGCGGAGTGTCCTTGGGGACCATAATCAGCTTTTGAAGGGAATAGCCGGAGGCAAAGAACTTGCGGAACGCCTCGTAGGCGTTACCTGACGGTGCCTCGCCATGCCGAGCCTGATAGACCTCATTGAAGGTAGGCAGCTCAGGGAAAGCAGGGTCACGGACAATCTTTCCTTCGTCGTTCAGCGCGCCAAGCGAGAAGAGCGGCACTGCCTTGCCAGCATCCACCAGCGGCTCAACGTTGCTCAGGTAAGCGGAAGTGGTCTGGAAGTCGATATCGGCTTCGCCACGCTCAAATGCCAGGCGACCCTCACCCCGACTCCGCATGCCGAAGACGGCCTGCACGTCGGCGCCCAGCATGTCCAAGGCGATCAAGACCGGTAACTCAAGGCCAGTGGGGTTCTGCGCTGCCAGTTTGACCGGCTGTTGCAGCAGGGCGTCCAGCGCTTTATCGGCCGTTTCACCGAGGCTGGGTTGGGCATAAACCACTCCCCCCGTTGGTGTGGCTAGAATGGGGGTCCAGTCGCTGTAGTCATATCGAACGCGAGGATCGTTAAGCATGGCCGGATACTGTGTTGAGGCCGAGGTACCTAACCAGTCACTACCATCCGACTTGGCACGCACGGCGAACAGGTTAGCACCGTTGATGGAGCCGCCACCGGGTACGTTATCGATCATAATGGTCGGCTCCCCCGGTAGAGACTCGCTGAGCCAGGGGGAGAAGAAACGTGCCCAGACATCCGTACCACCGCCGACACCAAATGGAATGGTCCATTTGATGTTACCGGGCACCTCGACGTCCTGAGCCTGGACAGAGCTAGTCAGGCCAAGTCCGGTGATCGCGATCCCGAGCAGCGCGGCGTTCTTAAGCCGACCGAGAGAGAGGTATGAAACTGCAGTCTTTTGAATCATTATGACGTTACTCCTGATGTGTTGTCATTGTCATGGTTAGTGATATGGATCCCAGCGGATATGAGGGTTCAGCTGGCCTTTGATGTCAGCATATCCTGACTGGGGGCAGAAGGAAGTGAGTAGAAGATGGTCCCACTCATGATCTTCCTGGCAGTACGGATGAGGGAAACGCGGGCAATGTCGACAGGATTTCCGTTGCGGTGCTCGACATCCAGCTCGATGAGTCCAGAGGGATGCTCCAGCCTTACCTGTGACAGCTGACCATTGGCCGCCAGTTTTCCCACCTCAACCGCGATTCGGTTTGCCACGGTGCCAGGCACACTGACGGCCGTGGCCACTGCGATGGCGCCCGTAACGGCGATGGCCTTATGACAGCGGTGAGGCACGAAGTAACGGGTGCACAGCGTGTTGGTGTCGTTGGACGGTGCCGATACCAACACGGGCTTGGGCAAGACACTCTGGCTAACATCCCCCAGCCCCATTCGACGTCCGGCCTGGCGACGAATCAGCTCCAGCCGCTCGAGCATGGCGGGATGAGCGTCCAACTCCGAGGGAGACTCCCGGCCGCTGAGACCCAGATCGGCCGCATTGACCATCATGACGGGAGTGGCAGCATCGAGGCAGGTGACCTCGATGCCATCGATCGTGTCGGTGGCTTGCCCTGTCGGCAGCAGCGCGCCCGTCTTGGTACCGATGATATCCAGGAAGCTGAGCTGAATGCCGGCAGCACGCCCTGGTACGCCGCTGATGGTCGTATCGCCCTCGTAGGATACCTGGCCCCCTGGCGTCGGCACGCGACATTCGATCAGGCGCTGGGTATTGAGATTGTGAACGCGGACGACGGTAGTCTCTTCCTGAGGCTCCACTAGGCCCGTCTCGATGGCATACGGCCCCACAGCGGACAGCATGTTGCCGCAGTTCGGATTGAAGTCGACGCGCCGGTTGAGCACATCGACCTGCGCAAACAGATAGTCGACATCCGCCTCGGGATGGGAGGAGCGCTCCACGATGGCTACCTTGCTGGTCAGCGGATCCCCCCCTCCAATGCCATCGATCTGGAGAGCGTGGCCCGATCCCATGAGATTAAGCAGGATCTCGGCTTTCGCAGCCTGGCTGTCGGGAAGGTCCCTCATGCGCAGGAAGGGGCCTCGGGAGGTGCCACCGCGCATGATCATGCAGGGAATGCTGTTCATCATCGTCATGCCATATCGCGTCTGAAAGTTGTGATATGAGCATGTCAGGAGGTATTTGATGCTTCAAATGCAAATGAATAGGTATATAAATGTGAATTTCGCATTAATGTGCTAAAGTAATCAATCGCCACTACTCCATGCAAGAGTGAGGATATGCAACATCGGCTAGAATTTCTTGATCTGCAAGCCTTTATTCAGGTTGCAGAACTGGGCTCCTTCCACGAGGCCGCGCAACGTCTTCACCTCTCTCAGCCGGCACTTTCACGACGCATTCAGAAGCTCGAGGAACTCCTGGAGGTAGAGCTGCTGGAACGAACCACCCGGCGGACGCGGCTGACCCCCATCGGCACGGACTTCCTTCCCCGAGCGAGACGCATGATCGAGGAGTACGAATCGTCGATTCTGGGCATCCGCGAGCTGGCCACGCATCAGAAGGGGACGGTTACCATCGCTTGCATCCCCACCGCGGCCTTTTATTTCCTGCCTAGTGTGATCCGTGGCTTCAGCGAGGCATGGCCGGGGATCCGCATCAGGATCCTCGATGTCAGTGCCAAGGAAGGTCTGGAAAAGGTGATCAGCGGCGAGGCCGACTTCGGTATCAACATGTTCAGCGCCCAGAGTCCGGAAGTCTCCTTCACACCACTATTACGAGATCCCTTTGTCCTGGCACTACGTTCCGACCACCCTCTTGCGGATAAAGGTCGCATCGAGTGGTCGGATCTCGAACAGGTCAGGTTGATAACCGTGAGCCGAGACAGTGGCAACCGGATGCTGCTGGACAATACCCTCTCGGCTGAGGGCATCCGGTTGAATAGTTTCTACGAAGTCCAGCACTTGTCCACCTCCCTTGGCCTTGTCGAATCTGGTCTCGGAGTGGCGATCCTACCCAAAATGACAATGCCCGGCCCCGACCATGACACCCTATGTTCACGTGAGCTGCCTGAACCACGTATTCAGCGCACCATCGGCCTGGTAAGAAGTAATTCGCACAGTATTTCTAGCACCGCCCAGCTGTTTATTGATATGCTCCTCGAACATTGGGGGAGTTCCATATGTCCTTGAAAGATTCTGGGTATAAAAGTGATGGTTAATATCCGACATATAGAATATGTCGGCTAAAGAAGTTTGCCATATCTTAACTCACCTATGTTCGCTCATGGCCGAATGAGGAATGTTAGTCCATGCTTATTAAGGGCGCTAGACAGCTGTCGACCCTAAACGGCTCGTCGGGCACAGCCAGCCTATTTATTGGCATTATATTTTTTGAGCAGATTTAGAGATTATGTCTTACCGTGTTATCTTAGCAAAAATTCTTGATGAAAGGTTCGTACAGGACTTCCTTGATGGCAATCTTTTTATGAACACGGATGCGTATTTTTCTCAACTGGATACGACTGATGAGTTAAGGGCTGATGCGCACGAGGGGCTCGATGAAGCGTGGCAGGTTAAAGATATCTCTATCATGGATGATTCAGGGGAGTATGTCCCAATCGGTGGTGTTCAAAATCCAGTAGGCTATCGTTACGGTCAAAAGGCAAATATAAATATTCTTTGCTTGTACATGTTTCGAAACGACAGCTCTTTTGGATTTGATGAGAGAAATATTGGGTTTGGTAATACAGCCATTCTTATTAATGACGCTAAAGAATTCGTAAATCGCCTAAAGGCAGCCTCTAGCTCAGCTGGACGGAGTGTGCTGCAAGGTCCGGTCGAGTATGTTGAGAAAAATACATATCATGGTACCATGGGGCCTTTCCGTAAGTTCTCTGAATATTCTTACCAAAGCGAATTCCGTTTCGTATTGTTTGGTGGGACGGCAGAACCAATAAAATTTCCCATTGGCGACCTGCGAGATATCTGCAATGTCGTTCCATCAAGTGAGCTGCCAAAGCTGGGGATTACTCAATAAAGTCGTGATAAATTGTAAAAATATAACCAGTTGGTGAAGCCGACCGGTACTACGCTGCGCTCCGTTCCAACGGCTTACCCTGTACGTTATATGAGGGCGGTGTGAAGGACTGCTTTTGGCCGATAGCTGCTGTGCGTCATATGATCGTTTTGTTTACGTTCGCCGATCGCCCCTTCACCGCAAGACCAAACTGGGGAGCGACAAAGCCAGGGGGTATCCGTATGGCGTCAGTGAATTAAGGCGGAGAATACGGCCTGGTAACACCGGTTTATCGGGCTTTTAGGGGGGGTAGATTTAGGCCCCACGAGAGGGCAATATGCCTACGTGCAAACCCCAGCCGCCGTTCCTCCCTGTGCGCGGTTGGGTAGTAGCCCGCCTCCAGCCAAGAGGCGCATCCTTGTAAGACCCTGCCTCCCCCCTGGTCTCGAGCTCCGAGACCAGGGGGGATCTCTTTGTGCAGGTAGCAACCATCACGCTTCGATGGCGGGCAGCCGGTCAGGGAGCTTCATGAGCGCATCCCACGGCATCGGCTTGGCAAAGAGATAGCCTTGCAGCAGGTCGCATTGCCTTTGCACCAGATCCTCTTGCTGCGCGCGCTCCTCGATACCCTCCGCTACCACCACCAGGTCCATGTGATGCGCCATGGTGATGATGCCCTGGACGATGGCGGCATTGCTTCGGCTGGTGAGGACGTCACGGATGAAGGCACGATCCAGCTTGATCTTGTGGATCGGCAGGTCGCGCAGGTAGCTGAGGCTGGAGAAGCCGGTGCCGAAGTCGTCGATGGCGACCGTGATGCTCATCCCGCGAAGAGTGTCGATCATCTCGATTGCCTGCTCGGCGCCGCCCAGCAGGATGCTTTCGGTCATCTCCAGCTCGAGGAGCTCGGGGGGGAGCCCTGTCTCGTCCAGGATGGCCTGCACTTCCTCGAGGAAGCCGTCACGACGGAACTGCAGCGACGAGATATTGACGGCGACCGGGAACACTCGCTCTCCCTTGGCCCGTATGTTGGCGAGATGCTGGCAGGCCTGCTGCAGCACCCAGCGGCCGAGGGGAATGATCTGCCCGGTCTGTTCGGCGATGGGGATGAAGACGCCAGGCGACACCATGCCTTGCGTGGGGTGGTGCCAGCGGACGAGCGCCTCGAGGCTGCGGATGTGGCCGCTGACGCCATCGACGATGGGTTGGTAGTAGAGCTCAAACTGGTTGTCACGCAGAGCGGTCTGGAGGTCATGTCGCAGCAGCACGTGTTCACTGGTGTGCTGCTTACCTTGGCCCTGGTACCACTGCCAGGTGTTACGTCCTTGCCGTTTCGCCAGTTCCACGGCCAGGCCGGCATTCTGCAGCAGCTCGAGGGGGTGCTGAACCGCGTCATCGCTGCAGGTGATCCCGATGCTGGTACTGATGTGGAGGGCCTGCCCGTCGACCTCGAACGAATGCTCGAAGGCGGCGAGGACACGCTCGGCCGCGGCGGCCGCCTCGTCACGGTTTGTCAGGTCCGGCATCAGGAAGGCGAACTCGTCACCGGTAAGGCGCGCCAAGGTATCGAAGGGGCCCAGCAGCTGACGTAGGCGCATGACAATGGTGGCCAGCAACTGGTTGCCGACCCGGTACCCCAGGCCATCATTGATGGTCTTGAAGCCGTCCAGGTCGAGGTGCATCACCGTCAGGAGGCGCCGATTCTGTTGGCTCCACCGGTAGTCCTGCTCGAGGCGGTCATCCAGGGCGGTGCGATTGGGCAGGCCGGTGAGCAGGTCATGGGTGGCCTGGTAGGCGATCTTGGCCTCCTGGCGGCGCTCTCGGGTGATGTCCTCCTGAATGCCAATGAAGTGGGTGCAGCGGCCCGTCTCATCCATGACAGGACTGATCGCCAGGCGATTCCAGAAAGGCGTGCCGTCCTTGCGATAGTTGAGCAGCGTGACTTGAGCGCTAGTTTTCGTCTGTATGGCCTGGCGTATCGTTGCAATGGCCGCGGGGTCGGTCTTTTCCCCCTGCAGGAAGCGACAGTTCCGACCGAGCACCTCGTCCAAGTCGTATCCTGTCAGCCGGGAGCACGCCTCGTTGGCATAGACCAGCGGCATGTCGCTCCGGGAGGCATCCGCCATCAGCACGCCATTGGGGCTGGCTTCGATGCCTCGCTGGAGCAGGCGAAGTGCGGACTCCTGGCGTTTGCGCGCGGTGATATCTCGGCAGATGCCATAGACACCGACGATCTCGTCCTCGACGGTGACCGGGAAGTTGGTGATCTCGATATGGTAGCTGTGCCCGTCGGCATGAGTCCCCACGGTTTCGTAATGGCGCGACGCGCCATGCCTGGCGGCATCGAAGGCTGCCTGGGTCAAATCACGATAGTTGGGGTCGATGAACTCATTGAAGTGGCGGCCCAGCAGCTCCTTTTCCGCGTATCCGGTGATCTTTTCCAGAGCAGCGTTGCCCCGTTGGAAGCGACCCTCCAGGTCAAATTCATAGACCCCGTCAGGGTGGTTGACGAACAGAGAGCGGTGCCACTCGGCCAGGGTGCGATGGTGGCGACTATCGCGGTCCCTGATGACCGCCAGGGCGATCAGGGCAGCGGCTTGGTGCAGTCGTCGCCGGCTCATCTCGCTGGGTGCGGTGGGCTCGCGGTAATAGGTGCCGAAGGTCCCCAACAGCTCGCCTTGGCTGGTGAGCACCGGGCTCGACCAGCAGGCGCGCAGCCCCTCGGCACGCGCCGCGCTGCGAAACGCCTCCCAGCGACGGTCCGTCTGGATGTCTTCCGTGATGACCTGCCGGCGCCGATAGGCCGCCTCACCGAAGGAGGCCACGCCTTCCCCAATGGGGACATCCTGGAGCCGTTCGTAATAGGCCCGCGAGAAGCGTTGGCTGGGGGACAGACTGAGGGTGCAGCGTGCTGAATCGAAGCGCATGAAAGCCACGATGGCACCTGGCAGCTGAATGCCAATCCAGTGAGCGATAGCGTCCAGCGTTGTCTCGAGAGGGGCCTGTTGGGCGATCAATTCATGAATGTCCTGCTGCGCCTCCAGCAGGGTGAGGTCGTCGGTCACGCACATGCCTCCATTGGTCTCCTCCTTGTAGTTGTTAGGAGGCTGATAAGTCCAGCGAATACTGAACAATCCAAGCAGGCTAGGCAAGAGAGCTATCGGCAGTCAAGGAAAAGCCCCCAACCTCCTGACGAACAATGAAATCATCAATAAAAGCGCGGCCTTGTTATCACGCCCTAGCGTGGCCGTGCTGCTTGAAGCCCATATAAATAAAATGATCGTATTTTCCAAATCTAACGTCAGTTGGGTATTATCGCCTTTCTCAGCTCCTGGGGCCTCTCCAGGCGCTCTTGCGGCATCATCGCCTGCTGTGCTCATTTCGGCAGGATATGGACTGCACGACGGACGTTCCAGAGGGCGCATATACGATACCCCCGTGGAAATGATTGAGAAGTGCACTCGGCAGGAAGAGGTCGCCGCTACCCGCATGGCACGATAGCCCCTTTCCAGATTCAGCCAAAGCCCCGATGCTTCGCCACCCTGGTCAATCCCTGAATCCACTCTCTGGAGATCGCGCATGCCCAGTACCCATTACAGTGATGCGGAAATCGCCGCTGCACTCGAAGCCTGTGCCCGTGAACCAGTGCATATCCCTGGTGCTATCCAGCCGATGGGCTGTCTAGTAAGGCTGGACTCTGACATGAGCCGGATTCGCCAGGTGAGCGCCAATATCGAGAATATCCTGGGTATCAGCGTGGCGGATGCACTGGCCGGCGAGGCCAGGATGGTACTGGGCGATGAGTTGATGGATCTCCTGGCCTCAGAACGGGTGAAGCAGGATAAATCGGCGACCGTTCTCACCGCCCAGCGCGAGGTGCAGGGCGAACGACGCCGCTATCATGTGGTGGCCTATCCCAGTGGCGACGACGCTTTCGTCGTGGAGCTGGAAGACCAGATGTACCCGGAGGGACATCGCCTGCTGGACAAGGTAAACGACTGGCTGGCCGAAGTGAGGCAAATCGACGACGCCGATACGCTCCTCGATGCCCTGACACAGTGGGCACAGGAGCTCACCGGCCTCGAGCGGGTGATGGTCTATCGTTTCGATGAGCAGTGGAACGGCCAGGTGATCGCCGAAACCCGTCTGGCCGCGGCGGAGAGCTTCCTCGATCACTACTTCCCGGCCAGTGACATTCCCGCCCAGGTACGCCGACTCTATGACATGAACAGGGTGCGCAGCATTCCCGATGCTTCGGCTCCGGCGATTCCTCTGGTGCCGCCCGATGTCCCTGGCGAGGCAGCGCCACTGGATATGTCACAAGGTGTGCTGCGCGCCGTCGCACCGATTCACCAGGAGTACCTCACCAACATGGGAGTCGGCGCTTCGCTGTCGATAGCCATGCACGAGGGGGAGAAGCTCTGGGGCCTGCTGGCCTGTCATGGCCTGGAACCCAGGCCACTGGAGGCCGACCTGCGTGATGCGCTGTGTGTCCTGGTACAGATCGCCATGTCACAGCTGAGGGTATTGCGCACTCAAGCTGACACCCGCCTGCTTCACGATATCCACGACAGCAACGAGATTCTCTCCGATGAGATGGGACGCCCTCTCGGGCCGGAGGGCATGATCCAGCGTCACGGCGCACAATGGCTCGAACTACTAGATGCCGCAGGTATTGCCCTCGTCACCGGGGAAGAGAGCAGTGGCCTGGGAACCCTGCCCGCCGAGAAGAACCTGGTCGCCATGGCCGGCTGGCTGAGCCGCCACCAGCAGCACGATACTCCCTGGCACACCCAGGCATTGGCAACGACCCCCCTGGCGCCCTGGCAGGAAGGCGATCTCTGCGGCTTGCTCGCCGTAGCGCTGCCGACCGAGTCGAACCATTGGCTGATGCTGTTTCGCCGCGAACAGCGACACAGCAGGCGTTGGGCTGGCAAGCCCGAGGATACCCCCATGATGCGGGATGGGAAGCTGGTTCTGACGCCACGCAGGTCCTTTGCCCAGTGGCAGGATGAAGTCAGGGGGGTTAGTCGGGCCTGGCGCGCCATCGAGTGCCGTGCCTTCGGGGACCTCGCCAAGACCCTGGCCGTCTTGACGTCCAGCCACGAGATCGCCCAGCTCAACGAAAAGCTTCATCATGCCAACCGCAAGCTCAAGAGCCTGGCCTACAGTGACGGCCTGACCGGCACCTGGAACCGCTACCGCATGGAGCAGGCGATCGACGCTGAGCTCAATGCCGCCGAACGTCACAACCGTCCCTTCGCCGTGCTGCTGTTCGACATCGATCACTTCAAGTGCTTCAACGATACCCACGGGCATGAGGCCGGCGATGAGGTGTTGGTGGCGCTATGCAGTGTCCTGCAGGGCATCCTGCGCCCCACCGACAACCTGGGCCGCTGGGGCGGCGAGGAGTTCATCGTGCTGGTCAGTGACTGCGACGCGGTCGGCGGCATGCATCTCGCCGAACGGCTCAGGCAGAGCACCGCGGCACTAGACCTGGGCAACCTGGGCAGCGTGACCATCAGCATTGGCGTGGCCGCCTGGCGCCCCGGTGAAAGCCTGAAAACCTTGATCGCCCGAGCCGACCAGGCGATGTACCGAGCCAAGGAAAGTGGCCGTAACCGGGTGATAGCCGAAGCGTCGAGTATCACATCGCCTCCCCCTTGATTCGCATCATGACAACCCCCGTCCAGCATCCATGCATGCAAAAGGCCACTCATCAACGGATCGGTGCCCCTTGGTATGACCACTCGTTCAGTGCATCGGCATGGCCGTCGCTTGGATCATGCAAGAACAGGATAATGGCCCTTCTTTTGCTGTCGTTTTGCAGCCCTTGTGCCATTTCCTCCATGGCTGGAATCTTTATGTAAAGAAACCAAGGGTTGTTTACGAAAGGCGCACTTACCGTGCTGAACTGGTGAATCCAGCTAAATCGCCCGCTCTTGGCCGGCAAAAGCTGCCCTGCCCACCCAATATCTGGTAGGCAGGGTTGCGTACTTTAATCTTCTGTTCTTACCAGCCAGCTCTCTACAGTGTCGGCACCGAATTCTTCTTTCCACGCTTTCAGCGTCTTCTGGTTACCGCCACGAGTCTCGACAACCTCACCCGTGTTCGGGTTCTTGTAGATCTTCAGCTTGCGCTTGGCCCGGCCTGTGCTTTTTGTGCTGCTTGAGGTCTTGTTGGCAGTAGGCGTCGGGTTGAGCAGACTGATGACGTCGGCTGCCGACTTGTCGAACTCCCGCATCAGAGTTTCGAGGTGGTTCTTGAAGTCCAGCTCGGCCTTGAGTCGTTCGTCATCTTTCAGCCTGTCCAGCTCCTCCTGAAGCTGCTTGAGCTGCTGTTCTTTTTCCACGTACGTATTGAGTAGGGACATTGTGGCTCCTGACGTTTCTATGAATGACGCGTGCAATATGGGGCAGTCATCAGAAATATTCAATTGATTATCTCACCTAACAATCCATAAATATAATTAATTTCTTTTTTGAACACATGGCGAGCGTGCCATTCTGTGCTGACAATGGGTGCCATGTGTTCATAGCCTTGGTAATACTGACCCCGTGGCCAGAGTTTGAAATGTAGGGGGAGGAGGCATGACATTACTGCTATTCGTAGCCGGTCTGCTGCTACTGATCCTCGGTGCAGAGGGACTGGTCAGGGGCGCCACGCGGCTGGCCACCCGCGTCGGCATGTCGCCGCTGATCATCGGCCTGACGGTGGTGGCCTTCGGCACCAGCTCGCCGGAGCTGGCGGTGAGCCTCAAGGCGGCCCTTGATGACCAGGCAGGCATCGCCATCGGCAACGTGGTGGGCAGCAACATCTTCAACGTGCTGTTCATCCTGGGCGTGTCGGCGCTGATCGTCCCGTTGGTGGTGGCGCAGCAGCTGATCCGCTTCGACATCCCGTTGATGGTGGGGCTGTCCCTGGCCGTGCTGCTGTTGGCGATGGATGGCGGGGTCAGTCGCCTCGACGGTGGGCTGCTGGTCGCCGGTCTGGGCGGCTACCTGGTGTTCCTGTTCCGCCAGAACGCCAAGGCGCCCTCGGCGGAGTCGGCGCCGGAGGGTGAGTCGGCCCCTGCCTCCCTGGGCATCAACCTGCTCTACGTGGGGGTCGGCCTGGCCATGCTGGTGCTGGGCTCGCGCTGGCTGGTGGAGGGGGCGGTGAGCTTCGCCCAGGCGCTGGGGGTCAGCGAGCAGGTAATCGGCCTGACCATCATCGCCGCCGGCACCTCGCTGCCCGAGGTGGTGACCTCGATCATCGCCGCGCTGCGCGGCGAGCGGGATATTGCCGTGGGCAACGTGGTGGGCAGCAACGTCTTCAATATCCTCGGCGTGCTGGGGCTCACGGGCTTGCTAGCCCCCTCGGGCATCGCCGTCTCCGACGCCATGCTGGGGTTCGATATCCCGGTGATGATCGTCGTTGCCCTGGCCTGCCTGCCGATCTGCTTCACCGGCGGGGTGATCAACCGCTGGGAAGGTGGCGTGCTGCTGGCCTACTATCTGGCCTACACCCTCTACCTGATCCTGGCGGCTACCCAGCACGACGCTCTGCAGGCTTTCAGCGCCAGCCTGATCTATTTCGCCCTGCCCCTGACGGCGCTGACACTGGTCGTGCTGGCGATGCAGGATCATCGTAGAAGAAGGCGGCCATGATCTGTGACCAATGCTGTGACCGTTCAGGGCCAACGGTCAATCAGCAAAGCCGCATATGGATGGGCTCCAGTGAAAGGTGGTCACAGCGTGGTCACAGGATGGTCACAGACACAAAAAAGGACCTACGGCATCACCGTAAGTCCTTGAATTCGTGGCGCGCCCGGCAGGATTCGAACCTGCGACCCTCGGCTTCGGAGGCCGATACTCTATCCAACTGAGCTACGGGCGCACATGCCTGGCGGTGGGTGCCAAGCGGTCGACATCGTACCCGCCAGCCCCGCCGCTGTCCAGCGGCCATCCCGTGCTCCCCCGGCCATGGGTTGAGCCGCGACATTTTCCAGGCGTAGGTGATGCCGGTATACTGGCGAGCACTTATGCGCGCCATGGTGTCCACCGGCTGACGTGATGCCGAGCGTGATTCCGATGACAGGACCGTCGAGAGGTGGTGAGAGTGAAATCCAGCAAGCTGATCATGGGGTGTCTGGCCACCCTGGGCCTGACCGCAGGTATCGCCGTTGCACAGGACGACGCGGAGCGCGAGGCCATCGCCGAACGCCTGAAGCCGGTCGGGGAACTCTGCCTGCAGGGCGAGGACTGCGGTACCGCCATGGCAGCCAGCAGCGGAGGCGGTGATACCTCGAGTGATGGCGGCAGCGTGGACGGCGAGGGCATCTACAACAATGTCTGCATGGCCTGCCACGAGACCGGCGCCGCCGGCGCCCCGGTGCGCGGCGACGAGGCCGGCTGGTCCGAGCGCACCGGCAAGGGCTTCGAGACCCTGCTGAGTCATGCCGTCAACGGATTCAACGCCATGCCGGCCCGCGGCGGCAACCCCAACCTCTCCGATGCCGAGGTCGAGGCGGCAGTGGCCTACCTGGTCGAGCCGGTGATGGACGTGCCGGAGCTGGGTGGTGACACCGGTGCCAGCGGCGACGAGGAAGCGGCAGCCTCCGGTGAAGAGCAAGCCGCCGCCGATGCGGAAGATTCCTCCTCCAGCGAAGCGCAAGCTGCTACCGACGGGGAAGATGCCGCCTCCGGCGAGGAGCAAGCCGCCGCCGACGGTGAAGGCGCCGCCTCCGGTGACGAGCCCGCCCATGCCGGCATCGACGGCGAGGCCATCTACAACAGCGTGTGCATGGCCTGCCACGAGACCGGCGCCGCCGGCGCCCCGGTACGCGGCAACGCCGAGCAGTGGAGCGCGCGCCTGGAGCAGGGCATCGAGACCCTCTATGACCACTCCATCAACGGCTTCAACGCCATGCCGGCCAAGGGCGGCAACCCGAGCCTCTCCGATGACGAGGTGAAGGCCGCCACCGACTATCTGGTCGAGCCGGTGCAGTAAGCTCCCGGTCACGGGAAAGCGTGCGGGGCGCCCTTGAGGCGCCCCGCTTGCGTTGGGTCACTCAATGTATGGATCAGAGCTACCGCGGAGCACTACCTCAGCCCAGCAGTGAGCGAATCCCCGCCAGGGCGTCCTGCCCGCGTGCCTGCTTCTTCTGCGGGTCCTCGCGGTCGGCGCGGCCCTCCCACTCCAGGTCGCCTTCCGGCAACTCGTCGAGGAAGCGGCTGGGCGTGCAGTCCATCAGCTCGCCGTAGGCCTTGCGCTGGCGGGCCAGCGTCAGGGTCAGGGTACGGCGCGCCCGAGTGATGCCCACGTAGGCCAGGCGACGCTCCTCCTCCACGGTGCCCGCCTCGATGGCGTTGCGGTGGGGCAGCAGCTCCTCCTCCAGGCCCATCAGGTAGACATGGGGGAACTCCAGGCCCTTGGAGGCGTGCATGGTCAGCAGCTGGACCCGGTCGGAGTCGTCCTCCTCGGCCTGCTGCTCGAGGATGTCGCGCAGCACCAGCCGCGAGATGGCCGCCTCCACGTCATCGGTCTCGGTCTCCGTGCTCGCCGTGTCCTCGGGGTCACGGTTCATGGACTTCTCGAGCTGGTCGACCAGCACCCAGACGTTGGCCATGCGCCGCTCGGCGATGGTCGGGGCGCTGGCGTTCTGGTAGAGCCAGGCCTCGTAGTCCATCTCGTGCAGCATGCCGCGGATGGCATCGATGGCATCGCCCTGGTCCATGCGCCGCCGGACGCCGTCGATGAAGTGGGTAAACCTCCCCAACCTCTCGACCGCCTTGACCGGCAGCTGCTGCTCCAGGCCCAGCTCGTGGCAGGCGGCGAACAGCGAGATGCTGCGCTCGTTGGCATAGTTGGCCAGCTTCTCCAGGGTGCTGGGGCCGATCTCGCGCCGCGGCACGTTGACGATACGCAGGAAGGCGTTGTCGTCGGCCGGGTTGATCAGCAGCCGCAGGTAGGCCATGGCGTCCTTGATCTCGTTGCGCGAGAAGAAGGAGGTGCCACCGGAGAGCTTGTAGGGGATCTGGTAGTGCTGCAGCTTGAGTTCCAGCAGCCGGGCCTGGAAGTTGCCGCGGTAGAGCACCGCGAAGTCGCGCCACTCGGCGGACTCCTTGATGCGCCGGGTGAGGATCTCGCTGGCCACGCGCTCGGCCTCGGCCTCCTCGTGGCGGTTGACCACCACGCGGATCGCTGCGCCCTCGCCCATCTCCGACCACAGGGTCTTGTCGTAGACGTGGGGGTTGTTGGCAATCAACGTATTGGCGGCGCGCAGGATGGTGCCGGTGGAGCGGTAGTTCTGCTCCAGCTTGATCACCTTGAGACGCGGGAAGTCCTCGCCCAGGGTGACCAGGTTCTCGGGGCGCGCCCCGCGCCAGGCATAGATCGACTGGTCGTCATCGCCCACCACGGTGAAGGTCGAGCGTTCGCCCATCAGCAGCCGCACCAGCAGGTACTGGCTGATGTTGGTGTCCTGGTACTCGTCCACCAGCATGTAGTGGATCTTGCGCCGCCAGCGGGCCAGTGCCTCGGGATCGTCACGCAGCAGCACCACCGGCAGCAGGATCAGGTCGTCGAAGTCCACGGCATTGTAGGCCTTGAGGTGGCGCACATAGGCCTCATAGACCCGCGCAGCGTACTGCTCGTCGTCGTCCGCGGCATGCGAGAGGGCCTGGCCGGGCAGCACCAGGTCATTCTTCCACTGGGAGATCTGGTGCTGCACGGCGTTGATCTGGTCGGCGTCGACCTGGGCATCCTTGTTCATCAGGTCGCGCAGCAGCGCCTTGGCATCCTCCGGGTCGAAGAGCGAGAAGCCGGGCCGGTAGCCCAGCGCCTTGAGCTCGCCGCGGATGATGTTGAGCCCCAGGGTATGGAAGGTGGAGACGGTCAGCCCGTGCCCCTCCTTGCCCTTGAGCATGCTCCCCACGCGCTCCTTCATTTCCCGGGCGGCCTTGTTGGTAAAGGTCACCGCGGCGATGCGCCGGGCGCTCATGCCGCACTCCTGCACCAGGTAGGCGATCTTGGTGGTGATCACGCTGGTCTTGCCGGAGCCCGCCCCGGCCAGCACCAGGCAGGGGCCGTCGATGTAGCGCACGGCCTCCTGCTGGCGGGGATTGAGGCCGGCGAGCCGGCTGGCGATGGTCGGTGACATCAGCGATTCCTTGCAGGCTCGGGGTCGTCGCGCTCCGGCAAGCCGGCCCCCGGAAGGCTGGACCCCACGAATTCCAGCTGGCGCCAGGCCTCGAAGACCACCACGGCACAGGCGTTGGAGAGGTTCAGGCTGCGGCTCTCTGCCAGCATGGGAATGCGCAGGCGCCGGGCCTCGGGCAGGGCATCCAGCAGCGCCTGGGGCAGGCCGCGAGTCTCGGGGCCGAACACCAGGGCATCCCCATCGCGATAGGCCGGTTCATGGTAGCCGGTGCGCCCGCGGGTCGAGACGGCGAAGACCCGATCCGGGGCCACCGCTGCCAGGAAGGTTGCCCAGTCGGCATGGGTCCTGACCCGCGCCCACTCGTGGTAGTCGAGCCCCGCACGGCGCAACCGCTTGTCGTCCAGCACAAAGCCCAGCGGCTCGATCAGGTGCAGCCGAAACCCGGTGTTCGCACAGAGGCGGATCAGGTTGCCGGTGTTGGGGGGAATCTCGGGCTGGTAGAGCACCACGTCGAGCATCAACGACTCCTGATATGAAGGGCGCGCAACGCACTCGGGCCCCGTGCGGGGCCCGAGGGACGATCGCCAAGCGCCTACCGCTCGCCACGCGACGCTCAGTCGCCTCCCACGCCATAGCGAGCGCGATAGGCGCGGATCGCCTCGGCATGGGGCTGCATCGCCTCGCCGGCGTGCGCTTCGAGGTACTCGAGCACCAGGTCCAGGGTAACGATGCTGACCACCGGCATGCCGTAGGCGGCCTCGACCTCCTGGATGGCACTGGTCTCGCCCCGGCCGCGTTCCTGGCGGTCCAGGGCGATCAGCACGCCGGCCGCCCGGGCGCCGGCGCCCTCGATCAGGCCCATCACCTCGCGGATGGCGGTGCCGGCGGTGATCACGTCGTCGATGATCAGCACCCGTCCCTCGAGCGCGGCCCCGACGATGTTGCCGCCCTCGCCGTGATCCTTGGCCTCCTTGCGGTTGAAGGCATAGGGCAGGTCGCGGTCATGGTGGTCGGCCAGCGCCACGGCGGTAGTGGCCGCCAGCGGGATGCCCTTGTAGGCCGGGCCGAACAGCACGTCGATATCGAGGCCGCTGGCCTGGATGGCCCGCGCATAGAAGCGCCCCAGCCGCGCCAGGGCGCCACCGGTCCGGAACAGGCCGGCATTGAAGAAGTAGGGGCTGACCCGACCGGACTTCAGGGTGAACTCGCCGAAGCTCAACACGCCCTGCTCAATGGCGAACTCGATGAACTCCCGCTGGTAGTCTTGCATGCGCTGCGCGCCGGGCTGGTCCGCCACGGGGCCTCCTCTCTCCACGCTCAAGGGCCTATATCACGTCTATCGACCGGGGCCATTTACCCAAACGTCGAAACGTCGGGTATCATACACGCGCGACGCAAAAGGGACCATGTATGAAAATCGCCACCATCAATGTCAACGGCATCCGCGAGGCCGTCGGTCGAGGCTTTCTCGACTGGCTGGCCGGCCAGGACGCCGATGTCGTCTGCGTGCAGAACCTCAAGGCCAAGAGCTTCGAGCTGGACGACAGCATCCTCTATCCGGAAGGCTACGAGGGTTACTTCCTCGATGCCGAACAGGACGGCTTCTCGGGGGTTGGCCTCTACTGCCGCAAGATCCCCAAGGCGATCATGTACGGCCTGGGTTTTCCCCAGTGCGACCATGAGGCGCGCTTCCTGCAGGCCGACTACGACCGCTTCAGCATCGCCAGCTTCCTGATGCCCGACGGCAGCGACGTTGCCGCCAAGCAGGCCTTCATGGCCCAGTATCAGGAGTACCTGTCGAAGATGGCCCGCAAGCGGCGCGAGTACATCATCTGCGGCACCTGGCACATCGCCCACAAGACCATCGACCTGGAGAACTGGGCCGACAACCAGACCACACCCGGCTTCAAGCCCGAGGAGCGCGCCTGGATGGACCAGGTGTTCGGCCCCACCGGCTTCATCGACTGCTTCCGCGAGATCAACCGCGACGCCGGGGAGTACACCTGGTGGCCCAAGCTCGACCAGGAGGTGCCGCGCTCCCGCCAGGAGGGCTGGCGCATCGACTACCAGGTGGTGGGCCCCGAGTTCCGTCGCCACGTGGTGGACGCCTGGATCGATTACGATGCCACCTTCTCGGAGTTCGCCCCGCTGATCGTCGAGTATGACCTGACACTCTGAGTCCGCTCCCTTCGTCGCCGTTCCGGCCTCCGGAACGCATCGCGCCGGCCCTCGGGCCGGCGCGATGCGTTTGCACTGGGCGAGGGCTCGACGGCGCCTCGCCAACAGGGCGGCTCAGCCGCGGATGCCCAGGGCCGCGCGCTGGTGCTCGAACAGCTCGTTGCCGGCCTTCTCGGCCAGGTCGAGCATGGCGTCGAGCTGGGCACGGCTGAAGGTGCCCGCCTCGGCGGTGCCCTGCACCTCGATCAGTCCGCCCCCCTCGGCCATCACCACGTTCATGTCGGTATCGGCACCGGAGTCTTCGGGGTAGTCCAGGTCGACCACCGGCAGCCCCTTGAACAGCCCCACCGACACCGAACTCACCAGCTGGTGGAAGGGGTCGCCCTTGATGAGCTTCTCGCGCTGGAGGTGGCGGATGGCATCGATCAGCGCCACGCAGCCGCCGGTGATGGAGGCGGTGCGGGTGCCGCCATCGGCCTGGATGACGTCGCAGTCCACGGTGATGGTGAACTCGCCGAGCTTCTTGAGGTTCACCGCCGCGCGCAGCGAGCGACCGATCAGCCGCTGGATCTCCAGGGTACGCCCGCCCTGCTTGCCGCGGGTCGCCTCGCGACTGCCGCGGGTATGGGTGGCCCGGGGCAGCATGCCGTACTCGGCGGTCACCCAGCCCTGCTTCTTGCCGCGCAGCCAGCGCGGCACGCCGACCTCGACGCTGGCGTTGCACAGCACCTTGGTGTCGCCGAACTCCACCAGCACCGACCCTTCGGCGTGGCGGGTATAGTCGCGGGTGAGACGGATCTCGCGGGACTGGTCGGGGGCGCGTCCGCTGGGACGCCGGATCTCCGAAGACATGGCACCTCTCTTGAACCTGGATGATGACGGGAAGTCGTTCTGTGGGATGGCGGCCATTCTACACGCTCTGGTCTACACGGTCTGGGCGGAGAATCGGTTACACTGCCCGCCCCAGAGAGATCACGGCGCACCGGGAGGCACCATGGCCCACAGCATGACCGCCTTTTCACGCCAGGATCGCGACACCGCGGCCGGCACCCTGCAGCTCGAGCTGCGCTCGGTGAACCAGCGCTATCTGGAGCCCCACTTCCGCCTGCCGGAGGCGCTGCGCGAACTGGAGCCGATGTTCCGCGAGGCGCTGCGCGCGCGCCTGGCCCGGGGCAAGGTCGAATGCACCCTGCGCTTCGAGCCGGCCGGCGACGAGGCCGCCCCGACCGTCGACCGACGGCGCCTGGCGGCGCTGGCCACGGCCCTGGAGGAGGTGCGCGAAAGCGTTCCCGGGACCGCCATGCCCGATGCGCTGAGCCTGCTCGGCCACCCCGGCGTGCTGGACAGCCGCGGCCCCGACATGGAGGCCGTCAAGCAGGAGGCGCTGGCGCTCTTTCAGGCCGCCCTGAACGACCTGGTCGCCGGCCGCGCCCGGGAGGGCGAGAAGCTCGCCGCGCTGATCCGCGAGCGGATCACCGCGGTGAATGCCCAGGTGGCCGAGGTGCGCCGGCTGATGCCGCAGATCCTCGAACGCCAGCGGGCCCAGCTGCTGGAGCGCCTGGAGGTAATGCGCGCCGAGCTGGACCCCCAGCGCCTGGAAGCCGAGCTGGTGCTGCTCGCCCAGAAGGCCGACGTCGACGAGGAGCTCGACCGCCTGGCCACCCATGTCGCCGAGGTGGAGCGCCAGCTCGGCCAGCCGGGCCCGGTGGGGCGCCGCCTGGACTTCCTGATGCAGGAGCTCAACCGCGAGGCCAACACCCTGTCGTCCAAGTCGGTGGTGGCGGCCACCACCCGCTGTGCCGTGGAGCTCAAGGTACTCATCGAGCAGATGCGCGAGCAGATCCAGAACATCGAGTAGGGCCCGGGTACTGGCCGGTCGCCATTCTGTGCGATACTCCGCCCTTTCCGCAGCCGCTCACCATCCGTTGTAACGTCGGGGACCCCTGCTCATGGCCCAAGGTACGCTCTTCATCGTTTCCGCTCCCTCCGGCGCCGGCAAGACCAGCCTGGTCCGCGAGCTGATCGAAAGCCTCGACGGCATCCAGGTCTCGGTCTCCCACACCACCCGCGAGCGGCGCGAGGGCGAGGTGGACGGCGTCAACTACCACTTCGTGGACGTGCCAGCCTTCGAGGCAATGATCGAGCACGGCGACTTCTTCGAGTACGCCCGGGTCTTCGACAACTACTACGGCACCTCGCGCCGCACCGTGGAGGCGATGCTCGCCGCCGGCCAGGACGTGATCCTGGAGATCGACTGGCAGGGCGCCCGCCAGGTTCGCCAGCAGCTGCCCGATGCCGTCTCGGTGTTCATCCTGCCTCCATCCCGGGAGGAGCTGGAGCGCCGGCTGGCCAGCCGCGGCACCGACGAGCACGCGGTGATCGCCCGACGCATGCGCGATGCGGTGGAGGAGATGACCCATCACGACGAGTACGACTACCTGGTGATCAACGACGACTTCACTACCGCCCTGCGCGAGCTGCAGTCGCTGGTCATCGCCCGTCGCCTGACCCGCGAGAAGGTGAGCGAGCACCACGCCCCGTTGCTCGCCGCGCTATTGTCTTAAATTCAGCAGCAGCGCTTGTCCTGAATTCAGCAGCAGCGCTTGTCGTGACGCCGGCCTCAGCGCCTGTCCCGCCCCCGCCGCGGCGCTTGTCAGGGCAGCCGGGCGTCGAGTAATCTATTCGGTCTACCCATCGGTGGAATTCCCGGGGCGTCTCCACGTCGACCGGGGTTTTGCCCGTCAGCACTATTCAGGAAGGCATCCATGGCACGTGTCACCGTCGAAGATTGTCTGGAAAACGTCGAAAACCGCTTCAAGCTGGTGATGATCTCCACTCACCGTGCCCGCCAGCTGGCCCGCGGCTCGCGCGACGCCCTCTTGCCCTGGGAGAACGACAAGCCCACCGTCATGGCACTGCGCGAGATCGCCGACGGGCTGGTCGACGCCAGCGTGCTCGACGAGCCCGTCGAGGCCGCGCCGGTGCGCGTACGCCCCGAGTTCGAGCCGGGCACCCACGTCGAGGAGTGATCCTGCCCCTCCCGGCGCAGGAGCGCTTTCCCTCAGGGCCATCACGCAGCAGTCAGGGCGCGCCGCATGTTCACCATCGATGACCTGGCCGACCGACTCGGCGGCTACCTCCCCCAGGACGAGATCCGGCAGGTCAGGCGCGCCTTCTACTATGCCGAGCAGGCCCACGACGGCCAGCGGCGGCGCTCCGGCGAACCCTACGTCACGCACCCCCTGGCGGTGGCCAACATCCTGGCCAACATGCACATGGACCATCAGAGCCTGATGGCCGCCATGCTGCACGACGTCATCGAGGATACCGGGGTCTCCAAGAAGGCCCTGGGCGAACAGTTCGGCAAGCCCGTCGCCGAGCTGGTCGACGGCGTGTCCAAGCTGACCCAGATCACCTTCGAGGACAAGGCGGTCGCCCAGGCCGAGAACTTCCAGAAGATGGTGCTGGCGATGTCGCGCGACATCCGGGTGATCATCGTCAAGCTCGCCGACCGCCTGCACAACATGCGCACCCTGGGCGCCCTGCGCCCCGAGAAGAAGCGTCGCATCGCCCGCGAGACCCTGGAGATCTACGCCCGCATCGCCAGCCGCCTGGGCATCAACACCATCCGCGTCGAGCTCGAGGACCTCTCCTTCCAGGCCCTCTACCCGATGCGCGCCGAGCGCATCAAGCGCGCCGTCTCCAGCGCCCGGGGCCATCGCCGCTCGACGATCCGCCAGCTCCAGACCAGCCTGCAGCAGAGCCTCGACGACGAGGGCCTGCCGGGCACGGTGATCGGTCGCCAGAAGCACCTGCTGTCGATCTACCGCAAGATGCGCGACCAGCGGAAGTCCTTCGCCGAGATCATGGACGTCTTCGGCTTTCGCATCATCACCGAGGACGTCGACAGCTGCTATCGCATCCTCGGGGTGGTGCACAACCTCTACAAGCCGGTGCCGGGGCGCTTCAAGGACTACATCGCCATCCCCAAGGCCAACGGCTACCAGAGCCTGCACACCACCCTGTTCGGCCGCGGCGGCATGCCCATCGAGGTGCAGATCCGCACCCGCGAGATGGAGGCCCTGGCCAACAACGGCATCGCCGCCCACTGGCTCTACAAGGCCGGCCAGACCGAGCACCCCATCGCGCAGGGCAGCCATGCCCGGGCCAGGGCCTGGGTCAAGGGCCTGCTCGAGATGCAGCGACACGCCGGGGATTCGCTGGAGTTCATCGAGCACGTCAAGAACGACCTCTTCCCCGATGACATCTACGTGTTCACGCCCAAGGGCGACATCATGGAGCTGCCCCAGGGCGCCACGGTGATCGACTTCGCCTACAGCGTGCATACCGACATCGGCAACGGCTGCATCGCCTGTCGCATCGACCGCCACCTGGCCCCGCTCTCCACCCGCCTGGAGAGCGGCCAGACCCTGGAGATCATCACCGCCCCCGGGGCGCGCCCCAACCTGGCCTGGCTCAACTTCGTGATCACCGCCAAGGCGCGCTCGGCGATCCGCCACGCGTTGAAGCACCAGCAGCACACCGAGGCGGTACAACTCGGCCGACGCCTGCTGAACAAGGCCCTGGCGCCGTTCGAGACCAGCCTGGAGGAGCTGCCCGCGGGCCTGGTCGACAGCCTGCTCAAGGAGCATTCGCTGAAGGGCCAGGATAGCCTGCTGCAATCCATCGGGCTGGGCACCCGGGTCGCCCATGTGGTGGCCCGCCGGCTGGTCGAACTGCAGCAGGGCGAGACGGGCGAGCCCACGGCGCAACTGCCGCATGCCCAGGGCCCGGTCGTGATCAGCGGCGCGGAGGGCATGGTGATCAAGTTCGCCCGCTGCTGCCGTCCGCTGCCCGGCGACCCGGTGATCGGCCACCTCTCCGCGGGCAAGGGCATCGTGGTCCACCGCGCCGAGTGCCGCAACCTGGCCGAGCTCAGGAACGACCCGGACAAGCTGTTCGCCCTGGAGTGGTCCGACGACATCGACGAGGACTTCCCGGCCGCCCTGCGCCTGGAGGTGGAGAGCCGCCGCGGCCTGGTGGCGGAGCTCGCCGCCCTGGTCACCGACGCCGGCGCCAACATCGAGCGCATCGGCATCGAGGAGCGCGACGCACGGCTGTCGATCGTCAACCTCATCCTCTCGGTGCGCAACCGCGTGCACCTGGCGCGCATCATCAAGCGCCTGCGCAACCTCGCCCACGTAGGCCGCATCACCCGCCTCGGCAACTGAACCCATTCCGTCCCGCCGGCCGCATGGGGCGGCGGGCGGGCGGCTTTTCCCGTTTCACGACGCTGGACTGAAAGGAGCACCACCATGAGCAACAAGGCCGTGATCAACACCGACCAGGCCCCCGCCGCCATTGGCCCCTACTCCCAGGCCATCAAGGCCGGCAACACCGTCTACCTTTCCGGGCAGATCCCGCTGGACCCGGCCACCATGGCGCTGGTCTCCGACGACTTCGAGGCCCAGGCGCGCCAGGTCTTCACCAACCTGAAGGCCGTCTGCGAGGAGGCCGCCGGCACCCTGCAGGACGTGGTCAAGCTCAACCTCTACCTGGTCGACCTGGAGCACTTCGCCGTGGTCAACCAGGTGATGGAGGAGTTCTTCGAGAAGCCCTATCCGGCCCGCGCCGCCATCGGCGTCAAGGCGCTGCCCAAGGGCGCGCAGTTCGAGGCAGAGGGGATCATGGTCATCGGCGACTAGAAGAAAAGGTGGATTCGTTACTGCGCTCGAGATCCTAGCCGCCGGCGGTACTCGCTCTCCTCATGTAGCAGGCTACACTCCGGGAGCTGCGCTCCGGCGGCGGCCAGCCTCTCTTCGCTCGTGACGCGACTCCACCCTTTTCTTGCTTTTCAGGACGATCTTCTTGCGACTATTTCTGGCGTTGGAGCCGCCCGACGAGCTGCGCCAGCGGCTCGGTGAGCTGGCCGATACTGCCCGGGCCCGCTGCGGCGGGCGCCGCATGCCCGACGATAGCCTGCACCTGACGCTGGCCTTCCTCGGCGAGGTGGCCGAGGAGAGGGCAGCGGCACTCGCAGCCTGGGTCGGCGAGCGGCCGATCCCGACCGGGGAGTGGCGGCTCGATGCCTGGGGGACCTTCCGTCGCCCCGGCATCGTCTGGGTCGGCGGCCAGACGCCGGACCCTGAGCTGGTGCTCCTCCATGGCTCGCTGTGGGACGAGCTGGCAGCGTTCGGCTTCGACCATAGGCCGGGGCACTTCGTGCCCCACGTCACCCTGCTGCGCCGCGCCCGCCGGCTGGAGACCCAGTGCCTGCCAGCGATCGACCTGGCCTGGCCCTGGCGGCGACTCTCGCTGGTGCGCTCCTTCACCGAGGACGACGGGGCCCGCTACCAGACCCTGGCCCGTTCGCCGGTGGCCTGAGCGGGCCGCCCTTCCCTCACGCCTTCTCGGGCAGGAAGCCGCCCGCCTTCAGCACCTGGGCATAGCCCTCGCGAAAGCTGGGGTAGCGGAAGCGATAGCCGCTCTCGAGCAGCCGGGTATTGTCGCAGCGCTTGCTGGCTCGGCGGCGCAGCGGTGACTGGATGGTCTCGGTGGCCTCGACCTTCAACTGCTTCGCGAGCCAGGCCATCACCTCGTGCAGGGGCGACGGCTCGCAGTCGCTGGCGAGGTAGAGCGCCTCGAGGGGACCGCCCGCCAGGTGCCGGCCGATCAGATGAGCCAGCACCCCGGCGCAGTCGTCGCGGTGGATGCGATTGGAGTACATGACGGGGCTCGCCGGGGAGATGCGCCCCTCGCCGACCTGGCGGATCAGGCGGTCACGGCCCGGGCCGTAGATACCCGAGAAGCGCACCACGGTGCCCGGGAGCTCATGCTCGATCAGTGCCTGCTCGGCCTCGCGCATCAGCAGGCCCGAGAAGCCCGAGGGGTCGGCGGGGCTGGTCTCGTCGACCACCTCGCCATCGCGCTGGGCGTAGACGCTGGTCGAGGAGACGAAGAACACCCGCCCGGGCGCCGTGTCGCGGCTGGCGAACTCGGCCAGCACCGCGGTCAGGCCATCGAGGTAAGCGGCTCGATAGGCCGCCTCCTCGAAGCGGTCGGCGCTGACCACGTAGACCAGCGTCTCGGCGTCCGGCAGCCCGGCCAGGGTGGTCGGGTCGTTCAGGTCGACCGCCACGGCCTCCAGCCCGCTGCCTTCCAGCGCGCGCGGGTTGCGGCGCGCCCCGATCACCCGGTGCCCCGCCTCGCGGAGTTCGCGCCCCAGTGCCATGCCGATGTCGCCGCAGCCCAGAATCAGTGTCGTCGTCTTCACCTTTCCCTCGCCCCCTGATAAAAAGTCCCTATTGGCATTATTGTGTCCCTGTGCATCGGGCGAGATCACTGGGACCGTCACCCGCTTCGGAAGAGGATGCCTGCCGGCACCACAATGACTCTAACAGAACTCCGCTACATCGTGACACTGGCCCAGGAGCGCCATTTCGGACGCGCGGCGGAGCGCTGCTTCGTCTCCCAGCCGACGCTCTCGGTGGCCGTCAAGAAGCTCGAGGAGGAACTGGGCGTGGCGCTGTTTGAACGCTCGAAATCCACCGTGCAGGTCACCCCGCTGGGCGAGAAGATCGTCGAGCAGGCCCAGCGCGTGCTGGAACAGAGCAGCGTCATCAAGGAACTGGCCACGGCCGGCCGCGACCAGCTGGCGAGCCCCCTGCGCATCGGCGCCATCTACACGATCGGCCCCTACCTCTTCCCTCACCTGATCCCGGAGCTCTCCCGGCGTGCGCCGCAGATGCCGCTCTACATCGAGGAGGGCTTCACCGGCAACCTGCGCCGCAAGCTGCGCAGCGGCGAACTGGATGCCATCATCATCGCGCTGCCCTTCACCGAGACCGACGTGGTCACCAAGCCGCTCTACGAGGAGGCCTTCGAGGTGCTGCTGCCCGCCGACCATCGCTGGGCCTCCCGGGAGAGCATCGACAAGGAAGACCTGCTGGAGGAGCGCCTGCTGCTGCTCGGCGAGGGCCACTGCTTCCGGGACCAGATCCTCGAGGCCTGCCCGGCGATCAGCCACCAGCTCGCAAGCCCCTCCAACACCCTCACTGCCGAGGGCGGCTCGCTGGAGACCATCCGCCACATGGTGGCCTCCAGGCTCGGCATCACCGTGCTGCCCCACTCGGCCATCGGCACCGGCCACTACGAGAGCGGCATGCTGATCAGTCGCCCCTTCACCGCCCCGGCACCCTCGCGGACCGTGGCCATCGCCTGGCGCGCCAGCTTCCCGCGGCCCCGGGCCATCGATGCCGTGACCGAGGCCATCGCGCACTGCCGCCAGGCAGAGCTCGAGCCGGCATGAGCGCCGACGCGACGACCCTGGACGCGCCCGTCACGGAGCTCAAGGGCGTCGGCGAGGCGCTCTCCCTCAAGCTGGCTCGGCTGGGGATCGAACGCGTCAGCGACCTGCTGTTCCACCTGCCGCTGCGCTACCAGGACCGCACCCGCATCACCCCCATCGCCACCCTGCGCGCGGGCCACGAGGCCGTGGTGGAGGGCGAGGTGGTGGCCGGCGAGGTGGTGCGCGGCCGGCGGCGCAGCCTGCTGGTGCGCCTGCGCGACGGCTCCGGGATCCTCAGCCTGCGCTTCTTCCACTTCTCCCCGGCACAGCAGCAGCAGTTCCAGCCCGGGGCACGGGTGCGCGCCTTTGGCGAGGCCCGTGCCGGCGCCACCGGCCTGGAGCTCTACCACCCGGAGTACCGCCTGCTGACCGGCGGCGAGGCCCCGGTGGAGGACCACCTGACGCCCATCTACCCCGCCACCGAGGGCCTCCATCAGACCCGCCTGCGGGCACTGATCGACCAGGCCCTGGCGCGCCTGGATGCCGCCCCGGACGCCCTCCCCGACGGCATTCCCGCCCCCCTGCGCGGGCGCTTCGACCTGCCCGAGCTTCACCACTGCCTGGACACTCTGCATCGTCCGCCACCGGAGGCCGACGCGGAGCAGCTGGCGGCCGGCCGCCACCCGGCGCGGCGCCGCCTGGCCCTGGAGGAACTGCTCGCCCACCGGCTCAGCCTGCAGGAGGTGCGCCAGCGCATCCAGGAGGACGGGGCCCCGGCGCTACCCGGCGGACGCAGCCTGCAGGCCCGCTTCCTGACCCAGCTGCCCTTCGCGCTGACCGGCGCCCAGCGCCGGGTGCTCGACGAGATCGCCGCCGACCTGGCGCGCCAGGTGCCCATGCTGCGCCTGGTGCAAGGCGACGTGGGCTCGGGCAAGACGGTGGTCGCCGCCATGGCGGCCCTCTCGGCCATCGCCGCCGACTGCCAGGCGGCGATGATGGCCCCCACCGAGATACTGGCCGAGCAGCACTACCGCACCTTCAGCGCCTGGTTCGAGCCGCTCGGCATCGAGGTCGCCTGGCTCTCCGGCAAGCTCAAGGGCAAGGCGCGCCTCGACACCAAGGCGGCCATCCAGGACGGCCGGGCACGCATGGTGGTGGGGACCCACGCGCTCTTCCAGGGCGACGTGCACTTCCAGCGCCTGGGGCTCGCCATCATCGACGAGCAGCACCGTTTCGGTGTCCACCAGCGCCTGGCGCTGCGCGAGAAGGGCGAGGCCGGCGGCCTCACGCCCCATCAGCTGGTGATGACCGCGACCCCGATCCCGCGCACCCTGGCGATGAGCGCCTATGCCGACCTGGACGTCTCGGTGATCGACGAGCTGCCCCCGGGCAGGACCCCGGTGAAGACGGTGGTGATGCCCGACGAGCGGCGCCCCGAGGTGATGGCGCGCATTCGCCACGCCTGCGCCGAGGGGCGACAGGCCTACTGGGTCTGCACCCTGATCGAGGAGTCCGAGGCGCTGCAGTGCCAGGCCGCCGAGGCGACCCGCGACGAGCTCGTCGAGACCCTGCCGGAACTGGCCATCGGCCTGGTCCACGGGCGCATGAAGGCCAGCGAGAAGGCCGCGGTGATGGAGGCCTTCAAGGCCGGCGAGCTGGACCTGCTGGTGGCCACCACGGTGATCGAGGTGGGGGTCGACGTGCCCAATGCCAGCCTGATGATCATCGAGAACCCGGAGCGCCTGGGGCTCTCCCAGCTCCACCAGCTGCGCGGACGGGTGGGACGCGGGGCCGTCGAGAGCTTCTGCGTGCTGCTCTACCACCCGCCGCTGTCGGCCCACTCCCGCGAGCGCCTGGCGGTGATGCGCGAGACCACCGATGGCTTCCGCATCGCCGAGAAGGACCTCGAGATCCGTGGCCCCGGCGAGGTGCTGGGGACCCGCCAGACGGGACTCGCGCAGATGAAGGTTGCCGACCTGGAACGCGACGCCGACCTGCTGGACCGTGTGGCTCCCCTCGCCGAGGCGCTGCTCGAGGCGCATCCCGAGGCCAGCCGCCCGCTGATCCGGCGCTGGCTGGGAGAGGAAGCGGGTCGCTACGGGCAGGTGTGACGGCCACAAGCGGCCAAGCAGCCAAGCAGCCAAGCAGCCAAGCAGCCAAGCAGCCAAGCAGCCAAGCAGCCAAGCAGCCAAGCAGCCAAGCAGCCAAGCAGCCAAGCAGAGGATCAGGGTATGGAGTAAACGGTCAAGGGTTTCCTTGCCGCTCGGCGCTTTCAGCTCGGTGCTTACAGGTGCTTTAGGAGCCGCTGCAGCTTCTGCAGGTCGCCGGAGTCGCCGACCAGGCGCACGCTGCCGGCCATCATGCCATCGAGGAAGGCCTGCTGGGTCGGCTTCCTGAGGACCCTGATGGCCGTGGCCTCGTCCTCGAAACGCAGTTCCAGGTCGAGGTCCACCGGCAGGCCTCGGCCCGCGCGGATGCCGCGGGGCGACATGCGGTAGTGGCGTGCGATGGAGAGGTCCTCGGTGGCGATGCCCCAGTCGAGGCCACGCATCTCGCCGAGCAGTTCGCGGAACCGCGCCTTGCGGCGCAGGGCTCGCTTGAGCATCAGCCCGAGCAGCCACAGCATCAATCGCAGCTTCATATCGGCTCCGCCACCGGGAATGTCGAATGAGCGACCCGCAAGGGACGGGCCGCAATGCCTTACTTCGCCACGGCGTCCTTGAGGCCCTTGCCCGGCTTGAAGGCGACGGTCTTGCTGGCCGGAATGGTCAGCGGCTGGCCGGTCTGGGGGTTCTTGCCGGTGCGCGCGGCGCGCTCGCGCACGCTGAAGGTACCGAAGCCGATCAGGGTGACGTCCTGACCCTGGGAAACGCTACCGGTGATCTCGTCGAGGATCACGTTGAGCACCTGGCTCGCCTTGTCCTTGGAAAGATCGGCACGCTCGGCAATCGCCGCGGCGAGTTCTGGCTTGCGCATACAGCCCTCCTGGTATTGGCATCATGATGCCGGCGATCACCACCGGCGGTGTTGTTATGGCAGATGACCTTTCAGTGCATCACGCGCATGGCGGCTCACTCGATCCCGGGGCCTCGTGCCGCAGACGGTGAGATCTCGGGAAACGACATGCGGATGATACCGGTCCTCAACGCCGCCGCCTGCCGGCTCGCTGCCCGTGGCAGGCCCCGTCGTTGACGAGACTAGCCTAGCAACGGCGGTGCGGCTCGCGCCAGTTCGACTTTCCGACGGACGCAGCGTCCTGTCAACGCAAATCCGATCAAACGTCCGTCCTCATCCTCGGCCAGGGCCGTCAGGTCACCGCCCTCGCCCTCGAGGCGCCAGCGGGACGGGGAGCGGGCCGGCGGAAGGGCCACCACCGGCAGCAGGGGGGTCTTGACCAGCACCGGCCAGGGGCCATAGGTCACCGCGGTGGGGGTGCCGGTCAGGGTGTGGGCCAGGGCCCTGGCGCTGGCCAGCAGCGGCTGCACGTACATGGCATTGACGCCATCAACGCAGGCCGCATCGCCCAGGGCATGGATGCCGGGCATCGAGGTGGCGAGGTGCCGGTCGGTGTGGATGCCCGCCTCGCTGACCTCGAGCCCGGCCGACTCGGCCAGGGCGGTACGCGGCCGCAGCCCCGTGGCCACCAGCACCAGGTCGGCTGACAGCGAGGCGCCATCGTCCAGTTCCAGGCCGACACAGGCGCCGTCGGCCCCCAGGGCCACCAGCTGGCGACCGCTGTGCAGCACCATGCCGGCCTCCTGGAAGGCCTCGCCCAGGGCGCGTCCCAGGGGCTCCGGCACCAGGCGCGGCAGGGGGGCCGGCTCCGGGGCGACCAGCTCCACGGCGTGGCCGCCGGCGGCGAGGTCGTTGGCGAACTCGCAGCCCACCAGGCCAACGCCGATGATCGCCACGCGTGCCGGCCGGCCCAGCGCCTCCAGGACCGCGTGGAAGGCGCGGTAGTCGTCCAGGTCATTGACGCTGAAGACCCGGCCGGCCACGGCGTCGGGCACCCGGAAGGGGCGGACCGGCGCGGCGCCGGTGGCCAGCACCAGCTCGCTCCAGGGCAGGGTCTCGCTGCCGATGGTCAGGGTGCGCGCCACCGGGTCGATGGCCTCCACCCGGGTGTGGGTGCGCACCACGGCGCCAAGCTCGTCGGCGACCGCCAGGGCCGAGCGGGCCGCCAGGCGCTGCGGCGGCAGGCGCTTGGCGAACCCGGTGGAGAGCAGTGGCTTGGAATAGTCATCGCCGCTGTCGGCGCTGATCAGCGTCATCGGTCGCGCCGGGTCCTGCGCGCGCAGCTGGCGCAGCAGGCCCAAACCCGCCATGCCGGAGCCGATGATGGTAAGGGGAGCGCTCATAGGCCTCATCGATCGGGTAAGGGTGATGGGGCAGCATGGTACACTAGCCGCCCTCGAAATCGACGCGGAGAGAGACGGTGAGCAACGGCCCGGGAAGCGATCCCCGCTGGCGCCCCCTGGCGGCGGCGCGGCCTGCCATGAGCGCAGCCTGGTGGCAGTGGGTGGCTTCCCGCGACTCGCTTACCGCCCGGCTAATCAGCGCCGGCGGCCAGCGGGCCTTCCGGGTCCGGCTGCTGGACCAGCGCCTCGGCCGGCCGCGTCGCGACGAGGCGCTGGCCCTGGGCCTGCCCCCGGCCCGCCATGCCTGGCTGCGCGAGGTGGCGCTGTGCCTCGACGAGCGCCCCTGGGTGGTGGCGCGCTCGGTGGTGCCGCTCTCCGGGCTGCACGGCCAGCGGCTCGACCGCCTGGGCGAGCGCTCGCTCGGCAGCTGGCTGTTCCGCCAGCCGGACCTGGAGCGCGGTCCCCTCGAGGTCAGTGCCGACCCGGCCCCCTTCCACGCCGCCTCGGGTCCCTGGGCGCGCCGCTCGCTGTTCCGCCACCGACGCTTCGCCTTGCTGGTTCAGGAGTTCTTCCTCGAGCGCATGGCGGATGACCTCGGGCTGCCTTCGCGCTAGGCTCTGGGCCAACCGACGACTTCACGAGGTACGAGGTAGAGATGGATCGATCCCTGATGCACCCCAGGGGCCTGGCCCGGGTGCCCGACTTCCTGCACCTGACACGCCTCGACCGCCCCATCGGCACCTGGCTGCTGATGTGGCCCACCCTCTGGGCCCTGTGGATCGCCGCCGAGGGTATCCCCGGCCGCAAGGTGCTGCTGATCTTCGTGGCCGGGGTCTACCTGATGCGTGCCGCCGGCTGCGTGGTCAACGACTATGCCGACCGCCACTTCGACGGCCACGTCAAGCGCACCAGGAACCGCCCCCTGGCCACCGGCCGGATCAGCGAGGGCGAGGCCCAGGCGCTGTTCCTGATGCTGGTGATGGCCGCCTTCGTGCTGGTCTGGTTCACCAACCTCTTCACGGTGATACTCTCGGTGGTGGGGGTGATCCTGGCCTTCATCTACCCCTTCATGAAGCGCTACACCCACCTGCCCCAGGCCTTCCTCGGCGCGGCCTTCTCCTGGGCAATCCCCATGGCCTTCGGTGCCGTGCTGGGCACATTGCCGCCGGTCGCCTGGCTGCTCTTCGCCGCCAACGTGGCCTGGACCGTGGCCTACGACACCGAGTACGCCATGGTCGACCGCGACGACGACCTGAAGATCGGCATCAAGTCCACCGCGGTGCTGTTCGGCCGCGCCGACCGGCTGATGATCGGCCTGCTACAGGGCCTGACCCTGGGGCTGCTGGCCTGGGCCGGCGGGCTGCTGGCGCTGGGGGGCTTCTTCTGGCTGGGGCTGGCCGCCATGGCGGCGACCTTCGTGCACCAGCAGTTCCTGATCCGCGAGCGGGACCGGGACCGTTGCTTCCAGGCCTTTCTCAACAACCACTGGTCGGGCCTGCTGGTCTTCGCCGGCATCGCGCTCTCCCTGTGGCCCACGGTGAACGGCGGCTGAGCGGGCGACAGGCCGGGGCTGTCACGCTATTGTCATCATGACGTGCTGTCATCGTCATCGATCTGTCATTGACCACGAGGCTCCGGGATGACCGCCAAGACCGTACTGATCGTCGATGATGAGGCGCCGATCCGCGAGATGATCGCGGTGGCGCTGGAGATGGCCGACTATCGCGTCCTCGAGGCGGACAATGCCCAGGATGCCCACGCCATGGTGGTCGACCACCAGCCCGACCTGGTGCTGCTCGACTGGATGATGCCCGGGACCAGCGGCATCGAGCTGGCGCGTCGCCTGAAGCGCGAGGAGGCCACCGCCGAGCTGCCGATCATCATGCTCACCGCCAAGGGCGAGGAGGACAACAAGATCCAGGGGCTCGAGGCCGGGGCCGACGACTACATCACCAAGCCCTTCTCGCCGCGGGAGCTGGTGGCGCGCCTCAAGGCGGTGCTGCGCCGTGCCACGCCGCGGGGCATCGAGGACCCGGTGGAGGTCGCCGGGCTGCTGCTCGACCCGGTCAGCCACCGGGTCAGCGTCGATGGCCGCTCGCTGGAGATGGGGCCCACCGAGTACCGCCTGCTGCAGTTCTTCATGACCCACCAGGAGCGCGCCTACACCCGCGGGCAACTGCTCGACCAGGTGTGGGGCGGCAATGTCTATGTCGAGGAGCGTACCGTGGACGTGCATATCCGCCGCCTGCGCAAGGCGCTGGGCGAGCCCCATCACCAGCTGATCCAGACCGTGCGTGGCACCGGCTACCGGTTCTCCGCCAAGGGCTGACGTGGGGCGGCTCTGGCGACGCGAGTTCTGGCGCCTGGCGACCCTGGTCGCCGTCGGGGCCCTGGTCGGCTGGCCCTTCTCCGCCATGGTGGCCGGCATCGCCGTCGGCCTGCTGATCTGCCTGACCTTCCACCTGCGCCAGCTGCACGCCCTCTACCAGTGGCTCACCCTGCGCCCCCAGGAGGAGCCCCCCGCCGCCAGCGGCCTGTGGGGCGAGCTGTTCGACCGCCTCTACCGCTACCAGAAGAGCCAGCGCCTCACCCAGCAGCGGCTGCGGGCCACGCTGCAGCGCATCCAGGAGTCCTCCGAGGCGATGCGCGACAGCGTGGTGATGCTTGACCGCCATGGCGACCTGGAGTGGTGGAACAGCGCCGCCGAACGCATGCTCGGCCTCAAGCCCCAGCTCGACCGCGGCCAGCACATCACCAACCTGCTGCGTGACCCGCGCTTCGTCGACTACTTCCACGGCCGCGACTATCGCGAGCCGCTGACCCTGCCCTCGCCCATCGACGAGAGGCTGATCCTGCAGTTCCAGATCACCCTCTACGGCGACGACGAGCGCCTGTTGATGGCCCGGGACATCACCCGGCTGCACCGCCTCGAGCAGATGCGCCGGGACTTCGTGGCCAACGTCTCCCATGAGCTGCGCACCCCGCTGACCGTGCTGGCCGGCTACCTGGAGACCTACGGCGACATGGCCGGCCAGCTGCCGCCGCGACTGGGCCGCGGCCTGTCGCAGATGAAGGCCCAGACCGACCGCATGCAGAACCTGGTCAACGACCTGCTGCTGCTGTCGCGACTGGAGATCGACCAGGGCGGGCGCGATGACGCCCCGCTGGCGATGGGCGCGCTGCTCGAAGCCGTGCAGAGCGACGCCGCGGCACTCTCCGCCGGTCGCCAGTCGATCAAGGTGGAGGTCGAGGAGTCTCGCGCGCTGCTCGGCAGCGAGCAGGAGATCCGCAGTGCGCTCTCCAACCTGGCCTTCAACGCCGTGCGCTATTCAGGCGACGGCTGCCATATCGTGCTGCGCTGGCGCCCCTGTGGCGAGGGCGCCTGCCTGGAGGTGGAGGATGACGGCGAGGGCATCGATCCGGTGCATATCCCGCGCCTCACCGAGCGCTTCTACCGGGTCGACAAGGGGCGCAGCACCGCCACCGGCGGCACCGGCCTGGGGCTCGCCATCGTCAAGCACGTGCTGCTGCGCCACGATGCCTATCTGGAGATCGACTCCCGCCCCGGCCGCGGCGCCACCTTCCGCTGCCTCTTCCCCGCCGAGCGCCTGCGCGACACGACCGAGACCGCTCAGCGCGCCTGAGGCGGCCCGCCAGGCGCCGCGCCGGCCTCGATGCCGCGGTAGTGGCGATCCCACATCAGCACCGCGGCGGCCACGGCGCCAGGCAGCAGGAAGAGGTTGGCCAGGGGGATCCAGGTGATCAGGGTCACCCAGCCGCCATAGGTGAGGGTGGGCCACCAGCGCGCCTTCAGGCGACGACGCATGTCGGCGAAGCTGACCTTGTTGTTGTCCATGGGGTAGTCGAGGTAGGTGATCGCCATGATCCAGGCCGAGAAGGCCGCCCACAGCAGCGGCGCCACGAGGTTGAGCACCGGGATCCAGCTCAGCACGAAGAGCAGGGCCATGCGCGGCAGGATGTAGCCCAGCTTGACCAGCTCGCGCCCCATGGCATCCACCGCCGTCTTCGCCAGGCCACGGTCGTCCAGGGGCGGCCGCCCGGTCGCCTCCGCCTCCACCCGGGCGGCCAGGAAGCCGTAGAAGGGCGCGGCGATCAGGTGGGTCACCAGGGTGAAGGTGAAGAAGACGATCAGCACCAGGCTGACCACGAAGAGCGGCCAGATCAGCCAGGAGAGCCACTCCAGCCAGCCCGGGACCATGGCCATCCAGCCCTCCAGCCAGCCGCCGAAGTGGCCCAGCACGTACCAGAGCATGGCCGTGTAGACCAGCAGGTTGACGACTATCGGCAGGAACACGAAGCGCCGCAGGCCGCGGGAGTAGACCAGGCGGGTCCCGCGGGTCAGCGCCGTCAGGGCATCGAGCATCCGTCACATCCTCATGTCACACGGCAGGCCGCCGCCCGTCGGGGCGGCGGCCTGCGTCATTGAGGGTCAAGCGACGTTCGCGGTCAACCCTTGCCCTCGAGCATATCCTTGTCGAGGTCCTCGGGGTCGGTGTGGCGGATATCGAGCCCCTTCACCAGGTAGACCACGTATTCGGCGAGGTTGTTGGCGTGGTCACCGATGCGCTCCAGCGCGCGCAGGATCCACATCACGCTGAGGACCGACGAGATCGAGCGGGCATCCTCCATCATGAAGGTCATCAGCGAGCGCATGGCGCTGCGGTACTCGTTGTCCACCTCCTCGTCCTCGTGGACCAGCTTCAGCGCCAGCTCGGTGTCGAGACGGGCGAAGGAGGTCAGGGCGTCGCGCACCATGCGCCGCACGTGCTCGCTGATCATGCGCACCTCGACGAAGCCCCGGTTGCCATTGTCGGCCTCGATCAGGTCGATGGCATTGCGGGCGATCTTGCTCGCCTCGTCGCCGATGCGTTCCAGGTCGGAGGCGGCGCGGATCACCGCCAGGACCAGGCGCAGGTCGGAGGCGGTGGGCTGGCGCCGCGCCAGCACCTGGGTGCACTCCTCGTCGATCTTGATCTGCATGTCGTTGACCGCGCGGTCGTTGGCGACCACGCGCTGGCCCAGTTCGGAGTCGCTCTCGAGCAGGGCCGCCACGGCATCCTGGACCTGCTTCTCGACCAGCCCCCCCATCGCCATCAGGTGGGTCTTGAGCTCCTCGAGCTCCTGGTTGAACTGCCGGGAGATATGCTGGCTGTGGATATCGCTGGTAATGTCCATGAAACCTCTCCTTGGGGCCGGCCGTCAGGCCATGCGCCCGGTGATGTAGTTCTCGGTACGCCGCAGGCGCGGGTTGGTGAACAGGGTATCGGTGGGACCATACTCCACCAGTTCGCCGTCCTGCAGGAAGGCGGTGTAGTCGGAGACCCGGGCCGCCTGCTGCATGTTGTGGGTGACCAGCACCAGGGTCAGGTGCGACTTCAGGTTGCGGATCAGCTCCTCGATCTTCAGCGTGGAGATGGGATCGAGCGCCGAGGCCGGCTCGTCGAGCAGCAGCACCTCGGGCCCCACCGCCAGGGTGCGGGCAATCACCAGGCGCTGCTGCTGGCCCCCGGAGAGCGACCAGGCCGAGGCGCGCAGCCGGTCCTTCACCTCGTCCCACAGCGCCGCCGAACGCAGCGCCCACTCGATGATGTCATCGCGCTTGCGCTTGCTCAGCCCACCCTGCAGGCGCAGGCCGAAGGCCACGTTGTCGTGGATCGACATGGGGAAGGGATTGGGCGCCTGGAAGACCATCCCCACCCGCCGACGCAGTTCCGCCACCGCCACCCCGGGCCCATGGATCTCCTCGCCCTCGAGATACACCTCGCCGGTGCGCTCCACCTCGTCGTTGAGGTCGTGGAGACGGTTGAGCACCCGCAGCAGGGTCGACTTGCCGCAGCCTGAGGGCCCGATAAAGGCGGTGACGCGGTGCCGGGGAATTCTCAGGGTGAGATCCCGCAGCGCCGGCTTGTCCCCATAGGCGAGGGTAAGCCCCCGAATGGCCAGGCTGCTGGCCTCGGGGGAGAAGTCGATGACCGCCGCCGGGTCGGGCGACGGGCGCAGGTCCTGGGCGAATGGCATCGAGGCTCCCGGGTGGCGAGACGGTTCTGGGCTCATCGACGGGTGAGCGCCCCGTGACGCGTACTGAGATGATGACGCAGAAATATTGCAGTCAGGTTAAGCACCAGGATCACCAGCACCAGCAGCAGCGCCGTGGCATAGACCAGCGGCATCGCCGACTGGACATCGCCGCCGTGGAAGGCCGCATCGAAGATGTGGTAGCCGAGGTGCATGAACTTCCTGTCAAGATGCAGGAAGGGGAAGTCGCCGTCCACCGGCACCTGGGGCGCCAGCTTGGCCACACCCACCAGCATCAGCGGCGCCACCTCGCCGGCGGCGCGGGCAACGGCCAGGATCACCCCCGTGAGCATGGCCGGCGTGGCCATGGGCAGCACCACCCGGGTGAGCATCTCCAGCCGGGTGGCCCCCAGCGCCAGGGCGCCCTCGCGCTGCTGGTCGGGGATCCGCGCCAGCCCCTCCTCGGTGGCCACGATCACCACCGGCAGGGTCAGCAGGGCCAGGGTCAGCGAGGCCCACAGCAGGCCGCCGGTACCGAAGGTCGGCGAGGGCAGGGTCGCGTCGAAGAACCACTCGTCCAGGGTGCCGCCGATGCCGTAGACGAACACGCCCAGGCCGAAGACGCCATAGACGATGGAGGGCACACCGGCGAGGTTGCGCACGGCGATCCGCACCAGCCGCGTCAGCCGCCCCTGGTGGGCCACCTCGTTGAGGTAGATGGCTGCCAGGACCCCGAAGGGCGTCACCAGGACCGACATCAGCATCACCATCAGCACGGTGCCGAAGATCGCCGGCCAGACACCACCGGCGGTATTGGCCGCCCGCGGGCCCTCCGAGAGGAAGCGCCAGACGCCCTCGCCCCAGGTGGCCAGCTTGTCGGGCGGCGACATGGCGTTGGGGCGCCGCGCCCGCAGCACCTCTTCCAGCGGCACCGTCAGCTGCCCGCCGTCGGCGGTCGCGAGGATCAGGCGGCCGCCTTCCATGGCCGCCTGCAGCTCGCGCAGCCGGGCATTGGCGATGGCCAGCTCGCGGTCCACGTCGCCCCCCGCCTCGAGGGCACGGACACGCGGCAGGATGACCTCGTCACGCAGGGTATCGCGGGCCCGGCGCAGCGCTGCCAGCTCGACCAGCCGCCCCTCGAGGGCTGCCCAGGCGGCCTCCCCCTCGAGGCGCTCTCCCGTCACACTCTCCAGCGCCGTGAGCCGGCCGATCGCCTCTCCCCAGCGGCGGCGCTCCAGCACCACCAGGTCGCGCGGATGGCTGACCGCGGTGATGGCCGATACCGGCACCCACGCCCAGCGGGCGCCATCCAGGTCACGGTTGCCGGTCCGGTAGAGCCGTTCACGCCCCGTCCCCTCCGGCAACGGGACCTCCCGTACCCGCTCGCCGGCGAGCTGTCGGCCGTCCTCGAGCACCACCAGGGCGACGGGCGCGGGCCAGAAGTGACCCAGGCCGCGTACCGCCAGCAGGGACAGCAGCGCCAGCAGCGCCAGCAGCGAGAGCGCCACGCTGCCCGCCGCCAGCCAGGCGCCGGGCCCCTCGCCCCGGGGCAGGCGCGCCCGCGAGCCGGACACCGGCCTCATGGCCCGCCTCCCAGGCGCCGGTAGCGCAGTCGCAGGCGGGTGCGCACCAGCTCGGCCAGGGTATTGACCAGGAAGGTGAAGGCGAACAGCAGCAGGGCCGCCAGCAGCAGCAGCCGATAGTGCTGCCCCCCGGGCCCCGCCTCCGGCAGCTCGATGGCGATGGTGGCCGCCAGGGAGCGCAGCCCGTCCAGGGGGTTCCAGGTCATCAGGGCCGCATTGCCGCTGGCCATGAGCACGATCATGGTCTCGCCCACGGCCCGCCCGGCACCGATCATCACCGCCGAGAAGATCCCGGGGGATGCCGCCGGCAGCACCACCCGCCACAGGGTCTGCCAGCGGGTCGCCCCCAGCGCCTGGGCGCCCTCCGCGAGGCTGCGCGGCACCCCCGAGAGGGCATCCTCGGCCAGCGCGTAGACGCTGGGCATCACCGCAAAGCCCATGGCCATGCCGACGATCATGGCGTTACGCACGGCGATATCGAGCCCCAGGCGCACCTCCAGCCAGTGACGCAGGTCACCTCCGAACGCCCAGGCCTCGAGCCAGGGCGAGAGCGCGTGGGCGGCAACCAGCAACAGCAGCAGCCAGGGCAGCAGCCACAGGCCCGCCCAGCCGAGCGGCATCGCCTGCTGCAGGCGCGGGGGCAGGCGCGACCAGAGGCCACCCGCCAGCAGCAGGCCGGGCACCAGCAGCACCAGCATGGCCAGCACGTCCGCCAGGTGACGCTCGACCCAGGGGGCGAGCACCAGGCCGGCGACGAAGCCGATGACCACGCCGGGCAACGCTTCCATGAGCTCCAGCGTCGGCTTGAGGCGGCTGCGCAGGCGCGGCGCCATGAAGAGTGCCGAGTGGGCGGCCGCGCCCAGGGCCAGGGGCACGGCGATCAGCAGGGCCCAGGCCGCTGCCTCCAGGGTGCCCCACGCGAGCGGCACCAGGCTGACCCGGGCCGCCTCGTCCGTCCCCAGGGTGGCGGTGGGGTCCCAGCGATAGCGGGCCGGGTCACCCGCGGCCTCCAGGGACAGCCAGAGAGCCTGCGGGCTGATCGTCTCTGTCGCGCCGGTGGGCCAGAACAGCGGCACCACCTCGACCACCAGGAAGACCCCGATGGCCAGCAGCGCGGCGATCACGCCGATGCCCCCCGCGGTGACCAGCACGGTGGCCAGGCGATCGCGTCCCTGACGCAGGCGGCGTCGAATGGAAGGCGGGGAGGAGGAGTCGGGCATGACCGGGCCTGCGCGAAACGGGGGCTAGCGGAATCGTACGACAGTGTGATGACAGGCAGATGACAGCATCAGCGGCCGGCGTCGTCCAGCGCCAGCCCCTGTCGCTGGCGTAGCCGCCTCGTCTCGGGCAGGGCCACGAACCCCAGCTCCTCGACGATCGCCTGCCCGGCCGGCGACAGCACCAGGTCGAGGAAGGCCCGCTCGGCGGCCGGCAGCGACTCGCCGGGGGGCAGGTTGAGGTAGAGGTAGAGGTCGCGGGAGAGCGCATAGTCGCCGCGCCGAACCGCCCTCGGGTCGGGGAAGTGGCGCGTCCCCTCGGCATCGCGGCGGGCCAGGGCCTTCACCCCCGGCGTCAGGTGGTTGAGCCCGGCATAGCCGATGGCCCGCGGGTCCTCCGCCACCGCCGCCACCACCGCGGCGGAGCCCGGGTGCTCGTTGACCTCGGGGCGGAAGTGACCGCCGCACAGCGCGACACGCCGGAACAGCGCCTGGGTGCCGGAGGCCGCATTGCGGCCATGCAGGCGGATGCGCCCCTCGGGCTCGTCGAGTCCCAGCTGTCGCCAGCGGTTGATCCCCTCACGCGCCCCGCAGCGCCGTGAGTCGGAAAAGATGGCATCCAGTTCGCGCTCCCCCAGGCTCTCGAGGGGGTTGTGGCGATGGACCACGACCACCAGGGCGTCCCGCGCCACCGCCACTTCCCGCGGTGGATAGCCATGGCGCTCGATGAAGGCCCGACGCTCGGCCTCGTTCATGGGGCGGGACATGGGGCCCAGCCGGGTGGTGCCGGCCACCAGGGCCGGCGGCGCGCTGGCCGACCCGCTGGTCTGCAGCTGCAGGCGGATGCCGGGATGCTGGCGGGTCAGCGCCTCGCCCCAGCGCAGCATCAGCCCCGCCATGGTATCGGAACCCACGGCGCCCAGGGTCCCGGCGACCTGCTGGGCCAGGGCCTGGGGAGCACCGAGCATGGCCAGCAGCAGCCAGGGGGCAAGGCAACGGCGCAGGATGGCAGACATCTCAGCTTCCTCGATGAAGGGGTGAAGCGGGCCGGCAGCGGGGCATCTTGTCGCAATGGTGGTGAACCGGTGGCCTCGCCGTATACCATGGCGAGCTGATAAACGCCCCACAACAACAACCCGAGTCGCTCAGGCTTCCATGACAGACATCGACGATATTCCCGCCCCCCAGGGCCGACTGACCCTCAAGCAGCTGGCCAGTCGCCAGGATACCAACCTTCACGGCGACATCCCCGGCGGCTGGCTGGTCGCCCGCATGGACCAGGCCGCCGAGGTGGCCGCCGGCCGCGAGGCCCGGGGCCGCACGGCCACCGTGGCCATCGAGGCCATGGACTTCCTCTGCCCGGTGCGGGTGGGCTCGATGGTCAATATCTTCACCCGGGTCAGCGAGATCGGCCACAGCTCGATCAAGATCGACGTGGAAGTGTGGATCCGTGCCCCCCATGAACGCGACCCCGACGAGTTGCACAAGGTCACCGAGGCCCGCTTCGTGATGGTCGCCCTGGACGACAACGGGCGGATCCGGGCCGCCCGCCAGGGCGACTGATGCCGTCGCCCTCCCCATCACCATCCCCGTAGCAAGAATGGGCGCCCGCAGGGGCGCCCATGGCGGGAAGGCAGGCGAGGCCGGGCCTCAGGCGCCGACCTTCTCCCGGGTCTTCAGGTAGGCGAACTCGCCCACGTCGGTGAAGCGCTGCACCTTCTGCTGGAAGGCGGTGTAGGAGTCGTAGACCTTCCGCGACTCCTCGTCGGCTTCCACCTGCTTCTGGAGCACCTCCTGGGAGGAGGCGTAAAGCGCTTCCAGTACCTCCTCCGGGAAGGTGCGCAGCTCCACACCATGCTCGCTGACCAGGGTATCGAGCGCCTCGGCGTTGCGCACCGCGAACTCGCTGATCATCGCCAGGTTGGAGGCCATGGCCGCCTCGCTGACCACCGCCTTGAGGTCGTCGGGCAGGGCGTTCCAGGCCTCCAGGTTGACCGTGCCCTCGAGGATGGCGCTGGGCTCGTTCCAGGCCGAGGTGTAGTAGTACTTGGCCACCTGGTGCAGGCCGAAGGCCAGGTCGTTGTAGGGACCGACCCAGTCGGCGGCATCCAGCACGCCGGTCTGCAGGGAGGTGAAGATCTCGGAGCCCGGGGTGTTGACGGTGGTCACGCCGATGCCGTTCATGGCCTCGCCGGCCAGCCCCGGCAGGCGCAGCTTGAGCCCCTGCATGTCCTCCAGCGAGTTGATCTCCTTCTTGAACCAGCCGGCCATCTGGGTGCCGGTATTGCCCACCGGGAAGGGCTTGAGGTTGTGCTTGGCATACACCTCGTCCCAGAGTTCAAGACCGCCCCCATGGTAGAGCCAGGCGTTGGTCTCGGTGGTGTTCATGCCGAAGGGCACGGCGGTGAAGAACTGGGAGGCCAGGGTCTTGCCGCGCCAGTAGTAGGAGGCGGAGTGACCCATCTGGGCGGTGCCCTCGCCCACCGCGTCGAACACCTCCATGGCCGGCACCAGCTCGCCCGCGCCATGCACGCGGACCTTCATGCGGCCACCGGAGAGGCGCTCGATGCGCGCGGCGAAGTCGTTGGCGCCGGTGCCCAGCGCCGGGAAGTTCTTGGGCCAGGAGGTCACCATGTCCCAGGTGATGGTCTCCTGGGCGCTGGCCGTGGAGATGAAGGGGGCGGCGGCGCCGGCGGCGGCACCGGCGCCAAGGGTCTTGAGGCTGTTCTTGAGGAAGAGGCGACGTTGCATGCGAGCGTGACTCCAGGAGGATTATTGTTCCCGCAGTGCCTGCGGGCTAAAGCGTGTCCGCTCGCGAGTATGCGTCAAGGCCGAATTGCCCGGCAAGTGCCCGCACCTGACGTTAACGTCAACGAAAATCAGAGCGGCGTCAGCTTGGCGAACCCCAGCACCAGCCACTTGTCGCCCTCGCCCTCGAAGCTGACCTGGACCCGGGCACGCTCGCCCTCCCCCTCGGCGTTGAGGATCACCCCCTCGCCGAACACCGGGTGGCTGACTCGCTGGCCCAGCGAGAGCGACGGCAGGTCAGCGCCCCCGTCGACCGAGGTCTGCCGCGAGAGCCCCATGGCCGGGCGGCCGGCGGTCACGGGCCGGGAGATCTGGCCGCGCAGCCGCACCTCCTCGAGATACTCTTCGGGCAGTTCGCGCAGGAAGCGCGAGGCGCGCTGGAAGGTCTCCTTGCCGTGCAGGCGGCGCAGCTCGGCGTGGGTCAGGTAGAGCTTGCGCATGGCACGGGTCAGGCCCACGTAGCAGAGCCTCCGCTCCTCCTCCAGGCGCCCCGGCTCCTCCATGGACATCTTGTGCGGGAACAGGCCCTCCTCGACGCCGGCGATGAACACCACCGGGAACTCCAGGCCCTTGGCCGAGTGCAGGGTCATCAGCTGCACGCAGTCCTCGAACTCGTCGGCCTCGTGGTCGCCGGCGTTCAGCGCGGCCTCGGAGAGGAAGGCCTCCAGGGCTGCGGCCCCCTCGCCGGCCTCGGGGGGCTCGAAGCTCTCGCCCTGGGTGAAGGCCTTGGCGGCGGTGACCAGCTCCTCCAGGTTCTCGACCCGGGCCTGCCCCTTCTCGCCCTTCTCGCTGCGATGGTGCTCGACCAGGCCGCTGCGCTCGATCACGTGATCGATGATCTCGTGGAGCGCCAGGCCGGCGGTGTCGTTGTCGAGGCGCTCGATCAGGTCGGCGAAGGCACGCACCGCCGTGGCGGCCCGCCCCTTGAGCGAGGCATCCAGCAGGCTGTCGTGCAGCGCCTGCCACAGCGAGACCTCGCTCTGCCGGGCGCGGTGGCGCAGCACCTCCACGGTGCGGGTGCCGATGCCCCGGGCCGGGACGTTGATCACCCGCTCCAGGGAGGCGTCGTCATCGCGGTTTAGCAGCAGCCTCAGGTAGGCCAGGGCGTTCTTGATCTCCAGGCGCTCGTAGAAGCGCTGGCCGCCGTAGATGCGGTAGGGCACGCCCTGGCGGATCAGGGTCTCCTCCAGCACCCGGGACTGGGCGTTGGAGCGGTAGAGGATGGCGATCTCGCGCCGGTTGAAGCCCTCCTCGACCTTCTCGCGGATGGTGTCGACGATGAAGCGCGCCTCATCCAGGTCGTTGAAGCCCGAGTAGACGGAGATCGGCTCGCCCCTGGCGCCCTCGGTCCACAGCTCCTTGCCCATGCGCTCGCTGTTATGACGGATCAGGGCATTGGCGGCCTCGAGGATGGCGCTGGTGGAGCGGTAGTTCTGCTCCAGGCGCACGGTCTTGGTGGCGGGGAACTCCTGCTCGAAGCGCCGGATGTTCTCGATGCGCGCCCCGCGCCAGCCGTAGATCGACTGGTCGTCGTCGCCCACCACGGTCATCGGGGTCTTCATGCCGGTGAGCAGCTTGAGCCAGGCGTACTGCAGGGTGTTGGTATCCTGGAACTCGTCCACCAGCACATGGCCGAAGCGCGCCTGGTAGTGGGCCAGCAGCGCCGGGTTGTCGCGCAGCAGTTCCAGGCTGCGCAGCAGGAGCTCGCCGAAGTCCACCAGGCCACCACGCTCGCAGGTCAGCTGGTAGCGCTCGTAGAGCTCGACCATCTGGGCCAGGTAGGCATCGCCATGGGCATCGACCTGGTGGGGGCGCAGCCCCTCCTCCTTGCAGCCAGAGATGAACGACTGCACCTGGCGCGGCGGGAAGCGCTCGTCATCGATGCGGTGGTCCTTGAGCAGCCGCTTGACCAGCCGCAGCTGGTCGTCGCTGTCGATGATCTGGAAGTGCTGGGGCAGCCGGGCATCCTGCCAGTGGGTGCGCAGCAGGCGATGGGCGATGGAGTGGAAGGTGCCCACCCAGACATTGCGCAAGGAGATGCCCAGCAGCGCCTCCAGGCGGGTGCGCATCTCGCGGGCCGCCTTGTTGGTGAAGGTCACGGCGAGCACGGCGTAGGGCGAGAGCCCCTCGGCCTGCATCAGCCAGGCGATGCGATGCACCAGCACCCGGGTCTTGCCGGACCCGGCCCCGGCCAGCACCAGCATGTTGCCCTGGGGCGCACTGACGGCCTCACGCTGGGCCGGGTTCATGTGATCGAGAATCGCCGTGACGTCGTCCATGGGGAAGGCATCGCTGCTCGGAAAATGGGCCGATAGCTTAGCATATCGCGCCCGGCGGAGCCGGACGCGCCGAGCACGGTACCCCTGAAGCACAAGGGTCAGCCAAGGGGTTTCCTTGTCACTTGCTCCTTGATGCTGGTAGCGGGCCGCAGGCCTAGGGCTTGCCCTCCTGCTCAGGAAAGCGCAGCGGGTTGAGGCTCTTCTTCACTTCGCGGAGCTGCTCGGCGAGTTTCGGGCCACGGGTCTTGGCCACGCCCACCGCCAGCACGTCGATGAGCACCAGGTGGGCGATGCGCGAGCTCATCGGGGTATAGATCTCGGTGTCCTCGTGGACATCGATATAGAGCGGCAGCGTGACCTCCTCGGCCAGCGGCGAGCCGCTGGGGCAGAGGCCGATCACCGTGGCGCCAGCCTCGCGGGCCAGACGCACGCTGGCCACCAGCGCCCGGGTGCGGCCGGTCTGGGAGATCGCCACCACCACGTCACCCTCCTTTAGGGTCACCGCCGACATGTTCTGCATGTGCGGGTCGGCGTAGGCCGCCGTGGAGATCTGCAGGCGGAAGAACTTGTGCTGGGCATCGAAAGCCACCGCGCCGGAGGCGCCGAAGCCATAGAACTCCACCCGGTTGGCCATGGCCAGGGCATTGATGGCCTGGCTCAGCGCCTCGTTGTCGAGCCGGTCGCGCACCGAGAGCAGGGTGCCCACGGTGGAATCGAAGATGCTCTGGGAGAATTCCGCCACCGAGTCGCTGTCATTCATCGAGAACTGGGCGAACTGGCTGCCCGAGGCCAGCATCTGCGCCAGCTGGAGCTTGAAGTCCTGGAAGCCGTTGCATCCCAGGGCGCGGCAGAAGCGCACCACGGTGGGCTCGCTGACCTTGGCCTCGGTGGCCAGGTCGACGATGCGCATGTGGATCACTTCCTCTGGCTGGCGCAGCACGAAGCGCGCCACCTTCTGCTCGGAGCGGCGGAAGTGCTCCATGCGACGTCTCATCTCATCGAACAGGGCGCGGCTCACGCGGGACTCCTTGCGGACTTGCCGCCCCGCGACGAGGGCGGAACGGCGGAACGATTGGCGGGTTCATCTTCACAGTATGCCCCAAGCCGGCGACCGATGCGCAGTTCGGCACCTGGGTACGGCGGGAAGCCGCGCAGGCGGCGAGCGTTGGCACAGCGTTGTGCGCTCGCAGCAGGCGCCGTCATCATTCTGTCAAGTGGGGTATAGTAAGACATGCAGTGTCGCGAATCTTTTAGGAGAGTCGATCATGCGCAATGTCGAACGGTTATCCTCCCTCAAGAGTGAGCTTCTCGACATCTTCATGAGCATGGAAGTCGTCGAACACGAGCAGCGTTCACGCACCGCCGCCCAGCGCAACCTGCGCGCCCGGCGCGGCATCGAACTGCACAACGAATTCAAGCGCCTGAGCCGGGACATCGCGCCGCTCCCCGACGAGGAGCTGGCGGAAGACGAGATGCACTGAGACCGCATCACGCAACGAGCCCCGCCGGGGCGGGGCTCGTCGAGGGCTTACTGCGCCGGAGCGTGCGGCGCTCCCGTCTCACAGGCTCGAGACGAAGACCAGAATCACGCCCACCGGTGCCACGAAGCGGGACACCAGGTGCCACAGCGTCGCCTGCCCGCCGGAGAGGTTCAGCTCGGCCGCCACGCTGTCGCGGTCCAGCCGCCAGGCCACGAACAGGATGGCCCCCAGGCCGGTCAGCGGCAGCATGAACTTGCTGGTCAGGGTGTCCAGGAAGTCGAAGATGTTCAGGCCCGCAATCGACAGCTCGCTCCAGACGTTGAACGACATCAGCGCCGCGATACCCAGTGCCCATACCGCCACGCCGCCCACCAGGGTGGCCGCCACGCGGGAGAGCGGGGTGCGTTCCTCCATCAGCTCCACCACCGGCTCCAGCAGCGAGATCGCCGAGGTCAGCGCGGCGAAGGTCAGCAGCAGGAAGAACATCAGGCCGAGGATCATGCCACCGGTCATGTTGCCGAAGGCCAGCGGCAGGGTGACGAAGATCAGGCCGGGTCCCTCGCCCGGGCTCAGGCCGTTGGCGAAGACGATGGGGAAGATGGCCAGGCCCGCCAGCAGGGCGATGGTGGTATCCAGGATGATCACCGTCCGGGCCGTGCCGATCAGGTTGACGTCCTCGCCCAGGTAGGAGCCGTAGGCCATCATGATGCCCATGCCCAGCGACAGGGTGAAGAAGGCCTGTCCCATGGCAGCCAGCACCACCTCGCCGGTGACCGCGCCCCAGTCGGGGCTGAACATGAAGGCCAGCGCCTCGCCGAAATGGCCGGTGGTCATGCCATAGCCCACCAGCACCAGCATCAGCACCACCAGTGCCGGCATCAGGGTGCGCACGGCGCCCTCCAGGCCCTTGGTGACGCCACGCGCCACGATCCAGACCACCAGCGCCATGAAGGCGGTATGCCACAGGGTCAGGGCCACGGGGTTGCCCAGCAGGCCATTGAAGATCTCACCGACGCCGTCGGCGTCCTGGCCGGTAAAGGCGCCGGTCACCGAACCGAGGGTATAGGAGAGCGACCAGCCACCGATCACGCTGTAGAAGGAGAGGATCAGGAAGGCGGCCAGCACCCCGCTGGCTCCGACCAGTGCCCAGGCGGGCAGGCGGCCGTTCTTGCGGGCCAGGTCGACCATGGAGTTGATCGGGTTTTCCTGGCCGCGGCGGCCGATCAGCCATTCCGCCACCAGGATCGGCAGGCCCACCAGGGCCACACAGGCCAGGTAGATGAGCACGAAGGCCGCGCCCCCGCTGTCACCCACCATGTAGGAAAAGCGCCAGATATTGCCCAGCCCCACCGCCGAACCGGTGGCAGCCAGGATGAAGGCCATCTTCGATGACCACTGTGCGTGGGAGAGTTTCGACATGTTTCACCCTGAGTGTACGTGTCGCCAACGGCCGATCCGGCGCGATGACGGCTTGTGCTTGTCATTGCCACGTCCAGGGCGCCATGGGTCACACGACGCCGTCCAGAGCATGACAGGATCCAGGCAGGATCGCTGCCGTGTCGCATCTCGCACGTCCCGGGCCGGTGCGGCAAGGAACGGGAGAATGCCTGGGTGCCCGATACTCGCAAGATCCACGCGGGTTATGCGCAGGATCCAGTCAATATCCATGGGTATTGGCACACCGACCCGTAAAACTATCCGATCAAACGCTCGATGGCCAGTCACGGCGGCAAGATTATTGCCTCCCCCTTTGGGCGTAGAGCGACGGCCTGAGGCGCCCCTAGAAGAGCGTCGTCTGGCGCTCGCCGGCAAAGGCCTCGAGGGAAGGGAGTGAACAGTGTTCGCAAAGCCGCGAATGCAGGCGTCGTGCCAGTTCCGGCGCCCCGCGATTGTCCGGCGTATGCACCATCAGGTAAGGGGTTTTCCCCTGATTTATCCACAGGATGAGACGGTCGATCCAGGGCGTGAAACAGCGCTCGTTGAGGTCGTCGTCGAGGTGGCCGATGAAGCGCACCAGCGGGCAGTCTCCCGTGGAAAGCACGTGTAATGGGACTCTCGGCTTCTCGGCCTGGGCGTGCTGGAGCCCCGGATGGGTGCCGGGGGCGGTGGCGAAGAGCGGGCGCACGTCGAGCATCACACGGTTAGCGCCAAAAGTTATCAACATTCGGTTGAGGACCTTCTCGGCCCTCCCCTTGTGGAAAAATTCCCTGTGGCGCACTTCCACCGCACAGGGAATCCCTGCCGGCCAGCGTGCCAGCAGATGTTCCAGCCGCGGCAGCTCGTCGGGGCCGAAATCCCGGGGCAGCTGGACCATCATCGGGCCGAGCCGGTCATGCAGCGGCGAGAGTGCCTCGAGGAAGGCATCGAGGTCGGCCTCGATGGCGGCGAGACGCCGTTCGTGGGTCAGGCTCGCCGGCAGCTTGAAGCAGAAGCGAAAGCCCGGCGGTGCCTGGCGGGCCCAGGCCGCCACCGTCTCGGCCCGCGGGGCACCACTGTAGAAGGTGGTGTTGCCCTCCACGGTGGGGAACACCCGGGCGTAGTCGGCCAGCCAGCCCTGATTGCCGCCATGGGGCGGATAGAAGCCGCCGCGCCAGTCGGGATTGGCCCACATGGGCAGCCCCAGGTGAAGGCGCGGCGGAGCATCCAGCGGGCTCACTCCACGGTGACGGACTTGGCCAGGTTGCGCGGCTGGTCCACGTCGGTGCCCTTGAGCACCGCCACGTGGTAGCTGAGCAGCTGAAGCGGCAGGGTATAGAGGATCGGCGCCAGCGCCTCGTGCACATGGGGCAGGCGCAGCACGTGCACGTGCTCCTCCTCGTTCAGCCCCACCTGCTCGTCGGCGAAGACGAAGAGCTCGCCACCCCGGGCGCGCACCTCCTGAAGGTTCGACTTGAGCTTGTCGAGGAGCTCGTCGTTGGGCGCCACGGAGATGACCGGCATCTCGCTGTCGACCAGCGCCAGCGGACCGTGCTTGAGCTCGCCCGCCGGGTAGGCCTCGGCATGGATATAGGAGATCTCCTTGAGCTTGAGCGCACCCTCCAGGGCGATGGGAAAGTGGGCGCCGCGGCCCAGGAAGAGGGCATGGTGCTTCTCGGCGAAGGCCATGGAGAGCCGCTCGATGGCCGGGTCCAGTTCCAGCACCCGTGCCACCAGGCCGGGCAGTTCACGCAGCCCCTGGACCAGGCTTGCCTGCTCGGCCTCGGCCAGGCCCCGTACCCGGCCCAGTGCCAGGGTCATCAGCATCAGGGCGGTGAGCTGGGTGGTGAAGGCCTTGGTGGAGGCCACGCCGATCTCGGGCCCGGCCTGGGTCATCAGGGTCAGGTCCGACTCGCGCACCAGCGAGCTGCCCGGCACGTTGCAGATCGCCAGGCTGGCCAGATAGCCGCGCTCCCGCGCGAAGCGCAGCGCCGCCAGGGTATCGGCGGTCTCGCCGGACTGGGAGAGGGTGACGAAGAGGGTTCCCTCCGGCACCACCACCTGGCGATAGCGATACTCCGAGGCCACCTCCACCTGCACCGGCAACCCGGCATAGCGCTCGAGCCAGTAGCGGGCCACCATGCCGGCATGGTAGCTGGTGCCGCAGGCGACGATATGGACCTGCCTGACCTGCCCGAAGAGGGCCTCGGCCTCGGGGCCGAAACTCTCCACCAGCACCGAGCGCTCGCCCAGGCGCCCCTCCAGGGCGGCCGCGATCACCATCGGCTGCTCATGGATCTCCTTGAGCATGAAGTGGCGATAGTCGCCCTTGCTGGCCGCCCCGTCGCCATGCTCGAAGGTGTGCACCTCACGCTCGACCGCCATGCCCCGGGCATCGAACACCTCGATGCGCCCGCCGGCGGAGAGGCGCACCGCGTCTCCTTCCTCGAGGTAGATGAAGCGGTCGGTGACCTGCAGCAGGGCCAGGGGGTCGGAGGCCAGGAAGGCCTCGTCGATACCCACCCCCACCACCAGCGGGCTGCCCTTGCGGGCGCCGATGACGACGTCGGGTTCCTCGGCATGGATCACCCCCAGCGCATAGGCACCGTCCAGCCGGGCCAGTACCCGCCGAACGGCGGTGAGCAGGTCACCGGCCTCACGACTCTCCCGCTCCAGCAGGTGGGCGATCACCTCGGTGTCGGTCTCGGAGGTGAAGGCGTAGCCCTCGGCCTCGAGCTCGCGCCGCAGCGCCTCATGGTTCTCGATGATGCCGTTGTGCACCACCGCCAGCCGCTCGCCGGACTGGTGCGGGTGGGCATTGGCCTCGCTGGGGCGGCCGTGGGTCGCCCAGCGGGTATGGGCGATCCCGCTGTGTCCCGGCAGCGGCTCGTCGACCAGGCGCTCCTCCAGGGCCGCCACCTTGCCCAGGGCACGCCGTCGCTGCAGGCGTCCCTCCGGGGCGAGCACCGCCATGCCGGCGGAGTCATAGCCGCGATACTCCAGGCGCTTGAGCCCCTCCAGCAGGATGCCCTGGACGTTGCGTTGGGCAACGGCACCGACGATTCCACACATATGACCTCTCCTCAGGGTTCCTGGCGCTTGGTCGGCCGCGGCCAGTCGGCCTTGCTCACCTGGCGGCCCCGGGAGACGGCCAGGGCGTTGTCGGCGACATCCTTGCTGATGGTCGAACCGGCGCCCACGGTGGCGCCGCGGCCGACGCTGACCGGCGCCACCAGCGCCGTGTTGGAGCCGATGAAGGCCTCGTCGCCGATCTCGGTACGGTGCTTGTTGACGCCATCGTAGTTGCAGGTGATGGTCCCGGCGCCGACGTTGACATCATGCCCGAGCCGGGCGTCGCCCACATAGCTCAGGTGGTTGATCTTGCTGCCCTCGCCCACCTCGACGTTCTTGGTCTCGACGAAGTTGCCGACCTTGGCCCCCACCGCCAGCCGCGAGCCGGGGCGCAGCCGGGCGAAGGGGCCGATGCGATTGCGCCCGGCCACCACCGCCCCGTCGAGGACGCTGTGGGAGTCGATCACGCTCTCGGCGCCGACATGGCTGTCGCGGATCACGCAGTGGGGCCCGATGCGCACCCCCTCGCCCAGCTCCACCTCGCCCTCGAAGACGCAGCCCACGTCGATCTCCACGTCATGACCGCAGGTCAGCCGGCCACGCACGTCGAGGCGCGACGGGTCGGCCAGCGCCACCCCCTGCTCCATCAGTCGCTCGGCGATGTCGTGCTGGTGGGCGCGCTCCAGGCGGGCCATCTGGGCGCGGTTGTTGACGCCCTCGACCTCCAGCGGTCGCGCCGGCTGGGCGGTGGCGATGCTCACCCCCTCGGCGGCGGCCATGGCGATGATGTCGGTCAGGTAGTACTCGCCCTGGGCGTTGTCGGCGGAGAGACGCGGCAGCCAGCGGCGCAGCTGGGCGGCGGTCATGGCCATGATGCCGGTATTGCACTCGCGCACGGCCCGCTCGGACTCGGAGGCATCCTTGTGCTCGACGATGGCCACCACCTCACCGGCCGCGTTGCGCAGGATACGCCCGTAGCCCGCGGGGTCCTCCAGGGTCACGGTGAGCAGACCCAGGTGCCGCTCGTCGACATGGGCAAGCAGCTCGACCAGGGTCTCGCGCCGGATCAGCGGCACGTCGCCGTAGAGCACCAGCACCTTGCCCTCGCCGAGCGCCTCCAGCGTCTGGGCCACGGCATGGCCGGTACCCTTCTGCTCGACCTGCAGGGCGAAGTGCACCCGGCAGTCGGCCAGTGCCTCGCGGACCTGCTCGGCCCCGTGGCCCACCACCACATGGGTGCGCTCGGCCTCGAGCCCCCGGGCGGTGTCGATCACGTGACGCACCATCGGCTTGCCGGCCAGCCGGTGCAGCACCTTGGGCCGGGTCGAGCGCATGCGGGTTCCCTGCCCCGCTGCCAGTATCACCACGTCGAGCGTCATCATGACTCCTTGTGCTGGTTCGTCTGATCCCGTCTATTCTAGGGGGCGTCCCGCCTCTCCCGCCATGTCTAGGGGCGGCCCGCTTCCGCCGCCGCGCCGGCTGCCGGTCCATCGACCACGGTGACGCCGAGGCCGTCGACGGCCTCGCGGCCGAAATGGTCCACGAAGGCCGGGCTGGCGAGGCTCGCCCAGCCCTCGCCCTGGCGCACCAGCATCAGCACCGCGAGCGAGCGCTCCCGGGCCAGCGCCATGCCCGCCTCCTCGCCGAGCACCAGCAGGGCGGTGGCCCAGGCGTCGGCCCAGGCGTCGGAGGGGTGGACGACGGTCACCGAGGCCAGGCGATGATCGATGGGCCGGCCGGTGCGCGGGTCCAGGGTGTGGGAGTAGCGCTGGCCGTCGTGTTCAAAGTAGTTGCGGTAGTCGCCGGAGGTGGCCACCGCGATGTCCTCCAGCGGCAGCACATGCCGGGCGGCCTGGGGGCCATCCCGGGGGATCTCGACGCCGATGCGCCAGGGCTCGGACTCGGCGTCGCGATGGCCGCGCACCCTGACCTCCCCGCCCAGGTTGACCAGGTAGTGCTCGATCTCCTGCCGGGTCAGGTAGGCCGCGACCCGGTCGGTGGCATGGCCCTTGGCCACGCCGGAGAGGTCGACGAAGACATCGCGCAGGCGCCGGGCCTGGAACGCCTGCTCGTCGACCTCCAGGCTGTCGGGGCCGATCTCGGCCAGTCGGGCGGCCAGGGTGGCCTCGTCCGGTACCTCCCGCGGACGCGCCTCGGGCCCGAAGCTCCACAGGTTGACCAGCCCGCCGATGGTCATGTCGAAGGCCCCGTCGCTGGTCTCGGCCACCGACTGGCCGATGGCCAGCACCTCGATCAGCGCGTCGGAGAGCGGCTGCCACTTGCCCAGCGGTGCCTCGTTGAAGGCCATCAGCTCGGAATCCTCTCGCCAGGTGGACATGGCCGCATCCACCGCCTCAAGCTCGGCCTGGATGCCCTCCTCCAGTTCATTGGCCTCTCCCTGGGTCAGGGGGTCGGCGATGGTCACCTGGTAGAAGGTGCCGAAGGTCTCTCCCTCCAGGGTCACCGGCGAGTCCAGTGGCCGGTCGCGTTCGGAGCAGCCCGCCATCACGAGGATCAGCAGGAGCAGCCACAGGGAACGCCAGACGCTCATGACGGGGAACCTCCGAATAGCCAGATCAGGGCCACACCCAGCACCAGGCGGTAGACCACGAAGGGCTGCATGCCGATACGCTTGATGAAGACCAGGAAGAAGTGGATGCAGAGATAGGCACTGATGCCCGAGAGCAGCGCCCCCATGATCAGGGCGCCCCAGTCCACCGGTCCGGGGGCGCCGGCGAGCCCGACGATCTCCAGGCCACCGGCCAGCACGATCACCGGGATCGACAGCAGGAAGGAGAAGCGTGCCGCGCTCTCCCGGTTCAGGCCCAGCAGCAGTCCTGCGGTCATGGTGATGCCGGAACGGGAGGTGCCGGGGATCAGCGCCAGGGCCTGGGCCAGGCCGATCCAGAGGGCATCCTGCCAGCTCAGGTGATACTCGTTTCGCGAGCCGCGGCGTCGCCAGTCGGCGTAGGCGAGCAGCAGGCCGAAGCCGATCAGGCCCCCGGCGATGACCAGCGGCGAGCGCATGACGACCTCGATGGTGTCCTTAAAGGCCAGCCCCGCGACCCCCACCGGGATGGTGGCGAGGATCACCCACCAGGCCAGACGCGCCTCCTCATCGGTGCCGCGCCCCGTCACGCTTCGACACCAGCTGGCGGTCATGCCGACCAGCTCATGGCGGAAGTAGAGCACCACCGCGCTCAGGCTGCCGATGTGCAGGGCGACGTCGAAGGCCAGGCCCTGGTCGTTCCAGTCGGTGAAGACCGGCACCAGGATCAGGTGAGCGGAGCTGGAGATCGGCAGGAACTCGGTCAATCCCTGAACGATCGAGAGGACAACGATCTGTAGCCAGTCCATGGAACGGTCCGTGTGGGTGGAAGTCGCCGACACCTCGGCGGAAGCAGAGGATACACATCCGCGGCCCGGATGTCCGCCGCCAGGGGGTCAGACGCCCGACAGCATGGCGGTGGCGAAGCCGAAGTAGATCACTACCCCCGAGGCATCGATCACGGTCGTCACCAGCGGCGCCGAGGCAGTGGCCGGGTCCCAGCCCAGGCGGTCGAGCACGAAGGGCAGGCACATGCCCAGCAGGCTGCCGAACAGCACGATACAGATCATGCTCACCGCCACCACCATCGCCACCGCCTCACCGCCGCGGATCACCCCGATGGGCGCCACGGCCAGCGCCATGGTCAGCCCCAGGGAGCCGGCCACCAGCAGCTCGCGGCCCAGCAGCTTGCCCCAGTCCTTGACGCCCACGTCGCCGGTGGCCATGCCGCGCACCATCAGGGTGGCGGCCTGGGCGCCGGCGTTGCCGCCGCTGCCGATCAGCAGCGGCAGGAAGAAGACCAGCGCCACCTGGGCGGCGATGGTCTCCTCGAAGTAGGCGATGCCGGCCCCGGAGAAGAGGTTGCCGAACACCAGCAGCACCAGCCAGGTGACCCGCTTGCGGTAGAGGCTCCACAGCGGCACCCGGCTGACCCCGTCCTCCAGCGCGCCGATGGACATCCCCTTGTGGATATCCTCGGTGGCCTCGGACTCCACCACGTCCATGGCGTCATCATGCGTGACGATGCCCACCAGGCGCCGCTCGGCGTCGACCACCGGCAGGGCCAGCAGGTCGTAGCGAGCAACGGTGCGTGCCACCTCCTCCTGGGCCTCGTCGACGCTGGCGCTGATCACGTCCTTGATCATCAGGTCGTCGATCAGCGCACCGGGGCGCGCCACCATCAGCTGGCGCAGCGACAGGGTGCCGGCCAGGCGCCCCTCGGGATCGACGATATAGAGCTGGTAGACCGTCTCGGCATCCGGGGCCGTCTGCCGCACCCGCATCAGGGCGCGGGAGACGGTCATCCCCGTCGGGATGGCCACGTAGTCCGCGGTCATGATCGCCCCGGCAGTGCCCTCCTCGTAGCTGGCCAGCCGCTTGAGTTCCTCGCGCTCGCGGTGGGCCATGCGCCGCAGCAGGGCCTCGCGCCGATCCTCGTCCAGCACCTTGAACAGGTCGGTCCGCTCGTCGGAGCCCATCTCCTCGAGCAGCAGCAGCAGCGCCTTGTCCTCCATCGCCTCGGCGACCGCCCGCTGCTCCTCGCCTGGCAGGTAGCCCAGCACATTGGCACGCCGCTCGAGGGGCAGGCCGTCGAGCAGCGCCAGGGCCACCGGCAGGCCCTCCTCGTCCTCGCCCAGGGCGTCCTCGACGAGCTCGCCGATGTCCGCCGACCGCAGCTCGCCCAGCAGCACGCCGAGCCGATCGTCGTCCTCCTCCTCCAGGGCGGTCATCAGCGCCGTACGGTGCGGCTGCAGGGTGTCATCGAGGGACATGGCTATCCTCCTGTGAACGCCGTGTCGTCAACCGGTGGCCGCCAGAGACGACAACGCCCCCCGGACACTGGGTACGGGGGGCGCGGTCGACGGCACGAGGCGGGATCAGCCCTTGCCGGCCTTCTTGCGCAGTTGCTGGATCGTGCGCAGCTGGGCGGCAGCCTCGGCCAGTTCGGCCGATGCCCGGGTGTAGTCCAGCTCGGCGGACTTGTCGTTGAGGCTCTTCAGCGCATGCTGACGTGCCTCCTCGGCCGCCGCCTCATCGAGGTCATGGGCGCGGGTGGCCGCGTCGGCCAGGATGGTCACCACATCCGGCTGGACTTCCAGGAAGCCTCCCGAGACATAGTAGTTCTCCTCCTGGCCGCCATCATGGATCACGCGCACCGGGCCCGGCTTGAGCTCGGTCAGCAGCGGGGCGTGGCCGGGGAGGATCCCCAGCTCGCCCATGCGCCCGGTGGCGATGACCCGCTCGATCTGGCCGGAGAAGATCCCCTCCTCGGCGCTGACGATCTCGCACTTGAAGCTTTTCGTCATGACGACGTCTCCCAGGTAGACGGGATTACTTCATCTGGTTGGCTTTCTCGACGGCCTCGTCGATGGTGCCGACCATGTAGAAGGCCTGCTCCGGCAACTCGTCGTACTCGCCGTCGAGGATGCCCTGGAAGCCGCGGATGGTGTCCTTGAGGGACACGTACTTGCCGGGCGACCCGGTGAACACCTCGGCCACGAAGAACGGCTGCGACAGGAAGCGCTGGATCTTGCGCGCCCGGGAGACGGCCAGCTTGTCCTCGTCGGACAGCTCGTCCATGCCCAGGATCGCGATGATGTCCTTGAGCTCCTTGTAGCGCTGCAGCACGTTCTGCACGCCGCGGGCGGTGTTGTAGTGCTCCTCGCCGACGACCAGCGGGTCGAGCTGGCGCGAGGTGGAGTCCAGCGGATCGATAGCCGGATAGATACCCAGCTCGGCGATGGAGCGCGCCAGTACCACGGTGGCGTCCAGGTGCGAGAAGGTGGTCGCCGGCGACGGGTCGGTCAGGTCGTCCGCGGGCACGTAGACGGCCTGCACGGAGGTGATCGAGCCGGTCTTGGTGGAGGTGATGCGCTCCTGGAGCACACCCATCTCCTCGGCCAGGGTCGGCTGGTAACCCACCGCGGAGGGCATCCGGCCCAGCAGGGCGGAGACCTCGGTCCCGGCCAGGGTGTAACGGTAGATGTTGTCGACGAACAGCAGCACGTCGCGGCCTTCATCGCGGAACTTCTCGGCGATGGTCAGGCCGGTCAGCGCCACGCGCAGGCGGTTGCCGGGCGGCTCGTTCATCTGGCCGTAGACCAGCGACACCTTGTCGATGACGTTGGACTCGGTCATCTCGTGGTAGAAGTCGTTACCCTCGCGGGTACGCTCGCCGACCCCCGCGAAGACCGAGTAGCCGCTGTGCTCGGTGGCGATGTTGCGGATCAGCTCCATCATGTTGACGGTCTTGCCCACGCCGGCGCCGCCGAACAGGCCGACCTTGCCGCCCTTGGCGAACGGGCAGACCAGGTCGATGACCTTGATGCCGGTCTCGAGCAGCTCGTTGGAGGCCGCCTGGTCGGCGTAGCCCGGGGCCTTGCGGTGGATCGGCATGCGCTCTTCTTCGCCGATCTCGCCCGCCTCGTCGATGGGCTCGCCGAGCACGTTCATGATGCGGCCCAGCGTCGCCTTGCCCACCGGCACGGAGATGGCCGCGCCGGTGTTGGCGACGTCCATGCCGCGCTTGAGCCCCTCGGTGGAGCCCATGGCGATGGTGCGCACCACGCCGTCACCCAGCTGCTGCTGGGTCTCGAGAATGGTCTCGACATCCGAGACCTTCAGCGCGTCGTAGACCTTGGGCACGTTGTCCCGCGGAAACTCTACGTCAATCACCGCGCCGATGATTTGTACGATACGTCCGCTCATCTTGGTTCCTCTCAAATACCTGAAAATGAAACCTGCATGCCGGGAGGGCCATGGCCTCCCCTGGCGCTATACGGCGGCGGCACCACCGACGATCTCGGAGATTTCCTGGGTAATGGCCGCTTGACGGGCCTTGTTGTACACCAGCTCCAGGTCGTCGATGAGATTGCCGGCGTTGTCGGTGGCACTCTTCATGGCGATCATCCGCGCGGCCTGCTCGCAGGCCCCGTTCTCGACCACCGCCTGGTAGACCTGCGATTCGACGAATCGCACCAGCAGGCTATCCAGCAGCGCCTTGGCATCCGGCTCATACAGGTAGTCCCAGCTACCGGGACGCGTGTCTTCTTCGTCGTGCGAATCCGTGCCCATATCGGGCGACAGGGGCAACAGCTGGCGGACCACCGGCTTCTGGGTCATGGTGTTGACGAACTCGTTGTACACCACGAACAGGCGGTCCAGCTCGCCCTCGTCATAGGCATCCAGCATCACCTTCACGCTGCCGATCAGGTCCTCGACCTCGGGCGACTCGCCCAGGCCGCTCTTCGCCGCGACGAGGTTGCCCCCGTAGCTCTTGAAGAAGGTGCCGGCCTTGGAGCCCAGGGCACAGAAGTCGAGCTCCGCGCCCTGGTCGCGCCACGCCCGGGCATCCTTGACCACGGCCTTGAACAGGTTGACGTTCAGGCCGCCACACAGGCCACGGTCGGTGGAGACCACGATATAGCCCACCCGCTTGGCGTCGCGCTCGACCATCCAGGGGTGACGGTACTCCGGGTTGGCATCGGCGACATGCGAGACCACGTTGCGGATCTGACGCGCATAGGGCTGGCTGGCCTTCATCAGGTCCTGGGCCTTGCGCATCTTCGACGCCGCGACCATTTCCATGGCGCTGGTGATCTTCTGCGTGTTCTTGATGCTCCCGATCTGGGTGCGTATCTCTTTTGCAGCTGCCATAGCGATCTACTCCGTTCGTGGCACTCAGAAAGCTCCAGGGCCCGCCCCGCAAGCGGGACGGGCCAACGGGATTACCAGCTCTGAGTGGCCTTGAACTTGTCGAGACCCTCTTTCAGCCCTTCCTGGATCTCGCTGCTGTAGTCGCCGGTCTGGTTGATCTTGTCGAGCAGCTCGGCGTGTTCGGCCTTCATGAAGTCGCGCAGGGCACGCTCGAAGTCCAGCACCTTGTTGACCTCGACCTCCTCCAGGTAGCCCTCGTTGGCGGCATACAGGGAGAGGGCCATCTCGGCCACGGACATCGGCGAGTACTGGTTCTGCTTCATCAGCTCGGTGACGCGCTGACCATGCTCCAGCTGCTTGCGGGTGGCCTCGTCCAGGTCGGAGGCGAACTGGGCGAAGGCCGCCAGCTCGCGGTACTGGGCCAGGGCCAGGCGCACGCTGCCGCCGAGCTTCTTGATGATCTTGGTCTGGGCCGAACCGCCGACACGGGACACCGAGAGGCCGGCGTTGATCGCCGGACGGATGCCCGAGTTGAACAGGTCGGTCTCGAGGAAGATCTGACCGTCGGTGATGGAGATCACGTTGGTCGGCACGAAGGCCGAGACGTCACCACCCTGGGTCTCGATGATCGGCAGGGCCGTCAGCGAGCCGGTCTTGCCCTTCACCTCGCCGTTGGTGAACTTCTCGACGTAGTCGGCGTTCACGCGAGCGGCACGCTCGAGCAGGCGGGAGTGGAGGTAGAAGACGTCACCCGGGAAGGCCTCGCGGCCCGGCGGACGGCGCAGCAGCAGGGAGACCTGGCGATAGGCCACGGCCTGCTTGGAGAGGTCATCGTAGACGATCAGCGAGTCTTCGCCGCGGTCGCGGAAGTACTCGCCCATGGTGCAGCCGGAGTAGGCCGCGAGGAACTGCATCGGGGCCGGGTCGGCGGCGCCGGCGGCGACCACGATGGTGTGCTCCATCGCGCCGTGCTCCTCGAGCTTGCGCACCACGTTGGCAATGGTCGACTGCTTCTGGCCGATGGCCACGTAGACGCAGGTGATGCCCTTACCTTTCTGGTTGATGATGGCATCGATGGCGATGGCCGACTTGCCGATCTGGCGGTCGCCGATTATCAGCTCACGCTGGCCGCGGCCGATCGGCACCATGGCGTCGATGGACTTGAGGCCGGTCTGCACCGGCTGGTCGACCGACTGGCGGGTGATGACGCCGGGGGCGACCTTCTCCACCGCATCGGTCATCTTGGCGTTGATGTCGCCCTTGCCATCGATGGGGTTGCCGAGGGCATCGACCACGCGGCCGACCAGCTCGGGGCCCACCGGCACCTCGAGGATACGGCCGGTGCACTGGGCGGTCATGCCCTCTTCGAGCTGCAGGTAGTCGCCCAGCACCACGGCGCCCACGGAGTCACGCTCGAGGTTGAGCACCATGCCGAAGATGCTGCCGGGGAACTCGATCATTTCACCGAACATCGCGTCCTCGAGGCCGTGAACTTTCACGATGCCGTCGGAGACGCTGACGATGGTGCCCTGATTGCGGGCTTCGGATGCGACATCCAGCTTCTCGATACGCTGCTTGATGATGTCGCTGATCTCGGAAGGATTCAGTTGCTGCATGCCATGTCCCTCAGACTCAAGCGGTAAGGGCTTCGGAGAGGCGCGTCAGTCGACCGCGTACCGACCCGTCGATGACGGTGTCGCCGGCACGCAGGATGACACCACCGAGAAGCGCGGAGTCCACCTGAGTGGTAATGGAGATTTCGCGATTCAGGCGCTTCTTGAGCGCACCGGCGAGCTTGTTCTGCTGCTTGTCGTCGAGCGGGTAGGCCGAGACCACGGTGACATCGACGCGCTTCTCGAGCTCGGCGCGCAGCCGCTCGAACTGTTCGGCGATGGCCGTCAGGGCCGGCAGGCGGCCCTTCTCGCCCAGAGTGTCGAGGAAGCGACGCGCCGCCTCGTCGATGTCGATGTCCGCCAGCTCCAGCAACAGGGCCACCTTGCGCTCGGCGGCCAGGCCCGGATGGGTCAGAAGCTTCTCGACATCACGCACGGCGACGACTCGACCCAGCGTGACCAGCCAGCCGGACCAGGCATCCAGTACCTGCTGGTCACGGGCATAGTCGAACGCTGCCTTGGCATAGGGTCGTGCGACGGTAGACAGTTCCGCCATGGGTCACCTCCTCACAGTTCGGCGGCAAGCTTGTCGAGCAGCTTGCGATGTGCCTTCTCGTCGACGGAGGCTTCAAGAACCCGCTCGGCCCCGGAGACCGCCAGATGCGATACCTGGGCGCGCAGCTCGTCTTTGGCACGCTGGACTTCCTGGTCGATCTCGGCTCGCGCGGATGCCACGATGCGCTCACCTTCGGCGCGGGCCTGCTCGCGGGCCTCCTCGATCATCTGCGAGGAGCGCTTGTTGGCCTGCTCGAGGATCTGGGAAGCCTGCTCCTTGCTCTCACGCAGGGTGGCGTCCGCCTTCTCCTGGGCGAGCTCGAGGTCGCGGGAAGCCCGACTGGCCGCATCGAGGCCATCGGCGATCTTGCGCTGCCGCTCGTGGAGCGCGTTGCTGATCGGCGGCCACACAAACTTTATGCAGAACCAGACAAAGATCGCGAAGGCGATCGTCTGCCCGATAAGCGTCATGTTGATATTCACAGGGATGTACCTCTGACTGGTTCGTGGCGACCGGAAACAGGCAAACCGAGCGCAGGGCGCCCGGTATGCGGCACGTTAACCGGCGACAACGAAGATCAGGTACATCGCGATACCGACACCGATCATCGGCACGGCGTCCAGCAGGCCGGCCATCAGGAAGGTCTTGGTCTGCAGCTGGTCACCCAGCTCCGGCTGGCGCGCGGTGGATTCCAGCAGCTTGCCGCCGAGGATGGCGAAGCCGATGCCGGTACCGAGGGCGCCCAGACCGATCATGAGGGAGGCAGCAATGTAGACGAGTTCCATGGTGGTGCTCCTAGTTTCTCGAGTTGAGGTTCAAGGTTGGGGGTTGATCAAGTGTTGCGCGTTTCAGTGATGTTCGTGCGCCTGGCTCAGGTAGACGACGGACAGCACGGTGAAGATGAAGGCCTGGAGCGTGATGACCAGGATGTGGAAGATCGCCCAGGGCACGTTCAGCGTCCACATCACCCAGAACGGCAGCAGGGCGATGAGGATGAAGATCACCTCGCCGGCGAACATGTTGCCGAAGAGACGCAGGCCGAGGCTGAGCGGCTTCACCAGCAGGCCGATCACTTCCATGATCAGGTTGAAGGGAATCAGCGACCAGTGGTTGAAGGGCGTGAGCGAGAGCTCCTTGGCGAAGCCCCCCACGCCCTTGACCTTGAGACTGTAGTAGATGATCAGCAGGAAGACGCCGATCGCCATGCCCAGGGTGGCATTGGGATCGGTGGTGGGCACCATCTTCATGTAGTCGATGCCGAGGCGCACGAAGATCTCGGGCACATAGTCCACCGGGATCAGCTTGAGCAGGTTCATCAGGAAGATCCAGACGAACAGCGTCAGCGCCAGCGGCGCGATCACCGGGTTGCGGCCATGGAAGGCCCCGTGGACGGTGTTCTCGACGAACTCGAAGACCATCTCGACGAGGTTCTGCAGGGTGCCCGGCACGCCGGTGGTCGCCACCTTGCCGGCCTTGCGGAACAGCCAGATGAACAGCGCGCCCATGGCGATGGACCAGCCCATGGTATCCAGGTGCAGGGCCCAGAAGCCCATCTCCTGCGCCTCGGCGGCGGAGTGCGCCATCGACCAGCCGTTCTCGGGATGATAGCCGAAGGTCAGATTCTGCAGGTGGTGCTGTATATACTCGGTCGGCGAGGGGTTGTTGCCAGCCATGGATCTGCCTCTCGTTGGGGTCGGTCATTCACGCAGTAGCCAGGGAGCCAGCCAGTGCATGAAGTGGACCGCCACGTATGCGCCAAAGAAAAAAGCCAGGTTTGAGGGGGGTACTGACGCGAATACCAGGGCGAACAGTGCCACCGTCAAACCGAGCTTGCCCGCCTCGGCCCGATAGAAGCTGGACACGAAGCGCCTTGCCTGTCGGCCGCCCCCCAGAACGCCGAGTCGCCAGACGAAATAGAGATTGGGAAGAAGACAGACGAGACCACCGGTCACTGCCGAGAGGGCTGCCTCCTGCCCGCCGGCCACCAGGCCGAGAAGCGCCATGGCGACGACGACGCCTCCCTGAGCCTGCAGCAGTCGGCGATAGTTGGGTCGCCGTCTCGCCGCCGGGTGGCTAGCCATGGGTCACTCGCCATGTCCTATGCAACGGGCCGCGACCCACAGGCAAACAACCGCGGATTATAGGGAACCCCCCCCGGCCCTTCAACCAGAGCGACGCCGATTCCGGCGATATGGGATCCGTCTTCGACCAAAGGGGGACGGATTGTCGACAGTAGCGGCAAGGTCCCACGCCCAACCGGCTCATCGGATATGCTCCAGGATGCCGTCGAGCTCGTCGAGGCTGGCGTAGCGAATGGTCACCCGCCCCTTGCCCCCGCGGCCGTGCTGGATCTTGACGGGCGCCCCGAGCACCTCGGCGAGCCGCGTCTCGAGGCCGGCCACGTCCGCGGACGGCGCCTCGCGCCGCGGCCTGGCGGGTTCCCCGTTGGCCAGGCGCTTGACCAGCGCCTCGGTGTCACGAACCGTCAGGTCCTTGTTGACCACCTCATGGGCGGCCTTGCGCTGCTTGGCGCCGGAGAGCGCCAGCAGGGCACGGGCGTGGCCCATGTCCAGGTCCCCGCGCTCGAGCAGGGTCTGCACCTCGGGGTCCAGCGTCAGCAGCCGCAGCAGGTTGGCCACCTGGGCACGGGAGCGGCCCACGGCATCGGCCACCTGCTGCTGGGTGAGGGCGAACTCCTCGAGCAGCCGCTTGAGGGCCATCGCCTCCTCGACGGGGTTGAGGTCCTCGCGCTGGATGTTCTCGATCAGCGCCAGCGCCAGCGCGACCTCGTCGCTGACCTCGCGGATCACCGCGGGAATCACGTCGAGCTCGGCGAGCTGGGCGGCGCGCCAGCGACGCTCGCCGGCGATGATCTCGTAGCGTGCCTCGCCGACGGGACGGACCACGATGGGCTGCATCACGCCCTGGGCGCGAATCGAATCGGCCAGCTCCTCGAGGGCCTCGGGCTGGATGTCACGACGCGGCTGGTACTTGCCGCGGGAGAGCTGCCCCAGCGGCAGCCGCTCGAGGCGCTCCTCGGCGGGGCTTTCCGGCACTTCCGGGACCGGCGTGGCCTCGCTCGTGTCGACCTCGGGCAGGTCAAGGCTTTCACGGCGGCGGGCGTTGGCACCGATCAGGGCATCCAGGCCGCGTCCCAGGGCGCGTTTACGCGTCATCGACATTCCCTCATCACTACCAGCGGTATTCGGCGGCCGGCCTACAGCGACAGGCGCCGGATCAGTTCCTTGGCCAGCACCCGGTGGGCCTGGCTGCCGCGCGAGAAGCGGGCGTACTTGGTCACCGGCAGCCCATGGCTCGGCGCCTCGGCGACCCGCACGTTGCGCGGGATGGTGGTCTTGAGCAGCGCATCGCCGAAGTAGTCGCGCAGCTGCTTGCTGACATCGCGGGTGAGGCTGTTGCGGGCATCGAACATGGTGCGCAGGATCCCGAAGATCTCGATCTGGGGGTTCACGCTGTCCTTGATCTGCTCCACGGTATCGAGCAGCGCCGACAGCCCCTCCAGGGCGTAGAACTCGCACTGCAGCGGGATCAGCACGCCATCGGCGGCGGTCAGGGCGTTGACGGTGAGCATGTTCAGCGACGGTGGGCAGTCGATCAGCACCACGTCATATTCGCCGGCCACCTCCTCCAGGGCCTTGACCAGGCAGCGCTCGCGCCCCTCGTGACGGTCGAGCAGTTCCACCTCGGCGGCGGTCAGGTCGCCGTTGCCGGGCAGCAGCGCATAACCGGCCTGCGGACAGTCGAGGATCACCTCGGTGGGACGCTTCTCGCCCAGCACCACGTCGAGCACGCTGCCATCCAGATCATGCTTGTCGGCGCCGCTGCCCATGGTGGCATGGCCCTGGGGGTCCAGGTCGACCAGCAGCACGCGGCGGTCCAGGGCCGCCAGGCTGGCGGCTAGGTTCACGGCGGTGGTGGTCTTGCCCACGCCGCCCTTCTGGTTGGTCAAGGCTATGATCTTGGTCACGGGCAACTCCCTTGCTGGGGAAACAGACGCCTCTGGGTCAGGCCTGGGTCACATCCCGGTGCCGAAGGACCACGAGCTGCCGGCTACCGTTCTCGTAGGGCACCGCGAGGTCGTGTCGTGCCGCCACGACGATCTCCTCGGGCAGTCCGGCCAGTTCATCATCCACGGCGGGCCCCTTCATGGCCAGCCATTCGCCATCCGGTGCCACCAGGCGCGACGTCAGCGCGATGAAATCGCCCAGGCTCGAGAAGGCCCGCGAGATCACCTGGGCATAGCCCCCGGCGACGGGCGCGAAGGCCTCGACCCTGGTCTGCTCCGGGGTCACGTTGCCAAGGCCCAGCTCCATCACGGCCTGGCGCTGGAAGCGCACCTTCTTGCCGTTGCTGTCGAGCAGCGTGACCGCGAGGCTCGGGTCGAGGATCGCCAGCACCAGTCCCGGCAGCCCGGGGCCCGAGCCCACGTCGAGCAGCTCCGGGCCCCGCACGAAGGGCAGCACCGCGGCACTGTCGAGGAGGTGGCGGGTCACCATCTCCTCCGGCGTGCGTACCGCGGTGAGGTTATAGGCGCGGTTCCACTTGTGCAACAGTCCCACTAGCGCCAGCAGCCGATGGCGCTGCTCGTCATCCACGGCGATGTCCAGCGCCGCCAGTCCGCCATCGAGGCGCGCCTCGACGATCTGCTCGCTCGAGGTCATGCGCTGGCCGCCCGGCTGTCGTCGAGCAGTCGCCGCTTCTTGAGGTGGATCAGCAGGATCGAGACCGCTGCCGGGGTCACCCCAGAGATGCGTCCGGCCTGGGCCAGGGTCTCGGGGCGGGCCTCCTCGAGCTTCTGGCGGATCTCGTGGGACAGCCCCTCGACCCGCTGGTAGTCGAGGTCGGCCGGCAGCGGCGTGGCCTCGTGGCGCTTGAGCTTGTCGATCTCGTTCTGCTGCCGATCGATATAGCCCTGGTACTTGGCCTGGATCTGGACCTGGTCGGCCACCGCCTCGTCCTCGACCGCTTGCCCTTCGATGCCGGGCAGGTCGGCGAGGTCGCCATAGGCGAGCTCAGGGCGCCGCAGCAGGTCCATGAGGCTGTATTCGCGCGCCAGCGGCGTGCCGGTCCGGGCCTCGACTCGGGCGGCCGCCGGGGAGCCCGGCTGCACCCAACTGGCCTTGAGCCGTGCGCTCTCGCGCTCAACCGCCTCACGCTTGGCCGCAAAGGCCGCCCAGCGGGCATCGTCCACCAGGCCGAGTTCGCGACCGGTCTCGGTGAGTCGCATGTCGGCGTTGTCTTCGCGCAGCAGCAGGCGGTATTCGGCCCGGGAGGTGAACATGCGGTAGGGCTCCCTGGTCCCGAGGGTGATCAGGTCATCGACCAGCACGCCGAGATAGGCCTCGTCGCGACGCGGTGACCAGCTCTCCAGCCCGCGGGCCCGCCGCGCGGCGTTGAGGCCGGCCAGCAGCCCCTGGGCACCCGCTTCCTCGTAGCCGGTGGTGCCGTTGATCTGGCCGGCGAAATAGAGGTTGTGGATAAACTTCGTTTCCAGGGAGTGACGCAGGTCCCGGGGATCGAAGAAGTCATACTCGATGGCATAACCCGGCCGGGTGATATGGGCGTTCTCCAGCCCCTCGATGGAGCGCACCACCTGCAGCTGCACGTCAAAGGGCAGCGAGGTGGAGATCCCGTTGGGGTAGAGCTCGTGGGTGTCGAGGCCTTCCGGCTCGATGAACACCTGGTGGCTCGCCTTGTCGGCAAAGCGATGCACCTTGTCCTCGATGGAGGGGCAGTAGCGTGGCCCGACCCCCTCGATCACCCCGGAGTACATCGGTGAACGGTCGAGGTTGGCGAGGATGATCTCGTGGGTGCGCTCGTTGGTGTGCGCGATATGGCAGCTCACCTGCCGGGGATGCATCCCGCGGTTGCCGAGGTAGGACATCACCGGCGTCGGGCTGTCGCCGGGCTGCTCCTCGAGACACGAGTAATCGACGCTCTTGGCGTCGAGCCGGGGCGGCGTTCCCGTCTTCAGGCGGTCGACCCGGAACGGCAACGCCCGCAGGCGTTCCGCCAGGGCGTTGGAGGGCGGGTCTCCGGCGCGGCCACCACGGCTGGTGTCGAGGCCGATATGGATCACCCCGCCGAGGAAGGTTCCGGTGCACAGCACCACGGTCTCGGCCATGAAGCGAATACCGGTCTCGGTGACCACGCCGCGCACGGTATCACCCTCGACGATCAGGTCGCCCGCCGCCTGCTGGAAGAGCGTCAGGTTGGCCTGGGTCTCCAGCATGGTGCGAATCGCCGCCTTGTAGCGGACCCGATCGGCCTGGGCCCGGGTGGCACGTACTGCCGGTCCCTTGCGGGCATTGAGCACGCGGAACTGGATGCCACCCTGGTCGGTTGCCAGGCCCATGGCACCACCCAGGGCGTCGATCTCCTTGACCAGATGGCTCTTGCCGATCCCGCCGATGGCGGGATTGCAGGACATCTGGCCGAGGGTCTCGATGTTATGGGTCAGCAGCAGGGTCCGGCAGCCCATGCGGGCCGAGGCCAGGGCGGCTTCGGTTCCGGCATGGCCGCCGCCGATGACGATGACGTCAAAGCGGTCGGGATACTCCAAGGGTCACCTCTTGGCGCATGGCGCCGATGTTGCAGTCAGGAGTGGAAATCAGCGGGGCAGTATAAACCTCCTGTGGGTAATCGTCAGGGTTTTCCACATCCGATTGCCCAGGCCGATGGTCCTCTCTTCACTCCTAAACAATAAAACAGAATATAAAAGAGAAGTTCTGTTGTGGTAGTAACTACTGGTGTGGACATTTTCCGTGGATAACCGTATCAGTTTCATTTTTTTCAACAGCTTGCGTTGTTGACTCCTGCCGGGACAGGAGGGTGACTGGCTGCGGATGAGGTGTCGGGAGCCTGTGGACGGAAAGCTCGCTTGTCCACAGCGCGACTCGGACACCGCTTGTCCACCGCTGTCTACCCGGCTTGTCACCGTGATGGTGAACAACCTGCGGTGATCCATCCGATGCCGCGCATGGCAGGGGCTGCAGGCCGTTGGAGCCCGTTTTTTCGGATTTTCTGTCCACAGGCAAAAAAAGGCCCTGTCGATAACGACAGGGCCTTTGCGGGAGGGTGCCTGTGAGCGAGATCAGTGCTTGAGAACCCTCGACAGGAACTGCTGGGTCGGCTTGTTGCGGGGATGGTCCAGGACCTCTTCGGGCGGCCCCTCCTCGGCGATCTCGCCCTGGTGGATGAAGATCACCCGGTCGGCGACCTCCCGGGCGAAGCCCATCTCGTGGGTCACGATCATCATGGTCATGCCCTCTTTCGCCAGCTCACGCATGGCATCGAGGACCTCGCCGATCATCTCCGGGTCGAGCGCCGAGGTCGGCTCATCGAACAGCATCAGGCGCGGCTCCATCGCCAGGGCGCGCGCCAGGGCCACACGCTGCTGCTGACCGCCGGAGAGCTGCCCGGGGTGCTTGGCCGCCTGGTCGCTGATGCCCACCCGCTCGAGCAGCCGTTCGGCCGTCTCGATGGCATCCGCACGGCTCCAGCCGCGCACCTTCATGGGTGCCAAGGTCACGTTGTCGAGCACGCTCAGGTGCGGGAAGAGGTTGAACTGCTGGAAGACCATGCCGACCTCGGTACGGATCTTCTGCAGTGCCTGGCCGGCCTTGCCATGGGGCAGCAGCTCGTTGCCATCGACCTCGATATGGCCCTGCTGGAACTCCTCGAGGCCATTGATGCAGCGGATCAGCGTCGACTTGCCCGAGCCGCTGGCACCGACGATCACCACCACTTCCCCGGGCGAGACCTCCAGATCGATGTCCTTCAGGACGTGCAGGTCGCCGAAGAACTTGTTGACCTTGTCGAGGCGCACGATGGGGTCGGCGCCGGAAGAGGACTTGTCTTGGTTCATGTCGCGCTTTCCTTATTGTCCGGCCAGGCCCTTGCGTTCGATGATGCGCAGCACCAGCGACAGGGAGAGCGTGATCGCCAGATAGAGCATGGCGACCATCAGGTAGACCTCCAGGGCAGTGAAGGTGGTGGCGATATAGACCTGGCCCTGACGGACCAGCTCGCCGACCCCGATCACCGAGAACAGCGAGGTGTCCTTGATGCTGATGATGCCCTGGTTGCCCAGCGCCGGGATCATGCGCCGGAAGGCCTGGGGCCAGATGATGTAGCGGAAGGTCTGGCGTCGAGAGAGCCCCAGCGAGAGCCCGGCCTCCTTCTGGCCTCGATCGATGGACTGCACGCCGCCGCGGACGATCTCGGAGATGTAGGCGCCGGAGTTGACGGCGATGGCGGCAATGCCGGCCACCAGGGCATTGATCGGGCCCCCCAGCAGCTGGGGCAGACCGTAGAAGATGAACAGCACCTGGACGAGGACCGGGGTGCCGCGGAAGATCTCGATATAGGTGATCGCGGGAACCCGCAGCCAGGCGATGGGACTGATGCGCAGCAGGCCGAAGATGATGCCGATGAGAAAGCCGATGGCCAGGCCCGCAAAGGAGATCAGCAGGGTGTAGGGAATCCCCGGTAGCAGGTGGGGAATGGAGGCAAAGGCCGCCTGCCAGTCGAATTGGAAGGTGACGTCCACAAGGTTTCTCCGTCAAGACGCAGGGGTGACGACAGGGGGGAGCGTGCGGTGTTCGCAACGCAACGAGGCCGGGCGCTTGACCCGGCCCCGCGATCAGCAGGCGAAGGGGATCATTCGCCGCTGGCGCTACCGAACCACTTGGCGTGGATCTCGTCGTAGGTGCCGTCTTCCTTCATGGCGGCCAGGGCCTCGTTGACGGGCTCGACCCATTCGCTGCCGTCTGCGAAGGCGATGCCGTACTGCTGGCCCTCGTAGAGGTCGCCGACGACCTTGACGCGACCCTCGCCGCGGGTCTGGGAGAAGTAGCCGACGTTGGGAGCGTCGTAGAAGACGGCATCGACACTGCCGCCGAGCAGGGCCATGTACATGTCACTGCTGCCCGGGTAGGGGGTGATGTCGGCCTCGTCGCCGAGGTTCTTCTCGAGGAAGTCGTAGCTGGTGGAGCCGACCTTGGTGCCGATCTTCTTGCCCTTCAGGTCCTCGAGCTCCGCGACGCTGTCGTCGTTGGCGCCGACCAGGATCCGCAGGCCGCTGTCGTAGTAGGGGTCGGAGAAGTCGACGACCTCCTCGCGCTCCTCGGTGATGGTGATGCCGGCGATGGCGATGTCGACATTGCCGGTCTGCACGGCGGGGATGATGCCGTTGAAGTCCATGGTGCGCAGGTTGTACTCGAAGCCGGCACGCTCGGCCAGCTCGCTGATGATGTCCATGTCGAAGCCGACCATCTCGCCGGTCTCCTGGTCCATCATCTCGAAGGGCACGAAACTCGGGTCGGTGACGACCTCGAGGACATGATTGTCGGCGTTGGCCACACCGGCAAGCCCCAGCCCGAAAGCGACGCTGGCGGCCAGGGAGGCGGTCTTCAGTTGGCGTTTCATACAATTCCCCATGGAAGAACTTGTTGTGGATTACGCCTTAAACCATGGCGAGTTCCCGGGGAAGCGTCAAGTGGAGGGGAAAGCGTGCTGTCGCCGCTGAGCCAACGCTGGCGGTCAGACCATGAAGGAGGCACCGCAGCCGCAGGTGGTGGTGGCGTTGGGGTTCTGCACCAGGAAGCGGGCACCGGCGAGCCCCTCCTCGTAGTCGACGGTGGAACCGACGAGGTACTGGTAGGAGAGCGGGTCGACCACCAGCGCCACCTGGCCGAATTCGACGAGGGTGTCGTCGTCGGCGACGTCCTCGGCGAAGTCGAAGCCGTACTGGAAGCCCGAGCAGCCACCGCCGGTGACGTAGACCCGCAGCTTGAGCCGGGGGTTGCCCTGTTCCTCGATGAGCGCCGCGAGACGGGCACGCGCCCCGTCCGAGAGCAACAAGGGGGTGGGAACGAAGGATTCGGCACCGCTCATGGGTGACCTCCCCTGGATCGATGAATGTCTTGCCAGGGGGGATTATCCACAATCCCCAGCAAAAGGGTCAACTTTTGCTGGGGAGCGAGCCGCGTGTGGTGCGGCTCAGGGCATGATGGCCGGGGCGTCGAGGCCGGCCAGCTCATCGAGGCCGAACATCAGGTTGAGGTTGTGCACGGCCTGGCCTGAGGCGCCCTTGACCAGGTTGTCGATCACCGAGAGCACCACCACGGTGTCGCCGTCACCGGGACGGTGGACCGCCAGGCGGCAGAGGTTGGCCCCCTTCACGCTGCGTGTCTCGGGATGGCTGCCGGCCGGCATCACGTCCACGAAGGGCTCATCGGCGAAGCGCCGCTCGAAGAGCGCCTGGAGGTCACCGGGGTCAGCGGTCAGGCGGCCGTAGATGGTGGCGTGGATGCCGCGGATCATCGGCGTCAGGTGGGGCACGAAGGTCAGCCCCACCGGGCCGCCGGCGGCCTCGGCCAGCCCCTGGCGGATCTCCGGCAGATGGCGGTGGCCCGAGGCGCCATAGGCCTTCATGGACTCGCTGGCCTCGGCCAGCAGCGAGGGCACCTTGGCACCGCGGCCGGCGCCGGTGACGCCGGACTTGCAGTCGGCGATGACCTGGTCGGTATCGATCACGCCCGCTTCCAGCAGCGGCAGCAGGCCGAGCTGAACGGCGGTGGGGTAGCAGCCGGGCACGGCGATCAGTCGTGCCTGGCGGATCTGCTCGCGGTTGACCTCTGGCAGGCCGTAGACCGCCTCGGCCAGCAGCTCGGGGGCCCCGTGGGGCTGGCCGTACCAGCGGGCCCACTCCTCGGTGTCGCGCAGCCGGAAGTCGGCCGAGAGGTCGATGACCCGAGTGCCCCGGTCGAGCAGTTCGCCGGCGAGGGCATGGGCCACGCCGTGGGGGGTGGCAAAGAAGACGGCATCGCAGCGGGCCAGCCGGTCGGCATCGGGCTCGCTGAAGGCCAGGTCGTCGTAGTGGCCGCGCAGGTTGGGATACAGCTCGCTGACGGCCATGCCGGCCTCGGAGCGTGAGGTGATGGCCTCCACCGCCACGTCCGGGTGACGGGCCAGCAGCCTGAGCAGTTCGACGCCGGTGTAACCGGTGCCGCCGACGATTCCGACCTTGATCACGATGGCCTCCTGGGGTTGGTGACGTGACGCTGGGACCTGTGTCCCCGGATATGATACACAAGAGAGACGCGCCCTACCCAGGCCCAGCCTGGCGGGTCCCCCCAGCAAGGTCGAACAGGATCGTCGCCGTGCCGCGTCTCTCGCTACCCGACTTCAGCCTGGAAGGCTTCCGTCGCCAGCTGGCCAACGTCGATGCCCTGCCTCAGCTCTGCGTGCTGGGCGTGGTGTCGGGCCTGGTGACCGGCGGGTTGATGGTGGTGTTCCGCCTGCTGCTGTCGCTGGGCGGCATGCTGCTGTTTCCCGACGGCGACCCCGAGGCCTTCGAGGCCCTGCCGTCGGCCCTGCGGGTGCTGATGCCCCTGGTCGCGGCGGCCCTGATCGGCCTGTGGCTCATTCGCCTGCCGCCGGAGGGACGGCGTATCGGGGTGGTCCATGTCATCGACCGGCTGACCTATCATCAGGGACGCTTCCCGCTGCGCAACTGGCTGGCCCAGTGGTGGGTGGGCGTGGTGTCGGTGATCGGTGGCCTTTCCGCCGGTCGCGAGGGGCCGGCGATTCATCTGGGGGCGGCGGCTTCCACCGGCCTCGGGCAGTACCTGCGCCTGCCCCACAACAGCCTCAGGGTGCTGGTGGCCTGTGGCACGGCGGCGGGCATTTCGGCCTCGTTCAACACGCCCATCGCCGGCGTCATCTTCGCCATGGAAGTGGTGATGATGGAGTACACCATCATCGGCTTCATGCCGGTGATCCTGGCCTCCTCCATGGGTGCCGTGGTGGCCCAGCTGGTCTACGGGCCCGAACCCGCCATCGGCATCCCCGACCTGCACCTGAGATCCCTGCTGGACCTGCCCTGGATCCTGGCCAGTGCCCTGCTGATCGGGCTGCTGGCGGCACTCTTCGTGCGTGTGGCCCGCGGGCACGAGCGGCTTCAGCGCCTGCCCATGGCGCCGCGCTTCGCCCTGGCGGCGCTGGCGGTGGCAGGGGTGGCCTGGTGGTACCCCGAGGTGCAGGGGATGGGCTATGACACGCTGCAGCTGGCGCTGGGCGGGGCCGCAGCGGTGGACGTGCTGGTGGCGGTGGCCATCGGCAAGCTGCTGCTCACGGCCTTCACCGTGGCCTGTGGCATCCCGATCAGCATCATCGGCCCCATCCTGGTGGTCGGCGGTGCGGCCGGTGCCCTGTGTGGCCTGGCCGGCCAGGCCCTGCTGCCGGTGGGGGCCTCGGCACCCGAGGTCTATGCCCTGCTGGGCATGGCCGCCATGATGGGGGCCGTCCTGCAGGCGCCCCTGGCGGCCCTGATGGCGCTGCTCGAGCTCACCCACAATCCCGGCATCATCATGCCGGGGATGCTGGCGGTGGTGGTGGCGGGCCTCACGGCGCGGCAGCTGAGCCGCAGCCAGGGGTTCTTCCTCACCCAGACCCGCCAAGGCCTGCACCCGCTGCAGCAGCCCCTGATGCAGGCGCTGTCGCGGGTCTCGGTCCCGGCGGTGATGGAGCGCAGCCTGGTGCGCACCTCGCGCATGGTGACCCGTGACCAGGCCAGTGCCCTGCTCGAGTCCAACCCTGCCTGGGTGCTGATCGAGCGCTCCACGGACGACAAGCCGACCCTGGCGCTCAAGGCGGCCGACCTGGCCCGCTGGCTGCTGGAGCATGACGAGCCCGAGTCGGAGGACGACAGCGCCCTGCTGGACCTGCTGGAGATTCCTGGCCAGCGCCTGGACATGGCACCGATCCACCTGCAGGCGACGCTCTCCGAGGCCTTCGAACGACTCAACGACAAGGCGCTGGATGCCCTCTACGTGGAGCACGGTCACCGGCCGAAGCAGAAGCGGATTTCCGGTATCATCACCCGCGACGCCATCGAGCGCTACTACCGCTTTTCCGATTCGACCCACGGCTGAGGAGTCGTCATGTATCTGTGGATGAAGGCCCTGCACCTGGTGGCCATGGTGACCTGGTTCGCCGCCCTGTTCTACTTGCCGCGCCTGTACGTCTACCACGCCATGGCCCGGGACAGGGGCGAGCAGCAGGCCATCGATCACTTCCTGGTGATGGAGCGCAAGCTCTACCGCGGGATCATGACCCCGTCGATGATCGCCGTGCTGCTGTTCGGGGGCGCCCTGCTGGTGCTCAATCCCGCCTGGCTCGCCCAGGGCTGGATCCATGCCAAGCTGCTGCTGGTGGCGTTGCTGGTGGGCTATCACCATGTCTGCCTGATCTACCTGAAGCAGTTCGCCGGAGCGCGCTGTCGACGCGGCCATGTGTTCTTTCGCTGGTTCAACGAGTTGCCGGTGATCGCCCTGCTGCTGATCATCTTCCTGGCCGTGCTGAAACCGTTCTGATGGCCGATTCTCCTGAACTCTCCCCTCACCTGCCGACGGTGCTGGTGCTGTCCGGTCACGATCCCACCGGAGGCGCCGGCCTGGTCGCCGACAGCGAGGCGGTGGCGGCCTGCGGCGGCTGGGCGTTGACCGTGCCCACGGCGCTGACGGTGCAGAACTGCCGGGACGTGAGCGCGGTGAGGCCCGTGCCCGCCGATGACCTGTTCGCCATGTCGGCGGCCCTGGACGACTTCGAGATTGCCGCGATCAAGATCGGCCTGATCGCGGATGGTGCCGTGCTGGATGCCGTGGTGGATATCCTGCGGCGTCGGCCGGGGGTACCGGTGGTGATGGATCCGGTCCTCAGGGCCGGCGGTGGCAGTGACTTGTCCACAGCCGAGCTGATCGACGCCATGTGCCATCACCTGCTGCCGCATGTGGATATCCTGACGCCCAACCGCCAGGAGCTGGCCCGACTGGCGGGTGCCGAATTCGTCGATGACACCGAGCGGGCGGTGCGGTTGATGTCCCTCGGCTGCCAGGCCCTGCTGGTCACCGGCACCGACCACCCCGCGGGACGGGTGCCGGCCGACCGGGTGGAACACACCCTGCATGCGCCGGAGACCAGCCGGCAGTGGACCTGGCCGCGGCTCGCGGGGCGCTTCCACGGCTCCGGCTGTACCCTGGCCAGTGCCCTGGCGGCGCGCCTGGCGGCGGGCGAGTCGCTGGTCACGGCCTGCGAGCAGGCGCAGGCCTTTACCTGGCAGGCGCTGGCCAGCGGCTGGCAGCCGGGACATGACCAGCGGTTGCCGCGGCGCCTCTGGCAGTTGCCGGCGAGGCCCGCCTTTCTTGCCATCGACGCCGCGACGCCGCCGGGATGACGGGGCGGACTGGCCATCGCCCCTCGGGGAGACGAGAATGGGGCCAACCCGGCAGAGGCGTGGACGAGCGAGGTTCGACGATATTCACCGACGCTTCACCGTCTGCCACAAGGTTATCCAGTGAGCTATCCACAGCCCGCCAGGTCGGGCACGCATCAACAGGGCAAGAGGTTGACATGACCACATCCGCACAGCTCTTCGAGCAGGCCTGCCGCCACATTCCCGGCGGGGTCAACTCGCCGGTTCGCGCCTTCAAGGGGATGGACCGTCCCCCGGTGTTCATGGAGCGTGCCCGGGGCGCCTACCTCTATGATGTGGAAGGCAAGCGCTATGTCGACTATGTCGGCTCCTGGGGGCCCATGATCACCGGCCACGCCGACCCCGAGGTGCTGGGGGCGGTGCGTGAGCGGCTCGACAGCGGCCTCTCCTTCGGCACCCCCACGGCCATCGAGACCACCATGGCCGACCTGATCTGCGAGATGATCCCCTCCATCGAGATGGTGCGCATGGTCAATTCCGGTACCGAGGCCACCATGTCGGCCATCCGCCTGGCGCGGGGCTATACCGGCCGCGACAAGATCGTCAAGTTCGAGGGCAACTACCACGGCCACTCCGACTCCCTGCTGGTCAAGGCCGGCTCGGGTGCCCTGACCCACGGTGAACCCAGCTCCCCCGGGGTACCGGCCTCCCTGGCCGAGCACACCGTGACCCTCTCCTACAACGATCCCGATGCCGTGGAGCAGTGCTTCGAGGAGATCGGCAGCGAGGTGGCCTGCATCATCGTCGAGCCGGTGGCCGGCAACATGAACTGCATCCCGCCGCAGCCAGGCTTTCTGGAAACTCTGCGACGCGTCTGCGACCAGCACGGTAGCGTGCTGATCTTCGACGAGGTGATGACCGGTTTCCGCGTGGCGATGGGCGGGGCCCAGGCCCACTACGGCATCGAGCCGGACCTCACCTGCCTGGGCAAGATCGTCGGTGGCGGCATGCCGGTGGGTGCCTTCGGCGGTCGTCGCGAGATCATGGAGGTGATCTCCCCGCTCGGTCCCGTCTACCAGGCCGGCACCCTCTCCGGCAATCCGCTGGCCATGGCGGCGGGCATCACGCTGCTTGGCAAGCTGCGCCAGCCGGGCTTCCATGACGCCCTGGCGCAGCGGGTCGAGACCCTCTGCCATGGCCTCCAGGAGAGGGCCGATGCCGCGGGCATCAACATGATCACCCAGCGTGCCGGCGGCATGTTCGGGGTCTTCTTCACCGGCCAGAGCCGGGTCGACAACTTCGCCCAGGCCACCGCCTGCGATGCCGATGCCTTCCGTCGCTTCTTCTCCCTGATGCTCGACCAGGGCGTCTACCTGGCGCCGTCGGCCTTCGAGGCCGGCTTCATGTCCAGTGCCCATGCCCCCGAGGACATCCAGCTCACCCTGGACGGTGCCGAGAAGGCATTCGCGGCGATGCAGCCGGCCTGAGACCCTACCCTCCATAGCGGGAGACCCCAGATGCGCCAGACACAAGCCGAACATGCGGCCTCCTGCGAGGAGGCGCTGCAGCTGGAGGAGCTGGTCGACCGGCTGGTGGCCTTCCATCGCCGCTCGCCCGGAGCGACTGGCCCCGACGATGCGGGGCTGGTCGCCTTCCGTGAACGACTCGACGGGGAGACCGCAGCCATCGAGCCGCTGCTGGCCGGGGAGGAGGATCGCCTGCGTCTGGCCCGCCTCCGGCAGTGGCTCGAGCAGGACCTCGCCCGCCTGGCGCCGGTCATCCTGGCGCGACGGGAGCGGCTGCTGGCAGCGAGCTGGGCTACCACGCAGCCCGACAGTCGGCTCTGCGACCAGGGCCGGGTGCTGCTGGCCAATGCCATCGGTCGGGACCTCCTGGGACCCGGGGGGGCAAGCATCGTCGATCCTGGCAGCGACCTGGCGGCGCTGCTGGTGGGGCTGGAATCCCATGGCGAGACCGGCCTGGCTCGCCAGGCCCTCGATGGCTACCTGCGTCGGTCCGGGGACTACGAGCTGGCTCGCCTGCTCTCGGTCTTCCGTGTCGTCGAGGCCCTGTCCGGTGCGCGACGCGCCCTGCAGCGCCATCAGGCGGCCGGTGAGGATGGCGAACGCCCTGCCCTGCTGGCCGAGACCATGCGGGAATGCCGGGGTTACCTGGAACTGGCGGAGGCCTATGCCGAGTTCCGTTTCCCGCCGCTGATCATCGGCATCGGCGTCTCGGGCAGCGGCAAGAGCCGTTTTACCCGGACCCTGGTCGGTCGCCTGGGGGCCGTTCGCCTCTGTTCGGATGTGGAGCGGCGACGGCTGCACGATATCGATCCACAGGCGGTTTCGTCACGACCACATGTGGACATCTTTGCCCGCAAGGCCACCGAGCGCACCTACCGTCGGCTGGCCGAATGCGCCGGCACCTTGCTCGAAGCGGGTTTCCCGACCTGCGTCGACGGCACCTTCCTCAAGCGCAGGCAGCGTGATCTCCTGCGCCAGCAGGCCGAGGCCAGGGGCCTGCCGGTGCTGCTGGTCAGCTTCGAGGCCGATGAGGCCACCCTGCGCCGGCGCATCGACAAGCGCGCCCGGCGCCACGGTGTCCCGGTCGAGGAGAGCCTGGCCATACTGGCGCGTCAGCAGTCAGACAGCGAGGCCTTCAGTGACGAGGAACGCCTGCACCTGCTGCACCTCGATACCACGGCGGACAATGCCGCCGAGACCCTGGCAGGCCTGATCCAGGATCACGTGCGCTTGACTTGACGTGTGGTCAGTTTGGATGAGGCGAGCCCTGGTGGGATGCGTCGCGCTGGCGGCGTCCCACCAGCGGTGGCGGGGCGCCGAGGTTCTGGCGGGCCCAGTTCACCGCCTGGAGGCGGTTGTGCACCTTGATCTTGCGGAAGATGTTGTAGAGGTGGGACTTGACGGTGTGTTCGCTGACGAACAGCTGGTCGGCGATCTCGATGTTCGAGGCCCCCGTGCCTAGCATGGCGATGATCTCAAGCTCGCGGTGCGTGAGACCGCAGACCGGCCGGTAGGAGTTGAGCTGCTGGCGGCGAAAGAACTGGATCATGCGCGTCATCAACGAGCGCGACATCCACAGGTTGCCTTCCAGCAGGATCGAGAGCCCCTTGCAGATCATCTCCAGTGAATCGCTGCGGTAGAAGACCCCCTGCAGGTTCATGGCCGAGAGGACCTCGACGGCATGTTCCTCGTCCCGCAGGTTGAAGGCGGCCAGCGACATGTCACCGGCCTCTGCCGCCTTGACATGCCACTGCTGCATGGTCGCCTCGTCGATATGATCCGCATCGAGCAGCACCACGGTCGGCGAGGCATCCTTGCCCTTCCACTCCGTCCCCGGCGCGACCACCGAGACCGGGCAGTCGAGCTGGTCGTGGAGATAGTTGATGAAGAGTTGTGACTGAGGGTTGTTGGCGGTGACCAGCAACACCAGGCTCTTCCCCTGTTCCATGGTGCGACCCCTTCGCAAGACGCGGTTAACCTTCATGATGAGGCAATCAGTCATTTGTGGCACAAGCGCCACACTGGCTCTCAGTCTTGGTCAGAATGTAATCTTTCGTTACTAACTTTTGGTTATAATTGGGGATATTTTTGTTACTTATTGTTTTTTCTTCGGGCGGTGAGTCGCTAGATCAAGGACTTGTCGTCGGAAGGGTGTTCGGCCAATGCTTCGGCCGAGACCACCTGTCAAGGAAAATCAGTCCGGCACCGGCGACTTCACGATTCGATTTCTCATGATTAAGCATGAGGAAATCCATGCGTCCGAATACCAACCTCTCAGCTCCTTGCGCGTTCGTTTCCCCTGATGACTTCGACTCGTACAATGGACCATCCCTGATCGTCTGGAGAATCGACCATGACCCCAGCCCTGCTGGTCCTGGCCAGTGGCAATACCGGCAAGCTGCGCGAGTTCCATCAGCTGCTCGCCCCGCTGGGCTTCGACGTGCGGCCCCAGGCCGACTACGGCGTGGCCGATGTCGAGGAGACCGGCCTGACCTTCGTCGAGAACGCCCTGCTCAAGGCCCGGGAAGCCAGTCGTCTTAGTGGGCTGCCGGCCCTGGCCGACGATTCCGGCCTCGAGGTCGATGCCCTGAACGGGGCGCCCGGTATCTACTCCGCGCGCTATGCCGGCGAGCCGAAGAGCGATGCGCGCAACAACGCCCGGCTGCTGGCATCCCTGGCCGAGGTACCGGAAGGGCGTCGTCGGGCCCGCTACTGGTGCGTGCTGGTGCTGCTGCGCCATGCCGAGGACCCGGTGCCGCTTATCGTGCAGCGTAGCTGGGAAGGCGAGATCCTGCCGGCTCCCCGCGGCGAGGGGGGCTTCGGCTATGATCCGCTGTTCTGGCTCCCCGATCAGGGCGCGACTGCCGCCGAACTCACCGCCGAGCAGAAGAATCGGCTCAGCCACCGGGGGCGGGCGCTGCAGGCGCTGGTAGTGGCGATGGGCGTTGGGCAAGGACAATGATGAGCGCCTCTGCCCTGTCAGCGCTCGATGTGCCACCGCTGTCGCTCTATGTCCACGTCCCCTGGTGCGTACGCAAGTGTCCCTACTGTGACTTCAATTCCCACGGAGTGGGGCAGAGCGCCGAGCTCCCCGAGGCGCGCTACCTCGAGGCGCTGATCGCGGATCTCGAGGCCGACCTGCCGCTGGTCGCGGGACGCGAGCTGGTGAGCATCTTCATCGGGGGGGGGACCCCGAGCCTGATGTCGGGCGGCTTCTACGAACGACTGCTGCAGGCCGTGGCGAGCCGGCTTCCGCTGGCCGCCGATATCGAGATCACCCTGGAAGCGAATCCCGGGACCCTGGAGCGGGGACGTTTCGCCCACTACCGGGCGGCGGGCATCAACCGCCTGTCGCTGGGCGTGCAGAGCTTCCAGGACGCCCAGCTGGCGGCCCTGGGGCGTATCCATGGCGGTGACGATGCCGTGGCGGCCGTCGAGGAGGCGCGTCAGGCGGGCTTCGACAACCTCAACCTCGACCTGATGCACGGTCTTCCACAACAGACGCCGGCGCTGGCGCTGGCCGACCTCGACCAGGCGCTCTCCCTCTCCCCGGAGCATCTCTCCTGGTACCAGCTGACCCTGGAACCCAATACCGAATTCCATGCCTTCCCGCCTTCGCTCCCCGAGGAGGAGGTGCTGTGGGACATCCAGGACCTGGGACACGAGCGCCTGGAGGCCGCTGGCCTGGAGCGCTACGAGATTTCCGCCTATGCCCGTGCCGGGCGGAACTCGCGTCACAATCTCAACTACTGGCGCTTCGGCGACTATCTGGGGATCGGCGCTGGTGCCCACGGCAAGCTCAGCGTTCCGGGCGACGCTGGCCTGCAGATCCAGCGGCGCTGGAAATCGCGGCTGCCCGACGCCTACCTGCGTCGCCTTGACGACCCGCGGGGTTTCGTAGCGGGTCGAACCGACATCGAGGAGCGCGAGCTGCCGCTGGAGTTCGCCATGAATGCCCTGCGCCTGGTGGAGGGGGTGCCCCTGTCGACCTGGCAGGCCCATACGGGGCGTGGGCCGCGGGCGCTGCGTGACCGGCTGGTCGCGGCCCGTGAAAAAGGACTTCTTGTGGAAGATGCCGACTGGCTTAGGGCATCACCCCAGGGTCTACTATTCTTGAACGAATTGCTGGCTCTGATCGATGATGAACGGGCCAGTGAAGGATGACACTCGTCAACCCAAGGAGAAGAGGACACCATGAGCAGATCCATCCGACTGATAGCACCGCTGGCCGCCGCCGCGCTGCTGGTAGGCTGTACCACCACCGACCCCTATACCGGGGAGACCCAGCGTAGCCAGACCGGGACAGGTGCGGCCATCGGCGCCGCCGTGGGTGCCGCTGCCGGTGCCCTCAGTGGTGACGGCAGCACCAGCCGCCGCGATCGCGCCCTGATCGGCGCTGCCGTGGGGGCCGCTGCCGGCGGTGGCATCGGCGCCTACATGGATCGTCAGGAGGAGCAGCTGCGTCAGAGCACGCAGGGCACCGGTATCGGTGTCGATCGTCGCGGCGACGATATCGTGCTCAACATGCCGAGCGAGGTGACCTTCGCCTTCGACTCCAGCGACCTGACCCCCAATGCGCGCAATGCCCTCAATGACGTGGCCGCGGTGCTGCAGCAGTACCCCGATACGCAGGTCAACATCGCCGGCCATACCGACAGCACCGGCGACGCCAGCTACAACCAGCGGCTCTCCGAACGTCGTGCCGATTCGGTGGGCACCTACCTCGCCCAGTCCGGCGTATCACGCAACCGCCTGGCCATGCGCGGCTACGGCGAGAACCAGCCGGTGGCCAGCAACGACACCGAGCAGGGCCGGGCCCAGAATCGTCGGGTGGAGATCACCCTCACACCCATCGAGTCCCGCTTCCAGCAGCAGTAACTCGGCTTCCTGAAGCCGTACCATCCGGGCCCGTCGCTGCCATGCAGTGGCGGGCCCTTTCGTCTTGCCGACTCACGGATCTCCTTCCATGCTTTCCTACCAGCATGCCTATCATGCGGGCAATTTCGCCGATGTTCACAAGCATCTGACGCTCTTCGCGGTGGTCGACCATCTATTACGTAAGAAATCACCTGTTACGTACATGGATACCCATGCCGGTCGCGGTCTCTATCCGCTGGCAGCCGAGGAGACCGCGAGGCTGGGGGAGTACCGTGAAGGCATTGCCCGGCTATGGCAGGCGAGGGCGCGACTGGGTGATGACCCGCTGCTCGGCGACTGGCTCGCTGCTGTTGGCCGGGTCCAGGCGCGAGACGGCCGGCTCGACCACTATCCCGGCTCGCCCTGGTGGCTCTCGGATCGCTTGCGTGCCAGTGACCGGCTGATGCTCTTCGAACTGCACCCCGGCGAGCATGGCCACCTGGCTCGCCAGACACTGCCCGACAATGTGCAGCGCATCCATGGCGACGGCCTCGAGGGTCTGATGAAGCGATTGCCGGTGGCCACCCCACGGCTTTGCGTGCTGGTCGACCCCAGCTACGAGCGCAAGGCGGAGTATGGCGAGGTGGTTGATGCGCTGCTCGAGGCCATGCGCCTGGCGCGACATGCCGTCGTGCTGGTGTGGTACCCCCTGCTGCCGGCCGGCCGCCATCGGGAGCTGCTGGAGGGGCTGCGCGAGGGCGGCCTGCGCAAGATCTGGCGCAGCGAGCTGAGGCTGCGCGAGGCGAAGGAGGGCGAGCGCGGCATGGTCGGCAGCGGCATGCTGGTGATCAACCCCCCCTGGGGGCTGGATACGCGGCTGGAAGCCGCCATGCGGCAGGTCACGCCGCTGCTGGGGGAAACCAGCCGCCATACCGGCGACTGGTGGGTAGGGGAGTAGGGGATGGGCCCTGCGGGAAGGGGCTACTTGCCGATACAGAAGCTGCCGAAGATCTCGCCCAGCGGAGGTGGTATCGACCGCGCTGACAGCGCGGTCCTGCGGGACCGCCTACTTGCCGATACAGAAACTGCCGAAGATCTCGCCCAGCAGGTCATCGGCGCTGAATTCCCCGGTGATCTCCCCCAGCGCCTGCTGGGCATCGCGCAGGTCCTCGGCAAGCAGTTCACCGGCCCCGTAGCCGGCGAGCTGCGCCTCGCCATTGGCCAGGGCCTGGCTGGCGCGGTCGAGAGCCTCCAGGTGGCGTCGCCGGGCCGAGAAACGCCCTTCGGTGGTGGCGGCATAGCCCATCACCGCTTTGAGGTGCTCCCTGAGGCCATCTACCCCCGCGCCACTCCGGGCCGACAGCCGGATCACCGGCGTGGTGGCGTCGGTATCGATGCCGGGGGATTCGTGGCTGGCGTCGATCTTGTTGCGCACCAGCGTCAGCCGCGAGGGGTCCTGAAGCCGTGCGACGAATTCGGGCCAGATGGCCATGGGGTCGATGGCATCGGTGGTGGCCGCATCCACCAGCAGCAGTACCCGATCGGCCTTCTCGATCTCCCCCCAGGCCCGGGCCACCCCGATCTTCTCCACCGCGTCGGGGGTATCGCGAAGCCCGGCGGTGTCGATGACGTGCAAGGGCATGCCATCCAGATGGATATGCTCACGCAGCACGTCCCGGGTCGTGCCCTCGATGTCGGTGACGATGGCGGTGTCCTGTTCGGTCAGCGCATTGAGCAGGCTCGACTTTCCGGCATTGGGACGCCCGGCGATCACCACGCTCATGCCTTCCCGCATCAGGGCTCCCTGACCGGCCGCGGCCCGCACCTCGGCCAGCTCCGACTGGAGCGCGGCCAGCCGGCTGGCGACATGTCCGTCGGCGAGGAAGTCGATCTCCTCCTCGGGGAAGTCGATGGCGGCCTCGACGTACATGCGCAGCTCGATCAGCCGCTGGACCAGTGATGCCACGCGACGCGAGAACTCGCCCTGCAGGGAGCGCAGGGCGTTCTCGGCTGCACCCCGGGAGCTGGCCTCGATCAGGTCGACGATGGCCTCGGCCTGGGCCAGGTCCAGCTTGTCGTTGAGGAAGGCGCGCTCCGAGAACTCCCCGGGGCGAGCGAGCCGTGCCCCCAACTGCACGCAGCGCTCGAGCAGCAGGTCCATGATCACCGGACCGCCATGCCCCTGGAGTTCCAGGACATCCTCGCCGGTGAAGGAGTGGGGTCCCGGGAAGAACAGCGCGATGCCCTCGTCGATCACCGCGGATGCGCCGCGGAAGGGGCCGTAGTGGGCGTATCGCGGGGCCGGGCAGTGGCCCACCATGGCCTCGGCGATCGTCCTGCAGGCGGGGCCGGAGACGCGGATGATGCCCACGCCGCCGCGGCCCGGTGGCGTGGCCAGGGCAGTGATGGTGTCCTGATCATGGAGATTGGCGGTCATCGGCGGCTCCTCAGCTGGAAGGGACATTCTCCGGGTCGGGTCCTGCAAACGCCAGACCCCCGCCGAGGCGGGGGTCTGGGTGTCGGGGAGAAGCACCGCGCTACTTGGTCTTCATGCCCTTGCCGATACTCGGGTCGGCCTCGATCTTGCGGGTGATCGCATACTGCTGAACGATGGAGATGCAGTTGTTGACCACCCAGTAGATGACCAGGCCCGCCGGGAACCACAGGAAGAAGAAGGTGAAGACGATCGGCAGCATCTTCATGATCTTCGCCTGCATCGGATCCGGAGGTGTCGGGTTGAGCATCTGCTGGACGAACATCGAGGCGCCCATCAGGATCGGCAGGATGAAGTACGGATCCTTCACCGACAGGTCCTGGATCCAGAACATGAAGGGGGCGTGACGCAGTTCCACGGATTCCAGCAGCATCCAGTAGAGGGCGATGAAGACCGGCATCTGCACCAGGATCGGCAGGCAGCCGCCCAGGGGGTTGATCTTCTCCTTCTGGTAGAACTTCATCATCTCCTGGGACATCTTCTGGCGATCGTCGCCGAACTGCTCCTTGAGGCGCTGCATCTCAGGGCCAAGCTTGCGCATGCGGGCCATGGACTTGTAGGCCTTGGCGGAGAGCGGCCAGAGGGCCAGCTTCACCAGCAGGGTCAGCAGAACGATGGACCAGCCCCAGTTGCCGATCAGGTCATGGATCTGGTCCAGCAGCCAGAACAGCGGGTTGGCGATGAACCACAGCCAGCCAAAGTCCACCGTCAGCTCCAGGTGGGGGGCCACGGCCTCCAGTCGCTCCTGCACCTTGGGTCCCATGTAGAGGGTCGCCCCCAGCGTCGCCTCGCCGTCGGCGGCCACGCTGCTGGTGGGGCCGGCGAAGGCGGCCACGTTGCGACCGCGGGAGTCGGTGGTGGCGTAGTAGAGGTTCTGCTGGTTCTGGGCGGGTGCCCAGGCCGAGGTGAAGTAGTGCTGGATGATGGCGACCCAGCCCCCCTCGACGTCGCGGTTGTTGAAGGCGCCTTCCTGGATCTCCTCGAAGTCGACCTTGAGGTAGCGATCCTCCGGAGTGGAGTAGGCCGCACCCAGGAAGGACTGCATGCCCAGGGCCGGTCCGCTGGAGGGGTCGCTGCTGTTGTCGCGGGCCAGCTGGCCGATGAAGCGGGCCGTGACGGGCTGCTCGGTGTTGTTGGCCAGGTAGTAGTTCACGTCCACCGCGTAGCTGTCACGCTCGAAGGTGAAGCGCTTGATCACCTCCACGCCATTCACTTCGGCGGTAAGGTCGACCTCGAGTCGCTCGTCGTTCTCGCCCAGCCGGTATTCGGTCGCCTCGGGGGCGAAGGTGATGCGGCCCTCGTGGCCCTCGAGCTGAAGGCCGGAGCGTGCCACATAGCTGCGACCCTCGCTGTCGGAGAGCAGCACATAGGGGCGCTCGGAGTCGAGGCTGAAGCGGTGCTGCGGCAGCGCCGCGTAGACGATGTCTCCCCCCTGGGGGTCGATGCGGACATCGAGCACGTCGGTGACGACGGCCACCAGGTCACGGCTGCCCGACGCAGCGGCGGGCTCGCCGGGAATCTCGCCGGTCATGTCGTCCGCCGGGCCGGCAGTCGCCGGGACCGAGAGGTCGTCGCTGCCCGTGGATGCGGGGTCCTGGCGGCTCCCTTCCGGGGCGCTGCTGGTGATGGCGGGAGCTTGCGGCTCAGGGGTCACCTGTCCGTAGTCCTGATTCCACTGCACGATCAGCAGGTACGCGAGTACCGCCAGGGGAATCACGAGGAGAAGTCGTTTTACGTCCATGAGGGGTCTGCCCGATGGGTAGTGAACATTCCGATGGCGCAACGCAGGTCGCCCACCCGAGATACACGAAAGCCTGCCGAAGGCAGGCTGGACAACGCGTGCAGGCTGGCTGCATCCGAGGCGTCAGCGTGGAGGGGCGCAACGAGGCAGGCAGTGGTCATGTCCATGCCGGCTCCGGGGTGCACCGGCACGCTGGGGTGCCGGTCACCGTGTGCGGCCCGCGTTACCGCTCTCCGGGCTGGGCGAGTCCATCCCGGGGGACGACCTGCGCGCCTCTCGCTCCAGGCGACGCCACATCCCGTGGAGCTGGCGATGCACGGTGGCATTGTCCAGTTCATGGACTCCTCGTCTTGCCAGCACCACGATATCCACCGAGGGCAGGCGGTGCTGCTGAAGCCGGATGGATTCACGCACGATGCGCTTGAGGCGGTTTCGGTCGACGGCTCTGCGGACGTTCTTCTTGCTGAAGATCAGGCCGAGTCGCGGATGTCCTCGCTCGTTGGGAGAGGCGAGGGCCATCAGCCCCTTGCCGTGGACCTTGAATGCAGCCGTTTCGAAGACACGTCGATAATCCCCGGCGGTCAGCAGTCGCAGCTGCCGGGGATAGCCCTGACTGGACACGCGAGGGCCGCGGTCAGGCGCTCAGGCGCTTGCGGCCCTTGGCACGGCGACGGGCCAGTACGGCACGACCATTCTTGGTGGCCATGCGTGCACGGAAGCCATGCACGCGCTTGCGCTTGAGGACGCTGGGTTGAAAAGTACGTTTCATAACTCGTTATTCCCACGTGGTTTTCGGAACGAATCGATCATTCGGAGACATCCGGATGCCGCTGGCGGACCCGGGGGTATTCGGTTCAAGACCGGAAATTGTAGTGATTTCAGGCCCGCGGTGCAATTCTTCCGTGCGTCCCGATGCTGCCGGCCGGGCATGGCACCCCGCTGTCCTCTCGTCGCGCCCTCAGGCAATCACCGGCAGGGGGCAAGCCCTGTTATCACTATTGGGGATATGTATTGTGACCAAGCCCGTATAATCTCTTTTAATCAATATGTTAGAGATAAAGGATTGCTGTGGACAAGGTGGGGATGCGGCGGGGATTGCCTGCCCTGGCGCCCGGCAGGTAGCGGCGACCTGCGCGGGTCGCCTCTACCTGTCGAATACGCACTCGGTGCGGGTCGCGCAGGGGTTTTCCACAGACCGCGACTCGGCGCGGGGCATGTGGATAACCCGTCGTCTGAACGATACAATAGGCGGTCGTTTTCAATGCAATGGTGAGGTCGCGTGTCACTGGCTCTCTGGCAACAATGTCTGGATACCCTGCAGGATGAACTGAATTCCCAGCAGTTCAACACCTGGATCCGCCCGCTGCAGGCGGAGGAAGGGGAGTCCAACCAGTTGCGCCTCCTGGCGCCGAACCGCTTCGTGCGTGACTGGGTAAGCGACAAGTATGCCAAGCGGATCAGCGAGCTGATGCGTGAGCTCTCGCCCGCCAAGCCGCCGAAGGTGGTGCTGACCGTCGGCAGTCGCCGCGCGGCGCCGAGCCCTCAACCTCGCGAGCTGGGCAATCCCGTCTCGGCGACTCGAGCGCCAGCCGCACCGGCAGTCCAGGTGCCTCCGCGTGGTGATGTGGGGGATGAGCGCGAGATCGATCAGCTGCGCGAGGAGGGCGCCGGCCAGCGGCGTGGCGGCGAGCGCCAGGTGCAGGTGGAGGGGAGCCTCAAGCACAGCAGTGGCCTGAATCCCAACTTCACCTTCGAGACCTTCGTCGAGGGCAAATCGAACCAGCTGGCCAGGGCCGCTTCCCGCCAGGTGTCCGAGAATCCCGGCGGCGCCTACAACCCGCTGTTCCTCTATGGCGGGGTCGGCCTCGGCAAGACCCACCTGATGCATGCCGTGGGTAACGCCCTGGCAACGCGACGCGAGAATGCCCGCGTCGTTTACCTGCATTCCGAGCGCTTCGTGGCCGACATGGTCAAGGCGCTGCAGCTCAACGCCATCAATGACTTCAAGCGTTTCTATCGCAGCGTCGATGCCCTGCTGATCGACGATATCCAGTTCTTCGCGGGCAAGGAGCGCTCCCAGGAGGAGTTCTTCCATACCTTCAATGCCCTGCTCGAGGGCGGCCAGCAGATGATCCTGACATCTGATCGATACCCCAAGGAAATCAGTGGGGTAGAGGAGCGCCTGAAGTCGCGTTTCGGGTGGGGGCTGACGGTGGCCATCGAGCCGCCGGAGCTGGAGACCCGGGTGGCGATCCTGATGAAGAAGGCCGACCAGGCCAAGGTCGACCTGCCCCACGACGCCGCCTTCTTCATCGCCCAGAAGATCCGCTCCAACGTGCGTGAGCTGGAGGGGGCCCTCAAGAAGGTGATCGCCGACTCCCACTTCATGGGCAAGACGATCACCCAGGATTTCATCCGCGAATCCCTCAAGGACCTGCTGGCGCTCCAGGACAAGCAGGTCGGTGTGGACAACATCCAGCGCACCGTGGCCGAGTACTACAAGATCAAGCTTGCCGACCTGCTCTCCAAGCGTCGTTCTCGCTCGGTGGCCCGGCCCCGCCAGGTCGCCATGGCTCTGGCCAAGGAGTTGACCAACCATAGTCTGCCGGAGATCGGGGATGCCTTCGGTGGTCGAGATCACACCACGGTGCTGCATGCCTGCCGCAAGGTGAAGGCGTTGCAGGAGGAGAGCGCGGACATCCGCGAGGACTACAAGAATCTGCTGCGGCTGTTGACCAGCTGAACGGAACACCAGCGGTCGGGTCGCCGGCCTCAACCCCTCCAGGACAAGTAGTGGAGCCGACATGAAATTTTCCATCTCCCGAGAAGCGCTGCTGCGCCCGCTGACGCTGGTTGCCGGCGTGGTGGAGCGACGCCAGACCCTGCCGGTACTCTCCAACGTGCTGATTCAGGTCGACCAGGACCAGGTCTCCCTTACCGGCACCGACCTCGAGGTCGAGCTGATCGGCCGCACCGCCGCCAGCCTGGTGGAGGAGCCTGGTTCGGCGACGGTGCCTGCGCGCAAGCTCATGGACATCTGCAAGTCGCTGCCGGACCAGTCCGAGATACAGCTTTCCCTCGAGGAGGGGAGGGCGGTGCTGCGCAGCGGTCGCTCGCGCTTCACCCTCTCGACCCTGCCGGTGGCCGAATTTCCCAATATCGAGGATGATCCGGGTAACGTGGAGCTCAGCCTGCCGCGGGGCATCCTGAAGCACCTGATCGATGCGACCTCCTTCGCGATGGCCCAGCAGGACGTCCGCTATTATCTCAACGGGATGCTGCTCGAACTGGGCAACAATCTGGTGCGTACCGTGGCGACCGACGGCCATCGGCTTGCCGTCTGCTCGCGCCCGGCCGAGATTCAGGTGGAGCCCTCCCAGAAGCTGATCGTGCCGCGCAAGGGGGTCCTGGAACTGGTGCGGCTGCTCGATGATGGCGAGGAGCCGGTCAGTCTGACCCTCGGCGCCAGTCATGTGCGTGCCCACACCGGCGACTTCACCTTCACGTCCAAGCTGGTCGACGGCAAGTTCCCCGACTACGAGCGGGTCGTGCCGCGCGGCGGTGACAAGGTCTTCATCGCCGACCGTGCCGAGCTGCGTCAGGTGCTGTCGCGCACGGCCATCCTCTCCAACGAGAAGTACCGTGGCGTGCGCCTGAATCTCGAGGAGGGCAACCTGCGGGTGATGGCCAACAACCCCGAGCAGGAAGAGGCCGAGGAGAACGTCGCCATCGAGTACAGCGGGCCGGCCATGGAGATCGGCTTCAATGTCGGCTATCTCGTCGACGTGCTCAGCGTGCTGGACGAGGATCGGGTACAGATGACCCTGGCCGATCCCAACAGCAGTGCGCTGATGGAAGAACCCGGCGGCGGCGACGCCATGTACGTCGTCATGCCGATGCGCCTCTGAGGCGCCGGCAGGCGGTACCTGTCTCGGGTGCCGCCAACGCCGCGGTCGATCTCGCCTGATGCCTCTCGAACGCCTTGCCTTCCATGGCCTGCGCAACCTGCAGGTCGTGGACCTGACCCCGGGTCCACGCATCAACCTCTTCACCGGCGCCAACGGCAGCGGCAAGACCAGCCTGCTGGAGGGCATCCATGTCCTGGGCATGGGACGTTCCTTTCGCGCCCGCCAGCTGCGTCATGCCATTGCTCACGATGCCGACGCCATGACGCTGCACGGCCGCGTGGCCGGCGAGCCGGCGATGGCCATCGGCATACGCCGGCACCGCGAGGGTGGTGAGCTTGAGATGCGCCTGGCGGGAGAACGTCTGGAGCGCGTCTCGCGCCTGGTCGAGACCCTGCCGCTGCAGCTGATCAATCCTGACGCCTTCCGTCTCCTGGAGGGCCCGCCGGCCGGGCGGCGCGAGTTTCTCGATTGGGGTGTGTTTCACGTGGAACATGGTTTTCTCGATGTCTGGCGACGCTTCCGACGCGCGCTGAAACATCGGAATGCCCTTCTCCGGCATGGTAGAATGACAGATGCTTCCCTGGATGCGTGGGAACAGGAGCTGGTGCACTGGGGCGACCGACTGGATGGCATGCGTCGCGACTGGACCGAGAGTTTCGTGCCGGTATTCGAGGACACGCTGGCCGAGCTGATCGCGCTGCCCGGGCTGACGCTGCGCTACTCGCGTGGCTGGGACCGCAAGCGTGAACTGGCGGACATCCTTCGCGATGCCCGTGCCACGGATTGCCAGATGGGTTTTACCCAGCAGGGTCCACAGCGGGCAGAGCTGGGTATTCGTCTCGGCAAGCGTCCGGCGGTGGAAGTGCTCTCCCGCGGCCAGCAGAAGCTGGTGGTGAGTGCCCTCAAGCTGGCCCAGGGGCGCCTGCTCGAGCAGGTCACCGGCCGCACCTGCATCTACCTGATCGATGACCTGCCTGCCGAGCTGGATCTCGAGCATCGCCGGGTCTTCTGCGGCTGGCTTGAACGCATGCGCTGCCAGGTATTCATCACCAGTGTCGACCCCGATGCCCTGGCAGGGCTCTGGCAGCCGGACACCCAGGTGGCGATGTTCCACGTGAAACATTCCGAATCGGGGCAGGGACAGCTGCTGCCACTGGACAGACAGACTTCATGACGGAGTAGTCAATGAGCGAACAGGCTTACGACTCATCGAGCATCAAGGTCCTCAAGGGCCTGGATGCCGTACGCAAGCGGCCGGGGATGTATATCGGCGACACCGATGACGGCACCGGCCTGCACCATATGGTGTTCGAGCTGGTGGACAACTCCATCGATGAAGCCCTGGCCGGGCACTGCAGCGAGATCCGGGTCATCATCCATCCCGACGAGTCGGTGACCGTGACCGACAACGGTCGCGGCGTCCCGACCGACATCCACGAGGGAGAGGGCGTGTCGGCAGCCGAGGTGATCATGACGGTGCTGCATGCCGGCGGCAAGTTTGACGACAACTCCTACAAGGTGTCCGGTGGCCTGCACGGCGTGGGGGTCTCCGTCGTCAATGCCCTGTCCGAGGAGCTGAGGCTGACCATCTGGCGTGCGGGCCAGGTGCACGAGCAGGTCTATCACCATGGGGTCCCCGACGCCCCGCTGTCGGTGGTAGGCAAGACGGAGAAGAGCGGGACCCGCGTGCATTTCCGTCCCTCTTCCGAGACCTTCCATAACATCGAGTTCCACTACGACATCCTGGCCAAGCGCCTCCGTGAGCTCTCCTTCCTCAACTCCGGCGTGGCCATCCGCCTGATGGACGAGCGCAGTGGCAAGGAGGAGCTATTCCACTACGAGGGTGGCCTCAAGGCCTTCGTCAACCACCTGAATACCAACAAGACCGTGCTCAACCCGGTGTTCCACTTCAATGCCGAGCGCGAGGATGGCGTCGGCGTGGAAGTGGCGATGCAGTGGAACGATACCTTCTCCGAGAACATCTTCTGCTACACGAACAACATTCCCCAGCGGGATGGCGGCACCCACCTGGCCGGCTTCCGTGCGGCCCTCACCCGCTCGCTGAACCACTATATCGAGGCCGAGGGACTGCTCAAGAAGGCCAAGGTCAATACCTCCGGCGACGATGCCCGCGAGGGACTGACCGCGATTATCTCCGTCAAGGTTCCGGACCCGAAATTCTCTGCCCAGACCAAGGACAAGCTGGTTTCCTCCGAGGTCAAGACCGCGGTGGAGCAGGAGATGGGGCGGCTGTTCTCGGAATACCTGATCGAGAAGCCCAACGAGGCGAAGGCCATCGTCAACAAGATGCTGGACGCGGCCCGGGCCCGCGAGGCGGCGCGCAAGGCGCGCGACATGACTCGCCGCAAGGGGGCCCTGGACATCGCGGGCCTGCCCGGGAAGCTGGCCGATTGCCAGGAGAAGGACCCCAGCCTCTCCGAGCTCTTCCTCGTCGAGGGTGACTCGGCCGGCGGCAGCGCCAAGCAGGGGCGGGATCGTCGCACCCAGGCGATCCTGCCGCTCAAGGGCAAGATCCTCAACGTCGAGAAGGCACGCTTCGACAAGATGCTCTCCTCGGCCGAGGTCGGCACCCTGATAACGGCCCTGGGCTGCGGTATCGGCCGCGAGGAGTTCGATCCCGACAAGCTGCGCTATCACTCCATCATCATCATGACCGATGCCGACGTGGACGGCTCGCACATCCGTACCCTGCTGCTGACCTTCTTCTTCCGCCAGATGTCGCAGCTGATCGAGCGCGGCCATGTCTTCATCGCCCAGCCGCCGCTCTACAAGATCAAGCGTGGCAAGCAGGAGCTCTATCTCAAGGATGAGCAGGCGATGATCGATTACCTGACGACAACGGCGCTCGACGGTGCGCGGCTGCATGTCAACGCGGATGCGCCTGGTATCGGCGGTGCCCAGCTGGAAGCCCTTGTCAACCAGTATCGCGATGTGATGAAGCGCATCGATCGCCTTTCGCGCGTCTACCCCAATGTCGTGCTGCGCAAGATCGTCCATGCGGCGCATCTCGACGGTGAGCAGAGCCTGCGCGACCGTGTCACCATGCAGAACTGGATCGAGTACCTGCAGGCCGAGATGGATGCCCTGGTCTCCTACGAGGGGGGGCCGCGATACACCTTCCGCCTCGAGGAGGAAGGTGAGCGTGGCGTCTTCCTGCCCGCGGTGACGCTGACGGCGCATGGTGTCACCACCGACTATGTCTGGGGCATCGAGTTCTTCACCAGTGCCGACTATCGCGCCATGGCAGGCCTCGGAGAGACGCTGGACGGCCTGCTGGAGGAGGGCAGCTATGTGGCTCGTGGTGAGCGACAGAAGCCCGTGGCGACCTTCTATGATGCCCTGGAGTGGCTGATGGCCGAGGCCCAGCGTGGCCTATCCATCCAGCGCTACAAGGGACTGGGCGAGATGAACCCGGACCAGCTCTGGGAGACGACCATGAACCCCGATACCCGTCGCATGCTGCGGGTTTCCATCGAGGATGCGGTCGCCGCCGACATGATGTTCAATACCCTGATGGGGGACGAGGTCGAGCCTCGACGCGACTTCATCGAACGCTATGCCCTGGTGGCCAACCTGGATATCTGATGGCCGAGGCGCGATGTTCCACGTGAAACATCGCGCTGCCTGAGTGAGTGCCAACAGTACGACAAGGCCGGCTTCTCGAAGCCGGCCTTGTCGCGTTCAGCGTACTGTCTTCCCGGGGTTACTGGGCTGCCTGTCCCTTCTCGTCCCGTGCCAGCAGCCAGTCCACGAAGGCCGCGAGATCATCGAAGACCATCGCGCCTTGTAGCCCTTCCCCCTTTTCCTCCGTGCGACGGCCCTTGCCGGTGCGGACAAGGACCGGCCGACAACCCATGGGTTCGCCAGCCTGCAGGTCGCGCAGACTGTCGCCGACCATCCAGCTGCCTTCCAGGTTGTCCAGCGACAAGACCTGCCGAATCTCTTCCAGCAAGCCAGGCAATGGCTTTCGGCAATCACAGTCGTCACCCGGGCCATGGGGGCAGTGGGCGATATGGGCAATTTCTCCGTCGGCCTCGCGAACCAGGTCGCGGAGCCGACCATGCATGGCCTCCAGCACCTCCACGCCATAGTAGCCGCGGGCAATGCCGGACTGATTGGTAGCGACGGCCACTGTCCAGCCGGCACGGTGGAGTCGGGCGATAGCCTCGACAGCGTCAGGGTAGGGGATCCATTCCTCGAGGGACTTCACGTAGTCGTCGGAGTCCCGGTTGATGACCCCATCTCGGTCGAGGATCACGAGCCTGTCGGCTGCGGGCATGGTGTTGATCTCCTAGGGCGGATTGTCCGTTGTGCAGGAGTGTTTCACGTGGAACATCTCCTGCCAAGCCGCCAAGCCGCCAAGCCGCCAAGCCGCCAAGCCGCCAAGCCGCCAAGCCGCCAAGCCGCCAAGCCGCCAAGCCGCCAAGCCGCCAAGCCGCCCG
>NZ_SNZJ01000017.1 GCF_004363555.1 Halomonas ventosae | reverse complement strand
GGAGCTGCGCTTCAACTGGCACACCCTGAGCCACCGCTACAAGAAGACCGACAGCTACTTCGGCAGCGCCTTCTACACCCTGGACGTGTCGGGGGCGACGCCGCTGATCACCAGAAAAGTCGTGCAACTCAACAACGACTACATCCACCAGGTCATCGACGTCTACCACGTCTGACGACGACGCCCAAGCATGAGCGGGACAGGGACGTCCCAGCAGAGCATCGCGCTCCAACAACAACTGACCCCCTGGGAATCACCATGAAGAATGCCAAGAAGACCGCCCTCGCCAGCGTGCTGGGCACCGCTACCCTCATGTCTGCCTCCGCCGCCATGGCCGACAGCCACCCGGTCAAGGTCGGCCTGATGCTGCCCTACTCCGGCACCTACACGGCCCTGGGCGAGGCCATCACCAATGGCCTGAAGCTTGCCATCGAGCAGAATGGCGGCCAGCTCGGCGGCCGCGACGTCGAGTACGTGCAGCTCGACTCCGAGGCCAACCCCTCCAAGGCGCCCCAGAACATGAGTCGCCTGGTCAAGGGCGATGGCGTCGACTTCGTCATCGGCCCGGTCCACTCCGGCGTGGCCATGGGCATGCTGCGGGTGGCCAAGCAGTCCGGCGCCATCACCATCATCCCCAATGCCGGCCTGGAGGCCGCCACCAACCAGCTGTGCATGCCCAACGTCTTCCGCACCTCGTTCAGCATGTGGCAGAACAGCTTCCCGATGGGCAAGGTCGCCCATGACCGGGGGCACCGCGAGGTCGTGACCATCACCTGGGACTACGCCGGCGGCAAGGAGGACGTGGCCGGCTTCAAGGAGGCCTTCGAGGCACAGGGCGGCGAGATCGTCGAGGAGATCCTGGTGCCCTTCCCGAGCACCGAGTTCCAGAGCTACCTCACCCAGATCGCCAGCATCGCCCCGGACGCGGTCTACACCTTCTTCGCGGGGGGCGGCGGGGTCAGCTTCGTGCGCGACTACGCCGCCGCCGGCCTCAAGGAGAGCATCCCGCTGATGGGCTCGGGCTTCCTCATCGAGGGCAACATCGCGGCCATGGACGGTGCCGGCGAGGGTGTGCTGACCACCATGCACTACGCCGAGACCCTGGACAGTGAGGAGAACCGGGCCTTCTTGTCGGCCTACGAGGACGCCTACGAGGTGACCCCCGACACCTACTCGGTGCAGGGCTATGACACCGGCGCCATGCTGGTCCAGGCGCTCGACGCGGTCGGCGGCAACACCGAGGACCGGGACGCCCTGATCGAGGCCCTGGCCAAGGTGGAGCTCGAGAGCCCGCGGGGCCCGATGAGCTTCTCCAGCTCCCACCACCCGATCCAGAACGTCTACCTGCGCGAGATCCGCGACGGCAAGCACGAGGTGGTCGGCGTCGCTGCCGAGCAGCTCGAGGTGCCGGACGACGCCTGCCAGATGTGAGCCGGTGAACGTCTGACTTCCCGGGGCGAGCCTGGCTCGCCCCTTCCATCGCGGAGGAGATCGTCATGGATCTCGCATTCTTTGGTGTGCAGCTCCTCAACGGGCTGCAGTACGGACTGCTGCTGTTCCTGATCGCCAGCGGCCTGACCCTGATCTTCGGCATCATGGGCATCATCAACCTGGCCCACGGGGCCATGTACATGATCGGGGCCTACCTGGTGTGGGACCTGACCCTGCGGCTGGGCAACTTCTGGCTGGCGATCCTCATCGCCATTCCCATCGCCGTCGCCCTGGGGCTGGTCATCGAGCGGCTGTTCCTGGATACGCTCTACAAGCGCGACCACCTCTACCAGGTGCTGCTGACCTTCGGCCTGATCCTGGTGATCAACGAGGCGCAGCGCATCATCTGGGGCGGTGACGTCCACAGCGTGGCGATCCCGGCGCCCTTCGATGCCAGCCTGCAGCTTACCGACAACCTGCAGTACTCGGTCTACCGGCTGTTTGTGATGGGCGTCTGCCTGGCGCTGGCCGGCGTCATCTACTGGGTGATCCGCCATACGCGCCTGGGCATCATCATCCGCGCGGGGGCCGTGAACCGTGACATGGTGGAGGGTCTGGGCATCAACGTGCGCACCCTGTTCACGTTGATCTTCAGCGTCGGCGTCGCACTGACCGCCTTCGCCGGCATGATCGCCGCCCCCTTGACCTCCATCACCCCGGGCATGGGCGACAGCATCCTGATCACCTGTTTCGTGGTGGTGGTCATCGGCGGGATCGGCTCGATCAAGGGCGCCTTCTGGGGTGCCATCCTGATCGGCATGGCCGAGACCTTCGGCTCGGTGCTGATCCCCAGCATCGCCAGCATGGTGATCTACCTGATCATGGCCGCCGTGCTGCTGGTCAAGCCCCGCGGCCTGTTCGCTTGAGGAGACTGAGACATGTTGCATAGATATCCCAAGCGCGTCGCCGTCATCATGCTGGTCCTGCTGGCCATCGTCGCGATCTTCCCGCTCTGGGGGCCGGCGCTGTTCGGCGACCAGTCGGACTTCATCCTCGAGAAGCTGACCCTGATGGTGATCCTGGCGCTTTTCGCCATGAGCCTGGATCTGCTGGTCGGCATCGTCGGCCTGGTCAGCCTGGGCCACGCGCTGTTCTTCGGCCTCGGCGCCTATACCCTGGCGCTGGCCAGCCCCGACTTCGATGCGGCCTCGCTGTGGTGGATGCTGCCGCTGGTGATGCTGGTATCGGCCGTCGCCGCCCTGGTGGTGGGCCTGCTGGTGATCCGCACCAAGGGCATCTTCTTCATCATGACCACCCTGGCCTTCGGCCAGATGCTCTACTACCTGATCAGCACCGCACCCTTCGCCGGCGGTACGGATGGGGTCTTCATCATGTTCCGCCCCGATGTCACGGTCGGCGAGACGGCCCTGGTGGATATGAGCGATCCCCACACCTTCTTCTACTTCTGCCTGGGGATGCTGGTCGCGGGCTTCCTGTTCCTGCGCTGGCTGACCCGCTCCTACTTCGGCCAGGTGCTCGACGGCATCCACGACAACGAGCACCGCATGCAGGCGCTCGGCTATGCCACCAACGGCTACAAGCTGGTCGCCTTCGTGATCGCCGGGGTCCTCGCCGCCATCGCCGGCATGCTGGCGGCCATGCAGTACGGCTTCGCCAACCCGGCCCAGCTCGGTTGGCACACCTCCGGGGAGGTGCTGATGATGCTGATCCTTGGCGGCATGGGCACCATCTTCGGCCCTATCCTCGGCGCCTTCGCCTACGAGATCCTGCTCTATATCTACGAGCACCTGACCATGCACTGGCCGATCCTGATGGGCCTGACCATCATCGCGGCCGTGCTGGTGCTGCCACGCGGCATCGCCGGGCTGATCATCGCGCCGCCCTGGCGGCGCAAGGTGACATCCGCGGAGGGGGAAGATGCGCCTGATGATCAGGCCTCCGTGCGGCCCGCAACCCAGAGCAAGGAGGGCTAAGCCATGAGCCAGGAACCGATACTCGCCACCCGGGGTTTGACGCGCCGCTTCGGCGGCCTGGTGGCGGTCAACGGCGTCGACTTCGACGTCCGGCCGGGCGAGATCCACGCCATCCTCGGGCCCAACGGCGCCGGCAAGAGCACCCTGATCAACCTGCTGTCGGGGGAGATCCCGCCCTCGGAGGGCGAGGTGCTCTTCCACGGCAAGCCGATCCAGGGCAAGAGCGTGCGCCAGATCGCCCGCATGGGCATCGGCCGCAGCCACCAGAAGACCAATATCTTCCCGCGCCTCAACTGCCTGCAGAATTGCGAGCTGGCGGCGCGCATCCACCTGGGCGGTGTGTTCGGCAGCTGGCGCTCCCGCCAGCGTGCCCGCGAGGTCGGCGAGCGGGCCCTCGAGGTGCTCGAGACCTGCCACCTGGTCCATCGGGCCTATACCCCGGCCGCCGACATGAGCTATGGCGAGCAGCGCCAGCTGCAGATCGCCATGGTGCTGGCCACGGCCCCCAGCCTGATGCTGCTCGACGAGCCCATGGCCGGCATGGGCCGCGAGGAGACCGTGCAGGTCACGGAACTGCTCGAGAGCCTCACCGACCGCTACACCCTGGTGCTGATCGAGCACGACATGGACAGCGTCTTCCGCCTGGCCGACCGCATCACCGTGATGGTGGACGGCTGCGTGCTGGAGAGCGGGCCTACCGAGCAGATTCGCTCCAGCGAGAAGGTGCGCGACGTCTATCTCGGGCGCCACCACGAGGAGGCCACGGCATGACGGCACAACAGCAGATCACCCCGCTGATCGAGGCCCGCGGGCTGCATACCTACTATGGCGAGAGCCATATCCTGCACGGCGTCGACCTCACCCTGATGCCCGGCGAGACGCTGAGCCTGCTGGGGCGCAACGGCATGGGCAAGACCACCACGCTGAAGTCGATCCTGGGCTTCGTGCCACCGCGGCGCGGCGAGGTGCGCATCAAGGGCGTCCCGGCGGCGAAGCGTCGCCCCTGGCAGCTGATCCGCCAGGGCATCGGCTATGTGCCAGAAGGGCGCGGCATCTTCCCGGGGATCAGCGTGCGCGAGCACCTGATCATGGCCGCTCGCCCCAACGAGCAGGGCGAGTCGCCCTGGACGCTGGAGCGCGTGCTGGACACCTTCCCGCGACTCGGCCAGCGCATCAACCATGATGGCTCCTTCCTCTCCGGGGGCGAGCAGCAGATGCTCTCCATCGGCCGGGCGCTGACCCTCAACCCGGACCTGATGATCCTCGACGAGGCCACCGAGGGGCTCGCACCGCTGATCCGCGACGAGATCTGGAAGATCATCCACGAGATCAAGGCCTCGGGCATCGCCACCATCATCGTCGACAAGAACATCGACAACCTGCTCGACGTGGCCGAGAAACACATCCTGCTGGTCAAGGGCGAAGTGGTCTACAGCGGCGACTCCCGAGGCCTGAAGGATGATCCCACCATCCTCGACACCCACCTCGGCGTCGCCTGAGGTGTGACGGAGAGACGTTACATGCGACTTCACAAGGATTGGTCGATACCCGCGATCACCGCCGGCTTCGTGGCGGTGCTGGTCTCCTACTCCGGTCCCCTGGCGATCTTCTTCCAGGCGGCCCAGAGTGCCGAGATCTCCACGGCCATGATGACCTCATGGGTGTGGGCGATCTCCATCGGTGCCGCCGTCTCGGGAATCGTGCTCAGTCTATGGTTGAAGGTGCCCGTGGTCACCGCCTGGTCGGCACCGGGTACGGCACTGCTGGTGACCCTGTTCCCTGGCCTGTCCCTGAACGAGGCGGTGGGGGCCTATCTTACGGCGGCGGCGGTGATCTTCGTGATCGGGATCACCGGCTCCTTCGACCGCATCATCCAGGCGATCCCTCCTGGCATCGCCAGCGCCATGATGGCGGGCATCCTGTTCCAGTTCGGTGTCGGGGTCTTCGTCTCCCTGGAGGCGGTGCCGGCGCTGACCTTGGGCATGATCCTGACCTACCTGGTGTTCAAGCGGCTGACCCCACGCTACAGCCTGGTGGCGCTGCTGGTGGTCGGCGTCATCCTGGCCGTGGTGTTCGAGGATGCGAACCTCGATGGCGTGACGCTGAGCCTCGCAAACCCGCAGTTCATCCGTCCCGAGTGGAGCTGGAATGCGACCCTGAGCCTGGCCATCCCGCTGGTGCTGGTCAGCCTGACCGGCCAGTTCCTGCCGGGCATGGCGATCATGCGTAGCTCTGGCTACAACACGCCGGCCAGACCAATCGTTACCGTGACCAGCCTGACCTCCTTCGTCACCGCCTTCTTCGGAGGGGTCACCACGGTGATCGCCGCGATCACGGCGGCCATCTGCACCAGCAAGGAGGCCCATGAGGACCCCGGCAAGCGCTACGTGGCCGGGGTAGCCAACGGGGTTTTCTATCTGATCGGCGGCACCTTCGCGGGGACCATTGTGCTGCTGTTCACCTCATTGCCCGGCGAGTTCGTCGCAGTGCTGGCAGGTCTGGCGCTGATCGGTGCCATCACCAGCAACGTCAGTGCCTTCGCCGCCCACAAGGACCATCTGGAGGCTTCGGTAATCACCTTCATCGCCACGGCCTCGGGCATGAGCTTCCTGGGGCTGGGCTCGGCCTTCTGGGGGGTGGCGGTCGGCGCACTCGCCTATGCCCTGCTGCACCGACCGTTGCCTGGCCTCGGACGCAAGGCGAGACAAGCCCAGGCACGCAAGCAGAGCTGATATCGCGACCCAGCATAAAACTTCAAGAACAAGGCTTTTCAGAGGAGTCCTACGATGGACAAGATTCATGTGGCGATGGACGAGAGCGACGCCTCCCAGCGCGCCCTGATGCTCGGCCAGCTTTTATCCCGTCAGCTGGCGCTGCCGCTCTGTGTGACCTCCGTGGTGGCCGGTGAGGAGCGAGTCGAGCCGCGGCGAGTGGCCCTGCAGTCGCGTCTCTCGGAGCAGCAGGCGGAAGACACCAGCATCGAGGTGGTCGTCCACGCGAGTGCCAAGGACTATCTGGGCCAACTGGCCGGCCGGGAAGCGGTGGGGCTGTGCATGATGGCCCACGGCCGGCGGCCGGTACCCGAGATGCTGATCGGCAGCGTCACCGCCGGCGTGGTGCGGCGCGCCAACCGGCCGGTCTACCTGTGCGGGCCGCGCTTCGATGTTGACTCGCATCGCGAGGTCAAGGTGTTGATGGTCTGTGTGGATGGCTCCAGGCTTTCCGAGGCGATCCTGCCCCATGCGGTGGCGCTATCCAAGCGGCTGGGCGCCCGCCTGCAGCTGCTGCAGGTCATCGATACCGCGGCCGCCGCGGCGGTTCCACTGGATGGCGGCCATGCCGATGTGATGGAGTCCGGCTATGTGCATGGCCTGGCACGACGCCTGCGCAGCGAGCATGACATGGACCTGGACTGGGAGGTGCTGCATGGTGATCCGGCGGATTCCATCGTCAGCTACCTTGCGGACTGCCAGGACACCATGCTGGCCATGACCACCCATGGGCGCAGCGGGCTTTCCCAGGTGGTGGCCGGCAGTGTCAGCCACGAGGTGCTCCACGAGGTGCGCTGTCCGGTGGCGGTGCTGCGCCCCGCCGATGTTGGCTGAGCCATCGGGATGCCATCTGGCTGATGCAGGTCAAGGCGGTGTGGCCTGGGCTGGCCTAGTGTGACCTCATGGATCTGATCTGAGGAGGCCTGCCCATGACGACATTACGCGACGGTATCCACGCCACGGCCGGACGTCTGGCTCACACCATGGTCGGTGCCTGGCGGAGACATCGCCAGCACCGGGCCTGGGAGGAGCTGGATGAGGCCGAGCGCGAATCACGCCTGAATGACCTGGGGCTGGCGCGAATCGATTCTCCGCTGTTCTGGTCTGATGGAGGCTCGGTATCCGACCTGCTGCCGCGCATGATGGAAGTCCACGGGGTCGATCCTATGACACCCCTGGTTGTTGGCAATGGTGTGAAGCGTGATCTCGAGCGGGTCTGCAGTCTATGCCCCCACAAGACGCGCTGCGCCCGGGTGCTCGCGGATGGGCCGGAGCCCGAGGCCTGCGACTTCTGTCCCAATGCCGGTACCCTGGAAGCGTTGGGCAGCCATTGAGTTTGCAAGGTTTCATCTACCCTGAAGGCCCGCCGTGTTGGCGGGCCTTGTCGTTCAGGTGCGGTCGGGATCCTTGTGCTCTCCTTCCCGGGACTCCCCACTCTTGACTTCATAATCCCCCTCCAGCACCTGCTGCTCGCGATGGCTGCCGCTGGAGGTGTGCGTCTCCCGATAACGGGTTTCCTGATAGTGGAAGCTGGCGCCGTCCACGTCCTCGGCCTGTTCGGCGCGCATCTGTTCCATGCGTTTCTTCAGCCGGTGGCGTAGCAGCGGCATCAATGCCCAGCCCAGCAGCAGGAAGATCAGGCCGAACACCATGGCCACGATCATCAGGGTGCCGAACAGCAGCCAGGTGAGCAGCAGCTTCAGGCCGCCCAGGGGGCCGTCGGCGCGGGTCTGGCGGGCGCGTGCCTGCCACTCTCGGGCGGCGCGCCAGGCGGCATTCTGCTGTGCATCGCGGCGCGGGTCATGGGGATCGGGCATGCGGGACTCCAGTGTCTGTGAGGGGCGTCGGCACGGCCGACACCCCGTGAATGACTGCCCCTTGGAAAGCGCGGCGGGCGCTTCGTTCCGAGGCGGGCTCAGGAGGCGACCAGCCGCCACAGGGCGGCGGTCAGGATTCCGGCGGCGATGGCCGGCAGCGGCTTGCGCAGCACCAGCATCACCCCCGCCGTGGCGACCAGGGCCATCCGGGCCCCGCCGTCGCCGTTCACGGCCATGGGGGTGATCACCGCCACCAGCACCGAGCCGGCCATGGCGTTGATGAAGCGCTCGACCCGCGGGCCGATGGGCACCCGGGCCATCACGAAGACCCCGCCGGCGCGGGTCAGGTAGGTGACCAGCGCCATGATCACGATGGCCAGCAGCACGCCGCCGTTGGCGGCCGACAGGGTCATGGCGCCGTCTCCTTGCCCGTGGGGGGCAGCAGCAGGCCCACCACGCCGCCCGCCAGCGCCCCCACAATCACGTGGGCGTGGGGCGGCAGCCAGGCCATCGCCGCCAGGGCCGCCAGGGCCGCGGCGCCCCAGGGCAGCAGCACGCCGAGGTCGCGCTTGTCGCCCACCAGCATGGCCAGCAGGAAGCAGCCCATGATGGCATCCAGCCCGAAGCGGCCCGGCTCGCTGATGCCGCTGCCGAAGGCCACGCCGAGGCCGGTGCCGAGCATCCAGGTGGACCACAGCGCCAGGCCCCCGCCGACCAGGATGCCCAGGCGCGACGCCGAGGAGCCTCCGGTCATGGCCATGGCCCAGTTGGCGTCGCTGAGCAGGATCAGGCTGGCGTAGCGACGCCCGCTGGAGAGGTCGCGCAGGTGGGGGTAGAAGGCGGCGCCCATCAGCAGGTGACGGGCATTGATCGCCAGGGTGATGGCCACCAGCGGCAGCAGCGGGATGGTATCGCCCCACAGCTCCAGGGTCGCGAACTGAGCCGCCCCCGCGAACACCAGGCCGCTCATCAGCAGGGTCTCGGCCGCGGAGAGCCCCTGCTGCAGGGCCGCCACCCCGAAGGCCAGCCCGAAGACGATCACGAACAGCGACAGCGGCGCCATGCGCCGGAAGCCGTCGACGAGATGGCCAAGGGTCGGTCGCGAGGCGTCGGTCCGGGTCATGAGCGCCACACGTCGGCGACGATCTCGTAGCTCCGCAGCCGGTCCTCGGCGGCGTAGACATCGGTATTGAGCATCAGCTCGTCGGCGCCGGTCAGCTCCAGGAAGCGCTCCAGGCCCTCGCGCACGGTCTCGGGCCCGCCGATCACCGCGGCGCCCAGGAACTGCTCCACCTGGGACTGCTCCCGGGGTGACCAGTCCAGCGTCTCCACCGGTGGCAGGGCCTTGGTGCGCTGGCCGCGGATCATGCCCAGGAACTTGCGGCGGGCGGTGGAGGCGAGGTAGTCCGCCTGGAGGTCGTTCTCGGCGGCGATCACCGGCAGGCCGACCATGGCGTGGGGCCGGTCCAGCACCGCCGATGGCCGGAAGTTGTCGCGATAGAGCCTTAGCGCCTCGAACAGCTGGGCCGGGGCGAACTGGGCGGCGAAGGCGAAGGGCAGCCCCTCCCGGGCCGCCAGGCGCGCGCTGAAGTCGCTGGAGCCGAGCAGCCAGAGCGGCACCCGCGTGCCCTGGCCGGGCACCGCCCGCACTCGCTGGCCCGGGCGCTCGTCGTCGAGATAGCCCTGGAGCTCGGCCAGTCGCTGCGGGAAGTCATCGACGCCGGCATAGGGGTCGCGGCGCATGGCGGCCATGGTGGGGCCGTCGGAGCCCGGCGCGCGCCCCAGGCCCAGGTCGATGCGCCCGGGATAGAGGGTCTCCAGGGTGCCGAACTGCTCGGCGACCACCAGCGGCGGGTGGTTGGGCAGCATGATGCCGCCGCTGCCCACCCGGATGCGCTCGGTGGCGCCGGCGATATGCCCGATCAGCACCGCGGTGGCGGCGCTGGCGATGCCCTCGATGCTGTGGTGCTCGGCCAGCCAGTAGCGCGTGAAGCCGAGCCGCTCGGTGAGCCGGGCCAGCGCCACGCTCTCCCGGAAGCTGTCGGCGGCGCTGCCGCCCTCGCGGATCGGGGCCAGGTCGAGCACGGATAGGGGCGTGTCGGCGAGTCGGGACATGTCGTGGAGCGCTCCGGAAACGATTAGCCTGCTGAGTTTCTCCTAGCATCGGGGCGGCCGGTGCGGAATGCAATGCCCGCGCCGCCGAGGGGGCAGGCTGCCTGGCGGGCTGGGCCGGCCGCGGGTCGGCATGATAGCGTCCGGGCTCTCTGGCAGCATGATTTTTGTACAAATCCTCGACAAAGGAAGCGTCTTCATGGCGAATCACGGAGGACAGCGGGTCTTCGCCGTCTCGGCGCTGATCATCCTGGCACTGGTGGCGGTGGGCGCCGCCTTTCCCGACGGCTTCGGCGCCGCCGCCAGCGCCGCGCTCTCGACCACCACCCGGCTGTTCGGCTGGTTCTATCTCTTCTCGGTGTTCGGTTTCGTGCTCTTCCTGCTGGGCCTGGCCTTCAGCAAGTACGGCAAGATCCGCCTGGGACCCCAGGATAGCTCGCCGAGCTTCAGCTTCTTCTCCTGGATCAGCATGCTGCTGGCCGCGGGCTTCGGCGTCGGGCTGGTGTTCTACGGCATGGCCGAGCCCATGACCCACTATATCGACCCACCCTACGGCGACGTGCCGGCCGAGAGCGTCGAGTCGGCGCGCTATGCCATCCAGTACAGCTACTTCAACTGGGGCATCCACCAGTGGGCGGCCTTCTCGGTGGTGGGGCTGATCATCGCCTACTTCCAGTTCCGCAAGGGGCAGGCCGGTCTGGTCTCCTCGGTGCTCTCCTCGGTGACCGCCAGGCATCCCAGGGTGCGTCCCTATGCCTCCTGGCTGGATATCTTCGCGGTGGTGGCCACGGTGATGGGGGTGGCCACCTCCCTTGGGCTGGGCGTGCTGCAGATGAACGGCGGGCTCAATGCCGTCTTCGGCCTGCCCGAGAACGCCCTGTGGCAGTTCATCATCCTGTTCGTGATGTTCCTGGCCTATATGGCCTCGACCTGGTCGGGCCTGGACAAGGGTATCAAGCGCCTCTCCAACCTCAACATGATCCTGTGCATCGGCCTGATGCTTTACGTGCTGGTCACCGGCCCCACGGTGGCCATCCTCGAGACGATCACCCTGGGCCTCGGCGACTACCTGCAGAACTTCATCGGCATGAGCCTGCGCATCTCGCCCTACGGCGACATCACCTGGGCGAGCAGCTGGACGATCTTCTACTGGGCCTGGGTGATCGCCTGGTCGCCCTTCGTCGGCACCTTCGTGGCGCGGGTCTCGCGCGGGCGCACCATCAAGGAGTACGTGCTCGGCGTGCTGCTGATCCCGCCGCTGCTGGCCTGCCTGTGGATCGGCGTGTTCGGCGGTGCCGCCATCAACATGGAACTCGGTGCCGACGTGGGCCTGGCCGCGGCCACCCAGGACAACATCACCGTGGCGCTGTTCGAGATGTTCGAGTTGATGCCCTTCTCCGGGGCGCTCTCGGTGGTGGCGATGCTGCTGATCTTCATCTTCCTGGTCACCTCCGCGGACTCCGCCTCCTATATCGTCGCACAGATGACCGACGCCGGCTCCATCAACCCGCCGCTCTTCAAGCGGGTGGCGTGGGGCGTGCTGATCGCCGCCATCTGCCTGACGCTGATCGCCGCCGGCGGCCTGACCGGGCTGCAGTCGGCCTCGGTACTCTCGGCGCTGCCCTTCACCTTCATCCTCTACATGATGGTGGTGGTGCTGGTTCGCGAGCTGCGCAGCGATCGCAAGGCGATGCTCACTCAGCTCTATCGCCGCCATGGCGAGACCCCGGTGGGGGCGGATGCCTTCGAGGCCGAGTCCCTGGGCGAGGAGGAACGCCTGCGCCGGGCCCCCAGCGTGGTCAACCGGCGTGTCAAGCGCTGAACCGGGCTGTTGGTGGCGATCACCGCCGATGGCAGTGGCCAGCCGCCGCGGCAGGCCGTAAGCTCAGGGAACAATGGTGAAATCGGACTTCGACCATGACCCTCATCCGCACCGGCCGCGGCGCGCCACGTCGCGGTGCCACCCGTCGACGCCAGCGGCGCCGGCTCGACTGGGCCTGCTTCGATCGCTGGCTCGATCGGGTGGTGGTCGTGGCGGTGAGCATCGCCCTGCTGGTGGGCGTCGTGGCCCTGGTGCTCACCTTGTGGCTCTAGTCGCGTGCCGTGCCTTCCCTCCGCTGGATAAAGGATGGTCAGCCCCATGCTGGGATTCCTGCAGGGTTTTTCCTATGGTCTCTTCCTGACCTGCCTGCCGTGGCTGCTGGTGGGGCTGGTCAACCCACGCCTGGCCGTGCCGGTCGAGCCGCCCGGCCGCCTGCAGGTCATCCTGCGCTACGCCCTGGTGGTGCCCTTCATCAGCCTGCTGCTGTGGCTCACCTCGCTGTGGGGCGGCTTCGGGCCGACCCTGACGGGCTGGCTCGCCGGGCTGGTGGCGGTGCCGGTCGCGCTGCCGCTGGAGCGCCGGCTGCGCGGCTGGCTCGCTCGGCGGCGCGAGAAGCGCCGGCAGGCGGTGCGTGCGTCCGAGGAGGCGCACCGCCGAGCCGAGCGGCAGCGCGACGCACACGAGGCCGACCTGGCCGTCCTCGACCCGGCACGCCCACCGGCGGATGCCGACGACCTGGTGCTGGCCCTGTGCCGGGCCAAGCAGGGGCTGGTCGATGCACGCCGCCCCGACCTGGCGGTGCAGGCCGACCGCGTCTACAGCCGCTACCGCCATGTGCTGGAGGTGCTGGGGAGCCGCTTCGACAGCGGCGAGCTGGCCTTCGCCCGCGCCCGGGGCCTGGTGGTCGAGGTCTGCCGTACCGCGGTGGATACCCTCGACGCCATGGCCTCCCGGGCCAGTGGGGTGGCGAACGTCGACGGTGACTTCGTGCGCCGCCGCCTGAGTCGCGAGGGCCGGGCGCTGGGGGAGCAGGAGCGTGCCGCCCTGGTGCGGCGGCTGGAACTGCTCGAGGAGACCGAGAAGGGGCTGCGCGAGCTGGCCGCGCGCAACGAATCGGCGCTGACCGTCCTCGACGACACGGCCGTCTCCCTGGCGCGCATCGAGACCGGGCGCCCGCAGGCCTCGGTCACCACCGAGCAGGCGCTGGAGGAGCTGCGCCGCTTCGTCTCCCGTGCCGACCGCTACGGGCGTGGCCGGTCCTGAGGCCGGCCCGTCCCATGCCCTGACCCGATTCTTCGAGAGGTGCCCATGACCCAGCAACCCGAACGCGAGTCCCGCCTGTCGCTGCCACCGGTGGAGGAGATCGCCCACCAGCTGGACGACAGCGGCCTGGACGCCGGCACAGAGGACCCGTCGCTTTCGGCCGAGGCCGATGCCTTCGTCGACGAGCTGGTCGCCGGCGGCGATGCCGAGGCCATGGCGCGCCAGCGACGCGCCATCGACGAGCTGGGGCTGGAGCTGCAGCAGCAGGCCGCCCACCAGAGCACCATGCTGCAGACGCCGCTGCGCCAGCTGGCCCACCACGGGGACGAGGGCGGCCCCGTGGCCAGGGCCCTGGTCGACCTGCGCGGCCGGATGCAGGAGCTGGACCCGGGCCGTCATCGCCTGTCGCCGGGCCCGCTGGACCGCGTGCTGGCCTTGCTCCCGGGCGCTGGCAGTCGCCTGCAGCGCTACTTCCGCAAGTTCGAGACGGCCCAGCAGGCGCTGGATGCGATCATCGCCGACCTGGAAGGGGGGCGCGACATGCTGCATCGCGACAACCTCACCCTCGGCGACGACCAGCAGTCGCTGCACGAGAGCCACGTCCAGCTGCAGCGACAGGTCGCCCTGGGACGGCTGATCGACGAGCGGCTGCAGGCCGCCATCGCCCGCCGCGACGAGGAGGATCCCCAGCGGCGCTTCCTTGAGGAGGAGCTGCTGTTTCCGCTGCGCCAGCGCATCGTCGACCTCCAGCAGCAGCTGGCGGTGAGCCAGCAGGGCGTGCTGGCGCTGGAGGTGATCATCCGCAACAACCGCGAGCTGATGCGTGGCGTCGACCGCGCCATCAACGTCACCGTCTCGGCGCTCACCGTGGCGGTCACGGTCGCCCTGGCCATCGCCAACCAGCGGCTGGTGCTGGATCGCGTCGAGGCGCTCAATGCCACCACCTCGGAGATGATCGGCGGCACCGCACGGGCGCTGCGCCAGCAGGGCGTGGACATCCAGCAGCGGGCCTCGTCGGCAATGCTCGACATGCAGGCCCTGGAGCAGGCTTTCGGCGAGGTGATGGGGGCCATCGACGACCTCTCCCGCTATCGCCGCGAGGCCCTGCCGCGGCTGGACGACCAGATCGACCGGCTGGCGGCACTGGCCGACCGGGGCGGCGAGGCCATCGACCGCCTGCAGCGCGGCCGCGAGGAAGGCGACGCTGCCGGACGCGACCGGCACGACTGACCCGGCATCCAGCCCGCACTGGACTATGCTGCTCGAAGGCGCCGGGTCCGGCGCGCGACAGAGGGGGCAGGGCGATGGCCGAGGTCAGGAACATCTTCGTGGTGGGGCTCAACGACTTCAATCGCCAGCGTCTCGAGACGCTGCGTGGTGCCGGGCAGTGGCGCTTCCACGGGGTGATCGCCCCGGAGGCGGTCTACGACACCGAGGAGTTCGACATCGCCGCCATGCTGGCGGAGGCCACGGCACAGCTCGAGGCCTTCGAGGGTTCCATCGACGCCATCGTCGGCTACATGGACTTCCCGGTCTCGACCATGCTGCCGATCCTCTGTGAGCGCTTCGGCACCTCGACCACCTCGCTGGAAAGCCTGCTCAAGTGCGAGCACAAGTACTGGAGCCGCCGGGTGCAGCGTGAGGTGATTCCCGGCCACATCCCGGCCTTCGTCGCCTTCGACCCCTTCGACGACGAGGCGATGACCCGGATCAGCGAGGCGGGGCTCTACTTTCCCTTCTTCGTCAAGCCGATCAAGTCCTCGGGCTCGCGGCTGGGCTTTCGCATCGACACCCCCGAGGACTTCTACCACGCCATTGAGCAGCTGCGCGACGCCATCGGCCTGATCGCCGACCCCTTCAACACGGTGCTGGAGCAGGCGCGGCTGCCGCCGGAGGTGGCCGCGGTGGACGGGCACTTCTGCATGGCCGAGGAGATCATCGGCGGCTGGCAGTGCACGGTGGAGGGGTACGTCTACCAGGGCGAGGTGGAGAGCTACGGCATCGTCGACTCGCTGCGCTACCCTCAGGTGCTGAGCTTCTTCCACTATCGCTACCCCTCGGGGCTGCCCGGCGAGATCCAGGCAGAGATGGTCGAGCTGACCCGTACCGTCATGAGCCATATCGGCTACGACAATGCCGCCTTCAACGTCGAGTACTTCTGGGACGAGGTGCAGGGGCGCATCTGGCTGCTGGAGATCAACACGCGCATCTCCCAGTCGCACTGCGACCTCTTCGAGAAGGTCGACGGCATCAGCCATCAGCAGGTCACCATCGACCTGGGGCTGGGAAACCGCCCCGACATGCCGCATCGCGAAGGGGCCTTCCCCATCGCCGCCAAGTTCTTCTATCGGGTGTTCTTCTCCGATGCCCGGGTGACCCGGGTGCCCACCCCGGACGAGCTCGCCGCGCTCGAGGCCGACTTCCCGGGGGCCATGATCGATGTCCAGGTGGAGGAGGGGCAGTGGCTCTCCGCGCTGCCCGAACAGGACAGCTACAGCTATGCCCTGGCCTATGTCTGGATGGGGGCGTCATCGTCCGAACAGCTGCTCGCCGACTACGACCGGCTAGCGGCGCGCCTGGTGTTCGAGTTCGACAATATCCAGGGCTGAGCACGGCCGGCCCGGAGCAGGTTTCAAGGGACTAGTTCAGGGACTAACTCAAGGGACTTACTCAAGGGTCTAAGGAGTGCAGGATCATGCGTATCGTCAACGACTTTCCCCGCCGCGTCATGGAGGAGGAGACCTGGATTCCCCTGCCCGACGGCAGCCGGCTGGCGGCGCGCATCTGGCGGCCGGTGGACGCCGAGCTCCACCCCGTGCCGGCGATCCTCGAGTACCTGCCCTATCGCAAGCGCGACCTCACCGCCGAGCGCGACGTCCAGAGCCATCCCTACTGGGCGGGCCATGGCTATGCCGGGGTGCGGGTCGACATCCGCGGCACCGGCGAGTCCGACGGCGTGCTCACCGACGAGTACCTGCCCAGCGAGCTCGAGGATGGCCTGGTGATTCTCAAGTGGCTGGAGGCCCAGCCCTGGTGCACCGGCGACGTCGGCATGATCGGCATCTCCTGGGGCGGCTTCAACGGCCTGCAGATCGCCGCCCTGCGCCCGCCGCAGCTCAAGGCGGTGATCACCCTCTGCTTCACCGACGACCGCTACGCCGACGACATCCACCACATGGGCGGCTGCCTGCTCGCCGACAACCTCTCCTGGGCCTCGACCATGTTCGACGGCAACGCCTGCCCCCCCGACCCCGAGCTGGTGGGGGAGCGCTGGAGGGAGATGTGGCTCGAGCGCCTGGACGGTAGCGGCCTGTGGCTCGCCCAGTGGCTCGAGCACCAGCGCCGCGACGACTACTGGAAGCACGGCTCGGTGTGCGAGGACTACTCGCAGATCCAGTGCCCGGTCTATGCCGTCAGCGGCTGGGCCGACGGCTACTGCAACGCCGTCTTCCGGGTGCTCGAGGGGCTCGAGGTGCCGCGCAAGGGGCTGGTCGGCCCCTGGGCCCACAAGTACCCGCACCTGGGCGTGCCGGGGCCGGCCATCGGCTTCCTGCAGGAGTCGCTGCGCTGGTGGGACCAGTGGCTCAAGGGCATCGACACCGGGATCATGGACGAGCCCATGCTGCGCGTCTGGATGCAGGAGTCGGTGCCGCCCTCGGCACGCTACGACGAGCGTCCCGGGCGCTGGGTCGCCGAGCCCGACTGGCCATCGCCGAACATCGTGGCCGAGGCCTTCCAGCTCACCGAGGGGCACGATCTGGTGCCGGAAGACGAAGGGGGCGAGGAGGACGAGGCGGTTCTGGACATCCGCTCGCCCCTCTCGGTGGGGCTCTATGCCGGCAAGTGGTGCTCCTACAATGCCCCGCCCGACCTACCCCACGACCAGCGCGACGAGGATGGGGGCTCGCTGATCTTCCAGACGGCGCGCCTCGAGGCGCCACTGGAGATCTGCGGGTCGCCGATGGTCGAACTCGAGCTCTCCGCCGACCAGCCGGTGGCCATGGTGGCGCTGCGCCTCTCCGACATCGCCGAGGATGACAAGGCCACAAGGGTCTCCTACGGGCTTCTCAACCTGACCCACCGCGACAGCGACGAGCACCCCGAGCCGCTGGAGCCGGGCCGGCGCTATCGGGTCAGGATCCCGCTCAAGCACATCGCCCAGCAGTTTCCCGCGGGCCACGCCTTGCGCCTCTCCCTCTCCACCAGCTACTGGCCGCTGGCCTGGCCGGCGCCGCAGCCGGCACGCATCACCCTCTGGCCCGGCGCCAGCCGGCTGCTGCTGCCGAGGCGTGAGCCACGCCCCGCCGAGGAGGCCGCGCTGCCCGCCTTCGCCGAGCCGGAGGGCGCGCCGCCCCTGGCCAAGACGCTGCTGCAGCCGACCCAGGAGACCTGGCAGGTGATCCGCGACCTGGCCCAGGATCGCACCACCCTGGAGGTGGTCCATGACGAAGGGCGCTACCGGATCGATGACATCGACCTGGAGATCGCCGCCAGCGTCACCGAGCGTTATGCCTACGCCTACGGCAGCTACGACAGCGTCAGCGGCTGGACGGAGTGGCAGCGCAGCTTCAAGCGCGGTGACTGGGAGGTCAGCACCCTGACCCGCACCCTGCTGACTTCTGATGCCGACAACTTCCGCATCCGGGCTACCCTGGACGCCTGGGAGGGGGATACCCGGATCTATGCGCGCACCTGGGATGAGACCATTCCCCGCGATCTCGTCTAGGGCAGGAGGGGCTGCTATGGTGACGGCCTGATGCCACAGGGACGTCCCGCATGAGCCCGATCCCCGCCGCCGTGCCGACGACTCCCCGCGCCTCGCGCAAGGAGATCCTCGGCTGGGCGATGTTCGACTTCGCCAACCAGGCCTATACCCTGCTGATCATCACCGTGGTGTTCGGCGAGCTCTTCACCACGGTGATCGTCGGCGATCGCGGCGACGGCTACCGCCTGGCCAACTTCCTGTGGAGCCTGGCGCTGGCGATCAGCTACCTGCTGGTGGTGGTGACCGGCCCGCTATGCGGGGCGGTGATGGACTACCGGGCCGAGAAGAAGGGATTCCTGTTCGTCAGCTACCTGGCCACCGTGGCCACCACCGCCATGCTCTACTTCGTGGAACCGGGCTACGTGGTGCTGGGTCTCGTGCTGATCGTGCTCTCCAACTACGCCTACTCCATGGGCGAGTCCTTCATCGCTGCCTTCCTGCCGGACCTCGGTCCGCCCGAGGACCTGGGCAAGATCTCCGGCTTCGGCTGGGCGCTGGGCTACGTGGGCGGGCTCTTCGCCGCGGGGTTCACGCTGGTGGCGCTGGGCGAGGCCACGGCGGAGAACTTCGAGCGCATCCGCTGGGTGGGGCCCTTCGCGGCGGGCTTCTTCCTGCTGACCGCCATCCCCACCTTCCTGTGGGTGAAGGAGCGCGGCACGCCCCAGCCGCCCGGCAAGCCCTACCGCGAGATCGCCTGGGAGCGTGTCTCGACGACCCTGCACGAGCTCAGGCGCTTCCGCGACCTGGGCATCTTCCTGGTCTCGCTGCTCTTCTCCATGGCCGGCGTCTACATCATCATCGCCTTCGCCTTCATCTACGGCGCCCAGGTGATCGGCTGGGACGAGTCGGTGCGCAACATCATGTTCATCATCGTGCAGGTCACCGCGGCGGCAGGCGCCCTGGGCTTCGGCTTCATCCAGGACCGCATCGGCACCCGGGTCACCTACCTCTTCACCCTGGGACTCTGGGTGGCGGCGATACTGGCCATCTGGGCCACGCCGGAGGTCACCGCCTTCCTGCATGCCCGGTTCGGGCTCGACTGGGAGGCCCAGCACCTCTTCCTGGTGGTGGGCTGTCTGGCGGGGCTCTCCCTGGGCTCCAGCCAGTCCGCCAGCCGCGCCCTGGTGGGGCTCTTCTCGCCGAGCCGCAAGGCCGCCGAGTTCTTCGGCTTCTGGGGCCTGGCCAACAAGCTCGCCGGGGTGATCGGCATCATCGGCCTGGGGCTGCTGCAGTCGCTGGTGGGGCTCAAGGCGTCGATCCTGCTCTGCGCGGTGCTCTTCGTCATTGCCATCCTGGTCTGCCTCTTCGTCAACCAGGCCCGCGGCCAGCAGGCGGCCCGAGACTGGGAGGCGCGCAACGGGCGCTAGCGCAACGGATGCGGAATGTCGCTGTGGCATGATGGTCTCAAGGGGCAGATGCCGGGAGGGAAGGTCATGAGCGAGGAGCGCGCCACGCGCCGTGCGGGGCTGGGCATGATGCTGCTGTTCTGGGTGCTCTTCCTGGGCGGCGGGGCCTGGTGGTTCCACGGCTACCTGGAGACGCAGCGCAACCCCAATGCCCATCTCGCCAACGTCGCGGTGGGGGAGGGCGAGCCGGTGGTGCTGGAGCGCAACCGCGCCGGCCACTTCGTGGCCACCGGGCGCATCAACGGGCAGCCGGTGGAGTTCCTGCTCGACACCGGCGCCACCTATGTCGCGGTGCCCGCCGGGATGGCCGAGCGGCTGGGGCTCCAGAGCACCGGCAGCGCCTGGTTCAACACCGCCAACGGCCGGGTGCGCGGCGAGCTGGCTACCCTCGAGACGGTGAGCCTGGGCGGCTACGAGGCCCACGAGGTGCGCGGCTCGATCAGCCCGGGGCTCACCGGCGAGGCGGCGCTGCTGGGCATGAGCTTCCTCGACCGCTTCGACATCGAGATCCGCGATGCGCGCATGGTGCTGCGCCCCGCGGAGCGGCCCTGAGGTGGCCATGGCGAAGCCGGAACGCGGTCGCCGTGCCGACCAGCCCAGGCAGATCCCCGCGACCGGGTGGCTGGATATCGTATGGCGCGTCAAGCAGCAGGTCATCCAGGACTTCGTCGCCATGATGGCCGCCGGGATCGCCTTCAATGCCATGCTGGCGCTCTTCCCGACCATCGCCGCGATCATCTCGGTCTGGGCGCTGGTGATGGACCCCCAGGACCTGGCGAGTCAGATCGTGGAACTCAGCCGCTATCTCCCGCCCGAGGCCTCCACCCTGATCAAGGACCAGGCACGCAAGATCGCCGAGACCACCAGCACCGGCCTCAGCCTGACGGCCCTTGGCAGTGTGCTGGTGGCGATGTTCATCGCCTCCAAGGGCGTGCTCTGGATGGTGGCCGGGCTGAACGTGGTATACGGCGAGGAGGACCGTCGGGGATCGCTGCAGCGTGGCTGGATCGTCGCGGCGCTGACGCTGGGGCTGATCCTGGTCCTGCTGATCACCATCGTCTTCGTCGCCTTCTTTCCGCTGGCCATCGGCATGCTGGCGCTGGATACGCTGCTGGTGATGGCGATCGTGTGGCTGCGCTGGCCGGTGCTCCTGATGGTGATGATGCTGGTCATCGCCGTCTTCTATCGCTTCGGGCCCGACAGGCGGCCGCCGCGCTGGCAGTGGGTCAGCATGGGTTCCGTCGTCGCGACGCTCCTGTGGCTGATCGGCTCTGCGGGCCTCTCGTTCTACTTCGGCAGCGTGATCAACCTGAGTGATATCTATGGCTCGCTGGGGGCGGTGGTGATGCTGATGCTGTGGTTCTGGCTCTCGGCATTCACCGTGTTGCTGGGCGCGGAGTTCAACGCGGAAATGGAGCGCCAGACCTATCGCGATACCACCGTCGGCACGGCCCGCCCGCTGGGGGAGCGCGACGCCCACGCCGCCGATACCCTGGGCCGCAAGTGGCCCTGGCGACAGACCGGCCGGAAGCGCACTCCCTCCGACCAGGATCCCACCGACCAGAACACCAACGACCGAGGAGATACCCCATGACACTGGCCGATCGACTGGGCCTCGACCTGCCCATCCTCCAGGCTCCCATGGCGGGTGCCCAGGGCAGCGAGCTGGCCATTGCCGTCTCCCGTGCCGGCGGCCTCGGGGCCCTGCCCTGCGCCATGCTCTCGCCCGAGGCCATGGCGGAGGAACTCGAGGCCCTGCGCGCCGCGACCTCGGGGCCGGTGAATGTCAACTTCTTCTGTCACACGCCGCCCGCGCCCGACCCCGAGCGGCTGGCGCGCTGGCAGGCGGCGCTGGCGCCCTGGTATGCCGAGTTCGGCCTCGACACCGAGGCGGTGCCGGCCGGGGCCGGGCGGCGTCCCTTCGACCATGCGGCCTGCGACGCCCTCGAGCCCTTCCGTCCGGAGGTGGTGAGCTTCCACTTCGGCCTGCCGGCGCCTGAGCTGCTGACGCGGGTCAAGGCCTGGGGCGCGACGGTGCTCTCCACGGCCACCACGGTGGAGGAGGCGCGCTGGCTGGAGGCCCGCGGCGCCGATGCGTTGATCGCCCAGGGGCTCGAGGCCGGCGGCCATCGCGGGCTCTTCCTGACCGAGGACCTGACCACCCAGATGGGGACCCAGGCGCTGCTGCCCCAGGTCCGCCAGGCGGTGGAGGTGCCGGTGATCGCCGCCGGCGGCATCGCCGATGCCCGGGGCGTGGCGGCGGCCCTGGCGCTGGGCGCCGAGGCCGTCCAGGTGGGCACCGCCTTCCTCTGCTGTCCGGAGTCCCGCGCCTCGGCCATCCATCGCCGGGCGCTGATGAGCGAGGCGGCCCGCCATACGGCCCTGACCAACCTCTACAGCGGCCGCCCGGCCCGGGGCATCGTCACCCGGCTGATGCGCGAGCTGGGGCCGATCAGTGACGCGGCGCCGGCCTTCCCGCTGGCCACCGCGGCCATCACCCCGCTGCGGGCCGCTGCCGAGGCGCAAGGGCGTGGTGATTTCTCGCCGCTATGGGCCGGGCAGAACGCCAGCCGCTGCCGCGAGGTTCCCGCCGCCGAGGTGGTGCGCGAACTGGCCCGGGGCCTGCCGCGCTGACGCTGCCTCCTCGGCCCTGATACCATGGATGCATGAACAGTATTCCCGCCGCCGCCCCGGTCACCGCGCCCCTGGACGACCCGCGCTACTACCTGGCGAACTTCCGCTTCGTGCTGGCGTGGGTGGCCGAGCGCCACGGTGACCTGCTGGACGCGGCCGAGCACGGCTTCCTGGCGGCATTCGCCGCCCTGCCCGAGGCCTCGCAGGCGCTGCTGGTGCGCATGGTGATGCGCAAGGGGGAGCACTTTCGCACCTCGCGCCTGCGCTATCCCGAGATCGGCGACACCGAGGCGGCGCTCGCGCCCCTGGTCGAGGCGGGTCTGCTCGAGGCCGCGCCGGAACTCGACCTCGAGGAGCTCTTCCGCCAGCTGCGCCTGCCCGAGCTGCGCCGTGCCCTGTCCGGCGAGATCGCCGCCGCGGGGTTGGCCGCCGCCACCGGCAAGGCCGCGCTGTTCGAGGCGCTTGCGCCGCGGCTCACCGAGGACCTCCCGCTTGCCGACTGGTGGCCCGAGGCGCCGGACCGTGTCGTGCGTATTGCCGTGATGGCGACCTGCGACCGGCTGCGGCTGATGTTCTTCGGCAACCTGCGCCAGGACTGGGCCGAGTTCGTGCTCACCGAACTCGGCCTGCAGCGCTTCGAGCGGGTGGCGATCACCCCCGACTCCCGGGCCTTCCGGCGCCGCACGGAAGTGGATGCCTACCTGGCCCTGCACCGCCTGCGCGAACGGCTCGAGGCCGGGGAGGCGGTCTCGGTATTGCAGGCCGAACTGCCCGCGCCGCTGGCCGACAACGCCTGGCTGGCGGCGCGGCATCGGCGGCTCTGCGTGGCGCTGGGGCGACAGGCGGAGCGAGAGGGTCAGGGCGAGCCGGCCCTTGCCCTCTATGCCGAGGCCGGCTGGCCGGACGCGGGCCATACCGGCAGCGTCGAGGCGCGCATCCGCCACCTGCGCCTGCTGGAGCGCCGCGGGGAGCACGTCGCGGCCCTGGCCCTGGCCGAGCCCCTGGCCGAGGCCCCGTCCAGCGAGGAGGAGGCCCAGGCGCTGGGACGGCTGGTGCCGAGGCTGCGCCGCCGGCTGGGGCTTGCCCCGCGGACCTTCCCGCGAGAGCCGGCGCCTCGGCAGTGGACCCTGACCCTGCCGCCCGGTCCGGTTGAGGCCGGGGTGCGCGACCACCTGCACGATGATGCGGCGCCGGTGCACTACGTGGAGAACAGCCTGTTCACCGGGCTCTTCGGTCTGCTCTGCTGGGAGGCGCTCTTCGCGCCGCTGCCCGGCGCCTTCTTCCACCCCTTTCACCACGGCCCGGCGGACCTCTACCGCGAGGACTTCGTGGCCCGCCGCCGCGACCGCTTCGATGCCTGCCTGGCCCGGCTCGAGACCGGCGAGTATCGCGAGGCGATCCGCGCCACCTGGCGGGCGAAGCAGGGGCTGGCCTCGCCCTTCGTGCACTGGGGGGCGCTCGACGCGGCGCTGCTCGAGCGGGCGCTGGCCTGCCTGCCGGCCGCTCACCTGCGCGCCTGCTTCGAGCGGCTGCTCGGCGACCTCAAGGCCAACCGGGCCGGCCTTCCTGACCTGATCCAGTTCCTTCCCGAGGCCCCGCAGGGCGAGCCGCGCTACCGGCTGATCGAGGTGAAGGGGCCCGGCGACCGGCTGCAGGACAACCAGCGGCGCTGGCTGGCCTTCTTCCATGCCCGGGCGATCCCCGCCGGGGTCTGCCATGTGCGCTGGGCGGTGGACGGCGAATGAGCGGGGAGGCGGGCTATCGCGTGGCGGTGCGCGCGCTGTGCGACTTCACCGCCCGGGAGGGGGACCTGGACCATCGCTTCACCCCGGCTCCCAGCGCCCGGGAGGGCATCGCGGGCCATGCCCTGGTGGCGAGGCGGCGTGGCGGGGGATACGAGTCCGAGCTGCCGCTCTCCGGCGCCTTCGAGGGGCTGACGGTGGGCGGCCGTGCCGACGGCTTCGACCCGGCGGCCAACCGCCTGGAGGAGGTCAAGACCCACCGCGGGCGCCTGGAGCGCATGGCCGACAACCAGCGGGCCCTGCACTGGGCGCAGGTCAGCGTCTATGGTGCGCTGCTGTGTGCCGAGCGTGGCCTCGCCTCGCTGACCCTGGCGCTGGTCTACCTGGACATCACCACCGGCCGCGAGACCGTGCTGACCCGCGAGGCGAGCGCCACCGAACTGCAGGCCTTCTTCGCGACTCATTGCCGCCGCTTCCTGGCCTGGGCCGCGCAGGAGGCCCGGCATCGGGAGCGGCGTGACGGGGCGCTTGGCGAGCTCGCCTTTCCCCACGAGCGCTTCCGTCCCGGCCAGCGCGACCTGGCGGAGAGCGTCTACAAGGCCGCCAGCACCGGCCGCTGCCTGCTGGTCCAGGCCCCCACCGGCATCGGCAAGACCCTCGGCACCCTCTTCCCGCTGCTCAAGGCCATGCCCCGCCAGGGGCTCGACCGCGTGGCCTTCCTGACCATGAAGACGCCGGGACGCCGGCTGGCGCTGGATGCCCTGGTCGCCCTCGGGGCCGGGGGCGCCGGCAGCCCGGACGCCGCCGCCGCCCCGCTGCGGGTGCTGGAGCTCACCGCCCGGGAGAAGGCCTGCGAGTATCCCGACCGGGCCTGCCACGGCGAGGCCTGCCCGCTGGCGTCGGGCTTCTACGACCGGCTGCCGGCGGCACGCCAGGCCGCCGTGGCGCGAGGCTGGCTGGATCGCGAGGCGCTGCGCGAGGTGGCCCTCGACCATGGTGTCTGCCCCTACTACCTGGGGCAGGAGCTGGCGCGCTGGTGCGACGTGGTCGTCGGCGACGTCAACCACTGGTTCGATGCCAACGCCCTGCTGCATGGCCTCGCCCGCGCCAACGGCTGGCGCCTGGGCCTGCTGGTGGACGAGGCCCACAACCTGGTGGAACGGGCCCGGGGCATGTACAGCGCCGAGCTGGACCAGCGCCGCCTCGCCCGGCTGCGCCGTGAGGCTCCTGGGGCCCTGGCGCGCCCCCTGGGGCGCCTGGCCCGTCAGTGGCAGGCGCTGGTCCGGGAGGCGGGAATGGGCGAGGCCGGCGAGCCGGGCCGGCCGGCCTACCGCGTGCTCGACGGCCTGCCCGAGGGGATGGTCGCGGCCCTGCAGGGGGTCGCCAGCGCCATCACCGAGCACCTGGGCGAACACCCCGACCAGGCCTCCCTCGCGCTCCAGGAGCTGCTCTTCGAGGCGCTGGCCTTCACCCGCCTGGTGGAGTCCTTCGGCGAGCACTCGCTATGCGACCTGGCCCGCCACGGTCGCGGCCGGGCCGTGCTGGGGCTGCGCAACCTGGTGCCGGCGGACTTCCTGGCGCCGCGCTTCGCGGCGGCGCAGTCTGCGGTGCTCTTCTCGGCGACCCTGAGCCCCGCCCACTACCACCGCGACCTGCTGGGCCTGCCGGCCGCCACGGTGTGGCACGAGGTCGCCTCGCCGTTCGCCGCCGAGCAGCTCGAGGTGCGCATCCGCGCCGACATCTCCACCCGGCTGCGCGACAGGGAGGCGTCGCTTTCGCCCATCGTCGCCGAACTGGCCGGCCAATACCGTCGCCGGCCGGGCCACTACCTGGCCTTCTTCAGCAGCTTCGCCTACCTGGAGGCGGCCCTGGCACGGCTGCAGGCGGCCCATCCGGAGATTCCCGTGCGCGCCCAGACCCGCGGCATGCGCGAGGAGGCCCGCGACGCCTTCCTGGCCGGCTTCGCGCCGGGCGGGCAGGGGATCGGCTTCGCGGTGCTGGGCGGGGCCTTCGCCGAGGGCATCGACCTGCCGGGCGAGCGGCTGATCGGCGCCTTCATCGCCACCCTGGGGCTGCCGCCCTTCGATCCCTTCAACGAGGCCCTCAAGGCGCGGCTGGCGGCGCGCTTCGGACTTGGTGACGACTACGCCTATCGCATCCCGGGGCTGATCAAGGTGGTGCAGGCGGCGGGGCGGGTGATCCGTGGCCCCGGCGACGAGGGCACGGTGGTGCTGATGGACGACCGCTTCGCGCGCCCCGAGGTGCGGGCCCGGCTGCCGGGGTGGTGGGCGGTCGAGTGATCGTGCCTCAGCGCCGGAAGCGCGGAATCTCCTCCACCCGGGTGGCGATGTCCTCGTCCGCCTCGTAGAGCGCCTCGAGCTCCCGGGCGGCCTCCTGGATGGTCTGGATCTGTTGCGTCTCGTTGCCGAACACCTCGAGCTGGCGCAGCAGCGCCTGCTCGTCGTGGGGGCGGAAGGTGTCGATGGTGTGCTGGGCCTGCTCCCGGGGAATGCCCAGGCCGATCAGGGCGTCGCGGGTCAGCTCGAGGCTGGCGGGGAGCAGCTCGCGCACGATGTGGGTGATCCCGGCCCGCATCAGCAGGTGGGCATGGTGGCGGTTGCGCGCCCGGGCATAGAGCTGCAGATGGGGAAACTGGCGCCGCACCTGGCCGACGATGCGCATCGAGGCCTCGGGGTCTCCCACCGCCACCACCAGCACCCGGGCCCGGTCGGCCCCGGCAGCCTTGAGCAGGTCGATGCGCGAGGCGTCCCCGTAGTAGACCTGGTTGCCGTAGCGGCGCACCACCTCGACCTGGTCGGCGTTGATGTCGAGCACCGTGTAGGGGATCTTCAGCCCCTGCAGGGCGCGCCCCATGATCTGCCCGAAGCGCCCGAATCCGGCGATGATGATCTGCGGGGCGTCGTCGGGGAGGGTGTCGTAGTCGCGCTTCGCCCGACGACGGGTGAAGAGGCGGCGAAGGCCCCGCACATGCAGCTGGAAGAGCAGCGGGGTGGTCGCCATGGAGAGCGAGATCACGAGTATCAGCAGGCTGACCAGCGACGGGTCGAGCAGGGCGGCACTGGCCGCCGCGGAGAGCAGCACGAAGCCGAACTCGCCGCCCTGGGAGAGCAGCACCCCAAGGTTGAGCCCCTCCTTCCAGCCGGTGCCGTGGAGCCTGGCGGCGACCAGCATGGCCAGCGCCTTGAGCATCACCAGCCCCAGGGTCAGGCCGAGCACGACCAGCGGCATCTCGCCGATCAGGCGGATATCGGCCGTCATGCCCACCGCCATGAAGAACAGCCCCAGCAGCAGCCCGCGGTAGGGCTCGATATCGGCCTCGATGTTGTGGCGGTAGCTCGAGTCAGCGAGCAGCACGCCGGCGATGAAGGCCCCCAGGGCCATGGAGAGCCCGGCCAGCTCCATCAGCAGAGCGGCGCCGATCACCACCAGCAGCACCGTGCCGGCAAAGACCTCGCGGCTGCGGGTGGCCGCGGCATAGTGGAACAGCGGCCTCAGCAGGTAGCGGCCACCGACGATCAGCCCGAGGAAGGCGCCGACCGCCACCAGCACCTCCTGCAGCAGCGGCAACGGCCCCTCGGCGAGCAGGCTCTCGGCCGCGAGCATGGGAATGAGGGCCAGCACCGGGATGGCCGCCAGGTCCTGGAACAGCAGCAGGGCGAAGGCATTGCGACCGTGGCGGGTCTGCAGCTCCTTGCGCTCGCCGAGCAGCTGCAGCACCAGCGGCGTGGAGCAGAGCCCCAGGCTGAAGCCCACCACCAGCGCCGCGGCGGGGGAGAGCCCCAGCCACCAGGCGGCCAGCGAGAGCAGGGCCGTGGTGATGGCGACCTGCAGGCTGCCGAAGCCGAACACCGCCTTGCGCATCACGCGCAGGCGCGAGGGCTTGAGTTCGAGGCCGATCACGAACAGCAGGAAGACGATGCCGACCTGGGAGAACTGCAGCACCGCCTCGGCGTCGGCCACCAGGGCCAGGACCGAGGGGCCGATGACCACCCCTGCGGCCAGGTAGCCCAGTACCTCGCCGAGCCCCAGGCGCTTGAAGACCGGCACGATCAGCACCGCCGCCGCGAGGAAGATCAGCGCATTGAGCAGCAGGTCGGTGGCCAAGGGGCCTCCTTGAGAATGGCGGTGGGGAGCCCCATGCTAACCGATGGAGGCCATGCCGTGGCCACGCAAGCGTCGGGCCAGGCCCGCGGCTCGACACCGAGAGGTCCCTGGCCCGGAGGCCCTGTCAGAAGGAGAGCGTCATGCGACTCAATGCCGATTTCAGCCGCCGTGCGGTGGTCACGCCCGACCAGTACCGCTGGGTGGACTCCCCTACCCCGGGGGTGGAGCGGATGATGCTGGACCGGGTCGGCGACGAGGTGGCCCGGGCCACCTCCCTGGTGCGCTATGCGCCCGACAGCACCTTCCCGACCCACGAGCACGGTGGCGGCGAGGAGATCCTGGTGCTGGAGGGCGAGTTCGCCGACGAGCATGGCCGCTATCCCGCGGGCCACTACCTGCGCAATCCCATCGGCACGTCTCATGCACCGCGGGTGGGCGAAGAAGGGGCGCTGATCTTCGTCAAGCTGCACCAGTTCTCGCCGGACGACACCGAACAGAAGGTCATCGACACCCGCGCCGGCGGCTGGCGCCCCGGGCTCGTCGAGGGTCTCGAGGTGCTGCCGCTCCACGACTTCGAGGGCGAGCACGTAGCCCTGGTGAAGTGGGCGCCCAACACCCGCTTCCAGACCCATGCCCACTGGGGCGGCGAGGAGATCCTGGTCCTCGAGGGCACCTTCCACGACGAGCATGGGGCCTATCCCGCCGGCAGCTGGCTGCGCAGCCCCCATCGCAGCCAGCATACGCCCTTCACGGGCGAGGATGGCGCGCTGATCTACGTCAAGGTCGGGCACCTGCTGCCCGAGTGAGCGGCGGCCCCGTTACGCGTGCTGACAATTCGCTACCGGCCGCGATTGTGCGTTTCGCGACCGCTGTGCTACCTCTAAGGGCGGCACTTCGCCGAATGGAAATCGACAAGGAGACGTCGCATGGGTATCGAAGTAGGCGGCCTGCTGGGCCTTATCTGGCTGATCATCGTCATCTGGGCCATCGTCAAGGTGGCCAAGAGCCCGGCCGGCGGGCTGTCCAAGCTGATCTGGATCCTGGTCCTGCTGTTCTTCCCGCTGATCGGGCTGATCGTCTGGCTCCTGTTCGGGCCCAAGGGATAGCGATTCCCCGGCCTTCCACTCGCCGCATCGGCGGGCGCCTCGCGGTCCATTCGGGCCGCGGGTGTTGCGTGGCGTGAGCCGGACTCGCCGGGCTCAGGCCTGGTCCTTGCCCGCCTCGCGGGTGATCTCCTCCAGGGTGCGTCCCGACACCACGGACTCGGGTTCGGTCGAGGTGGGATTGCGCCTCGCATCGGCGGCCTCGTCCTCCATCTTCACCAGCAGCCAGCCCTCACCCTGCTCCAGGTGCGTGCGGATCAGCGCATAGCCCCCGCGCAGCTTCTCCCCCTCCAGCCAGACGGTGGCATGGCCCTCCTCGAGCTGCTCGGCGATCGAGGGCCGGTCGTCGCCCTCCTTGAGGTTGCGGTAGTGGCCGCGATCCCAGATCAGCACGGTGCCGGCACCGTATTCGCCCTCGGGAATCACACCCTCGAAGTCGGCATAGGCCAGGGGATGATCCTCGGTGGGGATCGCCAGGCGCTTGACCCGCGGGTCGGTGGAGGGGCCCTTGGGCACGGCCCAGGACTTCAGCACGCCATCGACCTCGAGGCGGACGTCGTAGTGCATTGTGGAGGCGGCGTGCTGCTGGATGACGAAGCGCGGCAGGTCGCCCTGCCGGCCGTCTTCCATGGGCTCGGGGGTACGGCGTGGGTCGCGCTTCTCGCGATAGCGTGTCGGGGTGTCGCGGGATGCGGCCATGGGGCACCTCCGGGCGGTGGCTACCCGCAGTCTAGTCGCTGACCGGGTTGTCCCGGGGCTCGCCACGATCACACTTGACACACTCCAGGGCGAGGCCGAGCCGCGAGCGCCGCCCGGCCTCGCTGGTCACCCAGGGGCGCTCGGTCCAGGGGGGCTGGTGGCGCACGTGCTGGTTATGGCCGCAGGCGAGTTCCGCGACCCAGTGGCCCTCCTCGTCGAGGTGGTAGCCGATGATGGGCTGCTGCATGGGGGAGGCTATCGCCGCGGCGGGGCCTTGTAGTGGCCGGGTACTCTCACCCGTTCACCGTTGGGCAGGTCGCGGACATGGGCGGGCACGAAGACCCGCGTGATCACGCTTCTGGCCTTGCGCTCTTTCATGGGTGAGCCCTCCGTGTCATCCCGGGACGTCGTGCCTCCACGTTAGCGCTCGCGGCCACCGGGAATCAATGCTGCCCGGGGCCAGCGGCCCCGGGCTTGGCTCAGTGGTGCCCCGGCCCGGAAGCGGGACGCGCGCCGCCCCGGGGCAGCCGGGTGAAGCGCACCGGCGGGCTGTACTTCTCGTTGGCGGGCGCACGCTCGGGGGCCGGGCGGACCCGCCAGCCCCGCGAGGTCGCCCACTCCTTGAGCTCCCGGTAGTCGAGCAGCGGGTAGTCCCGCGAGTAGGGGTTGGGGGAGGCCGACGGGAAGGCGAAGGCCACATGGGGATAGCGGGCCAGGGCGTCTTCGCTGTCATGGGCGCTGAGCGCCCGGTCCAGCGCGGACTGCCACGCCTGCGACTCGCGACGTGCTACGGCTTGGGTTGCTTGCATCGGATTGCCCTCCGTTGTTGTGCCTGTTGCCGGGCCATGAAAAACGCCCTGCCCGGCATGGCCGGACAGGGCGTCATCATCTGGGGTGGCGGCAGGCCGGCGGACGCGGGCGCGTCGCGTCTCACGGGTCGCGATGGGCATCTCCATCATGACGAGGCCTCCCTCCATCCTGCCGGGGCGGATGGCCCCGGCCTTGCGTCTACGGGATCAGTCCCAGCTCAGTGCGCCGCCCACCTGGTATTCGGTGACGCGGGTCTCGAAGAAGTTCTTCTCCTTGCGCAGGTCGATGATCTCGCTCATCCACGGGAAAGGGTTCTGCGCGCCGGGGAACTGCTCCTTCAGGCCGATCTGCGCCAGGCGGCGATTGCAGATGAAGTGCAGGTACTCCTCCATGATCGCCGCGTTCATGCCCAGCACGCCGCGGGGCATGGTGTCCCGGGCATAGGCGATCTCCAGCTCGGTGCCCTCGAGGATCATCTGGGTGACCTCGTCCTGGAACTCGGCCGTCCAGAGGTGCGGGTTCTCGATCTTGATCTGGTTGATCATGTCCACGCCGAAGTTCAGGTGCATGGACTCGTCACGCAGGATGTACTGGAACTGCTCGGCCACGCCGGTCATCTTGTTGCGCCGGCCCATGGAGAGGATCTGGCTGAAGCCGCAGTAGAAGAAGATGCCCTCGGTGACGCAGTAGAAGGCGATCAGGTTGCGCAGCAGCTCCTGGTCGGTCTCCGGGGTGCCGGTGTTGAAGTCCGGGCGCGCCAGCGATTGGGTATGCTTGAGGCTCCAGGCGGACTTGGCGGCCACCGAGGGAACCTCGCGGTACATGTTGAAGACCTCGCCCTCGTCCATGCCCAGCGATTCCACGCAGTACTGGTAGGCGTGGGTGTGGATCGCCTCCTCGAAGGCCTGGCGCAGCAGGTACTGGCGGCACTCGGGGTTGGTGATCAGGCGGTAGAGCGCCAGCACCAGGTTGTTGGCCACCAGCGAGTCCGCCGTGGAGAAGTAGCCCAGGCTGCGCTCGACGATGCGCCGCTCGTCCGCGGTGAGGCCCTCGGCACTCTTCCACAGCGCGATGTCGGCGTTCATGTTCACTTCCTGGGGCATCCAGTGGTTGGCGCTGCCGTCCAGGTACTTCTGCCAGGCCCACTCGTACTTGAAGGGCACCAGCTGGTTGAGGTCGGCGCGGGCATTGATCATCTGCTTGTCGTCGACCTCGATGCGCGCCGCGCCCATCTCCAGCTCCTCGAGGCCGGCGGCCACGTCGAGGGCCTCCAGCGAGGCCCGGGCACGCGCCAGGCGGTCGCCCTCGGCGGCCCGGTAGCTGCCGCGGCTCTCGGCAACGGCCGCATCGTCGGCCTGGGGCTCGGCAGCGGGCTGCGGCGCGGGCGCCGGCTTGGGTTGCTCGGCGACGGCTGTCTCGTCCTCGTGGAATTCGTCCCAGTTCAGCATGTTCTTCCTCGCTCCTCGAGATGGAAGATGTAAGAGGGAAACGCCCCTTGGGCGGAAGAAGGCGGCAACGGCGTGTGCCGCCTTCTTCATTGGCGCGTTTCGCACCGCTTATCCTGTTGCTTGGCGCTTGGCGCTTGGCGCTTGGCGCTTGGCGCTTGGCGCTTGGCGCTTGGCGCTTGGCGCTTGGCGCTGTTACTGGCAGGCCTCGCAGCCCAGCTCGTCGATCTCGCCGGCACTCGGTGCCCGCTGGCCGCCCTTGCCCTGCAGGAAGTCGTCGATGCCGCGCGGCTCGCGGCTCGCCCCGGCAGAGGGCTCTGGCGCCGGTGCCTGCCCCGGGGCGGCGTTGCTCACGGCATTGAGGGTGCCGCGGTCGACGGTGGACTTCTCCACCGAGGTGGCGCCCAGGGCGCGCAGGTAGTAGGTGGTCTTCAGGCCGCGGAACCAGGCCATGCGGTAGGTCACGTCGAGCTTCTTGCCGGAGACCCCCTTGATGTAGAGGTTCAGCGACTGGGCCTGGTCGATCCACTTCTGGCGCCGCGCGGCGGCCTCCACCAGCCACTTGGGCTCCACCTCGAAGGCGGTGGCATACTTGGCCTTGAGGTCGTCCGGGATGCGGTCGATGGGCTGGGCCGAGCCGTCGTAGTACTTGAGGTCGTTGATCATCACCTCGTCCCACAGCCCGCGCGCCTTGAGGTCGTTGACCATGGGCGCATTGACCACCGTGAACTCGCCGGAGAGGTTCGACTTCACGTAGAGGTTCTGGTAGGTCGGCTCGATGGACTGGGTCACGCCACAGATGTTGGAGATGGTGGCGGTCGGGGCGATGGCCATCACGTTGGAGTTGCGCATGCCCTGGCCGGCGATCTTGTCGCGCAGGCGGTCCCAGTCCTGGGTGGCGCTCTCGTCGACCTCGATGTACTTCTCGCCGCGCTCGGTCTTGAGCTTCTGGATGGAGTCGATGGGCAGGATGCCCTGGCTCCACAGCGAGCCCTCGAAGCTCTCGTAGCGGCCGCGCTCGGTGGCGAGGTCGCTGGAGGCCTCGATGGCGTGATAGCTGACCAGCTCCATGGAGCGGTCGGCGAACTCGACGGCCGCGTCACTGGCGTAGGCGATGTCCTGGGCGTAGAGGGCGTCCTGGAAGCCCATGATGCCGAGCCCCACCGGGCGGTGCTTGGCGTTGGAGTTCTTCGCCTGGGGCACCGCGTAGTAGTTGATGTCGATGACGTTATCGAGCATGCGCACGGCGGTGCGCACGGTCTTTCTCAGCTTCTCGCCGTCTAGCCTGCCGTCCACCACGTGCTGGGCCAGGTTGACCGAGCCCAGGTTGCACACCGCGATCTCGTCGGCCGAGGTGTTGAGGGTGATCTCGGTGCAGAGGTTGGAGCTGTGCACCACGCCGGCGTGCTGCTGCGGGCTGCGCAGGTTGCACGGGTCCTTGAAGGTGATCCAGGGATGGCCGGTCTCGAACAGCATCGAGAGCATCCTGCGCCACAGGTCCTTGGCGCGGACGCGCTTGTAGAGCTTGAGCTCCCCCGTGCGGGTCATCGCCTCGTACTCCTCGTAGCGCTGCTCGAAGGCCGCGCCGTAGAGGTCGTGGAGGTCCGGGCAGGTGGAGGGGGAGAAGAGCGTCCACTCGCCGTCATCGAAGACCCGCTTCATGAACAGGTCGGGCACCCAGTTGGCGGTGTTCATGTCGTGGGTGCGGCGGCGGTCGTCGCCGGTGTTCTTGCGCAGTTCCAGGAACTCCTCGATATCGAGGTGCCAGGTCTCGAGGTAGGCGCAGACCGCCCCCTTGCGCTTGCCGCCCTGGTTGACCGCCACGGCGGTGTCGTTGACCACCTTGAGGAAGGGGACGACGCCCTGGGACTTGCCGTTGGTGCCCTTGATCCAGGAGCCGAGCGCGCGCACCGGCGTCCAGTCGTTGCCCAGGCCCCCGGCCCACTTGGAGAGCAGGGCGTTGTCGCGGATGGCGCTGTAGATGCCGTCCAGCTCGTCGGGCACGGTGGTCAGGTAACAGCTGGAGAGCTGGCTGCGCACGGTGCCGGCGTTGAACAGGGTCGGCGTGGAGGCCATGTAGTCGAAGCTAGAGAGCAGCTCGTAGAACTCGATGGCCCGCGCCTCGCGGTCGTCCTCGCCCAGCGCCAGGCCCATGGCGACGCGCATGAACATCACCTGGGGCAGCTCGTAGCGCACCTCGTCGCGGTGGATGAAGTAGCGGTCGTAGAGGGTCTGCAGGCCCAGGTAGGTGAAGGCGTTGTCGCGATGGTGGTCCAGCGCCTCGCCCAGGCGGTCGAGGTCGAACTCGGCCAGTGCGGGGTCGAGCTGCTCGAACTCGATGCCCTTGGCGATATAGGCCTTGAAGGCCGGCGCGTAGAGCTCGGCCATCTCCCCGTAGGTGGCCTCGTCGGCGATGCCCAGGAAGGAGAGCGCCTCGCGGCGCAGGTTGTCCTGCAGCAGGCGGGCGGTGACGTAGGTGTAGTCGGGATCCTTCTCCACCAGGGTACGGGCGGTCATCATCAGCGCCTGGGAGACGCCGTCCACGGTGACCCCGTCGTAGAGGTTCTTCAGCGAGTCGTCGACGATCTTCTGGGCCTCGACGTTGGCCAGCCCCTCGCAGGCGTCCGCCACCAGGGTCTCGATGCGGCCCAGGTCCAGCGGGCGGGTGGTGCCGTCGGCGAGGGTCACGTTGAGGCTGGGGTGGGGCTTGACGATGTCGCCACCGGCCGCGGCCCGCGCCCGGGCGTGTGCCTCGCGGTAGAGCACGTAGGCGCGGGCGACCCGCTGCTCGCCGGCGCGCATCAGCGCCAGCTCGACCTGGTCCTGGATGTCCTCGATGTGCAGGGTGCCGCCGTCGGGCATGCGGCGCAGGAAGGCCTTCTCGATGCTCTCGGTGGACTGGCGGACGAAGTCGCGCACTCGCGAGGAGGTGGCAGCGTTGTCGCCCTCCACGGCGATGAAGGCCTTGCTCATGGCGATGGCGATCTTGTCGGCATCGAAGGCCACGACGTCGCCGTTGCGCTTGATGACGCGCAGGGCCTTGGGTGCGGTGACGGAAACGGACGGCTCGTCCGGTGTGACAATGGTATCCATGGCGCCGGGGGTCCCTGACTGGTGAGTCGGATGGTCGAAGGCCGCCTCGCGGGCGACGGTTGACAGGCATGGTGCCGGTTGCTAAGGCACATGATGTAGTGTTCGTGCCGGGTCGAGACACAAGATAGTGTGCTTTCTGGCCCCCATCAAGTGGATAACCTGTGGATCGGCTGTGGCCATCCGGGGGGCAGAATGGCCTCCGTCGCCAGGCCCCGTCGTTGGGCCTTGGAGACACTCCCTGTCGCCATGTGGAGACGGGAAGGCGGAATGTCGGATTTCGGGTATCCTTTAGCCATTGGCGTTGGCTCCCGAGAGCGGGAGCCCCGTGACCGCTCACCTGCCCGCCAGGATGGAACAGAGGATGGACGACAGCTTGCAAGCCCAGGAACAGGATCATGTGCTGATCATCGAGGATGACGAGCGGCTGGCCGGCCTGACCCGCGACTACCTGGAGGCCAACGGCTTCCGGGTCACGGTGGAGGCCGACGGGGCCCGCGGCGTCGAGCGGATCCTCTCCCTGCAGCCGGACCTGGTGATCCTCGACCTGATGCTGCCCGGCGAGGATGGCCTGTCGATCTGCCGCCGGGTGCGCAGCGAGTACCCCGGCCCGATCATGATGCTCACCGCCCGCACCGACGACATGGACCAGGTGCTGGGCCTGGAGATGGGCGCCGACGACTACGTGCCCAAGCCGGTGCAGCCGCGGGTGCTGCTGGCGCGCATGCGCGCCCTGCTGCGGCGCGCCGAGCCGGCCGAGTCCGGCGAGGAGACCCGCCTGACCTTCGCCGACCTGGTGATCGACAACGCCACCCGCGAGGCCTGGCTGGACGGCGAGCGCATCGACCTGACCAGTGCCGAGTTCGACCTGCTGTGGCTGCTGGCCAGCAATGCCGGCCGGGTGCTGACCCGCGAGGAGATCTTCGACCGCCTGCGCGGCATCAAGTACGACGGCCAGGATCGCTCCATCGACGTGCGTGTCTCGCGCATTCGCCCCAAGATCGGCGACGATCCCAACCAGCCGCACCGCATCAAGACGGTGCGCAGCAAGGGCTACCTCTTCGTCAGGGATGGCTGAAGCATGCGTCGGACCCTGGCCGACAGCACCTTCCTGCGCGTCTATGTCCTGCTGGCGCTGGCACTGCTGCTGACCTTCGGCCTGGCCCTGCTGGGGCTGGCCATGGTCGACCAGGTGCGCCGCGAACACTATCGCGAGCAGCTGGTCGAGCCGCCCATGCGGGTGCTGACCGCCTGGGTCGATTCCCTGCCCGAGACGGGACGCGAGGCGTGGCTGGCGAGTCGCGCCGAACAGCTCGACATGACCCTTCGGCTGGTGTCGGTCGACGACCTCTCGCTGAACTACTTCTCCCGCTCGCGCCTCGAGCGCGGCCGCGTGCTGGTCATGCCCCGGGGCGAGCATGGCTGGCGCCTGCAGCGCCTGCTCCCCGGTGGCGAGCGGCTGCTGGAGGTCGACGTGGCGAGCCTCAGCGAGCAGCAGCTGCGCGGGCTCACCGAGCTGCTCGCCGAGTGGCTCACCCAGGCCTCGGGCGAGGCGCGCCGGGCCCAGCTGGCGCAGGTCGCGGGGGACGGCATCCCCCTGCAGCTGAGCGAGTCCCCGCCCGAGGGGCTGGATACCCGCCAGCTGGCGCGCCTGGCCGAGGGGGAGGTGGTGATCCGGCTGCTGCCCGGGCGCTGGTCCATGGCGATGTACCGCCTGCTGCCCGGCAGCGACCCCCAGACCCGCTGGCTGGCCATCGGCCCGGTGAAGGCCTTCGAGCCGCTGCCGGTCTCGCTGCAGCTGCTGCTGCTGGTGCTGCTGCTCGGCGTGCTGGCGGCGATCATCTACCTGATCGTGCGCGGGGTGGAGGCGCGCATGGCGCGCCTGGAGCTGGCGGCGACCCGCATCGCCGGGGGACGGCTGGATACCCGGGTCAAGGTCGAGAGCGGCGACTTCCTGGGGCGCCTGGGGATGGCCTTCAACGGCATGGCCGCCCAGGTGCAGTCGCTGCTGCGCGCCCAGCAGGACATGATCCGCGCCGTCTCCCACGAGCTGCGCACCCCGGTGGCACGCATCCGGTTCGCGGTGCAGATGGTCGAGGACATGACCGATGATCCGGCGATCCGTCGGCAGCTGGAGGGCGTCGATGGCGACATCACCGAACTCGACGAGCTGATCGACGAGATCCTCACCTATGCCCGGCTGGGCAGCGAGACGGCCAATGGCGCCGAGCTCGAGACCTCGCTGGTCGATTGTCGCGCCATGGCCGAGCGGGTCATCGAGGCGTTGCGGCCGCTGCATCGCACTATCCGCATCGAGCTCGAGGCGGGGCCGGAAGTCGAGGTCCAGGCAGAGCCCCGCTACCTGCAGCGGGCGCTGCAGAACCTGGTGGCCAATGCCTGCCGTCACGCCCGTTCCCGGGTGGTGATCCGCCTGCAGAGCGAACCCCGGCTGGTGCGCCTGGACGTGGAGGACGATGGTCCCGGCATTCCCGCGGCGGCGCGCAGCGAGGTCTTCAAGCCCTTCGCGCGCCTGGACGACAGCCGCACTCGCCGCTCCGGCGGCTACGGGCTGGGGCTCTCCATCGTGCAGAAGGTCATGGCCTGGCACGGCGGCAGCGTGATGGTGGATGCCAGCGCCACGCTGGGCGGGGCGCGCTTCACCCTGCTGCTGCCACGGCGCAACGCTACGCCGGCCTGATCCCCTCCAGCACCGCGAAGGAGGTCTCCCTGGCGGTGCGCAGGAAGTCCTCCATCCAGGGCGCGCCGCGGGTCTCCTCGCGGATGGCCGCAAACAGCGTGCTCCACACCCCCTTCTCGCCCAGGGCCACGGCCTTGACGTAGTCGCGTTCCAGGTACTCGGTCAGCGCCCAGTTGGGCAGGGCGCAGACGCCGCGCCCGCTGGCCACCAGCTGCATCATCATGATCGTCAGCTCGGCGGTACGCACTTCCTTCGGCCGCACCCCGGCGGGGTCGAGGAACTGGGTGAAGACGTCGAGCCGGGAGTGTTCCACCGGATAGGTGATCAGGGTCTCCTCGGCCAGCTCCTCGGGCGTTACGAAGGGGCGCCCCGCCAGGGGATGCTGCCGGGCCACCGCCAGCAGGCCCTCGTAGCGGAACAGCGGCTCGTAGTGGATCCCGGGCAGCGGCTGGGGGTCGGCGGTGATCACCAGGTCGAGCTGTTCGCGGGCCAGCGCCGGCAGGGGGTCGAAGTGGTGGCCGCCGGGGATGTCGATCTCCACCTCCGGCCAGTGGTTGCGGAAGTGGTCGATGGTGGGCATCAGCCACTGGAAGCAGCTGTGGCACTCGATGGCCATGTGCAGCCTTCCCTGCTCGTTGCCGGCCAGCCGGGCCAGGTCGCGCTCGGCCATGCGCACCAGCGGCAGGACCTGCTCGGCCAGGGTCAGCAGGCGCGTGCCGGCCCGGGTGAACTCCACCGGCCGGGTCTTGCGCAGGAAAAGCGGGCTGCCCAGGCGCTCCTCGAGGTCCTTGATCTGGTGGGAGAGGGCCGACTGGGTCAGGTGCACACGTTCGGCGGCCTCCACCAGGGAGCCGGCATCGCGCAGCGCGACCAGGGTGCGCAGGTGACGGAGTTCGAGCATTAGAGTGAGCCTGATTCATCTTCAAGATTAAGAAGTTTAGTTTGATTCACATCCGCTGGCCAGCGAGACTTCCCGGCATCATTCATGCAAAAGGGACATCATCATGACGCTGGCTCATGTCATCGGCTATCCGCGCATCGGCGCGGACCGTGAATTGAAGCGTGCCACCGAGGCCTACTGGCAGGGCGACATCGACCGCGAGGCCCTGGAGGCCACCGGACGTGCCCTGCGCCTGGCGAACTGGGCGGCCCAGCGCGAGGCCGGACTCGACCTGGTGACGGTGGGGGACTTCGCCTTCTACGACCAGGTGCTCGATGTCTCGGTGCTGCTGGGGGCGGTGCCGCGGCGCTTCGGGGCCGAGGCGGAGGTGGCGCGCGGCGAGGTGTCGCTGGACACCGCCTTTCGCATGGCCCGGGGGCGGGCCCCCGGCGGCGAGCCGGCTGCGGCCTGCGAGATGACCAAGTACTTCGATACCAACTATCACTACCTGGTCCCGGAGCTGCATCCCGGCCAGCGCTTCCGGCTCTCCAGTACCCGGCTGTTCGACCAGGTGGAGGAGGCCCGGGCCGCCGGCCACCCGGTCAAGGTGGCCCTGACCGGGCCGCTGACCTGGCTGTGGCTGGGCAAGGGGCGCGGCGAGGCCGGCGACGATTTCGACCGGCTTTCGCTGCTCGACAGCGTCCTCGATGTCTACGCCGAGGTGCTGGAGCGGCTGGCCGGGCAGGGCGTCGAGTGGGTCCAGCTCGACGAGCCGGCGCTGGTGCAGGACCTGCCCCTGGCCTGGCGGCAGGCCTACGAGCGCGCCTACCATCGGCTGCAGGCCAGCCCGGTCAGGCTGCTGCTGGCAAGCCCCTTCGGTGGCCTGGGCGACAACCTCTCCCTGGCGGTGGGACTGCCGGTGGATGGCCTGCACATCGACGTGGTGCGTGCCCCGGCGCAGCTCGACGCGGTGCTGGACCGCCTGCTGCCCCACAAGGTGCTCTCGGTGGGGGCCATCGACGGGCGCAACGTCTGGCGAGCCGACCTGGCCCTGTGGCGCGAGCGCCTGGCCACGGCGCGCATGCGCCTGGGCGAGCGGCTGTGGATCGCCACCAGCTGCTCGCTGCTGCACGTGCCGGTGGACCTGGCCGCGGAGACCACGCTGGATGCCGAGCTCAGGAGCTGGCTGGCCTTCGCCCGGCAGAAGCTCGACGAGACAGCCACCCTGGCACGCCTGCTGGATGGCCGCGCCGGCGCTGCCGACCGGGATCGCGTGGAAGCCGCCAGCCGGGCCCTGCAGTCGCGTCGCGAGGCGCCGCGCCTGCATCGTCCCGAGGTGGCCGAGCGGCTGGCCCGGGTCACGGCGGCCGATACCCGGCGCGCGCACCCCTTCGCCGAGCGTGCCGTGGCCCAGCAGCGCCATCTCGCGCTGCCGCTGTTCCCCACCACCACGATCGGCTCCTTCCCCCAGACGGCTCAGATCCGCGCCGACCGGCGCGCCTTCAAGGCCGGCGAGCTCTCTCGCGAGGCCTATGAGGCCCGGATGCGCGAGGAGATCGCCCGGGTGGTGGCCCGCCAGGAGGCGCTGGGCATCGACATGCCGGTGCACGGCGAGCCCGAGCGCAACGACATGGTCGAATACTTCGGCGAGCAGCTCGACGGCTACGCCTTCACGCGCTTCGGCTGGGTGCAGAGCTACGGGACGCGCTGCGTCAAGCCGCCGATCCTCTTCGGTGACGTGGTCCGCCCGGCGGCGATGACGGTGCGCTGGAGCGAATATGCCCAGTCGCTCACCGAGCGGCCGATGAAGGGCATGCTCACCGGGCCGGTCACCCTGCTGCAGTGGTCCTTCGTGCGCGACGACCAGCCCCGCGAGACCACCTGCCGGCAGCTCGCCCTGGCGCTGCGCGACGAGGTCCTCGACCTCGAGGCGGCGGGCATCCGCGCCATCCAGATCGACGAGCCGGCGCTGCGCGAGGGGCTGCCGCTGCGTCGCGCCGAGTGGCAGGGCTACCTGGACTGGGCGGTGGCCTGCTTCCGGCTGGCCGCCTCGGGGGTGCGCGACGAGACCCAGATCCACACCCACATGTGCTATGCGGAGTTCAACGACATCATCGAGTCGATTGCCGCCCTGGACGCCGATGTGATCACCATCGAGACCTCGCGCTCGGCGATGGAGCTGCTCGACGCCTTCCAGGACTTTGCCTACCCCAACGCCATCGGGCCCGGGGTCTACGACATCCACTCGCCCAACATCCCCGAGGTGGCCTGGATGGTGGCGCTGATGGAGAAGGCCGCCGAGCGCATCCCGGTCGAGCGGCTCTGGGTGAACCCGGACTGCGGCCTCAAGACCCGCGGCTGGGAAGAGGTGGAGCCGGCCCTGGCCAGCATGGTCGAGGCGGCGCGGGAACTGAGGCGTCGCCATGGTTGACGCGCAGCGTTGAGCCCGAAGCCGGCGCGCGAGAGCGGAGTGGCTGGTATGCTGCGGCCTCAGGGAACATCGCCGACACGCAAGGAGCCGCCATGTCTCGTCACACCGCTTCCGCCGCCCGCCCCCTCGTCCTGCTGGGGGCGGTCCTGTGGCTTGCCGGCTGCGCCGCCACCCCCGACGGTGCGGCGACACGCCCCGAGGTCAGCGATCGCGGGGCGTCCCGCGAGGAGGCGGGTCCCGCGGCATCGCCCACCGCGCCGCTGATGCCCTCGCTCTTCTTCCCCGGCGACGCCGGGACGCTGACCGCCTGGCGCTGCACGCCGGCCCAGGACCTGGTCACTGCGGCGACCGAGGAGGAGCTGAGGCTCTGGTCCGCCCACGGGGCCTACCGGCTGCCGCCGGCGGTGGTGGCCAGCGGCGCCCGCTACCAGCAGGGCGAGCTCAGCTTCTGGAACAAGGGCGACCAGGCGGTGGTGGAGAGCGCCACGGGGCGGCTCGACTGTACTCGCGACCTGAGCCAGGAGGTGCTCACCCGTCGCCAGCGGCCGGGGACGATGTTCCACGCTCGCGGCAACGAGCCAGGCTGGGTGGTCAACCTGGCCAGCGACCGGCCCGAGGCGACCCTGGTGCTGGACTATGGGCAGCGCGAGATGACCCTGCCCTACCGGGTGACCACCCTGGACAACGGCGAGGGGCGCATGATCCTGGCCAGTGGCCGGGCCGATACGCCCTTCGAGTTGCGCCTCGAGGCGCGGGCCTGTTTCGACAGCATGAGCGGGCAGCCCTTCCCGGCGCGGGTCACCCTGAGCATCGACGGCGAGCAGTATAGGGGCTGTGGTCAGGGCATCGCGCCCTGAGCGGGGCCGGCGAAAACTGTCTGCGCTCGGCCATACGTCGTTAAAAATCGGCTTAAGGACCTCATTTAGCCGCAAGTAAACTCGATCCTTGCGCCGATTTTTGCCTGGTCTGGCCATCGCTCGACGACTTTTCGCCGAGCCCCGGCTGCTGGAATGGGATGAGTTTTCGGTTTAATCGAATGAAAGCGGCGGAACTTTGCGCTTTTCGTTGCAATTCGTGCACGTAAAATGGCGATCAATTATCCGATACCGCATCCAAGGAGATCGCCATGACTACCCGTGCCCTCGTCCTCACCGCCTCCATCCTCGGCGAGAAGGGCCAGTCCATCGCCCTGGCCGAGCATTTCCGGACCCGCGCCGCCGAGCGCGAGGGGCTGGCGGTGACCCACCGCGACCTGGTCGCCGAGGCGCTGCCGCACCTCGAGGCCAGCGAGCTGGGCGCCTGGCAGGTGCCGGCCGAGGAGCGTTCGGCCGAGCAGAGGGCGCTGGCCGAGCGCTCCGACGCCCTGATCCACGAGCTTCTCGACCACGACGTCCTGGTGCTGGCGGTGCCTCTCTACAACCTGGGCATCCCCTCCCAGCTCAAGGCCTGGTTCGATCGGGTGCTGCGGGCCGGCGAGACCTTCCGCTACACCGAGAGCGGCCCCAAGGGACTGGTCGAGGGCAAGCGGGCGGTGATCCTGGCGGCCCGCGGCGGCCAGTATGCTGGCACCGAGCTGGACAGCCAGACCCCGCACCTCAAGGGCATGCTGGGGCTGATGGGCATCACCGAGGTGGATGTGGTGTTCGCCGAGGGGCTCAACATGGGCAAGCGTGACGCGGCCATCGAGGAGGCGCGTCAGGCCATCGACGCCCTGGTGGCGCGCCTCTGACCGTCCCGGTCGACACGGGCCGAAAAGGTGCGGGGGTGGCCGGATGGCCACCCCCGTTTGCGTCGCTGCCTGTCGTCAGCACGTGCCGGGCGTGCCGACCAGCCACTGGCGGGACACGAAGTCGCTGGTGCAGAGCCCGGGTTCCGGGCTGAGGATGCGGGAACCCAGTCGGGTGAGGGCGTCACGGTTGCCGCGGGAGGGGGAGGGCAGCTGCTCGGAGACGCCGACCGGCTGCCACTCGCCGTCGTCGCGGGTGGCCAGGGTGAAGGCGAAGGGGTGGAAGCCCGGAAAGCCCAGCCGCAGGTCGGTGGCTACCAGGGTCTCGCGGCCCTCTCGCGGGCGAGTCTCGTAGCGCAGGAAGGGGCCGGCGAACCAGTCGAGGCGCCGGCCGCGTGCGCTGTCGAGTGCCTTCGCCTCCAGGTCGGCGCCCCGGGCATAGGTCTCCAGCGACGGCCGACGGTCGCCATCGAGCACCCCCACCAGGGCCTCGTGGAGGTGCGCGCCGTCGGCCACCGTGACCCGCCACAGCAGGGTATTGAAGGGGGTGGGCTGGACGAGCCGCGGCGCCTGTTCCAGACCCTGCTCGGCCAGCACCGGGGCGATGCGCGCCTCGACCAGCTGCTTGGCCCCGACGGCGAATACCAGGTAGGCACAGGAGAGGGCCAGTCCCCAGCGCGGGGCCCGCTGCGCCTTGCCGGTGGCCAGTGCCACCCCCACACCCACCAGCAGCGGCAGGCTGTAGAGCGGGTCGATGATGAAGACGATGGGCCAGGCCGCGGGGCGCACCTCCAGCGGCCACCAGAGCTGGGTGCCGTAGGTGGTCAGGGCGTCGAGCAGCGGGTGGGTCAGCAGGATGAGTCCGAAGAAGAGCCCCCAGCGGCGCAGGGAGATGTCCCGGGCCGGTGCGAATCGCGCCGCGAGCAGTGCCAGGGCGGTGGCCAGTCCCGCCAGCACGAACAGCGAGTGGGAGAAGCCTCGGTGCTCGGTGACATTGGCCACGGCATCACCGTAGTCGCTGATCACGTCCAGGTCGGGCAGGGTGCCGAGGGCCGCGCCCACCAGGACCGCCTTGCGGCCCAGCCGCCGGCCGAGCACGGCGCCGCCGATTGCCGCGCCCAGCGCGGCCTGGGTAATCGAGTCCATCAGGAGGTCCTTGGTCAGCGGTAAGCCTTTCCTGTGACGCCCCGCTGTGCCGGGGGTTCCCCCGGGCGGCGCTCAACCGGGCCGTGCCCAGGGCGGAGAGGCGGCCAGGATGCGCGCCTGCACCGGGCAGTCGTCGCGGTGGGCGCCCGACAGGTAGCCGGTGCTCATCAGCAACTCGCCCACGATCTCCGGCCCGGTGAAGCGGAAGGTGCGCCGGAAGAGGCGCACCCAGGCGGCATGATCCAGCGGATGGTGGTGGTCGAGCCAGGAGCGCAGGCTGCCGTGCTCGGCCTGCAGCACCTGCACCACCGCGGCGTTGTGAATCACGGCATCGACCTTGAGGCGGTTGCGGATGATGCCCGCATCCGCCAGCAGCCGCGCCCGTTCGGCTTCGCCATAGTTGGCGATGCGGTCGATGTCGAAGCCCTCGAAGGCCTCCCGGAAGGCCTCGCGCTTCTTCAGCACGGTGAGCCAGGAGAGTCCCGCCTGGTTGATCTCCAGCACCAGGCGTTCGAAGAGGGTGCCGTCGTCGTCCACCGGGAAGCCGTATTCGTGGTCGTGATAGGGGCCGTGGAACGGATGCCCGGGGGCCAGGTCGCAGTAGTGGCTCATGCTGTCGCTCCGGGTGGCAGTGGGGCCGGGAAATGACCGACAATCGTGCCGATACCTTATACCGGGGAGTGCCCGTCATGACATCACCGCTACGCCTGACCCTCGCCGGCGCCCTGCTGGCCGTCACCGCCATCCCCGCCTGGGCCGAACCCGTGGTGGAGATACACAAGGACCCGAACTGCGGCTGCTGCACCGCCTGGGCCGAGCACCTGGAGGCCGAGGGCTTCGAGGTCACACAGCACGAGACCCGCGACATGCGGGCGGTGAAGATCGAGCATGGCGTCTCGCCCGAGCTCGCCTCCTGCCACACCGCGGTGGTGGATGGCTACGTGATCGAGGGCCATGTCCCGGCGGCCGACATCCGTCGCCTGCTGGACGAACGGCCCGACCTGGCGGGACTGGCGGTGCCGGGCATGCCCCATGGCTCTCCCGGCATGGAGACCGGCCGCCAGGACGACTATGCGGTGCTGGGCTGGCGCCATGACGATCGCACGCCGGCGATCTTCTCCGAATACACCCACGACTGACGCGACAGGAGTTTCCCATGCAGTACCTGCACACCATGGTCCGGGTCAGCGACCTCGACGCCTCGCTGCACTTCTACTGTGACCTGCTCGGCCTGACCGAGGTGCGTCGCAAGGAGAGCGAGAAGGGCCGCTTCACCCTGGTCTTCCTGGCCGCCCCGGCGGACGAGGCCCGCTCCGCCGAGCTCAAGGCGCCGGAGCTGGAGCTGACCTGGAACTGGGATCCCGAGGAGTACTCCGGCGGGCGCAACTTCGGCCACCTGGCCTACCGGGTGGACGACATCTATGCCCTCTGCGAGCACCTGCAGGCGAATGGCGTGACCATCAACCGTCCGCCCCGGGACGGCCACATGGCCTTCGTCAGAAGTCCCGACAATATCTCCGTCGAGTTGCTCCAGAAGGGGGAACCCCAGGAACCGAAAGAGCCTTGGGCTTCCATGGAAAACACGGGTACCTGGTAATCGCCAGGGCTCGGTGTCCGGGTGGCAGGCTCAATCCGGCCGCCAGGCCATACGTCCGCTGCCCAGGAAGACCAGCGCCAGGGCGCCGAACAGGAAGAAGCCCTGCAACTCCAGAGCCCAGCCGCCGTTGTCCTTGAAGGCGGTGATCTCCCCCATGTGCACCAGAAAGATGGCCACCACCATGTTGGCGGCCATCAGCAGTCCCGCCACGCGGCTACGCCAGCCGACCAGCGCCATCAGCGGCGCCGCAACCTCGCCGACCAGCACGCCGTAGGCGAGCACGGTGGGTAGCCCCTGGCCGGCCAGGGTATTGCCGATCCAGGTCAGGCTGCCCGGGTTGAGCAGCTTGGTCAGCCCGTGGGGCAGCAGCAGGCCTGCCACGGTGAGTCGCAGGATCAGCTTGCCGAGGGCATCGTTGTGGAGCGCGTGAAGCATGCGGGGCCTCATGGGGAGCAATGAACGGTGGAGCGGGGGAATTGTCTCGATGCCCCGGCTGGGGCAAGCTTGGCGCCTGGGCAATCGCCTCGTGCCTCAAGGAAGATACCATGATGATCAAACCGTTACGCAATACACTGATGCTCGCGGCCGGCGCCCTGCTGCTGGCCGCCTGCGGGGGTGGGCCGGCGCCCCAGGTCGCCGACGAGCCCACGGCCCGGCTCGAGGGGCCGGTGGTCGACCAGCGCTGGAACCTGCTGCTGGTGGGCACCGACGAGCGCCTCGAGATGCCGGAGCACCCCCACTTCGTGATCGATCGCGATGGCCGGGTGAGCGGCAGCGACGGCTGCAATCGGCTGACCGGTCGGGCCGCGCTGGGCGACAACAACCGCATCGCGTTCTCGGACCTGGCCACCACGCGTCGCGCCTGCCCCCGGGCCGAGGACGCCGCCCGGGTGACCGGCATGCTGGAGAACGCCTACCGCTACCTGATCGACCACGACCGGCTGGTGTTCTTCGGCCCCGACCAGCGGGTGCTGGGCGGCTGGCGACGCGTCGACTGATCCTGTAGCGACCGATCCCTGAACGATAAGGGCCCGCCATTGGCGGGCCCTTTCGTCCTGGGGGAGTGGACAGCGATCAGAGCGCGGCGATCTTGTCCTTCTGTTCGACTAGCACCTTGCGAGCCGCCTGGAAATCCGCGAGCTTGCCGCGCTCCTTCTCGACCACCGCCTCGGGCGCCTTGGCGACGAAGCTCTCGTTGGAGAGCTTCTTCTCGATGCCGCCGATCAGCTTGTCCTGCTTGTCGATCTCCTTGGCCAGGCGGGCGAGCTCGGCCTCCTTGTCGATCAGGTCAGCCATGGGCACCAGTACCTCCATCTCGCCCACCAGCTGGGTGGCAGACAGCGGCGCCTGCTCGGGGGCGTCGAGCCACTCGGCGCGCTCCAGCTTGGCCAGCTTGGCGAGGAAGGGCCGGTTGGCCGCCAGGCGCTCACGGTCGGCGGCGCCGCCCTTGGTGAGCAGCACCTCCAGCGGCTTGCCCGGGGCGATGTTCATCTCGGCGCGGATGTTGCGCACCGCGACGATCACGCCCTTGAGCCACTCGATATCGCGGGTCGCCGACTCGTCGACCCTGCTGTCGTCGGCCTGCGGCCAGGGCTGGACCATCAGGGAGTCCCCCTCGCCCTGGCAGGTGCCGGCGAGCGGCGCGACGCGCTGCCAGATCTCCTCGGAGATGAAGGGCATCATCGGGTGGGCCAGGCGCAGGATCGCCTCCAGCACGCGCACCAGGGTGCGGCGCGTGCCGCGCTTGGCCTCCGCGCTGGCGTTATCGTCCCACAGCACCGGCTTGGAGAGCTCCAGGTACCAGTCGCAGTACTCGTTCCAGACGAAGTCGTAGAGCGCCTGGGAGGCGTGGTCGAAGCGGAACTCCTCCAGGGCTCGGGTCACCTGGGTCTCGGTCTGCTGCAGGCGCGAGACGATCCAGCGGTCGGCCAGCGACAGTTCGACCGGCTCACCCCCCAGGCCGGTGTCCTCGCCCTCGGCGTTCATCAGCACATAGCGCGAGGCGTTCCACAGCTTGTTGCAGAAGTTGCGGTAGCCCTCCAGGCGGCCCATGTCGAACTTGATGTCGCGCCCGGTGGTGGCCTGGGAGAGGAAGGTGAAGCGCAGGGCGTCGGTGCCGTGGGGCTCGATGCCCTCGGGGAACTCGGCGCGGGTGGCCTTCTCGATCGCCCGGGCCTTCTGCGGCTGCATCATGTTGCCGGTGCGTTTCTGGACGAGGCTCTCCAGGTCGATGCCGTCGATCAGGTCGATGGGGTCGAGGACGTTGCCCTTGGACTTGGACATCTTCTGGCCCTGGCCGTCGCGCACCAGGCCATGCACATAGACCTGCTGGAAGGGCACCTCGCCCATGAACTTGCCGGTCAGCATGATCATCCGCGCGACCCAGAAGAAGATGATGTCGAAGCCGGTGACCAGCACGCTGGAGGGGTGGAAGGTCGCCAGCTCCGGGGTCTCTTCCGGCCAGCCCAGGGTGCCGAAGGTCCAGAGCCCGGAGCTGAACCAGGTGTCGAGCACGTCCTCGTCCTGGGTCAGCTCGACCTCGGCGGGAAGGTCATGCTTCTCGCGGGCCTCCTGCTCGCTTCTCGCCACGTAGACGTTGCCTTCGGCGTCGTACCAGGCGGGGATGCGGTGGCCCCACCACAGCTGGCGGGAGATGCACCAGTCCTGGAGATCGCGCATCCAGGCGAAGTACATGTTCTCGTAGTTCTTCGGCACGAACTGGATGTCGCCCTTCTCCACGGCCTCGATGGCGGGCCTGGCCAGCTCCTCGACGGCCACGAACCACTGGTCGGTGAGCAACGGCTCGATGACGTCGCCGGAGCGGTCGCCATAGGGCAGGGTGTTGCTGACGGTCTCCACCTGCTCGAGCAGGCCGGCGGCCTCCATGTCGGCGACGATGCGTGCCCTTGCCTCGAAGCGATCCAGCCCGGCATAGGCCTCGGGCAGGGTCGGGTCGATCTCCGGCAGCGGCCGACCCTGGATATCGAAGGCCTCGGCGCGGGCGAGGATGGCGGCGTCCTGGGTGAAGACGTTGATCAGCGGCAGGCCCTGGCGGCGACCCACCTCGTAGTCATTGAAGTCGTGGGCCGGGGTGATCTTCACGCAGCCCGAGCCCTTCTCCATGTCGGCGTGCTCGTCGGCCACGATCGGGATACGGCGCCCCACCAGCGGCAGTTCCACGAACTTGCCGACCAGCGACGCGTAGCGCGGATCCTCGGGGTTGACCGCCACCCCGGTATCGCCGAGCAGGGTCTCCGGGCGAGTGGTGGCGACGACCAGGTGGTCCTTGCCGTCATCGGTGGTGACGCCGTCGGCCAGCGGGTAGCGGAAGTGCCAGAAGCTGCCCTGCTGGTCGCGGTTCTCGACCTCGAGGTCCGAGATGGCGGTGTGCAGGGTGGGGTCCCAGTTGACCAGCCGCTTGCCGCGGTAGATCAGCTCCTCCTCATGGAGGCGCACGAAGACCTCCTGCACCGCCCGGTAGAAGCCGTCGTCCATGGTGAAGCGCTCGCGCGACCAGTCGACGCTGGCGCCCATGCGGCGCAGCTGGCGGGTGATATGCCCGCCGGACTCCTGCTTCCACTCCCATACCCGGTCGATGAAGGCCTCGCGGCCCAGGTCGAAGCGGGTCTTGCCCTCCTCGGCGGCGACCTTGCGCTCGACCAGCATCTGGGTGGCGATGCCGGCGTGGTCGGTGCCCACCTGCCAGAGGGTGTTGCGTCCCTGCATCCGCCGCCAGCGGATCAGGGTGTCCATGATGGTGTCCTGGAAGGCGTGGCCCATGTGCAGGCTGCCGGTCACGTTGGGCGGCGGGATCATGATCGCGTAGGGCTCGCCCTCGCCCGAGGGGGCGAAGCGGTTGTCGGCTTCCCAGCGCGCGTACCAGCGGGATTCGATCTGCTCGGGTTGGTAGGTCTTGTCCATGGGCATTCCGGGTCGAGGAGGTGGCACCGACCCATGGCAGCGCGCCTCGCGGGAGCTGCCAGGGTGCCGGGGATGCTGAAAAATGGGCCCGATTATAGCGTGATGCCGGGGGAGGCGTCAGCCCGCCTGGCCCTTGAGCTGGTGGGGGGTGACCGGGTAGCCGCGCTTCTTGTAGGTCTGCCAGCACTCGCGCTTGGCGATGAGCACGTCCTGGTGCTGGTTGATGATCTCGGCGACCCGCTCGAAGCGCGAGAACCACTCGGGGATCCCGGGATGCAGGTTGAGCAGCGCCTGGGGCGGCTCGCCGTCCATCGGCAGGTCCTGCCAGCCGATGGTCACCGGCACGCCCTCGGCCGCCTCGTCCCCCGACAGGGCGTGCGGCACGTAGGCATCGGCCCGAAAGGTCCAGAGCCGGTCGTCCAGCTCCCGGGCCATGGCCTCGTCCTCGGCGTGCAGGTGCAGCCGGTAGCCCTTGCGATAGATCGTCTCGGCCAGCCGGCAGGCGAAGAGCAGGCGGGCCTCGAGCGTGGTATCAGGGAGGATATAGAAGTCGACTTGGGTCATGGGTTATCGCAGAGCAACTCGTCGCGGGGCTGGCCCGGCGACAGGGAGCGAGGGGGCGCTGTGAACCCTTCCCTGGGCGCTACCGATGCCATTCCTGGCATAGGACCCCCTCTTCGCCCTGTCTCCGGCGCCCCTTGATCGGAAGGAGGCGTAAGCTCGAGTGTCTCAGGCCAGGCGCGTCAGCCAGCCTCGGGTGTCCTCGCGGCGGCCGTACTGCAGGTCGAGCAGGCGGGTGCGCAGGCGCTTGGCCACCTCGTTGTCGCCCTGGGCGGAGAGGCGGATGCGGTCGCTCTCGGTGACCAGCTCGCCCACCGGGGTGATCACCGCGGCGGTACCGCAGGCGAAGATCTCGGTGATCTCGCCGGAGGCGGCGCCCTCGCGCCACTCCTCGATGCTGATCGGGCGCTCCTCCGGGGTAAGGCCCTCGTCCCTGGCCAGGGTCAGCACCGAGTCGCGGGTCACGCCCTCGAGGATGGTGTCGGTGAGGCGCGGGGTGACGATGCGGCCGTCGCGGAACACGAAGAACAGGTTCATGCCCCCGAGCTCCTCGACCCACATGTTCTCGGCGGCGTCGAGGAAGGCGACCTGGCTGCAGTCATGGGCCGCGGCCTCCTTCTGGGCGGCCAGCGAGGCGGCGTAGTTGCCGCCGCACTTGGCGTAGCCGGTGCCGCCGGGAGCGGCGCGCTTGTAGTGCGAGGAGAGCCAGATGGAGACCGGCTTCACGCCGCCCTGGAAGTAGGCGGCCGCCGGCGAGGCGATGACGTAGTAGTCGACCTCATGGGACGGGCGCACCCCGAGGAAGGTCTCGCTGGCGATCATGAAGGGACGCAGGTAGAGGCTCGACTCGTCGGCCTCGCTGGCCGGGGTCGGCACCCAGGCCTGGTCGCGAGCGAGCAGGGCCTTGAGCGAGTCGATGAAGTCCTCGTCGGAGAGCTCCGGCAGGGCCAGGCGGCGGGCGCTGCGGCGGAAGCGCTCGGCGTTCTTTTCCGGGCGGAAGGTCCAGACCGAGCCGTCGGCGTGGCGGTAGGCCTTGATGCCCTCGAAGATCTCCTGGCCGTAGTGCAGCACCGCGGCGGCGGGGTCCAGGGTCAGCGGGCCGTAGGGGCGCACCTCATGGCCGTGCCAGCCGGCATCGAGGGTCCAGCGGACATGGGCCATGTGGTCGGTGAAGTAGCGACCGAAGCCCGGGTTGTCGAGGATGTCGTTGCGGATCGTTTCCGCGGTGGGGCGAGTGGAGGGGCTCACGGAAAAGCGTTCAAGGGACACGGCAAGGGGTCTCCGCTACTGGCGGGGCGCATCCGGGCGCCCGTGCACTAAACAGGATACCGGGCCGGCAAGGGCCCGGTGCATGGAAGTCGACATCCCACATGAAAAGGTCACCACCGCGAAAAGGCAACCCTGCCGGGCGCGAAATCAGTCGTCGGTGATCTCGACCTCATGGTCGGTCTCGCGGTCCAGCAGGTACTGGGTCAGCAGCCCCACCGGGCGGCCGCTGGCCCCCTTCTCCTTGCCGGAGGTCCAGGCGGTGCCGGCGATGTCCAGGTGCGCCCACGGGAACTTGTCGGCGAAGCGCGAGAGGAAGCAGGCGGCGGTGATGGTGCCCGCCGGGCGGCCGCCTATGTTCGCCAGGTCGGCGAAGTTGGAGTCGAGCTGCTCCTGGTACTCGTCCCACAGCGGCAGGTGCCAGGCGCGGTCCCAGGCGGTCTCGCCGGCATCCAGCAGGTCCAGCGCCAGGTCGTCATCGTTGGCGAGCAGGCCGGTGGCATGGTGGCCCAGGGCGATGATGGCGGCCCCGGTCAGGGTGGCGATGTCCACTACGCTTGCAGGCTCGAAGCGCTCGGCGTAGGTCAGGGCATCGCACAGCACCAGGCGGCCCTCGGCATCGGTATTGAGCACCTCCACGGAGAGGCCCTTGAGCGTCTTGATGATGTCGCCGGGCTTGGTGGCACGGCCGTCGGGCATGTTCTCGGCGGCGGCGACGATGGCCACCAGGTTGATCCTCGGCTTGATGGCCAGCACCGCGGTCACGGTGCCGAACACGCTGGCCGCCCCGCACATGTCGAACTTCATCTCGTCCATCGCCTCGCCGGGCTTGAGCGAGATGCCGCCGGTGTCGAAGGTGATGCCCTTGCCCACCAGCACGTGGGGCGCCTCGTCGGGGTTCTCGGCACCCTGGTAGCTCATGACGATCAGCCGCGAGGGCTGCTCGCTTCCGCGGCCCACGGAGAGCAGGCTGTGGGCGCCCAGGCGCTCCAGGGCCTCCTCGTCGAGGATCTCCACGGAGAGCGCCCCGCCGGAGCCCTCGCCCAGCGCCTCGGCCTGCTCCGCCAGGTAGCTGGGGGTACAGACGTTGCCCGGCAGGTTGCCCAGGGTGCGGGTGGTGGCCACGCCCTGGCCGATGGCGTCGCCGATGCGCCCGCCCAGGCGGGCCGCCTCGGCATCGCCCTGCTCGCTGACCAGCAGGGTGACGCGGGCGAGCTGCGGCGCGGGGGCCTTCTCGGACTTGAACTCGTCGAAGCGGTAGACGGCGCGATGGGCGGCCTCGGCCACCATGCGGGCCTTCCAGTCACAGGCCCGGTCGGGCACCGGCACGTCGTTGAAGGCCACGGCGACCTCCTCGACGGGCAGCGCCGCCAGGGCGGTGAAGGCGGCATCCAGTGCCTTGCGGAAGGCGCCTTCCCGGCACTTGTCGCGCTCGCCGAGGCCCACCAGCATCAGACGATCGGCATTGAGCCCCGGGGCGAAGGGGACCATCAGCACATTGCCCAGCCTGGCATCGAAGTCACCGCGCTCGATCAGCTGGCCGATCAGCCGCTCGCTGACGTCGTCGAGCTTGGCGGCCGCGGGCAGCAGCGCGCCATCCTTGAACACCGGTACCACGAGACAGGCCGTCTCGGCCTTGGCGGGATTGGCCGTCTGAACGGGGAATTCCATGGTGTCTCCACAAGACAAGCGATGGGGGATTCTGGATAATGCCGGCACGTTGCCGAGTCATCCCAGTGTACCCAAGGCAAGGCGTCATTGCATGGAAGATGGCCGGGCCCCGCGGGGTGCCGGGCCGGGAGACAGCGTTGATCATATTCCGTTACCTGACCCGCGAGATCCTGCTGACCATGGCCGCCGTGGCTGGCGTCCTGCTGCTGGTGATCATGGGCAGCCGCTTCATCCGCTACTTCTCCAATGCCGCCGAGGGGGAGATCCCGGCGAGCATCCTCGGCACCCTGATGCTCTTCCACCTGCCGGGGTTCCTTGAGCTGATCCTGCCGCTGGCGTTCTTCCTGGGCATCCTGCTGGCCTATGGCCAGCTCTACCTCAACAGCGAGATCACCGTGCTGGTGGCCTGCGGCACCAGCCCCAACCGCCTGCTGCAGGTCAGCCTGGTGCCCGCCACCCTGGTGGCGATCCTGGTGGGGATGTGCAGCCTCTGGCTGACCCCGACCGGGGCCCTGCACAACGAGGTGCTGCTCGAGGAGCAGCGCAGCCAGCTCGACTTCTCCGCCCTGGCGCCGGGGCGCTTCCAGGACTTCGGCGGCGGCCGCACGGCCTATACCGAGGCCATGAACGAGGACCAGAGCCGCATGCAGGAGGTGTTCATCAGCGAGCGTCAGTCGCGCGGCGACGGCACCCCCGAGAGCGTGGTGACCCGAGCCGAAACCGGCTACCAGACCACCGATCCCGAGACCGGCAGCCGTTTCCTGGTGCTCGCCGACGGCGAGCGCTACAGCGTCGACCCCGGGCGGGCCGAGGCCGAGCGGCTGGAATTCGGCACCTATGCGGTGCGCCTCTCGGGGGCCGCCGAGAAGGCCGAGCTCGATGCGCCCGAATACGCCACCACCGCCGCGCTGTTCGCCGATGACGCCCGGCCGGCGCGGGCCCAGCTGCAGTGGCGGCTTGGCCTGCCGTTGATGGTCTTCATCCTGACCCTGCTGGCCATGCCGCTCTCCCGGGTCAACCCCCGCCAGGGACGCTTCGCCAAGCTGCTGCCGGCGATCTTCCTCTACGTGGCCTACCTCAGCCTGCTGCTGGCGGCGCTGGACGCCATCGGCCGTGGCAGCTGGCCGGTGGCGCTTGGGATGTGGCCGATCCATGGCGGCTTCCTGGCCATCGGCCTGGCGATGATGGCCCGGGCCCAGCACAAGGGGATGAGCGGATGATCATCGACCGGCTCGACCGCTACATCGCCCGCAACGTGCTGGGCGCCATCATCGTGGTGCAGGTGGTGCTGCTGGGCCTGGACCTGGTGATCACCTACATCAATGATCTCGGCGACGTGGAAGGCGACTATGGCGCCTTCCAGGTACTGCTCTACCTGCTGATGCGCCTGCCCTGGCGCTTCTACCAGTACGCGCCGGTGGGGGTGCTGATCGGGGCGCTGATCGGGCTTGGCAGCATGGCCTCGAGCAACGAGCTGACGGTGATGCGCGCCGCCGGCCGCTCGCTGGTCCGCATCCTCTGGGGCGTGATGAAGCCCATCATCCTGGTGATCGTGGTGGTGCTCGCCATCGCCGAGTTCGTCAGCCCGCGTACCGAGCAGTTCGCCAGCGCCTGGCGCCTCGAGCAGATGCAGGGCGAGGGCGCGGTGCTCACCGAGCGCGGCGGCTGGCAGCGCGAGGGTGACAGCTTCTATCGCTTCGGTGCCATCCGCGCCGATGATACCGTGCTCGACCTGACCCGCTACCGCTTCGAGGGCAAGACCCTGCGCGAGGCGACGAGCGCCCGCCGGGCGGTGTGGCGCGATGACCGCTGGGAACTGGAGGACGTGGCGGTGACCCGCTTTCTCGAGGCGCGCACCGAGGTCGAGCGCCATGAGACCCTGGGCTGGGAGACCGCCATGACGCCGGACCAGCTCGACCGGCTACTGCGTGACGTGGAGAGCCAGGCGCCCAGCGAGCTGTGGGCCTATGCCCGCTACCTGCGCGACCAGGGCCAGCAGGCGACCCAGCCGCTGCTCTATTTCTGGCAGAAGATGCTGATGCCGTTGACCATGGCGTCGCTAGTCCTGGTGGCGGCCTCCTTCGTGTTCGGCCCCTTGCGCACCGTGGCCGCGGGCACGCGGGTCTTCTACGGGGTGATCACCGGCCTGGTCTTCAAGTACCTGCAGGACCTGCTGGGGCCGGCCTCCACGGTATTCGGCTTCTCGCCGGCCTGGGCGGTGCTGGCGCCGACCCTGCTATGTGCCGGGGTGGGGTTCTATCTGTTACGCCGTACGGGCTGAGCCGGGGGATTCATGCAACGACGTTTCGACCAACTCGACGCTGTCTGGCCGGCCGGCCTCGGCCGGCGGCTGGGCGCCATGCTCTATGATGGCCTGCTGGTGCTGGCGATCTGGATCGTCATGGTCTCGGCGCACCTGGCCGTGGTGCGGCTGGTGCTGGAGGTGCCGGCGGAGCAGGTGGGCACGGGGCTTGTCCAGGTGCTGTCGCTGCGCCTGCTGCTGGCGGTCACTGCCTTCGTCTTCTTCGGCTTCTTCTGGACCCGTGGCGGCATGACGCTGGGCATGCAGGCCTGGCGGCTGCGGGTGCAGACCCTCGATGGCTGCTCGATCACCGGCTTCCAGGCGCTGCAGCGCTTCCTGGTGGCCAGCATCTCGCTGGCCGCCTTCGGCCTGGGATACCTGTGGATCCTGGTCGACGGCGAGAAGCGTAGCTGGTCGGACATCGCCTCCGGCACCCGGGTGGTGGTCCTTCCCAAGCGCCCTTGAGGAGCGCGCGACGCGCCGGTCCTGACCTCGGTCAGGTTTTTGCGCGATGCCGCTTGCGATTACCCATGCGAATCATTTACATTTACTTCATGGCCAGCGTGAGGTGATGTGATGTACGTGTGTATTTGCAAGAACGTGACCGACCACCGCATCCGGGACGTCGTCGAGGACGGGGCGCGCAGCTGGCGCGAGGTCCAGCAGGTGACGGGGTGCGGGACTCAGTGCGGCAAGTGCGCCTGCACCGGCAAGGACATCACCCGCGAGGCAATCCAGGCCGAACTCAGTGCCGCGGCCGAGGGACTCGCCTACGCCGTCTGATGGCAATAGCTATTGTTCTCCTTCGCCTTAACAAGTCCATGATTTGATTGAGTTATATGTGATATTGCCTAGACTGTGGTAGGTGCGGGCTGGCCAGGCTTCGGTGGTCGTGCCAAGCTGACAGCCAGTTCCCTGACAACCCTGATCGAGGTAATGAGATGAAAGGCGACAGCAAGGTCATCGAACATCTGAACACCGCGCTCGGCAACGAGCTGGTGGCCATCAACCAGTACTTCCTGCATGCCAAGATGTACAAGGACTGGGGCCTGAAGGCGCTGGCCAAGTGGGAGTACGATGAGTCCATCGAGGAGATGAATCACGCCGACAAGCTGATCGAGCGCATCCTCTTCCTCGAGGGGGTGCCCAACCTCCAGGATCTCGGCAAGCTGAACATCGGCGAGAACGTGCGTGAGATGCTCGAGTGCGACCTGAAGATCGAGCATGAGGGTCGCAACGACTACATCGAGGCGATCACCTACTGTGAGCAGGTCAAGGACTATGTCAGCCGTGACCTCTTCCGGGACATCCTCGCCGACGAGGAAGACCACATCGACCATATCGAGACCGAGCTCGGCCTGATCGACAAGGTCGGCATCGAGAACTACCTGCAGAAGCAGATGCAGGAAGCCGGCGAGGAATAACGCGCAAAGCGACTGTCATTGCTGAGCCTCGACGAGCGCCCCGCGGCCTGTGGCCACGGGGCGCTCCTGCGTCAGGGGAACGCCTTCTCCAGGGCAAAGCGGGGGACCGGCTCGCCCTGGACCTCGACGCTCTCCAGGAACATGTCCAGGGGGCGGGTCCAGAGGCCATAGTCGCCGTAGAGGGCGCGATAGACCACCAGCGGCTCCTCGGTCTCGCTGTGCCGGGCGACGCCCAGCACCTCGTACAGCGGGCCCTTGTAGTGACGGTAGATGCCGGGGCGAGGGCAGTGGTGTTCCATGGGGCGGCTCCTTTGGTCTTAACGGCAGGGTCTCAAGGACAGGGTCTCAAGGGCGTGGGCTCGGGGGCGTGGCCTGGGGCGCGCTGTCAGGGGGTGGCGCGGGCCTGTTTCGCCAGCCGGGCCAGCACCCTGGCGGCGGCGGTGAAGCCGAAGCTGCCGGTGACGAAGCTCGCCGCCCCGAAACCCGAGGCGCAGTCGAGCCGGCTGGCCTCGCCCTCGGCGGGCTTCTGGAAGCACACCTCGCCATCGGCACCGGGGTAGACCAGCTGCTCGTCCGAGTAGACGCACTCCACCGAGAAGCGCCGCTTCGGGTTGCGCGAGAAGCCGAAGTCGCGGCGCAGCCGGGCGCGCACCTTGGCGAGCAGCGGGTCGTGCTCGGTGCGGGACAGGTCGGCCACCCGGATGCGGGTGGGGTCGGTCTGGCCGCCCGCGGCGCCGGTGACCACGATCGGCAGCTTGCGACGCCTGCACCAGGCGATCAGCGCCGCCTTGGCAACCACGCTGTCGATGGCGTCCACCAGCTGGTCGGCATCGTCGGGGATGCGCCTGGCCAGGTTGGCAGGGGTGACGAAGGCGCTGTCGGCCACCACCTCGATGCCCGGCTGGATGGCCCGGCAGCGCTCGGCCAGCACTTCCACCTTGGGGCGGCCGATGGTGCCGTCCAGGGCGTGCAGCTGACGGTTGACGTTGGAGACGCAGACATCATCGAGGTCGATCAGCGTCAGCTTGCCGATGCCGGAACGCGCCAGGGCCTCCACCGTCCAGCTGCCCACGCCCCCCACGCCCACCACCACCACGTGGGCGCTGCGGAAGTGCTCGGCGGCGCGTCGGCCATAGAGCCGGCGGATGCCGCCAAAGCGAGCGTCGTAGTCGTCCATGGCAGCGGTGGAGGCGGTGAAGGCAGCGGAATCGGTCATGGCATCACGCTCGGGTGGTGGCGGTGTCGGGGCGGCGCCGGCAAATGGCCCGACCAGCCGAAGCGCTCGAAGAGCGTCGTCATGCAGGCGTCCAGGGGGCAGCAGAGATCGAGGCGTTCTCCGCTCACCGGGTGGTCGAAGGCCAGGCCTACCGCCGCCAGCAGCAGGCGCGGGCATTCCAGGTGCTCGGCGAAGAAGCGGTTATGGTTGCCCTTGCCGTGCTTGGCATCGCCGATGATCGGGTAGCCACGTCGGGAGAGGTGGCGGCGGATCTGGTGGCGGCGACCGGTCTGCGGTCGTGCCTCCATCAGCGAGTAGCGGCTCTGGGGATAGCGATCCACCTGCACCGGCAGTTCGACGCTGTCGAGCCGGCGGATCTCGGTCACCGCCTCCATGGCCGGCATCTCGGCCTTGGGGCGGCGCCCCTCTTCATCGCGCAGCGGGTAGTCCAGCCGCTCCTGGTGCGGCCCGATGCCCCGCACCACGGCCAGGTAGCGCTTCGCCACCCGGCGGGCGGCGAAGGCCGCCTGGAGGGCCGCCGCGGTCTCGGGGTCGAGCGCGAAGACGATCACCCCGGAGGTCGGGCGGTCCAGGCGGTGGACCGGATAGACTCGACGACCGAGCTGGTCGCGCAGCCGTTGCAGCAGGAACTCGCGCTCGCCGCGGGCAAGCGCGCTGCGATGCACCAGCAGGCCGGCCGGCTTGTGCACGGCGACCAGGTGGTCATCCTGATGGAGAAGGCTCAGCGCGGGTGTCATCGGGGCACCGTCACGGGTCAAGGGGGCGCCATTGTCGCCGGCCGGCGGCGTGCTGTCATCCCGCCCGTACCTCGTGGCGTGCCTGAAAGTCCGGCGGGAGTTCGACATCGCCGCTAGTCTGGTCGACATGAGAACGCGTCTACGCCTGGGGGCCCTGCTGATGGCGCTGAGCCTGCTGCCCGCCCTGCTGTCGGGCTGTGCCAGCCTTAACCGGCAGTACCAGGCCCTGCTGGTGCTGGGCGACCTCTCGGCGGGCAGCGGGGAGAGCCGGCTGAAGCGTCGCAGCGAGCCCCCCCGCCGGGAGGGGGGCCACTACGTGCGCCAGGGCCGCGCCTACCAGGCGGATCTCTACCACCCCCGGGAGCCCAGCCGGGGATCGCTGCTCCTGGTGCACGGCTTCACCGAGCAGGGCCGTCGCGACCCGCGTCTGGTGGCGCTGGCGATGACCCTCGGCCGGGTGGGCTTCACGGTCATGGTGCCGGAACTCGAGGGGCTGCGTGACTACTCCATCAGTACCCGGGAGGTGGAGGCGATCGTCGATGCCATCCGCCATGCGACCTGGGCGGCGCCCGAGGCACCGTCGCGCACCGCGGTGGCGGCGGTGAGCTTCGCGGTGGGACCGGCCTTGATCGCCGCCATGGACGAGGCGGTGGCCCATCGGGTGAGCTTCGTGGTGGCCGTGGGCGGCTACTATGACATGACGGACATGCTGCGCTATGTGACCACCGGGGAGGATCGCGGGGGTGCCGGCCGGGCGGCGCCGCCACCGCAGCGTGAGGCGCGCTGGGCCGTACTGCTGAGCCAGCTGCACTGGCTGGAGGACGAGCAGGACCGGGCGCTGCTCGAGACCATCGCCCGGCGCCGGCTGGCGGACCCCGAGGCGCCGGTGGCCGGGGAGGCCCGTCGGCTGGGAGCATCGGGCCGGGCGCTCTATGAGCTGGTGACCAACCAGGACCCGGGCCGCGTGGAGGCCCTGATCGCCAGGCTGCCGCCCTCGCTGGTGAGGGAGCTCGAGGCGCTGGACCCCTCGCGTCGCGCGCTCGACAGCCTGCAGGCCAGGCTGGTGCTGATCCACGGCCCGCAGGACCGGGTGATCCCGGTCAGCCACAGCCGACGCCTGCGCGATGCCTTGCCGCCGGGGCAGGCGCGCCTCTTCGAGGCCGGGGCGCTGCAGCACGTGGCGGTCTCGCCCGGGTGGCGGGACGGCTGGGGCCTGTGGCGTGCGCTGGTGCATGTGCTGGCGCTGGGGGAGGGCGAATAAGGCCGGTGGCCGTGCCGGCGGGCGCCACCATGGTCGGCTCGCCTTGCGCTGCACAAATCGTCATGCTGGGCAGATCGCTGCCCGGAGCCCGAAACATGAAGCATTCGCCAGCCTACCACCTCGCCGCCACCGTGCTGCATGGCTTCGACGAGTACCGCTCGCGCTTCAAGCAGATCACCGACGATGCCAGCCGTCGCTTCCGGGATGCCGCCTGGCGCGAGGCCCAGCAGGCCTCGGCGGAGCGCATCGACCTCTACGACGAGAAGGTCCAGGAGACGCTGGCACGGCTGCGGCGCACCTTCGACGATGACCTGCTGACCCACTGCGAGTGCTGGGGGGAGGCCCGGCGCCACTACGCCGAGCTGATCAGCCAGCGGCTGGACTACGAGCTGGCCGAGACCTACTTCAACTCGATGTTCTGCTCGCTCTTCCACCACCGCCACATCCGCAACGACTGGATGTTCGTCTACAGCTCCCGGGAGCGCGCGGCGCACCACTCCGGCCTCACGCTGTGCCGGCGACACAGGGTGAGCGGCGACTGGGCAGCCGGATTGCGCTGGGCGCTGGGCGAGGCACGCTTCGAGACCCCCTTCGTCGACCCGGAGCGGGATGCGGTCCTGGGCAGCGAGGTGCTCCAGCAGCTGCTGCCGGAGGCGATCCGGGACGACCCCGAGGCCGAGATCGAACTGATCAAGAGCGTCTTCTACCGCAACAAGGGGGCCTACCTGGTCGGCCGGATACTGGGCGGCGGCCAGCAGGTGCCGCTGGTGCTGCCGGTGCTGCATGAGGAGGGCGAGGGGCTGCACCTGGATACGGTGTTGATCGAGTCCGACGAGGTGTCGATCATCTTCTCCTTCACCCGCGCCTACTTCCAGGTGAAGGTGGTGGTGCCCAGCGAGTTCGTGCACTACTTGCAGGAGCTGATGCCCGACAAGCCCCAGGGCGAGCTGTATGCCGCCATCGGCTTCTTCAAGCACGGCAAGACCGAGTTCTTTCGCGCCCTGAACCGCCAGGTGGCCAAGCGCGAGGACCAGTTCATCATTGCCCCGGGGGTGCGTGGCATGGTCATGGCGGTCTTCGTGCTGCCCTCGTTCCGCACCGTGTTCAAGATCATCAAGGACCGCTTCGACCCGAGCAAGGAAATGACCCGCGAGAACGTCCGCGAGAAGTATCGTCTCGTCAAGCGCCACGACCGGGTGGGGCGCATGGCCGATACCCAGGAGTTCTCCAACTTCATCGCCCGCCAGGACCACTTCGACCCCGATTGCCTGGCGCACCTGCTGGAGGTGGCCCCCTCCACCGTCTACCTGCGCGGCGACAAGGTGATCATCAAGCACTGCTACACCGAGCGCATGATGACCCCGCTCAACCTCTACCTCGAGCAGTGCGACGAGGCGGAGACGCTCGCGGTGCTCAAGGACTACGGCAATGCCATCAAGCAGATGGCCGCGGCCAACATCTTTCCCGGCGACATGCTGCTCAAGAACTTCGGGGTGACCCGCCACGGCCGGGTGGTGTTCTACGACTACGACGAGATCTGCTACCTCACCGAGTGCAACTTCCGGCATATTCCCGAGCCCATGTACCCCGAGCAGGAGCTGGCCGACGAGCCCTGGTACTCGGTGGGGCCCGGTGATATTTTCCCCGAGGAGTTCGGCCCCTTCCTGTTCGCCGACGTGCGGTTGCGCAAGCTCTGCTACCAGCTCCACCCGGAGCTGTTCGATGCCGACTACTGGAGGGGGGTGCAGCAGGCGATCCTCGACGGCCGGGTGATCGACGTCTATCCCTATCGCAACAAGCAGCGCTTCGCCGGTGGCGACGACAACGGCCTGACCTACTGAGCGAGGCGCGACAGGCACCGCAAGCACGAGGCGACCCATGGGTGACCCGAGACGCCCCCACCTGGTGGTCTTCACCGGGGCCGGGATCAGTGCCGAGAGCGGCATCCAGACCTTCCGCGCCAGCGACGGCCTGTGGGCGGACCACCCCGTCGAGGAGGTCGCCACGCCCCAGGCCTGGCAGCGGGACCCCGGGCGGGTGCTGCGCTTCTACGACCAGCGCCGCGACCAGGTACGCCGTGCCCGTCCCAACGCCGCCCACAAGGCCCTGGCGGCGCTGGAGAAGCACGGCTTCCGGGTCAGCATCATCACCCAGAACATCGATGACCTCCACGAGCGTGCTGGCTCGCGCCACGTGCTGCACCTGCATGGCGAGATCCTCAAGGCGCGCTCCTCGGTGGACCCGCGCATGCACTACCCCTTGCCCCGCGGGGGCATCCGCCTCGGGGACATCTGCGACAAGGGCAGCCAGCTGCGCCCGGACGTGGTGTGGTTCGGCGAGAGCGTGCCGCACTTCGCGGACGCCTGCGAGATTGCCGCCCAGGCCGACCTGCTGCTGGTGGTGGGGACCTCACTCGCCGTGATGCCGGCGGCCTCGCTGCTCGAGCACGCCCCCCTGGACGCCCCCTGCGTGCTGGTCGACCCCGAGGCCGATGCCCTGGCCCCGCCGGGCGTGGCCCGCCTCGGCCAGACCGCCGGCAAGGGCGTGCCGGCACTGGTGCGGCACTGGCGGCGTGAGGGGCGGCTCTGGCTGCCGGAGACGGTACTTGAGTAGAAAGGGGCAAGAAGCAAGGAACGAGGGGCGCCGGGGACAAGCCGGAGGGGAGGTCCTACGCCAAGGATGGCGTCGGTAGCGTACAAGGAGGTATTCACAGCGCCTCCCCGCAGGCTTGTCGACGGAAGAGCCCCGAGTAGCCTTGCTATCTGCGGTAGCCCCAAGTTCAGCCCCGAACCGTGCGGTGTTCTGCACGGGGCTCATGCTAGAATGCCGCCCCCTCCGGCCCCGGGACCACGCCACCATGCAGGACGACAGCTTCCACGACGCCATCACCGAACGCGACCCCGCGACCGCTCCTTCCAGTGACCCCGCCACCGGTCTCTCCCGTGACCCCGCGACCGGTCATCCGCGGCCGCCGCGCCGCGAGTTCAAGGCGCGGGGCAGCTTCGTCACCCGCTGCGAGGGCTGCAACCTGCCGGCACTCAACTGCCTCTGTCCCTACCGCGTCACCGCCACCAGCGAAGCGAGAGTTTGGCTGCTCACCCACCCCCTGGAGCACCACAAGCCCACCAACACCGGGCGGCTGATCGGCGACGTCCTGCCCGACACCGAGCTCTTCACCTGGTACCGCACGGCGCCCGACGAGCGGCTGCTGGCGCTGCTCGAGGACAGGCGCTATGCGCCCTTCGTGATCTTCCCCGACGACCAGCCGGACTATGCCGACCGGGTGGTGGGCATGGAGGCGGTGACGGCGGCAAGAGAGGAGAAAAGGACCCCGGTCTTTATCATTCTCGACGGGACCTGGCGGCAGGCGCGGCGGATCTTCCGCAAGAGCCCCTACCTCGACAGGCTGCCGGTGCTGCCCCTGGCGACCGAGCGGCTGACCCGCTATCGGCTGCGCAAGCCGGCCTCCGCCGCTCACCTGTGTACTGCCGAGGTGGCCATCGAACTGCTGCGCCAGGCCGGAGACGCCCAGGCGGCCGAGGTGCTTGACGATTATTTCGATGCCTTCAACGACAGCTACGCCGCCAGTCGGCGCCACGAGAAGCTCGAGGCACCGACGGCGGCGATGCGGCGTCTGCTGGAACGGGCCCGTCGCTGAACCTGGGTCCTTTCCCCGCGCTCACTCCTCGCGCTTGCTGAGTATCCAGTCGACCAGCTTTTCGGCCTCCTCCTCGCTCACCTCGACACGCTCGCCGGCGTCCGGCATGGTCGCGGATCCCCAGTGATCCTCGCCTCCCGTCATCACGACCTCGACCAGGTAGCCCTTCATCTCGCCATCCGCGTACTTGGCGGCGATGCTCTTGAAGCCTGGCGCCCGCGGGGTGTCATCGTCCCGGGCGTGACAGCTCAGGCACTGCTTCTCCTCTGCCAGTTTCTGCATGTCGCCATGCATGTCTGCAGCGACAGGAAAGGTGCCCAGCAACAGGCCGGTCAGCGCCATGGATGCAATGGCCGTTTTCATCTCCTCGCTCCCCCTGTTCATCCGGATGCCTTCCTCCGGATGCTTGCCAAGGTTGGTGGTCATAAAGGACTGCAATGATGGCGCCCATGGGGCCGCCGCGATCAGCGTTGCAGCTGCCTTGAACATAGGTCAGAGGGACAGGAGGCGGGATATGCTTTCTCTCATGCCGGGGCTCAGCATGTCTCATGTCGATGTCCGCCGTCGCCCGGGCGCGAGCGCTCGGGTCCGATGTCGGGCAGCGTCACCGTCACGGCGTTCGCCCCGGCGGGGCGGTCAGCCGCCGAACAGGGCCCCGGCGATGCGGAAGCCGGCGATCCAGGTCCCGGCGGCGGAACCGAGGGTGGCGGTCAGGAAGACCAGCAGGGTGCGCGATACCCGGTTGCGCCACCAGCCCTTGAGCTCGGTAACGTCGTGGCGCAGGGTCGAGAAGTCCCGCACCTTGGGCTTGCGCATCCACAGCTCCACCCCGGCGGCGACGAAGCCGGCGCCGATGGTGGGGTTGAGCGAGGTGAGCGGCGCGGCGAAGAAGGTCGCCGCCACCGTGACCGGGTGGGCCAGCGCCGCCAGGGTGGCCGCCCCGGAGAGCACGCCGTTGATCAGGAACCACTCCCCCACCAGCTGCCAGCCCAGCTCGGTGTTGCGCGAGAAGCCGATGGCGAAGCCGGTCAGCACCAGCAGCGAGACCAGCCAGGGCAGCGACCGCCACAGGCGCGACGGCGGCGGGGTGGCCTCGAGCATCTCGCGTTCCGGGGCGGGGTCGGCGGGCAGCGGCTGCTCCAGCTGCTCGGCCATGCCCTTCATGTGGCCGGCGCCGATCACCACCAGCACGTGGCGATAGCGTCCGGGGGCGGCATCCTCCGCCAGGCGCAGCACCATGTAGCGATCCCGTTCGCTGATCAGCGGCGTGTAGAGGGACTCCGATTCGGCGGCGAACTCGCTGAAGGTGGACTCCAGGACGTCGCCCTCCTTGAGGCGCTCGATCTCCTCGGCGGAGACCTGCTGGCGCGACAGCACGCTGCCGAGCAGCCCCGAGAACAGCGAGAGGCGCTGCCACCAGGGCACGTTGTGGTAGATGCGCTTGAGGGTGATGCCCACGTCGCGGTCGATCAGCAGCAGCGGCAGGCCGGCGTCACGGCTCTCCTCCAGGGCGGCGCGCATCTCGGCACCGGGCTCGATGCCCGACTGCTCGGCCACGCGCTGCTGGAAGGCCCCCAGCGCCAGGCTGGCGGCCACCATGCCGGCCTTGCCCTGGCGGAAGATCTGGAACAGATCCTGCTCGCCCAGGGCATCGGGGTTCGTCAGGCTGTGGTGGCGCGAATCGCACAGTTCGATGGCCACGGCGTCGAACGCGCCGGAACGGATCAGCGCGCGCACGTCCGCGGCGCTCTCGGCGGAGACATGGGCCGTGCCCAGCAGGGTGTAGCGGGTCTCGCCCACGACGAGCTCCCGGCGCGGACCGCTGGTGGTGTCGTTCGGGCGGGTGGTGGTCACGGAGTCCTGGGAGTCGGTCATGGACGCTCGGGCTGAAGGAGTGAAAGGGCGATTATCCACGAAGCCCGCCGGCGGGCCAAACCCGCCGCGACGCTTTCATCGGCTTGGCTTGGCTACTTGCGCCAGAAGGCCGGGGTGAACAGCACCAGCACGGTGAAGATCTCCAGGCGGCCGAGCAGCATGGCCACCACCAGGATCCACTTGGCCAGGTCCGGCAGCTCGCCGTAGTGGGCGGAGGCCTCGCCCAGCGCCGGGCCCAGGTTGTTGAGCGCCGAGCCCACCGTGGACCAGGCGGTGACCTGGTCGACCCCGGTTGCCATCACGCCCACCAGCATCAGGAAGAACAGCATCACGTAGGCGGAGAAGAAGCCCCACACCGCCTGGGCGATGCCGTCCGGCACGCTGACCTTGCCGATCTTCACCGTGATCACCGCATTGGGGTGGATCAGGCGCATCACCTCGCGCATGCCCTGCTTGAGGATCAGGATGATGCGGATCACCTTCATGCCGCCGCCGGTGGAGCCCGAGCAGCCGCCGACGAAGGCCGCGACGAACAGCAGGAAGGGCAGGGCGCCGGGCCAGGTGGAGAAGTCCGCCACGGCGAAGCCAGCGGTGGTGGCCACCGAGACCACCTCGAACAGGCCGTGTCGCAGCCCCCGCTCGGTGCCGTAGGTGTCGGTCAGCCACAGCGAGACCACCGTGATCACGGTCAGGCCGAGCAGGAAGAGCATCAGGAAGCGCGCTTCCGGGTCCTGGAAGTAGTGCGTCACGCTGCGCTGTCGCCAGGCCAGGAAGTGCAGGCTGAAGCTCACCGCGGAGACGATCAGGAAGAACACGCAGATCATCTCGATCAGCGCGCTGTCGAAGTGGCCGATGCTGGCGTCGTAGGTGGAGAAGCCGCCGATGGCCACGGTGGAGAAGCTGTGGCCCAGGGCGTCGAACCAGTCCATGCCGGCCGCCATGTAGGCCAGCATGCAGGTCAGGGTCAGGCTGGCGTAGATGTACCACAGCGCCTTGGCGGTCTCGGTGATGCGCGGGGTGAGCTTGGAGTCCTTCAGCGGGCCGGGGATCTCGGTGCGGTAGAGGGCCATGCCGCCGACCCCCAGGGTCGGCAGGATGGCCACGGCCAGCACCACGATCCCCATGCCGCCCAGCCACTGCAGCTGCTGGCGGTAGTAGAGGACCGCTTTGGGCAGGAATTCGATGCCGGTGATCACCGTGGCGCCGGTGGTGGTCAGGCCCGAGAAGGACTCGAAGACGGCGTCGGCGGGGGCCAGGGCCGTGTCGCCGGTGAGCATCAGCGGCAGTGCGCCGAACAGTCCCAGCACGCTCCAGAAGAGCGCCGCGATCAGGAAGCCATCCCGGGTGCGCAGCTCCTTGCGGGCGTGGCGGTTGGGCAGGTACATCACCGCCCCGGTGGCCACGGTGATGGCGATGGCCACCGCGAAGGCCTCCCACATGCCGTCGGCGAACAGCAGCGAGATCAGGATCGGCGGCACCATGGTCAGGCTGAACATCATCAGCAGCAGGCCCAGGATGCGCAGGATCATGCGCAGGCTCATCGGGCGGCTCTCCTCGGGTCGCCGGGGGTCATGGACCGTGCCATCAGAAGAACGTCAGCCCGACCTGGAAGAGCCGCTCCACGTCGCGCAGCCGGCGCTTGTCGATCACGAACAGGATGACGTGGTCGCCGGACTCCACCACCACGTCGTCATGGGCGATCAGCACCTCCTTGCCGCGCACCACGGCGCCGATGGTGGTGCCCTGGGGCAGGTCGATCTCGCCGATGGCGCGGCCCACCACCCGGGACGATTGGGTGTCGCCGTGGGCGATGGCCTCGATGGCCTCGGCCGCGCCGCGGCGCAGCGAGTGGACGTTGACGATGTCGCCGCGCCGCACGTGGGTCAGCAGGCTGCCGATGGTGGCCTGCTGGGGGGAGATGGCGATATCGATCTCGCCGCCCTGCACCAGGTCCACGTAGGCGGCATTGTTGATCAGCGTCAGCACCTTCTTGGCACCCATGCGCTTGGCCAGCATCGACGACATGATGTTGACCTCGTCGTCGTTGGTCAGCGCGCAGAAGATGTCGCAGTCCTCGATGTTCTCCTCCTCCAGCAGCCGCTTGGCGGTGGCGCTGCCGTGCAGCACCACGGTGCGGTCGAGCCGTTCGGAGAGTTGGGTGCAGCGCTCGAGGTTGTGCTCGATGATCTTGACCTGGTGGCTGTGCTCCAGGTGTTCGGCCAGGCGCTCGCCGATATTGCCGCCGCCGGCGATCATCACCCGGCGGAAGTCGCGGTCGAGGCGGCGCAGCTCGCTCATCACCGCGCGGATGTCGCGGCGGGCGGCGATGAAGAACACCTCGTCGTCGGCCTCGATCACGGTGTCGCCGCGGGGGATGATCGGCCGGTTCTGGCGGTAGATGGCCGCCACCCGGGTGTCCACGCTGGGCATGTGGCGGCGCAGGAAGCCCAGCTCCTGGCCGACCAGCGGCCCGCCGTAGATGGCCTTTACCGCCACCAGCTGCACCAGGCCGCCGGCGAACTCCAGCACCTGCAGGGCGCCGGGATGCTCGATCAGCCGGCGGATATGGTCCGTGACCACCTGCTCGGGGCTGATCAGCACGTCGATGGGCACCGCCTCGTGGGCGAACAGGCCCTTGCGGGTCAGGTAGGCGGTGGCGCGTACCCGGGCGATCTTGGTCGGCGTGCGGAACAGGGTGTGGGCCACCTGGCAGGCGATCATGTTGACCTCGTCGGAGTTGGTCACCGCGATCAGCATGTCGGCGTCCTCGCAGCCGGCCTGGCGAAGCACCATGGGGTAGGAGCCCGCCCCGGAGACCGTGCGGATGTCCAGGCGGGTATGCAGCTCGCGCAGGCGCTCGCCGTCGGTGTCCACCACGGTGATGTCGTTCTCCTCCCGGGCCAGGTGCTCGGCCAGGGTGCCGCCGACCTGGCCGGCGCCGAGGATGATGATCTTCATGGTCGTTGCCGTCCGCTCCGGTCAGGCCGAGGGGTACCGAGTGCGGCGCACCTTGTGCGCCGCAACATGACGAGGCAAGCCTAAACCAGCCGCCGTGAGAAGAACAGGCCGCGTCGTGGCTCAGTCAAGGGTGAAGCCGACCTTGATGGTGACCTGCCAGTGGGCGACCCGCCCGTGCTCGATATGGCCGCGGGTGTCCACGACCTCGAACCAGCGCATGCCATGCAGGCTCTCGGCCGCCTTGGTCAGCGCACTCTGGATGGCGTCCTCGATGTCCTTCTCCGAGGAGCCCGTCAGCTCGATGTGCTTGTAGGTGTGGTGGCTCATGGGACCTCCAGTGTCAGGGAACGGACCACCCGCCCTCAGGCGGGGTGCCTCTCCAGTCTGGCATAGAAGAAGCCGTCGTGGCTGTCCGGCTGTGGCAGCAATTGCCGTCCGGCACCCGAGGCGCGGCCCCAGGCCATGTCGGCCGGGGTGGTCGCCACCGCCTCCGGGGTGCGGGCGAGGAAGCGCTCGATCTGCTCGGCGTTCTCCTCGGGCAGCACCGAGCAGGTGGCGTAGAGCAGGGTGCCGCCGGGGCGCAGCAGCGGCCAGAGGTTGTCGAGCAGCCGGCCCTGGAGCTCGGCCAGCCTGGGGATGTCCGAGGGGCGGCGCAGCCGCTTGATGTCGGGGTGGCGGCGGATCACGCCGCTGCCGGAGCAGGGGGCATCGAGCAGGATGGCGTCGAAGGGCGTGCCGTCCCACCAGTCGCGGGTGGTGGCGTCGCCCTCGGCCAGGGTCGCGGAAAGCCCCAGGCGCGCCAGGGTATCCTCGACCCGGGCCAGGCGGCCGGCATCGCTGTCGATGGCCTGCAGGTCGATGTCGAAGAGTTCCAGCAGGTGGGCGGTCTTGCCGCCGGGGGCGCAGCAGGCGTCCAGCACCCGGGCGCCGGGCCGCGGGGCCAGCGACGGGCCGAGCAGCACGGCGGCGAGCTGGGCCGACTCGTCCTGGACGCTGACATGGCCTGCGGTGAAGCCGGGCAGTGTCTCGACGTCGCGGGGCGTCTCGAGGGTCAGGCCGTCCGGGGCATGCGCACAGAGGCGAGCCGGGATGCCCGCCGCGGCGAGGCGGTCCAGGTACATCTCGCGGTCGCCATGGCGGCGGTTGATCCGCAGCGTCATGGGCCCCGGGGTGTTGTTGGCCTCGCAGATGGCGCGCCAGTCATCGGGCCAGGCCTGGCGCAGGGCCTTGAGCCACCAGCGGGGATGCAGCAGTGCCACGGCCGGGTCGCGGTCGACCTCGGCCTGGAGCTCGGCGCTCTCGCGCTGCAGGCGACGCAGGCAGCCGTTGAGGACCCGGGTGGCCCACTCCTTGCCGAGCAGGCGCGCGGCGCCGGCGGTCTCGCCCACGGCGGCGTGGGCCGGAATGCGCAGGTAGAGCAGCTGGTGGATGCCGAGCAGCAGCAGGGCCTGGACGTCGGCGTCGCGGGCCTTGAACGGCTTGGCCAGCAGCTTGCCGGCCAACGCCTCGAGGCGTGGCAGGGTGCGGCAGGTGCCGAAGCAGAGCGCCTTGAACAGGGCGCGGTCGCGGGCCACCACCTGATGGTCATCGAGGCCGGTGAGGGAGCCCTTGCCGGTGATCACCGGAGCCAGGGCGCGGGCGGCGGCGGCCCGCACGGCCAGGCCGTTGTCGCGACTGCCTTCCCGGTCGCGGGGCGCAGGGGTTGCCTGACTCATGGGGTGGCCTCCTCATCGGTGTGTCCCAGCCGGGTACCGGGCGCGAGGCGCTCGGCGCGGGCCTTGAGCAGCTCGCTCACCGCCAGGGGCTTGCCGCCGGGCAGCTGGGCGCGGGTTACCTCGAGCAGCTGGTCGCCGGCCTCGCCGCAGGCGATGCGCAGGGCATCGGGGCCATGGGCGCGCAGGGTGCCGGGTGGCATCGGGGCCTCGCCTGCGTCGGGAGAGGCGGCCTGCGCCATCCGCAGGCGTAGCCGGTCGTCGCCCAGGGCGCACCAGGCCACCGGCCAGGGGTTGAAGGCGCGGACCCGGGCGGCGAGCTCCATGGCCGGGCGGCGGAAGTCGAGCTCCGCCTCGGCCTTGGAGAGCTTGGCGGCATAGGTGACCCCCGCTTCGGGCTGGGGCGTGGCGTCGAGTCCCGGACCGGCCAGCGCATCCAGCGCCTCGACGAGCGCCTGGCCGCCCAGGCTCGCCAGGCGGTCGTGGAGCTCGCCGCCGGTGGTGGTAGCGGCGATCGGGGTGTGCCTGACCAGCAGCATGTCGCCGGTGTCCAGCCCCGCGTCCATCTGCATGATGGTCACCCCGCTCTCCTGGTCGCCGGCCTCGATGGCCCGCTGGATGGGGGCGGCCCCGCGCCAGCGCGGCAGCAGCGAGGCGTGGACGTTGAGACAGCCCAGCGGCGGGATCTCGAGCACGGCACGGGGCAGGATCAGCCCGTAGGCCACCACCACCATGATGTCGGCTTCAAGGCCCGCCAGTTCGGCCTGTACCTCGGGCGCCTTCAGGGACGACGGCTGGAAGACCGGCAGGCCATGCTCCTGCGCCAGGGCCTTCACGGGGCTCGGGGTCAGCCTGCGACCGCGGCCGGCCGGGCGGTCGGGCTGGGTATAGACGGCGACGACGTCGTGGCGGCTCGCCAGCAGCGCCGCCAGGCTCTCGGCGGCGAAGTCGGGGGTGCCGGCGAAGATGACGCGCAGGGGTCGGGACATGTTCAGGGCCTTGCCAGTGGGCGATGCCCGTCATGATAACGGAGCTGGCCGGAAACGACGAAGGCCGACGCAACGGCGTCGGCCTTCTCCGGGAGGTCCGGTTCGGCGGGTGTCAGGCGGGCTGCATCAGCCGGTGGCGCTTCTGCATCTTCTTCATCACCCGGTCACGCTTGAGCGCGGAGAGGTAGTCGACGAACAGCACGCCCTCCAGGTGATCGTACTCGTGCTGGATGCAGTGGGCGAGCAGGCCATCGGCCTCCATCTCGTAGGGCTGGCCGTCACGACCCAGCGCCTTGAGGTGTACCTTCAGGGCACGGGGGACCTCGGCGTAGTACTCCGGGATCGACAGGCAGCCCTCCTGCATCGGCTCGCGTTCGTCGCCGATGGGCGTGAATTCCGGGTTGATCAGCACCAGCGGCTGCGACTGGTCGTCGCTGACGTCCATGACGATGACCCGGCGATGCACGTCCACCTGGGTAGCGGCCAGTCCGATGCCGCGCGCGTCGTACATGGTCTCGAGCATGTCGTCGACCAGCCGACGCACCTCGTCGTCTACCGTCTCGACCGGCGTCGCGATGGTGCGCAGCCGCTCGTCGGGAAATTCGAGGATAGGTAATTTGGCCATGGCGTTGGAATCACCGTTATGCTGTCATTTACAAGATGACACTATTCTAGAAGTACGCGCCCGGGGGCGAAACCGCCGAGCGTGCATCACATCGATAGTATCTGACTATACCACGTCGTCGTCGTTCCATGGCGCCAGGCGTGAGGCCAGCAACGCGGGGGAGAGCAGGGATGAGACAGACAGGATGCGCAGCGGGGTGGCGCCAGCGGCTGAAGGGGAGGGTCGGTACCCTGCTGGTGGGTGGGGCCCTGGGCCTCGCCGCCACGCTGGCCCAGGCTCAGGGACTCTCCTGGGAGGATGGCCTGAGAGGCGATGCACCGGATCGCTATACGGTGGTCAGGGGGGACACCCTGTGGGACATCTCCGGCCGATTCCTGCAGCACCCCTGGCAGTGGCCCGAGGTATGGCAGGTCAATCCGCAGATCGAGAACCCGCACCTGATCTATCCCGGCGATGTCGTCTACCTCTACGACTGCAACGGACGCCCCTGTCTCGGCCTCGAGCGTGGCCAGGGCATGGTCCGGCTGTCGCCCGAGGTCCGCACCACCCCGCACCGCGAGGCCATCGAGCCGATTCCCCTGGATGCCGTGCGCCACTTCCTGCGCGAGCACCGCGTCATCGACGACCCCGAGGCGCTGGACGAGCTGGCCTATGTGGTCGCCGGGGACGATGGCCGCCTGGTCAGCGGTGGCGGCGACCGCCTCTATGCCCGCGGCCGGGTCGAGGGCGGTGGTCGCTTCGGCATCTACCGGGTGGGCGAGCGCTATGTCGACAGCGCCAGCGGCGAACTGCTCGGCCTCGAGCTGGAGAGCGTCGGCCAGGCGCGCCGCCTGCGCCAGGAGGAGGACATCGCGGTACTGGAGGTGACCTCTTCCAGCCAGGAGGTGCGCAACGACGATATCGTGCTGCCGCTGGAGGATCGCCGGCTGGTCACCGAGTTCCTGCCCCGCGCCCCTGACCGGGAGGTCGAGGGGCGCATCCTGGCGGTCCCCGGTGGCGTGCGCTTCATCGGCCGCCTGCAGGTGGTGGCGCTGGACCGCGGCCGCCGCGACGGCCTGGAGGCAGGCCATGTGCTGATGGTCGAGCAGCGCGGCGAGCTGGTCAGTGACCCGCGCACCGGCGAGGCGCTGCGCCTGCCCGGCGAGGATGCCGGCCTGGTGATGGTCTTCCGGCCCTACGAGAAGATGAGCTACGGCCTGGTGATGCAGGCCAGTCGCACCCTCTCCGTGGGCGATCGCATCCACAGCCCGCAGCGGCTGCTGGATACGGCGCTGCGCTAGGGCGAGACACGACGGTGCAGGCGCGGGAATGGCTGGCCCTCGCCCGGCTGCCCGGCATGGGCGCCGCGCGCCTGGCCGAACTGGTGGCGGCGCGGCCCGACTGGCCGGACGGCTGGCTGGCGGTGCTGCCGCGCGAGGCGGCCATGCCCCTGCGGCTGTGGCTCGACCACCCCGCCCGCAGTCCACTCGCCGCCGAGCTCTCCGCCGACGAGGCGTGGCTCGCGGCCGAGCCCGCCCGGCACCTGATCCATCCCGACCATCCGGCCTGGCCGAGGCTGCTCGGGCAGATTGCCGACCCTCCGCCGGTGCTCTGGGCGCTGGGCGACCTCGGGGCCCTCGGCCCGCCGCGGCTGGCCATGGTCGGCTCGCGGCGGCCGACCCGCGAGGGGCTCACCAATGCCGCCGGCTTCGCCCGGGAGCTGGCCGGACGGGGCTGGTGCGTGGTCAGCGGCATGGCACTGGGCATCGATGCCGCCGCCCAGCAGGCGGCACTCGACGCCGGCGGGGCGAGCGTGGCGGTGCTCGGTTGCGGGGTGGATGTGATCTATCCGCCGCGCAACCATCGCCTTCACCGGCGCCTGCAGGAGAGCGGCGGCCTGCTGCTCTCCGAGCATCCGCCGGGCACCACGGCACGGGCCGGCTTCTTCCCGCGACGTAACCGCATCGTCACCGGCCTCTCGCTTGGCGTGCTGGTGGTGGAGGCCGCCGAGCGCAGCGGCTCGCTGGTCAGTGCCCGACTGGCTCTCGAGCAGAATCGCGAGGTCTTCGCCCTGCCCGGCTCGATCCACAACCCCATGGCCCGGGGCTGCCTGCAGCTCATCCGCGATGGCGCCGTGCTGGTCCGCGACCTGGATGACATCCTCGCCGAGCTCAGCCAGTGGGCCGCGGCCACCGCGCCCATATCGACCCCCGGGCCCGAGCCGGCCGAGGCGGGGGAGGATTCGCTGCTGCGCTGGTTGAGCGACACGCCCACGCCGGTGGATGCCCTGGTGGCCCTGACCGGCCGGGGCGTCGCCGACTGCCAGCGCGGCCTGCTCGAACTGGAGCTCGAGGGCGCCGTGACCCAGGCCGCCGGCGGCTGGGTGCGCCTGCCGACTCGGCCGGGGGCGTGATAGGATATGCCCCCTGACGCCGGTCATCCGGCATGTCGAGCTCAGGCGAGGAGACCCATGATCGAGGCCAGAGAACTTGAGCAGGCCGTGGCGGCCCTGCGGGCCGGAGGCGTGATCGCCTACCCCACCGAGGCCGTCTGGGGGCTGGGGTGCGACCCCGATGACGACCAGGCCCTGGCCCGCCTGCTGCGCCTCAAGGCGCGCGACCCGGCCAAGGGCGTGATCCTGGTGGCGGCGAGCATCGACCAGGCCGCCCCCTGGCTCGAGGGCGTGTCAGAGGAGCAGCGGGCGACGCTGGCGTCGAGCTGGCCGGGGCCCGCGACCTGGCTGGTGCCCGACAACGGCCGCGCCCGCCCCCTGGTGCGCGGCAACCATGAGCGGGTGGCGCTGCGGGTCAGTGACCATCCGCTGGTCGTGGCGCTGTGCGAGGCCTTCGGCGGACCGGTGGTCTCGACGTCCGCCAACCGGGCCGGCGAGCCGGCGGCGATGAGTGCCGAGCAGGTCAGGGCCGTCTTCGGCGATGAGCTCGATGCCGTTCTGGACGGCCCGCTGGGCGGCCTCGCGCGCCCCAGCACCATCCGCGACCTGGTCACCGGCCGGGTGCTGCGTTCCTGACGCGCTCCCGGTTCCCGCCCATCCTCTTCCAGCCCAGGAGGCCCCGTTGGCCCACGCCAATCTCGATGACGTCAAGACCTACCTGCTCGACCTCCAGGAGCGCCTCTGTGCGGCCCTGGCCGCCGAGGATGGCGGCCGCTTCCGCGAGGATGCCTGGGACCGGCCCGAGGGTGGCGGCGGCCGCTCACGGGTGATCGAGCACGGCCGGCTCTTCGAGAAGGGCGGCGTGAACTTCTCCCACGTGTTCGGCGAGCGCCTGCCGCCCTCGGCCACCGCGGCACGGCCGGAGCTCGTCGGGCGCAGCTTCCATGCGGTGGGGGTCTCCTGGGTGCTGCACCCGGAGAACCCCCATGTGCCCACCAGCCATGGCAACGTGCGCTTCATCATCGCCGAGAAGGCGGGGGAAGCCCCCGTCTGGTGGTTCGGCGGCGGCTTCGACCTGACCCCCTACTACCCGGTGCATGAGGACGTGGTGCACTGGCACCGGGTGGCGCGCGATGCCTGCGCCCCCTTTGGCGAGGAGGTCTACCCCCGCTACAAGGCCTGGTGCGACGACTACTTCTACCTGAAGCATCGCGACGAGACCCGCGGCGTCGGCGGGCTCTTCTTCGACGACCTCAACGAGGGCGGCTTCGCGCAGTGCTTCGCCTTCCAGCGCGCCGTGGGCGACGCCTTCCTCGATGCCTACCTGCCCATCGTGCGGCGCCGTCGCGACACACACTTCGGCGAGCGGGAGCGCGACTTCCAGCTCTATCGCCGCGGGCGCTACGTGGAGTTCAACCTGGTGTGGGACCGCGGCACCCTGTTCGGGCTGCAGAGCGGCGGGCGCACCGAATCGATCCTGATGTCGCTGCCGCCCCTGGCGCGCTGGGAGTATGACTGGCACCCCGAGCCGGGCAGCCCCGAGGAGGCCCTCTACCGCGACTACCTGCGGCCCCGCGACTGGCTCGGCGAGCCGCACGAGGAGAACGAGGCATGACCGATCGCTATTGCGTCTTCGGCCACCCGGTCGGCCACTCGAAGTCGCCGGCCATCCACGCCGCTTTCGCCGACCAGACCGGTGATGACATCGAGTACGTCGCGATCGAGGCACCGCTGGATGATTTCGCCGGTGCCTGGCGGCGCTTCGTGGCCGAGGGCGGCCGCGGGGCCAACGTCACCGTGCCCTTCAAGGAGGCGGCCTTCCGCCTCTGCGATACCCTCAGCGAACGCGCCCGCCGGTCCGGGGCGGTCAACACCCTGATCCTGGGGGGCAACGGCCTGACATACGGCGATACGACCGACGGGGTCGGCCTGGTGCGCGACCTCGAGCGCCATGGCGTGGCGCTGGCCGGGGCACGGATCCTGGTGCTGGGCGCCGGTGGCGCGGTGCGCGGCGTGCTGGAGCCGCTGCTGGCCGAGGGGCCGGCGAGCCTCTTCGTGGCCAATCGCACGGCGGCGAAGGCCGAGGCCCTGGCCGCCGACTTTCGCGACCTGGGCGAGATCGCCGGTGGCGGCTTCGAGGTGGTGGAAGGGCCCTATGACCTGGTGATCAACGGCACCAGCGCGAGCCTGGCGGGTGACCTGCCGCCGCTGCCCGACGACCTCTTCGCGCCGGGCGCCACCGCCCACGACATGATGTACGGCGCCGAACCCACGGTCTTCCTGCGCTGGGCCGCCGAGTGTGGCGCCCGCACCGTGGATGGCCTGGGCATGCTGGTGGAGCAGGCGGCGGAGTCCTTCTTCCAGTGGCGCGGCAGGCGCCCCGATACCGCCCCGGTGCTGGAGAGCCTAAGGCAGTCGCTCAGCCTCTCTTGACGTGGAGCCTTCAGCGTCTCTTGACGTAGAGCCCGACCATGCACAGCGCCACACCGGCCACCGAGGTCAGCATGCCGCCGTTGACCAGCCAGGGGTGGCGGTCGATCCAGGGCACGAAGGGCTGGGCGGTGTCGCGGCAGACGCCCGACCGGTAGTCCCAGTGTCCCTCCTGGACGAGCAGGCAGTCGCGCACGTCGCCCAGTTCCATGAAGTAGGCGCCCATCAACACCAGGATGGGCGCCACCAGCAGCAGCAATCCGAGCTTCAGCATAGGTGTCGAGTCTTCCGTCAGGGGCGCGGGCAGTTGGGCGTGCGGCCGGCGTTGCGCGCCCGCTCGTAGCGGGCCATGGCCTCGCCCATGGCCGCTTCCAGGCCGCCGATGCGCTGGCCGTGGCTGGGGTGGGTGGACATCCAGGCCGGTGGCCGGGCACCGCCCCCGGCGGCCCCCATGTTGTTCCACAGCGCGATGCTGGCCCGCGGGTCAAAGCCGGCGTCGGCCATCAGGGTCAGGCCCAGGGTGTCGGCCTCGCTCTCGTGGCGCCGCGAGAAGGGCAGCAGGATGCCGTACTGGGCGCCCATGCCCAGCGCCGCCATCATGGTCTCGCCCCCGGCGCCCTGCATGCCGGAGGCGGAGGAGATCACCGAGAGGCCGAGCTGGGTGGCGGTCTGGGTGGAGGCGCGCTCGTTGGCATGGCGGGCCAGCACATGGGCGATCTCGTGGCCGATCACCGCGGCGAGCTGGTCCTGGTTCTGGGCGACCTGGAGCAGGCCGGTGTTGATGCCCACGTAGCCGCCGGGGAGGGCGAAGGCGTTGGCGTCCTCGGACTCGAAGACCTTGACCTGCCAGTTCTGGTTGCGCTCCCGCTCGGGCAGGGCACGAACCACGGCCTCGGTCACGCACTGCACGTAGCGCAGCGGCGCACCGCCGACCGTCGGCAGCTCCTGCTGATACTGGGCGAAGGCCTGGGCCCCCATCTGGTCGAGCTGCTCGTCGGACATCAGGGTCAGTTGCGATCGTCCGGTGGGCGAGGTGGTGCAGGCGGCGAGGCTGACGCTCAGGGCGCCTACGGCAAGCAAACGGGTCCAGCGCATGGAGAGCTCCTGTCGGTTCCAGATCACTGAGACTCTGGACGGGGCGTCGAGGTTCGCCACAAGATACCCCGAACGCCGGTGAGGTCAACCGCGAAACATGCACACCCGGAGGAAGCCCATGGACGCCGAGCTGTCGCGTCGTTTGCTCAAGCTGCTGGATCACGTCGAACACTGGCTGCCGCCAGCCCCGCTGGAGGTGGACTGGGAGCGGGATGTCGCCGCCCTCTGGCAGCGCCATGCCCTGGGGGGCCGGCTGCTGCCGGTGCCGCCCCGCGACGCCCTGGCACTCGACGACCTGCTGGGCATCGAGCGCCAGAAGCTGGCGCTGGTCGACAACACCCGCGCCTTCCTGCAGGGCCATCCTGCCAACCACGCCCTGCTGTGGGGCTCGCGAGGCAGCGGCAAGTCGTCGCTGATCCGTGCCCTGCTCAACAGCCTGTCCGGTGAGGGGCTGCGCCTGGTGCAGGTGGACCGCCATGACCTCTCGGCGCTGCCGATGCTGGTGGAGCAGCTGCGCCACCAGCGCCAGCGCTTCGTCGTCTACTGCGACGACCTCTCCTTCGAGGGGCACGACGATGCCTACAAGGCACTGAAGAGCGTGCTGGACGGGGCCCTGACCGGACCGCCGTCCAACGTGCTGCTCTACGCCACTTCCAACCGCCGCCACCTGCTGCCGGAGTCGATGAGCGACAACGAGGGCTCGCGGCTGGTGGGCGACGAACTCCACCACGGCGATGCCGTGGAGGAGAAGATCTCGCTCTCCGACCGCTTCGGCCTGTGGCTGGGCTTCCACCCCTTCAACCAGGACGTCTACCTGGAGGCGTGCTGTCACTGGGTCACCCAGTTGGGGCACCGCGAGGACTGGAACGCCGAGGCCCGCGCCGAGGCGATCCGCTTCGCCACCCTGCGTGGCGGGCGCAGCGGTCGCGGCGCCTGGCAGTTCGCCACCCAGTGGGTGGGCAGGCGCCGCCTGCACGGGAAGTAGCTGATACGTCAGGTAGAGTCCAGGGAGCGGGGCTGATCCGGCGACAGGCTCTACCACTTCCCTACGACCTGTCCCCGGCGCCCCTCTTGTCCTTTGGCGATCTTACCCCTGCGGAATCAGCGAACCGTCCTCGCCGACGCCCAGGCGGATGGTGGGGGTGAGCAGGCCGGCGGGCAGGGTCATGCCCAGGCCGTGCAGGTCCCCGGGGGTGATCGCCAGTTCGCTGCCGGCGGGCAGCTCGCCCTGGCGGGCCAGCTGGCTGGCCAGCTCCACCATGGGAGCCAGCTGCTCGCGGCCGCCGCCCAGCAGGTCGAAGGCCACCGGCAGGCGCAGCCTGGCATCGTCGCCCGAGGTGAGGGTCACGTCCTGCTCGTAGTCGCCACTGACCGGCTCCACGCCGGGCATGTCCAGGGTCCAGCGGAAGCCTGCCATCTCCACGGGGGGCATCCCGGTGGGCAGGCCGAGCCCCATGGCGAGGGTCGCCTGCAGGGGCAGGCTGCCGGCGCCGAGGCTCGACATCGCCAGGGACATGAGGTCGCTGGTGTCGAGGCGGGCATCCACGGCGTAGGGGCCGATGCGCACCTCCTCGACCCCCAGCGAGGTCACGGCCAGGCGGAAGGCGAAGAGACCGGTCTGGGGAATCGCCAGGCAGCCGCCGAGCAGGGCAGCCAGGCAGAACGGGGCGAGCAGGCGCCAGCGGCGCGTCAGGCGGCGGGAGAGCATGGTGTGGAGACCTCCGGGAGAGCAGCGGTGCTGCATTGCAGCGAAGCGCGTATTTCAGGGCCAGCGGCGCTCCACGTCAAGCCGTCGGGGCCCCTACCGGCCCGCGGCAGAAGCAAGACTGTCGGCGCTCGACGACAGCGCCCGGCGGGTCATGATGACCGGCCGGGCGCGGAGGAGATGAAGGGGAGTGGCCGGGCGGCTCAGCGGCGGCTCCTGCGCGCCTCCTTGGTGCGGCCCAGTTCACGCTTCTTGGCCTTCTCCCGGTCGCTGGCGCCGGCCAGCGAGTCGTAGGGGTTCTCGCCGGACCGGAACTCGAAGCGCATGGGGGTGCCGCGCACCTTGAGCACCTTGCGGAAGGTGTTGGTCAGGTAGCGCTTGTAGGCCTCGGGTAGCGAGCCGGTCTGGTTGCCATGGACGACGATGATCGGCGGGTTGCTGCCGCCCTGGTGGGCCATGCGCAGCTTGATGCGTCGCCCGCGCACCAGCGGCGGCTGGTGGGCCTCCACGGCATCCTGGAGGATGGTGGTCAGGCGATTGGTGGACCAGTGGGCGTTGGCCGAGGCGAAGGCGCGCTCCAGCGACGGGTAGAGGTCCCCCACCCCGGTGCCGTGCAGCGCCGAGATGAAGTGCAGGTCGGCATAGTCGGCGAAGCCCAGGCGACGCTTGATCTCTGCGCGCATCGACTCCTTGGCCTCGTGCTCCAGGCCGTCCCACTTGTTGACCGCCAACACCAGGGCGCGCCCGCTGGTCAGTACGTAGTCCAGCAGATGGAGGTCCTGTTCGACGAGGCCGGTGCGGGCGTCGAGCACCACGATGGCCACGTGACACTCCTTGATCGCCTCCAGGGTCTTGATGATCGAGAACTTCTCGGCCACCTCGCGGACGTTCTTGCGGCGCCTGACCCCGGCAGTGTCGACCAGCACGTAGGGCTTGCCGCGACGCTCGAAGGGGATCTCGATGGCGTCGCGGGTGGTGCCGGCCTCGTCGAAGACCACCACCCGCTCCTCGCCGAGCAGGCGGTTGACCAGGGTCGACTTGCCCACGTTGGGGCGGCCGATCACGCCGATGCGGATGCCCTTGGTGCCGGTGTCCGCGGGGATGCTCTCGTCCCGCGCGGGAAAGGGCTCGAGCACCTCCTCGATCAGGGCGGTGACATTGCGGCCATGGGAGGCGGCAATGGGGTGCGGGTCGCCGAGCCCCAGCTGCCAGAAGTCGGCCATGGCGCTGTGCTCCTCCAGGCCGTCGACCTTGTTGACCACCAGCCAGGTCTTCTTCTGGTTGACCCGCAGGTGGTTGGCGATGGCCTCGTCGGCGACGTTGAGGCCGGCGCGGGCGTCGACCAGGAAGAGCACGATGTCGGCCTCGTCGATGGCCACCAGCGACTGCTCGGCCATGGCCGCATCGATGCCCTCCTCGTCACCGCTGATGCCGCCGGTATCGATCACCGTGTAGGCCTTGTCGCCGAGCATGCCGTTGCCGTACTTGCGGTCGCGGGTCAGCCCCGGGAAGTCTGCCACCAGGGCGTCCCGCGAGCGGGTCAGGCGGTTGAAGAGCGTCGACTTGCCGACATTGGGGCGGCCGACCAGGGCGATCACCGGCGTCATGGGCGAAGCTCCAGGGCTTCCAGGGTGCCGTCGTTGGCCAGCGCGTAGATGCGCCGGCGGTCGGTGAGCGGGCGCACGCCGATCCCCGAGCCGTCGACGCGGGTGCGGCCGACGATCTCGCCCTCGCGGGCATCGATCAGGTGCAGATAGCCCTCGACGTCGCCCACCACCAGGTGGTCGGTGGCATAGGCCGGCGCGGTGAGCGAACGTCCCTCGAGGGCCTCGTTGCGCCAGATCTCGTTGCCGGTGCCGGCGTCCACGGCAATGACGTGGCTGGCCTCGTCGACCACGAACAGGAAGTCGCCCACCAGGATCGGGGTGTGGTAGCTGGAGAGCTCCTGCGACCACTGCACCTCGCCGGAGGGGGCATCGAGGGCGGCCAGGCGGCCGTTGTAGCTGGTCACGAAGAGCCGGCCGTCCTGGGTGAGGACGGGCTGGCCGGCCAGGTCGACCAGCCGGTCGATCTCGCTGCGCCCCTGGGGAATGGCGATGCGGCGCTCCCAGAGCGGCTGGCCGCTGAGGTTGTCCAGCGTCACCAGCCGGCCGTTGGCGAAGCCGGCGAAGGTGACCGGGTCGATCACCGTGGGGGTACCGGTGCCGCGCAGGGTCAGCGAGGGGCGCGGGCCGCTGTAGACCCAGCGTTCGTCGCCGCTCTGACGGTCCAGGGCGGTGACGCGGCCATCGACGGCCTGCACCACCAGCAGCTGCTGGTTGGCCTGGGGCGCGGCCAGCACCTCGCTGGTGACCCGCGCACGCCACTGGATCTCGCCGTCGGCCTGGTCCAGGGAGAGCACCTCGCCGTTGCGGGTGGCCAGGAAGAGGCTGCCGGCCACGGCGGTCAGGCCGCTGGAGACCGGCGTATCGAGCTCCACCTCCCAGCGGGTCTCGCCGCTGTCGGCGTCGAGCGCCTCCACCAGGCCACGGCCATCGGCGGCGAACAGGGTGTCACCGTCCTGGGTTGGCGCCACCGGGTAGCCGGCGTCGCCCAGCCCGTCGCCAACGCGCTCGCGCCACAGGGTCTCCAGCTCGGTGGTGGCCTCCAGGGAGGTGAGTTCCCGCGGGGCATACTCGGGCTCGGCCTTGCCGGCACAGCCGGCCAGCAGGGCCAGGGCGGCGGTGGCGGCAATCAGCAGGGTCGGTCTCATAGAGTGGCCTCCTCGGCGCCGAGGTCGTCCAGCTTGAGCTGGACGCCGTACAGCGGCTGGTCACGTTGCTCGGCGAGGGTCAGGGCCTCGCGCCAGGCCTCACGGGCCCGGTCGGCGCGCCCCAGGGCATGCTGGGCATCGCCGCGCACCTCGGCGCGCTGGGCCGCCAGGGCCTCGGGCACGCCCTCCAGGGTGGTCAGGGCTGTCTCGGCACTGCCCTCGGCGAGCTGCAGGCGGGCCAGGCGCAGGCGCGCCAGGCCCTCGAGGTAGTCGCGTTCGCTGTTCTCGATCACCGCCGCGAGGGCGGTCCGGGCACGCTCCCGGTCACCCGCATCGACGGCCAGGCGGGCGTCGAGCAGCCGTGCCAGGTCGGCATAGAGGGTCTTGCCGTGCTCGTCGGTGATCTCGCCGACCAGCTCGTCGGCCCGCTGTCGGGCATCATCGTCCAGGTCGTCCCGGCCGGTGAGGTCGAGCAGCTGCTGGTAGCGCATGGAGGCGGCCTCGGCCTTGCCCGCCTGGTAGTCCTGCCAGGCGTTCCAGCCGAACACGCCGGCCGCGGCAATGACCACGCCGGCGATCAGTGAGGTACCGTTCTCCTTCCACCAGCGCTTGATGGCCTCAAGCTGTTCTTCCTCGGTTCTCAGCTCCGCCACGGGCGGTCTCCTCTGATGCAGGTGGCCGTCAGGCGAAGGATTCGCCTTCCAGCAGGGTTGTCAGGGTCTCGGCGAGCCCGGCCTGGGGGAGGCGCTGCTGCTCGCGCTCCTCGCGCAGGAACTTCAGGGTCACGCTGCCCTCTGCCAGCTCGTCCTCGCCGAGCAGCAGGGCCAGGCGGGCGCCGCTGCGGTCGGCCTTCTTGATGCGGCTCTTGAAGCTGCCGCCGCCGCAGTGCAGCTGCAGGCGCAGCTCGGGCAGCGCCTCGCGCAGGCGCTCGCCGAGCAGCAGGGCGGCGGACGTGGCCGCCTCGCCCATGGGCAGCAGGTAGACGTCCAGCTCGTCGCGAGCGGTGTCGGGCAGCAGTTCCAGGGTGTCGAGCAGCAGTACCAGCCGCTCGAGGCCCATGGCGAAGCCCACCGCCGGGGTCGGCTTGCCGCCGAGCTGCTCCACCAGGCCGTCATAGCGGCCGCCGGCGCACACCGTGCCCTGGCTGCCCAGCGCCGTGGTGGTCCACTCGAAGACGGTGCGGCCGTAGTAGTCCAGGCCGCGTACCAGCCGCGGGTTGATCACGTAGTCGATGCCGGCAGAGTCGAGCAGCGCGCAGAGCTGCTCGAAGTGCGCGCGGGAGGCGTCGTCCAGGTGGTCCATCAGCCGCGGCGCACCATCGAGCATCTCGGCCATGTCGGGGTTCTTGGAGTCGAGGATGCGCATCGGGTTGCTGGTCAGGCGCCGGCGGGAGTCCTCGTCGAGCAGGGCGTGGTGCTGCTCGAAGTAGGCCACCAGGGTGTCGCGGTAGGCGGCACGCGCCTCGGAGGAGCCCAGGGAGTTGAGCTCCAGGGTGACGTGCTCGTGGAGCCCCAGGGCCTTCCACAGGCGGGCCGAGAGCAGGATCGTCTCGGCATCGATGTCCGGCCCCTCGAGGCCGAAGGCCTCCACGCCCACCTGGTGGAACTGGCGGTAGCGTCCCTTCTGGGGACGCTCGTGGCGGAACATGGGGCCCTGGTACCAGAGGCGCTGGGTCTGGTTGTGCAGCAGGCCGTGCTCCATGGCGGCGCGCACGCAGCTCGCCGTGCCCTCGGGGCGCAGGGTCAGGCTGTCGCCGTTGCGGTCGTCGAAGGTGTACATCTCCTTCTCGACGATGTCGGTGACCTCGCCGATGGAGCGCTTGAAGAGCGCCGTCTGCTCGACGATGGGCGTGCGGATCTCGGCGTAACCATAGCGGCGCATCAGCGCCTGGACCTGGCCCTCGACGTACTGCCAGAGCGCCGACTGGTCCGGCAGCAGGTCGTTCATGCCGCGGATGGCCTGGATCTTCTTCTTGCCTGGTTCTTTCTGACTGTCTTGGGACTTGCTCAATGCTTGCTCCTTGTCTGCTCGCCGGAGGCCACCCGAGGGTCAGGCGTCCCGGGCGATGACATCCTGTTCGGCCTGCTGCTTCTCGCGCACCTTGTCGCGAATCAGCCGCTCCAGGTCGTCGACCAGGTGGTCGTTGCGCAGCTTGCTCGCCGGCTTGCCGTCGATGTAGACGAGGTTGGCGGGGCTGCCGCCGGTGAGGCCGATATCGCTCTCCTTCGCCTCGCCGGGGCCGTTGACCACGCAGCCGATCACCGAGACGTCAAGCGGCGTCATGACGTCCTCCAGGCGCTCCTCGAGGGCGTTCATGGTGCCGATGACGTCGAAGTTCTGGCGCGAGCAGCTCGGGCAGGCGATGAAGTTGATGCCCTTGCTGCGCAGGCGCAGGCTCTTGAGCATGTCGTAGCCGACCTTGATCTCCTCGACCGGGTCGGCGGCCAGCGACACGCGGATGGTGTCGCCGATGCCGTCCATCAGCAGCATGCCCAGCCCGATGGAGGACTTGACGGTCCCCGAGCGCAGCCCGCCGGCCTCGGTGATGCCGAGGTGCAGCGGCTGCTCGATACGCGTGGCCAGGTCGCGGTAGGCGGCCACCGCCATGAAGACGTCGGAGGCCTTGACGCTGACCTTGAAGTCGGGAAAGTCGAGGCGATCCAGGTGGTCGATATGGCGCATCGCCGACTCGACCAGGGCCGCGGGGGTGGGCTCGCCGTACTTCTTCTGCAGGTCCTTCTCCAGCGAGCCGGCGTTGACGCCGATGCGGATCGGGATGCCGTTGTCGCGGGCGGCCGAGACCACGGCGCGCACGCGCTCTTCCCTGCCGATGTTGCCGGGGTTGATGCGCAGGCAGTCGACGCCGAGCTCGGCGACGCGCAGGGCGATCTTGTAGTCGAAGTGGATATCGGCGACCAGCGGGACCTCGACCTCGCGCTTGATGCGGCCGAAGGCCTCCGCGGCGTCCATGTCGGGGACCGAGACGCGCACGATGTCGGCGCCGGCGGCCTCGAGCTGGCGGATCTGCGCCACGGTGGCGGCCACGTCCAGGGTGTCGGTGTTGGTCATGCTCTGGACGGAGATGGGGGCATCGCCCCCGACCGGCACCTTGCCGACATGGATCTGGCGCGACTTGCGACGAACGATGGGGGATTGTGCGTGCATGGTGACGGAATCATTCTCCCAGGGTGAAGCGGGCGACGTTGTTGGCGCCGGCGCGGGCCGCGAGGTCCACGGGCTCGCCTTGCCAGACCAGCTCGACGCCGGTGGCGTTGCCCACGGTCAGGCGGAACGGTGGTTCGCCTTCGACGCGTGCCGTGGTGCCGGGTTCCTGGAGGCCAACGAAGACGCGCTCGTTGCTGGCGTCGAAGATCTCGGTCCAGGACTGCTCGTTGAAGGTCAGCTCCAGCACCCGCCTGTCGGCGGCCGGCGCCTCGGCGGGGCTCCCGGTCTCGGGGGCCGCCTCGGCGGTGGTGTCTGGCTCGGCCTCCGTGACCGCCTCGTCATCGCTGGCGGCGGTGTCGTCGGCAGCGCTCTCGTCCTCGGTCGGTGACGGCACTTCGGCGGCCTCGTCGGCGGCCGGCGCCGGTGTTTCGGCATCGTCCGGCGCGTCCACGGCGGGGGCGTCCTCGACCAGGCCGAGGTCGCTCTCCTCCTCGGGCAGTGGCGGCAGGGAGGCATCGCCGCTGGTATCGTCCTCGGTGATGGTGGTGCTGCCATCCAGGCTATCCACCGACACCGGCCCGCTGTCGCCGGGGGCGGGTGGCTGGCTGCCGCCGCGGCTCTGCCACCACATCAGCGTCAGGCCGATCAGGCCGGCGACCACCAGCACGGTGACCAGGCGGAACAGCCAGGCGCCGAGCTTCGAAGGCGGCCGGGTGACCTGCACCGGGGTGATGCGGTGCTCGGTCTCCTGGCTGCCAAAGCGTGCCTTGTAGGCCTCCAGGACGGGGCGGTCGTCGATGCCGAGCAGGTGGGCATAGCTGCGCAGGTAGCCGCGGCGATAGGCGGCCACCGGCACCTCCTCGTAGCTGTCGCCCTCCAGCCCCTGGATCACCGCCGGGCGCAGGTTCAGGGCGGCGGCGACCTCCTCGCGGTCGAGGCCCTGGGCCTCGCGCTCGCGACGCAGCATCTCGCCCGGGGAGGCCTGGCGTGGCGCGGTCTCGGCGGCATCATCGGTGTGAATGTCGCTCATGGCTGAGCATCCTTCGTCAGAAAACGGTGGTCAGGGCCCGGCACGGGATCACTCCAGCTGGTCGGCATAGAAGCTGGCGGTGGCCGGGTCGCCGCGATCCCGGGCGATGTCGCGGGCCAGGCGCAGGGCCTCGGCCCGCGGGCCGGCCAGGCGCATGTAGGTCTCGAGCTGCTGCTCGGCGCGCTCGAGGTTGCCCTGGGCGTACTCGAGCTCGGCCGTCAGCAGGTAGCTGCGCGGGCGGCGCGGCGCGATGGCCTGGGCGCGGGCCAGGCTCTCGCGGGCGGCCGCGACGTCGCCCATCTCGAGCCGGCACTGCCCGAGGTTGGCGAACAGCTGCGCCCGGTTGTCGTACTGGGTATCGCGGGAGGCCTGCTCGAGCTGCTCGCAGGCCTCATCGAGGCGGCCACGATCATACAGGAATGCGGCGTAGTTGTTGCGTGCCCGGGTTAACGAGGGGGCGGCCTCGAGGGCGCGCCGGAAGGTCTCGTCGGCGAGCCCGGCCTCGCCCTGGCGCTGGTGGACCATGGCCATGGCCTGCAGGGCCTCGGCATCCCGGGGATCGATCTGCAGGGCGCGGTCCAGGGCATTCATGGCGCGGGGGAGGTTGTCGCGCTCGAGGTAGGCGACGCCCAGTCGGGTATAGGCATCGGAGGCCTCGTTGTCGTTGCCCCCGGGCAGGTTGGTCTGGGTGGCGCAACCGGCCAGCCACAGCGAGCCCAGCAGCATGGTGGCGGCGGGTATCTGCCTCAGGCCGATCATGCGCGGGCGACGGGTCATGGCATCCTCTCCAGGTGGGCACGGAACCGGTGACCGCGGGTGGCTGGCGATACGCGGCCGAGGGTGAAAAAAGGCCCGTCCATCAAAGCGCCGAGCCCTGTTGAAGTCAAGGTGACCCCCGCTCAGTCGGCGTCGATCTGGATGGACTGGATATAGCGCGCGTGGCGCTTGGTGCGATCCTTTACCCTGCCCACCAGCTGGCCGCAGGCGGCATCGATGTCGTCGCCGCGGGTGGTGCGGATCGGCGCCGTGTAGCCCAGCTCATAGAGCCACTGCTGGAAGCGCACCACCTGGTTGCGCGACGGCTTCTCGTAGCCCGAGTGCGGGAAGGGGTTGAACGGGATCAGGTTGATCTTGCACGGCAGCTCCTCGAGCAGGGCGGCGAGCTGCTCGGCGTGTTCCTGCTGGTCGTTGACGTCCTTGATCACCGTGTACTCGATGGTCACCATCCGCGTGTCGTGGCACTTGGCCAGGTAGCGGTGGCAGGCGTCGAGCAGGCTGCGGATGTTGTACTTGCGGTTCAGCGGTACCAGCTCGTTGCGCAGCTCGTCGTTGGCGGCATGCAGCGAGATGGCCAGGCTCACGTCGAGCTCGTCGCCGAGCCTGTCGAGCATCGGCACCACCCCGGAGGTGGAGAGCGTGACGCGGCGCTTGGAGAGGCCGTAGCCGTCGTCGTCGAGCATCAGCTTCATCGCCGGGACGACGTTGTCATAGTTCAGCAGCGGCTCGCCCATGCCCATCATCACCACGTTGGTGACGGGGCGATGGGCGGTGTCGCGGCGTGGCCCCACGGAGCGCTGGGCCACCCACACCTGGCCGATGATCTCGGCGGCGGTGAGGTTGCGCTGGAAGCCCTGCTTGCCGGTGGAGCAGAAGCTGCAGTCCAGCGAGCAGCCGACCTGGGAGGAGACGCACAGGGTGCGCCGCTTGCCGTTGTCGGCGGGGATCAGCACCGTCTCCACGTAGCTGCCGTCCTCCACCTCGAGCACCCACTTGCGGGTGCCGTCGCTGGAGGTGCCCTCGTAGACCACGCCCGGGCCGCGGATCTCGGCGACCTCGGCCAGGCGCGAGCGCAGCGCCTTGGAGAGGTTGGTCATGGCGGCGAAGTCATCGCAGCCCTCGATGTGGATCCACTTCATCACCTGGGCGGCACGGAACTTCTTCTCGCCGATGGAGAGGAAGAAGGCTTCCATCTCCTCGCGGGTCATGCCGAGCAGGTTGGTGAGACGGGGAGCAGTGGTGGCAGTCATGGCGGTCAGCGAGTCGTTGGGGCAGGGCGGGGGTGGGAACACCCCCGCGGGAGAGGCGTGATCAGCCGCGCGGGCAGATCTCGTCGGCCTCGAAGAAGTAGGCAATCTCGCGCTCGGCGGACTCGGGGGAGTCGGAGCCATGCACGGCGTTGGCGTCGATGGTCTCGGCGAAGTCGGCACGGATGGTGCCCGGCGCCGCTTCCTTGGGGTTGGTGGCACCCATCAGGTCACGGTTCTTGGCGATGGCGTCCTCGCCCTCGAGCACCTGCACGATCACCGGCCCGGAGGTCATGAAGCCGACCAGATCCTTGAAGAAGGGGCGCTCCTTGTGCTCGGCATAGAAGCCACCGGCCTTCTCCTCGGAGAGCTGGAGCATCTTGGCGGCCACGATCTTCAGGCCTCCCTTCTCGAAGCGGCTCTCGATCTCGCCGATCACGTTCTTGGCGACGGCATCGGGCTTGATGATGGACAGGGTGCGCTGGTTGGCCATGGGGGCATGTCTCCGGTTGGTTGGACAATGAAGTGCGATGGATGAAGCTTTGATGGATAGCGCCGCGCCGCCCCTGGCTCCCCGGGGGAGAGGGCGGCGCGGCGAATCGGATCATGGGCCGGCGGGCGGCGGTTCGGCAGCGTGCGCCGACTGGGCGGGGAGTATAACGCTCCCGGACGGCGTTGAACAATCGTTCAGACGCTGAAGCTCTCGCCGCAGCCGCACTGGTCCTTGACGTTGGGGTTGTTGAAGCGGAAGAAGCGGTTGAGCCCCTCCGAGACGTAGTCGACCTCGCTGCCATCGAGCATCTCGAGGGCCTCGGGGGCGACGAAGACCGTCACGCCGTGCTCCTCGAAGGTCACGTCGTCGTTGGCCGCCTCGTCGGCGAAGTCGAGCACGTAGCTGTAGCCGGAGCAGCCGCTGGGCTTGACCGAGACCCGCAGGCCAAGGCCGTGGCCCCGCTCATCGAGCACCCGGTGGATCTGCTCGGCGGCGGCAGTGGTGATCGAAAGGTGCGCCATGGTCTCTCTCCTGAACGTGGTAGGGTCAGACCGCCCGGCGACGCAGCCCGTCAAGGGCGTGTCGCAGGGCATCCAGTGTGCGATCGATATCGGCCTCGGTGGTGAAGCGGCCGAAGCTGAAGCGCAGCGAGGCAAGCGCCAGGGGGCGCGGCAGGCCGATACCCTTCAGTACATAGGAGGGCTCGACGCTCGCCGAGTTGCAGGCCGAGCCGGTGGAGAGCGCGATGTCGCGCAGCGCCATCAGCAGCGACTCGCCCTCGACCCCCGCGAAGGCCAGGTTGAGGATGTTGGGGACCGCCACCTCGACCGCGGTGTTGCGGTGGATGCCCTCGAGATCGCCGAGGCCCTCGAGCAGGCGGTCGCGCAGCGCGGTGATGCGGGCCTGGTCGGCCTCGCCCTCGGCGGCGGCGATGGCGAAGGCCTCGCCCATGCCGGCGATCTGGTGGGTGGCGAGGGTGCCCGAACGCATGCCGCGCTCGTGGCCGCCGCCGTGGATCAGCGCCTCCAGCCGGAGGTCGGGGCTGCGCCGCACGTAGAGGGCGCCGATACCCTTGGGGCCGTAGGCCTTGTGCCCCGAGAGCGACATCAGGTCGATGCCGAGCCTGCCGACGTCCAGCGGGAGCCGGCCCACCGCCTGGGCGGCATCCACGTGGAAGGTGGCCCCGGAGGCATGGGCCACCTCGGCCAGTGCCGCCAGGTCGTGGATCACGCCCAGCTCGTTGTTCACGGCCATCAGCGAGACCAGCACGGTGTCGTCGCGTATCGCCTCGCGCAGCTGCGCCGGGCTGATCCGCCCGTCACGGTCCGGCGTCAGCCAGGTCACCTCGAAGCCCTCGGCCTCCAGCGCCTTGGCGGTGTCGACCACCGCCTTGTGCTCGATGATGGAGGTCACCAGGTGGCGGCCACGGGCCCGGTTGGCGCGCATGAAGCCGATCAGCGCCAGGTTGTCGGCCTCGGTGGCGCCGCTGGTCCAGACGATCTCGCGGGGGTCGGCCGCGATCAGGTCGGCGACCTGGCGGCGGGCGCTCTCCACGGCCTGCTCCGCCTGCCAGCCGAGCATGTGGCTGCGCGAGGCGGGGTTGGCGAAGATGCCGTCGAGGGTCAGGTAGTGGCTCATGACCTCCGCAACCCGCGGGTCGACCGGGGTGGTGGCGGCATAATCGAGGTAGACGGGTGCGCTCATGGGCTCGCTGTTCTGGTTGTCGAATCGGGACTGTGGGGTCGGGGCTGTTCCAGCGGGTGCCAAGAGCGGCAGTTCAGCTGGTGGAGGCCAGGATGCCGTCGTCCCGCCGGCCACGCTGGCGGCTGGCGATGGCCTGGATCTCACCACGCCCGGCCAGCTGGGCCAGGGTGACGTCCTGGAGGAAGTCATGGATATGCTCGGAGAGCTCGCACCACAGGTGGTGGGTCAGGCAGGTGTCGCCCTGCTGGCAATCCGAGAGGCCGCCGCAGCGGGTGGTGTCCACGGACTCGTTCACCGCCTCGATGACCTGGGCCACGGTGATGCCCTCCGGCGCCTGGGCCAGCAGGTAGCCGCCGCCCGGACCGCGCACGCTGTCCACCAGCTTGGCGCGCCGCAGCCGCGCGAACAGCTGCTCCAGGTAGGAGAGCGAGATTTCCTGGCGCTTCGAGATGTCGGCGAGGCAGATGGGGCCGGTGTCGGCATTCATGGCCAGGTCGAGCATGGCGGTGACGGCGTAGCGTCCCTTGGTGGTCAGGCGCATGAGGAACTCACCTCGGCACCGACACGCGGGTCGGCAGTCAATGAACGTGATCCGCCATTATGGTAAAGACCGAGTATCCTGGTCAACCATTGCGCCGTCGAGGCCCGGCGTCGGCCGCACGCTCGTCCTGCGCCGCCTCCTCCGTATGCTGCTCTTCCCGGGGCGGGCAGCAGCTGTCGACGTCGGCGAGGATGTCGGCGAAGTCCTCGTCGCGCAGCTCCGGCAGGCGGCCGTCGCGGTAGCTGGCGTCGACCTTGCGCAGGGTCGTGCACATGCGCTCGATGCGCTCGTCGACGGCGTGCATGTGGTCGAGCATCGCCTGGATGGAGCGCGCCACCGGGTCGGGCATGTCCTGGCTGACGCCGTAGGCGTCGAAGCCGAACTTGCGGCGCATCGCCTCGCGCCGTGCGGGGTCCACTTCCAGCTCCTCGGCCTGGTCGGGGTCGACGCGCTGCACGACCTTGCCGGGGATGCCGACCACGGTGGCGCCGGCGGGCACCTCCTTGGTGACCACGGCGTTGGAGCCGATCTTGGCGCCGGTGCCCACGCTGAAGGGGCCCAGTATCTTGGCGCCGGCGCCGACGATCACGCCGTCCTCCAGGGTCGGGTGGCGCTTGCCCTTGTTCCAGCTGGTGCCGCCCAGGGTCACGCCCTGATAGAGGGTGACGTCGTCGCCCACCTCGGCGGTCTCACCGATCACCACGCCCATGCCGTGGTCGATGAAGAAGCGCCGGCCGATGGTCGCTCCCGGATGGATCTCGATGCCGGTCAGCAGGCGCGCCAGCTGTGACAGGGTGCGCGCCAGCCACTTGAGGTTCTTCCGCCACAGCCAGTGGCTGAGGCGGTGGATGAGCAGGGCATGCAGGCCCGGGTAGTTGGTCAGCACTTCCAGGAAGTTGCGTGCCGCCGGGTCGCGGGCAAATACGCTGTTGATGTCCTCGCGCAGACGTTCAAGCATGCAGCGGTCCTTGGGTGGCAGGGCGTTGGGGGATGGCTTTCATAGTGGGGGCGCGGCGGTCCTGCTTCAAGCCGCGCCCGCCATCTACTCGCGGCGCTCGGCCTGCTGCTCGGTGGCGGTGAGGATGCCGCGCAGGATGTTGAGCTCCATGCGCTCGGGGCGGGCCCGCAGGGTGAAGCGGCGCAGCCGGGCCATCAGCTGTCGTGGGGTGGCCGGGTCGTGGAAGCCGATGGTGACCAGGGTGCGCTCCAGGTGCTCGAAGTAGCGCTCGAGTTCCTGGTGGCTCGCCAGCGGCTGGGTCGGTGGTACCTCGGCCTGGGCCGTCGGTTCCTGCTGGCCAAGCCACGCCTGCCGGCACTCGTAGGCCAGCACCTGCACCGCGGCAGCCAGGTTCAGGGAGCTGAAGTCGGGGTTGGTGGGGATATGCACATGGGCATGGCAGCGCTGCAGCTCGGCGTTGGTCAGGCCGCTGTCCTCGCGGCCGAAGACCAGGGCGACGCGCGCCTCGGGGCTGGCCAGCTCCGTCGGGAGGCGCTCGCCGAGTGCGCGAGGCGTGATCATCGGCCAGGGCAGGGTGCGCGAGCGGGCGCTGGCCCCGACGACCAGGGTGGCGTCGCCCACCGCCTGCTCCAGGGACTCCACCGTGCGGGCGCCGTGGACGATATGGTCGGCCCCCGAGGCGCGTGAGACGGTATCGGCGGTGAGCGGCTCGCAGCGCGGCGCCACCAGGGCCAGGTCGGACAGGCCCATGTTGTGCATGGCGCGGGCGGTGCCGCCGATGTTGCCGGGGTGGCTGGTGCCGATCAGGACGATGCGAATGCGCTCGAGCATGGTGGGCCTGTGGATGCTGGGGGGAGGCGGGCGATTCTATCACGCCGGCCCGGCGCGTCGAATGGCGCGCCCCGCGCGCTTCTGCTAGGATGCGCGCCGACCCGTTCTTTAACACCACCGACTCCCCAAGGCCCGATCATGCATCCGATGGTCCAATTCGCGCTGCGTGCGGCACGCAGCGCCGGCGAACAGTTCCTGCGCATCCGCGAGCGAATCGAGAACTCCCACCAGGAGCACAACCTCGACCGCCTGCTCGAGGATGCGGCCCGCAATGCCGAGACGCTGATCGTCCGTCAGCTCTCGCGCGGCTACCCCCAGCACGGCGTACAGGGGCGCTTCACGCCTCATCGCGCCGGTGAGGGCGAGGGTGCCGATACCCTGTGGAAGATCGAACCCTTCCACGGCTACTCCAACCTCAGCGTTGCCTCCCCCGGCTTCGCGCTGTCGGTGGTCTGTCTCGTCAAGGGCCGCCCGGAGCATGCGGTGGTGATCTGTCCCTTCAGCGATGACGAGTACCTGGCCAGTCGCGGGCGCGGAGCCCAGCTCAACGGCAAGCGCCTGCGCGTGTCGAAGAACACCGCCGTGGCCGGCACCCGCATCGCCATGAGCCTGCCCGAGACCTGGCTGCGCTCGCGCTTCCTGCCCTCCTACCTGACCCTGGTGCAGCAGCTCGGCCCGCAGATCGAGCTGCAGCGCGCCTCCGGCAGCGGCCTGCTCGATATCGCCGAGCTGGCGGCGGGGCGTGCCGACGCCGCCTTCGTGCTGGGCCTGGAGGAGCAGGACCTGCACGTCGGCTCGCTGCTGCTCAAGGAGAGCGGCGCCCTGATGGGCACCCCCGATGGCCAGCCCAGCGTCGATATCGAGGGGCGCCTGATGGCCGCCGGACCGCGCCTCTACAAGGCCCTGGTGCAGCAGCTCAAGCCGCATTTCTGATCTTAGCGCCAAGCGCCTAGCCACAAGCGCCAGGTGAAAAGGAAAACCCCCGTCGGTATCACCGGCGGGGGTTTTCTGTCTCTACCTCGGCGAAGCGGCGGGGCGCTGTCAGGGCAGCTCCTCGGCCTCGGGGTCCTCCTTCTTCGCCGGGATCAGGTCCTCGCGATCCAGCTTCACCGCCAGCAGCAGGGCCGCTGCCACGTAGATGGAGGAGAAGGTCCCGACCACCACACCGGCGATCAGGGCGATGGAGAAGAAGTGGATCATGTCCCCGCCCAGCAGCAGCAAGGCCAGCAGCACCAGCAGGGTGGTGCCGGAGGTCGCCAGGGTGCGCGACAGGGTCTGGTTGATCGCCTCGTTGAAGATCGCCGGCATGTCATCGATGCGTGACTTGCGGATGGTCTCGCGGATGCGGTCGTAGACCACGATGGTGTCGTTGAGCGAGTAGCCGATCACCGCCAGCAGGGCGGCGAGCACGGTGAGGTCGAATTCCCACTGGAACAGCGAGAAGAGGCCGACGACGATGATCACGTCGTGCATCAGCGCCAGCAGGGCGCCGATGGCGAACTTGTACTGGAAGCGGAAGGCCACGTAGAGCATCACGATGCCCAGTGCCACCAGCAGGCCCATGCCGCTCTGGTCGCGCAGCTGGTCGCCCACCTGGGCGCCGACGAACTCGGCACGCACCAGCTCCACCTCGTCGCCGGCGTCGCGCAGCAGGTTCACCACCTGCTCGCCGACATCGGGGTCGAAGGCCTGCTGCAGGCGGATCAGCACCTCGGTGGAGGCGCCGAAGGTTTGCACCGAGACGTCACGGAACCCGGTGTCCTCCAGGACCTGGCGCACGGCGTCCAGGGATGGCGCCACCGCGTAGCGGACCTCCACCAGGGTGCCGCCGGTGAAGTCCAGCCCCAGGTTGAGCTGCTGGAACAGCAGCGCGGCGATCGACACCAGCAGCATCAGCCCCGAGATCGCGAAGGCGACCCGGCGCTTGCCCATGAAGTCGAGCTGTCGATTGACGAGGGATTTCATTGCCACCTCTTATATCCAGAGCTTCTTGACCGGCTTGCCGCCGTAGGTCAGGTTGACCATCGCCCGCGTCACCATCAGGGCGGTGAACAGCGAGGTGATGATCCCCAGCGAGAGGGTCACGGCGAAGCCCTTGACCGGCCCGGTGCCGATGGAGAACAGGATCACCGCCACCAGCAGGGTGGTGATGTTGGCATCGATGATCGAGGTGAAGGCGCGCTCGTAGCCGGCCGTGATGGCCTGCTGCACCGACAGCCCCGTGCGCAGCTCCTCGCGTATGCGCTCGAAGATCAGCACGTTGGCGTCCACCGCCATGCCCAGCGTCAGCACGATGCCGGCGATGCCGGGCAGCGTCAGGGTGGCGCCGAGCAGCGACATGGCCGCCACCAGCAGGGTCAGGTTGAGGGCCAGGGCGACGTTGGCGAAGACGCCGAACACCTTGTAGCGCACCAGCATGAACAGCACCACCAGCAGCAGGCCGATCTGCACCGACATGATGCCGCGCTCGATGTTCTCGGCGCCCAGGCTTGGCCCGATGGTGCGCTCCTGCACGAAGTAGATGGGCGCGGCCAGCGAGCCGGAGCGCAGCAGCAGGGCGAGCTCGGCCGCCTCGGTGGGCGAGTCGAGCCCGGTGATGCGGAAGCTGTTGCCGAGCGCACTCTGGATGGTGGCCAGGCTGATGATGCCGCGTTCGGTGTAGGGCTCGCGCTCCACGACCTCCTCGCCGTCCTCGATCACCGTGCGCTCGCGGGTCTTGTGCTCGATGAACAGCACCGCCATGTTGCGGCCGATGTTGGTGCGGGTGGCCCGGTTCATCAGGGTGCCGCCGGTGCCGTCCAGGTCGATGTTGACCTGGGGGCGGCCGTTCTCGTCGAAGCTGTGGTTGGCGTTGGAGACGCTGTCGCCGGTGATGATCACGTCGCGCATCAGGTCGGCACGGCGCGACTCCTGATTGCGGAACGGGAAGGACTCGGTCTCGCTCTCGGGGGTGTCGGGGCGGGCCTCGAGGCGGAACTCGAGGTTGGCGGTGGCGCCGACGATGCGCTTGGCGGCCACGGTGTCCTGCACGCCCGGCAGCTCGACCACGATGCGGTCCGGCCCCTGGCGCTGAACCAGCGGCTCGGCCACGCCCAGCTCGTTGACCCGGTTGCGCAGGGTGGTGAGGTTCTGGTTGATGGCGTAGTCCTGGAGCTCCTGGACGGCCTGGTCGGTCATGGTCATGACCAGGCGGGCGCCGCGGTCGTCACCCTCGCTCTGATAGTCGAAGTCGGGGAACTCGCGGGCGATCAGGCCCCGCGCCTCGTCACGGTCCTCGGCGTTGGCGAAGGCCATGGAGACGGTGCGCTCCTCGATCTGGGTGTCGCGGTAGCGGATCCGTTCGCTGCGCAGCTGCTCGCGCATGGCGCTGGCATTGACCTCGAGGCGCTGCTCCAGCGCGGCGTCCATGTCGACTTCCAGCAGGAAGTGCACGCCGCCGCGCAGGTCGAGACCCAGGGTCATGGGCGAGGCTGAGAGCGACTGCAGCCAGGCGGGTGTGGACTCGGCCAGGTTCAGCGCCACCACGTACTCGCTACCCAGCAGGTCGCTGATGCGGTCGCGGGCCTTGATCTGGTCGTCGGCATCGGAGAGGCGGATCAGCACGCTGTTGGACTCTTCCTCGACGGCCTGGATCTCGATGTCGGCCTCGTCGAGGGAGGTGCGGATGCGCTCCAGCTGGCGCGCGTCGATGGTGGCGTCGCCCTGTTCGCTGCTGATCTGGACCGCCGGGTCCTCGGGGAAGAGGTTGGGAAGGGAGTAGACCAGGCCGGCGAGGAGCACGACGAGTATCAGCAGATACTTCCACAGGGGGTAACGGTTGAGCATGGGGGCCCTGCCCTCAGGTTGCGGACGTTGGAGGCTGACGAGGCGACCGGAGAGGGCGGGAGCCGGTCGCGCGGCTCCTGCCGCACCGGCCGCAGGGCGGCCCCCGCCGCGCGCCCGGGAGGGGCGCGGCGGGGCGGGAAGGCGCCCGGGTCAGATGGACTTGAGCGTGCCCTTGGGCAGGACGGCGGCCACGGCATTCTTCTGCACGTTGACCTCGGTGCCTTCGGCGATCTCCATGCTCAGGAACTCGCTGTCGTCGCTCACCTTGGTGATGCGGCCCAGCATGCCGCCGCCGATGACGATCTCGTCACCCTTGGAGAGGTTGCCGATCAGCTGCTTGTGCTGCTTGGCACGCTTGGCCTGGGGGCGCCACAGCAGGAAGTAGAAGATGGCCACGAAGCCGACCAGCATGACGATCTGGGCGATGCCGCCACCGGCGGCGCCGGCATCCTGGGCCATGGCCGGGGAAATGAAGAAGTCCAGCATGTATGACGATCTCCTGGGTGATGAAAGCGGGATATTCTACGGCCGGCCCTGGGGGCCGGCCGTGGGTCAATTCGGTGCGGGAGGAACCGGCAGACCGCGCTGCGCATAGAAGCCTTCCACGAAGTTCGCCAATGTACCCGCTTCGATGGCACCGCGCAAACCGGCCATCAGGCGTTGATAGTGGCGCAGGTTGTGGATGGTATTGAGCATCGAGCCGAGCATCTCCCCGCAGCGATCGAGGTGGTGCAGGTAGGCGCGGGAGAAGTGCTGGCAGGTGTAGCAGTCGCAGCCCGCCTCGAGCGGCCGGGTGTCGAAGCGGTGCTTGGCATTGCGGATCTTGACCGTGCCCTCGGCGGTGAAGAGGTGGCCGTTGCGCCCGTTGCGGGTGGGCATCACGCAGTCGAACATGTCGACCCCGCGGCGCACGCCCTCCACCAGGTCCTCGGGCTTGCCCACGCCCATCAGGTAGCGCGGGGTGTCGTCGGGCATCCAGGTCGGCAGGTAGTCGAGCACCCGGATCATCTCCTCCTTGGGCTCGCCCACCGAGAGGCCGCCGATGGCCAGGCCGTCGAAGCCGATCTCGAGCAGGCCCTCGAGCGAGCGCTCGCGCAGCCCGGGGTACATGCCGCCCTGGATGATGCCGAACAGCGCCGAAGGCGAGTCGCCATGGGCCTCCCGGGAGCGCTGCGCCCAGCGCAGCGAGCGCTCCATGGAGAAGGCGGCCTCCGCCTCGGTGGCGGGGTAGGGGGTGCACTCGTCGAAGATCATCACCACGTCGGAGCCCAGCGAGCGCTGCACCGCCATGGACTCCTCGGGGCCCATGAACACCTTGGCGCCATCCACCGGCGAGCGGAAGTGCACGCCCTGCTCGGTGATCTTGCGCATGGCGCCCAGCGAGAAGACCTGGAAGCCGCCGGAGTCGGTGAGGATCGGTCTCTCCCACTGGGCGAAGTCGTGCAGGTCGCCGTGGGCCTCGATGACCTCGGTGCCGGGACGCAGCCACAGGTGGAAGGTGTTGCCGAGGATGATCTCGGCGCCGATCTCCTCCACGGAGGCCGGGGTCATGCCCTTGACGGTGCCGTAGGTGCCCACCGGCATGAAGGCGGGCGTCTCCACCGTTCCCCGGGGGAAGGTGAGGCGGCCGCGGCGCGCCCGGCCATCGCTGGCCAGGCGCTCGAATGTCATGAAGCTGTCTTTACGCATGGGAACTCTCGTGGCGCATCGGGGCTGGGGCGTCGGCGTGTCAGGGCTCGGGTGTCAGGGCTCGGGTGTCAGGGCTCGGGTGTCAGGGCTCGGGTGTCAGGGCTTGCGCGTCAGGAACATGGCATCGCCATAGCTGAAGAAGGCGTAGCGCTCGTCCACCGCCGACCGGTAGGCCGCCATCGTCGTCTCGTAGCCGGCAAAGGACGACACCAGCATCAGCAGGGTCGACTCCGGCAGGTGGAAGTTGGTAATCAAGGCATCGACGCAACGCCAGCCGTAGCCCGGGTAGATGAAGATGTCGGTCTCCCCGCTGAAGGGGGCGATCTCGCCATTCGCACTCTTCAGGCAGGCCGACTCCAGGCAGCGCACGCTGGTGGTGCCCACCGCCACCACCCGGTTGCCCCGGGCACGGGCGGCGCGCACCTGCTCGCAGGCGGCCTCGTTGACCTCGATCCACTCGCTGTGCATCTGGTGCTCGCGGATGTCGTCGGCGCGCACCGGCTGGAAGGTGCCGGCCCCCACGTGAAGGGTGACGTAGGCGCTCTCGATGCCCCTGGCGGCCAGCGCCTCGAGCAGCGGCTCGTCGAAGTGCAGCCCGGCGGTGGGGGCGGCCACGGCCCCGTCGCGGCGCGCATAGACGGTCTGGTAGCGCTCGCGGTCGGCCAGCTCGTCCTCGCGGGTGATGTAGGGGGGCAGCGGCATGTGGCCGTGCTGTTCCAGCAGCGCAATCAGCGGCGTCTCGCCGATGAAGCGCAGCTCGAAGAGCGCCTCGCGGCGCCCCTCCACCACGGCGCGGATGCCCCCCTCGAAGACCAGCTCGGTGCCGGGCTTCGGCGACTTGCTCGAGCGCAGGTGGGCGAGGCCGCGATGCGCGTCCAGGGGGCGCTCGAGCAGCATCTCCACCTTGCCGCCGCTGGCCTTGTGGCCGTGCAGGCGGGCGGGAATCACCCGGGTGTCGTTGAACACCAGCAGGTCCCCGGGGGCGAGCAGCTCGACCAGGTCGGGGAAGCGGCGGTGGGCGAGCGCGCCGGTGGCGCCATCGACGCACAGCAGGCGGCAGTCGCTGCGCTGCTCGGAGGGGTAGCGGGCAATCAGCTCCTCGGGGAGCTCGTAGTGGAAGTCGGCGCGCTGCATGGGGGCGTTCTGATCCGGCTCAGGGGGCGTGTCGGGCGGCTTCGCGAGCCGCGCAAAGCCCGACAGGATACCGTCTCGCGGCAGGGAAGTCAGCCGGCCGATTGACCTGCCCCGGTGCCCACGTATAATGCCAGCGCGTTGCCGGCGTGGCGGAATTGGTAGACGCAGCGGATTCAAAATCCGCCGGGTGCAAGCCCTTGTCGGTTCGAGTCCGACCGCCGGTACCAGCCTGACGCCAGATCTGAAACAGCCGCCTGCGGGCGGCTGTTTGCGTTTCTGCCTTGCCTATCATGCCTCACCGGGCGTCTTGTCTCCCTGACCCTCTTTTTCGCGATGGATCGAGAGGCCTGCTCAATCGACGCTGGTGTCCCGGAAGCCGGCATTGATCAAACAGTAGATCCCGTAGCCGAACAGGCCGAGGGCCACCACGCCCAGCAGCCAGGGGCCGAAGGGCTGCCCGGCGAGCACGTTCAGCGCGCCGCCGAGTCCTTGGGCCTCGCTGGGGTCGGTCTGCCAGGCCGCCAGGCACAGGAACCCCCCGATGATCACGAAGACCACCCCGCGGGCCGAGAGGCCCCAGCGGGTGATGCCCTCGAAGAAGCGGCGCTGGGTCGTGGCCATCTCGTGGTGGTGCCAGTTCTTGAGGTAGGAGCGGGTGATGGCCCGCCACAGCTGGCGCAGGCCGACGCCCAGGAACACCAGGCCGACCGCGAAGACCAGGATCACGCCGCCCCGGTGGCTCATCAGCAGGGCGGTGCGATCCTGGGCGGTGGCCTCTCCCGAGGACATCGCCACGTTGCGCAGCAGGTCGAAACAGTAGACCCCCAGGCTGCCGTGGGTGAGGCTGCTGACGAGGAAGCCCACCCGGGTCCCGACGCCCTTGAGGCCCAGCCCCACGTCCTCGGTATCCAGCAGGGCCTGCAGCAGGCGCCACAGGGCATAGGCGAAGAGCCCGGCGCCGAGCAGGCCCAGCATGACGTCGCCGAAGGGGCGGGCGACCAGCTGATTGATCGCCTCCTTGGAGCCGACATTCTCCCCGCCCAGCCCGGCTGCTGCCAGGGTGGCGAGGCCGCCGATCAGCAGGTAGACGATGCCCTTGGCGACATAGCCGGCGCGCGCCGCCAGGGCGAGGCCGTGCTTGAAGCGTGTCTCGGGGGTTGGCATGGCAGCTCCTGGGGTAGGGGGCCTGTTGCCATTCAGGCCAGGCCGACGATCACCAGCGCCAGGGTGCCGCCGGTCAGGGCGTAGCCCAGCAGGGCCATCAGGCCGTCGTTGGCGAGCAGTGCCAGGGCGAAGAGCGTCAGGGCCAGGCCCGCCCCGTTGGCGGTGAAGGGCACCACCTCCATGGGCGGCATGGCCAGGGCGATCAGCAGGCAGGTCAGCGCCACGGCGAGGTGGGCGGGTGGCCGGGTTAGCCACACGAGCCGCTGCTTGAGCAACCGGTCGACCCAGCGGGCCGGGCGCTCCATCCAGCGGGTGGCCCTGGTGAAGCGCGCCCGCGAGACCCGGCGCTTCAGCAGCCAGGCCGGCAGCCAGATGTGGTCCCGGCCGACCAGCAGCTGGACGGAGGAGAGCACCACCAGAATGGCCATCAGGGTCGGTACCCCGGGAATGTCGCCGACCAGCGGCGCCAGGGTGACCAGCCCGGCGACCAGCAGGAAGGGGGCGAAGGAGCGCCGGCCCACGCTGTCGAGGATGGCGCCGAGGCTGACGCTCTCCTGTCGCCGACCGGCCTGCTGAGCCCTCTCCAGCACGCCGGCCAGGTTGGGCGGGGGTACCTGCTCGGGAGCGTCGCTGACGTCACCGGCCATGGTGCCGCCTCCCGGTCCAGAGCAGCAGGACGCCGAGCAGCAGCAGCGCCGGCCCCACGAAGGCGACGGGGCTGGAGGCCCACCAGCCGACGATGGGCAGGATGGCGCCGAGGATCAGCAGGGCGATGGCGAGGGTCCGGACCGTCATGGGCAGCGTCTCTGTCGAGGTGTGTCGACAGTGTAGCGTCGCGAGCGAGGGCTCTGCAGCCCCGCGGGACTGTCGCCTTGCCCCGGGATGGCGTAAGGTAGTGGCAACACAGTCCTTCGCCCCTCCTCGGGTGGAGGGCTGTTTTCGTTGGTTACCCCGGAAAACGTGCAATCAGCGTTGACGGTGCCCAGGAGGTCTCATGGCGACGCGTCCCCCCATCATCATCAACCGGCTCGATGCCGAGCGGCTGCAGCGGCTCATTGACGAGGCCGACGACAAGGACCTGGCGGTGGCCCGCTCCCTGGAAGAGGAGCTGGCGCGCGGCGAGGTGGTCGACCCGCAGCAGATTCCCGAGGATGTGGTCAGCATGTGCAGCCAGGTGCAGTTCACCGACCTGGCCCGCGAGCGGCAGATCATTCGCACCCTGGTCTATCCCCATGCGTTGGCTGCCACCGAGGACGGTATCTCGGTGATGGCCCCCGTGGGCGCGGCCCTGCTCGGCCTGCGCATCGGCGATACCATCGACTGGCCACTGCCGGGCGGTCGCGAGGTGCAGCTGCGCATCGATGCCATCCTCTGGCAGCCCGAGCGGGAAGGCCAGTTCCACCGCTGAGCCCCGATCCATCCTGACACTGGAGGTTCCTGCATGCCCTTCTCGCTCTGGCTCTCGCTGGCCGCGGTCTGCGCCATGGGGGCCATGTCGCCCGGGCCCAGCCTGGCCCTGGTGCTGCGCCATACCCTGGGCGGCGGGCGCCTGCCCGGGGTCGCGGCGGGCCTCGCCCATGCCCTGGGCGTGGGTTTCTATGCGTTGCTCACGGTGTGGGGCCTGGGGGCGCTGATCGTGCGCTTCCCGCTGCTGTTCCAGGCGATCACCTTGGGCGGGGCGGCCTACCTGGCGTGGCTGGGGATCAAGGCCCTGCGCGCGGGGCGGGCCGGCGCCCTGGATGCCGAGGCCATGGCCACCAGCGGTCGCCAGGCGGCCCGCGAGGGCGTGCTGGTGGCGCTGGGCAACCCCAAGCTGATCCTCTTCTTCATCGCCCTGCTCAGCCAGTTCGTGACCCCCGACATGAGCCTCGCGGCCAAGGCGCTGGTGGTGCTCACGGCGATGATCATCGACGGCGGCTGGTACGTGCTGGTGGCGGTGGGCCTGTCCCACTCGCGGGTGCTGCCCTGGCTGCAGGCCCGTGCCCACTGGCTCAATCGCATCACCGGCGTGCTGCTGCTGGCGCTGGCGCTGCGGGTGGTGGCCGGGCCCATTGCCTGAGCTAGTTGTGTAAACCCATCAGGTTGTTCACGGAAAGGCCCAGCCGGCTAACCGGAGGATGATAATCCAGGCTGGCATGCGGCCGATGCCAGTTGTACTGA
>NZ_SNZJ01000016.1 GCF_004363555.1 Halomonas ventosae | reverse complement strand
GGGACGTCATGAATAGGTGCCCATCTATTGTTACGTGGGCACCTAATGTCACCGGACAAGGCCTTCCGCGGAAGATGTGTTCAGCAGCCGGTTACGGCCAAGTCATCGTCAGGCACCTATCCCGAGAAGACCCCGTGTTCGATAGAGTACGGGGTCTTTTCATGTGCGGCCGTTGGAGAGCGGGGCGTCGGGGAATGCCCCGTGGCGTTCCCCCCCCCGGCTCGCCGGGGGGAGAACTGCTGCCTCCGGCAGGCCGTCATCGGCTCAGCAAGGGGTGACGTGAGCCGATGACGGTGGCGCCACCGTGCCGCGTTCCACCAGGTGGGTCGAGAAACAGAGCGGTCCCTGCCAGGGCGCGTCATAGGCCAGTGACATGATCCTGCCGCTGGCCGCCTGTGCCATCCGGTCCACGGGGACGTGGACCGACGTCAGTCCCGGCGTGACGTAGTGCGCGTAGACCTCATCGTCGAAGCCCACCAGCGAGACATCCTCGGGCACGCTCAGGCCGAGCTCCTTCAGGTGCAACATGGCCCCGATGGCCATGTCGTCGTTGCCCACCGCCAGGGCTGTGAAGGGCAGGCCTCGCCGCCGCAAGGTATCCACGGCCTCCCGTCCGCTCGACTCCTGCCAGGTGCCTTCCACGACGGCCCCTTCCGGCACGCTCAGCCCGGCTTCCTCCATGGCCTGGTGAAAGCCCGCCAGTCGCTGGGTGGCATCCTGCTTCCAGCGCGGGCCGGTGATGCAGGCGATGTGTCGGTGACCCTGCTCGATCAGGTGACGCGTGGCGAGATAGCCGCCCTGCTGGTTGTCGACGTAACTGCACTGGCTCTCCAGGCCGGGCACTCGGCGGTTGATGACGACCAGGGGAATCTGCGCGGCCAGCGCGACGAGGACGTCATCGTGCAGGCGATCCGACTGGACCAGCAGGCCATCGCAGCGACGCGACATCAGGAAGTCGATCGATTCCTGTTCGCGGATCAGCTCGTTGTGTCCCGAGGCGACCAGCAGCGACTTCTGGTGCAGGCGGAGCCTTTCCTCCAGATTCACCATCAGGGTGCCCATGAAGGGGCCGGCAAGGTGAGAGATGACCAGGCCGATGCAGTCGGAGCGGTTGGAGGCGAGGGAGCGGGCAAAGGAGTTGGGACGATAGCCAAGCCGCTGCATGGCCTCCTCGACCCGTCGACGCGTGTCGTCCGCCACGGGCACCTCGCCATTCATGACGCGTGAGACCGTGGCGGGCGAGACGCCTGCCAGTTTGGCAACCTCCCTGATGGTGGACATGCTGGCTCCTGATGCGCCTCGATCGCCGGGCGGATGACGCCGCGGGTCGAGGCGGTGGACGAAATCCCGGGGCTGTGCGCTCCCTGCGGATGAAATATCGTCGATCCAGCATTATAGCCATTGATGTAATCGTTTTCAGGCTTATTGCCCAGGTTCCGGAAAGAGCGCGCCCAGGCTCTCCTGCCGTTCACACCCTCGGGTGACAGGCGCGGGCATGACGGCCCCAAGCCCGGGGCGTCGAGACGGCCCCTCGACACGCCTGCGCAGGTCATCCGCAGGCGTCGAGTTCACGGCGTCACTCGTACAGGTAGCAGCGCACGAAGTGGTCCTTGGCGATCCGGGTAACCTCGGGCAGGCGGGTGCTGCATTCCGTTCGGGCGTGGGGGCAGCGCTGTGCAAAGGGACAGCCGGTACTCTCGGGCTGCCACATGGGGATGTCGGCCTTGTGCTGGTACTGGCTCATGTCCCGGCCCTTGTGTGCCCCGGGTTGGGGGACCGCGGCGAGCAGCAGCTGGGTGTAGGGGTGTTGGGGGTTCTGGGTGACGGCATCGCTGTTGCCCCACTCCACCATGTGGCCGACATACATCACCGCCGTGCGCTCGGCGAAATAGCGCGCGGTGGCGATGTCGTGGGTGATGTACATGAAGGCGATGTCGTGCTGGTCCTTGAGGTCCATCATCAGGTTGAGGATGCCGAGCCGGATCGACACATCGAGCATCGAGATCGGCTCGTCGGCCAGGATGACGTCGGGTTCCACGGCCAGCGCCCGGGCGATCGCCACCCGCTGACGCTGGCCGCCACTGAGCTCGTAGGGAAACTTGTCGGCGGTCTCGGCGGCCGGCGTCAGGCCCACGGTCTCGAGCAGCTCGAGCACCCGCGCCCGCAGGGCCGCCTTGCCGCGGACCTTGCCATGGATCTGCAAGGGGCGGGCGATCTGGTAGAAGATGCGGTGCACCGGATTGAGGCTGCCGAAGGGGTCCTGGAAGATCATCTGTACGCGGCTGGCGAAGCCCCGCTTGCCGCCCTGGGCGATCAGCTCATGCATCGGCTCGCCGCGGAAGGTCACCTCTCCCGAGGTGGCCTCATGGACCTGGGAGAGGATCCGTGCGCTGGTGCTCTTGCCGCTTCCCGACTCGCCGACGATGGCCAACGCCTCTCCCGGGAAGAGGTCGAAGGAGACGGCGTTCAGGGCACGCATGGTGGTGCGCTCTAGCAACGATCCGCCCAGGGTGAAGTCCTTGGTCAGGTCGCGCGCCGACACGATGGGGGCGTTGGCCTCGGTGGTCATGGTCATCCCGCGGTCCTCTCGGCAAGTTCGTGGCAAGCGGCCTGGTGAGTGGGCGTCACCGGTATCATCTCCGGGTCATGCGTCCGGCAGGTGGAGAAGCAGCGCTCGCAACGGTCCTGGAAGTAGCACCCCTGGGGGGCCTCGAGGAGGTTGAGCGGGTTGCCGGGTATGCCATACAGCCGCTCCCTGGGGCCATGGATGGTCGGGAAGGAGTCGAGCAGGCCCCGGGTGTAGGGGTGCCGGGGGCGATAGAAGACCTCGTCGGCGCTGCCCAGCTCGACCAGCTTGCCGGCATACATGATGCCGATGCGGTCGGCGATCTCGCCCATGAGGCTGAGGTCGTGGCTGATGAACAGGATGGAGAAGCCGAACCGGTCCTTCAGCTGGTAGAGCTCATCCATGATCTCCCGCTCCACGACCACATCCAGGGCCGTGGTCGGCTCGTCCATGATGATCAGGCGGGGCCTGAGCGCCAGGGCGATGGCGATCACCACCCGTTGGCGCATCCCGCCGCTGAGCTGGTGGGGAAAGCTGTCCATGCGGCTGGCATGCAGTCCCACGGTCTGGAGGAGCTCCTCTCCCTGGCGCCAGGCCTCCTTCCTGCGGACCTTGCAGTGGGCCAGGATGACATCGGTGATCTGCTCGCCGATCGTGATGACCGGATTGAGGGAGTTCATCGCGCTCTGGAAGACGACGCTGACCTCGTTCCAGCGGAACTGGCGCAGGGTGCGCTTGTTCATGCTCAGCACGTCACGACCGCGATAGCGGATCTCGCCCTCGGAGATGAGCGCCGGGGCCTTGTGCAGGCGGGCGATGGAGAAGGCCAGGGTCGACTTGCCGCAGCCCGACTCGCCGGCCAGGCCCAGGGTCTCCCCCGGACGAATGCTCAGGCTGACGTCATTGACGGCCCGGACCATGCCCTTGGGCGAGACATAGTCGACACACAGGTGGCGAATCTCCAGCAGCTCGCCGGTGTTCTCGTCGGTGGCGGGTTGAAAGGCTTGGATCGCCATCAGGAAGCACCTCGCTGGCGTTTGGCTTGAATGATGCGGTTGAGCTTGCGCCAGCGCTTGATGTGCGGGCCGGTCTTGAGCTTGGGGTTGCTGACCTGATCGATGGACATGTTGATCAGCGCCATGGCGCCGCCGACCAGGGCAATGGTCACGGCGGGCACGATCATCTCCCACCAGCCGCCGGTGTAGAGGGCGGCGGACGACTGGGCCCAGTAGAGCATGGTGCCCCAGGTCACCACGGTGGGGTCCCCCAGCCCCAGGAACTCGAGGCCGGCCTCGTTGATCAGGGCGTACATGACCACCCCGACGAAGCTGCCGGCAACGATCGAGATCAGGTTGGGCAGGATCTCCACCAGGACGATGCGCAGGCGGCTCTCGCCCATGCACTCCGCCGCGAGGATGAACTCCTTCTGGCGGATGGCCATGGTCTGCGAGCGCACGACGCGCGCGCCCCAGGGCCAACTGGTGATGCCGATCAGCAGGGCGATCACCACCGGCCCCACCTGCCCGAGAAAGGCCGCCAGGACGATCAGCAGGGGCAGCTGCGGGAAGACCAGCACCACGTTCATGGCGAAGTTGAGCCACTGATCGATGCGGCCGCCGAAGTAGCCGGCGGAGATGCCGACCAGGATCGAGATGACCGTGGAGATGGCCCCGGCGATGAAGGCCACGCCCAGCGAGGCGCGGCCGCCATGCAGCAGCTGGCTGAACACGTCCCGCCCCTGGCGGGTCGTGCCGAGCACGTGCTCGGCGCTGGGTTCGACGTGTGGGCGGGCGACACGTTCGTCGGGCGCATGGGCGGTGAACCAGGGGCCGATCAGGCAGGCCACGATCACCAGCGCCATCACGCCGCCGCCGATGGTTGCCGACAGGTTGCCCTGGAAGAAGGCAGCGAGATTGCGCAGCAGTTGCCGGAGGCGTGGAGGCACCATGGGAGTCTTCCTGTAGGAGTCCATTGGCAGGGAGGAGTCAGTCATCGGTAAGCCCTTCGGTTACTTGCGCAGACGCGGGTCGAGCCAGAGATAGGTGAGGTCGGCGATGAAGTTGCCGATCAGCACGAAGGCGACGATCAGCAGCAGCAGGGCCTGCACCAGGGGGTAGTCGCGGGCGTTGATCGCCTTGAGCAGGGTGTTGCCCACGCCGGGGTAGTTGAAGACGATCTCGATGAAGATCTGGCCGGCGACGGCGAAGCCCAGACCCATGGCCACCGAGGTCACCACCGGCAGCACGGCGTTACGCGAGGCGTAGCGGAGCATGATGCGGGCCTGACTGAGGCCCTTGGCCTCGGCCATGGTGATGATGTCTTCCCCGAGCACGTTGATCATGGCGTTGCGCATGGTCATCACCCACTGGGCGAGGCTGACCAGGACGATCACTAGCAGCGGCAGCACGGCATGGTGGGCGACACTGCCGAGGTACTCGGCCGTCCAGCCGGGCGCCAGGGAAGGGTCGGCGGCATAGCTCATGGGAAACCATTGCAGCTTGAGCCCGAAGAGGTAGAAGACCAGCAGGGCGGTGACGACGGTCGGCATCGAGGAGAGCACCGCGGCCATCGGCGGAAACAGGGAGGCGAACCAGTTGCCGCGCTTGTAGGCGGCGATAGTCCCGAGGATCAGGCCGAGGATGATGGCGGTGGTGACGCCCAGCCCGATCAGGAACAGGGTCCAGGGGAAGGTGAAGCCGAGCACGGTGGTCACGTCGGTCGGGTACATCAGGATGGAGGGGCCTAGGTCACCGGTGAAGACGCTCTTCACGTACTGGAGGTACTGCGACCACAGGGGCCCCTCGGAGAAGCCATACATGGCGCGGATGGCGTCCATCTGGGACGGATCCAGCTGCCCCGCGGAGCCGGCGAAGAGCGCATCGACCGGGTCGCCCGGCATGATGCGAGGCAGCAGGAAATTGAAGGAGATGGCGATCAGGAACGCGACAAGATAGAACAGGAATCGACTGAGGATGTACCGCATTGAGTTCGCCTCTGGCTCGGGGTCGACGAGGGAACCGGGGCGGGTCCGGTTCCCCCTCACGCTGATGGTCGGTTACTTTCGACGCAGGTTGTTGAAGATCAGGGTGTTGTTGCCCGTGGAGTAGAACACCGGGTGCACGTAGGGGTCCTCCGCGTTCGGCCAGCCCACGAACTCGCTGGTGTTGTACTGGAACCAGGTGGCGTTGGAGAACAGCGGGACGAATGGCAGTTTCTCGGCGGTGAAACGCTGCAGCTGGTCGAGGGTGTCCTGCTTGGCGTCGGCTTCGGTCAGGGAGCCGAAGTCCTCGATCAGTGCGTCGACCCGCTCCGAGTGCACGCCATGCCCGGCGTGCCAGATATGGCCGACGCGGCTGGTGTGGTAGTACTCCTTGAAGGTCTGGATGGGGTGCGTCGAGAGCAGCGACCAGTTGATGGCGGCCTGGTAGTCGCCCTCCTTGAGCGACTGGTCATAGACGCCCCACTCGACAGCATTGACGTTGGCCTCGATGCCCACGTCCTGGAGGTACTCGGTGATCATCAGCACGGTCTGTACCCAGTCGGTCCAGCCGTTGACGACCTGAATGTCGAACGCTAGCTCAGAGCCGTCGGGAAGCTCACGCTGGCCGTCACCGTCGACATCCTGGTAACCGGCCTCGTCCAGCAGCTGGCGGGCCCTGTCCGGATCGTACTGGGTCAGCCAGCCGTACTCCTCCATGAGCGACTCATCCATGTAGTCGGCGTAGTAGTCGCCAATGCCCCCGGGGAAGAAGTTCGCCGTGGGGTAGCCGTAGGCGGCCAGGTCGACGATCGCCTCACGGTCCAGTGCCACGGACACCGCCTGGCGGAACGCCAGGTCGTCGAAGGGCGCCTGCCTGGTGTTCAGGTAGAGATGGATGGCGTCGTTGGCCGGGTACCAGTAGTGGTGATTGTCGGGATCGGCGGCGACATAGGTCTTCTCGACGTCGGCGATGAAGTTGGACCCCCAGTCGATCTCGCCATTCATCAGGGCCGGTTGGATCTGGGAGTTGTCATTGAAGGCGCGATAGCGGACGCAGTCCAGGTAGGGCCGGTCTTCCTGGTAGTAGTGCGGGTTGCGGCAGATCTCCATCTGCTGGGGCCGCACGTACTCGATTTCGGTCACCGGGCCCGAACCGATCGCCTTGGGGTTGGTGAAGGTGGCGGGATCGCTGGCCTGCTCCCAGACGTGCCGGGGAAGGGGCATGTAGCGGTTCAGGTCCCAGTGCACGGTGCTGTCGGCCTGCGCCAGGTCGAATCGGATCTCGCGATCGGACACCCGGGTGACTTCGGTGACCAGCCCGCTGGCGAGGACCCCGGCGAGGTCATAGACGGGCACCTCACGCGCCAGCTCGAAGGTGTAGACGACGTCGTCGGCGGTCAGTGGCTCGCCGTCGGACCAGGCGAGGTCCTCGCGGAGGGTGTAGGTGATGCTCCGGTAGTCCTCCGCGTACGCGTAGCCTTCGGCCAGCCGCAGGCTGGTTTCCCCCCGCATGACGTTGGTGAAGGCCAGGGTCTCGAAGACCATCCCGCCGACGATGTTGTTGCTGTCGATATAGGGGTTGAAGCTACTGGTGAAGGCCGTGGTGATGACGGGCACGGTCAGGGTGCCGCCCTGGTCGGGGGCGGCCAGCGCGGGGGAGGAGGAGGCGGCCACGGCGGCGGCCAGAGCCATCATGGAGAACGTTTTCATTGGCGTTACCTTCGCTTGTCTATTGTTGTCGTGGTGATGCTGTCGCGGTGAGGGTGGGGGCTCAGCGCCCGGCCTTGCGTGTCCAGAGGAAGTCGGCAAATGCCCTGGCGCTGTCCTTGAGCGTGCGCTGCTGGGTCTCGTAGTCGATGTACACCAGGCCGAAGCGCTTGCTGTAGCCTTCCGCCCACTCGAAGTTGTCCATCAGGCTCCAGGCGAAGTAGCCCCGGACATCGACACCCTGCTCAATGGCGTCGTGGACGGCATTGAGGTGGCTGTTGAGGTAGCGGCTGCGCTGCTCGTCATGGACCTCTCCCTTCTCCAGGTGATCGTCGCCGGCCATGCCGTTCTCGGTGACCATCAGGGGCGGCAGCCGGTACTGCTCGTTCAGGTCGACCAGCAGGTCGGTCAGGCCCTGCGGATAGACTTCCCAGCCGAAGTCCGTGACCTCCACGTCCTTGGGCGGGTGGCCCTGGACCAGGTGCTCGCGGTCATAGGAGACGACGCCGCGGGTGTAGTAATTGATGCCGATGAAGTCCACTGGCTGGGAAATCAGCTCCATGTCGCCCGGCAGCACCTGGGGCGCCAGCTCCGGGTAGAGACGCGTGTAGAGCGCCGGGTAGCGGCCCTCGAGCACCGGCTCCAGGAACCAGTGGTTCATGCTCGCCTCGCCCACCAGGGCAGCGACGCGGTCGTCGTAGCGACGGCTGTGGGGCGTGTTCGGACCCATGTTCAGCACCAGGCCGGCCTGGGCGTCGGGGGTGTTGGTGCGCAGGGTCTGCATGCCCAGGCCGTGGGCCAGCAGCAGATGGTGCCCGGCCTGGCGGGCGAGGCGGGCGTCCTCCAGCCCCGGCGCGTGTATGCCGGCCTCGTGGCCCAGGATCGCGCTGACCCAGGGTTCGTTGAGGGTGGCATAGGAATGGACGCGGTCACCCAGCTCGCGGGACACCAGGTCGGCGTATTCCTGGAAGCGATAGGCCGTTTCCCGATTGAGCCAGCCGCCGCGCTCCTGCAGGTGCTGGGGAAGGTCCCAGTGATAGAGCGTCACGAAGGGCGTGATATGGCGCTCCAGCAGGCTGTCGAGGAGACGCTTGTAGAAATCCAGGCCCTTGGCGTTGGGCTGGCCGCCCTCGGTCATCACGCGCGGCCAGGCGATCGACAGGCGGTAGGCGTCCACCCCCAGGCCCTGGATCAGCTCCAGGTCTTCCTGCCAGCGATGGTAATGGTCGCAGGCGGGCATGCCGCTGTCACCGTTCTTGACGCGACCCTCGAGGGCGCAGAAGTGGTCCCAGATGGACGGCAGGCGGCCATCGGCCTGGGTGGCCCCCTCGATCTGGAAGGCCGCCGTCGCGACGCCGAAGGTGAAGTCCGGGGTGAGAAGTCGTGACGATGTCGGCAGTTCGATTCGTTGCATGGGAAAGCAGGTTCCTCTTGTCGGGCCCATGGGATGTTGGGTGCCATGGTCATGAAAGCGGTTTCATAAAAATATACGACTTTGGTCGACGAGGGTCGGAGGGTCGATGAAATCCCTTTCATGACGCCCAGTTGCGTTCCGATGTACCGTCTATGCCCTGAGCTGAGCCGACGACCGGCCGGTCGGGGCGTCGGCCAAGTAGTGAATTGGGCGGGGCGATTTCCGGGGCGCGGCGCCATCCGCTAGAATGTCCCATTTCCCGTCAGGGGCATGAGCATGACCATCGGTGACCTGATCCGCCTGCTGAGCGATGGCGAGTTCCACTCCGGCGAGCAGCTGGGCGAACGGCTGGGCGTGTCGCGGGCGGCAGTATGGAAGCAATTGCGCAAGCTGGAGTCCCTGGGCATTCCCATGGAAGCGGTCAAGGGCCAGGGCTATCGCCTGGTCGAGCGCCTCGAGCTGCTGGATGGTGGCGCCATCGTGGCCGGCCTCTCGCGCGAGGCGCGTCCCCACCTGACGCGGCTGTTCGTCGAGGAGAGCCTGCCGTCCAGCAACGCCTTCCTGCGCGAGCGCTTCTCCCAGGGGGCGGGGCACGGCGAGGTCTGCCTGGTGGAGCAGCAGAGCGAGGGGCGAGGACGCCGAGGTCGCGCCTGGGTGACGCCCTGGGGGCGCACCCTGATGCTCTCGCTCGGCTGGCGGGTCGAGGCGGGGGTGGCATCGCTTGAGGGGCTGAGCCTGGCGCTGGGCGTGGCCCTCGCCAGGGTGCTCGAGCGCCATGGCCTCCGGCCACGCCTGAAGTGGCCCAATGACGTGCTGCTGGAGGACGACGACGGGGCGCTCGGCAAGCTGGCGGGCATCCTGGTGGAGATCAGCGGTGATGCCGCCGGCCCCTGCGAGGTGGTGGTGGGCATGGGCATCAATGTCGACCTGCCGGCGGCCTTCCGTGGCGGCATCGACCAGGCCGTCGCGGCAGTCCATGACCAGGCGCCGGGACTCTCCCGCAATGCCCTGGCCATCGAGCTGCTGGATGAGCTGCTGCCCCTGCTGGCAGGCTTCGAGCAGCAGGGGTTCGCCGCCTGGCGGGACGACTGGAACGCCCGGCATGCCTTCGCCGGCTGCGAGGTGGAGGTCCTGCAGCGTGGCACCCGGGAGCCGGCCACCGCCGGGGAGGTGGACGAGGCCGGCAACCTCTGGGTGCAGCAGGAAGGCAGGCCGGTGCGGCTTGCCGGCGGCGAGATCAGCGTGCGGAGACGCGCATGATCCTGGACCTCGACATCGGCAACACCCTCTCCAAATGGCGGCTCAAGGATGCCGACAGCAGCGAGATCCGCTCCCGCGGCGCGGTCTGGACCCGCGAGGAGTGGCGCCCCGGCGCGGATATCCCGGACCTCGACGTGGTCGAGGCGGTGCGCATCTCCAGCGTAGCGCGCCGTGCGGTGCTGGAGGAGACGGTCGGACTGTTGCGCCAGCGGGTGGGCAGCGTCTATGTGGCGCGCTCCACGGCCGAGGCGCTGGGGGTCACCAACGGCTACGAGGAGCCCGGCCGGCTGGGAGTCGATCGCTGGATGGGGGCCCTGGCGGGCTATCAGCTGGCCGGCGGCTGCTGTGCCGTGGACTGCGGCAGCGCCATCACCGTCGACTTCGTGCTGCCCGGCGGGCGCCACCTGGGCGGCTACATCCTGCCCGGGCTGCGGCTGATGAAGGAGAGCCTGAAGCTCGGTACCCGCAACGTGGCCATCGACCCGGACAGCGAGGCCGAGGAGCTGCTGGAACCCGGCAGGCGCACCGTCGAGGCGGTCAATCACGGCATCTACATGGCGGCAGTGAGCGCGGTCAATCGCATCTACAGCGAGGTGTGTGACCAGCAGGGCGTGGCGCTGCCGATGATGCTGACCGGCGGTGACGCCCGGGTGGTGTCTAGGGGCATCCAGGTGCCCCATGCGGTCTGGCCAGACATGGTCTATGGGGGGCTGGAGGCCTGCTTCCCGCTGACCGCGGCCGAGCGAGCGGGACGCATGTCCGGGGCACCCCGCGTGCCCTCGCCGGTGGCACTGGAAAAGATCCGCGCCGCGCTTGCATTCTCCATGCTGCTTTGACACAATGCGCCGCGTTCCGGAGAGGCGCGCCCAGCAGGCCCGTCGCGCCCGATCAAGAGCCAGCGAAAACAGGCACTTGACACCGGAAGCAGAGGCGGTAGAATGCATCGCCAGCTGGAGGGGTTCCCGAGTGGCCAAAGGGAGCAGACTGTAAATCTGCCGCGAAAGCTTCGAAGGTTCGAATCCTTCCCCCTCCACCAGGTTCAGCCGCACCCGACGCGTCGAGTGATGGCAAGCAAGAGTGGGTCGGCGGGCATAGTTCAATGGTAGAACCTCAGCCTTCCAAGCTGATGATGCGGGTTCGATCCCCGCTGCCCGCTCCAGGTATCGAGCTGTGATACCACAAGGTCGCGCTCATGTAGCTCAGGGGTAGAGCACACCCTTGGTAAGGGTGAGGTCGACGGTTCAAATCCGTCCATGAGCTCCATATCGAGAAGGCGAGCCTAGGCTCGCCTTCTCTTTTTCTTCCCGGTGCGGGTCTCGTGCAGGGATGGGGTTGCCAGGAGAAGCGGCTTTCGCTATCATGGCGCCCGCTGTCGTACAGGCCGCCTGCAAAGGGTGGTCGCGGAAGCAGATACAGGCCAGTAGCTCAATTGGCAGAGCAGCGGTCTCCAAAACCGCAGGTTGGGGGTTCGATTCCCTCCTGGCCTGCCAGTCTTCCCCAGGCTGGCGAGATCTCATATACTTTCATGTTTCGATTGCCGCACCCTGAGGAGTCTCGTTTTCATGAAGCATAACGCCGAGGTGCAGGAGTCGCGCCACGACGGGCTCAAGTGGGCGGTTGTCGTCACTCTGCTGGTCCTTGCCGTGGTCGGCAATACCTATTTCGCCGACCAGGCGCTTCTCTATCGTGTGCTCGGTGTCGTCGTGCTCAGCGTGGCGGCGGCACTGGTGGCGCTGACCACGACCAAGGGTCGTGATCTGGTCGAGCTCGCCAGGAGTGCGAAGAAGGAGATCCAGCGTGTCGTCTGGCCGACCCGGCCCGAGACCGTCCAGACCACCGCCATCGTGCTGGTGGCCGTGCTGGTGGTCGGGCTGATGCTGTGGCTGATCGACACCCTTCTTGGCTGGGCGATGTCCGGCGTCATCGGTTAGGAGTTTTCATGTCCAAGCGTTGGTATGTCGTCCACGCCTACTCCGGCTTCGAGAAGCATGTCATGCGCTCGCTCATCGAGCGCGTGAAGATGCACGGCATGGAGGATCGCTTCGGCGAGATCCTGGTGCCGACCGAAGAGGTCGTCGAAGTGCGCGACGGCAAGCGTCGCAAGAGCGAGCGCAAGTTCTATCCCGGCTATGTGCTGGTCGAGATGGAGATGGATGACGAGACCTGGCACCTGGTCAACGAGACCCCGCGCGTCATGGGGTTCATCGGTGGCACCAAGGAGAAGCCGGCCCCGATCACCCGCAAGGAGGCCGATGCCATCCTCAGCCGGGTCAAGGACGGCACCGACAAGCCGAAGCCCAAGACGCTCTTCGAGCCGGGCCAGTCGGTGCGCGTCATCGACGGCCCCTTCGCCGACTTCAACGGGGTCGTCGAGGAGGTCAACTATGACAAGAGCCGTGTGCAGGTCAGCGTGCTGATCTTCGGCCGCTCCACGCCCGTCGAGCTGGAGTTTGCCCAGGTCGAGAAGGAATAGCCTTCCGGGCCTGCCTGTTTCGTGGCAGCCGCCCGCGGGTGGCTGTGTAACCCGGGGAGCCGCAAGGCGCTACTACCCAACTGGAGTCCATCATGGCCAAGAAAGTACAGGCTTACATCAAGCTGCAGGTCGCAGCTGGCAAGGCCAACCCGAGTCCCCCCGTGGGCCCCGCGCTGGGCCAGCACGGCGTCAACATCATGGAGTTCTGCAAGGCGTTCAACGCCGCGACCCAGGACATCGAGCCGGGCCTGCCGACCCCCGTGGTCATCACCGTCTACTCCGACCGCAGCTTCACCTTCATCACCAAGACCCCGCCCGCCGCGGTCCTGCTGAAGAAGGCGGCCGGCATCAAGTCCGGCTCCGGCGAGCCGAACAAGACCAAGGTCGGCACCGTGACCCGCGAGCAGCTCGAGGAGATCGCCAAGACCAAGGAGCCCGACCTGACGGCTGCCGATCTCGACGCCGCGGTGCGTACCATTGCCGGTAGTGCCCGCAGCATGGGCCTGAACGTGGAGGGTCTCTGATCATGGCCAAGCTTACCAAGCGTGCACAGCAGATTCGCGAGAAGGTCGACGCCAACCGGACCTACTCCCTCGACGAGGCCGTGGCCCTGCTCTCCGAGCTGTCCACCGTCAAGTTCAAGGAATCCCTGGACGTCGCCATCAACCTGGGCGTCGACCCGCGCAAGTCCGACCAGGTCGTGCGTGGCGCCACCGTGATGCCCAACGGTACCGGCAAGGACGTGCGTGTCGCGGTCTTCACCCAGGGTGCCAACGTTGATGCTGCCAAGGAAGCCGGTGCCGACATCGTCGGCATGGACGACCTGGCCGAGCAGGTCAAGAAGGGCCAGCTGGACTTCGACGTGGTCATCGCCTCGCCGGACGCCATGCGCGTCGTCGGCCAGCTGGGCCAGATCCTCGGTCCGCGCGGCCTGATGCCGAACCCCAAGGTCGGTACCGTGACCCCGGACGTCGCCACCGCGGTCAAGAACGCCAAGGCCGGCCAGGTGCGCTTCCGGACCGACAAGAACGGCATCATCCATACCACCCTGGGCAAGGTCGACTTCGACGCTTCCGCCATCCAGGGCAACCTGGAGGCGCTGGTCGCCGACCTGAAGAAGCTCAAGCCGAGCACCTCCAAGGGCATCTATCTCAAGAAGGTCACCCTGTCCACCACCATGGGCCCGGGGCTGACCATCGATCATTCCGCCCTGGCCTGATCGGGCGGCGATCGAGACGATTGCAGGAACTTTGCGGTCCCCGTGCCGGGCTATCCTCGCCGGCGGGGCATCGTCAAAGACCGCAGGTGCCGCGTTTCTAGCGAGCGCGGCTTAATCTTCCCCTCGGGAAGGCCTGCGCAGATGGTGTGGCCGCCAGATCTCTGGTGAGCACCATCACCCAGGACTCCCGACCTCCGGTCGGGAGAGATGGTAACCACCGGAATCCTCTCGCGAGGTTCCGGCACGAAGGAGTGATCACTGTGCCACTAGCACTCGAAGGCAAGAAGGCAATCGTTGCCGAGGTCAGTGAAGCGGCCAAGGATGCGCTCTCCGTCGTAGTTGCCGACTCTCGTGGCGTCGCGGTCAGCGCGATGACCGACCTGCGCAAGCAGGCCCGCGAGAATGGCGTGCAGATCCGTGTTGTCCGCAACACCCTGGCACGTCGCGCCCTGTCCGGAACTCCCTGGGAGATTCTGGACGAGACCTTCTCCGGTCCGACCATGCTGGCCTTCTCCTATGAGCACCCGGGCGCTGCCGCCCGTCTGTTCAAGGAGTTCGCCAAGGGTCAGAAGGAGTTCGAGGTCAAGGCGCTGGCCTACGAAGGTGAGCTGATCCCGGCAAGCGACATCGACCGTCTGGCAACCTTGCCGACCTACGATGAGGCGATCGCCAAGCTGATGTCCGTCATGAAGGAAGCTTCTGCCGGCAAGCTGGTCCGTACCCTCGCGGCGCTGCGTGACCAGAAGCAGGAAGAGGCCGCCTGAACGGCGAACTCTCGCGCTCAGCCCGAATCGAACATTGAATCCCCGAGCCATCGCGATGCCGAGGCTCCCGCAAAGTTAGGAATCTAGACAATGGCACTGACCAAAGAAGACATCATCAACGCCGTCGCCGACATGTCCGTCATGGAAGTGGCCGAGCTGATCGAGGCCATGGAAGAGAAGTTCGGTGTCTCTGCTGCCGCTGCCGTCGTGGCCGGCCCGGGTGGCGGTGAAGCCGCTGCCGAGGAAGAGCAGACCGAGTTCGACGTCGTGCTGACCTCTGCAGGCGACAAGAAGGTCAACGTGATCAAGGCGGTCCGCGAGATCACCGGCCTGGGCCTCAAGGAAGCCAAGGGTGCCGTCGACGGCGCGCCGGCGACCATCAAGGAAGGCCTGTCCAAGGACGACGCCGAAGAGGCAAAGAAGAAGCTGGAAGACGCCGGCGCGAGCGTGGAGCTCAAGTAACCCTTGTGCCCATGGCTTCACGCGCTGCGTAAGCTTCCACGGCTGGTGGCGGGACACCCGCTGCCGGCCTTTTTCTGTTGTCACTAGCCGGTCGCCCTCGGGCCACCGCTAGCCGAATTCCGACGGCGAGCCTCCTGGTGGAGGCTTGCCGTCAGCGCCTGACGGAGCCGTACCCGTCGGGTGACGCCGACACGCATCGGTCACCCATGGTGAACAAGCTGGGGAATACAGATGGCTTACTCATACACTGAGAAAAAACGCATCCGCAAGGATTTCGGCAAACTGCCCCAAGTGATGGATGTGCCCTACCTGCTGGCCATCCAGCTTGATTCCTACTACGAGTTTCTCCAGCAGGATCGCTCACCCGAAGAACGCCTGGAAATCGGCCTGCACGCCGCCTTCAAGTCGGTCTTCCCGATCGCGAGCTTCTCCGGCAACGCTGCCCTGGAGTATGTCAGCTACCGTTTCGGCACTCCGGCCTTCGACGTCAAGGAGTGCCAGCTGCGTGGCGTCACCTATTCGGCCCCCCTGCGCGTCAAGGTCCGCCTGATCATCTACGACAAGGATTCGTCCAACAAGGCGATCAAGGACATCAAGGAGCAGGAAGTCTACATGGGGGAGATCCCCCTGATGACCGAGAACGGTACCTTCGTCATCAACGGTACCGAGCGCGTCATCGTCTCCCAGCTGCACCGCTCGCCCGGCGTGTTCTTCGACCACGACAAGGGCAAGAGCCACTCCTCCGGCAAGCTGCTCTATTCCGCCCGGGTGATCCCCTACCGCGGTTCCTGGCTCGACTTCGAGTTCGATCCCAAGGACAGCGTCTTCGTGCGCATCGACCGTCGCCGCAAGCTGCCGGCCACGGTGCTGCTGCGCGCCCTGGGCATGAGCGCCGAGGAGATCCTCGATAACTTCTTCGAGCTCAGCACCTTCCATATCGAGAAGTCCGGCTTCTCCGTGGAGCTGGTGCCGTCGCGCCTGCGCGGCGAGACCGCCACCTTCGACATCAAGGACGGCGACGGCAACGTCATCGTCGAGGAAGGTCGCCGGATCACCCAGAAGCACATCCGCCAGCTGGAAAAGGCCGGTCTCGAGCGCCTCGACGTGCCGATGGACTACCTGTTCGGCAAGACCCTGGCCAAGGATCAGGTCGATCCCAACACCGGCGAGCTGATCTGCCCCTGCAACACCGAGATCACGCCCGAGCTGCTGGAGAAGATCGGCCAGGCGGGCATCACCACCCTCGAGACGCTCTACACCAACGACCTCGACTGTGGTCCCTTCATCTCCGACACCCTCAAGCTGGACACCACCGGGTCCCGCCTCGAGGCGCTGGTCGAGATCTACCGCATGATGCGCCCCGGCGAGCCGCCCACCAAGGAGGCCGCCGAGACGCTGTTCAACAACCTGTTCTTCAGCGAGGACCGCTACGACCTGTCGGGCGTGGGTCGCATGAAGTTCAACCGCCGGCTGCGTCGCGACAGCGACACCGGCTCCGGCGTCCTCGACCAGCAGGACATCCTCGACGTGCTGCGCGAGATGATCGCGATCCGCAACGGCTTCGGTGACGTCGACGACATCGACCACCTGGGCAACCGTCGCATCCGCTGCGTCGGCGAGATGGCCGAGAACCAGTTCCGCGTCGGCCTGGTGCGCGTCGAGCGCGCGGTCAAGGAGCGCCTCTCCATGGCCGAGAGCGAAGGCCTGATGCCCCAGGACCTGATCAATGCCAAGCCGGTGGCGGCGGCGGTCAAGGAGTTCTTCGGTTCCAGCCAGCTCTCGCAGTTCATGGACCAGAACAACCCGCTCTCCGAGGTCACCCACAAGCGCCGCGTCTCCGCGCTCGGCCCGGGCGGCCTGACCCGCGAGCGGGCCGGCTTCGAGGTGCGTGACGTCCACGCCACCCACTACGGCCGGCTGTGCCCGATCGAGACCCCGGAAGGTCCGAACATCGGCCTGATCAACTCCCTGGCCACCTACAGCCACACCAACAGCTACGGCTTCCTCGAGACGCCGTACCGCAAGGTCGTGGATGCCCAGGTGACCGACGACGTGGTGCACCTCTCGGCCATCGAGGAGGGTGACTTCGTCATCGCCCAGGCCTCGGCGACCGTGGACGAGTCCGGCAAGCTGGTCGACGATCTGGTGCAGGTCCGCCACCGCGGCGAGACCACCTTCATGCGTCCCGAGCAGGTCACCCTGATGGACGTGTCGCCGCGCCAGGTGGTCTCCGTGGCCGCCGCGCTGATCCCCTTCCTCGAGCACGACGACGCCAACCGCGCCCTGATGGGGGCGAACATGCAGCGCCAGGCCGTGCCGACCCTGCGTGCCGACAAGCCGCTGGTGGGCACCGGCATGGAGCGCTTCGTGGCGCGCGACTCCGGCGTCTGCGAGGTGGCCCGTCGCGGCGGGGTGATCGACTCGGTCGACGCCAAGCGCATCGTGGTGCGGGTCAGCGAGGACGAGATCATCGGCGGCGAGGCCGGCGTCGATATCTACAACCTGACCAAGTACCTGCGCTCCAACCAGAACACCTGCATGAACCAGCGCCCGATCGTGCGCCCCGGTGACCAGGTGCGCCGTGGTGACATCCTGGCCGACGGTCCCTCCGTGGACATGGGCGATCTAGCCCTGGGCCAGAACATGCGCATCGCCTTCATGCCCTGGAACGGCTACAACTTCGAGGACTCCATCCTGCTCTCAGAGCGGGCGGTCCAGGAAGATCGCTTCACCACCATCCACATTCAGGAGCTGACCTGCGTCTCCCGCGACACCAAGCTGGGGCCGGAGGAGATCACCTCCGATATCCCCAACGTCGGCGAGTCGGCGCTGGGCAAGCTGGACGAGGCCGGCGTAGTCTACATCGGCGCCGAGGTCGGTGCCGGCGACATCCTGGTCGGCAAGGTGACGCCCAAGGGCGAGACCCAGCTGACCCCGGAAGAGAAGCTGCTGCGCGCCATCTTCGGCGAGAAGGCGTCCGACGTGAAGGACACCTCGCTGCGCGCCCCGACCGGCATGAAGGGCACCGTCATCGACGTCCAGGTGTTTACCCGCGACGGCGTGGAGAAGGACTCCCGGGCGCTCTCCATCGAGCAGATGCAGCTCGACGAGGTGCGCAAGGACCTCCAGGAGACCTACCGCATCGCCGAGGATGCCACCTTCGAGCGCCTCAAGCGCACCCTCTCCGGTCAGGTCGTCAACGGCGGTCCCAAGCTGAAGAAGGGCGACGTGCTCTCCGACAGCTACCTCGAGGAGCTGCCGCGCCAGCAGTGGTTCAAGCTGCGCCTGCAGGACGAGACCTTCAACGAGCTGCTGGCCCAGGCCGACGAGCAGCTGGAGAACCGTCGCAAGGAGATGGACGAGCGCTTCGAGGACAAGAAGCGCAAGCTCACCCAGGGCGACGACCTGGCGCCGGGCGTGCTGAAGATCGTCAAGGTCTACCTGGCGATCAAGCGCCGCCTGCAGCCGGGCGACAAGATGGCCGGCCGTCACGGCAACAAGGGTGTCATCTCGGCGATCATGCCCATCGAGGACATGCCCTTCGACGACAATGGCGAGCCCATCGACGTGGTGTTGAACCCGCTGGGCGTGCCCTCGCGGATGAACGTGGGGCAGATCCTCGAGACCCACCTGGGCATGGCGGCCCGCGGCCTCGGGGTCAAGATCGAGGGGCTGCTGCGCGATGCCCGCGAGCAGCAGGTGGCCGAGATCCGCGACTTCCTGGCGCAGGTCTACAACACCACCCAGGGAACCCGCGTCGAGGACCTCGACTCGCTCTCCGACGAGGAGGTGATCGCCCTGGCGAAGAACCTCAAGGGCGGCGTGCCGATGTCCACGCCGGTGTTCGACGGTGCCCAGGAGCACGAGATCAAGCACCTGCTGCGCCTGGCCGACCTGCCGGACTCGGGCCAGATGACGCTCTACGATGGCCGTACCGGCGATGCCTTCGACCGCCCGGTGACCGTGGGCTACATGTACATGCTCAAGCTCAACCACCTGGTGGATGACAAGATGCATGCGCGCTCCACCGGCTCCTACTCCCTGGTCACCCAGCAGCCGCTGGGCGGCAAGGCGCAGTTCGGTGGCCAGCGCTTCGGCGAGATGGAGGTCTGGGCACTGGAGGCCTACGGCGCGGCCTACACGCTCCAGGAGATGCTCACCGTCAAGTCCGACGACGTGGAGGGGCGCACCAAGATGTACAAGAGCATCGTGGACGGCGACCACACCATGCAGGCGGGCATGCCGGAATCCTTCAACGTGCTGGTGAAGGAAATCCGCTCGCTGGGCATCGATATCGAACTGGAAAGCTGAGGCTGCACCGCCTGCGCTTCACAGAATGACGGTCCGCGGGGGTGGCGACGCCCCCGCCCATGACAACTCCGCAACGGAGCCGACCCCATGAAAGATTTGGTGAAAGTCCTCAAATCGCAGTCTCAGTCCGACGAGTTCGACGCGATCAAGATCACGCTGGCGTCGCCGGACATGATTCGCTCCTGGTCCTACGGCGAGGTCAAGAAGCCGGAGACCATCAACTACCGCACCTTCAAGCCGGAGCGTGACGGCCTGTTCTGTGCCAAGATCTTTGGCCCGGTGAAGGACTACGAGTGCCTGTGCGGCAAGTACAAGCGCATGAAGCACCGCGGCATCATCTGCGAGAAGTGCGGCGTCGAGGTCACCAAGGCGGCGGTGCGCCGCGAGCGCATGGGCCACATCGAGCTGGCAAGCCCCGTCGCCCACATCTGGTTCCTCAAGTCGCTGCCGTCGCGCATCGGCATGTTCCTGGACATGACCCTGCGCGACATCGAGCGCGTGCTCTACTTCGAGAGCTTCATGGTCATCGACCCGGGCATGACCACCCTGGAGCGCGGCCAGTTGCTCAACGACGAGCAGTACTTCGAGGCCCTCGAGGAGTTCGGTGACGACTTCGACGCCCGCATGGGGGCCGAGGCCGTCCAGGCGCTGCTCAAGGACATCGACCTCGACGAGGAGATCGGCCGACTGCGCGAGGAGATCCCGCAAACCAACTCCGAGACCAAGATCAAGAAGCTCTCCAAGCGCCTCAAGCTGCTGGAGGCCTTCCAGGGCTCCGGCAACGACCCGGCGTGGATGGTCATGGAGGTGCTGCCGGTGCTGCCGCCGGACCTGCGTCCGCTGGTGCCGCTGGACGGTGGCCGCTTCGCGACCTCGGACCTCAACGATCTCTATCGTCGCGTCATCAATCGCAACAACCGCCTCAAGCGGCTGCTCGACCTCAATGCGCCCGACATCATCGTGCGCAACGAGAAGCGCATGCTGCAGGAGTCGGTGGATGCGCTGCTCGACAACGGCCGCCGCGGCCGGGCGATCACCGGCTCCAACAAGCGCCCGCTGAAGTCCCTGGCCGACATGATCAAGGGCAAGCAGGGCCGCTTCCGCCAGAACCTGCTGGGCAAGCGCGTCGACTACTCCGGCCGCTCGGTCATTACAGTCGGCCCGACCCTGCGCCTGCACCAGTGTGGCCTGCCGAAGAAGATGGCGCTGGAGCTGTTCAAGCCGTTCATCTACTCCAAGCTGCAGTCGCTGGGTCACGCCTCCACGATCAAGGCGGCCAAGAAGATGGTCGAGCGCGAGCTGCCCGAGGTGTGGGACATCCTCGCCGACGTCATCCGCGAGCACCCGGTGCTGCTCAACCGCGCGCCGACCCTGCACCGCCTCGGCATCCAGGCCTTCGAGCCGCTGCTGATCGAGGGCAAGGCGATCCAGCTGCACCCGCTGGTGTGTGCCGCCTACAACGCCGACTTCGACGGTGACCAGATGGCGGTGCACGTGCCGCTGACCCTGGAAGCCCAGCTCGAGGCCCGCGCGCTGATGATGGCCACCAACAACGTGCTGTCACCGGCCAACGGCGAGCCGATCATCGTACCCTCCCAGGACGTGGTGCTGGGGCTGTACTACATGACCCGCGAGCGCATCAACGACAAGGGCGAGGGCATGGTGTTCTCCGGCCTCGACGAGGTGGAGCGCGCCTTCGGCACCCAGAGCGTGTCGATGCATGCCCGCGTCAAGGTGCGCCTCGACGAGGTGGACATCGACGAGGAGACCGGCGAGAAGAGCCACCATCGCCGCCTCTACGACACCACCGTGGGCCGGGCGCTGCTGTTCCGCATCCTGCCCGAGGGCGTGCCCTTCGAGCTGGTCGACCAGCCGATGAAGAAGAAGGCCATCTCGAAGCTGATCAACGAGGTCTACCGCCGCGCCGGTCTCAAGCCGACGGTGATCTTCGCCGACCAGCTGATGTACACCGGCTTCCGCCTGGCCACCTGGTCCGGCGCCTCCATCGGCGTCAACGACTTCGTCATCCCGGACGCCAAGGCCGAGATCGTCGAGGCCGCCGAGGACGAGGTGAAGGAGATCGAGGACCAGTTCTCCTCCGGCCTCGTCACCGCCGGCGAGAAGTACAACAAGGTCATCGACATCTGGGCCCGGGCCAACGACCAGGTCGCCAAGGCGATGATGGCCGGGATCTCCAAGGAGACCGTGGTGGACCGCGATGGCAAGGAGGTCGAGCAGGACTCCTTCAACAGCGTCTTCATCATGGCCGACTCGGGCGCCCGGGGTAGCGCCGCCCAGATCCGCCAGCTGGCGGGCATGCGCGGCCTGATGGCCAAGCCGGACGGCTCGATCATCGAGACCCCGATCGTCGCCAACTTCCGCGAGGGCCTGAACGTCCTCCAGTACTTCATCTCGACCCACGGTGCGCGGAAGGGCCTGGCGGACACGGCACTCAAGACGGCCAACTCCGGTTACCTGACCCGCCGCCTGGTCGACGTGGCCCAGGACATGGTGATCACCGAGCCGGACTGCGGCACCGAGCGCGGCCTGACGCTGCACCCGGTCATCGAGGGCGGCGACATCATCGTCTCCCTGGCCCAGCGCGTGCTGGGTCGCGTGGTCGCCCAGGACGTCATCGACCCGGCCAGCGAGGAGGTGCTGATCCCGCGCGGCACCCTGCTCGACGAGAAGTGGTGTGCCGAGCTCGACACCATGGGTGTCGACGAGATCGTGGTGCGCTCGACCATCACCTGCGAGACCCCGCACGGCGTCTGCTCGGCCTGTTACGGCCGTGACCTGGCGCGCGGTCATCAGGTGAACATCGGCGAATCCGTCGGCGTCATCGCCGCCCAGTCCATCGGCGAGCCGGGCACCCAGCTGACCATGCGGACCTTCCACATCGGCGGCGCGGCCTCACGGGCCTCCGCGGTGGACAGCGTCCAGGTCAAGCACGGCGGCAAGGTGCGCCTGCACAACATCAAGTACGTCGAGCGCGGTGACGGCAAGCTGGTGGTGGTGTCCCGCTCCAGCGCCCTGGCCGTGGCCGACGATCATGGCCGCGAGCGCGAGTACTACAAGCTGCCCTACGGGGCCGAGCTGGACGTGCGCGACGGCGACAGCGTCGAGGCCGGCCAGGCCGTGGCCAAGTGGGACCCGCACACCCACCCGATCATCGCCGAGGCCGAGGGGCAGGTGCAGTACAGCGACCTCGACGAGGGCGTCACCATGCACCGCAGCGTGGACGAGATGACCGGCCTCTCCTCCATCGAGGTGATCGAGTCGGCGGCGCGGCCCATGGCCGGTCGCGACAAGCGCCCGATGATCATGCTGACCGACGCCGCCGGCAAGCCGGTCACCGTCTCCGGCTCCGACACCCCGGTGCAGTACCCGCTGCCCGGCAAGGCGATCATCACCGTCGACAACGGCTCGACGATCGGCGTCGGCGAGGTGGTGGCCCGTATCCCCGTGGAAGCCACCGGCAACAAGGACATCACCGGCGGTCTGCCGCGCGTCGCCGACCTGTTCGAGGCGCGCAAGCCGAAGGAGCCGGCGATCCTCGCCGAGGTCAGCGGCGTGATCAGCTTCGGCAAGGAGACCAAGGGCAAGCGGCGCCTGACCATCACCCCGGAAGACGGCGATCCCTTCGAGATGCTGATCCCGAAGTGGCGCCAGATCGCGGTCTTCGAGGGCGAGTCGGTCGAGAAGGGCGAGGTGATCTCGGACGGCCCGAGCAACCCGCACGACATCCTGCGTCTGCTGGGCATCGCCGAGCTGGCCAAGTACATCACCACCGAGGTGCAGGACGTCTATCGCCTGCAGGGCGTGGGCATCAACGACAAGCACATCGAGGTGATCGTGCGTCAGATGCTGCGCAAGGTGGAGATCACCGACGCCGGCGACAGCGACTTCATCCCCGGCGACCAGGCCGAGCTGGTCCGCGTGCTCGAGCAGAACGCGCGCCTGGAGCAGGAAGAGAAGTTCCCGGCCAAGTACCAGCGGCTGCTGCTGGGGATCACCAAGGCCAGCCTGGCCACCGAGTCGTTCATCTCTGCGGCCTCCTTCCAGGAGACCACGCGGGTGCTGACCGAGGCGGCGGTGACCGGCAAGCGCGACTACCTGCGTGGCCTGAAGGAGAACGTGGTGGTGGGACGCCTGATCCCGGCCGGTACCGGCCTGACCCACCACGCGGAGCGTCGCCGCAAGCGTGAAGACGCCGAGCGGCTGCTCCACCCGTCGGCCTACGACGTCGAGCAGGAGCTGGGCGCCCAGCTCACCGCGCTGGACTCGGACGACGACGAGATCTGACGCCCGCGTCGTGGCACCGCGCCTCCCCGGAGGCGCGGTGCTTGACGACGTGCCGCGTCAGCCATTAGAATGCGCAGCCTTTAACAGTGGGGCGGGTGCGCCCGCACCCGCTGGAAGGCAAGGCAACCCATTGGAGTCAGCTACACACCATGGCAACGATCAATCAGCTCGTGCGCAAGCCGCGCAAGCGCCAGGCCGCCAAGAGCGACGTGCCTGCGCTGCAGGCCTGCCCGCAGAAGCGCGGCGTCTGCACCCGCGTCTACACCACCACCCCGAAGAAGCCGAACTCCGCACTGCGCAAGGTGTGCCGTGTTCGCCTGACTAACGGCTACGAGGTCTCCTCGTACATCGGCGGTGAAGGCCACAACCTCCAGGAGCACTCCGTGGTCCTGATCCGCGGCGGTCGCGTCAAGGACCTTCCCGGTGTGCGCTATCACACCGTGCGTGGTGCCCTGGACACTTCCGGCGTGCAGAACCGCAAGCAGGGCCGTTCCAAGTACGGCACCAAGCGTCCCAAGGTCTGACCGGCCGCGGTACGCAGCAGTCACCCCATTTTGACCACGGTCTGATAAGAGTAAGGTCGAGCGCTGCCGCCGGCAGGAGTCTCGGGTTTACCTGAAGGATCCTTTGATGAGGGCTTATCATGCCTAGAAGAAGAGTTGCGGCCAAGCGCGAGATCCTGCCGGATCCCAAGTTCGGAAGCGAGCGCCTGGCGAAGTTCATGAACCACCTGATGATCGGCGGCAAGAAGTCCGTAGCTGAGCGTATCGTCTATGGTGCGCTGGACAGGGTTGCCGAGCGTAGCAAGGAAGAGCCGCTGGAGATCTTCGACAAGGCGCTGGAAGCCATCCAGCCCATGGTCGAGGTCAAGTCACGCCGCGTCGGCGGTGCGACCTATCAGGTGCCCGTGGAAGTTCGCCCCTCGCGCCGCCATGCGCTGGCCATGCGCTGGCTGGTCGATGCGGCCCGTCGCCGTGGCGAGAAGACCATGGTGCTGCGCCTCGCCGGCGAGATGCTCGATGCCGCCGAAGGCAAGGGCTCAGCCGTCAAGAAGCGGGAAGACGTGCATCGCATGGCAGAGGCCAACAAGGCCTTCTCTCATTATCGTTTCTAAGTGCACCGCTTCTAAACGCATCGCCAACCACAGGGGAGTTCCATCGTGGCTCGCAAGACTCCACTAAAGCGCTATCGCAACATCGGCATCGTGGCGCACGTCGATGCCGGCAAGACCACTACCACCGAGCGCGTCCTGTTCTACACCGGCCTCTCCCACAAGGTCGGCGAGGTCCATGATGGCGCCGCCACCATGGACTGGATGGAGCAGGAGCAGGAGCGTGGCATCACCATCACCTCCGCGGCGACCACCTGCTTCTGGCAGGGCATGGACAAGCAGTTCGACGAGCACCGCATCAACATCATCGATACCCCGGGGCACGTCGACTTCACCATCGAGGTGGAGCGTTCCCTGCGCGTGCTCGACGGTGCCGTCGTGGTGCTGTGCGGCTCGTCCGGCGTGCAGCCCCAGACCGAGACCGTCTGGCGCCAGGCCAACAAGTACGAAGTCCCGCGCATGGTGTTCGTCAACAAGATGGACCGTACCGGCGCCGACTTCTTCATGGTGGTCGACCAGCTGAAGCAGAAGCTGGGTGCCAACGCCGTGCCGATCCAGATCAACTGGGGCACCGAGGAAGAGTTCAAGGGCGTCGTCGACCTGATCAGGATGAAGGCGATCCTGTGGGACGAGGACAGCCTCGGCATGAACTACGAGCTGGTGGACATCCCCGCCGAGCTCCAGGAGACCGCCGAGAAGTACCGCGAGGAGATGGTCGAGGCGGCCGCCGAGGCCTCCGAGGAGCTGATGGACAAGTACCTCGAGGAGGGCGAGCTCACCGTCGAGGAGATCAAGGCCGGCCTGCGTCGTCGTACCCTCGACAACGAGATCGTGCTGGTCACCTGTGGCTCGGCGTTCAAGAACAAGGGCGTCCAGGCGGTGCTGGATGGCGTCATCGAGTACATGCCGTCACCCACCGAGGTCAAGGCCATCGAGGGTGAGCTGGACGACAAGGACGGCACCATCGCCACCCGCGAGGCGGATGACAGTGCCCCCTTCTCCGCGCTGGCCTTCAAGATCGCCACCGATCCCTTCGTCGGCACCCTGACCTTCATCCGCGTCTACTCGGGCGTGCTGAAGTCGGGCGACAGCGTCTACAACTCCGTCAAGGAGAAGAAGGAGCGCGTCGGCCGTATCGTCCAGATGCACGCCAATTCCCGTGAGGAGATCAAGGAAGTGCTGGCCGGCGACATCGCCGCCTGCATCGGCCTGAAGGACGTCACCACCGGTGATACCCTGTGCGACCTGAACGACAAGATCGTGCTCGAGCGCATGGAGTTCCCGGACCCGGTGATCTCCGTGGCCGTGGAGCCGAAGTCCAAGGCCGACCAGGAGAAGATGGGCGTGGCACTGGGCAAGCTGGCCCAGGAAGACCCCTCCTTCCAGGTGCGCACCGACGAGGAGACCGGCCAGACCATCATCTCCGGCATGGGCGAGCTGCACCTCGACATCCTCGTCGACCGCATGCGTCGCGAGTTCAAGGTCGATGCCAACATCGGCAAGCCGCAGGTGGCCTATCGCGAGACCATCCGCGCCAAGGTCGAGCAGGAAGGCAAGTTTGTTCGCCAGTCCGGCGGTCGCGGCCAGTACGGTCATGTCCACCTGCGCATCGAGCCGCTCACGGCCGAGGACAAGGGCGAAGACGAGGACATGCACTTCAAGTTCGCCTCGGAGATCGTTGGCGGCGTGGTTCCCAAGGAATACGTGCCGGCCGTCGAGAAAGGGGCCTACGAGCAGCTGCAGAACGGTGTCATCGCGGGCTACCCGATGATTGACGTCAAGGTCACGCTGTTCGACGGTTCCTACCATGACGTGGACTCAAACGAGACCGCGTTCAAGGTTGCCTCTTCCATGGCGGTCAAGGAAGGTGCCAAGAAGGCCAAGGCCGTGCTCCTCGAGCCGGTGATGAAGGTCGAGGTCGTGACCCCCGAGGAGTTCATGGGTGACGTCATGGGCGACCTGAACCGCCGCCGGGGTCTCGTCCAGGGCATGGATGACTCCTCCATGGGCAAGATCATCCGCGCCACGGTACCTCTGGCTGAGATGTTCGGTTACGCGACCGACCTGCGCTCTCAGACCCAGGGCCGCGCAAGCTACGTCATGGAGTTTGCGAACTACGAAGAGGCGCCGTCCAGCGTCGTTGAAGCCGTCATCAACCAGAACGGTTAACCGTTAGCTAACGTAAAGAGGTTATAGCAGTGGCTAAGGAAAAATTTGAACGTTCCAAACCGCACGTCAACGTCGGTACCATCGGTCACGTCGACCACGGCAAGACCACGCTGACTGCGGCCCTGACCCGCGTTTCCGCCGAGGTGTTCGGTGGCGACTGGAGCGAGTTCGACGCCATCGACAATGCGCCGGAAGAGCGTGAGCGCGGCATCACCATCGCCACCTCTCACGTCGAGTACCAGTCCGAGACGCGTCACTACGCGCACGTGGACTGCCCGGGGCACGCCGACTACGTCAAGAACATGATCACCGGTGCCGCCCAGATGGACGGCGCTATCCTGGTCGTGTCCGCCGCCGACGGCCCCATGCCGCAGACCCGCGAGCACATCCTGCTGTCTCGCCAGGTCGGCGTGCCGTACATCGTCGTGTTCCTGAACAAGGCCGACATGGTCGACGACGAGGAGCTGCTCGAGCTGGTCGAGATGGAAGTCCGTGAACTCCTCGACGAGTACGACTTCCCGGGTGACGACACCCCGATCATCACCGGTTCCGCCCTGATGGCCCTGGAAGGCAAGGACGACAACGGCATGGGTACCACCGCCGTTGCCAACCTGATCAAGGCCTTGGACGAGTACATCCCGGAGCCGGAGCGCGCCATCGATCAGCCGTTCCTGATGCCGATCGAGGACGTGTTCTCCATCTCCGGCCGCGGCACCGTGGTCACCGGCCGCGTCGAGCGCGGTGTGGTCAAGGCTGGCGAGGAAGTCGAGATCGTCGGTATCAAGGACACCGTCAAGACCGTCGTGACCGGCGTCGAGATGTTCCGCAAGCTGCTCGACGAAGGTCGTGCCGGTGAGAACGTCGGCGCCCTGCTGCGCGGCACCAAGCGTGACGACGTCGAGCGTGGCCAGGTCCTGGCCAAGCCGGGCACCATCACCCCGCACACCAAGTTCGAGGCCGAGGTGTACGTGCTGAGCAAGGACGAGGGTGGTCGTCACACCCCGTTCTTCAAGGGCTACCGTCCGCAGTTCTACTTCCGTACCACCGACATCACCGGTACCTGTGAGCTGCCGGAAGGCGTCGAGATGGTCATGCCGGGCGACAACGTCAAGATGGTTGTCACCCTGATCGCCCCGATCGCCATGGATGACGGCCTGCGCTTCGCCATCCGTGAAGGCGGCCGTACCGTCGGCGCCGGCGTCGTGGCCAAGATCATCGAGTAAGCGCTTCGCTGCTTGACCGATCGAAGGGGGCTCCACCAGGAGCCCCCTTTCTGCGCACCGGAAGCGAGTGTTTGACTCTCGTCGCCGGCGTGCCTATAATGCGCATCCTTTGAATGCGTGGGTTGACGGCTCGCGCCGTCAGAATCCATTGGAGTTAGGGCAAATGCAGAACCAGAAGATTCGCATTCGGTTGAAGGCCTTCGACCATCGCCTGATCGACCAGTCCGCCGCGGAGATCGTAGATACCGCCAAGCGTACCGGCGCCCAGGTCCGTGGTCCGATTCCTCTGCCGACCAATCGCGAGCGTTATACCGTGCTGATCTCTCCGCACGTCAACAAGGACGCGCGCGACCAGTACGAGATTCGTACCCACAAGCGGGTGCTCGATATCGTCGAGCCCACCGAAAAGACCGTTGATGCCCTGATGAAGCTCGACCTCGCCGCCGGCGTGGACGTGCAGATCAAGCTCGACTGACACCACACTAGACACTCGCGGCCCAGCGCCTGGTCTGCCCACTGAAAGGCAGCGCCACGCAGCAGCCGCCACGCCGGGATGGCGTCATACAACGTGCTAGTGGAATGCTCTGGAAAGGGCAGCCATAGCGGGTGACAGCCCCGTACACTATAGGAGACTGAGAATGACTATCGGTTTAGTCGGTAGGAAGGCCGGTATGACCCGCGTCTTCACCGAAGATGGCGCATCCGTGCCCGTGACCGTGATCGAGGTTGAGCCCAACCGCGTGACGCGCGTGAAGTCCGTCGAGTCCGACGGCTACGCCGCGGTTCAGGTGACAACCGGCTCCCGCAAGGCCAAGCATCTGTCGAAAGCCCAGGCCGGGCAATTCGCCAAGGCAGGTGTCGAGGCCGGTCGTTCGCTGATGGAGTTCCGCCTGGCAGAAGGCGACGAGGCTCCGGAAGTGGGCGGCGAACTCACCGTATCCCTCTTCGAAGCTGGTCAGATGATTGACGTGACCGGCACCTCCAAGGGCAAGGGTTTCCAGGGCGCCGTCAAGCGCTGGAACTTCCGCACCCAGGACAACAGCCACGGTAACTCCCTGTCGCATCGCGCGCCGGGTTCCATCGGCATGTGCCAGACGCCGGGCCGCGTGTTCAAGGGCAAGAAGATGGCCGGCCAGATGGGCAATGTTCGCTGCACCGTGCAGAGCCTGGAAGTCGTCCGTGTCGACGCCGAACGCAACCTGCTGCTGATCAAGGGTGCCGTACCTGGTGCCACCGGCAGTGATGTCATCGTGCGCAGCGCCGTCAAAGCAGGCTGAAGGGGAACTTACCGATGAATCTGAATCTTGCAGGTGCAGGCGCCGGTACTGTCGAAGTATCCGATGCCACCTTTGGCAAAGAATTCAACGAGGCCCTCGTGCACCAGGTCGTCACCGCCTATCTGGCCGGTGGTCGCCAGGGTACGCGTGCCCAGAAGAACCGTTCCGACGTGCGTGGCGGCGGCAAGAAGCCGTGGCGCCAGAAGGGCACCGGTCGTGCCCGTGCCGGTACCATCCGTTCGCCGATCTGGCGCAGCGGCGGCGTGACCTTCGCGGCTCGTCCGCAGGACCACTCCCAGAAGGTCAACCGCAAGATGTACCGTGCGGCCATGCGCTCGATCCTCTCCGAGCTGGTTCGCCAGGAGCGCCTGGTGGCCGTCGATGGCTTCGCCGTCGAGGCCCCCAAGACCAAGCAGCTGGTCGCCAAGCTCGAGGAGCTGGGCCTGGAGAAGGTGCTGATCGTCACCGAGGAAGTCGACGAGAACCTGTACCTCGCCGCCCGCAACATTCCCAACGTGGATGTGGTGGACGTCGCCGCCGCTGATCCGGTGAGCCTGGTCGCCTTCGACAAGGTGCTGGTCACCGTCTCCGCCCTGCGTAAATTCGAGGAGAAGCTGGCATGAACCAGGAGCGTGTATTCAAGGTTCTGCTCGGTCCGCACGTGACCGAGAAGGCCGCCATGGCCGCCGAGCGCAACCAGTACGTGTTCAAGGTGGCAAGCGACGCGACCAAGCCCGAGATCAAGGCTGCCGTCCAGGAGCTGTTCGGCAAGAAGGTCGACCGTGTTCAGGTGCTGAACATGAAGGGCAAGACCAAGCGCACCGCGCAGGGTCTGGGTCACCGCAAGGGTTATCGCAAGGCGTACGTGACACTGGCCGCCGGCGAGACGCTTGAAGACTTCTCTGGCGCCGAATAAGGGCAGGAGTACGGATCATGGCAATCGTCAAGACTAAACCCACATCCGCCGGTCGTCGCCACGTCGTCAAGATCGTTGGTGAGGAACTGTACAAGGGCCGCGCCTACGCGCCGCTGCTCGAGAAACAGTCCAAGTCCGGTGGCCGTAACAACTACGGTCGCATCACCACCCGCCACGTGGGCGGTGGTCACCGTCATCACTACCGGATCATCGACTTCAAGCGCACCAAGGATGGCATTCCGGCCACCGTCGAGCGCCTGGAGCATGACCCGAACCGCAGCGCACACATTGCCCTGCTCAAGTACCTCGATGGCGAGCGTCGCTACATCATCGCGCCCAAGGGCGTGAGCGCCGGCGACCGCCTCGAGTCCGGTGTCAACGCGCCCATCAAGAAGGGCAACGCGTTGCCGCTGCGCAATATCCCGCTGGGTTCCACCGTGCACTGCATCGAGCTCAAGCCCGGCAAGGGCGCCCAGCTTGCTCGCAGCGCCGGCACCAGCGCCCAGCTGGTCGCCCGCGAAGGCAACTACGCCACCCTGCGTCTGCGCTCCGGCGAGATGCGCAAGGTGCTGGCCGAGTGCCGCGCGACCCTGGGGGAAGTGAGCAACTCCGAGCACAGCCTGCGTCAGCTTGGCAAGGCCGGTGCGAAGCGCTGGAGAGGGGTGCGCCCGACCGTTCGCGGCGTGGCCATGAACCCGGTGGATCACCCGCACGGCGGCGGCGAAGGCCGCAGCAGCGGCGGACGTCACCCGGTGTCTCCGTGGGGCATCCCCACCAAGGGCCACAAGACCCGCAAGAACAAGCGCACCGACAAGCTGATCATCCGTCGCCGCAAGGCCCGGAAATAAGATCCAACGCCAAGACATCAAGAGGTAACGGCTGTGCCACGTTCACTGAAGAAAGGTCCCTTTATTGACCTTCATCTGCTGAAGAAGGTTGAGACTGCAGTGGAGAAGAGCGACCGCAAACCGATCAAGACCTGGTCGCGTCGCTCCATGATCCTGCCCAACATGGTCGGGCTCACCATTGCAGTCCATAACGGTCGCCAACACGTCCCGGTGCACGTCTCCGAGGAAATGGTTGGCCACAAGCTGGGCGAATTCGCTGCTACCCGCCTCTACCGCGGTCATGTGGCGGACAAGAAAGCCAAACGGTAAGCCAGAGAGGATTGAGAGATGGAAGTCACAGCAAAGCTGCGTGGCGCTCGTTTATCCGCCCAGAAGGCCCGTTTGGTGGCTGACCAGGTGCGCGGTAAACCTGTCGCCGAGGCACTCGACCTGCTGACCTTCTCCCCGAAGAAGGCCGCGAAGCTGGTCAAGAAGGTGCTGCAGTCCGCCATCGCGAATGCGGAAGAAAACGACGGCATGGATATCGACGAGCTGCGTGTCTCGACCATCTGCGTCGATGAGGGCATGACGCTCAAGCGCATCCGTCCGCGCGCCAAGGGCCGTGCGGATCGCATCCTGAAGCGCACTTGCCACATCACCGTCAAGGTAGCCGAGAAGTAGGAGTCGACCAGATGGGTCAGAAAGTCAATCCAACAGGCATTCGCCTGGGTATCGTCAAGGACCATACCTCGGTGTGGTATGCCGAGCGCGGCGCCTATGCCGACAAGCTGAACAGCGACCTCGAAGTGCGTCGCTTCCTGGAAGAGCGCCTGAAGAATGCGTCCGTGAGCCGCATCACCATCGAGCGCCCGGCCAACAACGCCCGCATCACCATTCACACTGCCCGTCCGGGCATCGTGATCGGCAAGAAGGGCGAGGACGTCGACCGTCTGCGTCGTGACGTCACCGCGATGATGGGCGTGCCCGTGCACGTCAACATCGAGGAAGTCCGCAAGCCGGAACTCGATGCCAAGCTCGTCGCGCAGAACATCGCCGGCCAGCTCGAGCGTCGCGTGATGTTCCGTCGTGCCATGAAGCGTGCCGTGCAGAACGCCATGCGCCTGGGCGCCGGCGGCATCAAGGTGCAGCTCTCCGGTCGCCTCGGCGGCGCGGAAATCGCCCGCACCGAGTGGTACCGCGAAGGTCGCGTCCCGCTGCATACCCTGCGCGCGGACATCGACTACGCCACCTACGAGGCCAAGACCACCTACGGCATCATCGGTGTCAAGGTCTGGGTCTTCAAGGGTGAAATCCTCGGGGGCATCGAGGAGGTCCGCGCCAAGGCGAAGCAGCCGCAGGCCGCGCCCTCCAAGAAGAAAGGTTCCAGGTAAGGGGAGAGCGAGTCGATGTTACAACCCAAGCGTATGAAGTTCCGCAAGATGCAGAAGGGCCGCAACCGTGGTCTGGCGCATCGCGGAAGCAAGGTCAGCTTCGGCGAGTATGGCCTCAAGGCCACTGGCCGGGGCCGTGTCACCGCCCGTCAGATCGAGGCCGGTCGTCGTGCCATCACCCGTCACGTCAAGCGTGGCGGCAAGATCTGGATCCGTGTCTTCCCGGACAAGCCGATTTCCAAGAAGCCGCTGGAAGTCCGCATGGGTAAGGGCAAGGGCTCCGTCGAGTACTGGGTCGCGCAGATCCAGCCGGGTCGGGTCCTGTACGAGATCGAAGGCGTTTCCGAGGAGCTGGCTCGCGAGGCATTTGCCCTGGCCGCCCAGAAGTTCCCGGTCTCCACCACCTTTGTGAAACGGACGGTGATGTGATGAAAGCCCAGGAAATTCGTGAGAAGTCAGCCGAGCAGCTCCAGGAGCAGCTCTTCGAGCTCCTCCGCGAGCAGTTCAACCTGCGCATGCAGAAGGCCACCGGTCAGCTGAGCCAGACTCATCTGCTCAAGCAGGTTCGTCGGGACATTGCCCGCGTGAAGACTGTGCTCAACGAGAAGGCAGGTGACTGAGATGGCCGAAGAGAAGAAAGCCCGTACGCTCACCGGCAAGGTGGTGAGCGACAAGATGGACAAGTCCATCGTTGTGATGATCGAGCGTCGTGAGCGCCACCCGATCTACGGCAAATACGTCAAGCGCTCCACCAAGCTGCACGCCCACGACGAGTCGAATCAGGCCAAGGCCGGCGACACGGTGTCCATCCAGGAATGCCGTCCGCTGTCGAAGAACAAGGCCTGGACCCTGATCGAAGTCGTCGAACAGGCCAAGGGTTGATCGGCTCAGGCCGGTCAAGCCAGTGCAGTCAGATTAGGTTTGGAGAAAACCGATGATTCAGACTCAGACAATGCTGGATGTCGCCGACAACAGCGGAGCGCGCCGGGTGCAGTGCATCAAGGTGCTGGGCGGTTCTCACCGTCGCTACGCCCGCATCGGTGACATCATCAAGGTCACGGTGAAGGAAGCCATTCCGCGTGGCAAGGTCAAGAAGGGCCAGGTCCTCAAGGCGGTGGTGGTTCGCACCCGTAGTGGCGTCCGTCGTAACGACGGTTCGCTGATCCGCTTCGATGGAAATGCGGCTGTGCTGTTGAACAACACCAACGATCAGCCGATCGGTACCCGTATCTTCGGGCCGGTGACGCGTGAGCTTCGCAACGAGAAGTTCATGAAGATCATTTCCTTGGCGCCTGAAGTGCTGTAAGGAGCGAGGCGGATATGCAAAAGATCAAACGTGACGATGAAGTCATCGTCATCGCCGGCAAGGACAAGGGCAAGCGCGGCACCGTCAAGCGGGTTCTCGAAAACCGCTTCGTGGTGTCCGGTGTGAACATGATCAAGCGTCACACCAAGCCCAACCCGATGGCGGGCAACCAGGGCGGTATCGTCGAGCGCGAGGCACCGATTCACGCGTCCAACGTGGCCATCTTCAACCAGGAGACCGGCAAGGCGGATCGCGTCGGCTTCCAGGTTCAGGAAGACGGTACCAAGGTACGTATCTACAAGTCGACGCAGTCGCAGATCGACGCCTAACGCGAGTCGGATAGCAAAATGGCGAACTTGAAAGAACGTTATCAGAACGAGGTGGTGGCTCAACTCCAAGAGCAGTTCAGCTACGCCAACGTGATGCAGGTACCGCGGGTCACCAAGGTGACCCTGAACATGGGTATCGGCGAAGCGACCAGCGACAAGAAGCTGATCGACAACGCCATCGGCGACCTGGAGAAGCTCTCCGGTCAGAAGCCGCTGGTGACCAAGGCACGCAAGTCCATCGCGGGCTTCAAGGTGCGTGAAGGCTGGCCGATCGGGATCAAGGTGACCCTGCGCTCCGAGCGCATGTGGGACTTCCTCGATCGCCTGGTGAATATCGCGATCCCCCGCGTTCGTGACTTCCGTGGTCTCAACCCGAAGTCTTTCGACGGTCGTGGCAACTACTCCATGGGGGTGCGTGAGCAGATCATCTTCCCGGAGATCGAGTATGATAAGATCGACCGGATCCGTGGTCTGGATGTCACCATCACCACCACCGCCAAAACCGATGAAGAAGGTCGCGCGCTGCTCGGCGCGTTGAACTTCCCGTTCAAGAAATAAGGGTGGGATCATGGCAAAGAAAAGCATGGTAGAGCGCGAGCTCAAGCGCGCGAAGCTGGTGGACAAGTATGCCGCCAAGCGTGCCGAGTTCAAGGCGGTCATCCAGGACGTCAACGCTTCTGACGAAGAGCGCTTCGACGCGCAGCTCAAGCTGCAGCAGTTGCCGCGCGACTCCAGCCCGGTGCGTCGGCGTAACCGCTGCCGCGTCACGGGTCGTCCGCACGGCTACTACAACAAGTTCGGCCTCGGCCGCAACAAGCTGCGTGAAGCCGCCATGCGTGGCGACGTGCCCGGACTCAAGAAGTCCAGCTGGTAACGCCACGTAGAATCATCAGGAGCGCAACGTAAATGAGCATGCAAGACACTCTGGCGGATATGTTCACCCGTATCCGCAATGCGCAGATGGCCACCAAGGAGACGGTTTCCATGCCGTCCTCCAAGCTCAAGGTCGAGGTGGCCCGCGTGCTGAAGGAAGAGGGCTACATCAGCGACTTCGCCGTCAGCGAGACCGCCAAGCCCGAGCTGACCGTGACCCTCAAGTACTTCGAGGGCAAGCCGGTCATCGAGCACCTGCAGCGGGTTTCCAAGCCGTCCCTGCGCCAGTACAAGGGCAAGGACGCGCTGCCGAAGGTCGCCGAAGGTCTGGGCATCGCCATCGTCACCACCTCCAATGGGGTGATGACCGATCGTGCGGCGCGTCAGGCGGGTGTCGGTGGTGAAGTCATCTGCACCGTATTCTAGGAGTTTGGAATGTCCCGCGTAGCCAAATATCCGGTCAAATTGCCCGCAGGCGTCGAGGTCAAGCTCGACGGTGACCAGTTGTCCGTCAAGGGCAGCCAGGGCACCCTGTCCCTGACCGTTCACCCCGATGTGGTGATCGGCCAGGAAGAGGGGCAGCTGACCTTCCAGCCGAGCGAGTCCGCGAAGAGCTGGGCAATGGTCGGTACCACCCGTGCCCTGGTCCAGAACCTGGTCACCGGTGTCAGCGAGGGCTTCACCAAGAGCCTCGAAATCATCGGCGTCGGTTATCGTGCCCAGGCCAAGGGCCAGACGCTCAATCTTACACTGGGCTTCTCGCACCCGGTCGACTACACGCTGCCTGAAGGTGTCACGGCGGAAACGCCCAAGAACACCGTCATCGTGCTGAAAAGCGCGGACAAGCAGAAGCTCGGCCAGTGTGCTGCGGAAATCCGCGCCTTCCGTCCGCCCGAGCCCTACAAGGGCAAGGGTGTCCGGTACGCCGACGAGCAGGTGCGTCGCAAAGAAGCCAAGAAGAAGTAAGGCAGGGTTATGAACGCGAAGAAAGAATCTCGTCTCCGTCGTGCCCGCCGTGCTCGCGCCAAGATCCGCGAGCTGGGCGTGTATCGCCTGTGCGTCAACCGTACCCCCCGCCACATCTATGCGCAGATCATCTCGCCGGATGGTGGCAAGGTCCTCGCCAGCGCTTCCACGCTGGACAAGGCCCTGCGCGAGGGTGCGACCGGCAATGCCGACGCCGCCGCCAAGGTGGGCGCACTGATTGCCGAACGCGCCAAGCAGGCTGGCATCACCCAGGTGGCCTTCGATCGTGCCGGCTTCAAGTACCACGGTCGTGTGAAGGCCCTGGCCGACGCCGCTCGTGAAGGCGGCCTGGAATTCTAAAGGGTTTTACGATGGCGAAGAACGAACAGCAAAGCGGCGATCTGCAGGAAAAGCTCGTGCAGATCAACCGTGTCGCCAAGGTGGTCAAGGGTGGCCGGATCTTCGGTTTCACCGCCCTGACCGTCGTGGGTGACGGTAACGGTCGTGTGGGTTTCGGTCGCGGCAAGGCACGTGAAGTGCCGGTGGCGATCCAGAAGGCCATGGACCAGGCGCGTCGCAACATGGTCAAGGTGAACCTCACCGGTGGCACCCTGCAGTACCCGGTCAAGGCCCGTCACGGCGCCTCCAAGGTGTACATGCAGCCCGCCTCCGAGGGTACCGGGATCATCGCCGGCGGCGCCATGCGCTCCGTGCTCGAACTGGCCGGCGTGCACAACGTCCTGGCCAAGTGCTACGGCTCCACCAACCCGGTGAACGTGGTGCGGGCGACCGTCAACGGTCTGGCCTCCCTGCAGTCGCCGGAAGACGTGGCCGCCAAGCGCGGTCTGCCTGTCGAAGCGATCACGGGGTAAGCACCATGTCAGCAACGATCAAGGTTACCCAGACCCGCAGCACCATCGGCGTACTGGCCAAGCACAAGGCCACCATGAAGGGCCTCGGCCTGCGTCGCATCGGTCACACGGTTGAACTGGAAGACACCCCTGCCGTCCGCGGCATGATCCACAAGGTCAACTACCTTGTGCGTGTTGAGGGAGAGTAATCCATGAAACTCAATAGCCTGAGCCCGGCACCGGGCTCCAAGCACGCCGAGAAGCGCGTCGGCCGTGGCATCGGCTCCGGTCTGGGCAAGACCGGCGGCCGTGGCCACAAGGGCCTCAAGTCGCGCAGCGGCGGCAGCGTGAAGCCCGGTTTCGAGGGCGGTCAGATGCCGCTGCAGCGGCGCCTGCCCAAGTTCGGCTTCACCTCCGCGAAGTCGCTGGTTTCCGAGGAAGTCCGCCTGGGCGAACTGGCCCGGGTCGCGGGTGACGAAGTCACCCTGGACACCCTCAAGGAAGCCAACGTGCTGAAGGATGCCACCAAGCATGCCAAGGTGATCCTGTCCGGCGAACTGAACAAGGCGGTCACGGTCCGCGGCATCAAGGTCACCAAGGGTGCCCGCGCCGCGATCGAAGCCGCCGGCGGCAAGGTAGAGGACTAAATGGCCAAGTCAGGAAACATGCCGGCGATGGGCAGCGGTCTGGGTGAACTCTGGGCGCGTCTGCGCTTCGTGCTCCTCGCCATCGTGGTCTACCGTATCGGTGCCCACATCCCCGTTCCCGGTATCAATCCTGACCAGCTTGCTGCCTTGTTCAGGGAGCAGCAGGGCACCATCCTGGGCATGTTCAACATGTTCTCGGGTGGCGCCCTGGAGCGCATGAGCATCATGGCGCTGGGCATCATGCCCTACATCTCGGCGTCGATCATCATGCAGCTGATGACCGCGGTCTCGCCCCAGCTCGAGCAGCTGAAGAAGGAGGGCGAGGCCGGCCGCCGCAAGATCAGCCAGTACACGCGCTACGGCACCGTGCTGCTGGCCCTGGTCCAGGCCACCGGCATGTCGGTGGGCCTGGCCAGCCAGGGGATCGCCTACACGGCCGACTTCAGCTTCTACTTCACCGCCATCGTGACCTTCGTCACCGGGGCGGTGTTCCTGATGTGGCTGGGCGAGCAGATCACCGAGAAGGGCATCGGCAACGGCATCTCGCTGCTGATCTTCGCGGGGATCGTCGCCGGCCTGCCGGGCGCCGTGGGGCAGGCCTTCGAGCTGGCCCGCAACGAGGGGGCCTGGAATGTCCTGCCGCTGCTGGCCCTGACCGTGCTGGGCGTGGCCACCGTGGCCTTCGTGGTGTTCATCGAGCGCGGCCAGCGCCGCCTCACGGTGAACTACCCGCGTCGCCAGGTGGGCAACAAGATGTATGCCGGCCAGAGCAGCTACCTGCCGCTCAAGGTCAACATGGCGGGCGTTATTCCGGCGATCTTCGCATCGAGCATCCTGCTGTTCCCGGCCTCGCTGGGCCAGTGGGTCGGTGCCGGCGACGGCATGGAATGGCTGCAGCGTGCCTCCCAGGCCCTGGGCCCGGGTCAGCCGCTGTACATCTTGCTTTTCGGCGCGGCGGTGGTATTCTTCTGCTTCTTTTACACAGCGCTGGTCTTCAACCCCAAGGATGTCGCTGACAACCTCAAGAAGTCAGGGGCCTTCCTGCCGGGCATTCGCCCTGGCGAGCAGACCGCTCGCTACATCGACAAGGTCATGACCCGTCTGACCCTGTTCGGTGCCCTCTACATCACTGCGGTTTCCCTGATGCCCCAGTTCCTGATCGTGGCCTGGAACGTGCCGTTCTTCTTCGGCGGTACCTCGCTGCTGATCGTGGTGGTGGTCATCATGGACTTCATGGCCCAGGTGCAGTCGCACCTCATGTCGCACCAGTACGAGTCGGTGATGAAGAAGTCCAACCTGAAAGGCTACGGTAGCGGCGGCATCATGCGCTGAGGCGCCGCTGGCGATTTGGTGCGCCGCGAGCTGAACCGTTGGCCCGCGTCGCGAGCCAACTATGGAGATAGAACGATGAAAGTTCGAGCTTCCGTGAAGAAAATGTGCCGCAACTGCAAGATCATTCGTCGCAATGGCGCCGTGCGCGTCATCTGCATCGAGCCGCGGCACAAGCAGCGCCAGGGTTGATCCCGACGCTGCACTGAACCGGGTGCCGGCATGCCCCTTGTCCTCGAGCGAGGAAAGGGGTATGCTGTTGCGCCTTTTGTAGATGATTAATCGAGCAAGCCGCTCAAATTTCGGAGTAAGCTGATGGCCCGTATTGCAGGCGTCAATATCCCGGACAACAAGCATGCGGCGATCTCGCTGACCTATATCTTCGGGATTGGCCGTACGCGCGCTCAGGACATCTGTGCCGCGACCGGCATCGCGCCGACCACCAAGATCCAGGAGCTGTCCAGTGAAGATCTGGATTCCCTGCGGTCCGAAGTCGGCAAGTACACCGTGGAAGGTGACCTGCGTCGTGATGTCACGCTTAACATCAAGCGTCTCATGGACCTGGGTTGCTATCGTGGTCTGCGTCATCGTCGTGGTCTTCCGCTGCGTGGTCAGCGTACCAAGACCAATGCGCGTACCCGCAAGGGCCCGCGCAAGCCGATCCGCAAATAACACGCACGTTCTGGCGTAAAGACAGGAATAGACATCAACATGGCTAACCCGCGTAGCAACCGTAAAAAGGTTAAAAAGCAGGTAGTGGATGCCATCGCGCATATCCACGCCTCTTTTAACAACACGATCATTACGATCACAGACCGCCAGGGCAACGCCCTTTCCTGGGCGACTGCCGGTGGTTCGGGTTTTCGTGGTTCTCGCAAGAGCACCCCGTTCGCTGCTCAAGTGGCAAGCGAGCGTGCAGCGACCGCTGCAGCCGAGTATGGTGTGAAAAACGTCGACGTGCTGGTCAAGGGCCCCGGTCCTGGCCGTGAATCCGCCGTGCGCGCGCTCAATGCCGCCGGCTTCCGCGTGCAGAGCATCACCGACGCGACGCCCATTCCCCACAATGGCTGCCGTCCGCCGAAGAAACGCCGCGTTTAAGGAGACAGATTCATGGCTCGTTACATTGGACCGAAGTGCAAACTGTCTCGTCGTGAGGGGACCGACCTCTTCCTCAAGAGCGGTGTCACTCCCTTCGAGAAGAAGTGCAAATCCGAGCAGATCCCGGGTGTGCACGGCCAGCGCCGTCAGCGTCTTTCCGACTACGGCTTGCAGCTTCGCGAGAAGCAGAAAGTACGTCGCATGTACGGCGTACTCGAGAAGCAGTTCCGCAACTACTACAAGGAAGCAGCCCGCCTGAAGGGCGCGACCGGCGAGCTGTTGCTGCAGCTTCTCGAATCCCGACTGGACAACGTCGTCTACCGCATGGGCTTCGGCTCCACGCGTTCCGAGGCACGTCAGCTGGTCAGCCACAAGGCGATCGCCGTCAACGGCAAGACCGTCAACGTGGCCTCCTACCAGGTCAAGCCTGGTGACGTGGTCTCCGTGCGCGAGAAGGCGAAGAACCAGGCGCGCATCCAGACTTCCCTGGCCATCGCCGCCAACCGCGGCGACGTGGTCTGGGTCGAGACCGATGCCAAGAAGATGGAAGGCACTTTCAAGGCCCTGCCCGAACGCGGTGACCTGTCTGCCGACATCAACGAAAACCTGATCGTCGAGCTGTACTCCAAGTAAGCGGCGCCCGCGTCGTGCCGCTCCCCGTCCGCGGGGGGCGGCCGAAGAGTACCGACAATCCGTTTGGCAGCCTGAAAGGTGTTCATATGCAGCGTTCAGTGACAGAGTTTCTCCGTCCTCGCGACATCAAGGTCGAAGAGATCAGCGCACACCACGCGAAGATCGTGCTCGAACCCTTCGAGCGGGGCTTCGGCCACACGCTGGGGAATGCCCTGCGTCGCATCCTGCTCTCGTCCATGCCCGGCTGTGCCGTGGTGGAGGCCGAGATCGCCGGTGTCGAACACGAGTACAGCGCGATCGAGGGCGTCCAGGAAGATGTCATCGAAATCCTCCTGAACCTCAAGGACGTGGCGCTCCGGATGCACAGCCGCGACGAGGCAGTGCTCTCGCTGAACAAGCAGGGCCCGGCCGTCGTGACTGCTGGGGACATCGCCCTCGACCATGATGTCGAGATCGTCAACCCCGAGCATGTCATTGCCCACGTCAACGAGGGCGCCGAGCTGAAGATGCAGCTCAAGGTCGCTCGCGGCCGCGGCTACGAGCCGGCGGACGTGCGTGGCGATGCCGACGACGAGTCTCGCGCCATCGGTCGCCTGCAGCTGGATGCTACCTTCAGCCCCGTGCGCCGGGTTTCCTACAGCGTCGAGGCCGCGCGTGTCGAACAGCGCACCGACCTCGACAAGCTGATCATCAATCTGGAAACCGACGGCACCCTGGATCCGGAAGAGGCGATCCGTCGCAGCGCGACCATCCTGCAGGAGCAGCTGGCCGCCTTCGTCGACCTGGAAGCCGACAAGGAACAGGAAGTGGTGGAGGAAGAGGATCATATCGATCCGATCCTGCTGCGCCCCGTAGACGATCTCGAGTTGACCGTTCGCAGCGCCAACTGCCTGAAGGCCGAGAACATCTACTACATCGGGGATCTGATCCAGCGCACCGAGGTGGAGCTGCTGAAGACCCCCAATCTCGGCAAGAAGTCCCTGAATGAGATCAAGGACGTGTTGGCCGCCCGCGGGCTTTCCCTGGGCATGCGGCTGGAGAACTGGCCGCCGGCAAGCCTGAAGGACGACAAGGCCTCCGCGTGAGCCTCGACTCGAGTCCCAGTTTGGTAAGGAATCACAACCATGCGTCATCGTAAGAGTGGTCGTCACCTGAATCGCAACAGCTCGCACCGCCAGGCCATGTTCAAGAACATGTCCGTCTCGCTGGTCGAGCACGAAGTGATCAAGACAACCCTGCCCAAGGCCAAGGAGCTGCGTCGCGTCATCGAGCCGCTGATCACCCTGGCCAAGCAGGACAGCGTCGCCAATCGTCGTCTGGCCTTCAGCCGCACCCGTTCGAAGGAAGCGGTCGGCAAGCTCTTCAACGAGCTGGGGCCGCGTTACGCCGAGCGTCCGGGCGGTTACGTCCGTATCCTCAAGTGCGGCTTCCGCACCGGCGACAACGCCCCCATGGCCTTCGTCGAACTGGTCGACCGTCCGGTCGTCGAGGAAGCCGCCGCCGAGGAGTGATCCTCGACCGGCCTTCCGCCAGTGGCACGCCAAACCGGCTCCCTTCGTGGAGCCGGTTTTTTTATGCCAGTGACAAGCGGCAAGGGGGCAAGTGGCAAGGAATCCCTGGCGAGTCTGGACGGCGGGAGCATGCTGCCTTGCTCCTTGCTCCTTGCTCCTTGCTCCTTGCTCCTTGCTCCTTGTCCCTCACCGCTATGCAGTGGTCTCCGGCTCCGCCTTGCTGGCCTTGGCGCGCTCCAGCAGGGGCTTGAGGAAGCGGCCGGTGTGCGACGCCTCCATGCGTGCCACCTGCTCGGGCGTGCCCTCGGCGATGATGCGCCCGCCGCCGGAGCCGCCCTCGGGGCCCAGGTCGATCAGCCAGTCGGCGGTCTTGATCACGTCCAGGTTGTGCTCGATCACCACGATGGTGTTGCCGTGGTCGCGCAGGCGGTGCAGCACGGTGAGCAGCTGGCGGATGTCCTCGAAGTGCAGGCCGGTGGTCGGCTCGTCGAGGATGTAGAGGGTCTTGCCGGTATCGCGCTTGGCCAGCTCCCGGGCCAGCTTGACCCGCTGGGCCTCGCCGCCGGAGAGCGTGGTCGCGCTCTGCCCCAGGCGGATGTAGGAGAGCCCCACGTCGAGCAGCGTCTGCAGCCGGCGGGCGATGGCCGGCACCGGCGAGAAGAACGCCAGGGCCTCCTCCACGGTCATCTCGAGGACCTCGTGGATGCTCTTGCCCTTGTAGGCGATCTCCAGGGTCTCGCGGTTGTAGCGCTTGCCCTTGCAGACGTCGCAGGGCACGTAGATGTCCGGCAGGAAGTGCATCTCCACCTTGATCATGCCCTCGCCCTGGCAGGCCTCGCAGCGCCCGCCCTTGACGTTGAAGGAAAAGCGGCCCGGCTTGTAGCCCCGCGAGCGTGCCTCCTGGGTGCCGGCGAACAACTCGCGGATGGGGGTGAAAATGCCGGTGTAGGTGGCCGGGTTTGAGCGCGGGGTGCGACCGATGGGGCTCTGGTCGATGTCGATCACCTTGTCGAGGTGATCGAGGCCCTCGATGCGGTCATGGGCCTCCGGTGTCAGGCTGGTGGCACGGTTGAGCTCCCGGGCGGCGATGGGCATCAGGGTGGCATTGATCAGCGTCGACTTGCCGGAGCCGGAGACGCCGGTGATGCACACGAACAGGCCCAGCGGCAGCTCGAGGGTGACGTCCTGGAGGTTGTTGCCCCGGGCGCCGGTGAGGCGCACCACCTTCTCCGGGTTGCCGGGAATGCGCCAGGGCGGGACCTCGATGCGCCGAGTGCCGGCGAGGTACTGGCCGGTGAGGGAGTCCGGCGTGGCGATGATCTCCTGCGGGGTGCCCTGGGCGACGATGCGACCGCCATGCACGCCGGCGCCAGGGCCGATGTCGAGCACGTGGTCGGCGGCGCGGATGGCGTCCTCGTCGTGCTCGACCACGATCACGGTGTTGCCGAGGTCGCGCAGGCGTTCCAGGGTCTGCAGCAGGCGGTCGTTGTCGCGCTGGTGCAGGCCGATGGAGGGCTCGTCGAGGATGTACATCACCCCCACCAGGCCGGCGCCGATCTGGCTGGCCAGGCGGATGCGCTGGGCCTCGCCGCCGGAGAGGGTCTCGGCGCTGCGCTCCAGGTTCAGGTAGTCGAGCCCCACGTTGACCAGGAACTCCAGCCGGGCGTGGATCTCGTTGACGATCTTGACGGCGATCTCGCCCTTGCGTCCCGGCAGGCTGAGTTCGCCGAAGTAGCTCAGCGCCTCGCCGATGGGCAGGTGAACGAGCTGGGGCAGGGTGCGGTCGTCGATGTAGACGTGGCGCGCCTCCCGGCGCAGCCGCGAGCCGTGGCAGGTGGGGCAGGGCTGCACGGCGATGTGGCGTGCCAGGTCCTCGCGCACCATGCTGGACTCGGTCTCGCGATAGCGGCGCTGCATGTTGGGCAGCACGCCCTCGAAGGGGTGCTCGCGGGTCACCTTGCGGCCCCGGTCGTTGACGTAGCTGAAGGCGATGTCGTCGCTGCCGCTGCCGTGGAGGATGATCTCGCGCTCGTGGCGGGCCAGGTCCTGCCAGGGGGTCTCCAGGGTGAAGCGGTAGTGGTCGGCCACGGCCTGCAGCTGGTTGAAGTAGTAGACGCTGCGCCGGTCCCAGCCCTTGATCACCCCCTCGGCCAGCGACAGCTCGGGGTGGCTGATCAGCTTGTCGGGGTCGAAGAACTGCTGCACGCCCAGGCCGTCGCAGGTCGGGCAGGCGCCGGCCGGGTTGTTGAAGGAGAACATGCGCGGCTCGAGCTCGGCGATGGAGTAGCCGCACACCGGACAGGCGAAGCGCGCCGAGAAGGCGATCTCCTCGTGCTCGCCGTCCATGAAGTGGATCGTGGCCACGCCGTCGGCCAGGTTGAGGGCCGTCTCGAAGGACTCCGCCAGGCGCTGCTGCAGCCCGTCGCGCACCTTGAGGCGGTCGACCACTACGCTGATGTCGTGCTTCCTGTTCTTGTCGAGCGGGGCGATGTCGTCGAGCTCCAGCACCTGGCCGTCGACCATGGCGCGCACGAAGCCCTGGGCGCGCAGCTCGGCGAGCAGCTGCAGGTGCTCACCCTTGCGCCCCTTGACCACCGGGGCCAGCAGCATCAGCTTGCTGCCCTCGGGCAGGGTCAGCACCTGGTCGACCATCTGCGAGACGGTCTGGGACTCGAGGTCCTCGCCGTGCTCCGGGCAGCGCGGGGTGCCGGCGCGGGCGAACAGCAGGCGCAGGTAGTCGTAGATCTCGGTGATGGTGCCCACGGTGGAGCGCGGGTTGTGGGAGGTGGACTTCTGCTCGATGGAGATCGCCGGGGAGAGCCCCTCGATATGGTCGACGTCGGGCTTCTCCATCATCGACAGGAACTGGCGCGCGTAGGTGGAGAGCGATTCCACGTAGCGGCGCTGGCCCTCGGCGTAGAGGGTGTCGAAGGCGAGCGACGACTTGCCCGACCCGGAGAGCCCGGTGACCACGATCAGCTTGTCGCGGGGCAGTTCGACGTCGATGTTCTTCAGGTTGTGGGTGCGGGCACCCCTGACCAGAATTGTGTCCATTCCCACCTCGCCGGACGCGGCAAAAGCTCGATTATACGGGGCGGGCCGCACCGGCGGCAAAGCGCGGGCCGCCATCGGCTTTCCCTGCGCCCCGGCGAGCCGCTAGAATATGCGGTCCACCTCCGGGCCCGAGGGTCCGTCCACGGAAATTCGAACCGCCATGCGAAAGGTCTCAGGACTGCTGTTAGCCACCGAGCGGCGCGCCATCACCGGGCTCGCGGGGCTCTACGCCACGCGCATGCTGGGCCTGTTCATGGTGCTGCCGGTGCTGGCCCTGTATGCCGATGACCTGAAGGGGGCGACGCCGCTGCTGGTCGGCCTGGCGCTGGGGATCTACGGCCTCACCCAGGCGCTGCTGCAGATCCCCTTCGGCCTGCTCTCCGACCGCCTGGGACGCAAGCCGGTGATCGCCGTGGGGCTGGTCCTGTTCCTGCTCGGCAGCCTGGTGGCCGCCGGCGCCGACTCCATCGGCGGGGTGATCCTGGGGCGCTGCCTGCAGGGCAGCGGTGCGGTGGCCGCGGCGATCATGGCGCTGCTCGCCGACCAGACCCGCGAACAGGTGCGCACCGCCGCCATGGCCACCATCGGGCTCTCCATCGGTGTGGCCTTCGCCGTGGCCATGGTGCTCGGTCCCTGGCTCGCCGCCGGCTTCGGCCTGGCCGGGGTCTTCTGGTTCACCGCGGCGCTGGCGGCCCTGGGGCTGGCGGTGCTGTGGAAGCTGGTGCCGCCGGCGCCGCGTCGGGTGCGCCACCGGGACGTGGGCATGGACCGCGGCCAGCTGCGCGGCATCCTGGCGCGCGGCGACCTGTGGCGGATGGACATCTCGATCTTCGCCCTGCACCTGGTGCTGATGGCGATCTTCGTCGCCGTGCCCTTCCGGCTGGTCGAGGCGGGCATCGCCGTCGAGCGCCATGGCCTCACCTACCTGGGCATCATGCTGCTGGCCTTCGTGGCCATGGTGCCGCTGGTGATCATCGCCGAGAAGCGGCGGCGCATGAAGGCCATGTGCCTGTCGGCGATCACCGCCATCACCCTGAGCCTGTTCGGGCTGGCCGGCCTGGGCGAGGGCTTCGCGGCGCTCTTCGGCTGGCTGCTGCTGTTCTTCATCGCCTTCAACCTGCTCGAGGCCACCCTGCCCTCGATGCTCAGCAAGCTGGCCCCGGCCGGGGCCAAGGGCACCGCCATGGGCATCTACTCCACCAGCCAGTTCCTGGGGGCCTTCCTGGGCGGGGTGCTGGGTGGCGCCCTGGTCCAGCAGTGGGGGCTCTCCGCGGTCTTTATCGGTTGCGGCCTGGTGGGCCTGGCCTGGCTGGTGGTGATGGCCGGCATGGCGCCTCCGCGCCACCTGACCAGCGAGGTGGTGGCGCTGGACGACAATGAGCAGGATGATGCCCTGGACACCCTGATGGCGCGGTTCGCCGAGGTGGCCGGGGTGGAGGACGTGCTGGTCGTCCCCGAGGAGCGCCTGGCCTATCTCAAGGTGGACCGCCAGCGACTCGACGAGCAGGCCCTGGCACGCCTCACCGGTTCCGGGAATCACCACAGCGGCGCCTGAGCCGCGTATGATCCTTACAACGTATTCATGACAGCAAGGAGTCCCTCATGGCCCGTGGCATCAACAAGGTCATCCTCATCGGCAACCTGGGCCAGGATCCCGAGGTGCGCTTCACGCCCTCCGGCACCGCCGTTGCCAACCTCAACCTGGCCACCACCGATACCTGGATGGACAAGCAGAGCGGCCAGCGCCAGGAGCGCACCGAATGGCACCGGGTCGTGCTGTTCAACAAGACCGCCGAGATCGCCCAGCAGTACCTCAAGAAGGGCAGCAAGGTGTATATCGAGGGTCGCCTGCAGACCCGCAAGTGGCAGGACCAGAACGGCCAGGACAAGTACAGCACCGAGATCGTCGCCAACGACATGCAGATGCTCGACTCCCGCGGCGGCGACTTCGGTGGCCAGCAGGGGGGGCAGTACGGCGGCCAGCCCCAGCAGGGCGGTAACTTCGGCGGCCCGGCGCCCCAGCAGGGCGGCTACGGCAATGTCCCGCCGCAGGGCGGCAACTTCGGTGGCGGCCAGCCCCAGCGTCCGGCCCCGCAGCCGGCTCCCCCGCAGCAGGGTGGCGGCCAGCAGCAGGGCGGCAACTATGGTGCCCCGGACCCGGGCAGCTTCGACGATTTCGATGACGAGATCCCTTTTTAAGCAGGGGCCAGCCAAGGAGGTGCCGTGAAGCTGCTGATCCTGGAGGCCGGGCACTGCCTGAGCCTGGCGCTGGCCCGCGAGGCCAACCGGCGCAGCGACACCGAGCTCACCATCGAGCCGGGTCTGGCCCCTGCGCCGGCGCTGCTCGAGGAGCTGCGCCCGGATGCGCTGGTGATCCCGCCGCTGTCGCGGCCGATCACTGCCGAGCCGGCGACCGTCACGGCCCATGCCGAGGCGGTCGAGGCCTGCATGGAGGCGTGTCGCGAGGCGGATATCCCGCTGGTGTGGTGCGTCTCCGACCAGCTCTACGAGGACGGCCTCGAGGTCCCCATCGACGAGCACGTGATCCCCGAGCCCCGCGACGACAGCCTGCGGCGGCTGATCCGTACCGGCGACCGGATCCGTGCCGAGTACCCCCGGCACCTGATCGTGCGCCTGGGACCGCTGTTTGCCCTGGAGGGCAGCCAGGCCTGGCTCAGCGAGCTGCTCGACACCCTGATGGATGGCGGCGAGGTTCGCGCCGAATCCGACGTGATCTTCTGCCCGACCTCGGCGGATGCCGTGGCCATGGCGCTGGTCGGCATGCTCCAGCAGCAGTATTGCGGGGCCGGGGCCTGGGGCAGCTACCACCTGGCCGGCACCGAGCCGGTGAGTGCCTACACCTTCGTCTCCATGGTGCGTACCCAACTCGCCACGCGGCTCGAGGGGCGTGGCGAGCGGGTCGCGCTGGGCAGCGTCAAGGCGCTGAACCACCACCACGACCAGCCGCTGCGTCGCGTCCTCAACTGCCGGCGGGTGCTGGACGTGTTCGGCGTCCACCAGAAGCCCTGGCGCCTGGAAGTCGGACGCATGCTGGATACCTGGTGCCTGGCCAGGGATGACGGCGAGGCGGCAGAGGAGTCGATATCCCGATGAACGTGATCCGCAGCCTGGTCTTCTATGCCGGCTACTTTCTGGCCATGCTGGTCTGCGGCGTGCTCTTCCTGCCGCCGGCCCCCTTCCTGCCGCTGCGTTCCCGCTATCGCCTGCTCAACCTCTACAACCACTTCATCATCGCCTGGTTCCGCCTGACCTGCGGCGTGCGCTACGACTTCCGCGGCCATGAGCGCCTGCCCGAGGGGCCCTGCGTCATTCTCGCCAACCACCAGTCCGAGTGGGAGACCGTCTACCTGCAGCTGCTGCATCCGCCGGTCTGCACGGTGCTCAAGCGGGAGCTGTTGACCATTCCGGTCTTCGGCTGGGGGCTGCGCCTGCTGCACCCCATCGCCGTGGACCGCAGCAAGCCCGCCCGGGCCATGAAGCAGGTGCTCACCCAGGGCAAGATACGGCTCGAGGAGGGGCTTTCGGTGCTGATCTTTCCCGAGGGGACCCGGGTGGCGCCGGGTAGCCGGCGCCGCTACAACAAGAGCGGTGCGGTGATCGCCTGCCGCGCCGGGGTGCCGGTGGTGCCGGTGGCCCACAATGCCGGGGAGCGCTGGCCGGGGCGCCACTGGGTCAAGCGCCCGGGACGCCTGTCGCTGGAGGTGGGCGAGCCCATCGAGACCGCCGGGCGCACCTCGGAGGAGGTGCTGGTCGAGGTGGAGGCGTGGATCGAGGCGAGGCTTGCCGAGATTTCCGAGGTGCCGCGCCCGGCCACGGCCGCAGCGCCGGTCACCGAGAGGCCCCTGGCCTGACGCTGACGACTCCCGCAACGCAAACGCAAGAGGCGCCCCTGAGGGCGCCTCTTGCGTTGCGGCTGGAGCGCGACGTGTCAGTCGCGGTACTTCTCCAGCACCAGGCAGGCATTGGTCCCGCCGAAGCCGAAGCTGTTGGAGAGCACCCGCTCGACCTTCACGCCGTCGCGGCGCTGGGTGACGATATCGAAACCATCGGCCTGCTCGTCGAGGGTCTCGACGTTGGCGGAGGCGACGATGAAGTCGTTCTCCATCATCAGCAGCGAGTAGATCGCCTCCTGGACGCCGGTGGCCCCCAGGGAGTGGCCGGTCAGCGACTTGGTGGAGCTCATCGCCGGCGTGGAGTCGCCGAAGACCTCGCGGATCGCCTTGAGCTCGGCCACGTCGCCCACCGGGGTCGAGGTGCCGTGGGTGTTGATGTAGTCGATCTTGCCATCGACGGTCGCCATGGCCTGGCGCATGCAGCGCACTGCCCCCTCGCCGGAGGGCGCGACCATGTCGTGGCCATCGGAGGTGGCACCGTAGCCGGTCACCTCGGCATAGATCTTCGCGCCGCGCGCCTTGGCGTGCTCCAGTTCCTCGAGCACCAGCATGCCACCACCGCCGGCAATGACGAAGCCGTCGCGGGCCTGGTCATAGGGTCGGGAGGCCTTGTCGGGGGTGTCGTTGTAGTGGGTCGAGAGCGCCCCCATGGCATCGAACAGGCAGGAGAGGGTCCAGTGCTCCTCCTCGCCGCCGCCGGCGAAGACCACGTCCTGCTTGCCCATCTGGATCTGCTCCATGGCACTGCCGATGCAGTGGGCTGAGGTGGCGCAGGCCGAGGAGATGGAGTAGTTGACGCCCTTGATCCGGAACGGGGTCGCCAGGCAGGCCGAGACGGTGCTGCCCATGGTGCGGGTGACCCGGTAGGGCCCCACGCGGCGCAGCCCCTTCTCGCGCATCAGGTCGGCGGCCTCCACCTGGTTGGCGCTGGAGGCGCCGCCTGAGCCGGCGATCAGTCCGGTACGCTCGCTGGAGACCTGCTCCGGGGCCAGCCCCGCGTCCTCGATGGCCTGGGCCATGGAGACATAGGCGAAGGCGGCGGCGTCGCCCATGAAGCGGCGCAGCTTGCGGTCGATCAGGGCGTCCAGGTCGATGTCGACGCTGCCGGCCACCTGGCTGCGGAAGCCCCGCTCGGCGTAGTCTTCCTTGAAGCGAATGCCCGAGCGCCCGTTCCTGAGCGCCTCCAGAACCTGTTGTGCGTCGTTGCCCAGGCAGGACACGATGCCCAGGCCGGTGACTACCACTCGTCGCATGGGAGCCTCCTGTTCAGAAATTCGCGGTGGAGGTGAACAGGCCGACGCGCAGGTCGTTGGCCTGGTAGATGTCGCGGCCGTCGACGGATACGGTGCCGTCGGCCATGCCCAGGATCAGGCGCCGGGTGATGATGCGCTTGATGTTGATGCGGTAGGTGACCTTCTGGGCATCGGGCAGGATCTGACCGCTGAACTTGACCTCGCCGCAGCCCAGGGCGCGGCCGCGGCCGGGATGGCCGAGCCAGCCCAGGTAGAACCCCACCAGCTGCCACATGGCGTCCAGGCCCAGGCAGCCGGGCATCACCGGATCCCCCGGGAAGTGGCAGTCGAAGAACCACAGGTCGGGGTGGATATCCAGCTCGGCGATCAGCTCGCCCTTGCCGTGATCCCCGCCTTCCTCGTGGATGTGCATGATGCGGTCGAGCATCAGCATGTTGGGGGCCGGCAACTGGGCATTGCCCGGACCGAACAGCTCGCCGCGTGAGCAGGCCAGCAGTTCTTCGCGATCAAAGGAGTGTTGCTTGGTCACTGAATCGTTCCGAGAGTCGAGATCATTGTGTGCCGAAAGCGGCCTGGGGCCGCCGGGCGGCTGTGCCTAGTCTACTGTCCACACACGATGAATGCACGCCGCAGGCGGGAGGGGCGGGGCTGGCCTCAGCGGAGCCGCCTGGCCAGGGCAGGCGTCTTGCCCAGGTAGGCGCTCAGGGCCAGGCAGATCAGCGCCCAGGCCAGCGCCTCGGCGGGCAGCAGCCAGGGGGCCAGCTCCACCCCGGCGAGGCGGGCGCCGGCATAGTAGGAGAGCGGGCCGCTGGTGGCGCCACCGAGGGCGGCCAGCCAGGGGTATTGCCAGAGCCAGGCCAGCGAGTGGTGGACCAGGGTGGCGAAGAGGGGCCAGAGCAGCCACAGCCAGGCGGGCATGCCCCCCAGCAGGGAGGTCCCCTCGGCGAAGGCGAAGCCGCCGGCCAGCGTCAGGCCGCCGTCCACCACCAGCCCCAGCGCGGCGAATCCCGCCAGCCAGCGCCACTCCCCGGGGCGGGCCAGCCAGGCGAGGTGCAGGGTGAGGATCAGCGCGACCGCCAGCAGGCCGACCCGCGAGCCGCCCAGCACGCAGGCGAACCAGCCCACCTGGAAGGTAGCCAGGTTGGCCAGCATCTTCACGGGACCGTCGGGCAGGATGGCCATCGCGGGTCACGCCGCCCCGGTGAGCGGTGCCGGCCGGGCACCGGGCTTGGCCAGCAGCAGGTGGCAGGTGCCGATGGTGCGCTCCAGGAAGCCGCCCTCGCAGTAGCAGAGGTAGTAGCGCCACATGCGGATGAAGCGCTCGTCGTAGCCCAGCCGGCGCACGGTCTCGAGGCTCGCCTCGAAGCGGTGGCGCCACTCGCGCAGGGTGCGGGCGTAGTGCAGGCCGATCTCGTCCAGGTCGATGACGTTGAGCGAGGTGTGGCGCGTCAGGCCGTCGAGGATGGCGCGGTGCGACGGCAGGAAGCCCCCCGGGAAGATGTAGCGCTTGATGAAGTCCATCTCGCGCTTGGCCGCCTCGTAGCGCTGGTCGCGGATGGTGATCGCCTGCAGCATGGCCTGGCCGTCGTCGGTGAGAAGCCGGTCGAGGGTCGCCAGGTAGGTGCCCAGGTACTGGTGGCCCACCGCCTCGATCATCTCCACCGAGATCAGCCGGTCGTACTGTCCCTCGAGCTCACGGTAGTCCTGCTGGAGCAGGGTGATGCGCTCGCCCAGCCCCTCCTCCTCGATGCGTCGTGCCGTGTAGGCGTGCTGCTCCGCGGAGATGGTGGTGGTGGTCACCCGGCAGCCGCGGGTCTTCGCCGCATGGATGGCCAGCCCACCCCAGCCGGTGCCGATCTCCAGCAGGTGGTGATGGGGCTGGAGATCGAGCTTCTCGAGCATCAGGTCGAGCTTGTGGGTCGAGGCCTCCTCCAGGCTCGCCTCGGGGTGCGGGAAGACCGCGCTGGAGTACATGCGGTGGTCCTGGTCGAGGAAGGTGGCGAACAGCGCATTGCCGATGTCGTAGTGGGCGGCGATGTTGCGCTTCGACCCGCGCAGGCTGTTGCGCTGCAGGCCGTAGAGGGCCCCGAGCAGCCAGCGCCCGAGTCGCGCCGGGCCGTTCTCGATCTCGCCGTTGACCCGTTCCAGGTTGGCGGCGAACAGCCGCACCAGGGCCACCGGGTCGTCGGCATCCCAGTCCCCCTCCATGTAGGACTCGGCGGCGCCCACGGTGCCACCCAGGGCCAGGCGCTTCCAGGCGCGGTGGTGGCGCACCACCAGGGTGACCCGCAGCGGCCCTCCCTGGCCCAGCTGGTGGCGCTGATGGCCGTCGATCAGGGTGATGTTGCCGCCCTCCAGGCGGTCGAGCTGGGCCAGCACCCGGGGCTTGAGCCAGCGGGTGAGACGGTCGCCCTCGGGCGCCAAGGGGCGGGCAGTGGCGGAGCGAAGGGTGTTCACGACGAGCTCTCCTCACGGGAAGGGTGGTCCTGGCCGGGGTGGTCATGGACGGGAATGCGCTTGAGCCAGAGCCGCAGCGCCTCGAAGTGGATGCCGGCGAGGGTCTTCAGGTTCATCCACGGCTGGCGGGCCAGGGTGGCCAGCAGCACGCCGCGGGTCGCCGGGCGGGCCTGCAGGGTCAGGGTGGCGTCGAAGTGGCGCTCGCCATCCTTCCAGTTCTCCATGTGCATCGACAGGGCGTCGCCCGGGGTGTCGAAGCGCCAGCGGTAGGTCATGTCCATGGGGTTGAAGGGCGAGACGTGCATGACCTTGTCGAACTCGGCGACATGGCCATGGCGGCGAGGCGACACGGCGCAGGCATAGCGGGTGCGCTCCCCCCAGGGCGTGTTGCTCACCTCGCCGAGCACCGCGCGCAGCTCGCCGCGCGCATCGTAGGCGTAGTAGAGCGATACCGGGTTGAAGCCCAGCCCCAGGGTGCGCAGCTGGGTCAGCACGCAGATTCGCCCGTCCGGCGCGCTGCCCAGCTGGCGCTCCAGCTCCTCGCGCACCGCCTGCTTGAGGGGGCGATCGTGGGGGGCCAGGTAGTCCTCGCGGCGAAAGCGCGCCAGCGCCGGGCGCCGGGCGCTGAAGCCGGGCACGCCGTCGAAAAGCTCCGGGAGCTCGTCGAGGTCGATCCAGGCCATCCACAGGCCATACTCGAAGGCGTGGGGCCGCGGCAGGAAGCGGCGATGGCGCAGGGTCCCCCGGTAGATGCGCGAGCGCGGCGAGCGAATCATGCCACCTGCTCCTCGGCGGCCGGGACCGCCATGGGTGACGGCGCCTGGCGGCGGTCGTCCTCGTCGCAGCCCAGGGCCCGCGCCACACGTAGCGCACTCCAGACCCCATCCTCGTGGAAGCCGTTGCGCCAGTAGGCGCCGCAGTAGTGGGTGCGCTGCTCGGGGCCGGAGATCTCGCCGTGGCGGGCCTGGGCCGCCTGGCCGGCCAGGGTGAACTGGGGGTGGGCATAGGTATAGCGGCCCAGCACCCTGGCGGGGTCGATGGCGGCGCTGTCGTTGAGGGTCACGCAGAAGGTATGCGGGGCGCTGATGCGCTGCAGGATGTTCATGTCGTAGGTCACCGAGACCCGGGCGTCGTCGCCGCGGCCATCCAGACGGTAGTTCCAGCTCGCCCAGGCGCGCCGGCGGCGCGGCAGCAGCCGGGTGTCGGTGTGCAGCACCACCTCGTTGTCGGCGTAGGGCAGGGCGCCGAGGATCTCGCGCTCGGCGGCGCTCGGGTCGTCGAGCATCGCCAGCGCCTGGTCGGCGTGGCAGGCCAGCACCACCTGGTCAAAGGCCTGGACGCCGCCTGCGGTGCGCACCTCGACCCAGTCGGCATGGCGGCGGATGCCGCGCACCGGGGTGGCCAGGTGGATGCGGCCGGCGCAGGGCGCGGTCAGCGCCGGGATGTAGCTGCGCGAGCCGCCCACCAGGGTGTGCCACTGGGGGCGGTCGTTGATCGACAGCAGGCCGTGGTGGCGGAAGAAGCGCACGAAGAACAGCAGCGGGAAGTCGCGCAGGTCACGGATGCTGGCCGACCAGATCGCTGCGCCCATGGGCAGCAGGTAGTGGTGCTGGAAGTCGTCGCCGAAGCCGTTGGCATCCAGCCAGGCGCCGAGGGTCATGGCGGGGTCGAGCTGACCCTCCTCCAGCGCCCGGGTCGCCTCGCGGTTGAAGCGCAGGATGTCGCGCAGCAGGCGGTGGAAGCTGGGGCGCAGCAGGTTGCGGCGCTGGGCGAAGAGGCTCGCCAGGGTGTGGCCGTTGTACTCGAAGTCGCGAGCCGTCTCGTGCACCGAGAAGCTCATCTCCGTGGGCTGGCTGGCCACGCCCAGCCGCGCCAGCAGCCGCTGGAAGTGCGGGTAGGTCCAGTCGTTGAAGACGATAAAGCCGGTGTCGATGGCGTAGTGGCGCCCCTCGAGCTCCACGTCCATGGTGGCGGTATGGCCACCCAGGCGCTCGTCGGCCTCGAACAGCGTCACCTCGTGGCGGCTCGACAGGTACCAGGCGGCGGCCATGCCGCCGATGCCGCTGCCGATCACGGCAATGCGTTGGGCGGCAGCCCGTCGGGCGTCGTGGGGCGGGTGTGACGGGGTGAACGAGGCGGTCATGGGCGGGTCTCCTGGCGGGTCATGCGCAGGCCCAGGCGATGGCGCAGGCCCGGGGGGAGGATACCCGCCAGCCGCACCAGCAGCGTGAAGCGTCGCGGGAAATGGATGTCCAGGCGGCGCCTGGCGAGGCCGTCGAGGATCGCCGTGGCGGCCTCGTCGACGCTCACGCGCATGGGCATGGCAAAGTCGTTGCGGTCGGTCAGCGGTGTCTTGACGAAGCCGGGGTGGATCAGGCTCACGCCGATGCCTTCCGCGTCCAGGTCGAGGCGCAGCGACTCCAGGAAGTGGCTCAGCGCGGCCTTGGAGGCACCGTAGGCCTCGGCCCGAGGGAGCGGCAGGTAGGCCGCGGCGCTGGAGGTCGCGGCCAGCAGCGGGTGCCCGCCCTCGGCACGGGCCCGGCGCAGCAGGGGCAGGGCGGCCTCGACGCCGTAGACGGCACCGAAGAAGTTGGGGGCGAAGACCCGCTCCACCAGGTCGACATCGAAGTCGCGGGCGTCCAGGTACTCGCAGGTGCCGGCATTGAGGATCACCAGGTCCAGGCCGCCGAAGGCCTCGCCCAGCCGCTCGCCGGCTCGGCGCACGGCCTGGCGGTCGGACACGTCCAGGGGCAGCAGCAGGGCGTTGTCGCGACCGGCAGCGAGCTCCTGCAGCGCCGGCTCGCTGCGAGCGCTGAGCGCCACCCGGTGCCCCTCGTCGAGCAGGCGCTCGGCCAGGGCGCGCCCGATGCCCGAGGTGGCCCCGGTCAGCCAGATGCGCTGCCTGTCACTCGCTGTGGTCATGGTCTTTCCCCATTCTCGTCGGCCGTCAGCGGGCCAGTTGTCGCTTCACCAGTCGTATCGCGCCCCCCAGCAGGGGCAGGCGCTCGTAGAGCAGGGCGCCGGCGTCGAAGTAGTCGCGGTGCCTGGCCACCCGGCCGTCGTCTGCGAAGCGCAGGTGCGAGCAGCCCTCGACCTCCACCCCGCGCCCGCCGTCGAGGCGGGGATGCACCAGGTGCATCGTCCAGGTGACGAACGCCGTGTCGTGCCGTTGCAGCGTCTCGTGGAAGGTGAAGTGGCACGATGTCACGTTGTCGTACAGGGTGTCGAAGTAGGCCTCCAGCGCCTCCCGCCCCCTGATGTGGTGCAGCGGGTCGATGAAGTCGACGTCGTCAGTGTATACCTCGTATAGCTTCTTTGTACAGGTCTTGTCCAGTTTATTGAAGAAGGCGCAGAAGGCCTCCAGGTCAGGTGCCTGGCGCATGGCAGGGTCTCCCGTGTCGGGTGGGCGTCACTCCGTGTTCAGGGCCTTGAAGGCCTCCAGGGCGTGGGCCCGGGCGGTGCGGTGGTCGACGATGGGGGGCGGATAGTCGACCCCGCCCAGCAGGTCCTGGGAGGGAGCATGGCGGGCCTTCGCCGGCAGGCCGGCCAGCGCCGGCAGCCACTCGGCGAGGAAGCGGCCCTCGGGGTCGAAGCGCGTGGACTGGGTGGTGGGGTTGAAGATGCGAAAGTAGGGGGCGGCATCGGTGCCGGTGGAGGCGGCCCACTGCCAGCCGCCGTTGTTGGCGCAGAACTCGCCGTCCACCAGGTGGCGCAGGAAGAAGGCCTCGCCGCGGCGCCAGTCGATCAGCAGGTGCTTGCTGAGGAACATGGCGGTGACCATGCGCAGGCGGTTGTGCATCCAGCCGGTCGCCACCAGCTGGCGCATGGCGGCATCGACGAGGGGGTAGCCGGTGCGTCCCTCGCACCAGGCGGCGAAGCCGGCCTCGTCGTCGCGCCAGGCAAGCCCCTCGGTATGGCGCTGGAAGGGGCGATGGCGACAGACCCGCGGGAAGCCGACGGCCACGTGGCGATAGAACTCCCGCCACACCAGCTCGTTGACCCAGGCGGTGAGCCCGGCGTCGCCCTCGGCCAGGGCGCCGTCGTTCTCGGCCAGCACCGCCTGGAGGCACTGGCGGTGGGAGATCATGCCCAGCGCCAGGTACGGGGAGAGCTCGCTGGTGCCGGGGGTCGCCGGGAAGTCCCGCTGCGCGGCGTAGTGGCGTCCCCGGAAGCGCAGGAAGCGCTCCAGGCGGTCGGCGGCAGGGCCCTCGCCGGCGGGCCAGGTGCGGCCGTCGATCGGCGTGTCGGCAAGCTCGGGCAGTCCGGGCAGCGGGTCGGAGGCGAGGCCGATGGGCGCCTGGGGCGTCGGGGTGTCGTGCAGGGTGATCCGCTCCGGCGTCAGCTGGCGGTGCCAGGCCCTGGCGAAGGGGGTGAAGACCCCGTAGTAGTCGCCCTTGCCGGTGAGCAGCTCGCCGGGGGCGAAGGCCACGGCGTCATGGTGGCCGCTGGCGGTGAGGCCCGCCTCGTCGAAGGCCTCGATCACCGCGGCATCGCGGGCCAGCTCGTCCACCGGGTATTCGCGGTTGAAGTGCAGGCCGACGGCGCCGGTCTCCCGGGCGATGGCCAGCAGGGCCGCCGGGGCCTCGCCGAAGTCGTCGATGTCGCGGTGCAGCAGCGGGATCCCCAGGCCGTCCAGGCTGTCGGCCAGGGCAGCCACCCCGCGGCCCCAGAAGTCGAGCTTGTTGGCGCCGTGGCCGTGGCGCTGCCAGTGGGGGAGGCTGCGCAGGAAGACGGCAATCACGGGGCCCTGGCGGGCGGCCGTGGCCAGGGCAGTATTGTCCTGGATGCGCAGGTCGCTGCGGAACCAGACGATCACGGGGCGGGTCATGGGAGGCTCCGGTTCAGCGTACGGGCAGGCGGGCCTGGAGGCGCTCCATGGCCTCGCCGAGGTCATCGCCGAGCAGCTCCACGCGGGTCTCCTCCAGGTCGGCCTCGCGGATGCGAGCCATGGGGCCGCAGGCCATCAGCGGCACCTCGAGCTGCTCGGCCAGGCGCGGCAACTGGCGCCGCACCAGCTCGGCCTTCTCTGCCTTGCCGCTGGCCAGCAGCAGGGCCGCCGCCTGGAAGCGCTCCACCGCCAGCGGCAGCTCGCTGCAGGGCAGCGGGGCATCGAAGAGCTGGACCCGATAGCCGCGGTCGCTGGCGGCCAGGGCCGTGAGCAGCACCCACAGCGGGGCGGGGTCGTCGGGCAGGGGAGCGACCAGCAGGGTCGGGCCCATGCCCAGCCGGTTGGCATGCAGCAGCCGGGTGCCGATGCGCGTGCGCAGGAAGGTCTCGAGGGTGCGGCGCTGCAGCACGTCGCCGAGCTGCTCTCCCCAGCCCTCCTCGAGCTGGCGGACCACCGGCTGCCAGAGCTCGGCCAGGCAGGTGGGTACCGGGTAGAGCGCCAGCGACTGGTTGAACAGCTCCTCCAGGCGCGTCAGGTCCAGCGCCTGCACGGCGCTGATGAGCAGGCGGCGCTGGCCGGGCCAGTCGCCGGCCGCCGGCGCCGGGGCCTCCGCGCTCTCCGGCTGGTCGAGCAGCTCGCGCACCTGGCTGACCGGCACCCCGCGATTCAGCCACTGCAGTATGCGTTCGACGCGCTCGATGTCCTCGCGGGCATAGAGGCGGTGCCCCTTGGGCGTGCGCTGCGGCTTGATCAGGCCGTAGCGGCGCTCCCAGGCGCGCAGGGTGACGGAGTTCACCCCGGTCAGCCGGGAGACCTCGCGGATCGGGTAGAGGGGGGTGTCGGCCGGACGCCTTGCCTCGTCATTCATGAGCGTGCCGACTCCCTTGCCTGCTCGGTGCAGTGTGGGATGGGTGCTCGCCAGTGTGGGGCGCTGGAGCCGAGGTCGAGCAGTGTCAGGGCATGGGGCATGGAAGTCTCCAGTCGCGATGGGATCAGGGAGTGTCGGCCGCCAGGGCCTCGCCGAGGTGGTGGCCGGAGAGCCAGGCATCCCCGACCCGCGGCCCGCGCCAGCCGTCGCCGCAGAGTGCCAGTCCGGCGGACGAGCGCCGATAGTCGCGGTTGACGGCCTCGCCCGCGGCGAAGACGTCCGGCTGGGCGTAGCGCCAGAGATGGGCGCCCAGGTCGGTGGGCTCGGGCAGCGTGACACCGCGCGGCAGGCGCGCGCGGAAGGCGTCGAGCAGCGCCCGGGCCACGGCCTCGGCACCGAGCTCGAGGTGGGCCTCGCTCCACTCCAGGCGTGCCAGCAGGCTGAGGCTCTCGCCCTGGCCGTGGCGGCCCGGCTTGTGGTCGTTGCGGCTGACGAAGCGCAGCGGATCGTCGGCTGGCGCCCGCTCCTGGCCGGGGTCCAGGCGTACCGCCTGCCAGTCGTCGTCGACGCCCGGCAGGGCGGGCAGCGGCGCATCGAAGCGCGCCCAGGCCGTCCAGCAGGGGCGCTGGATCACCGCCTCGCAGGCCTCGGCCAGGGCCGTCTCGTGGCCCGCCAGCAGCGTCGCGGCCTGGGGCGTCGGGACGGCGATCACCACCCGCGTGTAGGGGCCGTGGCGAGCGTCGTCCTGGTCCAGCAGCCACCACTGGCCGTCATGGGATTCGAGGCGCGCGATGCGCGTGCCGGAGGTGACCTCGAGCCCTTCGGCCAGCGGGCGGGTCACGGCACTCATGTGCGGGGTGCCGATGAAGCGCTCGACGTTGTCCCGGTGGGGCTGCCAGCCCTTCTCGGTGACCTGCCAGAGGGTCTCGGGCCAGCTGGCGACATGGCCTGCCTCTCGCCAGGCGGTGACCCGACGACGGAAGGCCGGGTCGCGCACGCTGAAGAACTGGGCGCCCAGGTCGACCACGGCGCCCGGCAGGCGCCGGCTGGACATGCGTCCCCCGGGGCCGCGGCCCTTGTCGAAGAGGTGCACCGGCAGGCCAGCCGCGCTTAGGGCCTGCCCGCAGGCGAGGCCGGCGATGCCGGCGCCGATGATGGCGGTGGAAACGGGAGGCTGGGACATGGTCATCTCGTGCAGTCAACGGCGTTCATCGCTAGACTAGCAGAAGTGTACAACGGCTGTATAACTCACGGTGGCTTGTCTTAAATGGCATGGGGAGGGATTCCGGATGCGAGTGCTGATCACGGGCGGCAGCGGTTTCGTCGGGCAGCGGCTCTGCCGGCGGCTGAAGGAGGCGGGGCATCGCCTGCTGGTGGTGTCGCGGGAGCCGGAGCAGGTGCGCGACCGCCTGCCGGAGGGCACTGATATCCGCCGTTCGGTGCTGGACTTCGTTGACACCCCGCCGGACGCCATCGTCAACCTGGCCGGCGAGTCGATCGCCGCCCGGCGCTGGAGCGACAACCAGAAGAAGCGCCTGATCGACTCCCGGGTCAACGTCACCGGTGACCTGGTGATGCTCTGTGAGCAGCTCCAGGCCAGCCAGGGCCGGACCCCCCGGGTGATGGTCTCGGCCTCGGCGATGGGCTACTACGGCGACCAGGGCGATCGCGAGGTCACTGAGGAGACCCCGCCCCATGACGAGTTTGCCCACCGCCTCTGCAAGCGCTGGGAAGACACCGCCCGGGAGGCGGCGGACTTCGGCGTGCGCGTGGCCCTGCTGCGCATAGGCCTGGTGCTCGATGCCGGCGGCGGCAGCCTGCAGAAGATGCTACCGCCCTTCAAGCTGGGGCTGGGCGGCCGCTTCGGCGACGGCAAGCAGTTCATGCCCTGGGTCCACCGCGAGGACCTGGTCCGCGCAATCCTCTTCCTGATCGAGCGCGATGACCTGGAGGGCCCCTTCAACGGCAGCGCCCCCCACCCCGTCACCAACGCCGAGTTCACCCGCACCCTGGCCGGGCAGCTGGGGCGTCCCGCCCTGATGCCGGTACCGGCCATTGCCCTGGAGACCGCCTTCGGCGAGATGTCGCGGCTGCTGCTGACCGGCGCCGACATGCGCCCGGCCCGGCTGCTCGAGGCGGGCTTCGAGTTCCGGTTCGAGACGCTGGAAAAAGCCCTGGCCGATATTCTGGGGTAGCCGCCAAGCCGCCAAGCCGCCAAGCCGCCAAGCCGCCAAGCCGCCAAGCCGCCAAGCCGCCAAGCCGCCAAGCCGCCAAGCCGCCAAGCCGCCAAGCGGCCAAGCGGCCAAGCGGCCAAGTGGGGCCGGGAAGCACCAGGGCAGCGGGCATGCCCCGCCGGTTCAGCCCGACACAGGGCTCAGCGTGTCTCGTCACCCACGGTGACGATCACCCGCACCGCGTCCAGGCGCAGCCGGGCGCCCTCGATGGCGGTGTCCAGCTCGGCGCGCTCGGCGCGCAGCGCCTCGAGTTCGTCGGCGCGCACCGCGGGGTTGAGCCGCGAGAGCGCCTCGAGGCGGCTGAGTTCGGCATCGAGCTCGGCCCGCATGCGCACCTGGGCGGCCTCGACGATGCTCGGCAGCTCCCGCTCGGCCTCCGCCTCGGCCCCGTCGAGCAGCTCGCGCAGCCGGTCGTGGCGGCTCTTGATCAGATCGCGGGCCACCGCCTTCTTGACCTTCTGCACCGCCTTGGAGAGGCCGGTGAAGGAGATCCTGTCGGTCAGGTTGGCGCCGGATTCGTCGAGCAGCACGCGCACCGCGGTGGGCGGCAGGAAGCGGTTGAGGTGCAGGCGCTTCGGTGCGGGGCAGTGGGTGCGGAAGACCAGCTCGACCATCAGGCGACCGGCGGGGATCGCGGGATGCCTGAGCAGGGCCAGCGCCGTGTTGCCCATGGGGCCATCGAGGATCCGGCCCATCATCTCGCGCAGCAGCGGGTGTTCCCAGGAGAGGCGCTGGACGTCGTCCCGGGCCAGGGCCCGGGCGCGGGAGAAGGTGGCCGAGAAGCCCTCCTCGCCCTTCACCAGGCCCGGCAGGCCGTCGAGCATCTGCGGGCTCGGCTGCAGGTGCTGAATGCCACCGCCCAGTTCCTGGCTGTCGACGCCGAAGATGTCCAGCGCCTGGTCCAGATAGCGGGTCAGGGCCTTGTCGGCATCGAGCTCGCGGATCGCCGCGATGACCGCATCGGCGCGCTCGTGCCGGCAGGCGTTGAGCTCCAGCAGGCGGTTGCGCCCGGCGTCGCGCTCGGCCAGGCGTGCCTCGAACAGCGCCCGGGTCTCCGCGATCACCTCCTCGAGGGCCTCGTCGTCGAGCAGGCTGTCGGCCAGGGTGTCGCCGAAGGCAGCATGGATCTCGCTGCCCAGGCCATGGGGCGCACTGAAGGCGTCCATGCCCTGGTGGTACCAGCGCAGCAGCTTCTCGCCGGGGCTGCCGGCGAACACCGGCACATGCAGCTCGATGGCATGGCGCTGGCCGATGCGGTCGAGGCGGCCGATGCGCTGCTCCAGCTGGTCGGGGTGCAGCGGCAGGTCGAACATCACCAGGTGGCGGCAGAACTGGAAGTTGCGCCCCTCGGAGCCGATCTCCGAGCAGACCAGCACCTGGCAGCCTTCCTCCTGGTCGGCGAAGGCCGCCGCGGCGCGGTCGCGCTCCACCAGCGAGAGCCCCTCGTGGAACACCGGGGCCTGATAGCCGCCGAGCACGCGCAATCCCTCGGCCAGGCCCAGGGCGGTCTCGCGGTCATGGGCGATCACCAGCACCTTGTCACCGGCGAAGCCGCCCTCGCCGTCATCGGCGAGGCGCTCCAGCAACCAGGTCACCCGCGGGTCGAACTGCCACCAGGGCTCGGTGTTGAGCGGGTCGTCGGCCAGCGCCCGGTACATGGCATCCGGGTAGATCAGTACCTCGGGATGGTCGAGGCCGGTCTCGATCAGCAACTCGTCCAGGTAGTCCTCGTCGCGCGCCAGGCGGCGCAGCACACGGCGATAGGAGGAGGGCGCCTCGAGCTCCGCGACATGCAGGCGGCGCTCGGGGAAGCCGCCCACATGGCGGCGGCTGTTGCGGAACATCACCCGGCCGGTACCGTGGCGGTCCAGCAGCTGGTCGCGCAGCTGGTCGCGGGCGGCGCCGTGCTGGTCCTCCCCGCGTTCGGGGTCGGCCAGGGTGTCGAGCAGGGCCAGGCTGTCGGGCTCGGCGATCACCGCGGCGACGCTATCGCGGTCGGCCTCCTCGCCCGGCAGGCGCTCCAGGGCGTCGATCGCCTCGGCCACCTCCACGTAGTGTTGCTCCTCCTCGCGGAAGGCCTCGAGGCTGTGGTAGCGGTCCGGGTCGAGCAGGCGCAGCCGGGCGAAGTGGCTTTCGAGGCCCATCTGCTCCGGGGTGGCGGTGAGCAGTAGGATGCCGGGCACCTGGGCGGCCAGGCGCCCCACGCAGGCGTAGCCGGGGCCACTCTGCGTCGGGCTCCAGTCCAGGTGGTGGGCCTCGTCGACGATCAGCAGGTCCCAGTCGCAGGCCAGCGCCTGCTGCTGGCGATGGGGGTTGGCGAAGAACCAGTCCTGGCTGGCCAGCACCAGCTGGCCGGCCTCGAAGGGATTCGCCTCGCCGTGGGCCTGGCTCTGCTGCTCGTCGAGCAGGGTGACTTCGAGGGCGAAGCGGCGCAGCAGCTCCACCAGCCACTGGTGGGTCAGGCTCGCCGGCACCAGGATCAGCGCCCGCTCGGCGCGGCCGGTGAGCAGCAGGCGATGCAGGATCAGTCCCGCCTCGATGGTCTTGCCCAGCCCCACCTCGTCGGCCAGCAGCACCCGCGGGGCGTGGCGACGGGCCACCTCGTCGGCGATATAGAGCTGATGGGGGATCAGGTCGATGCGCGGGCCGGCCAGGCCGAGTGCCGGGTTCTGCTCGATGCGGTGGAAGTGGTGCAGGGTGCGAAAGCGCAGGTCGAACCAGTCGTTGCGGTCGACCTGGCCGGTGAGCAGGCGGTCGCGGGCCTGGTCGAACTGCATGGTGTCGGCGAGCCGTGCCTCGGGCAGCTCGCACAGCTCGCCGGCGTCGTCCTCGCCGATGTAGACGATCAGGCCGCCGATCTCCTTGCTGTCGTCGACGGTCATCTGCCAGCCCTCGGCGGACTGGATGCGGTCGCCGCTGCCGAAGGCCACCCGGGTCAGGGGGGCATTGCGGCTGCTGTAGGTGCGGGTTTCCTGGCTGGCGCCGAAGAGCACGGTGACGCTGCGGGCGTCGACGTTGAGGATGGTGCCCAGGCCGAGTTCGGCCTCGCCGTCGCTGATCCAGCGCTGGCCGGGAGAGTAGTCGCTCATGGTGCCTCGGGGATGCTTGGGATCGGTTCGGTGCCGCTGGCCACACCCGGCCCGGCGGCGACAGGGCGCGGTATCTTACAGCAAAGCCCAGCGCGGCTTAAGCACTCGCGCCGATCAGCGCTCCTCCAGCCAGGTCGAAAGCCGTGCGCGGGTGAGCTCCCCGACGTGCTGCTCCAGGGCGCGCCCCTCGCCGTCGAAGAGCAGGGTGGTGGGCAGGCCCGGGGACTCGGTCAGCACCATCAGCCGCTGGCGCGGGTCGAGCAGGGCATGGCCGAAGTCGAGGCCCTGGTCGTCGAGGTAGCGCACCACCTGCAGCAGCTCCTCGCCCTGGTTGACGATCACCACGGTGACCCCCTCCCGGGCGTCCGCCTCGGCCAGCAGCGGCATCTCGCGACGGCAGGGCGGGCACCAGGTGGCCCAGAGGTTGACCACCACCCGCTCGCCGGACAGCGAGGCCAGGTTCACCTCCTCGCCGTCGAGGTTCTCCAGGGCGAGGTCGGGCAGCTCGCGCAGGGCCATGCCGCCGCCCAGCGGTGCCAGGGTGACCAGCGTGAGCCACAGCAGCGAGGCGCCCAACGCCAGGCCCATGCCGCCGAGCATGGCACCCAGCCGGTCGCGCAGCGACCAGGCGGTCCAGCCTAGCGCGGCCAGCAGGCCCCAGAGGCCGTGGTAGCCGGGCTGCCAGAGCTTGAGGATGTCCAGGGGCGCCTCGGCATAGGCGCCCAGGTTCATCAGCCCATGCCCCAGGCGGGCACCGACCAGCCAGGCCAGCAGCAGGCCGTTGAACCAGCGGGCATGGCGCCCCCGGGGCAGGCCGAGAAGGAAGGCGCTGGCGGCCAGCAGGACCAGGGCGGCGAAGAAGGCATAGAGGCGTGGCAGCGCGATCAGGACGGGCCCCAGGGCGATGGCATCCATGTCGTGGCGGTGACTCCGAGAGGTCGGCGGCGGGCGCCGCAGCGGGTACACTGGGCGGGTTCGTTTCGCCAAGCCTACTGCCGGCGGGCAGGGCTGTCATCCAGCGGGAGCACTCATGGCACGACCGGCCTTCGATACCCTGCGCGCCCTGGCGATCGCCAGCCAGGCGACGGGTTTCATCCTGATCATCACCCTGGAGACCCTGATGGGGGATGCCGCCCGGCCCTGGCAGGGCTGGACCCTGGCGGCCATGGTGGCGGCCGCCCTGTGGATCGCCCTGGTGCGCCTCTACCGCCGCAACCGGGCGCGCAAGGCCATGGCGAGGCGCCTGGCCGACGATGACGGCGATGCGGACTGACCGCGCCGCGGGGTACCTGTGGCGGGGCGGCCTGCTGGCGCTGCTCCTGCTGCTTTCCGGCTGTGCCGCTTCCCCGGTGGCCCGGGAACACACCACCGCCCTGACCCCCGAGGCGGTCGCCTCCACCAGCCTGGGCCGCTGGGCCCTCGACCAGGCCGCGCCCCACGAGGGCCTGAACGGTCTGGCGCTGCTCGCCGACGGCCGCGACGCCTTCGCCGTGCGCTCGCTGCTCGCCGCCCGGGCCGAGCGGCGCCTGGATATCCAGACCTACCTGATGGGCGACGGTATCACCACCCGGGCCCTGCTGCACCGGGTGCTGGAGGCCGCCGAGCGGGGCGTGACGGTGAGGCTGCTGCTCGACGATATCGGGGCCGTCGGCCAGGATGCGCGCCTGGCCGCCCTGGACAGCCACCCGCGCATTGAGGTGCGGGTCTACAACGCCCTGCCGCTGGGGCGGGGCCACCTGGCCACCCGGGTGCTGGCCTCGCTGCCGGTGGCCGGCCGCCAGCATCGGCGCATGCACAACAAGCTGTGGCTCGCCGACAACGCCCTGGGCATCGTCGGCGGGCGCAACCTGGGCGACGAGTACTACAACGCGAACTCCCCGCGCAACTTCGCCGACCTGGACCTGCTGGTCATGGGGCCGGTGATGGAGCCGCTGTCGCGCAGCTTCGACCTCTACTGGAACCATGGCCTGGCCCAGCCCATCGGCCGCTATCGCCAGGCCGCCCCCGACGCCTGGCAGGGGCTGCGCGACGACCTGGCCGCCTGGCTCGAGGCGCGCAGCGACTCGAGCTACTTCAACGCCCTGCGCGAGCGCTACGAGAGCCGCTCCCGCAGCCGGCTGGCCGATGCCCTGCACTGGGGGGAGGCCGAGGCCCTCTGGGACCCACCCGGCAAGCCGGCGCGCCGCGGCCGCCCGCCGCTGGCCGAGACCATGGCCGGCCAGCTGGCGCGCCGGGTCGCCCCCGAGTCGCGGTTGCTGCTGGTCTCCGCCTACTTCGTGCCCACCGAGGCGGGCAGCCGCCGGCTGCAGGCCCTGGCCGAGGCGGGCATCGAGGTGAAGGTGGTGACCAACTCCCTGGAGGCCTCCGACGTCCCGGTCGTCCACGGTGCCTACGCGCCCTACCGGGCACAGCTGCTGGCGAGTGGCGTGGCGCTCTTCGAGCTGCGCGGTGACCTCGAGGCGGACACCGACCCGCGCGACGAGAGTGTCGGCAGCTCCGCCTCGGTGCTGCACATCAAGGCGCTGGGAATCGACCAGGACCGGCTCTTCGTGGGCTCGGCCAATGCCGATCCCCGGTCGGTGTGGTGGAACACCGAGGTGGGGGTGCTGGCCGAGAGCGAGCCGCTGTTCGACGACTTCATGGACTTCGTGGCCGAGGGGGCGAGTCCCCAGCAGAGCTATGCCCTCGAGCTCGATGCCCGGGGACGGCTGCACTGGCTGTCGCTGATCGATGGCCGCCCGGTCCACCTCGACCGTGAACCGGGCTCGGCGGGCGCGCGTTTCCTTGCCTGGCTCAGCGGCGTGCTGGGGCTGGAGCCCTGGCTCTGAGGCCATTCGTCGCCGTGTATGCTCGGGGTAGCCGATCATAGGGAGGAGCCATGACCGACTCGATCTCCACCGAGGCCCAGGAGGCCTCGCCGTCACGACTGACGCGTCTCAGGGTCCCGCTGGGGCTGGCGCTGGGGCCGCTGGCCTTCCTGCTGCTGGCGCTGACGGAGGTGCCGGCACAGATGCCGGCGGCGGCCTGGCAGGTGGTGGCGCTGACCGCCTGGATGGCGACCTGGTGGGTGCTGGAGCCCGTGCCCATCGCGGTCACCGCCCTGCTGCCGGTAGCCGTGCTGCCGCTCATGGGGGTGGCGCCCATCGACCAGGTGGCGGCGCCCTATGCCAACCCGCTGATCTTCCTCTTCCTGGGGGGCTTCCTGCTGGCCGAGGCGATCCAGCGCTGGAGCCTGCATCGGCGCATCGCCATGCTGGTGCTGCGCATCTCCGGGCTGCGCCCGGACCGGCTGGTGGGCGGCTTCATGGTCGCCACGGCGGCGCTGAGCATGTGGGTCAGCAATACCGCCACCGCAGCGCTGATGGTGCCCATCGGCATCTCGGTGCTGACCATGCTGGAACGGGAGGGCGGCGAGGGCGCCAGCCACCACATGGCCCTGACGCTGCTGCTGGGGATCGCCCTGGCTGCCAATATCGGCGGCATGGGTACCCTGATCGGCACGCCCCCCAATGCGCTGCTGGCCGGCTTCATGGCCGACAACTACGGCATCGAGATCGGCTTCGCCCAGTGGATGCTGGTGGCGGTGCCCCCCGCCCTGCTGCTGCTGGTGCTGGCCTGGTGGCTGCTGACTCGCTGGGTCTACCCGGTGAGCCATGACGAGCTGCCCGGGGTGGCGCAGATGCTCCGCGATCAGGCCGAGGACCTGGGGCGCATGAGCCGTCCCGAACAGCGCGTGGCGGCGGTCTTTGCCCTCGTCGCCCTGGCCTGGGTCACCCGGCCGCTGCTGGAGTCCTGGCTGCAGGTGCCGCTCAGCGATGCCGGCATCGCCGTGATCGGGGCCCTGCTGCTGTTCGTGGTGCCGGCCCGCTGGCGCCAGCGCCAGTTCCTGATGGACTGGGACAGCGCCCGTCAGCTGCCCTGGGGGGTACTGGTGCTGGTCGGCGGCGGGCTCAGCCTGGGCACGGCGATCGAGGGCAGCGGCCTGGCCGCGGCGGTGGCCGAAGGGCTGGGGGCCTTCGGTGCCTGGCCGACCTGGGGGCTGGTGGCGATGGTCGTGGTGGTGGTGATGCTGATGAGCCACGTGACCAGCAATACCGCCACCGCGGCGGCGATCCTGCCGCTGACCGCCGCGCTGACCGTGAGCCTCGGAGCCAGCCCGCTGCTGCTCTCGGTGCCGGTGGCCATGGCGGCGAGTTGCGCCTTCATGCTGCCGGTGGCGACCCCGCCCAATGCCGTGGTCTTCGGCAGCGGCCGGTTGAGCGTGGCGGAGATGATGCGCGCCGGGGCCCTGGTGAGCCTGGCGGCGATCCTGGTCATCACCCTGGTGGTGTTTGGCCTGGCCATGCCGGTGCTGGGTTTCGGCTGGCGCGTTTGATCCAGGACATTGCCGGATCGCCGACAGCGTCTAGGCTAGGATTCAGGAGGGGTGCCGCGGGGCACTCCGGTATGTCACTGAAAGGGCAGATATCATGTACCAGTCAATCCTCGTTCCCGTCGACGGCTCCAGCCATGCCGAGAAGGCGCTCCAGGTGGCCGCCCAACTGGCGAAGGGAACGTCCGCCGTCCTGCACCTGATGACCGTGGCCGAGTTTCCGCCGGACAACATCGGCCTGTTCACCGGTGGCACCGCCGAGCCCTTCTCCGAGGAGGAGCGCGAGAAGCTGGCAGCCGGGATGAAGGAGGAGGCCCACAAGGCGATCGACAAGGCGCGTGCCACCGTCGACCTCGCCGGCACCGAGGTCAAGGAGGTGGTCCGCCAGGGTCGCCCGGCGGAGCTGATCACCGCCGAGGCCGAGGAGCTCGGCGTCGATGCCATCGTCATGGGCAGCCGCGGCGTCAGCGACGTGCGTGGCATGGTGTTCGGCAGCGTCTCCCACAAGGTCAGCCATACCGCCGATTGCACCGTGATTACCGTGACTTGAGGCGCGCTGGCGCCCGCCGGCATGCGGGAATGCCCAACGACAAGGAGCCCGTACCGTGGCCGGCAGCAGCCTTCTCACCCTGATCGATGACATCGCCACCATCCTTGACGATGTCTCGTTGATGACCAAGGTAGCGGCCAAGAAGACCGCCGGCGTGCTGGGGGACGACCTGGCGCTCAACGCCCAGCAGGTCACCGGTGTTGACGCCGACCGGGAACTGCCGGTGGTCTGGGCAGTGGCCCGGGGTTCGCTGGTCAACAAGCTGATCCTGATACCGGCAGCACTGCTGGTCAGCGCCCTGATACCCTGGGCGGTTACCCTGCTGCTGATGCTCGGTGGGGCTTACCTCTGCTACGAGGGAGTCGAGAAGCTGGCTCACAAGTTCCTGCACGGCGGCGAGGAAGAGGAGGCGCATCGTCGTCGCCTCGCGGCCATGGCCAACGAGCAGGTCGACATGCGAGCCTTCGAGAAGGACAAGATTCGCGGGGCGGTACGTACCGACTTCATCCTCTCTGCCGAGATCATCGTCATCACCCTGGGGACGGTGGCGGGTGTCGCCCTGGCACAGCAGGTCGCGGTGCTGGTGGGCATCGGCCTGCTGATGACCGTGGGGGTCTATGGTCTGGTGGCCGGCATCGTCAAGCTCGACGATCTGGGGCTGTACCTGAGCAGACGCAACGGCCTGCTCCGGGCGCTGGGACGTGGCCTGCTTGCCGGGGCGCCCTACCTGATGAGGGGGCTGTCGGTGGTCGGTACCCTGGCGATGTTCCTGGTCGGCGGCGGCATCCTCACCCACGGGATCCCCGTGGTTCACCATCTGGTCCAGGGCCTGGCCGAGGCGCAGTTCGACATCCCGGGGCTCAGTGCCGTGGTCCATGGTCTGGGCCCGTCGCTGCTCAATATGCTCTTCGGCCTGGTGGTCGGTGCGGCGGTGCTGGGCGCGGTGACGCTGGGGCAGCGGCTCTGGGCAGGAAGAGGGGCGTGAGGCGCGAGATGCGGCTGGGGGGGGGCATCCGGCCGGGAGTCACGAAAAACGGCCACCGCTCATATGAGCTAAGTGGCCGTTTTTACTGATGTTCTTGGTCGGAGTAGCAGGATTCGAACCTACGACCTCTGCCTCCCGAAGGCAGCGCTCTACCAAGCTGAGCTATACTCCGAACTTTTCTTGCGTCGGGTCTGTGCTGACCGACGGAGCGCATTATACGCAAGCCCTGCCGGCATGCAAGCCCCCGCGGCAGCTTTGTGCCGCTCAGTTCTGCCGGTCGACGGCCAGGCGGGCGAGCTGGGCCATGCTGTCGCGGAAGGGGCTATCGGGCAGCGCGTCGAGCTGTGCCAGGGCCCTGTCGGCCATCTCCTCGGCGCGGGCCCGGGTGTAGTCCAGGGCGCCGGTGTCGCGCACGATGGCCAGTACCTCGTCCAGGTGATCGAGGCCGCCCTTGCGGATGGCCTGGCGGACCAGGTCGCGCTGCGCGGGGGTGCCGGCGGCCATGGCCTGGATCAGCGGCAGGGTCGGCTTGCCCTCGGCCAGGTCGTCGCCCACGTTCTTGCCCATCGCCTCGGCGTCGCCCTGGTAGTCGAGCAGGTCGTCGATCAGCTGGAAGGCCAGGCCCAGGTAGCGGCCGTAGTACTGCAGGGCCGCCTCCTGCTCGGGGCTGGCGTCGGCGAGGATGGCGCCGCTGTGGGAAGCCGCCTCGAAGAGCATGGCGGTCTTGCCCTGGATGGTATCGAAGTAGGCGGCCTCGTCGGTGTCCGGGTTGCCCACGTTGGTGAGTTGCTGCACCTCGCCCTCGGCGATGGTGCAGGTGGCCCGCGAGAGCACGTCCATGATGCGCATCGAGCCCACCTCCACCATCATCTGGAAGGAGCGGGAGTAGAGGAAGTCGCCCACCAGCACCGAGGGGGCGTTGCCCCAGGCATCGTTGGCCGTGGCCTTGCCGCGGCGCATGTGGGACTCGTCGACCACGTCGTCATGCAGCAGCGTCGAGGTGTGCATGAACTCGACCAGGGTCGCCAGGGTGATGTGCCGGTCGCCCGCGTAGCCCAGCGAGCGTGCCGCCAGCAGCACCAGCAGCGGGCGCAGCCGCTTGCCGCCGCTCTCGATGATGTACTGGCCGATGGTCTCCACCAGCGGGATGCGCGAGGCGAGCTGGTCCATGATGGTGCGGTTCACGGCGAGGAAGTCATCGGCCACCGCGGCATGCAGCGGCGACGCGGGAGCGGGGTGGGGTGACTGGGGCGGTGAGGCGTTCGCTGGCATGGAGGCGGTTTCGACGGGTAGGTGGGGCCGGGGCGACGGGCGCCCCATCTGGCATCGGGTTGCCGGCCATGCTATGGGGCCCCCATGGGGGCGTCAAGCCGGTGCTGGCGGGCCCTCGGCCGGGGTGCCGGCCGCATCTCCGGGAGGGTCGCCCACGGGTTGTGCGGTCGTTCGCCCGCGGTTATAATCCGCGACCCACTCATCACGCTCCCTGTCAGATGGTTGCCAAAAGGGGCGCCACTCGCAGCAGGTCGATGAAGAGCCAACACCCGATGAGTCCTGGAGAGAAAAGCATGTACGCAGTTATCAAGAGCGGTGGCAAGCAGTACCGCGTTCAGGAAGGCCAGACTCTCAAGCTCGAGAAGCTGGAAGTGCCGACCGGCGACACCATCGAGTTCGACGAGGTCCTGCTGGTGGGCAACGACGAGGACGTCACGGTTGGCGCCCCGCTGGTCGACGGTGCCAAGGTGGCGGCCGAGGTCGTCTCCCATGGTCGTGGCGACAAGGTCACCATCATCAAGTTCCGTCGTCGCAAGCACCACATGAAGCGTCAGGGCCACCGCCAGTGGTTCACTGAAGTCAAGATCACCGGGATCTCCGCGTAAGCGGCTGCTCCCCTGAACGAGCGAGGTATTTGCAATGGCTCACAAGAAGGCAGCGGGTTCCACCCGTAACGGTCGCGACAGCGAATCCAAACGCCTCGGCGTCAAGCTGTTCGGCGGCCAGGTCGTCAACCCGGGCAACATCATCGTCCGCCAGCGTGGCACCAAGTTCCACGCCGGCACTGGCGTAGGTATCGGCAAGGACCATACCCTGTTCGCGCTGGACGAGGGCGTGGTCAAGTTCGAGACCAAGGGTCCGAAGAACCGCAAGTTCGTCAGTGTCGTCTCTGCCTGAGACCCCTGACGCTTGCAGCGAGAAGGCCCCGCCCAGGCGGGGCCTTCTTGTATCATGGCGGCATGGGCCGTCAGGAGAGTAAGAGATGCAGTTCGTCGACGAAGCCTCGATCATCGTGGAAGCCGGCAAGGGCGGCAATGGTTGCCTGAGCTTCCGCCGCGAGAAGTATGTGCCCAAGGGCGGCCCCGATGGCGGCGATGGGGGGCATGGCGGCACCGTCTACCTGATCGGGGACGATGCCCTCAACACCCTCATCGACTTCAAGTACCAGCGCTTCTACAAGGCGCAGAACGGCCAGCCCGGCATGGGCCGGCAGATGAGCGGGCGCGCCGGCGAGGACCTGCACGTCAAGGTGCCGGTGGGCACCACGGTGATCGACGAGGACACCCTCGAGGTGATCGCCGACGTCACGGAGATTGGTCAGGTGGTACTGGTGGCCCAGGGCGGCCGCCGGGGGCTCGGCAACATCCACTTCAAGTCCTCCACCAACCGCGCGCCGCGGCGCACCACGCCGGGGACCGAGGGCGAGCGCCGCAACCTGCGCCTTGAGATGAAGGTGATGGCCGATGTGGGCCTGCTGGGCCTGCCCAATGCCGGCAAGTCGACGCTGATCCGCTCGGTCTCCGCGGCCAAGCCCAAGGTGGCCAACTACCCCTTCACCACCCTGGTGCCCAACCTCGGCGTGGTGAAGCTCGGCCAGCACGAGCACTTCGTGATGGCCGACGTGCCCGGCCTGATCGAGGGGGCCTCGGACGGTGCCGGCCTGGGGCTGCGCTTCCTCAAGCACCTGACCCGCACCCGGCTGCTGTTCCACGTGGTCGACGTGGCGCCCTTCGACGAGTCCGACCCGGTGGAGGCCGCCGAGGCGATCATCCACGAGCTGGGCGAGTTCTCCCCGGCGCTGGCCGAACTGCCGCGCTGGCTGGTGCTCAACAAGCTCGACCTGCTGCCGGCCGAGGAGCGCGAGGCGGTGGCCGACGAGATCGTCCGTCGCCTGGGCTGGGAGGGGCCGGTATTTCGCATCTCGGCGATTTCCAGCGACGGCACCGATGCCCTGGTGCAGGCCGCCTACCGCTGGCTCACCGAGCAGCGCCGCCTCGAGAACGAGGACGAGGAAGCCGCCGAGCGCGCCCGCGAGATGCGCGCGCGGATGGAGGACGAGGCGGTGGCCCGCACCGAGGCCCGCCTCGGCCGCAAGCGCAAGCCGGCCGACGAGGATGACGACGATTTCGATGACGACGACTATGACGTCGAGGTCGAGTATGCGCCCTGAGGGGTGATCGGTCCGCACGCTGGGTGCCCGTTGAGGGGTGAACCGAGGAAAGGATGGAAAGCAACGAGCAGGTAGTCGGCCGCGAGGCCCTGAAGCGCGCGCGCCGGGTGGTGGTGAAGATCGGCAGTGCGCTGCTGACCAATGATGGCCGCGGCCTCGACGAGGCGGCCATCGGCGGCTGGGTGGACCAGATCGCCGCGCTGCACCGCCGGGGCATCGAGGTGGTGCTGGTCTCCTCCGGCGCGGTGGCCGCCGGCATGGTGCGCCTGGGCTGGCAGGCCCGCCCCTCGGCGGTCCACGAGCTCCAGGCCGCGGCGGCGGTGGGCCAGAATGGCCTCACCGAGTGCTACGAGGGCCACTTCGCCCGCCACGGCCTGCTCACCGCCCAGATCCTGCTCACCCACGATGACCTCTCCAACCGCAAGCGCTACCTCAACGCCCGCTCGGCGCTGCGCACCCTGGTCGCGCTGCGGGTGGTGCCGGTGGTCAACGAGAACGACACCGTGGTCACCGACGAGATCCGCTTCGGCGACAACGACACCCTGGGGGCCCTGGTCGCCAACCTGCTGGAGGCCGACGCCCTGGTGATCCTCACCGACCAGGAGGGGCTGTTCGATGCCGATCCGCGCTCGAACCCCGGGGCGCGGCTGATCGCCGAGGGGCGCGCCGACGACCCGACCCTGGCCGCGGTGGCCGGCGGCGGCGGGGCGCTCGGCCGCGGCGGCATGACTACCAAGGTGCGGGCGGCCCGGCTGGCGGCCCGCTCCGGTGCGGTCACGGTGATCGCCAGCGGTCGCCAGCCGGACGTGCTCGGTCGCCTGGCCGAGGGCGAGCGGCTGGGGACCCTGCTGCTCCCCGAGCAGGCGCCCATGGCGGCGCGCAAGCGCTGGCTGGCCGGGCAGCTGCAGGTGCGCGGCAGCCTGACCCTGGATGCCGGCGCGGTGAAGGTGCTCAAGGGCAGCGGCTCCAGCCTGCTGGCGGTGGGGGTGACCGCCGTCAGCGGCCAGTTCCGCCGCGGCGACATGGTGCTCTGCGTCGACGACCAGGGACAGCGCGTGGCCAAGGGGCTGGTCAACTACGGCGCCGACGAGGCCCGCCTGCTGGTCGGCAAGCCCAGCCACCAGATCGAGGCCATCCTCGGCTACATGGAGGCGCCGGAGCTGATCCATCGCGACAACCTGGTGGTGCTCTAGCACTCTCTGCCCTAGCACTCTCGCAGGAACTATGGCAAGCACGGGGTTGGCGTGATAGGATACGCCATCCTCTCAGACACGGCCCCTAAGCGACTGCGCTCGATGGCGCAGCCGGCAACATGGCCAGGCCGGCGGGGATTTTTTATTTCCCTGTTGGATCATACAGTTATCAAGTGTCGCCCGCAGATGGCGACCACAACTTTCTCCAAGGAGACAGTCAGTGGCGAACAGCAAGCAAGCCCGCAAGCGTGCCCGTCAGGCGGAAGGTCGTCGTGTCCTGAAGGCGAGCCAGCGCAGCATGGTCCGTACCTACATCAAGCGCGTCGTCAAGGCCATCAACGGCGGTGACCACGCCCAGGCCATGGACGCCTTCAAGCAGGCGCAGCCGGTCATCGACCGCATCGCCGACAAGGATGTGCTCTCCAAGAAGAAGGCCGCGCGCCTGAAGAGCCGCCTGAACAAGCGCATCAAGGCTCTCGCGGCGTAAGCCAGCCGAGCGCCAGCAGAAAAACCGGCTGCGGCCGGTTTTTTTGTGTCCGCGATTCTTGCCGAGCGCCCGCCGCGGCGCCGAACGAGGAACAGACGGTGACGGATCACGAACAGCCCCCCGAGCCCCGGGGCGACGAACCCCAGACGCCTGACGGCGGCCGCCGCCCGCCGGCCGTCGACGACCACGACCGCGCAGTGGCGCCCAAGGCGGGCGGCCTGATGCGCTCCGGCCTGGTGGTCAGCGTGATGACCATGCTCTCGCGGGTGATGGGGCTGGCGCGCGACGTGGTGATCGCCACCCTGTTCGGCGCCGGCAACGGCGCGGACGCCTTCTTCGTCGCCTTCAAGATCCCCAACTTCCTGCGCCGCCTGTTTGCCGAGGGGGCCTTCAACCAGGCCTTCGTGCCGGTGCTCTCGGAATATGCCACGCGCGGCAGCAAGCGCGAGGTGAAGGAGCTGCTCGATGCGGTGGCCGGCAGCCTCACGGCGGTGCTGGCACTGATCACGGCGCTGGCCATGCTGGCGTCGCCCTGGCTGGTGTGGGCCTTCGCGCCCGGTTTCGGCCGCGACCCGGAGAAGCTGGCGCTGACCGCCGACATGCTGCGGCTGACCTTCCCCTACCTGCTGCTGATCTCGCTCACCGCCTTCGCCGGCAGCACGCTCAACACCTGGAACCGCTTCGCCGTGCCGGCCTTCACCCCGGTGCTGCTCAACCTCTCGCTGATCGGCGCGGCGCTGCTGCTCACCCCGCTGTTCGAGGAGCCGGCCATGGCGCTGGCCTGGGGCGTGCTGATCGCCGGGGGCGCCCAGCTGGCCTTCCAGGTCCCCTTCCTGGCGAGGCTGGGGCTGCTGCCGCGGCCCTGGCCCGACTTCGCCCACAGCGGGGTGCGGCGCATCCTGCGGCTGATGGTGCCGGCGCTGTTCGGGGTCTCGGTGTCGCAGATCAACCTGCTGCTCGACACCGTGCTGGCCTCGCTGCTGGCGGCGGGCAGCGTCTCCTGGCTCTACTACTCGGACCGCCTGGTGGAGCTGCCGCTGGGGGTGTTCGGCATCGCCATCGGCACGGTGATCCTGCCGGCGCTCTCCAGGCGCCATGCCGAGCAGTCCGGCGAGCACTTCGCCGCCATGCTCGACTGGGCGATCCGTGCCGTGCTGCTGCTCGGCCTGCCCGCGGCCCTGGCCCTCGCCGTGCTCGCCGAGCCGCTGCTGATCTCGCTGTTCCACTACGGCGCCATGACCGAGCGCGATATCGCCATGGCGGCGATGAGCCTCAGAGCATATGCCTTCGGGTTAGTGGCCTTCATGCTGATCAAGGTGCTGGCGCCGGGCTTCTTCGCCCGCCAGGACACTGCCACCCCGGTGAAGGTGGGCATCATCGCCATGGTCGCCAACATGGTCTTCAACCTGATCCTGATCTGGCCGCTGGCCCATGCCGGCCTGGCGCTGGCCACGGCGCTCTCGGCCTTCCTCAACGCCGGCCTGCTGGGCTGGCTGCTCAGGAAGCAGGGCGTGCTGGTCTTCCAGCCCGGCTGGGGGCGCTACGCGGTACAGCTGGTCGGTGGCTGCACGGTGATGGGTGTGGGACTGGCCTGGCTGGCCCCCGAGTGGCAGGCCTGGCTCGAGTGGAGCGTCTGGACCCGCGCCGGCTGGCTGGCGCTGCTGGTCTCGGTCGGGGTGGTGGTCTACTTCGTTTGGCTGGCGGCCTTCGGGGTGCGGCTTCGCCATTTCCGGATGAAGGGCTGAAGCATGCCAACCAAACGCCGCTCCGCGGCGGATCGCGACGCAAGCGTTGCTCCCACAATTCATGTCATGGCCGGTGGCTAGGGGGACATGTGGGAGCGGTGCTTGCACCGCGAAAGGCGGAGAGCTCTGTCAGTGGGTATGAGCAGCCAATCGCCGTGCGAGTCGAAGCGTCGAACCGTCAGCTCCCACAAGAAGCAGCTGATCACCGGTCTCCACAAGAGACGGCGGGGAAAGACCAAGCCGCGCCGGCTGTCAAGGGGCCCCCGGTCCGTTATAATCGTGGACTTTATTTCCCAGCGTGATGACGCCCATGCGAGTGATTCGAGGACTGCACAACCTGCGTGACGAGGATCGCGGCTGCGTGGCCACCATTGGCAACTTCGATGGCGTGCACCGCGGCCATCGGGCGATCCTCGAACAGTGCCGCGAGCAGGCCGCTCGACTCGGCCTGCCGGTCACGGTGGTGGTCTTCGAGCCCCAGCCCCGGGAGTTCTTCGCCGGCGACCAGGCGCCGCCGCGGCTGACCCGGCTGCGCGACAAGGTGGCGCTGCTCGGCGAGTGCGGGGTCGATCGCATCCTCTGCCTGCCGTTCAACGATGCCCTGCGCAGCCTGACCGCCCTGGAGTTCATCGAGCGAGTGCTGGTGGAGGGCCTGGGCGTGCGCCACCTGGTGGTGGGGGATGACTTCCGCTTCGGCTGCGACCGCCGCGGCGACTTCCACCTGCTCACCGAGGTGGGCGAGACCCGCGGCTTCGGCGTCGAGCACACCCGCACCTTCACCGTCGACGACGAGCGGGTCTCCAGCACCCGGGTGCGCACCCTGCTGGCCAGCGGCAACTTCGCCGCCGCGGCGCGCCTGCTGGGCCGACCCTACCGGTTGGGCGGCCGGGTGGTGCCCGACCGGCAGCTGGGCCGCACCATCGGCGTGCCCACCGCCAACCTGCCACAGCCGGCCCGGTCGCTGGCCCTGCAGGGCGTCTATGCGGTGGTCACCGAGCTTCCCGACGGGCGCTGCCTGCCCGGCGTGTCCAACATCGGCTGGCGCCCCACGGTGGGAAGCGCTCGGCCGGTGCTCGAGGTGCACCTCTTCGATTTCGACGGCGACCTCTACGGCCGGCGCCTGACGGTGTTCCCCTGCGCCAAGCTGCGCGGCGAGGTGAAGTTCGACGACTTCGCGGCCCTGAAACACCAGATCGGCCTCGACCTCAAGCGGGCCCGCGCCTACTTCGCGAAACACCCGGCAGGCGACGGCAGCGACGATTCTCTTCCTCTGGCATCGGCGCCGCTGGCGCGCGAGGCCGTGACTTCCGATTCCTCGGCGGGTGCGCCCGCCGACCACGACGACGGCTGACCCCCAGGATATGAGCGACTACAAGCACACTCTGAACCTGCCAGAAACCGACTTCCCCATGCGCGGCATGCTCCCGAAAAAGGAGCCCGCCCGGGTGGCGCAGTGGAAGGAGATGGACCTCTACCATCGCCTGCGCGAGGAGCGCCGGGGCAGGGAGCTGTTCGTCCTTCACGACGGCCCTCCCTACGCCAACGGCAGCATCCACATCGGTCACGCCGTCAACAAGATCCTCAAGGACATCATCGTCAAGTCGAAGAACCTGGCCGGCTTCGACGCCCCTTACGTGCCCGGCTGGGACTGCCATGGCCTGCCCATCGAGCACAAGGTGGAGACCACCCACGGCAAGCACCTCGAGCCGGCGCGTGCCCGCGAGCTGTGCCGCGAGTACGCCGCCGAGCAGATCCAGGGCCAGCTCACCGACTTCGTGCGCCTGGGCGTGATCGGCGACTGGGACAACCCCTATCGCTCCATGGACTACGCCAACGAGGCCGGCGAGATCCGCGCGCTGGCCGACATGGTCGAGGCGGGCTACGTGTTCAAGGGGCTCAAGCCCGTGAACTGGTGCTTCGACTGCGGCTCGGCGCTGGCCGAGGCCGAGGTCGAGTATCAGGACAAGAAGTCCGACGCCATCGACGTGGCCTTCCCGGTGGAGGATGCCGACAGGCTGGCCGCCGCCTTCGGCCTGGAGGCCCTATCCAAGCCGGCCGCCATCGTCATCTGGACCACCACCCCCTGGACCATCCCCGCCAACCAGGCGCTCAACATGCACCCGGCGTTCACCTACGCCCTGGTGGACACCGGCGATCGTCTGCTGGTGCTGGCCGAGGAGCTGGTGGAATCCTGCCTGGAGCGCTTCGGCCTCACCGGCGAGGTGATCGCCACCGCCAAGGGCGAGGCCTTCGACGGCATTCGCTTCCGCCATCCCTTCTATGATCGCCTCTCGCCGGTCTATCTCGCCGACTACGTGGAGTCCGAGGTGGGCAGCACCGGCATCGTCCACTCGGCCCCGGCCTACGGCGTCGACGACTTCGTCACCTGCCGCGCCCACGGCATGACCTTCGACGAGATCGAGAGCCCGGTGCAGGGCAACGGCGTCTACGCCGACAGCCTGCCGTTCTTCGGCGGCCAGATGATCTGGAAGGCCAATCCGCAGATCGTCGCCAAGCTCGAGGAGGTGGGGGCGCTGCTGGCCCACAAGGTGATCACCCACAGCTACATGCACTGCTGGCGCCACAAGACGCCGGTGATCTACCGCGCCACCGCCCAGTGGTTCGTGGGCATGGACGTGGCCGGCAAGGACGGCAAGACCCTGCGCGAGCGGGCCCTGGAGGGCATCGAGGCCACCACCTTCACCCCGGCCTGGGGCAAGGCGCGCCTGCACAGCATGATCGCCAACCGCCCGGACTGGTGCATCTCCCGCCAGCGCAACTGGGGCGTGCCGATCCCGTTCTTCCTGCACAAGGCCACCGGCGAGCTGCACCCGCGCACCCTGGAGCTGATGGAAGAGGCCGCCAAGCGCGTGGAGCAGGAGGGTATCGATGCCTGGTTCCGCCTCGACCCCGCCGAGCTGCTGGGCGAGGAGGCCGCCGACTATGACAAGGTCACCGACACCCTGGACGTCTGGTTCGACTCCGGCACCACCCACCGCCACGTGCTGCGCGGCTCGCACCCCCACGGCCACGAGCAGGGGCCGATCGCCGATCTCTACCTGGAGGGCTCCGACCAGCACCGCGGCTGGTTCCACTCCTCGCTGCTGACCGGCTGCGCCATCGACGGCCACCCGCCGTACCGCGGCCTGCTGACCCACGGCTTCACCGTGGACGCCCAGGGCCGCAAGATGTCCAAGTCGGTGGGCAACGTGGTGGCGCCCCAGGAGGTGATGGACAAGCTCGGCGCCGATATCCTGCGCCTGTGGGCAGCCTCCACCGACTACTCCGGCGAGATGGCCGTCTCCGACGAGATCCTCAAGCGCACCGCCGACGTCTACCGCCGCATCCGCAACACCTCGCGCTTCCTGCTCGCCAACCTGAACGGGTTCGAGCCGAAGCGCGACGCGCTGCCCTTCGACCAGATGCTGGCCCTGGACCAGTGGGTGGTCGATCGTGCCGCCCAGCTGCAGGCGCGTATCGAGACCGCCTATGAGGAGTACCGCTTCCTCGACGTCTACCAGCAGGTGCACGGCTTCTGTGCCCGGGAGCTCGGCGGCTTCTACCTGGACGTGATCAAGGATCGCCAGTACACCACCCAGGCGGACTCCGTGGCGCGCCGCAGCGCCCAGACCGCGCTCTACCACGTGGTCGAGGCACTCTCGCGCTGGGTGGCGCCGATCCTCTCGTTCACCGCCGAGGAGATCTTCGAGAACATCCCGGGCAAGCGCGGCGACAGCGTGCTGCTGGCCGAGTACTACACGGGCCTCGGGACGCTCGCCGATGACGCCGCCATGGGCCGCGACTTCTGGGAGCAGGTGCTCGAGGTCAAGCAGGCGGTCAACAAGTGCCTGGAGGATGCCCGCAACGCCAAGGCGATCAAGGGCAGCCTGGCTGCCGAGGTCACCCTCTACGTGGACGACGCCCTGCAGGCCACGCTCGCCAAGCTGGGCGACGAGCTGCGCTTCGTGATGCTCACCAGCGAGGTGACGCTCAAGCCGCTCGGCGAGGCCCGGGACGCCGAGGCCACCGAGCTCGAGGGGCTCAAGGTGGCCGTGGCCGAGAGCCCCAACAACAAGTGCGAGCGCTGCTGGCACCATCGTGAGGACGTAGGCACCCACCCGGCACATCCGGACCTCTGCGGGCGCTGCATCAGCAACCTGCCGGACGGCCCCGGCGAGACGCGCCAGTATGCCTGACGGCCGGCGCGAGGAGAGGGCGATGTCCGAGGGAAGCGAGGCGAGCATGAGCGACAAGACCGGCCGGCCCGAGGCCACGCCCATGGACCGCCCCCTGCGCTGGCTGTGGCTGGCGCTGGCGGTGATCGTGCTGGATCTCGGCACCAAGTATCTGGCCAGCGGTCTGCTCGACTACGCCCGGCCGGTGGAGGTGCTGCCGTTCTTCAACCTGACGCTGCTGCACAACACCGGCGCCGCCTTCAGCTTCCTGGCCGGCCATCCCGGCTGGCAGCGCTGGTTCTTCGCCACCATCGCGGTGGGGGCGAGCATCGGCCTGACGGTCTGGATGCGTCGCCTCAGGCGCGACGAGACGCTGCTGGCGGTGTCGCTGGCGCTGATCATCGGTGGGGCGCTCGGCAACCTCTACGACCGGCTGGTGCACGGTTACGTGGTGGACTTCCTCTCCTTCCATGTGGCCGGCTGGTACTACCCGGCCTTCAACGTGGCGGACATCGGCATCACCCTGGGGGCCATCGGCCTGATCTGGGAGTCGCTGTTCGCTGAGCGGCGCCGGGCCCGTCGGCGTGGCTGAGGAACCCGCTCGCCGCTCCTGTGGGAGCGCAATTCATTGCGCGAATGGCGCCGTCAGGCGCCCGATAAGGCCTCCGAACTTTACCACCCTTACCGAGTCCGAGACTGTCATGAGCGACCAGAGCAGCCCCCAACACCGCATCGACGAGGGCATGGAAGTGACCCTGCACTTCACCCTCAGCCTGGAAGACGGCACCGTGGTGGATTCCACCCGGGACAAGGCGCCCGCCACCTTCCAGGTGGGCGATGGCAACCTGCCGCCGGGCTTCGAGCATCCCCTCAAGGGGTTGGCGAGCGGCGACACCGGCAGCTTCGAGATCACCCCCGAGCACGCCTTCGGCCAGCACAATCCCCAGAACATCCAGATGCTCAAGCGCGACGACTTCGAGAGCGACGAGCCGGAGGTGGGCATGGTGATGTCCTTCGCCGATGCCGCCGGCGGCGAGCTGCCCGGGGTGATCCGGCACATCGAGGGCGAGCAGGTGGAAGTGGACTTCAACCACCCGCTGGCGGGGCGTACCCTGACCTTCGAGGTGGAAGTGCTGGACGTGAAGCCCGCCACGACGCATTGACCCCATCGCTTTGCCAGCAAAGCTCCTACATTGTCTGGCGGATTACCGAGGTTCTGTGTAGGAGCGCTGCTTGCAGCGCGATAGCGGTGTCTCTCGATTAATCCAATGCAACGGTGCTGCGGCATCAAGGCAAGGCCCCCATGCAACCCAACACCATGCAAATCAAGCTGGCCAACCCCCGCGGCTTCTGCGCCGGCGTCGACCGCGCCATCGAGATCGTCAATGGCGCCCTGGACGCCTTTGGCCCGCCGATCTACGTGCGCCACGAGGTGGTCCACAACCGCTTCGTGGTCGACAGCCTGCGGGAGCGGGGAGCGGTGTTCGTCGAGGAGCTCCATGAGGTGCCCGACGACGTCATCGTGATCTTCTCGGCCCACGGGGTCTCCCGCGCCGTGCAGGAGGAGGCCGAGCGCCGCGGCCTCAAGGTGTTCGACGCCACCTGCCCGCTGGTCACCAAGGTGCACCTGGAGGTGCTGCGCTACGCCCGCCGCGGACAGGAATGCATCCTGATCGGCCACCAGGGGCATCCCGAGGTGGAGGGCACCATGGGGCGCTACGACACCTCCCATGGCGGGCAGATCTACCTGGTCGAGGACGAGGCGGACGTGGCCAGGCTCGAGGTGAAGGATCCGAGCAAGCTGGCCTTCGTGACCCAGACCACCCTCTCCATGGATGACACCGCCCGGGTGATCGACGCCCTGCGCGCGAAGTTCCCGGAGATCCAGGGGCCGCGCAAGGACGACATCTGCTACGCCACCCAGAACCGCCAGGACGCCGTGCGCGAGCTGGCGGACGGCGCCGACCTGGTGCTGGTGGTGGGCAGCCCCAACAGCTCCAACTCCAATCGCCTGCGCGAGCTCTCCGAGCGGGTCGGCACCCCGGCCTACCTGGTCGACAGCGCCGAGCAGGTCGACCCGACGTGGCTCGATGGGGTTGGGGTGATCGGCGTCACCGCCGGCGCCAGCGCCCCCGAGGTGCTGGTCAAGGGGGTGATCGAGCGGCTGCAGGCGCTGGGGGCCACCGCCCCCGAGGAGCTTGCCGGCCGCGAGGAGACCATCACCTTCTCCATGCCGCGCGAACTGCGCGAGCGTGTGATCGCCAGCGAGTAACGCGCTCCTCGCCCCGCCGACACGAAGACGCCGCCGTCAGAGTCCTGACGGCGGCGTTATTTATATAGGTTAGGAGTTTGCGGGAAGGAGTTTCGTAGGAGCTCAGCTTGCTGAGCGATCCATCGCGCAGCGATGGCGGATCAGAATTGCCAGCCCAGGCTGAGGCCAGCCCCCAGCTGATACATGCTCAGCTCGATTTCCTGGCCCGGGCCCATGGGGTTCTCTCCACGCACCGTCTCCTCCGGCGAGTAGAAGGCCATGCCGGAGAGGCTCAGGCCACTCGGAAGCTCCCGGGTGAAGCCGCCGGTGATATGCCACTCCTGCACGCCGGGGGCCAGGATGTTGAATAGCACCTCGCTCTCCGGGATCGGCTGCTCGCCGTAGCTGAGGCCGGCCCGCCAGGTCTGGCGGTCGTCCTGCTGCCACTGCCAGCCGAGCTTTACTACGGTCATGTCGTCCCAGCCGAAGCCGGAGCCGTCGTCATCCCCCAGGCGCGTGGTGAGATCGAAGGGGTTGCCCACGCTGTTGATCTCGCTGTAGCGGATATGCTGCACGTCCAGCAGCAGCCAGTGGTCCTCGATGCCCGACCAGGCCAGGCCGGCGTGGAACATCTGCGGGATGTCGAAGTCGCCCTGTTCGGCGAAGAGCCCGCGATAGGCGTCGAACTCATCCATCTTCAGCACCTTGCGCCAGCTCAGCCCGCCGCGCAGTTCGTCAGTGAGCTGCCCCTGCCAGCCGATCTGGAAGCCGTAGCCCCAGGCATCGTCGGTGCCGTTGTCGGAGAGGGCGCCCGGGTCGGAGGACATCAGCGCGAAGTTGCCCAGCCCCTCGGCGGAGAAGCGCTGATAGGCAATCACCGGCGAGATGCCGATGGCCTGCTGCTCGGCAAAGCGCCAGGTCCAGGTGGGAGCGATGAAGCCCTGCTCCAGGTTCACGCCGGCCTTGCCGCCCCCGAAGGTGCCGCCGTTGCTGCCATCGTACTCGGTGTTCATGCCGCCATTGGCGAACACCGAGAGGCCCAGCGTCTGGGTCTCGGTGACCTGGCGGTTGTAGCCGAGATGGGGGATCAGAAAGGCCTCGTTCTCGCTCTCCCGAGTGCCGGGCATCAGGTAGAAGGTCTGCGGGCTCCGGGGGCCGCCACCCTCGACGCGGTACTCCCGGTGCGGCGAGAAGAGCTCGGCGCCGACATCCGCGCGGTCGCCGATGAAGGCCATGCCCGCCGGGTTGGTCGCCGCGGCGATGCTGTCCTGGGCCAGGGCGGTCCCGGCGCCGGCCATGCCCTGGTTGATAGTGCCGTAGCCGTGGGAGAAGTAGCCGTTAGTCGCCAGTGCCTGGGCCGGGGCGAGGGCCGCCAGCACCAGCAGGGAGTGCTTGAGTCGCATCATGTTGCCTGTGGGTCAGGGGAGGGGGAGTTTTGCGCCCCCTTCTACAGCATGGTGGTTATAATGAAAAGTAATCAGTTTTTATACTGATATGCCGTGATTCCTTCCGCTGTGGCACCACAGTCAAGCCTGCGCACGGCAACGGTGGGCAGGAAGGCTAGCCTCGGCCGCCGGGTCCTCCACGGGCCACAGGGACCGCGAGGAGCGCCACGTAAGCAGCCGCTCACCCGGCAGGCATGGCATTTTTGCTCCTTCACCCTATCGAAACGCCACATCTTGATACATACTGAAACAAATGCCTTGATCCTCAGGGAGACGCAGCGCGTGACCCCCACGAGCACACCATTCAGGCCCCAGGGCCCCTCAGGCAGCACCCGGCACAGCGCCGGCTTTACGCTCATCGAACTGCTGATTGCGGTAGCCGTGATCGGGATCTTGGCGGCGATAGCGATTCCTAATTACCAGCGTTATGTAGAACAGGCACGCAGAACGGATGCCATGTCGGCTCTGACCAGCATTGCTGGTCAGTTGGAGCGCTGCTATACGGTGACTAGTGATTATCGTTATAGCGGGTCTTCAGGAGCGACCAATACGATTTGCGTCAGTACACCGCAGCTTTCAGAGGAAGGCTTTTATGAAGTTGATATCGCGGCATCATCAGCTAGTTATCTATTGACGGCAGACCCTGACCCTGATGGCGGTGCTATAGATCCCAACGGAAAGCAGAAGAACGATAGTTGTGGAAGTTTTACCCTCAATCATCAAGGTGTGAGGACTCCAGATGATTGCTGGAACTAAAAAAAAGGTAGCGGGTTTTACCTTGATCGAGCTTTTGGTCACAATAGCCCTTGTCATCGTAATGGCGACCATTGCAGTGCCTAACTTTAAAAGCTTGATAGAGCGGAATCGCCTTTCTTCTGATTTTAATATAATCTTGTCGAGCCTGAATTATGCTCGTAGTGAAGCCGTTAAACGTCGCGAGAATGTTACGGTGCAAGTATCAGGAGCTTGGCAAGTGCTCGTACAAACTGAAGCCAGTGGTAGTGTGACGACCTTAAGGCAAGTTTCGAGTAATGATGGTTCTGTCAGTGTGAGCCCTGACCCGTTTGAAGTCACTTTTAATGCGTTAGGACGAAGCCCTAATTGTAAGAGTGCTACACCTTGCGATCTTTCTATTATTTATAACGAGTCCGAGGCGTTAAATGTAAATGCCGCCGGAAACATATCTAGGCCTTAATGCAGTGCTGGAGATGCTGTCGTGAAATTTAGGGGGTTTAAAGTAAAAGGTTTTTCACTTATTGAGGCCCTGGTGGCCATCGTGATCCTTTCTTTGGGGCTATTAGGTGTGGCGGCGATGCAAATTAGTGCGATGAAAAGTGCCCATGTGGCTTACCAGCGTTCTATAGCCACCGTCGCCGCCCAAGATATGGTAGAAAGGTTGTGGATAGCACTTGGCAATGGTGCACCTGCCACGATCGTCTGCCCTGACCCCACCGGCACGATTTTGGATGATTGGCACACTGAGTGGGTCGAGTTTATACCGAGTCTAGTGAAGTCAGGAGCAGTACAGCCCGGTGCATCGTCAGGAAAAGGAATCTGCGAATACACGGTGACCGTATCCTGGAGCGACGATCGATTTCAGAAAGTTATCAATGGGGCTAAAGCCGATGAGGATGTCTCTCGGCTGGTTTATGTAGCCAAATTGATCGGTGAGGAATCGTAGCCTATGAAGGCTTCGGTTTCATTAGAGGTGTCAGCCATGCGGCGCAATGTCGGTTTCTCCCTAGTCGAGTTGATGGTTGCCTTGCTTGTCGGACTACTCATTACGCTGGGTGCCTTTCAGCTTTTTGTGACAAGTAGGCAGAACTTTGACCAGGCTTCCGCGATCATGGAAAGGCAAGAAACGTTAAGATACTTGGTCGACTCCATTTCATATGACGTGAGGAGTGCTGATTTCATTGGGGTGTTGAGTAGTAATAACTCCAGGCTATCGCTTTCGTTTGACAAAGAGAACACCTATTGTGCTGGTGAGGATAAGTATCGGCTTGACTATTATCGTAAAACAGATTCTACAGAAATCATTGTCGAGGTGGTGTGCGATGGTTCTGTCGTTACTACCCAGCCTGTCGTAATAGGAGTAGGCAGTGTCAATTTCAATTATTCACAGCCTGCCACTGCCAGTAGCGGTGCATATAGCACTATTCCGACAGGCCCTGTTGGGATGATCGTTACCATCACGTTGGTGGATGAGAAAGGCAGGCTTCAGGATGAAGAGTTTACCTTCAGGGTAGCAAACCGTACTAGCATTGGCAGAGCACTAGAATATGAGGTGGGATCATGAAGTCTCAAAGTGGTGTTGCGCTACTGGTTAGTCTAGTCGTCTTGGTGGTGGCCATTCTTCTAGGTCTTTCGAGTTTTCAGTCATCGCTTCTTGAAGAGCGAATGGCAGGCAATCATCGCCTATCAGTGAGTGCTTTACAGTCAGCCGAAGCTGGTGTAGATAAAATGCTGGATACAGTGTTGTCATATACCTACACGGTGGGAGATGAAGATACGCTATGTGATGGTGTAGATGTGGCATCAGAGTTCACGCTTACTAACCCATATGACTTCTCCGATGACGGGGAGTTGAGAAGAGAGTACCTGATAAAGCTTTCGTGTGATACTGCGAGCAACAAGGTTGTTGGGCTCAGTCGAGGGTATGTGCTTAACAAGGAGGATGTCGAGCTTTCTGCCAGGAAGATACGAGTTCTGTTCGACCCTCCCGGTTGGACGACTGTTACGGGCATGATATCTGATTCGAATATCACTATTAATGGTAAAAAAACTAGTATCGTTGGTGTTGTTCATGCAAATGGAGACCTGGATATACAGGTTCCAGATTCTGATGAAGAGGGCGATCCGCTTGGCTATCTTACTGCCACTGGTACTGTGACGTTAAATAAGACAGTCGTTGACCCAGCAGTAGACGGAGTGTGTGATACTCTTGTTTGTGCATCATCTAATGCTCCGAGGGTAGATGTTCCTAAAGCCGCAGACCAAATCGCGGCAGCATTTTCGTCTATTGGAGAAAGTCCGCCAGTGTTGCCAACCGATGGTAGCGGGTACGGCTTATCCTCTGATGACTTGGTTGTTTTCCCCCATGACCCTGCTGATGGCTCTTGCACCGTTGATGGTTCTGAGATAGATGAGAGTTATCAGACAGATAGTTTGATTGTGAATGACTCTGGAATGCAATATAAACAGACCGTTTTTTATTGCCCCGGGAAGCTGACAATAGAGGGGGACTTCAATGGGGCTGTCCTCATGGCTGATGGGGATATTATCCACAATGGCTCGTCAGAGCTCGGCACTACAGCAACAGGGGGGCAGGAAGTTGATACCTTTATGTATGCCACTGGAGGAATCAAGCTTAATGGCGAAAACGATAGCTATGGGGAGTTTGTTTCCGATGGCTATCTTTCCACTGGCACACCTGGTGTAGGGTTCTTCCAAGCTGGCACCTCGACGGTGTATGGAACTATTATTTCGACTGGAGATATTACTGCCAACGGTGGTATGGATTTCGAGGCGATGGAAACTGGGATGATTCGATACCTGAGCTCGGGTCGTCTCGATAGCTGGGATGAACTGGAAGATCCGGGTTTGCCTGGTATTGCTAATATGTAGGTGATGGGGTTGTCGGCATAGTTTCAACATGATTGTGGGGTCGTGTTATCGCCAATCCTTACACGCCCCGCATTGCTGATGATTACTTTCGCTACTGCGTCTCTTTCGATGCAGATAATGAAGGTGCCGTTATGGCCGTGCGATCGACCTAATGCGGAAAAGCGCACAGGGCGATCATTCCGATTGAATTTGACAGCTTTAGTTGGTCCGTCAAGTATTCTCAATACACTGTTGCCGATTAAGTTACCTCCTGATGCTTCTCCCTCCACGATCACCCACGGATGCGACCAATCATCGAAGGTGCAGGTGTCGTGATTGGGCCCGGGGCTCGAGCAGACCGAAATCGTCGTCCTTCTGGTCACCGCGGTATTTCTCGCCAACGCCAGCGCCGTCTTGATGCGCATGACCTCGGCGGCGACCTCGTTGCGGGCGGTGAAGCGCTGGAAGCTTGGCACGCCGATGGTTGCGATGATGGCAAGCACGGCGATGGCGGCGATCAGCTCGATCAGCGTCAGGCCCTGCTGAAGTGAAGGCTGGCGCGAAGAAAGCGGGAAACTGGCAGCAGGGCGCATGGTGCCCTCCCGGCGGTGGCCTGTTCGGTGGGTCCTTTCTTCAGGCTAGCCGGGAGGTAATGCCGCGCCGTAGGCGATCGCCTACAAGGGCTGTGCGCCATCCATGCGGGAGGTCGGCGAGGTCTTCCTCGGTCGTGGGGGCAGGAGAGGGGCAGGTGGGCGAGGAGAACCCGCCCTTGTGGTTCTTCAGTCGTCCCTTTCCTGCTTGTTCTCTTCCTTCTGCTCTTCTTTCTTCTCTTCCTTCTGCTCTTCTTTTCGTTCTGCCAGGTACTTGTCGCGGTGGTCGCCGGAGCAGAACCAGTCGCCACGCTCGCGCAGGGCATCCTCCTCGGGCAGGTGCACCTGGCACCAGCTGCAGCGCACCATGCGGTTGCCCTGGTCGCCCTCCTGCTGCGGGCCCTCGCGGTCCAGTTTCCACTCGCGATACATGCGGTAGAGCTTCAGGCCGGCGAAGAACAGCACGGCGAAGATGATCAGGCGAATCAGCAACAGGTTCATTCCTTGTGGAACTCCCAGGTGGGGGTGGCCGGCTTTGCCACTCGGCCGCCCTTGCGGGACAATGGCGGATATCCATCGATTCTCGAGAGATTTCCAAGCCCATGCAAGACCTGACCCTGGTGATGGCTCAGCTCGACCCGCTGGTCGGCGACATTCCCGGCAACGCCGACCTCGCCATCGAGACCGTGCGCGAGGCACGCATCGAGCATGGTGCCGATATCGTGGTGCTGCCCGAGCTCTTCCTCACCGGCTACCCGCCGGAGGACCTGCTGCTGCGCCCCTCCATGGAGACCCGCCTGCGTCATGCCCGGGCCCACATGGCCGAGAAGATGGCCCGCGACGTCATGGTCATCGTCGGCTACCCGGGGCGCCGGGAGGGGCAGAACTGGAACCTGGCCGGGGTGCTCTACAACGGCGAGTGGCTCGACGAGTACGCCAAGCAGGCGCTGCCCAACTACGAGGTGTTCGACGAGCAGCGCTACTTCGCCACCGGCAACCGGCCGCTGGTGGTGGAGCACAAGGGGGCTAGGCTCGGCATCCTGATCTGCGAGGACATCTGGAGCGAGAAACCGGTTCGCCAGGCCCGTGATGCCGGCGCCCAGATACTGGTCACCCTGAATGCCTCACCCTTCCACCAGGACAAGCCCGCCGAGCGCCTGGCGCTGCTCGAGGCGCGAGCCCGCGAGGTAGAACTGCCCATCGTCTACGTCAACCAGATCGGCGGCCAGGACGAGCTGGTCTTCGATGGCGGCTCGGCCTGCGTCGATGCCAGGGGCGAGCTGATGGTGCAGGCGCCCCACTGGGCGGTGGGCCTGATGCCGGTGCAGTTCGTGCGCGACGCGCACCACTGGGTGCCCCAACCGGGCGAGACCGAGCCCGAGGTCGAGCCCGAAGACAACCTCTACTGCGCGCTGGTCACCGGCCTGCGCGACTACGTCAACAAGAGCGGCTTCCAGGGCGTGGTGCTGGGGCTCTCCGGCGGCATCGACTCGGCGCTGTCGCTCGCCATCGCCGTCGACGCCCTGGGCCCGCAGCGCGTCCACGCGGTGATGATGCCCTACCACTACACGGCGGATATCTCCCGGCAGGACGCCGCTGAGCAGGCCGAGATGCTGGGCGTGGGCTACGAGGTGCTGCCCATCGAGCCGATGGTCGAGGCGTTCATGTCGACGCTGGCCGAGAGCTTCGCCGGCACCGAGCGGGACACCACCGAGGAGAACCTGCAGTCGCGCTGCCGCGGCGTGCTGCTGATGGCGATCTCCAACAAGAAGGGCCTGATGGTGCTGACCACCGGCAACAAGAGCGAGATGGCGGTGGGCTACGCCACCCTCTACGGCGACATGGTGGGCGGCTACAATGCCATCAAGGACGTCTACAAGACCTGGGTCTACCGCCTGGCACGCTGGCGCAACACCCAGTCGCCGGCGATTCCCGAGCGGGTCATCGAGCGGCCGCCCTCCGCCGAGCTCGCCCCGGACCAGCAGGATAGCGATAGCCTGCCGGACTACGACGTGCTCGACGCCATCCTGGTGCGCTACATCGAGGGCGACATGAGCGCCGAGGCGATCATCGAGGCGGGGTTCGAGCGCGAGGACGTCTACAAGGTGGTCAAGCTGGTGGACCGTTGCGAGTACAAGCGCCGGCAGGCGCCGGTGGGGGTGCGCGTCACCCGCCGTGGCTTCGGTCGCGACCGCCGCTACCCCATCGTCAACGGCTGGCAGCCGGGGGACTAATAGCGCCGAGCTAAAAGCGCCGAGCAGCCAAGCTGCTTGGTGACGGGCAGCCGGTGTTGAGATCGTAAATAGAAACCCCGCCGAGTGTAGAGTCGGCGGGGTTTCTTATTGATGCCGATCACGCCGGGCAGTCTCATCCTCCTCGGCGCTCGGCGGTGTCAGGCCGAGAGGGCGTCGGCCTTGACGTGCTCCGGGCGGAAGGTGCGGCCGCGCAGGCGCTCGTGGTTCGGGGCGTTGTCGATCAGCACCTGCAGGGACTCGCGGGCGCGGTCGCGCATCTCGAGGCCCAGGTAGCCCTCCACCATCACCGCCAGGGCGTCATGGGTGGCCGCGGACTGCGGGTAGTTCTCGATCACCCAGCGGCCGCGCTCCACGGCGGCCAGGTAGGCCCCCTTGCGCAGGTAGAAGTCGGCCACGTGCAGCTCGTGGCGGGCCAGCACGTTGCGCAGGTAGACGATGCGCTGCCGGGCGTCCGGGGCGTACTGGCTGTCCGGGTAGCGCTGGATCAGCTCGCGGAAGTCGGCGTAGGCATCGCGGGTGGCGCCCAGGTCGCGCTTGGCGATGTCGATCAGGCGCAGCCGCTCGAGGCTGAAGCGCCCCGCCTGCCAGGCGGCCAGGCCACGCATGTAGTAGGCGTAGTCCACCTGGGGGTGGTCCGGGTGCAGTCGGATGAAGCGGCTGGCGGCGGCGCGGGCGCCTTCCCAGTCATCGGTCTCGTAGTAGGCGTAGATCAGCTCCAGCTGTGCCTGCTCGGCATGCTCGCCGAAGGGGAAGCGGGTATCGATGGCCTCGAGCCGGTTGATGGCGGTGGTGTAGCGGCCATCCTCCAGGGCCTCGCGACCCTCCTCGTAGAGCTGGCGTTCGGCCACGCCGTCGAGCTCGTCTTCCTGGGAATCGGTGCTGGCGCAGCCGGCCAGCAGGACGCCGGCCAGCAGCAGGGACGCCAGGCGGGCGGGGGAGGTGATAACGCGCATCGTGATCCTCGTGTCTAACAACCCGGACGGCCGTGGTAGAATCGGCCGATATCCGCCCACTATAAAGCACCTTGCGGCGAAACGCAGTCATCGCTCCCGGTGCGCAAAGAGCCCTGTCCCGACCCATGTCCCAGACCCTCGAAGCCCAGCATCGCGTTCCCGAACGCATGGCGGGCCTGCGCCTCGACCAGGCCGCCGCCGAACTCTTCGCCGACCTTTCCCGCGAGCGGCTCAAGGCCTGGATCAAGAGCGGGGCCCTGACCCTGGATGGCCGGGTGGCCAAGCCCAAGGACAAGGTCTACGGCGGCGAGGCCCTGGCGCTGGCCGCCGAGATCGAGGACGACACCCGCTTCGAGCCCGAGGACATCCCCCTGACGGTGGTGTACGAGGACGACGAGGTGCTGGTGATCGACAAGCCGCCGGGCCTGGTGGTGCATCCCGCCGCCGGCAACCCCGATGGCACGCTGCTCAATGCCCTGCTGCACCATGACCCGGCGCTGGCCTCCATTCCCCGGGCGGGCATCGTGCACCGCCTGGACAAGGACACCAGCGGGCTGATGGTGGTGGCCAGGACGCTGGCCGCCCAGACCGCCCTGGTCGAGCAGCTCCAGGCGCGCACCGTCTCGCGGGAGTACGATGCCGTGGTGGTCGGGGTGATGACCGCCGGCGGCACCGTGGACGCCCCCATCGGCCGCCATCCTCGCGACCGCAAGCGCCAGGCGGTGAATGCCTCGGGCAAGCCGGCGGTGACCCACTACCGGGTGGTGGAGCGCTTCCGCGCCCATACCCACGTGCGCTGCAAGCTCGAGACGGGCCGCACCCACCAGATCCGGGTGCACATGGCCCATGCGCGCTATCCGCTGATTGGCGACCCGGTCTACGGCGGACGCCTCAAGCTGCCGGCCGGTGCCGGCGAGACCCTCAAGGAGATCCTGCGCGAGTTCCCCCGCCAAGCGCTGCATGCCCGCAAGCTGGCCTTCGTGCACCCGGCCAGCGGCGAGCGGATGGCCTTCCGCGCGCCGCTGCCGGATGACCTGCTGATGCTGCTCGACTACCTGCGCGAAGACCGCGAGACCATGCGCTAAGGACCCCGTGATGAGCGATACCTTCGACCTGCGCCCGACCCCGATCCTGCCCGACTGGCCGGCGCCGGAGAGCGTGGGCGCCTTCGTCACCACCCGCGAGACCGGGCCCAGCCAGGGCCCCTTCGCCGCCTTCAATCCCGCCGAGAACCTGGGCGACAACCCGGATCACGTGGCGCTGTGCCGACGCCAGCTGGAGAAGGAGGTCGGCGACGGCCGCCCGTTGCTGTGGCTCGACCAGGTGCACGGCGCCCGGGTGCAGCAGGCCTACTCCGACGCCCGGCCCCAGGCGGACGCCGCCGTGGCCACGAATCGCGACTACGCCTGCGTGGTGCTCACCGCCGACTGTCTGCCGGTGTTCCTCTGCGACCGCCGCGGCGAGCGGGTGGCGGTGGCCCATGCCGGCTGGCGCGGGTTGGCCGGCGGCGTGATCGAGGCCACCGTGGGGGCGATGGGCCTGCCGCCGGAGGAGCTGATGGCCTGGCTGGGCCCGGCGATCTCCAACGCCCAGTTCGAGGTCGGCCCCGAGGTGCAGCAGGCCTTCGTCGGCGTGCACCCGGAGGCCGAGGCGGCCTTCGATCCCAGCCCCTACCGGCTCGGCCACTACATGGGCGACCTTTACAAGCTGGCCCGCCTGCGCCTCGAGCGCCTGGGCGTTTCGCATATCAGCGGCGGCCACTTCTGCACCGCCTGCGAGCCCCGCTTCTACTCCTACCGCCGCGACGACGGCCTCACCGGCCGCATGGCCAGCGTGATCTGGTTGCGCTGAAAGCAGCGCCGAGCGCCGAGCTGCAAGCGCCAAGAACCCCCTCGGCTTGCTCTCTGCGCTTTCGAGCTATCCTGGCTTGGCCGCTTGGCCGCTTGGCCGCTTGGCCGCTTGGCCGCTTGGCCGCTTGGCCGCTTGGCCGCTTGACCCGCGTCAACTTGCCACGCGCTTCCCCTGGCCGCCGACTTGAAAGCCGGCCACGCTGTCTCCATTGATACCGTCAAGACACATTGAGAGGGCCAAACGGTGCGTCCGACCGCGCCGTCACCCCGATGGAGGAAAGCGAATGCGATTCGACAAGTTCACCGCCAAGCTGCAGAACGCCGTGGCCGATGCCCAGTCCCTGGCCGTGGGGCGTGGCCACAACCAGCTGGAACCTGGCCACCTGCTGCTGGCGTTGCTGGAGGCTACCGATACCGGCGTCAAGGCGCTGATCCAGAAGGCCGGCGGCGATGCCGCCCGGCTGCGCGATGGCCTGGTGGGCCACCTCGACGACCTGCCCAAGGTCGCCAACTTCGATGGCGAGGTGCAGCCCTCCCGCGACCTGATCAAGCTGTTCAACCTCACCGACCGCGAGGCCCAGAAGCGCGGTGACCAGTACATCGCCAGCGAGCTGGTGCTGCTGGCCGCGCTGGAGATGGGCCATGCGGTGACCAAGCTGCTGACCCAGGCCGGGGTGACCCGCAAGTCGCTGGAGACGGCCGTCGACAGCGTGCGCGGCGGCGAGAAGGTCGACGACCCCAACGCCGAGGACCAGCGCGAGGCGCTGGAGAAGTACACCCTGGACCTCAACGAGCGGGCCGCCAGCGGCAAGATCGACCCGGTGATCGGCCGCGATGACGAGATCCGCCGCACCATCCAGGTACTGCAGCGTCGCACCAAGAACAACCCGGTGCTGATCGGTGAGCCCGGCGTGGGCAAGACCGCCATCGTCGAGGGACTGGCCCAGCGAATCGTCGACGGCGAGGTGCCGGAAGGGCTCAAGGACAAGCGCGTGCTGTCGCTGGACATGGGCGCGCTGCTGGCCGGGGCCAAGTTCCGCGGCGAGTTCGAGGAGCGCCTCAAGTCGGTGCTCAAGGAGCTGGCCCAGGAGGAGGGCCGGGTGATCCTGTTCATCGACGAGCTGCACACCATGGTCGGCGCCGGCAAGGCCGAGGGCTCCATGGATGCCGGCAACATGTTGAAGCCGGCCTTGGCCCGCGGCGAACTGCACTGCGTGGGCGCCACCACCCTCGACGAGTACCGCAAGTACATCGAGAAGGATGCCGCTCTGGAGCGCCGCTTCCAGAAGGTGCTGGTGGACGAGCCCTCCGAGGAGGACACCGTGGCCATCCTGCGCGGCCTCAAGGAGCGCTACGAGGTGCACCACGGCGTCGACATCACCGACGGCGCGATCATCGCCGCGGCCAAGCTCTCGACCCGCTACATCACCGACCGCCAGCTGCCCGACAAGGCGATCGACCTGATCGACGAGGCGTCGTCGCGCATCCGCATGGAGCTCGACTCCAAGCCCGAGGAGATGGACCGCCTCGACCGCCGACTGATCCAGCTGAAGATGGAGCGCGAGCACCTCAAGAAGGAGACCGACGAGGCCTCGAAGAAGCGTCTCGAGAGCCTCGAGGAGCAGATCGAGGAGCTCGAGCGCGAGTACGCCGATCTCGACGAGATCTGGAAGGCCGAGAAGGCCAGTATCCAGGGCGCGGCCAAATTCAGAGACGAGCTCGACAAGGCCCGCATCGACCTGGAGCAGGCGCGCCGACAAAATGACTATGGCCGCATGTCGGAGCTCAAGTATGGAATAATTCCCGACCTGGAGAAGAAGATCGCCGAGGCCGGGGAGGGTGAGGCCGATACCTCCAAGCACCAGCTGCTGCGCTCCAACGTCACCGAGGAGGAGATCGCCGAGGTGGTCTCGCGCTGGACCGGCATCCCGGTGGCCAAGATGCTCGAGGGCGAGCGCGACAAGCTGCTGCGCATGGAGGAGGCGCTGCACGAGCGGGTGATCGGCCAGGATGAGGCGGTGACCGCCGTGGCCAATGCCGTGCGCCGCTCCCGTGCGGGCCTCGCCGACCCCAACCGGCCCAACGGCTCCTTCCTGTTCCTCGGCCCCACCGGGGTGGGCAAGACGGAGCTCTGCAAGTCGCTGGCCAGCTTCCTCTTCGACACCGAGGAGGCGATGGTGCGCATCGACATGTCCGAGTTCATGGAGAAGCACTCCGTGGCGCGGCTGATCGGCGCGCCTCCCGGCTATGTCGGCTACGAGGAGGGCGGCTACCTGACCGAGGCGGTGCGCCGCAAGCCCTATTCGGTGCTGCTGCTCGACGAGGTGGAGAAGGCCCATGCCGACGTCTTCAACATCCTGCTGCAGGTGCTGGAGGATGGCCGCCTCACCGACGGCCAGGGGCGCACCGTGGACTTCCGCAACACGGTGATCGTGATGACCTCCAACATGGGCTCGGACATCATCCAGCGCATGGGCGGCGACGACAGCGACTACGCCCAGATGAAGGAGATGGTGATGGCGGTGGTCGGCGACCACTTCCGCCCCGAGCTGATCAACCGCATCGACGAGGTGGTGGTGTTCCACGCCCTCGGCCAGGCGCAGATCCAGGCCATCGCCGAGATCCAGCTCGACCGCCTGCGCGCGCGGCTCGCCGAGCACGACCTCTCCCTCGAGGTCAGCGAGGCGGCGCTGGGCCTGCTGGCCGAGGCGGGCTTCGACCCGGTGTTCGGGGCACGGCCGCTCAAGCGGGCGATCCAGGCGCGCATCGAGAACCCGCTGGCCCAGGACCTGCTGGCCGGGAAGTTCTCGCCGGGCGACGTCATCCATGTGGAGGCGGAAGGCGACCAGCTGGTGTTCCAGAGCTGAGGCACATGCCGTAAAGCCGCGTCACACTGCGCCACAAAGCGTTACCTTGCCGCCCGGGCGACCGGGCGGCGACGGTCTACACTGAGATTCAGGTTGCGTCCTGTAACCCCCTTGCCCGTCCCTCCCCGCGAGTGGACGGGCTCTTTTGTGGTGGCCCGGGTGACACGACCCCCTTGCCGGATGGCCCATCATGGGCTACCCACGCTGTTTCCGCGGTTGACACTTCCACAGTGCTAATGGAATCTTGACCCTTCCTGATACGGGCGCGGACTCCAGCGGGCAACCCCCCATTCCCGCGCGAAGGGTGGGCCGAGCGCCTCTACCCGCCGAAGGACTTCCGAATCCGGGCCAACCGCCCGGGTCGGCCAACGCCCCGACGCGGCAATCCGCCGTGATGAGAGTGCAGGCCCCAACAGGGCCCTTACTGCCAGGGTTTGGCATCAGGTGCCGGCACGGCCGGCAGCGGCATACCGTCGCACTCGACTTCGTGTCCACACGGTGGGCGCGGATCGCACTCGAGACCTCCAGGGGAGATACATCTGTGGAACTGCTTTCCGGCGCAGACATGATTGCCCGCTTCCTCCAGGACGAGGGCGTCGAATACATCTATGGGTATCCCGGGGGGGCAGCGCTGCACATCTACGATGCGCTGTTCCGCCAGGACAAGGTCAAGCACATCCTGGTGCGCCACGAACAGGCGGCCACCCACGCCGCCGACGGCTATGCCCGGGCCTCCGGCAAGCCGGGCACGGTGCTGGTCACCTCCGGCCCCGGCGCGACCAACGCCGTCACCGGCATCGCCACCGCCTACATGGACTCGATCCCCATGGTGGTGCTGTGCGGCCAGGTGATGAGCCACCTGATCGGTGATGATGCCTTCCAGGAGACCGACATCATCGGCGTGACCCGGCCGATCGTGAAGCACAGCTTCTCGATCCGCCACCCGACCGAGATTCCGGAAGTCCTCAAGAAGGCCTACTACCTGGCCGCGACCGGTCGGCCCGGCCCGGTGGTGGTGGACATTCCCAAGGACATGACCGCGCCTACCGAGCGCTACGAGTACGTCTACCCGAAGAAGGTGAAGATGCGCTCGTACAACCCGGTCACCCGCGGCCACACCGGCCAGATCAAGAAGGCCGTGGAGCTGATGCTCAAGGCCCGGCGCCCGGTCTTCTACACCGGCGGGGGCGTGGTCACCGGCAACGCCAGCGAGGGGCTGACCGACCTGGTCCAGCGGCTGGGCTATCCCATCACCACCACCCTGATGGGCATCGGCTCCTACCCGCAGAGCGACCGCCAGTGCCTGGGCTGGCTGGGCATGCACGGCTCCTACGAGTCGAACATGGCCATGCACCATGCCGACCTGATCATCGCCATCGGCGCACGCTTCGACGACCGTGTCACCAACAACACCTCGAAGTTCTGTCCCACCGCCAAGATCATCCATGTGGACATCGACCCGAGCTCGGTCTCCAAGACGGTGCGGGCCGACGTGCCCATCGTCGGTCCCGCCGGCAGCGTGATCAACGAGATGATCAGCATGGTGCAGGGCAAGGAGATCGCCAATCCCGAGGCCCTGGCCGACTGGTGGAAGCAGATCGACGGCTGGCGCGAGGAGCGCCGCGAAAAGCTCTATGAGCCCTCGAAGCCCGGCGAGCCGATCAAGCCCCAGGAGGTGATCGAGGCGCTGTGCCGGGTGACCCGCGGTGAGGCCTACGTGACCACCGACGTGGGCCAGCACCAGATGTTCGCGGCCCAGTACTACAAGTTCGACAAGCCCAACCGCTTCATCACCTCCGGGGGGCTCGGCACCATGGGCTTCGGCTTCCCGGCGGCCATGGGCATCAAGCACAACTTCCCCGAGGAGCAGGTGATCTGCGTCACCGGCGAGGGCAGCTTCCAGATGATGATGCAGGAGCTCTCGACCTGTAAGCAGTTCGGTGGCGGGGTGAAGATCGTCAACCTCAACAATGCCTCGCTGGGCATGGTGCGCCAGTGGCAGGACCTCAACTACAAGTCCCGCCATGCGCACTCCTACATGGAATCGCTGCCCGACTTCCAGCAGTTGATCGAAGCATATGGCTTCACCGCGCTGCGGGTGGAGACACTGGCGGATCTCGAGCCGGCACTGGAACGCGCCTTTGCCGACACGCACGAGCTGGTGTTCCTCGACGTTCTCGTCGACCCGCACGAGCACGTCTATCCGATGCAGGTGCCCCTGGGCTCCATGCGTGACATGCTGCTTTCCAAGACGGAGCGGACCTGATGCGCCATATCATCTCGATTCTGATGGAAAACGAACCGGGCGCCCTGTCACGCGTGGTGGGGCTGTTCTCCCAGCGCAACTTCAACATCGAGACGTTGAACGTGGCCCCCACCGAGGACCCGAGCCTGTCGCGGTTGACCGTGACCACCGTGGGGGACGACCGGGTGATCGAGCAGATCACCAAGCACCTCAACAAGCTGATCGACGTGGTCAAGCTGGTGGACCTGACCGAGGGCAACCACATCGAGCGCGAGCTGATGCTGGTCAAGGTCAAGGCACTGGGCGCAGCCCGCGACGAGGTGAAGCGCACCGTGGACATCTTCCGCGCGCAGATCGTCGACGTGACGCCGAGCCTCTACACGGTGCAGATCACCGGCGACGCCGGCAAGCTGGATGCCTTCCTGCAGGCCATGGCGCCGGTGGGCATCCTCGAGGTGGCGCGCACCGGGGTGTCGGGGATTGCCCGCGGCGACAAGGTGCTGTCCCTGTAGCGGTTCCTGCAAGAGAGCCAACTGCCGTACCGCAAAGGCCGCCCCTTGGGGCGGCCTTCGTGCGTGAGGGCTCTGATTCAGCGCTCCGCGACCTCGTCCCAGAGGGCGGCGATCAGTGGGCTCTTCAGGCGGCGCTCGAGCACGCAGAGCCCGACATCGTAGTGGGGCAGCTCCGGCTTGACCGGCAGGACCCTGACCCGCTCCGCCAGGGGGCTGGTGTCGAGCACGATCCGCGGCACCACGCCGACGCCGAACCCCAGCCCCACCATGCTGACGATGGCCTCGTGGCCCGCGACCTGGGCATAGATCCGTGGCGCCACGCCCAGGGCGCGGAACCAGGTGTCGCTGAACTGGCGCGACAGGCCGGCCTCGGAGAGGATCATCGGCACCTCGCGCCACTGCTCGGCGGAGGGCGACTCCGGCGTGGGGGGGATCCAGTCGTGAGCCTCGTGGGGCGCGATGAACACCAGCGGCGAGCGGGTCAGCGACTTGAAGGCCAGGGCATCGGGGGCCTGGCGTGGCCGCGGGGTGATCGCCATGTCCTCGTTGCCGGCCAGCACCCGCGGCAGGGACTGGGCCGGGTCCCCGGTGTGCAGCTTGAGCTCGATGCCGGGATGCCGGGTGCGGAACTCGCTGAGCAGCTCGTAGAGGAAGCTGTAGCTGGCGGTCACCGAGCAGTAGATGCTGATCTCGCCGGTGAGGGTGCGCGCCTCGCTCATCAGCGACTGGCGCAGCCGTTCCCACTCCTCCATGGTGTCCCGGGCATAGCCCTGGAAGGTGCGACCCTGGCGGGTCAGCACCACATGGCGGTTGTCACGCTCGAAGAGGCGCACGCCCAGGCTCTCCTCGAGCTGGCGGATGGTGCGCGAGAGCGTCGAGGAGCTGACGTGGCAGGCCTCGCTGGCGCGGCCGAAGTGCAAGGTCTCGGCCAGGGCGAGGAAGTGCTTGAGGGGGCGCATGTCCATGTCGCTAGTATTGCATATTTCGGCATGTGACATTGCAAATATCGCGTTTTACGCAACGCGAGAGCTGGCGTAAGGTGACCCCATCGGCTGCAACGAATCCCAGCGCCGCGACAGACGGCGCGGGTGGCCATCAACGCTGACCTCGATTCCACGCTATCACGTTCAGGAGTACCCCCTATGCGCGTCTACTACGACAAGGACTGCGACCTCTCCCTCATCCAGGGCAAGAAGGTGGCCATCGTGGGCTACGGTTCACAGGGCCATGCCCACGCCAACAACCTCAAGGAGTCCGGTGTCGACGTCACGGTCGCCCTGCGTGAGGGCTCTTCCTCCGCGGCCAAGGCCGAGGCCGCCGGCCTCAAGGTCGCCTCCGTCGAGGAAGCCAGCAAGAACGCCGACGTGGTGATGATCCTGGCGCCGGACGAGAACCAGAAGGCGATCTACGAGACCCAGGTCGCACCGAACTTGGCGCAGGGCGCCACCCTGGCCTTCGCCCACGGCTTCAACATCCACTACAACCAGATCGAGCCGCGCAAGGACCTGGACGTGGTGATGATCGCGCCCAAGGCCCCGGGCCACACCGTGCGCTCCGAGTTCGTGCGCGGCGGCGGCATCCCGGACCTGATCGCCATCCATCAGGATGCCTCCGGCAATGCCAAGGAGCTCTCGCTCTCCTATGCGGCGGCCATCGGCGGCGGCCGCAGCGGCATCATCGAGACCACCTTCAAGGACGAGACCGAGACCGACCTCTTCGGCGAGCAGGCCGTGCTGTGCGGCGGCGCCGTGGAGCTGGTCAAGGCCGGCTTCGAGACCCTGACCGAGGCGGGTTACGAGCCGGAGATGGCCTACTTCGAGTGCCTTCACGAGCTCAAGCTGATCGTCGACCTGATGTACGAGGGCGGCATCGCCAACATGAACTACTCCATCTCCAACAACGCGGAGTATGGCGAGTACGTGACCGGCACCGAGGTGATCAACGAGCAGTCCCGTGCCGCCATGCGCAATGCGCTCAAGCGCATCCAGACCGGCGAGTACGCCAAGATGTTCATCAACGAGGGCAACAGCAACTACCCTTCGATGACCGCGCGTCGTCGCCTGAATGCCGAGCACCCGATCGAGCAGGTCGGCGAGAAGCTGCGCGGCATGATGCCGTGGATCGCCGCCAACCAGCTGGTCGACAAGTCCAAGAACTGATCTCACGATCCGTTCCGGCTGATGCGAGGGCGCGGGTTTCCGCGCCCTCGCTGCGTCTGGAGTCACCCGGCGCGCCCGCCGTCGTGAGTCGTCGGGCGCTCTGTGTGTAGAATGGGGCGACACCCAAGCCGATGGAAGAGACAGATGAATCGGGATTCGCACCACAGCGAGCAAGAACCGGACCGGCCTGGCGACGAGGATCTGGCCAGCACCTTCATGCGCGAATCGGAGGTCATCGAGGAGGCCGAGGAGGGTGGCAGGAAGGTGAGGCGCAAGGGCGTCTATCTGCTGCCCAACCTGTTCACCACTTCCGCCCTCTTCTCCGGTTTCTTCGCCATGGTGGCCGCCGTGAACGGGGACTTCACCACGGCCTCCATCGCCATCTTCATCGCCATGGTGCTGGATGGCCTTGATGGTCGGGTGGCTCGCCTGACCAACACCCAGAGCGACTTCGGCGCGGAGTACGACAGCCTCTCCGACATGCTCTCCTTCGGTGTCGCGCCGGGCCTGGTGGCCTTCATCTGGATCTTGCAGGACATCGGCAAGACCGGCTGGGTGGTGGCCTTCCTTTACGTGGCCTGCGCCGCGCTGCGGCTGGCGCGCTTCAACGTGCAGATCGGCAGCGTCGACAAGAAGTGGTTCATCGGCCTGCCGAGCCCCTCGGCGGCGGCCCTGGTCGCGGCCAGTGTCTGGACCTTTCACAGCTTTGATGCCGATGCCTTCGGCTTCAAGCTGCTGATGCTCTTCGTGGTGGGCACCGCGGGGATTCTGATGGTCAGCAATATCCGCTACTACAGCTTCAAGGACGTGGACCTCAAGGGGCCGGTGCCCTTCGTCTTTCTGCTGGCCATCGTGCTGGGCTTCGTGGTCATCTCCATCGAGCCCTCGGTGATGTTGCTGCTGCTGTTCGGTGCCTACGTGGTCTCCGGCCCGGTGATGGCGATGATGCGCAAGCTGAAGCACTCGCCGTCCACGCACTGAACCCGATTTCCATTCCCCACGACGCCCGCCCCGCGCGGGCGTCGTCGTCTCTGCTCACGGCCATGTCATCCACAGGCGGTCGTCATGACGGGGCTGTGGACGGCCTGCCAGCCGCCCGATCGTCATCACCGATTCACGGGGGCGTCATCGCCGTGACATTTTTCTTCGCGAGGGCCTTGCGCGGTCCCGGGGAAATCCGTAAAGTACGCATCCGCTGCCGGCGACGGGCACACGTTGCAGGCGGTGGGAAGTGGTAGAAGTGCTTGTTTCCTATTGGGTTTTTCGAAGCGGTTTCAGAAATTCCCGGTTGACGAACTCGCCGCATTCGGTAGAATGTATCGCCACTCGATCGGCACTCACTTCGCTCTAGCGAAATGAGATTTCGGTCACCCGCTTCGCTTCTTCGGAACGTCTCGCAGGGTTGACAACGACAGCCGATCACGTAGAATACGCCTTCCTCGCAGGGCGCCGGCGAGACCGCCGCTTCATCAGAAGCCGGGCACGACGGCAATAGCGAGACGCTCTTTAACAATCGATCAGGTAATTCATGTGGGCGCTTGTCGGGATGTCGGTGACCAGTCACTGAAACATTCAAGGCAAGCGACTCGTCAAAG
>NZ_SNZJ01000015.1 GCF_004363555.1 Halomonas ventosae | reverse complement strand
CATCAGCTGCCGGCCTTCCTGCAGCAGCTCGACATGGAGTCCAACGGCAAGTCGGTGGACATCTTCGGCCACCCGGTGGACTACAAGACCGGGCCGATCGTCTGGGGCCAGACCGGCTCCAACGGCCAGCACGCCTTCTTCCAGCTGTTGCACCAGGGCACCCGCTACGTGCCCATCGACTTCATCGCCTCGCTCAAGCCCGAGCCGGGCATGGAAGAGCACCACTTCGCGCTGCTCACCAACATGCTGGCCCAGGCCAACGCCTTCATGGAGGGTAGTCAGACCGGCAGCCGGCTCGACCCCTATAGCTGCCCGGGCAACCGCCCTTCCAGCGTGCTGCTGCTCGACGAGCTGACGCCCCGCAACCTCGGCGCGCTGATCGCGCTCTACGAGCACAAGGTGTTCGTCCAGGGAGTGATCTGGAACATCAACTCCTTCGACCAGTGGGGGGTACAGCTGGGCAAGCGCATCGCCGGCGAGATCAGCGAGCGCATCGACGCCCACAGCCAGGACTTCGATGCCTCCACCCAGGGCCTGCTGGCGCTGGTGCGCGGGCACTTCCCCCGCGGCGGCGGCGAACCGGCGCCCAAGGGCGGCAGGAAGGGCAAGGCAAGGGGCTGAGGGGCCTCACCTCCGGGCGAGCGCCAGCCGCTGCCCAGTGCGGTGCCCCGCCCAGGCGGCGCCCAGCCATACCACGAGGCTCACCGCCACATAGCTCAGGGCCGCCACCTGGCGGCCCTGATGCATCAGGTGCAGGGTCTCCAGGCCAAATAGCGAGAAGGTGGTGAAGCCACCGCAGAAGCCGCCCACCAGGAAGGGCTGCCAGCGCGCGACCCGGCCGCGGGTGCGGCGGGCGGCATAGGCGGCGAAGCCGACGATCAGCCAGGAACCGAGGCCGTTCACCGCCAGGGTGGCCCAGGGAAAGGCCGGTCCCGCCAGCGCCGACGAGACGAGATAGCGCAGCGTGGACCCCAGGGCACTGCCCAGCCCCACCGCCCCATAGGCACGCCAGGCGATCATGACAGGCCTCCCGCCAGCCAGGCCCCGGCCGGCAGCGCGGCGACCCCCGCCCCCAGGGTCAGGGCGACATAGCCCAGGGCCGCGGCCTTGCGCCGCTGCTGCCAGAGCGTCAGGGTCTGCAGGCTGAAGGAGGAGACAGTGGTGTAGCCCCCCAGCAGGCCGATGGCCAGCAGCGGCCAGGCCGGCCCCGGCTCGGGGCCGGACAGGCCCAGCCCCCCGGTCACGAGGCCCATCAGCAGGGCGCCACTCAGGTTGACCACCAGGGTCCCCCAGGGAAGACCGGCCCCGAGATAACGGGCCATGAGATTGCCCACCGCCAGGCGTGCCATGCCGCCCAGCCCCCCGCCACCGGCCACGGCCAGCAGCACCAGCGGGTCGATGCTCATCCACTCTCCAGGGTTGCGAGAAAGGTCCCGGGAGGATGGCGACAAGCGCCAAAAAAAGGCCACCCGGTAAGAGTGGCCAAGAGTATCGCATGCTTGCCTTGCAGGGGGCAGTGACCCTCGGGTCGCTGCTGGGAACAACTTTGGCACAAGTTTGCCGTGATGTACAATTCATGTACATGAAAATGTGATGACAGCGTCCGGGTCGTGACCCCGAGACAAAGTCCGTATCATGCTGATAAACGATCGCAACCCTGACACCACACATCGCCAACACGCCACGAGACGGAGGTCACAGCGTGAACCCAATGCGAGCCCTTCCTGCCATCCTCGGCTGGCTGCTGATTGCCCTGGTGGCATTCGCCGCCCCGGCCCAGGCCCAGCAGGCCGATGCCGGCAGCGAGCCGCCGGCCTACTCCACCCTGGCCGACCTGCTCGAGAACGAGCAGTCGCGCCAGCAGCTGATCGACCAGCTGCGCGGCATGGCGGGGGACGTCGCCGCCTCCGAGACCGCCACCGAGGAGAGCGCCGCCGGCGCCGAGCCCTCGCTGCCCAGGCAGCTGGCCGAGGCCACCAGCCGCATCGTCGGTGAGGTCGGTAGCCAGTTCACCAGCCTGGTGGAGGTGCTCGGCGGGCTGTTCACCGGCAGTGCCGACGCGACCAGCAGCTTCGACACGGCCGCCTTCACCAGCGCCGCCATCAACCTGGGCCTGGTGATACTCGCGACCTTCGTGCTGTTCGTGGTCATCCGCCGGCTGGCGCGGCCGCTGTTCACGCGCATCAGCCAGTGGTCGCTCAACGGCCAGGGGCTGACCCCGGTGCTGCGCCTGGTCCTCTGCGTGGCCCTGGCGGCGGTGATCGACGTGGCGGTGGTGGCCCTGGCATACGTGGGGGGCAACCTGGTCGCCACCTTCGCGGTAGGCGAGACCGGCGAACTCTCCACCCGTGCCTCGCTGTTCCTCAACGCCTTCCTGGTGATCGAGCTGCTCAAGGCGGCCGTGCGCATGCTCTTCTCGTCGCGCTACGAAGGGCTGCGCCTGCTGCCGGTGGGGGCCGAGGACGCCTCCTACTGGAATGGCTGGATCGCCCGCCTGATCGGGCTGGTGGGCTATGGCCTGATGGTGGTGGTGCCGCTGGTCAACGTCTACCTGTCGCCGACCCTGGGCCAGAGCATCGGCACCCTGATCATGATCGGCGCCTTCGTCTATGCGGTCGCCGTGGTGCTGCGCAACCGGGTTCGCCTGCGCGACGCCCTCAACCACAAGGCCGACAACGCCACCATGGCGGCCAGCCGGGTCTCGCTGCAGCTGTTCGCCCGCACCTGGCACCTGTTCGCCCTGGCCTACTTCGTGATGGTGCTGGTGCTGGTGCTGACCCGGCCGGCAGACGCCCTGCCCTTCGTGCTCTTCGCCACCCTCAAGACCATCGCCGCGGTGGTGGTGGGCCTGCTGGTCTCGAGCCTGTTGACCCAGACCATCGGCCGGCGCATCCGCTTGAGCGATGACCTGCGCCGCAAGCTGCCGCTGCTCGAGCCGCGGCTCAACAGCTACGTGCCCAATGCCCTGCGCGTGATCCGCACGCTGATCCTGATCACGGTGGTCCTGGTGGTGCTGAACGCCTGGGGCGCCTTCGACCTGGCGGCCTGGTACGCCTCCGAGGCCGGCCGCGGCCTGGTCGGCAAGGTGGTCAGCGTATCGGTGATCCTGGTGATGGCCGTGGCCGTCTGGCTGGGGCTGGCCAGCCTGATCGAGCACAAGCTCAACCCGGAGACCGGCGGCGGCGTGCCCTCGGCCCGCGCCCAGACCCTGCTGGCCCTGTTCCGCAACGCCCTGGCCATTGCCCTGATCACCATGACCGCGATGATCGTGCTGGCCGAGATCGGCATCAACATCGGCCCGCTGATCGCCGGTGCCGGTGTGCTGGGCCTGGCCATCGGCTTCGGCGCCCAGAAGCTGGTGCAGGACATCATCACCGGCATCTTCATCCAGGTGGAGAACGCCATGAACACCGGCGACGTGGTCACGGTGGGCGGCATCACCGGTACCGCCGAGAAGCTCAGCATCCGCTCGGTGGGCATCCGTGACCTCTCCGGCACCTACCACATCGTGCCCTTCTCCAGCGTGGACACCGTCTCCAACTACATGCGCGAGTTCGGCAACCATGTCGGCGAGTACGGCATCGCCTACCGCGAGAGCATCGATGAGGCCATCGAGCAGCTCAAGCTGGCCTTCGAGGACCTCCAGGCCAGCGAGGAGCACGGCCACAAGCTTCTGGAGCCGCTCACCGTGGCCGGCGTCGTGGCCCTGGCCGACAGCTCGGTGAACATCCGGGTGGTGATCAAGACCACGCCCGGCGACCAGTGGGCGGTGGGCCGCGCCTACAACCGCCTGGTCAAGCTGCGCTTCGACGAGGCCGGCATCGAGATCCCCTTCCCGCACACCACGCTCTACTTCGGCGAGGACAAGGCGGGCCGTTCACCGGCCGCCAACGTGCGGGTGCTGGAGTCCACGGCACGCCGGCGCAGCGGGGCCGCGCCGCACCACGAGGATGCCGAGCGGGGCATCCAGGAGATCGCCGATCCGGACCACCGCAACCCCTCGGGAGACGACGTCGAGGAGCCGTGACGCCCAGGCGTTTCTCCCACCCCAATGCACAGCGGGGCTGCCTTCCGGCAGCCCCGCTGGCGTTTGGGGAGACAGAAGCGATGGCTTCAGTGGGTGGTCACCAGCATCAGCACGCTGAGCGCCGCCGAGACCCACATGGCCGGGCGGATCGCCTCCAGGCGCCCGGTGAAGAGCTTGATCAGCACGAAGGAGAGGAAGCCGAAGGCGATCCCCAGGGTGATCGAGTAGGTCAGCGGCATCAGGATGATCGCCAGGAAGGCCGGGAAGGCCTCCTCGGCACGCGCCCAGTCGATCTTCGCCACCGGCGCCAGCATGAACAGCCCCACCAGCACCAGGGCCGGGGCCGTGGCGATGCCCGGCACCAGCGAGAGCAGCGGCGAGAGGAACAGGAAGGGCAGGAAGAGCAGCGCGATGGTCACCGCCACCAGGCCGGTACGCCCGCCCTGGGCGACCCCGGCGCCGGACTCGATGAAGGTCTGGGCCGCGCTGGTGCCGAGCGGCGCGGCGATCATCGAGGCGAAGGCATCCACGGTCATGGAGCGCTTGAGGTTGCGCGGGTTGCCGTCCTTGTCCTTGAGGTCCGCCGACTCGGAGAGCGCCATGAAGCAGGAGAGGGCATCGAAGAAGTTGGTGAACAGCATCACGAAGATGAACGGCAGGTAGGCCACCTTCAGCGCCCCCCAGATATCCACCTGCATCACCGCGCTGAAGTCGGGCCAGGCGGCCAGTCCGCTCCACTCCACCATGACTTCCTCGCCCCACAGGCGGCCCATGGGGGCGGAGAGCAGGGTGGTCAGGGCGATGCCGAGGATCAGCGCGCCGTTGAAGCGCAGCACCACCATGATGGCGGTGGCCATCAGCCCGATGAAGAAGGTCACCAGGCTCGCGTCGAAGCTGCCCAGGGTCACCAGGGTGGCCTCGCTGCCGACGATGAAGCCGGCGTTCTTCAGGCCGATGAAGGTGATGAAGAGCCCGATGCCGCAGGTGATGGCGTAGCGCAGCGAGGCCGGGATCGCCTCGATGATCGCCTGGCGGACGTTGAACATCGCCAGCACCGCGAACAGCACGCCGGACCAGAAGACGCAGCCCAGGGCCACCTCCCAGGAGAGGCCGGCACCCAGCACCAGGGTGTAGGTGAAGAGCGCGTTCATGCCCATGCCGGGAGCCACCAGGATGGGATTGCGCGCATAGAGCCCCATGGCCAGGCTGCTCATGAAACTGATCAGCACGGTGGCGGAGAGGGCCGCGGAGAAGGGGATGCCGGCATCCGAGAGGATCGCCGGATTGACGACGATGATGTACATCGAGGCCAGGAAGGTGGCGATCCCCGCGAGCACCTCGGTGCGCAGCGAGGAGCCACGGTCGCGTACACGAAAGTAGCGCTCGATCCAGTGCCCTTCCGGGGCGGCGGCAGGCGAGGCGGCGGTCGAAGTCTGTTCCATGGCGGGGTCCCGTTGTTGTTGTGGGTCGTGGTGGAAGGTCTGTCGTCGACTAGGGTAGGCAATTCCTGACCGATTGGACAACACCCGGGGCGCCATCAGGGTATACAAAAAGGTCTAATACCTGGATACCGGATGGCCAGGCAGCAGAAGGGGCGCCCGAAGGCGCCCCCTGGAGAGTGGATCACTGGCCGGCCCGGCAGCCGACCGTTCAGGCCGTCTTGCTCTTCTTCTCCTCGTGCGGCTCCTCGCTCGGCTGGGGCAGCGAGGGCAGCGACTTGTCGAGCAGTTCGACGCTCTGCCGGTAGAAGAGCTGGCTCTTCTGGTGCTCGCCCAGGTTGGCATAGAGCCGCGCCAGCTCGGCACAGGCCACCCCGCTGGGCCGCTGGCGCTGACTCGCCTCGAAGTACTCCTGGGCCTTGCCCCAGTAGGCGTTGCGCAGCGACAGGCGTCCCAGGGTCAGCAGCAGGTCCGGGTCGTTGGGTCGCTCCTGCAGCCACTTCTCGGCCACCACCAGCTGCCGGGGCGCATCCACGTCGAGCAGGCCATAGCGCAGCACCAGACGGCTGTCCCAGTGCTCCTTGAGCGAGTGGCGCAGCAGCCGTTCGGCGATGCCCTCCTCCTTGCCCCGCACCAGCGCCTCGGCATAGAGCACGATCAGGTCGGTGTTGCTGCGCAGGTGGTCGGGCATGTCGGCCCAGAGGTTGCGCACCCGCTCGATGTCGCCGGGATTGCGCGCCTCCTGGCCGATCAGCTCGCGATAGGCGCGCAGCTCGAGCTGCTCGCGCTCCTCGCGGGAGATCAGCTGCTGGGCCCCCAGCCGGGGCATCAGGCGGCGCAGGCCATCCCAGTCGCTGACGCTGAGGTAGGCCTGCTTGAGCTGCTTGAGCACCTGGGGGTGGTTGGGCAGGTGGCGGTCCAGGCGGGTGAGGATCGCCAGCGCCTCCTCGTACTGCTGGCGGTCCAGCATCAGCTGGGCCTGCATCATGCCCACCGCGGTGTCGGCCCCCTCGGTGCTCAGGTGGGCCCGCTTGAGCAGGGTATCGGCCTGCTCGTAGCGCCCCTGGTAGTGGGCCGCCAGCGCCGCCGAGAGGTAGTTGACCAGCGGCGTGCTGGAGTCGTCGGCCGCCTTGACCAGCGACTTCTCGGCACGCTTCCAGCGGCCTTCGGCCAGCGCCACCAGGCCGCGCACGGTGCGCTTCATGGCGGTGCGGTTGCGGGCACGGCTGTTCCACACCTTGAAGCGGGAGACCGGCCGCGTCAGGCGCAACAACAGCCGCAGGGCGAAGTGCAGCACGATGAAGGCGGCCAGCAGCAGGACCAGGCCGAACCAGAAGGAGGTCTGGAGGGAGGTGTCGCCCACCCGCACCAGCCAGTAGCCCGGCACCGACATCATCAGCTGGCCGAACAGCGCCCCGAGCGCCAGGCCCAGGACCACGATCAGGATCAGCTTTCTCATGCGTCATCTCCCTGGCCGTCGTCACGACCCTCGAAGCGCCGCTCGATGAAGGTCGCCAGCGCCTGCTGGGAGCCGCTGATATCGGGAAGTTCCGGGCGGATGCTGCGCTGCTTGAGCTCCTCGAGGCGCGAGATCACCGACTGCACGCCCTCGGCGTCGGTATCGTAGTAGCCGCGGATCAGGGTCAGGGCCTTGTCGAGGCTGGCCTCAAAGAGCGCCTGCTCCTCCTTGAGCAGCGCCAGCTGGGACTGCTCGAGCACCAGGCGCACGCTCTGGCGCAGGTAGGACTCCTGCTCCGGCGAGATCAGCGCCTCCAGGGCCTGGTCGTGCTGGCGCACGGTGACCAGCTCCTTGAGCTCGCCGCCGAAGCGTGCCAGCTGCTCCTGCCAGCCCCCCGTGGGGGCCTCCTCGAGGGCGGCGGCGTCGGCGGTGATCTCCTCGATCTCCTGGGCCAGCGGCTGGCCGGCGAGCTGCTCCTGCTGGGCGTTGAGCGCCAGGTAGAGCCCGGTGCGGTCGACCCGCGGCACTGAGTCCAGTGCAGCCAGCTCGGAGGCGATCTCGCGGCGCACTGGCACCAGGGCCGGATTGTCGGCCTCGCGCAGCCGCTCGTCGGCAGTGCGCAGCAGGGCGGCGGCGCCTTCGACATCGCGCTCCAGCTGCAGGCGCTGGTTGGCCAGGCGCAGCAGGTAGGCGGCCTCGGCGTGCAGCCAGTCGCGCTCGTCGGTGTCCTGCTCGCGGGAGAGCTCGTCGAGCACCTTGTCCAGGGTCTCGTCGACGCTGCTGCGATAGTCGGCGAACTCGCCGCGCAGGTCGGAGAGGGCCGAGTCGAGGGCGGCGTCACGCTCGCTCTCCGCGCTCTCCAGCCGCCCCTGCAGGTCGCCCAGGTCCGAATGGCTGGCCACGTCGCCGGGCAGCGCGGCCAGGCGCTGCTGCTGGGCATCGAGCTTCTGCCAGGCCTGCCAGCCGAACAGCGCCACGCCGACGGCGAGCAGGATCACCAGCACCAGGGCGAGGATCCCGGCCTTGCCGCCGCCCTTGCCGCCATCACCAGCGGAGCGCCCGGGCGTGGCAGCGGCCGCACCACCCCCCGCCGGGGCGGCCGAACCGCCGCTACCGGCGGCCTTGCCGGATTTGGCCGACTTATCGGCACTGGCCGACTTATCGGCACTGGCCGACTTATCGGCATTGGCCGGCTGGGCGGGCTTGTCGGCACCGCCGCTGGGGGCAGCGGGCTTGGCGCTGGCCGCCTGCGCCTGGCTCGCGGCTGGCTTGTCTGCCGCCGGTTTTTCCGCGGTGCTCTTGTCACCGCCGCTTGCCGGCTTCTCGCCCTGCGCCGGACGGCTGGCGGAGGCGTCAGAAGACGCCTTGCCGGCGCCGGCCTCACCGCCGCCTGCAGGCGCCTGCGCGGCATCCGACTTGCCCTGCGCCGCGCCGGCGGCCTGCTTGCCACCGGCCTTGTCATAGCGACGCGACCGACGCCTGCCGGAAGCGGCCGACTTGCCGGCCTCGCCCCCCGAGCTCGCCGATTCCGCGCCGGAGGGCGCCTGCTGTTCGTCCTGATCGTGTGGTTGCTTGCTCATCTGTCGCTAGCCCTTTTCGAGATCATCATGATCGACATCGGCCTCCTCCGGGGCGCTGCTCCTGGCGACCGCGACCGCCAGGGCGGCAGGCGTGGCACCCGACGCCACGACGGGGAAACGAAACCCCAGCCTGCCGGCCAGTGTAGCCAACCGGGCACTGGAAACGATTAGCGGTTGGTTCAAGGCGGCGTCTGTGCACCATCTTGCCAGATGTTCGAGGATTTCTCCGCTGCTGACCACCAGCGCACGGTAATCGCCGGCGGCGAGCCGCGCCTGCATGGCGGGCTCGGGGTCGAGGAGGCGACGGCGATAGACCGCCAGGCGGGTCACCCGGGCGCCGCGTGCCGCCAGGGTATCGGCAATCAACCGACGCCCCCCCTCGCCGGCCACCAGCAGCACGCGCCGCTCGTCCAGGGACTGCAGCGAGGCGAGCCGCAGCAGCGCCTCGCTGGTGTCCTCGCCGGCCGAGGGCGAGGGCACGTGGACCCGCACCCCCAGGCGCCGGTGCAGCAGGGCGGCGGTGGAGGCCCCCACGGCATAGTAGTCGATGCCCACCGGCAGCTGGGGCCAGTAGCGCTCCAGCGCCTCGGCCAGGCACTCGGCCGCGAAGGGACTCACCACCACCACCTTGTGGAAGTGGTCGATGTCCAGCCAGGCGGTCCGCGTCGCCGGTGCCTCCGGCAAGGCCTCGAGGTGCATGACGTCCAGGCGCGAGACGGTAAGACCCCGGGCCTCGATGGCCGCGGCCAGCGGGCCGGCCCGCTCGCCCGGCCGGGAGATCAGTACCGGCAGCTCCGCCATCAGCCGGCGCCGTAGACCTCGGCGAGGATCTCGCCGGCGCCCTGGTCGAGCAGTTCCTCGGCCACGCGAATCCCCAGGGCCTCCGGCTCATGCATGGAGCCTCGTCCCTCGGCACGCAGCACCCGGGTCCCTTCCGGATTGCCCACCAGGGCACGCAGCCACAGGGTCTGGCCATCATCCTCGAACACCGCATGGCCGCCGATGGGCACCTGGCAGCCTCCCTCCAGGCGGGTGTTCATGGCACGCTCGGCGCGCACCCGGGTCGCGGTGGCCGCATGGTCCAGGGGCGTGAGCAGTGACAGCAGCTCGGGGTCATGCAGGCGACACTCGATGCCCAGCGCGCCCTGACCACAGGCCGGCAGGCAGACCTCGGGAGGCAGCTCCATGGTGATGCGGTCGTCGAGTCCCAGCCGCCGGAGGCCGGAGGTGGCCAGCAGGATGGCGTCGAACTCGCCGGCGTCCAGCTTGCCCAGGCGGGTCTGGACGTTGCCGCGCAGGCTCAGCACCTCGAGGTCGGGGCGTGCCTCGCGCATCTGCAGGCCGCGGCGCAGGCTCGAGGTGCCGATGCGCGCGCCCTCGGGCAGCTCGTCCAGGGAAGCGTAGTGGTTGGAGATGAAGGCATCGGTGGGCTCGGCACCCTCGAGGATCACCGAGAGCCCCAGGCTCTCGGGAAAGTGCATGGGCACGTCCTTCATGGAGTGCACGGCGATGTCGGCGCGGCCGTCGAGCATCGCCTCCTCCAGCTCCTTGACGAAGAGCCCCTTGCCGCCGACCTTGGCCAGCGGCGTGTCGAGGATCTTGTCGCCGCGGGTGGACATGGCCACCAGTTCCACCTTCAGGCCGGGATGGGCGGCCATCAGTCGGTCGCGGACATGCTCGGCCTGCCACATGGCCAGTTGACTCTTGCGGGTGGCGATACGCAGGGTATTGATGGCTTGCACGTGGTTCTCCCGTACCGGGTTGCCTGCCGTTGGCGCGCGTCGTGCCGGCGCCCGGTGATGACATGGATATCCCTCATCATAAAGCACCGCGCGGGGCAGGAAAAATCGCGTCGCCCCGCGGCGCCCTTCCGCTGCTGCCCCTCGCCAGCCGCACGGACTCTGGTACACTTTCCGCCATGTCAAGACAGCACCGCCCCGGCGGCGCTGCGGCCGGCCCACCGGCCGTCACCCACCGCAATCGTCTAGCAGGATGTCCAGCCCGATGAGCCCTAGTTCACCGAACCCCGGCACCAACCAGTCCTGGGGCGGCCGCTTCAGCGAGCCCACCGACGCCTTCGTCGAACGCTTCACCGCCTCGGTCGACTTCGACCAGCGCCTCGCCCTCCACGACATCCAGGGGTCCATCGCCCATGCCACCATGCTGGCCCGGGTCGGGGTGCTGACCGACGAGGAGCGCGACGCCATCATCGAGGGCCTCGGCGAGATCCGCGGCGAGATCGCGTCTGGCACCTTCGAGTGGTCCGTGGCCCTCGAGGACGTGCATATGAACATCGAGGCGCGGCTCACCGACAAGATCGGCATCACCGGCAAGAAGCTGCACACCGGCCGCTCGCGCAACGACCAGGTGGCCACCGACATCCGCCTCTTCCTGCGCGACGAGATCGACGTGGTCGGCGCCGAGCTGGCCCGCCTGCGCGACGGGCTGATCACGCTGGCCGACCGCAAGGCCGACACCATCATGCCCGGCTTCACCCACCTGCAGACCGCCCAGCCGGTCACCTTCGGCCACCACCTGCTGGCCTGGCAGGAGATGCTCGCCCGCGACCACGAGCGCCTGCTCGACTGCCGCCGGCGGGTCAACGTGATGCCGCTGGGGGCGGCGGCACTGGCCGGCACCACCTACCCCATCGACCGTCACGTCACCGCCGAGCTGCTGGGCTTCGAGCGCCCCGCCGAGAACAGCCTCGATGCGGTCAGCGATCGCGACTTCGCCATCGAGTTCACGGCCTTCGCCAGCATCCTGCTGATGCACCTGTCGCGCATGAGCGAGGAGCTGGTGCTGTGGACCAGCGCCCAGTTCGACTTCATCGACCTGCCCGACCGCTTCTGCACCGGCTCCTCGATCATGCCGCAGAAGAAGAACCCGGACGTGCCGGAACTGGTGCGCGGCAAGACGGGCCGGGTGTATGGCCACCTGATGGGCCTGCTGACCCTGATGAAGTCCCAGCCGCTGGCCTACAACAAGGACAACCAGGAGGACAAGGAGCCGCTGTTCGACAGCCTGGATACCGTCAAGGGCTGCCTGCGCGCCTTCGCCGACATGGTACCGGCCATCGAGCCGAAGAAGGCCAGCATGGCCGAGGCCGCCCGCCGCGGTTTCTCCACCGCCACCGACCTCGCCGACTACCTGGTGCGCAAGGGCGTGGCCTTCCGCGACGCCCACGAGATCGTCGGCCAGTCCGTGGCCTTCGGACTGGCCGAGGGCAAGGACCTCTCCGAGATGTCCCTCGAGGAGCTCCAGCAGTTCTCCGACACCATCGAGGCGGACGTCTTCGAGGTGCTGACCCTGGAGGGCTCGGTGGCCGCCCGCAACCATATCGGCGGCACCGCCCCGGATCAGGTGCGCGCCGCGGCCCAGCGGGCCCGTGACGCCCTGGCGGCACTGACGGGCCAGGCATGATGCAGCGCCTCGCCCCCCTGATCCTGACCCTGGGCGTGGCCGCGGGCCTGGCCGGTTGCGGCCAGAAGGGCCCGCTCTACCTGCCCGGCGACGAGGCGGCCGCCGAGCGCTATGACCCCGCCGGCCAGCAGGAGGCGTCGGACGAGGACGCGGCCCGGCAGGACGACGACACCGATTCCCAAGAGAAGCGCTGATTTATGTCGCGAGCGAAAGATAGGCTGATCGCCGCCGGAGCACAGCAACCGGAGTTGACTGGCTGCTCAATGAGGATTGCGCGCACCGCCGGCGGCCAGGATATCGAGCGCAGCAATAAATCAACGTTTCTCCGAGGCGAGAGCTAGCATGGATCACTTCGAATACCGCGACGGCGTCCTCTACGGTGAGGACGTGCCGCTCACCCGCATCGCCGACGAGGTCGGCACGCCCTGCTACGTCTACTCCCGGGCGACCCTGGCGCGCCACTTCCGCGCCTACACCGAGGCGCTGGGCGGCCACCCGCACCTGATCTGCTACGCGGTGAAGGCCAACTCCAACCTGGCGGTGCTGGGGCTGCTGGCCCGCCTCGGCGCCGGCTTCGACATCGTCTCCGTGGGCGAGCTGGAACGGGTGCTGGCCGCCGGCGGCGACCCGGCCCGAGTGGTCTTCTCCGGCGTGGCCAAGCAGGAGGCCGAGATGGCCCGGGCGCTGGAGGTGGGCATCAAGTGCTTCAACGTCGAGTCGCGCCCGGAGCTCGAGCGCCTCGACGCCGTGGCCGGGCGGCTCGGCAAGGTGGCCCCGGTGTCGCTGCGGGTCAACCCGGACGTCGACGCCGGCACCCACCCCTACATCTCCACCGGGCTCAAGGACAACAAGTTCGGCATCCCGGTGGACGAGGCGCTGGCCGTCTACGAGCTGGCCGCCACGCTGCCCAACGTGCGCGTCACTGGCCTGGACTGCCATATCGGCTCCCAGCTCACCGAGCTCTCGCCCTTCCTCGATGCCCTGGACCGGCTGCTGCTGCTGCTCGAGCGTCTGCGCGAGCGCGGCATCGAGGTGGAGCACCTGGACCTGGGCGGTGGCCTCGGCGTGCCCTACCGGGATGAGCACCCGCCGGCGCCCTTCGACTACGCCACCGCCCTCCTCGAGCGGCTGTCGAAATGGCCGGGCAGCGAGCGCCTGACCCTGCTCTTCGAACCGGGTCGCTCCATCGCCGCCAATGCCGGGGTGCTGCTGACCCGGGTGGAGTTCCTCAAGCCCGGCGAGACCAAGAACTTCGCCATCGTCGACGCGGCCATGAATGACCTCATCCGCCCCGCCCTCTACCAGGCCTGGCAGGCGATCCTTCCGGTCGACACCCGCCACCCGCGGGAGAGCGCCGTCTATGACGTGGTCGGCCCGGTCTGCGAGACCGGCGACTTCCTGGGCAAGGATCGCGCCCTCGCCATCGCCGCCGGCGACCTGCTGGCGGTACGCTCCGCCGGTGCCTATGGCTTCGTGATGGCCTCCAACTACAACAGCCGCCCGCGCCCCCCCGAGGTGATGGTCGACGGCGAGACCGCCCACCTGGTGCGCCGCCGCGAACGCCTGGCAGACCTCTGGGCAGGCGAGTCGCTGCTGCCCGATGATGCGGGGGAGGCGCGCTGATGCTGCTGCACTTCACCAAGATGCAGGGGCTGGGCAACGACTTCATGGTGGTCGACCTGGTCACCCAGCGGGCACGCCTGGCCGACGACCAGATCCGCCAGCTGGCCGACCGCCGCTTCGGCATCGGCTTCGACCAGCTGCTGGTCGTGGAGCCGCCGCGGGACCCGGAGATGGACTTTCGCTACCGGATCTACAACGCCGACGGCAGCGAGGTGGAGAACTGCGGCAATGGTGCCCGCTGCTTCGCCCGCTTCGTGCGCGACCAGCGCCTGACCCACAAGCGCGAGATCCATGTCGAGACCGCCGGCGGCCCGCTGACCCTGCTGGTCGAGGACGACGGTCGGGTCCGCGTCGACATGGGCGCGCCACGCTTCGCCCCCGGGGCGCTGCCCTTCGACGCCGCCGAGGACCGCCCGCTGCATCCACTGGAGGTGGACGGCGAGCACCTCGAGGTCGGCGTGGTCTCGATGGGCAATCCCCATGCGGTGCTGCGCGTCGACGACGTCGACACGGCCCCCGTCGAGCGCCTGGGACCGGCCCTCGAGGCCCATCCGCGCTTCCCGCGGCGGGTCAACGTGGGCTTCATGCAGGTCATCTCCGCCCATGAGATACGCTTGAGGGTGTACGAACGCGGCAGCGGCGAGACCCTGGCCTGCGGCACCGGCGCCTGCGCCGCGGTGGCCAGCGGTATCCGCCAGGGGCTGCTGAAGAGCCCGGTCACCGTGCACCTGCGCGGCGGCGACCTGGACATCGAGTGGGCCGGCGGCGACGCCTCCCTGATCATGACCGGTCCCGCCGAGCGCGTCTTCGACGGCCGCGTCGTCCTGAACTGAGCCGCCCCGCCACCAGAGGAGAAGCTGCATGACCCGAGCCGCCCCCGACCCGCGCAAGACCCTCGACCCCGACCGGGTGGCCCAGTGGCTGGCCTGTCACCCGGACTTCTTCGTCGGTCGCGAGGGCCTGCTGCAGCAGCTCAAGGTGCCGCACCCCGAGGCCCGCGGCGCCACCTCGCTGCTCGAGCGTCTGGTCCACGACCTGCGCTCACGCGCCGAGCAGGCCGAATGGCGCCTGGAGCAGCTGCTGGAGTCGGCTCGCCATAACGAGGGCCAGTATCGCCGCACCCGCGAGCTGGTGCTGGCACTGCTCGAGGCCGAGGACAACGACGCCCTGGGGCAGGCGCTGGCCACCCAGCTCGCCGAGCGCTTCCATACCCCGGCGGTGGCGCTGTGGTGCCCGGCCAGCCTCACCGATGCCGAGCCCCGGCCGCCCCAGGCCCCACGCCAGGTCCTCGACGACCATGCCGGCCAGCGCCTGGCCGCCCTGCTCGACGGCCGCACCAGCCGCTGCACGCGCCTGACGCCGACCGACTGGAAGCGCCTGCTGCCCCATGTGCCGGCACCCGACAAGGCCGGCTCCTGCGCCCTGTCACGGCTGACCCTGGGCGAGCCGCTGGGCTACCTGGTGCTGGCGAGCCCCGACCCGGACCACTTCCGCGCCAGCATGGATACCCTGTTCACCGAATACGTGGGCGAGGTGGTGGCACGACTGCTGGTGCGCCTGGCCCCGGCCTCGCCGTGACCGACCGCCTGCTGGACCACGAGGTCGACGCCTTCCTGGCCGGGCTGGCTCGCACCGCCAGCCCGGCCACGGTGGGCGCCTACCGACGTGACCTGGCGGCCCTGGTGGCCTTCCTCGAGGCCGAGGCCATCGCCGACTGGTCAGCGCTGGATGCCGCCCTGCTGCGCCGCTTCCTGGGCAGCGAGCGCATGCGGGGCCAGGCCCCACGCAGCCTGGCCCGGCGGCGCGCGGCCATCTCGGGCTTCGCCCGGCACCTGGTGCAGGCCGGCAGGCTGCGCCACAACCCGGTCCCCCTGGTGCGCACGCCGCGCCAGCCCCGGCACCTGCCGCATCCCCTGGACGTGGACCAGCTGGCCCGCTTTCTCGACACGCCCCACGACGACTCGCCCCTGGCCCGGCGCGACCAGGCGATGCTGGAGCTCTTCTACTCGAGCGGCCTGCGCCTGGCCGAGCTGGCGGCGCTGGACCTCGGCGACCTCCAGCCGCAGCGGGTGCGGGTGCTGGGCAAGGGCGGCAAGCCCCGCCAGGTACCGGTGGGTCGGCGGGCGCGCCAGGCCCTGGACGCCTGGCAGGCGGTGCGCGGCCAGCTGGCCGACCGCGACACGCCGGCGCTGTTCGTCGGTGTCCGCGGGGCCCGGCTGGGCCATCGCGCCATCCAGAAGCGGCTGGCCGAGCTGGCCAGGGCCAGGGGGCTGGCCGAGCACCTCCATCCGCACCGGCTGCGCCACTCCTTCGCCAGTCACCTGCTGGAGTCGAGTCAGGATCTGCGGGCCGTGCAGGAGCTGCTGGGGCATGCGGACCTCGCCACCACCCAGGTCTATACCCGGCTCGACTGGCAGCATCTGGCGGCGAGCTACGACGCGGCCCACCCCCGGGCACGCCGCCGCCCCGACGATGGCGGGGAGCCGTCATGACCCTGCAGGCGATCACCTTCGACCTCGACGACACCCTGTGGGACAACCGCGGCGTGATGGCGCGCACCGAGACCGGCCACTACGCCTGGCTCGACGAGCGCCTGGCCGCCTGGCTGGCCCACCGCGGCGAGACGCATCTCGGCCGCTTCGCCGAGCGCTTCCCCCTGGAAGCCTACCAGGCCGGTCGCCGCGAGCTCGCCGAGCGATACCCGCTGCGTCGCGGCGACTTCAGCTGGCTGCGCGAGCGCGCCCTCGTTGCGCTGCTGGAGGAATTCGGGCTGCCGCGCAGCGCCGCCTGGCTATGGGCCGCCGCGACCATGGCACGCTTCCATGAACTGCGCCTCGCGGTCTCGCCCCACCCCGAGGTGGAGCCGCTGCTCACCGAGCTCGGTGGCCGCTACCGGCTGGGGGCCATCACCAACGGCAACCTGGCGGTGCACCGCCTGGCGCTGCACCGCCACTTCCGGGTGGCCATCGCCGCCGGCGAGATCCAGGCGCCCAAGCCGGACGCCCGCCCCTTCCTCGCCGCCCTGGCACGGCTCGCCACGCCGCCCTCCCGGGCGCTGCATGTGGGGGATTCCTGGCAGGAGGATGTGCTGCCGGCCCTGCGCCTGGGCATGCGCGCGGCCTGGATCGCCCCCGACACGCCCCATGCCGGCGAGCTCCCCGCGGGGGCATACCGCCTGCGCCACGTGCGAGAGCTGCCGGCATTGATCGCCAAACTGGAAGAGGAGCCCTGACACTGGTCAGGAGCGCCGTGGGCAAGCCGGAGAGGAGGTCCTACGCCAGGGATGGCGTCGGTAGCGCCCACGGAAGGGTTCACAGCGCCTCCTCGGAGGCTTGTCCGCGGAGTAGCTCCGACCGACCTTTATCTTTCCTTAGGCTCCAGCAGCCACTGGTCGAGGCGCTCGTGCACCTCCTCGATGCCCTGCTTCTTGAGGGCGGAGAAGAGCTGGATGCTTACCAGGTCCTCCCACTCGCGCAGCCGCGAGCGCACCTGCTGCAGGGCGCTCTTGGCCGCGCCGCTCTTGAGCTTGTCGGCCTTGGTCAGCAGGATGTGCACCGGCATGTTCGCCTCGTCGGCCCAGCCGAGCAGGGTCTGGTCGAACTCTGTCAGCGGGTGGCGCACGTCCATCACCAGCACCAGCCCGCGCAGCGAGCCGCGGCGGCGCAGGTAGTCGGAGAGGTGGCGCTGCCACTCCAGCTTGACCTGCTCGGGCACCTTGGCGTAGCCGTAGCCGGGCAGGTCGACCAGCCGGTGGCCGCTGTCCTCGCCCAGCGTGAAGAAGTTGATCAGCTGGGTGCGCCCCGGGGTCTTGGAGGTGCGGGCCAGCGCCTTCTGCCGCGTCAAGGCATTGATGGCGCTGGACTTTCCGGCATTGGAGCGACCGGCGAAGGCCACCTCGGCCCCGTCGTCGGGCGGGCACTTGGCCAGGGTCGGGGCACTGGTGAGGAAACGGGAGGCCTGGTAGTTGAGTCGCGACATGGCGGGAAAATCCTGACGTTGATCAAGGGCACCACGGCTTGCATTCCCGCGGCTCGGGTGTTCCGTTATAATGCAGTGTCTTTGTCTGCGACCCGGGGCGCGCCAGTATACCACCGTGCTCCGGCCGTCAGCGACCGACCTCAGGGCGTCGGCGACGACCGGCCAGAGGGCACCCGGCCTCGAGGATCGGGCGGCACCCGGGGTACGTACCGGCCAACAACGTAACGGGATAGTGGAACAGCGATGAGAAAGCTACTGGCAAGCCTGGCAATCACCGTGGGCGCCGTCGGCGTGGCCCATGCAGACCTTCAAGCGGATGCCGATGCCGCGGCGGGCAAGGAGAAGGCACAGGCCTGTGCCGCCTGCCATGGCCAGCAGGGCATCAGCCCGTCCGGCGCCTTCCCCAACCTGGCCGGCCAGCAGGCCTCCTACCTGGCCAAGCAGATCATGGACATCCGTGACGGCAACCGCGAGGTCGCCCAGATGGCCGGCCAGGTGGACAACTTCTCCGACCAGGATGCCTGGGACGTCGCCGTCTACTACGCCGACATGGAGCCCGCGCTGGGCCAGGTGGAGGCCGACGAGGCGCTGATCGAACTTGGCCGCGAGCTCTATCGCGCCGGCGACATGGCCAAGGGTGTTCCCGCCTGTGCCGCCTGCCACACGCCCACCGGCGAGGGCATCGGCAGCGCCGTCTATCCGGCACTCTCCGGCCAGCACCCCGAGTACACCCTGAGCACCCTGCAGGCCTTCGCCTCCGGCGCGCGGAACAACGACCCGGCCAACATCATGGGCGACATCGCCTCCAAGATGAGCGATCGCGATATGGAAGCCGTGGCCAACTACGTGCTCGGCCTGCACTGAGGCCGGCCCGGCGCACGTTGCGCTGACACTCCGAGGGCGGCCATTGGCCGCCCTCGTCGTCTGCGGTGGAACCCCACCCCTGCTCGGGACTCAAAGCCAGCGTCATGCCACCCCTCGGCACCTGGATCACGATTCATTCAAGGAGACCCCCATGCTCAAGCCCCTGATGCTCGTCCTCGCCGGCCTCGCCCTGCCGGGCCTGGCCACCGCCCAGTCCCTCGTCGAGGGGGAGCACTACGAGGTGCTCGACAACCCGGTGGAGACCCAGGTCGAGGACGGGCGCATCGAGGTGACCGAGGCCTTCTGGTACGGCTGCCCGCACTGCTACAACCTGGAGGAGCCGCTCAACGCCTGGGTCGCCGAGCAGCCCGAGGAGGTCGCCTTCCAGCGCATGCCGGCCACCATGGGCGGCGACTGGAACACCCATGCCTTCGCCTTCTATGCGGCCCAGGAGCTGGAGATCCTCGACGACCTGCATGACGACTTCTTCCATGCCATCCATGAGGAGGGGCGCAGCCTGACCGAGCCCGACGCCATCGCCGAGTTCTTCAGCGACTACGGCGTCAGCGAGGAGGAGGCCAAGAAGGCGCTGGGCTCCTTCGCCGTCAAGGGCAAGGTGAACCAGGCCCATGCCCGCATGCGCCAGATGCAGCTGATGGGCGTGCCGGCGCTGATCGTCGATGGCCGCTACCTGGTCTCGCCGAGCTCGGCCGGCAGCCTCGACAACATGCCGCAGGTCGCCGGTGCCCTGGTCGAGCGGGTCCGCGAGGAGCGGGCAGACTGAGATGTCGCACCTGGCCGAGGCAAGGACGCCGCTCCTCGAGGGCGGCCACCTCAAGCTGCTCACCTTCAACCTGCAGGTGGGCATCCAGACCTCGGCCTACCACCACTACCTGACGCGCAGCTGGCAGCACCTGCTGCCACACCCGAACCGGCTGCGGCGCCTCGACATGATCGGCGAGGTGCTCGGCCGCTTCGACATCGTCGGCCTCCAGGAGGCCGACGGGGGGAGCTTCCGCTCGAGCCAGGTCAACCAGGTGGAGTACCTGGCCAGCCACGCCGGCTTTCCCCATCACTTCCAGCAGCTCAACCGCAACCTGGGCCGCATCGCCCAGCACAGCAACGGGCTGCTCTCGCGACTGCCCCCGGCCCGCATCGAGGAGTACCGCCTGCCCGGCACCCTGCCCGGGCGCGGCGCCATCCATGCCCGCTACGGCGAGGGGCCCGATGCCCTGCACCTGTTCGTCGCCCATCTGGCGCTGAGCCACCGTGGCCGGGTACGCCAGCTCGACTACCTCAGCGAGATCATCCAGCCGCTGCGTCACGTGGTGGTGATGGGGGATCTCAACTGCACCCCCGAACAGCTCCACGGTCACGCGCGCTTCTGTGCCTCGCTGCCGCTGCACCCGGTGCGCCCGCCGCTGAGCTATCCCTCCTGGCAGCCCCGCCGGGCGCTGGACCACATCCTGCTGTCGGAGTCCCTTCAGGCCGACGAGGTGCGGGTCCTCGACCACCTCTTCTCGGACCACCTGCCCATCGCGGTGGACGTGCGGCTACCCGAGGCCTGCCTGGAAGCCTGCCTGGCCACCACCCGAGGCGAGGCCCGGCGGCGGCGGCGCTGACGGCCGCCGCGCGGGCACCGTATAGTCAACGTTGGACCGAATGGCTGCTGCCGTGGCGCCGGTGTGCGACCATGGTGGCCTGACCCGACGCGACGACCGAACAGCGAGACCCACACCCATGGCCCAATCCCGTGAGCTGCCAGGCGTCCTTGCCTGGCTCGACCGTGCCTCGGAATGGCTCGGCAGGAGCCTCTCCTGGCTTGTCCTGGCGATGATGCTCATCCAGTTCCTGATCGTGGTGCTGCGCTACGCCTTCAGCTTCAACAGCATTCCCATGCAGGAATCGGTGATGTACATGCACGCCGTGGTGTTCATGCTGGCCGCGGCCTGGACCCTCAAGCACGACGGCCATGTCCGCGTGGACATCTTCTATCGCGCCATGACGCCCAAGCGCAAGGCGCTGGTCGACCTCTGCGGCACCCTCTTCCTGCTGCTGCCGGTGATGGTCTTCGTGATCTTGTCGAGCACGGGCTATGTGAGCAAGTCGTGGCGCATCCTCGAGGGCTCGCCCGATTCCGGCGGCATCCCCGGGGTCTTCCTGCTCAAGACGCTGATCCCGCTATTCGCCGGGCTGATGGTCCTCCAGGCGCTGGTCGAGGCGAGCCGCCACTTCCTGGTTCTCACCGGACGCATGGATCCCCCCGCCGATGACCCCGACCATGCCGAGGAGCGCCTGTGATGCTGGAGTTCATGCCCCTGGTGCTCTTCCTCGTGATCTGCCTGGTGCTGATGGCCGGCTATCCCGTCGCCCTGTCGCTGGCCGGCACCGCGCTGGCCTTCGCCGGCCTCGGCCTGGGCCTCGAGTCGCTGGGCATCGATGCCCACTTCGATGCCGGCTACCTGGGCGCCTTCCCCAACCGCCTCTACGGCATCATGACCAACCAGACCCTGCTGGCGGTGCCGCTGTTCGTGCTGATGGGCGTGCTGCTGGAGAAGTCCAAGGTCGCCGAGACCCTGCTCGATGCCATGGCCATGCTGTTCGGCTCGCTGCGCGGGGGCCTGGGCATCTCGGTGACCCTGGTGGGCATGCTGCTGGCGGCGTCCACCGGCATCGTCGGCGCCACCGTGGTCACCATGGGCCTGATGTCGCTGCCGACCATGCTCAAGCGCGGCTACAGCATGCCGCTGGCCACCGGCACCATCTGCGCCACCGGCACCCTGGGCCAGATCATCCCGCCCTCCATCGCCCTGGTGCTGCTGGGCGACGTGCTCTCTTCCGCCTACCAGCAGGCCCAGCTCTCCATGGGCATCTTCAGCCCCAAGACGGTCTCGGTGGGCGACCTGTTCATGGGCGCCCTGGTGCCAGGGCTGATCCTGGTGGTGCTCTACATCGCCTATGTCTCCGTGGTTGCCTGGCTCAGGCCGCAATCCGCCCCCGCCGCCGACCGCCAGGAGCTGATGGCCGAGCTCGGCCACGAGGGCGGCCTGGGGTGGCTGCTGATCAAGGGGCTGGTGCCGCCCATCGTGCTGATCGTGGCCGTGCTGGGCTCGATCCTCGGCGGCTTCGCCACGCCCACCGAGGCCTCGGCCGTGGGGGCCTTCGGGGCGATGATCCTGGCCCTGGCCTATCGCCGACTGGACCTGCAGACCCTCAAGGAGGTGCTGCGCTCGACCACCCATGTCACCACCATGGTGTTCATGATCCTGATCGGTGCCGCGCTCTTCTCGCTGGTGTTCCGCGCCTATGGCGGCGAGGAGCTGGTCACCGACCTGTTCGAGAACATGCCCGGCGGCGTGATTGGCGCGACGCTCATCGTGATGCTGGTGATCTTCCTGCTCGGGTTCATCCTCGACTTCATCGAGATCACCTTCGTGGTGGTGCCCATCGTCGGGCCGATCCTGCTGGCGATGGGGCTCGACCCCATCTGGCTGGGCATCATGATCGCCATCAACCTGCAGACCTCCTTCCTGACGCCGCCCTTCGGCTTCGCGCTCTTCTACCTGCGCGGCGTGGCCCCGGACACGGTGCCCACCTCGGCGATCTACAAGGGCGTGATCCCGTTCATCGGGCTGCAGCTCTGCATGCTGCTGGCCCTGGCCTGGTTCCCGGAGCTGGCCACCTGGCTACCGGATCAGTTCTGACCTGCCGACAGGTCAAGCGGAGGCACGACCCGCCAGCAGGCGCCTCGGCACATAGCGCTTCGCGGTACCGCTCGCGGTGCCGCCCGGATGGCCCCGGTGGCCGCCGGACACACGCCAGCCCTCGCGAGGGCTTTCCACGACAATACCCACAATACCCAGAGGGAAAGCACATGAAACTCAGATCACTCGCCGTCGCCGTGGCCATGAGCGGTGCCGTCTCCGGCCTGATGCTGGTCTCCAGCGTCGACAACACCGCCCAGGCCCAGGAAACCTTCGAGTGGAAGATGGTCACCTCCTGGCCGAAGAACTTCCCGGGGGTCGGCCAGGGGCCAGAGCGTCTGGCAGAAATCGTCGAGGAGATGTCCGACGGCCGCCTGACCATCGAGGTCTTCGGCGCCGGCCAGCTGGTGCCGGGCTTCGAGGTGTTCGATGCCGTTTCCGAGGGCACCGCGGAGCTCGGCCATTCCGCCTCCTACTACTGGAAGGGCAAGGCCCCGGCCGCCCAGTTCTTCGCCGCCGTGCCCTTCGGCATGAATGCCCAGGAGATGAACGCCTGGCTGCACTACGGCGGCGGCCTCGAGCTGTGGAACGAGCTCTACGACGACTTCGGCGTCGACGTGCTGGTCGCCGGCGCCTCCGGCGTGCAGATGGGCGGCTGGTACAACAAGGAGATCAACTCCGTCGACGACCTGGACGGCCTGAAGATGCGCATGCCGGGCCTGGGCGGCGAGGTCATGGAGCGCATGGGCGTGGCCATCGTCAACATGCCCGGCGGCGAGATCTTCACCTCGCTGCAGTCCGGCGCCATCGACGCCACCGAGTGGATCGGCCCCTATAACGACCTGGCCTTCGGCCTGCATCAGGCTGCCGACTATTACTACTACCCGGGCTGGCACGAGCCGACCGTGATGTTCGAGGCGATCATCAACGAGGAGGCGTACGCCTCGCTGCCCGCCGACCTGCAGGCGATCCTGCGCACCGCGGTGCGCGACATCAATGCCGATGTGCTGGACGAGTACACCGCCCGCAACAACGACGCCCTGGAGACCCTGGTCAACGAGCACGGGGTGGAGCTGCGCCGCCTGCCGGACGACGTCCTCGCCCAGGCCAAGGAGCACTCCGCCGACGTGGTCGCCCAGCTCGCCGAGGACAGCGAGATGGCCCAGAAGATCCACGACTCCTACCGGGCCTTCCAGGACAAGGTGGTCAACTACCACACCATCTCCGAGCAGGCCTACTACAACGCCCGCAACCCGGACGAGAGCACCGGCAACTGAGGCCGTTGCCTAGCCGGCACAAGGGGGCCGCCTTCGGGCGGCCCCCTTGCGTTGAGTGGGGGCGGATAGCGAGGCCCTGGCGATCAGCGGCACAGCGGCGCCAGCCAGGCCTCGGCGAGCCACAACACCAGGGCATAGCGCGCCGCCTTGGCCAGGGTGATCAGCAGGATGGCGCGCCACCACGGCAGGCGCAGGACGCCGGCCAGCACGGTGAGCGGGTCGCCGACCACCGGCGCCCAGGAGGCCAGCAGGCTCCACTCCCCGAAGCGCAGGTACCAGCGCTCGGCCCGCGCCAACCCCTGCCGGGACACCGGGAACCAGCGGCGGTCCTGGAAGTGCCGCGCGTAGCGCCCCAGCCCGACATTGACCAGGCTGCCCAGGGTATTGCCGGCGCTGGCCACTGCCCACAGCAGCAGAGCCGGCTCGCCGCTGCACCATAGCCGGGCCAGCCACACCTCGGAGCCACCGGGGAGCAGGGTGGCGCTGGCCAGCGCCACCAGGAACAGGGTCAGCATGGCACCGCCCCCTCTCCCTGCAGTAGGCTGGTGCCCCCCTTCGATCGCAATGACGTGACGCCGATGGCCGCCTCCCGCTCCCTACCCAACACCCTGACCATTGCCGGCTCCGACCCCAGTGGCGGTGCCGGCATCCAGGCCGACCTCAAGACCCTCTCGGCCCTGGGCACCTATGCTACCAGCGTGATCACCGCCCTGACCGCCCAGAACACCCGCGGCGTCACCGGGGTTCACCCGGTGCCGGCAGCGTTCATCGCCGCCCAGCTCGAGACGCTGCTCGATGACATCGCCATCGACGCCGTGAAGATCGGGATGGTGGCCAGCCGCGAGGTGGCCGAGGTGATCCGTGAGGCCCTGGCCCTCCGGCGGCCGGGCTGGATCGTGCTCGACCCGGTGATGGTGGCCAAGAGCGGCGACATCCTGGTCGACGATGCCGGCATCGCGGCGGTGCGCGAGTGCCTGGTGCCCCTGGCCGACCTGATCACCCCCAACCTGCCGGAGGCCGCCGTGCTGCTGGACTGTCCGGTACCGCAGGACCGCGCCGGCATGGAGGCGCTGGCCCCCGGCCTGCGCGCCCTGGGCGCCGGCGCCGTCCTGCTCAAGGGCGGCCATCTGCGAGGTGAAGGCTGCCCCGACCTGCTGATCGACGGCGACGCCCTGCACTGGCTGGAAGGGACACGCATCGCCACCGGCAACCTGCACGGCACCGGCTGTACCCTCTCCTCGGCGATCACCGCCCGCCTGGCCCTCGGCGACGCGCCTCGCGAGGCGGTGGCCGCCGCCAAGGCGTGGCTGTCACGGGCGCTCGAGGAGAGCCACCGGCTTGACGTGGGCCAGGGCCACGGGCCGGTGCACCACTTCCACGCTGCGTGGTAGCCCGCCAGGCTTGCGCGCTCCCCCCCTGCCGCCCATGCTGAAGGCTGTGCCGTGGGGATCAACCTTCCCGGGAGGGAGCCATCATGAGCCAGACCCTGCTGTTCGCCAGCGACCTCTCCGCCGAGAACCGCGCCGCCTTCGCCCGCGCCATACGTCTGGCGGTGGAGAGCGGTGCCCGGCTCGATGTCATCCATGTGCTCGACCCCTACCTGCCGCGGCGGGTCCTGCATGACCTGGAAGAGGCCGTGGTGGAGGACATCCGCGCCACCCTCGTCGACATCCGCGAAGACTATGCCCTGCCCGAGCCCCAGTGCCTGATCCAGACCATGGCCGGCGCCCCCTATGCCGAGATCATCCGCGAGGCCCATGAGCGCGACGCGGACATGATCATCCTCGGCGCCCATCGCAAGCGCGGCCAGCCCGACCTGGTCGCCGGCACCACCCTCGCCCGGGTGCTGCGCAGCGCCCCCTGCCCGGTGCTCTCGGTCAGCCACCTGGCCACCCAGGAGTGGCAGGACATCCTGGTCCCGGTGGACTTCTCGCTGACCTCGCGCCACACCCTGCGCGAGACCCTCAAGCGCTTCCCCGGCGCCCGGCTGACCCTGCTCCATGCCTGGGACATCCCCGGCGAGCGGGAACTGGGCTCCGACAGCGACTACGCCCGCTGGCGCGACCGCGAGGTGGAGCGCCTGCGTACCCAGCTCGAACGCGAGACCGAGCAGCTGATGAGCGAGCTCGACGACGTCCCGGAGCTCGAGCTGGTGCTGGAGCAGGGTGAGCCCCTCGAGGTCCTGATGACCCGCCTGCGCCGCCAGCCGCCGGACCTGCTCGCCCTGGGCAGCCGCGGGCAGCTGGGCCGCCACAGCCAGATCACCGAGCGACTGCTCTCCGAGCCCCACTGCGACATCATGCTCTGCCGCGCCTGGTAGGGAACGCTCGATAGCTATACAGAACCTTTACGAAAAGATATTGTCCGTACAGGACAATCCCCCCGTCGTGAGAGGTTCACCATGTCCCTGCCCTGCACCCGAAGCGCGCTCCTGCTGGCGACCCTGGCTCTTGCCACCACGGCGACGGCCGAGACGGTGGAGATCAAGGGCGCTCGCTTCCCGGCCGCCCTGGAGACCGAGGAGCGCCGCTACGAGCGGATCGGTCACGGCCTCTTCCGCTACATGATCTGGGATGCCTATGCCGGGGCCTACTACCAGGCCCAAGGCTTCCCGCGCCCGGCCCCGCAGTCTGATGTGCCTCGCCGCCTCGAGCTCGAGTACTTCCACGCCATCGAGGCCGAGGAGTTCGCCGAGGCGACGCTGAAGAGCGTGCGCCAGGCCCTCGACGAGGCCCGCTATGCCGAGCTGGCGTCGCCGCTGGCGGCCTTCAATGAGCGCTATCGCGACGTCGCCCCCGGCGACCGCTACGCGCTGGGCTGGAATGGCGACCGGCTGACCCTGGCCCTCAACGGGGAGACCCTCTACGAGGGCGACGACCCGGCGCTGGCCAATGCCCTGTTCGGTATCTGGCTGGGGGAGGAGCCCCTGGGCGAGGACTTCCGCGACGACCTGCTGGGGCGCTGAGGCGGCACCATGCTAGGCTTGGCGGTCCGTGACGGCAGCCAAGGAGACCCCGCCCGATGAAGGCCCTGATCCAGCGCGTGAAGCGCGCCAGCGTGGAGGTAGACAATCGCGAAGTGGGCGCCATCGGCACGGGCCTGCTGGCCCTGGTGGGCGTCGAGAAGGGCGATGACGAGGCGGCGGCCGACCGGCTGCTGCACAGGCTGCTGCACTATCGGGTCTTCCCCGACGAGGCGGGCAAGATGAACCGCAACCTGCAGCAGGCCGAGGGCGGCCTGCTGCTGGTCTCCCAGTTCACCCTGGCCGCCGACACCCGCAAGGGGCTGAGGCCGAGCTTCTCCAGCGCCGCGCCGCCCGCCGAGGGAGACCGCCTCTTCCACTACCTGCTGGAGCGCGCCCATGACGCCTGGCCGAGGGTCGCCAGCGGCGAGTTCGCCGCCGACATGCAGGTCTCGCTGGTCAACGACGGGCCAGTGACCTTCCTGCTGGAGAGCTAGGCGCCGAGCTCTGCCTCCATGGCCTCCAGCGCTTCCTCGGCCTCCAGCCAGGCCTGCTCCAGCTCTTCCAGACGGGACTTGAGCTCGCCCTGGCGCCCGAGTCGTTCGGTGAGCTCCGTCTTGCGCGAGGGGTCGGTATAGAGCTCGGCGTCCCCCAGTGTCTCCTCCACCGCGGCGAGTTCCACCTGGACCCTCTCCATGGCCTGCTCGGCGCGGTCGCGCTGCTTCTTCAGCGGCCGCAGCCTCTCGCGCAGCTCGGCGGCGGCGCGACGGGCGGTCTTGCGATCCTCCCTGGGCACGTCAGCCTCGGCCTGGCGGTCGGCCTTGTCGGCCCGGGCCTCGCGGCGCTCGCCCTCCAAGCGCGCCTTGAGCCAGGCCCGGTAGTCCTCCAGGTCGCCGTCGAACGGCTCGACGCGATGGTCGGCCACCCGCCAGAACTCGTCCACGGTGGCGCGCAGCAGGTGGCGGTCGTGGGAGACGATGATCACCGTGCCCTCGAAACTCGCCAACGCCTCGGTGAGCGCCTCACGCATCTCCAGGTCGAGGTGGTTGGTGGGCTCGTCGAGCAGCAGCAGGTTGGGCTTCTGCCAGGCGACTAGCGCCAGGGCCAGGCGCGCCTTCTCGCCGCCGGAGAAGCGCCCCACCTCGGCGAAGACGTCATCGCCGTGGAAACCGAAGCCGCCCAGGAACTTGCGGATGTCCAGGTCGGCGGCCGTGGGCGAGAGGCGCTGGACGTGCATGAAGGGGGTGGCGGCCAGGTCCAGCCCCTCCAACTGGTGCTGGGCGAAGTAGCCGATCGCCAGGTGCTCGCCGGTCACCCGCCGGCCGGACAGCAGCGGCAGGTCGCCGGTCAGCGACTTGATCAGCGTCGACTTGCCGGCCCCGTTGGGGCCCAGCAGGCCGATGCGCTGGCCGGGCAGCAGGGTCAGCTTGACGCCGTCGAGCTGCACCGTCTCCCGGCCGGCATCGTCGCGGTAGCCCAGGCGCGCCTCGTCGAGCACCAGCAGCGGATGCGAGACCTTGTCGGCGGCGGGAATCGTGAAGTGGAAGGGCGAGTCGGCATGGGCCACGGCGATGTCTCCCATGCGCTCGAGGGTCTTGAGCCGGCTCTGGGCGGCGCGGGCCTTGGTCGCCTTGTAGCGGAAACGCGCCACGAAGCGCTCGATCTCCTCGCGGCGTGCCTGCTGCTTGGCGGCCTCGGCCTGCTGCAGGGCCAGCTTCTCGGCGCGGGTCCGCTCGAAGGTGGAGTAGTTGCCGCGATAAAGCACCAGGCTGCGGCGATCGAAGTGCACGATGTGGTCGCACACCGCGTCGAGGAAGTCACGGTCGTGGGAGATCAGCAGCAGGGTGCCGGGGTAGCGGGTGAGCCACTGCTCGAGCCACAGCAGGGCATCCAGGTCCAGGTGGTTGGTGGGCTCGTCCAGCAGCAGCAGGTCAGAGGGCTTGAACAGCGTGCGCGCCAGGTTGACGCGCATCCGCCAGCCACCGGAGAACGCGGCCAGCGGCCGCTCCAGGTCGGCCTGGACGAAGCCCAGCCCCACCAGCAGCTGTGCCGCCCGGGCCGGGGCGCTGTAGCCGTCCAGCGCCTCGATGGCGCCATGCAGCTCCGCCTCGCGATGGGCGTCGCCCCGGTCGCGGGCGGACTCGAGGGCCGCCTCGGTCTGGCGCAGTTCGCGGTCGCCGTCCACCACGTAGTCGACGATGGAGCGCTCCAGCGCTTCCACCTCCTGGTCCATGTGGGCGATGCGCTGGCCACCGCTCATCTCCACCTCCCCCCTGTCCGGGGAGAGCTCGCCGAGCAGCAGCTTGAACAGGCTCGACTTGCCCGCCCCGTTGGGCCCGACGATGCCCGCCTTGTGGCCGGCGTGCAGGGTCAGGTCGGCCCCCTCGAGCAGGGTCTGGGTGCCACGTTGCAGCGAAACTTGGCGCAGTGCGATCATGCAGGCTCCACTCGGCAGTCCGTGAGGCTGCCGCCCACCGGGACGACAGCCGTGTCATGACTCGCGATTCTACCCAATTGCCGTCCGCTCTGCGGGCTCGGCTGCGCGATACCCCGCTGTGGGAGTTCGCCCTCGCCCTCTACGGGCGCGACGGCGTCGAGGCGGCCTGCCTGATCCTCCAGGACGAGGCCGGCATCGATGTCTGCGAGCTGCTCTGGCACTGCTGGCTGCATCATCACGGCCTGGCGTGCGATGCGAGCCTCGAGCCGGCCCACCGCTGGCAGCGCCGTGTCACGGTCCCCCTTCGCCGGCTGCGCCGGGACCTGAAGCCACAGGCCCAGCAGAGCGAGTCCGTGGCCGCGCTGCGCCGGACGCTCCAGCAGGCCGAGCTCCAGGCGGAGCGCGAGACACTGTCGTGCCTGGAGCGGCTGGCACTGGAGAGCGACCGGCTGACTGTCCTGTCGAGCCCTGCTCCCCGCCTGGCAGAACGTCTCGCCACGCGCCTGCAAGTGCAGAAAAAACCTCATCTTAGCGCCCTTCGAACCCTGGAAAGCCAGCTTGACCCCCCATGACGGCCACGCTAGCCTGAAATCAGCCGAGTGAATGTCACGTTCACCTGAACCTGCTGATGGCCGCATCCTCCATCACGGGACAAACCTGCAGAGGGACCACAAGAATGAAGTCACACAAGCTGTTGACCGGTGCCGGTATCGGCGCGCTGATGTTCGGCATGTCCACCGCTGCGTTCGCCGACAACTGGCGCTATGCCCATGAAGAGTACGAAGGTGACGTCCAGGACGTCTTCGCCCAGGAGTTCAAGCGCTACGTCGAGGAAAACTCCGACCACAGCGTCCAGGTCTATCGCTTCGGTGAGCTCGGCGAATCCGACGACATCATGGAGCAGACCCGCAGTGGCATCCTGCAGTTCGTCAACCAGTCCCCCGGCTTCACCGGCTCCCTGATCCCGTCGGCGCAGATCTTCTTCATCCCCTACCTGCTGCCCACCGACATGGACCAGGTGCTCACCTTCTTCGACGAGAGCAAGGCCATCAACGAGATGTTCCCGGAGATCTATGCGGAGCACGGGCTCGAGCTGCTCAAGATGTATCCGGAAGGCGAGATGGTGGTCACCGCCGACGAGCCGATCACCTCGCCGGAGGACTTCAACAACAAGAAGATCCGCACCATGACCAACCCGCTGCTGGCGGAGACCTACAACGCCTTCGGCGCGACCCCCACGCCGCTGCCCTGGGGCGAGGTCTATGGCGGCCTGCAGACCGGCATCATCGACGGTCAGGAGAACCCGATCTTCTGGATCGAGTCCGGCGGCCTCTACGAGGTCTCCCCGCACCTGACCTTCACCAGCCACGGCTGGTTCACCACCGCCATGATGGCCAACCAGGACTTCTTCGAGGGCCTCTCCGACGAGGACAAGGAGCTGGTGCGTGAGGCGTCGAATGCGGCCTACGATCACACCATCGAGCACATCCAGGGGCTGGCCGGCGAATCCCTCGACAAGATCCAGGAAGCCTGCGACGAGTGCACCGTGACTCGCCTGAACGACGAACAGATCCAGGCCTTCAAGGAGCGCGCACCCCAGGTCGAGGAAGAGTTCCTCAGCATGACCGGCGAGACCGGCGAGGAACTGCTGAACCAGTTCAAGGCCGACCTCGAGGCCGTCACCGAAGACGCGGAGTAATCCCCCGCCGGCTTCGACCTTGAGGGGGGTGGCCTGCCCGGGCCACCCCCCCGTTGTTTCTGGACATGAGGTTTCCGGAGACGGGGTTTCCGGGCATCGGGCTTCCGGACATGGCAGCGTGCACCCAGCGTTGATGTCGGCGGCCACGGGGCCAGGCATCCACGCGTATGCTGGCCATAAGGGAATCCTGATTTTCCCGCATTGCAGCCGAAGGGGAGTACGGACATGAGCGACGAAGAGTCCGAAAAGCACTATCGCTCGGGCCTGCCCGGTCCGCTGGGGGTCATCGACACCCTGTTAAGCAAGCTGGAAGCGGTATTGCTGGCCATGGGCGTGCTGCTAATGGCCTTCAACACCATCGCCAACGTCATCGCCCGCTTCGTGTTCGGCGACAGCATCTTCTTCTCCGGCGAGATCAACCGCATCCTGATCATCATGATCACCTTCGCCGGCATCGGCTATGCCGCCCGCCACGGTCGCCACATCCGCATGTCGGCGATCTATGACGCCCTGCCGGTGGGAGGGCGCCGGGCGCTGATGATCATCATCTCACTGTTCACCTCGCTGGTGATGTTCTTCCTCTGCTACTACGCGGTCATCTACATCCTGGAGCAGCAGGCCAGCGGACGCGTCCTGCCGGCCCTGGGCTTCCCGATCTGGGTCATCTACGTCTGGGCGCCGCTGGGTTTCCTGATCACCGGGATCCAGTACCTGCTCACCGCGATCAAGAACCTGACGTCGAAAGACGTCTACCTGTCGACCGGCGTGCTCGACGGCTACAAGGACACGGAAACGGAAGTCTGACGCAGGGCAGAACGCCCGGGGGAACGCACGATGACGACAATAATGGTTACCACCATGATCGCCCTGCTGCTGCTGGGCTTTCCCATGATGATCCCGCTGCTGACTGCCGCGGTGATCGGTTTTTTCATGATGTTCAACGGGCTGGGGCAGATGGACACCCTGATCCAGCAGATGTTCGCTGGCATCCGGCCTGCCTCGCTGATCGCGGTGCCAATGTTCATCCTTGCCGCCGACATCATGACGCGGGGCCAGTCGGCGGACCGCCTGATTGCCATGGTGATGTCCTTCATCGGCCACATGAAGGGTGGCCTGGCGGTCTCCACCGCCGCCTCCTGCACCCTGTTCGGTGCGGTCTCGGGCTCCACCCAGGCCACGGTGGTGGCCGTCGGCTCCCCCCTGCGCCCCAAGATGCTCAAGGCCGGCTACTCGGACTCCTTCACCCTGGCACTGATCATCAACGCCAGTGACATCGCCTTCCTGATCCCACCCAGCATCGGCATGATCATCTACGGGGTCATCTCCGAGACCTCCATCGCCGAGCTGTTCATCGCCGGCATCGGGCCGGGCCTGATGATCCTGCTGATGTTCTCCGTCTACTGCATCGCCTATGCCGTGATACGCGACGTGCCCACCGAGGCCAGGGCGAACTGGCGTGAACGCTTGATCGCGGTACGCCAGGCACTGTGGCCGCTGGGCTTCCCGGTGATCATCGTCGGTGGCATCTATGGGGGGGTGTTCAGCCCTACCGAGGCGGCCGCGGCCTGCGTGCTCTACGCCATCTTCCTGGAGTTCCTGGTCTTCCGCTCGCTGAAGCTGGCGGATATCTATGCCATCGCCAAGTCCACCGGCCTGATCACCGCCGTGGTGTTCATCCTGGTGGCGGCCGGCAACGGCTTCTCCTGGATCATCTCCTTCGCCCAGATTCCCCAGGCGATCCTGGAGGCCGTGGGCATCAACGAGGCCGGCCCCACTGGCGTGCTGATCGCCATCTGCATCGCCTTCTTCGTGGCCTGCATGTTCGTCGACCCCATCGTGGTGATCCTGGTGCTGACGCCGATCTTCGCCCCGGCCGTGGCGTCCACGGGGCTCGACCCGGTGCTGGTGGGTATCCTGATCACCCTGCAGGTGGCCATCGGCTCGGCGACGCCACCCTTCGGGTGTGACATCTTCACCGCCATCGCCATCTTCAAGCGCCCCTACTGGGACGTGATCAAGGGCACGCCGCCCTTCGTCTTCATGCTGATCCTGGCCGCGGCCCTGCTGATCATGTTCCCGCAGATCGCCCTGTTCCTGCGTGACCTGGCGTTCCGCTGATCCAAGGAGTAACGACCATGTTCAATCGGATACTGGTCCCGGTAGATGGTTCCAAGGGCGCCCTCAAGGCGCTCGAGAAAGGCGCCGGCTTGCAGCTGCTGACCGGGGCCGAGCTCTACATCCTGTGCGTCTTCAAGCACCACAGCCTGCTCGAGGCCTCGCTCTCCATGGTGCGCCCCGACCGTCTCGACCTGCCCGATGACGCCCTCAAGGAGTACGCCACCGAGATCGCGGTCCACGCCAAGTCCCATGCCGTGGAGCTCGGGGTGCCGGCCGAGCGGGTACGCGCCTTCGTCAAGGGTGGGCGGCCGTCGCGCACCATCGTGCGCTTCGCCCGCAAGCGCGAGTGCGACCTGATCGTGATCGGCTCCCAGGGCACCAACGGCGACAAGAGCCTGCTGCTGGGCAGCGTTGCCCAGCGGGTGGCCGGCTCGGCCCACTGCCCGACCCTGATCGTCTGACCCTCACGAACCCCCTCACCGGGCCGGTTTCCCCCGCATGCCATGCGGGTGCGGAACCGGCCCGGCCCTGTTAGAGTCCCATTGATTCCGTACATTCCCTTATATCCACCCGAGGCGCCCGTGCGCCAATGTACAAGGTTCCTTCATGAAGACACTGCTGACCTCCGCTTCCCTGGCGGCCCTGCTGGCCGCCGCTCCCCTGGCACTGGCCGCCGCCCCTGAGACCGACGACGAGAAGCTGGGCTACAGCCTCGGCGTGACCCTGGGCCAGAGCATCCAGCAGGACGTCGAGGACCTGGACATCGATGCCTTCACCCAGGCCATCCGTGACGTCTTCGACGGCGGCGAGCTGGAGATGAGCGACGAGGAGATGGCCGAGGCCCTGACGACGTTCCAGCAGGAGGCCATGGCCGCCCGCGAGGCCGAGGCCGAACAGCGCTCCGCGGCCAACCGCGCCGAGGGCGAGGCCTACCTGGAAGAGAACGCCGAACAGGACGGGGTGACGGTCACCGACTCCGGCCTGCAGTATCGCGAGCTGGAGTCCGGCGACGGCGCGACCCCCGGCGCCGACGACACGGTCGAGGTCCACTACGAGGGCACCCTGATCGACGGCACCGTCTTCGACAGCTCCTACGAGCGTGGCGAGCCGGTGAGCTTCCAGGTCGGCCAGGTGATCGAGGGCTGGCAGGAGGCCCTCCAGCTGATGAGCGTGGGCGACACCTGGGAGGTGGTGATTCCCTCCGACCTCGCCTACGGCGCCCAGGGACAGGGTCCGATCGGCCCCCACGAGACGCTGATCTTCAAGGTCGAGCTGCTCGATGTGGCCGGTGAATGATCCGGCCCCGATGAACGCCCTCCGCCACCTGGCCGTCGCCGGCCTCTGCCTGGGGCTGGCCGCTCCGCTGGCCGCCCAGGAGCCGCCGGCAGCGCTGCCAAGCCTGGGGGCTGACCGGGACGAGGTCAGCGTGCTCGGCGTCTCCTCGGGGGGCTACATGGCCACCCAGCTGGCGGTGGCCTGGCCCGAGCGCTTCGCCGGGCTGGGGGTCGCGGGCGCCGGCCCCTGGGCCTGCGCCCGGGGCTCCCTGGGCCTGGCCCTGGGCCAGTGCATGACGACCCAGCGAGGTATGCCGGACCTGGTGGAGCTTAAGGACCGCTACCAGGGGTACCGCCGGCGCGAGCTCGTCGGCGACCCCGAGGCCCTGGCCGAGCTGCGGGTCTTCATCTGGCATGGGGCCAAGGACGAGACCGTGGTCCCGCCACTGGGCCATGCGCTTGCCGAGCAGTTTCGCGACTGGCTGGCCTCCCCCGCTGACCAGCTGAGGTTCATGGAGAGCGAGGAGGCCGGCCATGGCTGGCCGCTGGCGGCGCCACCGGGCACGCCAGTGGACACGCTGGCGGACTGCCGCGCGGGAGGCGGTACCCACCTGCTGGCCTGCGATCTGGACATCGCCGGAGAGATGCTGGGCTGGCTGCACGACGGCCTGGCGATCCCCGAGCCGGGCGAGCCCCGGGGCGAGCTGGTGCGCTTCGACCAGTCGGATTTCGACGCCCGCGGACTGGGTGACACCGGCTATCTGTTCATTCCGGCGGACTGCGAGGAGGGCGGCTGTGAGCTGACCGTGGCGCTGCATGGCTGTGCCATGGACGTCGAGCAGATCGACGAGGCCTTTGTTCGACATAGCGGCCTCAACGAGTGGGCCGCTGCCAATCGACGGCTGGTGCTCTACCCCCAGGCGGAAACCAGCCTGCCCAATCCCCAGGGCTGCTGGGACTGGTGGGGCTTCGCCGAGAGCACCTGGCAGCTCGACCCCCTGCATGACAGCCGCCAGGGGTCCCAGACGGGCGCGTTGATGGCCATGATCGAGCGCCTGCAGCAGGCACCCGACGGAAGCTGAGCCGGCCGGGCATCACCCCTCGGCCAGCGCCTTTTCCAGGGCAGCCTGCAGCGGCCCGGAGGTAGGAGAGTGCAGCACCCGGCGGCGAATCTCGCCGTCGCGGTCGACCAGGAACAGCGAGGCGCTGTGGTCGATGGTGTAGGCCATGGCAGAGTCCGGCGTCTCCACCTTGCGCCAGATCACGCCATAGCGCCCGGCCAGTTCCTCGAGGGCCTCCTGGCTGCCGGTGGCGCCGATGAACTCCTCCCCGAAGAAGGCCAGGTACTCCTCCAGCCGTGCCAGGGTGTCGCGCTCAGGGTCCACCGAGACCATCAGCGGGACCACCCGCCGCCGCTGCTCGGGGTCGAGGCGCCCCATCACCTGACGCACCACGGCAAGGCTCATCGGGCAGACATCCGGGCACCAGGTGTAGCCGAAGAAGACCACCGCCAGCTGGTCATCGTCGAGCTGGCTCAACGAGAACTCGCCCTCGGTCGAGGGCAGCTCGATTGGTCCCCCCTGGGGTTCACCGTTCGCCTGATCCCTCAGCTGCTGCTGGTAGAGGCCGAGGCCGACCGCCACCACCACCAGTATCGCGCCCAGTCCCAGCCAGATGCCTCGCCGCTTCATGGTCACCGCCTCGCCACGTCAAAGTCGAACCAGCTTCCCAGACGCCCCTGCGGGGTGTCCACCACCACCTTCGCGCGCCAGGGCATGACCGCCTCGGTGCAGATCGCCACCTGCCCCTCCCCGCGGAAGACGCCGCCACCCACGGACTCGAGGGGAAAGCGGTGCAGCCCCATGTCCATGTCGCGGCCGACGAAGTCGACGCGGGCGGACTCGGCGTCGATACCCGACAGGCGCACCTCCAGCGGCAGACGCTCCAGGGCCCGGATGGGACCCTCGGACTCGACCGCCAGGCGCAGCGTGATGCCCTGCCCCAGGCGCGCCGTGCAGGGGGCCACATGCAGGTCGCAAGGGGCCTCCACCGGCGGAGACCACTGCACGCCGGCCTCGTCGCGCAGGCTGTAGCGGGTCAGGTACCAGAGCGCCACGGCGAGGGTCAGCAGGGTGAGGATGATCAGCAGGCGCAGCAGCGGGGGGCGGGCCGCGCCGGTCGACGACAGGATGCGCTGTGGCATGGCGGAGAACGGGGCCTCCATCGGTGGCAGGATGGAGGTAAGCTTATCAGCATTTGCCTGCGGCGAAGTGCGCAAGGATGTCGCAGGGGGAGCATCGTGAGGGAGGTGTCATGGAAGGCGTGGGCAATGCACTGGGGCCGCTGTTCCTGCTGATCCTGCTGGGCGCCGGGCTCGGCTGGTGGCGTCAGCCGGGCGGCGACTTCTGGCCCCGCATGGAACGGCTGATCTACTTCCTGCTGTTTCCCGCCATGCTGGTCTCGACCCTGGCCACCGCGGACGTCGCCCAGGTGCCGGTGGCCCGCCTGGCCCTTGCCCTGCTCGGCGCCATGGGCCTGTTCGGCCTGCTGCTGTGGGGGCTTCGGGCTCGGCTGCGACTCGACGCGCCCGCCTTCACCTCGGCCTTCCAGGGCTCGCTGCGCTTCAACACCTATGTCGGCGTAGCCGGGGCCGCCGCCCTGCATGGCGGCGCCGGGGCCACGGCGGCCGCGGTCGCGGTGGCGCTGATGGTGCCCGTCGTCAACGTGCTCTGCGTGGCGAGCTTCATCGCGGCCGGCACCCTGGGCTCGGCGAGCCTGGGCAAGAGCCTCGCCGCCCTGACCCGCAACCCGCTGATCCTGGCCTGCGTGGCCGGCATCGTCCTCAACCTCAGCGGCATCGGGCTGCCCGGCTGGAGCCAGCCCGGCCTGGAGCTGCTGGGGCGTGCCGCCCTGCCGCTGGGCCTGGTGGCCGTGGGCGTGGCGCTGCGTCCCGCCGCCCTGCTGAGGCTGGACCGCGGGGTCTGGGCCGCCAACCTGGTCAAGCTGGGCCTGATGCCAGCCCTGGTGCTCGCCCTGGCCCTGCTGCTGGGCCTGGACCCGGTGACCCGCGACGTGGCGCTGCTCTTCGCCGCCCTGCCCACCGCCACCTCGGCCTATATCCTGGCTCGCCAGCTGGGCGGCGACGCCGAGCTGATGGCGGCCCTGATCACCGGCCAGACGCTGCTGGCCATGGTGACCCTGCCGCTCTGGCTGCGTCTCGCCAGTTGAGGGCATGCCGATAACGAAAAGCGTTCGCATTTGCATTGACAGCGCAAACAGGAATGGTTACGCTTGGATCGTGGCGTTGATGAGGCGCCACGCCGGGCAGGGACCCGCCAGTTTCCTGCCCCGGTTTCTCCCTCTCATTGCTAGTCACGGTCCCTTTGCCGCCCCGCCCGGGGCGGCTTTCTTTTGCTTCATCGCATTACCCGGACAACGACCCTTTCCCCCGTACGACGGCGCCCCCGGCACCTGTGGGATGCCGGGGGCGCGGACAGGGACAGGCCCTGGCGGGTGTCAGTCGACCCGTTTGAAGATCAGGTCCCAGACGCCGTGCCCCAGCTTCTCCCCGCGCGCCTCGAACTTGGTCAACGGGCGAAACTCGGGGCGCGGCACATAGGGGGCCGTCTCGGGGCCGGCGGTGTTGGCAAAGCCCGGAGCGGCGTCCATCACCTCGGCCATCCACTCGGCATAGGCCTCCCAGTCGGTGGCCATGTGCAGGGTGCCACCGGGCTTGAGGCGGGTGCGCACCAGTTCGACGAAGGCCGGCTGCACGATTCGCCGCTTGTGGTGCTTCTTCTTCGGCCAGGGATCGGGGAAGAACAGCTGCAGGGTGTCGAGGCTTGCCTCGGGCAGGCACTGCTCGAGCACCGCCAGGGCGTCCTCACGGTAGACGCGCAGGTTGGTCAGGCCGCGCTTGTCGGCCTCGTCGAGCAGCTTGCCGACGCCGGGCGCATGCACCTCGATGCCGATGAAGTCGGTATCCGGATGGCGCTCGGCCTGCTCGACCAGGGAGGCCCCCATGCCGAAGCCCACCTCCAGCACCCGGGGCGCCTCACGCCCGAACAGGGCGTCGAGGTCCTGGCGGCCATCGGCCAGCGTCAACCCCAGTCGCGGCCAGACCTCCTCGAGCCCCCGGGTCTGGGCCTGGGTCATGCGGCCGGCACGCAGCACATAGCTCTTGATGCCGCGGCGGTGCAGCGGAGCGTCCGGGCCCTCGGGGCCGGTGGTCTTGTCGTCGTGTCGCGGGTCGGTCATGGCGCAGGGCAACTCTTCTTGGCGTGAATCAACCGGGGGCGCGTATTGTAGCGGCTAAGACCCGCCCGGGGTACGGTGGCGACCGATTCCCGCAGACAGAAGGAGATCGATATGCAGGACAGGGGATGGTGGCTGGTCGCGGCGCTCTCCGGCGCCCTGGTGGTGATGGCCGGCGCCTTCGGCGCCCATGCGCTGGAGGGGCAGCTGGCCCCGCGGCTGGCGGCGGCCTTCGAGACCGGGGTGCGCTACCAGGCGTGGCATACCCTGGCGCTGCTGGCGGTGCTGGTCTGGCGCGCCGGAACATCGCTCGCCGGCCAGCGGCTGGCCATGGGGCTCTGGGCGGCCGGCATGGCGCTCTTCTCGGGCTCGCTCTACGCCATAGCGCTCACCGGCGCGACCAGCCTGGGAATGATCACGCCCATCGGCGGGGTGCTGTTGATCGGCGGCTGGCTGGCCCTGGCGGTGGCGGTGCTGCGCGCCCGGCCTCCGGGTCAGTCGCCGTCCGGCAGCGCATAGGTGGCGGTGACCAGGGCCACCGGCCGCTCGTCGCCGTCGGAGAAGAGCTGCACCTCGCCCACCGCCAGGCGGCGCCCCAGCTTGAGGATCCGGGCATTGGCGATGATATCGCGATCGCCCCGGGGCCGGCGCAGGAAGCGGCAATGCAGGTCGCTGGTCACGGCCATGGGCTCGGGGCCGATCTGGGCCAGTATCGCCACGTAGAGGCAGACGTCGGCCAGCCCCATCAGGGTGGGGCCGGAGACGCTGGCCCCGGGCCGCAGGTGCTCGTCCTCGATGGCCAGGCTCATGGTCGCGCGCATCTCGTCGACGCCCTCGATGGTCCCCGTCCGCTGGGGGAAGATCTCGTCGAGAAAGTCCTCGATGGCGGCGGCGGTCATGACGGTCATCGGCAGGCTCCTTGCGGTGGTGGTGATGGCGAGGCAGGCCCCACGATAGCCGAGCCGGCCCCTGGCCGACAGTCGCCGAACGTCGAGCGCTTCAACGACGGCCCCCTCATGAAAACGCCCCCGCGGCCGATGCCGCGGGGGCGTGCTGTCTGAGGCCCGGCTCAGGCCGGCCCCCTCCGACGATGGCCTTACTTGGCCTTGTGCACGGCGCGCCAGTGGTGCAGCAGCGGCTCGGTGTAGCCGGCGGGCTGCTCGCGGCCCTTGAAGATCAGGTCGCTGGCGGCCTGGAAGGCGGTCGAGACGGCGAAGTCGGCACTCATCGGCGTGTACTCCGGGTCGCCGGCGTTCTGCTGGTCGACCACCTTGGCCATGCGCTCCAGGGTCTCGCGGACCCGGGCGGCATCGACCACGCCATGATGCAGCCAGTTGGCGATGTGCTGGCTGGAGATCCGCAGGGTGGCGCGGTCCTCCATCAGCCCCACGTCATGGATGTCCGGCACCTTGGAGCAACCCACGCCGTGCTCGACCCAGCGCACCACATAGCCGAGGATGCCCTGGCAGTTGTTGTCCAGCTCCTGCTGGAGCTCCTCGTCGCTCCACTGCGGCGACTCGGCCACCGGCACGGTGAGCAGGTCATTCAGGAAGTCCACATCGCCCTGGCCTTCCATCTCGCGCTGCAGGGCCGCCACGTCCACCTGGTGGTAGTGCAGGGCGTGCAGGGTGGCGGCGGTGGGCGACGGCACCCAGGCGGTGTTGGCGCCGGCCTTGGGATGGCCGATCTTCTGCTCGAGCATGGCGGCCATCAGGTCCGGCATGGCCCACATGCCCTTGCCGATCTGGGCGCGGCCGCGCAGGCCGCAGGCCAGGCCAACCTGGACGTTGTTCTTCTCGTAGGCCTGGATCCAGGCAGAGCCCTTCATGTCGCCCTTGCGGATCATCGGGCCCGCTTCCATGGCGGTGTGCATCTCGTCGCCGGTGCGGTCGAGGAAGCCGGTGTTGATGAACACCACCCTGGAGCTCGCCTCCGCGATGCAGGCCTTGAGGTTGACCGAGGTGCGACGCTCCTCGTCCATGATGCCCATCTTCAGGGTATCGCGGGCCATGCCGAGGATGTCCTCGATGCGCCCGAACAGCGCATTGGAGAAGGCGACCTCCTTGGGGCCGTGCATCTTCGGCTTGACGATGTACATGGAGCCGGTGCGCGAGTTGCGCGGCTCGCCCTCGCCCTTCTTGAGGTCGTGCAGGGCGACCAGGCCGGTGACGATGCCGTCGAGGATGCCCTCGGGCAGCTCGTTGCCTTCGGCATCCAGCACCGCCGGGGTGGTCATCAGGTGGCCCACGTTGCGCACGAACATCAGCGAGCGGCCCGGCAGGGTCACGCTGCCGCCGTCGGTATTCTGCCAGGTGCGGTCGGCATTGAGGCGGCGGGTGATGGTCTTGCCGCCCTTCTCGACCTGCTCCTCCAGGTCGCCCTTCATCAGGCCCAGCCAGCTGGCATAGACCCCGACCTTGTCCTCGGCATCCACCGCGGCCACGGAGTCCTCGCAGTCCATGATGGTGGTCAGCGCCGCCTCGACCACCACGTCCTTGACGCCGGCCGGGTCAGTCTTGCCGATCGGGTGGCTCGGGTCGATCTGGATCTCCAGGTGCAGGCCGTGGTTGACGAGCAGCACGGACTCCGGGCTCTCGGCCGGGCCGTTGAAGCCCACCAGCTTGCCCGGGTCCTTGAGGCCGGTCTCGCGACCGCCGTCCAGCGAGACCACCAGGTGACCATCACGCAGCGCGTACTTGACGGCATCATGGTGGGAGCCGGTGGCCAGCGGGGCGGCGCGATCGAGCACGCCGCGGGCATAGCCGATGACCTTCTCGCCGCGCTTGGGGTTGAAGCTCGTGCCCTTCTCGGCCCCGCCCTCCTCGGAGATGGCGTCGGTGCCGTAGAGGGCGTCGTAGAGGCTGCCCCAGCGGGCGTTGCCAGCGTTCAGCGCATAGCGCGGGTTGTTGACCGGCACCACCAGCTGCGGGCCGGCCTGGACGGCGATCTCGCGATCGACGTTGGCGGTGGTCACGCTGACGCTGGCCGGTGCCTCGACCAGGTAGCCGATCTCCTCGAGGAAGGCACGGTAGGCGGCCATGTCGCGGATCGGGCCGGGGTGCTCGCGATGCCAGGCATCGAGCTGCTCCTGCAGGCGATCGCGCTCGGCGAGCAGTTCGCGGTTCTGCGGGGTCAGATCATGGAAGAGGGCGTCGACGCCGGCCCAGAAGGCCTCGGGGTCGACACCGGTGCCCGGCAGGGCCTGTTCGTTGATGAAACGGTCCAGCTCGGCGGCCACCTGAAGGCGATGGCGAGTGATGCGTTGGGTCATGGGTCGTGCTCCTCATGCTTGGCTGCTCGGTGCCCCCTGGCACCGACCGGCCGGACAGGGAATGGTGACTGCGTATCACCAATTTTGTGGAAAATACTTCCACATGTAAACCCGTTGCGGGCGTCTGCTGCCCGTCGCTAGACCAAATGATGAGGCCGGGGCCGGCCACCGAGGCATTGCTGGCCGGGCCGGCGGCTTGGCGCTAGCATGAACGGGCATTGCGGAGGAACCGATGAGCGATTTCACCCCCCTGCAGGCCCTGGGGCCCCTGGCCCCGGCAGACCTGTCCGGCCAGGACCTCGAGCGCTACCTGGGCCACTACGGCCTGGCTCCCCTGCTGGCCGAACACGTGGGCCTCTACGTGGGGTACCTGGAGGCCGGAGACTTCCGCCTCTGGACCCAGGTCTGGAGTCCCGCGGCGCCCATCGGCACGGCCTTCGTGGTCCACGGCTACTTCGACCACCTCGGCCTCTACCGCCACCTGCTGGAGTGCCTGCTCGCGCGGGGCTGGCGGGTCGTGCTATGGGACCTGCCCGGCCACGGACTCTCCAGCGGCCGCCGCGCCTCCATCGACGACTTCAGTGACTATGGCAGCTGCCTGCACCACCTGCAGCAACATCTCGAGGAGGAGGGGCTGGCCCCGCGGCCCTGGCTGGGCGTAGGCCAGAGTACCGGGGCGGCGATTCTCGCCACCGACGCCCTGACCCGCGGCGACGACGGCGCCTGGTCGGGCCTGGCATTGCTGGCCCCACTGGTGCGCCCCTGGGGCTGGAATCAGTCGAGCTGGCTGCACCGCCTGGTGGGCCCCTTCGTCGAGTCGATCCCGCGCAAGTTCCGCGCCAACTCCACGGATGCCGACTTCGCCGACTTCCTGCGCGAGGGTGACCCCCTCCAGGCCGACCGCCTGGCGATGGACTGGGTGGGGGCCATGCGACGCTGGATGCCGCAGCTGCTGGCACTGCCGCCGAGCCCGGTTCCCACCCTGATCCTGCAGGGCGAGCAGGACCTGACCGTGGACTGGGAGTGGAACCTCGAGGTGCTGGCGCGCAAGTTCCCCGCCGCCGAGATCCATCGCCACCCCGAGGCCCGTCACCACCTGGTCAACGAGGCCGAGCCGATTCGCCGCGAGCTGTTCACCGTCCTCGACCGCTTCATTGCCGGACTGGAACCGGCCGATACCCCGCCCCGGGAGGCGACCTCACCATGAAGCCCCACCTGCCACTGCTGCTGGCGACCCTGCTGCTCGCCGGCTGTGCCGCTGCGCCGGAGCAGCCGACCACGCTGCGCCAGGCGCTGTTCGGGCTGGGCGAGCGCGCCGCCGAGCGGCTCACGGCGACGCCGCCCCTGCCCAGCCCGGCGGTCGATCAGGTCCTGCTGCTGGCCAGGCCGGAGGTCGACCCGCGCCTGGGGCTCGGCGACGAGCGCGTGCTCGAGAGCCTGACCCGCGCCCTGCTGGCGGTCAGCGACGGCCCCCAGGTACTGGAATGGCGGGACGCCATGGCCGAGGGGGGCGGCGACAACCAGTGGCGCCTGGACAGCCGACTCGAGGCCGACGGCCCGCGGCTGCAGCTCTCGGACCGCGAGCTGCTGCCCTATCGCCTGAGCCTGGAGCTGCGGCGCGCAGGGAACGGCGAGCCGGAGTGGCGCAGCGAGATCAGCGGGGCCCTGGACGCCACCGCCCTCTGAGCGGTCAGGTCCTCAGCCCTTGAGCAGGCGATCGAGCTGCCGGTAGCCGATCGCCTCGATCAGCTGGTCACGCCCGGGACGCGCCTCACCGGCCAGGTCGGCGAGGGTCAGGGCCACCCGCAGGACCCGGTGGTAGGCCCGGGCCGAGAGCTTGAGACGCTCCAGCACGCTGGCCAGCCAGGCACGATCCGCCGCCTGCAGGGCGCAAGCCTCCTCCAGGGCCCGCCCGGCCAGCCGCGCGTTCAGCGCGCCCCGGGCCGCCTGCCTCGCGCGCGCCGCCAGCACCCGCTCGCGCACCACCGCCGAGGACTCCCCCGGTTCGCGGGAAGTGAGTTGCTCCGGCGCCAGCGCCGGCACCTCCACCTGCAGGTCGATGCGGTCGAGCAATGGTCCCGAGAGGCGCGCCTGGTAGCGCTGGATCTGGGCCGCCGTGCAATGGCAGGCCTGGCGCGGGTCGCCCAGGTGGCCGCAGGGGCAGGGATTCATGGCCGCCACCAGCTGGAACCCCGCAGGGTAGCGCCGCTCGTGGCTGGCCCGGGCGATATGGATCTGCCCCGACTCCATGGGCTCGCGCATCACCTCCAGCACGTGTCGCGAGAACTCCGGCAGCTCGTCGAGGAACAGCACCCCGCGGTGGGCCAGGGAGATCTCGCCGGGCCGCGGCCGGGAGCCGCCACCCACCAGGGCCACGGCACTGGCGGTATGGTGCGGGGCACGGAAGGGGCGCACGCCCCACTCCTCCGCATGCGAAAGCCCGCTGACCGAGCGGATGGCCGCCACCTCGAGAGCCTCCTCCTCGGAGAGCGGCGGCAGGATGCCCGGCAGGCGGCTGGCCAGCATGGTCTTGCCGGTCCCGGGCGGGCCGGCGAACAGCAGGTTATGCCCGCCGGCGGCGGCCACTTCCAGGGCGCGACGGGCCTGGTGCTGGCCACGCACCTCCGCCAGGTCAGGGCCCGCCTCGGGGGCCAGGACGGCTGTCGGGGCGCGGTGGGGCGAGATGGGCGACTGGCCCAGCAGGTGGGCCACCACCTCCAGCAGGTGATCCGCCGGCAGTACCTCGAGGTCGCCGGCCAGGGCCGCCTCGTCGGCGTTGGCCCGCGGCACGATCAGGCGCCGGCCGGCGCGGTGTGTCGCCATGGCCAGCGGCAGGACGCCGGACACCGGGCGCAGGCGGCCATCCAGGGCCAGCTCGCCCGCGCACTCGACGCCCGCCAGCGCTTCGGGCGGCACCTGGCCGGAGGCCACCAGCAGGCCCAGGGCGATGGGCAGGTCGAAGCGGCCCCCCTCCTTAGGCAGGTCGGCGGGCGCCAGGTTGAGGGTTATCCGCCGCAACGGGAAGTCGAATCCGGCGTTCACCAGGGCACTGCGCACCCGCTCGCGGCTCTCCTTGACGGCGGCCTCCGGCAGACCCACCAGGGTCATGCCGGGCAGGCCGTTGGCCAGGTGTACCTCCACCAGCACCTCGGGCGCCTCGAGTCCGAGGCCGGCCCGGGTGTGGATGATTGCCAGCGTCATCGGCGATCCCTCGCAGCCCGTCTGCCCTCAGGCTAGCCCAGCCCGACGGGATGCGCCCGGCACCGGCCGGGGGGTCAGCGGTCGGTCTCGCCGGCGCCGGCATCCTCCTCGGGGCTCGGCGCCTCCGGCAGCGCGGCGGGCGGCTCGCTCGGCGTCGCCTCCCGCGAGGCGTTGTCGTCCAGCGCCGCCTCGAGGGCCGCCACCTGCGTCTCCAGCGCCTCGACCCGCGCCCGGGTGCGCTGCAAGACGTCCATCAGGATGTCGAAATCCTCCCGCGAGACCAACTCCAGGCGATCGAAGGCGCCCTTCACCACCTGCTGGATGCCCTTCTGTACCTCCTCCGGGGCCTGGGAGGCGCCCTGCAGGCGGTCGCCGATCTGCTGGGCCAGGCGGCTGATGCGATCATGGCTCACCATGGTGTCTCTCCTGAATCGTGATGGGATGCCTGCCCACAGGATACGCAAGGCCCTCGTCCGACGCATTCTTCGCCGCCGCCCCCTTGTGGAGCATGCGCACCACGGCCGCGCACCACAACAGGGCAGCCGCGGCGACACCGCGCCTCCCCCTGCCGGAAACCTGCCCCGACATCCACTTCATCACGCTGATATCAAAGCCATATTCACTGAGTTGGCACGCTTTGCGCTTGGGCAGAACAGCCACTCATCGCGCGGCATCACGCCGCCGACATCCAGCAGGGGAGATCCGGGATGAAGCTGATCACTGCCATCATCAAGCCGTTCAAGCTCGACGACGTGCGCGAGGCACTCGCCGACAACGGCGTCCAGGGCATCACTGTCACCGAGGTCAAGGGCTTCGGGCGCCAGAAGGGCCACACCGAGCTCTATCGCGGTGCAGAGTACGTCGTCGACTTCCTGCCCAAGGTGAAGGTCGAGGTCGCGGTGGACGACTCGCGGCTGGAGACGGTGCTCGATGCCATCTGCAGCGCGGCCAACAGCGGCAAGATCGGCGACGGCAAGGTCTTCGTCACGCCGCTGGAGGACGTCATCCGCATCCGCACCGGTGAGCGCGGCGCCGATGCCGTCTGACCGACGCCCCACTTCCCATTCCTGACGTGGAGAGACCCTCATGGTCGAATTACCGGAGCTGAGCTACGCGCTCGATACCTTCTACTTCCTGATCTGCGGCGTCCTGGTGATGTGGATGGCGGCCGGCTTCTCGATGCTCGAGGCGGGCCTGGTGCGCTCCAAGAACACCGCCGAGATCCTGACCAAGAACATCGCCCTGTTCGCCATCGCCTGCACCATGTACCTGCTGGTGGGCTACTACCTGATGTACTCCAGCGGCGCGGGCGGCGTCCTGCCGAGCCTGGGCGCACTGATCGGCAGCGAGAACGGTGTCGACGCGGTACTGGCCGGCGGTGACGACGCCCCCTACTACTCGATGCGCTCGGACTTCTTCTTCCAGGTGGTGTTCGTGGCCACCGCCATGTCCATCGTCTCGGGTGCCGTGGCCGAGCGCATGAAGCTGTGGGCCTTCCTGGCCTTCGCGGTGGTCATGACCGGCTTCATCTACCCGGTGTCGGGCTACTGGACCTGGGGTGGCGGCTGGCTGGCCGAGGTCGGCTACTCCGACTATGCCGGTTCCGGCATCGTGCACCTCGCTGGTGCCGCCGCGGCCCTGGCCGGCGTGCTGGTGCTCGGTCCGCGCAAGGGCAAGTACGGCAAGGACGGCAGCATCTACGCCATTCCCGGCGCCAACCTGCCGCTGGCCACCCTGGGTACCTTCATCTTGTGGATGGGCTGGTTCGGCTTCAACGGCGGCTCCGAGCTGAAGATGTCCGACGTCGCCTCCGCCAACAACGTGGCCCAGGTGTTCGTCAACACCAACGCGGCCGCCGCCGGGGGCGTGATCGCCGCCCTGGTCCTGGCCAAGCTGTGGTTCCGCAAGGCCGACCTGACCATGGCCCTGAACGGTGCCATCGCCGGCCTGGTGGCCATCACCGCCGACCCGCTGTCGCCCAGCGCCCTGGGGGCCGTGCTGATCGGTGCCGTGGGTGGCCTGCTGGTCGTCACCTCCATCGTGGTGCTCGACAAGCTCAAGCTCGATGACCCGGTAGGCGCCATCTCCGCCCACGGCGTGGTGGGCATCTGGGGCGTGCTGGCGGTCCCCTTCACCAACGCCGAGGCCGGCTTTGGCCCCCAGATCATCGGCATCCTCGGCATCTTCGTCTGGGTGTTCGTGGCCAGCCTGGTCGTCTGGCTGATCCTCAAGGCCGTGATGGGCATCCGGGTCACCGAGGAAGAAGAGTACGAAGGCGTCGACCTGACCGAGTGCGGGCTGGAAGCCTACCCCGAGTTCAGCGCCTCGAAGAAGTGAGCCTGGCCCCGGAATGCACGAGCACGCTCAACCGGGCCCCCTTCGGGGGGCCTTTTTTATTCCTCCCGCACCGGGTGTATGCTCTGGCACAATGAACCCAAAAGGGGGTGGCCCAGCGCCACCGACCAACGGACAGGACGAGGATCAAGACCATGAAACTGGTGACCGCCATCATCAAGCCGTTCAAGCTCGACGACGTACGGGAGTCGCTCTCCGAGATCGGTGTCCAGGGCATCACCGTCACCGAGGTCAAGGGCTTCGGGCGCCAGAAGGGCCACACCGAGCTCTATCGCGGCGCCGAGTACGTGGTCGACTTCCTGCCCAAGGTGAAGCTCGAGGTGGCCGTAGACGACGAGATGGCCGAGAAGGTGATCGACGCCATCACCCAGGTCGCGAATACCGGCAAGATCGGCGACGGCAAGATCTTCGTCACCGCCCTGGAACAGGTGATCCGCATCCGTACCGGCGAGACCGGAAAAGATGCTGTCTAAGCGCCAAGCGGCCAAGCGGCCAAGCGGCCAAGCGGCCAAGCGGCCAAGCGGAGTCTAGGTCCAGGTAACAATTAACAAGAAACCCCACTGGAGGTCGGCCTGGTGGGGTTTCGCGTTTCTGCCTTGCTACCTGCTGCCCGTCACCGAACAGCTTGGCGGCTCGGCGCTTGAAGCTCGGCGCCTATTTCTCGACGAAGGCCCGCTCGATGACATAGTCGCCGGGCTCGCCCATGCGCGGCGAGATGGTGAACCCGAGCTCGTCCAGCAGGTGGCTGGTGTCATCGAGCATCGCCGGGCTGCCGCAGATCATGGCGCGATCCTGCTTGGGGTCGATGGCCGGCAGGCCGGTGTCCTCGGCCAGCTTGCCGCTGCGGATATGGTCGGTGAGGCGCCCCATGGTATGGAAGGTCTCGCGGGTCACGGTGGGGTAGTAGACCAGCTTGTCGCTGATCTCCTCGCCGAGGTACTCGTGGGCCGGCAGGTCCTTCTGGATGAAGTCGGCGTAGGCCAGCTCGCTGACGTTGCGCACGCCGTGCACCAGCACCACCTTCTCGAAACGCTCGTAGACCTCCGGGTCCTGGATCAGGCTCATGAACGGGGCCAGGCCAGTGCCGGTGGAGAGCAGGTAGAGGTTGCGCCCCGGCAGCAGGTCGTCGGTGACCAGGGTGCCGGTGGGCTTGCGGCTGACCATGATCTGGTCGCCCACCTTGAGGTGCTGCAGCCTCGAGGTCAGGGGGCCGTCAGGCACCTTGATGCTGAAGAACTCGAGGTGGTCCTCGTAGTTAGGGCTGGCGATGGAGTAGGCCCGCATCAGCGGCTTGCCGTTCACCTCGAGGCCGATCATCACGAACTGGCCGTTCTTGAAGCGCAGGCTGCGCTCACGGGTGGTCCGGAAACTGAACAGGGTATCGTTCCAGTGGTGCACACTCAGAACGTCCTCAAGCGCAAACTTGCTCATGCCGACTCCTTGATATTCCAGAATAGAATAGACCGGACAGCCAATCTTTGATTGCAATTCTAAGAGTCGGGGCAATATCTGTTAAATGGATTGTATGGATAACACTTATCTATACTGTGGATATCAGCTCTAGGTATCACACCCGCCGAGGAACGTCATGCGTTACACCCTGCGCCAGCTGGAAGTCTTCGTCGCCGTGGCCCAGCACGAGAGCGTCTCCCGGGCGGCCCGCGCCCTGGCGCTCTCGCAGTCGGCGACCAGTACCGCGCTGGCCGAGCTGGAGCGGCAGTTCGACTGCCGGCTGCTCGACCGCATAGGCAAGCGCCTCAAGCTCAATGCCCTGGGCTTCCAGCTGCTGCCCAAGGCGGTGGCCCTGCTCGACCGGGCCGAGGAAGTGGAGGAGCTGCTGCGTGGCCAGCAGGGCATCGGCACCCTGGACGTGGGCGCCACCCTGACCATCGGCAACTACCTGGCGACCCTGCTGATCAGCGACTTCATGCAGCGCCATCCGGGCAGCCGGGTTCGCCTCTCGGTGCGCAACACCCGGACCATCATCGACAGCGTTCGCCAGCACGGGCTCGACCTGGGGCTGATCGAGGGGCAGTGCGAGGAGGAGGACGTGATCACCCAGCCCTGGGTGGAGGACGAGCTGGCGGTGTTCTGCTCGCCCCGCCACCCGCTCGCCACGGCCGGCCCGGTGGAGCTGGACCGCCTGCTGCGCGAGGCCTGGATCATGCGCGAGCAGGGCTCCGGCACCCGGCTGACCCTGGAGCAGGCGGCCCGTCACCGCCGCGGGCGCTTCAACATCCTGCTGGAGCTGGAACATACCGAGGGCATCAAGCGGGCGGTGGAATCGGGGCTCGGCATCGGCTGCGTCTCGAAGCTGGCGCTGCGCGACGCCTTCCGCCGCGGCAGCCTGGTGCCCATCGCCACCCCGGAGCTGGACCTGAGCCGCCAGTTCACCTTCATCTGGCACCGCCACAAGTACCTGGCCACCGGCATGCGCGAGTTCCTCAAGCTGTGCCGGCAGATGACCGAGGGCATCCGCCGCAGCGACCAGATCGATCTGCCCCAGGTGCCCTGACGCAGCGCGGCCCGGCGAAAGGGCCGGGCCGCGGGGAGAGGACCAGCGCGTGGCTAGCGCAGGTCGCTGACCGCCTCCTGGATATCGGCGAGGGAGGCCTTGGTGAGATCCTTGGCCAGGGTGTGGATCACCAGCTTGGCGGTCGGGCCATCGACCTTGTCCCGCAGCTGGCCGAGGAAGCGCGGCGGTGCCACCAGGATCAGCTTCTCCATGGTGTTGTCGACGCGGGCGCGATAGAGCCGCTCGGCGACCTCGCGGGCGAAGATCTCCTCGTGGTGCTGGGTCGCGACATTCTCCCCGCCGGCGCTGCGCGCCGTCGTCGAGGTCGACTCGTGGACGTCGCCACCGCGGTCCGTCACCAGGTCCCCCTCGTGCATGCGCCCCTCGGCATGGACGAGGCTGTCCTGCTCGCTGACCTTGAGTCCATTGCGGGTGAACAGCCGAGCCCGCGCCGCATCAGCCACCACGATATAGGTTGTCATAGCCGCTCCTTGATGCTGGGTGAGTTGACGGAAGTCCTCCCGACGGGACACCCCACTTCCGCCTCTCGTTCCACATTGGCAAGCCCACCCCCGTTGGTCAACATGGCGATACGCGAAGACTGCAGGGCGACGGGATCTGGGGTAGCATCCTGCCCTGGCCGGCATGGACGTCGGCCCGACTCATCACCACGATGTGCATCCCCCGGGAGGACCCCGATGCGACAGTTCCTGTTTCCCCGTCGACCGCTGGCCCGCACCACCCTGCTGACCTGCCATCTGCTGCTGCAGCTCGGCCTGCTGGCCGGCGCTGCCCTGTGGCTGGCCCCACGCACGCCCTGGCTCGCCCCCGTCGACTGGGCCTCCGCCTGGCCGGCGCTGGCCCTGGCCGGGGGCGGCTGGCTGCTGGCCGCCGTGGCGCTGCGCCTGCTCGCCGAGCTCTGGCTGCTGCCCCACCACCTGGCCGCCCAGCGCCCCGGCTTCGCCCCCGGCGCCGTGGTCACTCGCTCCTGGGAGCGGCGGCCGGCGGTGCATGACCGCGAGGCCGCCTGGACCAGCGCGGCGAGCAGCGTCGCGCCCGAGGAAGAGAGCGTGCTGGGCAACGCCCGGGTGCTGCGCCCCGCCGAGCGCCACCGCCCTGAGCGCAGCGCCAGCGAACCGACCCTGGACCTTGCGACCGGCGGCCAGGCAGAGCCCGACGCCAGCGCCGAGCCGCGCCCCTAGGAGCGCGACACGCGGCGTGGCAGACGCCCCAGGCAGACCCGACGGAAACCATGCAGCCCCAGTGCCGCCGAGGCGGCACCCAGGCCGTTGGCCAGGATATCGGCCCAGTCGCCACCGAGGCGGCCGGGCACGGGGAGCTGGGCAACCTCGATGACGATGCCCAGCAGCAACGCGGCCAGGAAGGCCAGCGACAGGCGGACCCCGGCGAGCCCGAGCAGGCCCGCCAGGCCGGCATAGCCGATGAAGTGACTGGCCTTGTCCCAGGGCAGCGTCTCGGGCAGCTCGCTGCCGGGCGTCAGGCTGCCCCAGGCGATCACCAGGGCGGCCAGGCCGGCCAGCACCGCCCAGCGGCGGCGCCACTGCCGGTCCTCTCCGGCCGCCACCCGGTAGAGCCAGTCAGCCATGGGCGATGTTGCGGTGGTAGGCGGGGCTGAGGTCGTGGAGGGCCTCCATGAAGGCCGTGACATGGTCGGGGTCGGTGAACTGGTTGATGCCGTGCCCCAGGTTGAAGACATGGCCGGGCCCGTGACCGAAGCTGTCGAGGGTACGCGCCACCTCGGCACGGATTGCCGAGGGGCGGGCAAACAGCACGTGGGGGTCGAGGTTGCCCTGCAGGGCGACGCGATGGCCGACCCGCGCCCGGGCAACGGAGAGCTCGGTGGTCCAGTCCAGGCCAACGGCATCGGAGCCGGCCGCCGCGATGTCCTCGAGCCACTGGCCGCCATTCTTGGTGAACAGGATCACCGGCACCCGGCGCCCCTCGTGCTCACGGATCAGGCCGGCGACGATCTGCTCCATGTAGCGCAGCGAGAACTCCAGGTAGGCCGGCGTGGAGAGCGCGCCGCCCCAGGTATCGAAGATCTGTACCGCCTGGGCGCCGGCGCGGATCTGGGCGTTGAGGTAGTCGGTGACCGCATGGGCCAGGGTATCGAGCAGCCGATGCATGGTGTCCGGTGCGTCATAGAGCATCGTCTTGACGTGGCGGAAGTCCTTGCTGGAAGCCCCCTCCACCATGTAGGTGGCCAGCGTCCAGGGGCTGCCGGAGAAACCGATCAGCGGCACCCGGCCGTTCAGCTCGCGGCGGATGGTGGAGACTGCGCGCATCACGTAGTCCAGGTCGCGCTCGGCGTCCGGCGCCTGCAGGGCCTCCACCTCGGCCGCGGTGCGCACCGGCTTGCGGAATTTCGGCCCCTCGCCGGTCTCGAAGTAGAGCCCCAGCCCCATGGCATCGGGGATGGTCAGGATGTCCGAGAAGAGGATGGCCGCATCCAGGGGGTAGCGTTCCAACGGCTGCAGGGTGACCTCGCAGGCCAGCTCCTGGTTGCGGCACAGGTCCATGAAGCTGCCGGCATGGCCACGCACCTCACGATACTCCGGCAGGTAGCGGCCGGCCTGGCGCATCATCCATACCGGGGTACGGTCGACGGGTTGACGCGCCAGGGCGCGCAGAAAGCGGTCGTTCTTGAGTTCCATGCGGGCGCTCGTCCACGGAAAATGTGGGCATCATTGTACCCCATCGAACGGCCCGGGGATGAGCCCCGTGACACAACGGTGAGCCGGCCCGGCCTTCCTGATAGAATGGCCCTCCACCCGTCGGCAACGCCGTGGTCTTCCACCGAGGTACATCGTGACGATTCGATTCATCGCCGCCTCCCGGCTGCCCACCCCCTGGGCCACCTTCACCATGCATGGCTTCGAGGACGATGCCACCGGCAAGGACCATATCGCCCTGACACTGGGCGACGTGGCCGATGGCGAACCGGTGCTGGGACGGGTCCACTCCGAGTGCCTGACCGGCGATGCACTCTTCTCCATGCGCTGCGATTGCGGCTTCCAGCTGCAGGAGGCGCTCAAGCGCATCGCCGAGGAGGGGCGGGGCGTGCTGCTCTACCTGCGGCAGGAAGGCCGCGGCATCGGCCTGCTCAACAAGATCCGCGCCTATCACCTCCAGGATGCCGGCGCCGACACCGTGGAAGCCAACGAACAGCTGGGCTTCGCCGCCGACCTGCGCCGCTACGACCTCTGCGTGCCGATGCTCGATCACCTGGGGATCAAGGCGCTGCGCCTGATGACCAACAACCCCCGCAAGGTCGACGCCCTGACCCAGGCCGGCGTGGTGGTCGTGGAACGCGTCCCGCTGACCACCGGTCTAAACCCTCACAACGAGCAATACCTCACCACCAAGGCCGGCAAGCTGGGCCACATGATGGCGCTGGGCGACTTCACCCAGGCCAGCGACGTGGATATCGAACGCAAGCCCTGAGCCACCGGGTCCCGGCATCGGGCTGGCTCCTCGGCAGGAGGCTCCCCGATGACCCACCCCGCCCGCGACGACGAGACGCCCTTCAGTGGCCTCGAGGAACTGCTGCACAGCATCAGCCATGGCATCGGCGCGGCGCTCAGCCTTGCCGGAGTGGTGGTGCTGCTGGTGCTGGCCAGCCTGGCCACCCGGGTCGACCCCTGGAAGCTCGTCGGCATCGGCTTCTACGGCGTCAGCCTGGTGCTGCTCTACACCGCCTCCACCCTCTACCATGGGGTCCGCCACCCGCGCCTGAAGGGCCTGTTCCAGTCGCTCGACCACTGCGCGATCTACCTGCTGATCGCCGGCACCTACACGCCCTTCCTGCTGGTCAACCTGCGCGGCCCCACGGGCTGGACGCTGTTCGCCACCGTCTGGTCCCTGGCCCTGGCCGGCATCGCCTGCAAGCTGGCCTGGCCCCACCGCTTCGCCGCGCTGCGGGTCACCATCTACCTGGTGATGGGCTGGCTGATCGTCGTCGCCGGCGACGAGCTGGCGGCCCGCCTCTCCGATACCGGCCTCGCCCTGCTGGTCGCCGGTGGCGTCACCTACACCCTGGGCGTGGCCTTCTATGCCATCAGCGCCATCCCCTTCAATCACGCGATCTGGCACCTGTTCGTCATGGGCGGCAGCGCCTGCCACTACTTCGCGGTCTACACCGCGGTGCTGCCCTTCACGGCCTGAGGGCGCCTCACGCCGGCTCGGCCGCGGCACGCTCGCGAGCCACCGCCCTGGCCAGGGCCGGGCGGGAAGCGCAGCGCTGACGGTAGGCCTCCAGCGCCACCGGCAGGCGGGTCTTGAACTGCACCGCCCAGCTCAGGGTATGCCCCAGCAGCAGATCCGCCAGAGTGAAGTGGTCGCCCACCAGCCAGCCCTCGCCCTCGAAGCGCCGCCCCAGCGCCTCCAGCGCCTGCTGGAACTCCCAGGCCGCGGTGGGGAGCACCGCCGGCACCCGCCGCTCCCGGGGCAGGGCGAACTTGTGCTTGGCCTGGGTCCAGAGCGCCTGCTCCAGCTCGCCCGTGGTGAAGAACAGCCACTGGTCGACCCGGGCGCGATCCTCGAGGGAGGCCGGCAGCAGGCCACCCGGCTCGCCATAGCGCTCCGCCAGGTAGCGGCAGATCGCCGCCGACTCGAACAGCGTCAGGTCGCCATCCACCAGCACCGGCACCTTGCCATCGGGATGGCGGGCGAGATGGGCGCCTTCCCGGCCCACGCCGGCCGCCAGGTTTACGTGCTGGCAGGCGTAGTCGAGCCCCAGCTCCTCCAGGGTCCAGGCGACCCGCAGCGAGCGGGAGGCGGGAAAGCTGTACAGGGTGATCATCGCGCGGCTCCGTGGGCAGTGCATCGGTCCCGCTACGCTAGCGCAGGGCGCGGCCGGTGGCGAGGCGCGGTGACGGCCGGGCGGGCGGCACGGCAGAGACACGAGCACGGCCACCCGGCCGATGTCAGGCGGCGCGCGCCTTGCGGATGCGCTCGTAGGCGCTGCCGATCTCGCTGGTGCGCTCCTTGGCGACCTCGCGCATGCTCTCGGGCAGGCCCTTGGCGGCGAGCTTGTCGGGGTGGTTCTCGCTCATCAGGCGGCGGTAGGCCTTCTTGATCTCGACGTCGCTGGCGTCCTGGTCGACCCCCAGCACCCGGTAGGCATCCTCCAGCGAGGGGCCCTCTTCGCCCGCCCCTCGGGGGCCACCGCGCAGCATGGCCTCGACCTGGGCGATCTCGGCCTCGCTGCACCCCAGGCCCCGCACCACCCGCATCAGCATCTCGTGCTCGGCGGGGTGCAGCTGGCCATCGGCGGCGACCGCGGCCAACTGCACCTGCAGGAAGACCTGACGCAGCGCGGGCTGGTGTGCCGCGATGCGGCGAACCCGGGCGAGCTCGGCGTCCAGGTCGAAGTCGTCGCCCTTGCCGCGGGTAAAGTCGGCGCGGGCCTGGGCGCGCTGGGCCTCGCTGAGCCGCAGCCGATCCCACAGCCGGCGGGAGGCTTCCAGTTCGTCCTCGGAGACCTGGCCATCGGCCTTGCACAGGCACCCCATGACGGCGAAGGTCGATTCCAGGAACTGGGACTGGAGGCCGACCAGCTTGTTCAGCAGGCGCTTGCGCAGGCCTCTACCCAGCCAGTAGCCCAGGGCGCCGCCCACCAGCAGGCCGATGGGGCCGCCGATGGCCAGCCCCAGCAGGGCACCGATCAGTATCAGGAACAGCATCGTAACCTCGTGAGCGAAAGATGACGGGGGTCAGGGCAGCCGAGTGCGGATCGAGGCCTCGAGGCCGTCCGCGTCCAGGCCGCACTCGACGAGCAGTTCGGCGGGCTTGCCGTGCTCGACGAAGGCATCGGGCAGCCCGAGGTTGAGCACTTCCACCTGCACCCCCTCGGCCATCAGCAGCTCGTTGACCGCACTGCCGGCCCCGCCGGCGACCACGTTCTCCTCCAGGGTCACCAGCAGGTCGTGCTCATCGGCCGCGGCCAGCACGGCGTCACGGTCCAGCGGCTTGATCGAGCGCATGTTGAGGTGGCTGGCGTCGAGGCGCTCGGCCACCTCTGCCGCCGGGCCATTGAGGCTGCCGAAGGCCAGCAGGGCCACCCGCGTCGCCTCGCCGCTGCCACGACGCCGCCACTCGGCACGGCCGATCTCGATCGGCTCGAGGTGATCGGGCGTGGTGACGCCCGGGCCGGTGCCGCGCGGGTAGCGCACCGCCGCGGGACCGGGGTGGTGGTAGGCGGCGCTGAGCATCGCCCGGCACTCGGCCTCGTCGGCGGGGGCCAGCACCACCAGCCCCGGCACGCAGCGCAGGTAGGAGAGGTCCAGGCTGCCGTGGTGGGTGGGGCCGTCCTCGCCCACCAGGCCGGCGCGATCGATGGCGAAGGTGACATCCAGCCCCTGCACCGCCACGTCGTGGATCAGCTGGTCGTAGCCACGTTGCAGAAAGGTGGAGTAGATCGCCACCACCGGCTTCATGGCCTCGCAGGCCAGGCCCGCGGCCAGGGTCACCGCATGCTGCTCGGCGATGGCCACGTCGAAGTAGCGCTCGGGGTACTCCTTCGAGAAGCGCACCAGGTCGGAGCCCTCGCGCATGGCCGGGGTGATGCCGACCAGCCGCTCGTCCACCGCCGCCATGTCGCACAGCCAGTCGCCGAAGACGCGGCAGTACTTCTGCTTGCGGCTGGCCGACGGGCTGGCCGGCTTGAGCGGCGGCGGCGTCTCGCCGTTCTTCTCCAGCTTGGTGATGGCGTGGTAGCCGATGGGGTCGGCCTCGGCGGGCAGGAAGCCCTTGCCCTTGCAGGTCTTGACGTGGAGGAACTGGGGCCCCTCCAGGTCACGCATGTTGCGCAGCGTCTGCACCAGCAGCGGCAGGTCATGGCCGTCGATGGGCCCGATGTAGTTGAAGCCCAGCTCCTCGAAGAGCGTGGCCGGGCTGATCATGCCCTTCATGTGCTCCTCGGTGCGCCGCGCCAGCTCCAGGGCCCCGGGCAGGTGGGAAAGCACCCGCTTGCCGCCCTCTCGCATGCTGGTATAGGGCTTGCTGGTGAGGATGCGCGCCAGGTAGCTGGCCATGCCGCCGACGTTCTCGGAGATCGACATCTCGTTGTCGTTGAGCACCACCAGCAGGTTGGCATCCACATGGCCGGCATGGGCCAGGGCCTCGAAGGCCATCCCGGCGGTCAGGGCGCCGTCGCCGATCACCGCGCAGACCCGCCGCTGCTCGCCCCGGGTGCGGGCGGCCAGGGCCATGCCCAGGGCCGCCGAGATCGAGGTGCTCGAATGGCCCACGCCGAAGGTGTCGTACTCCGACTCGGCGCGCCGCGGGAAGGCGGCAAGGCCGCCGTACTGGCGGATGCCGGTCATCGCCTCGCGACGCCCGGTGAGGATCTTGTGGGGGTAGGCCTGGTGGCCCACGTCCCAGACCAGGCGGTCGTAGGGGGTCTCCAGCGCCTGGTGCAGGGCCACGGTAAGCTCCACCACGCCCAGGCCGGCGCCGAAGTGGCCGCCGGAGACGCCCACGCTGTAGAGCAGGTAGGCGCGCAGCTCGTCGGCCACCTGGGCCAGCTGGCCGGCGTTCATGGCGCGCAGTGCGGCCGGGGTATCCAGGGTATCGAGCAGCGGCGTGGCCGGACGCTCGACGGGGATGTCATCGAACAGCTTCATGAGGGCCCTGTAGTGTCAATGGTCACGCTCGATCATGTAGCGGGCCAGGTCGGCCAGGGGGCTGGCGGCCTCGCCCAGTGGCGCCAGGGCCGCCACCGCCGTCTCGACCAGCTCGTCGGCCCGTCGACGGGCACCCTCGAGCCCCAGCAGGCTCGGGTAGGTGGGCTTGGCCCGGGCGGCGTCGGCCCCGGAGGTCTTGCCCAGGGTGGCGGTGTCGCCGGTCACGTCGAGGATGTCGTCGTGGATCTGGAAGGCCAGGCCGATGGCGTCGGCGTAGGCATCCAGGGCGGCCAGCCGGGGGTCGGCCTCGTCCACGGCGACCAGGCCGCCGAGGCGCACCGCGGCGCGGATCAGCGCACCGGTCTTGTGGCCATGCATGGCCGCCAGGGCCGCCGCGTCGGGATGCCCGCCGACGGCGGCGAGGTCCAGCGCCTGGCCGGCCACCATGCCGTCGCGCCCGGCGGCGCCGGCCAGGCCGGCGACCAGTGCCGGCAGCCGGGGATGAGCGGTTCGCGCCAGCACCTCGAAGGCCAGCGCCTGCAGGGCGTCACCGGCGAGGATCGCGGTGGCCTCGTCATAGGCCCGGTGCACCGTGGGCTGGCCGCGGCGCAGGTCGTCGTCGTCCATGGCCGGCAGGTCGTCATGGACCAGCGAATAGGCGTGGACCAGCTCCAGCGCCATGGCCGAGGCGTCCAGATCGTCCTCCGCCGCCCCCAGGGCGCGGCCGGCCGCATAGACCAGCACCGGCCTCAGCCGCTTGCCTCCCACCAGCAGGCCGTGGCGCATGGCCGCCTCGAGGCGCGGCGAGGGGGCCGAGCGCGCCGCGAAGAGGGCCTCGAGACGGGCATCGACCCGGGCCCGGTCCGCGGCCAGCCGGTCGGCCAGGGCATCAGCGCTCACCATCGTCCTCCGCGGCGGGCGCATCGAAGGGTTGCAGGTCGACGCCGCCGGCCTCGCCCTCGGTCAGGGTGCGCACCCGCAGCTCCGCCTCGTCGAGCCGACGCTGGGCGTCGCGGGTCAGGCGCACGCCCTGCTCGAAGGCGGACAGCGACCCCTCCAGCGACAGCTCGCCGGACTCCAGTCGCTCGACGAGCTGCTCGAGCCGCTCGACGGTGGCGGCGAAGTCGGCCGGTGCCGGCTCGGCGCCGTTGCCTTGGCTGTGCTGTTCCGCCATCGCCTCTCTCGCTGGTGGCTGGTTCATGGGCGGACAGTATACACGCTCTCCCCGGGGGGTCGTCTGCCCCGGCCGGCCCCCGCGCAACTTGCATGCCATTCATCCATGGCGCTCAGCATTTTCATCCTCGCTCATGCCGGCTGTGGTAAGCTATCGGCCCTGTTTCGAGCCTGCCCTTGGGCCCCAGGCTCTTCAGCATCTTCATGACACATGCATGCGGCGCGCGCCGACGAAGGGGTTGAATCGACCATGGCCAAAACGTCCCTGGACAAGAGCAAGATCAAGATCCTGCTGCTCGAGGGCGTCCACCAGAGCGCGGTGGACAACCTACTCAATGCCGGTTACACCAACATCGAGCACCTGCCGACCTCGCTGGACGAGGCGACACTGATCGAGAAGATCCGTGACGTCCACTTCATCGGCATCCGCTCGCGCACCCAGCTCAACGAGCGCGTCTTCGACGCGGCCGAGAAGCTGGTGGCGGTGGGCTGCTTCTGCATCGGGACCAACCAGGTGGACCTCGATGCCGCCCTGGTACGCGGCATTCCGGTCTTCAACGCCCCCTTCTCCAATACCCGCTCGGTGGCCGAACTGGTGCTGGCCGAGGCGATCATGCTGCTGCGCGGCATCCCCGAGAAGAGCGCCCGCGCCCACGAGGGCGGCTGGCTGAAGTCGGCCAAGAATGCCCATGAGGCGCGCGGCAAGACGCTGGGCATCATCGGCTACGGCAGCATCGGCTCTCAGCTCTCGGTGCTCGCCGAGTCGCTGGGCTTCGACGTCATCTACTACGACGTGGTGACCAAGCTGGCGATGGGCAATGCCCGCCAGGTGGCCAGCCTCGAGGAGCTGCTGGCCCGTGCCGACGTGGTCAGCCTGCACGTGCCGGACCTGCCCTCCACCCGCTGGATGATCGGCGAGCCCGAGATCGCCCTGATGAAGCCGGGCAGCATCCTGATCAACGCCTCGCGCGGCAGCGTGGTGGTGATCGAGGCCCTGGCCGAGGCGCTGAAGGCCGGCCGCCTCAACGGCGCCGCCATCGACGTCTTCCCGGTGGAGCCCAAGGGCAACGAGGAGGAGTTCGAGAGCCCGCTGCGCGGCCTGGCCAACGTCATCCTCACCCCGCACATCGGCGGCTCCACCCTCGAAGCCCAGGAGAACATCGGTATCGAGGTCTCCGAGAAGCTGGTCACCTACTCCGACAACGGCACCACCGTCAGCTCGGTCAACTTCCCCGAGGTGGCCCTGCCGGCCCACCCGGGCAAGCACCGCCTGCTGCACATCCACGACAACGTGCCCGGGGTCCTCTCCGAGATCAACCGCGTGCTCTCCGAGAACGACATCAACATCCTTGGCCAGTACCTGCAGACCAACGAGCGAATCGGCTACGTGGTCATCGACGTGGACAAGGCCTACGGCTCGCGGGCCCTGGAAGCCCTGCGCCAGGTGAAGCACACCCTGCGCGTGCGGGTACTCTACTCCGAGAGCAGCTACGCCGACTGACCCCCGTTGCCTCCCGTCAGACCGGAGCCGTCGCGTCGATGACGCGGCGGCTCTTTTCGTGAACGGCACCCATGCCGCAGGGTTTCCAGCCGGCTCACTCCCGGTCCCCAGGCACGCCCCTGCCGGTCGCTCTCGAGCAGCATGCCGGGAGCCGACGGGCGTTGAGCACCACGCTCTTGACAGTTGACCCAACGCCTTCCATTTTGTACACAATCCATGCCAGTCAATGGATGACAGTTAGAGTACACACATCATGTCGAAGGTACCTGAACCAGGACTCCGGCCCAGCGCGCGACCTGGGTAACCCTTTGTCCATTCAGCGGCCGCTTGACGGCCCACCGGGAGGACAACATGCCCCAGCCCAACCCGACCCTGTGGATCCGGGCCCCCCGTGCCTGCAGCGATGCGCGTGCCGCCGGCGGCGTGGTGATTCAGGACGGACGCATCGTGGAGGCGATGCCTTCAGGCGTCACACCGACAACACCGGTGGATGAGGTCTTCGACGCCTCGGCGCATGTGCTGCTGCCCGGGCTGGTGAATACCCATCATCACTTCTACCAGACTCTGACCCGGGCCTACTCGCCGGCCCTGAACAAGGAACTCTTCCCCTGGCTGACGACCCTCTACGACGTCTGGGCCAATCTCACCGAGCGCCAGCTCGCCCTCGCCAGCGAACTCGCCATGGTCGAGCTGCTGATGTCCGGCTGCACCACCGTGGCCGACCACCACTACGTCTTCTCCGGCGCGCTGGAGAATGCCATCGACGTCCAGGTGGAGACCGCCCGCCGCCTCGGCGTGCGGGCCGCCCTCACCCGGGGCTCGATGAGCGTGGGCCGCGACGACGGCGGCCTGCCGCCCCAGTCCGTGGTGCAGGACGAGACCACCATCCTCGACGAGAGCGCCCGGCTCATCGACGCCCACCACCAGCGCGGCGACGGCGCCATGACCACCATCGCCCTGGCGCCCTGCTCGCCCTTCTCGGTGAGCCGCGAGCTGATGCAGGAGAGTGCCCGCCTGGCCGAGGAGAAGGACGTGCGCCTGCACACCCACCTGGCCGAGACCGAGGACGAGACGGCCTACTGCCAGCGCCTCTTCGGCATGCGCCCGCTGGACTACCTGGAGGCCACCGGCTGGCTGGGCCCGCGCACCTGGCTGGCCCATGGCATCCACTTCGACGAGGACGAAGTGGCGCGGCTCGGCGCGGCGGGTACCGGCATCGCCCACTGTCCGTCGTCGAACATGGTGCTGGGCTCCGGCATGTGCCGCACCCTGGAGCTCGAGGCCGCCGGCTGCCCGGTGGGCCTGGCGGTGGACGGCTCGGCCTCCAACGATCACTCCAACCTGGCCGAGGAGATGCGCCAGGCCCTGCTGCTGGGCCGGCTGCGCTACTCGCCGAGCCGGGTGACCCATGACGACGTGATCCGCTGGGCCACCCGCGGCTCGGCGGCCTGCCTGGGGCGCACCGACATCGGCGGGCTGGCACCCGGCCAGCAGGCCGACCTGGCGCTTTTCCGGCTGGACGAGGCCCGCTTCTCGGGTGCCGAGAACCCGGTCGCGGCCCTGCTGCTGTGCGGGGCCCACCGCGCCGACCGGGTGATGGTCGCCGGGCACTGGCGCCTGATCGATGGCCGGCCACGGGACCTCGACCTCGACGCCCTGCTGGCCCGACATGACCAGGCCGCCCGCGAACTGCGCGGCTCGCGCTGATTCCCTTCCCGCTCCCTCTGTTCTCAACCACGTCCAACAACGACAACAGGAGACACCCCATGACCACCGAGTCTTCCGCCGACGCGACGGAGCGCCGGGTGCGCAGCACCCAGGACGTCGATACGATGCCGCCCCTGGGGCGCGCCATCCCGCTGGGCATCCAGCACGTGCTGGCCATGTTCGTCAGCAACGTCACGGTGCCCATCATCATCGCCGGTGCCGCCGGCCTGTCCGAGGAGCAGACCACGCTGATGATCCAGGCGGCGATGTTCGTGGCCGGGGTGGCCACCCTGGTGCAGTCGCTGGGGATCGGGCCCATCGGCGCCCGCCTGCCCATCGTCATGGGCACCAGCTTCGGCTTCGTGCCGGTGCTGATCCCCATCGCCGTGGGCATGGGCATTCCCGCCGCCCTGGGCGCGGCTCTCTGCGGTGGCGTGGCCATGGCCCTGGTGGGGCTCTTCCTGCCTTGGGTGCGCTTCCTCTTCCCGCCGGTGGTAACCGGCACCTTCGTGATCATGATCGGTACCCTGCTGATGCCGGTCGGCTTCGCCTATGCGGGGGGCGGCTTCGGCGCCGAGGACTTCGGCTCCCTGCATCACCTGCTGCTGGCCGGCCTGGTGCTGGTGGTCACCGTCGGCCTGCACCAGTTCGGCCGCGGCATCTGGTCGGAGATCTCGCCGCTTGCCGGCCTGGTGTCCGGCTTCGTGGCGGCCGTCGTCTTCGGCTACGTGGACTTCTCCTCCATCGGCTCCGCCGACTGGTTCGCCCTGCCGATCCCCTTTGCCATCGGCCTCGAGTTCCACCTGGCGGCGATCCTGCCGGTGGTGCTGCTGGCCGTGGTGACCTGCGCCGAGTCGATCGGCGACATCGTCGGCACCACCGTCGGCGGGGTGAACCGCGAACCCACCCAGAAGGAGCTCTCCGGGGGCGTGATGGCCGACGGTCTGGCCAGCGTCTTCGCCGCCATCTTCAACGCCTATCCACAGATCAGTTTCAGCCAGAACGTCGGCATCGTGGCGCTGACCGGCGTGGTCAGCCGCTACGTGGTGGCCATCGGCGGCGCCTTCCTGGTCATCGCTGGCCTGCTGCCCAAGCTCGGCGGCCTGGTCTCCAGCATCCCCAACTCGGTGCTGGGCGGCGCGGTGCTGATCATGTTCGGCATGATCGCCAGCGCCGGCATCAAGATGCTCAGCGGCATCGACTTCAACAAGCGCAACATGCTGATCATCGCCATGTCTCTGGCCGCCGCCATCGGCCTGCCCGCCCAGGAGGGGCTCTACGCCGAATACTCCGAGAACGTCCAGGCGATCATCGAATCGGGGCTGATCCCCGGCGCGCTCTGCGCCATCGTGCTCAACCTGATTCTGCCCCGCCAGGACCGGGTGTTCCGCAGCGACGTCTGAGGTCGCCGACCCCGCCCCGCCGCGCCTCGAGTCGGCGGGGCGTCGGCGCTCAGAAGCAGGTCTCGAGGACCTCGACCACCGCCAGCGACTCGTCGACCCGGCACAGGCGCCGCCACTTGTCGAAGGTCAGGCAGGGATGGGAGATGCCGAAGGCGACGATGTCGCCCACGCGCACGTCACCCGCCGCCTCGGGCAGGCGCACGAAGGCGTGCTGGTCCATGAGCTTCTCCACCCGCCAGCCCTCGACCGGCAAGGTCCGTTCCGCCGTCCCGCCTTCGCGATAGCGGCGCAGCGCCCGCGGCAGGCGGTCGCCGCCGACATCGCGACGCCCCATGGCGACGATGGCCAGGCCCGGCTCCGGCAGCGACTGCACCTGGGCGAAGACCTCCAGGGCCGGGCGCAGCCCCTCGCCGAGGGCCGGCCGACGCCCCAGCACCCGGGCCTGCGCCTCGCCGTAGAGCCCGTGGTCGTGGGTCACGTAGCAGCCGGGCCGCATCACCCGGCGGACCTGACCGTCCAGCCCGGCATCGCGGAAGGCCTCGGCGACGATGTCGTGCCAGGCGGACCCCGAGGCAGTGACCAGCGGGCGCGCCACCGCCAGCCGGCCGGCGCGCTGCAGGGCGATGAGGGTGTCGACCAGGTCGGCCGCATAGGCCGCCACCGCCGCCTCCGGAGAGGCCCCCGCCTCGGCCTGGACCAGGCCCTCGTAGCCCTCCACGCCGGCGAGCTCGAGGCTGGCCGCCGCGTCGACCACGGCGGCCAGCGCCAGCACCTCCTCGCGGCTGCGACAGCCGCAGCGCCCGCCCGGCACCCCCCGCTCGATCAGCACCGGCAGGCGCAGGCCACGCCCGGCGAAGAAGGCGTCCAGCTCGCGGGCATTGTCGACGGAGTCCACCAGGCACCAGAGCTCGGCTCCGGCCTCGAGCAGCTCCGCCACGATGGCCATGTTGGCCCGCCCCACCAGCTGGTTGGCCAGCAGCAGGCGCGTCACGCCATGGGCGAAGGCGGCCCGGCACTGGGGGGCGGTAGCCAGGGTGATCGCCCAGGCGCCGCCTTCCCGCTGGCGGCGAAAGAGCGCCGGGGCCATGGTGGTCTTGCCGTGGGGCGCCAGCAGGGCGCCATGGGCATCGCAGAAAGCCTGCATCCAGCCCAGGTTGTGGGCCAGCGATGCCTCGTGCAGCACCGCCGCCGGCAGGCTCACGTCCGCCAGCAGGCGGGGGCCGGTCTCGGGCAGCCCCTTGTGCTCGGCGCGGGCGGGCGCCGCCAGGCAGGCGGTGGACTCGGGGGACACGTCGTTCATGGGCACTCCTCGCCAGGGACCATCTTTGGTCGCAAGCCTAACGAAAGCACTGCCCGGGGCGCTAGGCTGGGAGCTCTTCCTTCCACCGGAGTCCCCACGATGCAGGACGATAGCCCCCTGGTTCGCCGCCATGAAGACGATGGCGTGACCACCCTGACGCTGAACCGGCCGAAGCAGTTCAACGCACTCTCCGAGGAGATGCTCGAGGCGCTGGGTGGCGAGCTCGACCGCCTGGCCGACGACGCGCACGTGCGCTGCGTGGTGCTCGCCGCCGAGGGCCGCGCCTTCTGTGCCGGTCACGACCTCAAGCAGATGCGTGCCAACCCCGACGAGGCCTACTACCAGCAGCTCTTCGCGCGCTGCGGGGCCGTGATGCAGGCCATCGTCGACCTGCCGGTGCCAGTGGTCGCCCGGGTGCAGGGCATCGCCACGGCGGCGGGCTGCCAGCTGGTGGCCAGCTGTGACCTGGCCGTGGCGGCGCGTTCGGCGCGCTTCGCCGTCTCAGGCATCAATGCCGGGCTGTTCTGCTCCACCCCGGCGGTGGCGCTGTCGCGCAATGTCGCCCGCAAGCGGGCCATGGAGATGCTCTTCACCGGCGAGTTCATCGACGCCGACCAGGCCCGCGTCTGGGGGCTGGTCAACCGGGTCGCCGACGACGCGGCTCTCGACGAGGCGCTGAGCGCACTCACCTCAAGCATCTGCGCCAAGAGCGCGGTCGCGGTGCGTACCGGCAAGGCGATGTTCCACCGCCAGCTCGCCATGCCGCTGGACGAGGCCTACGCCTACGCCGGGGAGGTGATGGCCTGCAACATGATGGCCGAGGACGCCGGCGAGGGGATCGACGCCTTCATCGAGAAGCGCCCGCCCCAATGGCGACACCGCTGAGACCACGGCGGCATCGCGGGATGGAAGCCATTTCCGCAACCGCGACAGCGCCCGGTCGACAAGGTATCCTGTGGCCTTAAGAGAACGCGGCAGGAGGACGATCCGGGTGAGCGAAGGCAAGCGCAGGACAGCGGGACGGCCCGCGGGGTCGGGCAAGAGCACCAGTGGCCACAGCCAGTCGCTGGTGCGCGGGCTCAACCTGCTCGAGCGCCTGGCGGCCAGTCCCGGCGGCCTGGCCCTCTCCGAGGTGGCCGAACAGGCGGAGCTCGCCCCCTCCACCACCCACCGGCTGCTGCAGGCCCTGCAGAGCCAGGGCTTCGTCACCCAGGACAGCGAACTCGGCGTGTGGAAGATCGACGTCAAGACCTTCCGCATCGGCAACAGCTTCCTCGAGGCCCGCGACTTCGTGGGTACCAGCCGCCCCTTCCTGCGCCGCCTCACCGCCCAGACCGGCGAGACGGCCAACCTCGGCGTGCGCGACGACGGCACGGCGGTGTTCCTGGCCCAGAGCGAGTCGCCGCAGATGATGCGCATGATCACCCGGCTCGGCTCCCGGGCCCCCCTGCACGCCTCGGGCGTCGGCAAGGCATTGATGGCCTGGCTACCGGACGACGAGCTCGAGCGCATTCTCGACGAGCGGGGCCTGGCACGCGTCACCGAGAATACCCTGCACACCCCCGCATCGCTGCGGGAAGGGCTGGCGGAGATCCGCCGCCAGGGCTTCGCCTGCGACCGGGAGGAGCACGCCATCGGCCTGCAGTGCGTGGCCGCCTGCATCCACGACGAGCATGGCACCCCGCTGGCCGCCATCTCGGTCTCAGGCCCCAAGGCGCGCATCCCCGAGGCGCGACTGGCCGAGCTGGGCGCGCTGGTGCGCGACACCGCCGCCGAGATCACCGCCCGGCTGGGCGGCAAGGTACCGACGGCCTGACCGCGTCGCCTGCCCCCTGACCCGCAGACAGCGCCCGGCCATGGCCGGGCGCTGTCGTGTGGGCGGTGCGCTTAAGAGACAGGCCTAGCCGATCCGCTCCAACTGCCGCTCCAGCTTGCCCATGGCATTGAGCAGGTCACGGTACTCGCCCGCACTGAGGGTCGCCACGAGCTCCGCCTCCCACTCCTGGGCCTCCGGGATCAGCCGCGAGAGCAGCTCGGCTCCCTCGCGGGTCAGGTGCAGGTCATGCACCCGCTGGTCCCTGGCGGAGGGCGTCCGGGTCACCAGGCCACGATCGACCAGCGCCTGCACCGCCCGGGAGACCCGCGCCTTGTCCATGTTGGTGTAGGTGCAGACCTTCTTGGCGGTGAGATCATCGCAGTGGCTGAGCCAGGCCAGCACACGCCACTGGGCCACGTTGAGGTCGTAGCGCTGTGCGTACATGCGCTCCAGTTCGTCGCTGATGCGGTCGGCCAGCCGGTTGAGCCGATAGGGGAGAAACTGGTTGAGGTCCAGCCGGCCGGGCCCCTGCTGCGGTACTCCTTGATGCTCCTCGCCTGACGGCATCCCACCCTCCTCCTTGTCTGAGGCCCCGAACTCATCCACAGACGAATAGTTGCATATGAAACCACCTCGGTCTAGCATCGAGGAATTGGTTTCACTTGAAACTGAATACTGGAGCACAATGACAATGACGGCCCCCCTCCGCTACCAGAGCGGCTTTCGCAACCACTTCGCCACCGAGGCCCTGCCGGGGGCGCTGCCTGTCGGCCAGAACTCGCCGCAGCAGTGCGCCTACGGCCTCTACGCCGAGCAGCTGACCGGCTCCGCCTTCACCGCCCCGCGCCACCAGAACCTGAGAAGCTGGCTCTACCGCATCCGCCCCTCGGTGGTGCAGAGTGCCTACCAGCCGCTGGAGAACCGTCGGGTCCATACGTCTCCCCTGGACAAGCCGGCGGCCGACCCCAACCAGATGCGCTGGGACCCGGTCCCACTGCCCGACGCGCCCACCGACTTCGTCGACGGCCTGCTGACCATCGCCGTCAACGGCGATGCCGGCGCCCAGAGCGGCGTGGGCGTTCACGTCTATGCCTTCAACGAGGACATGACCGAGCGCTTCTTCTACACGGCGGATGGCGAGCTGCTCTTCGTCCCGCAGCAGGGCGCGTTGCGGCTTCGCACCGAGTTCGGCGAGCTCGAGGTCGCCAGCGGCGAGATCGCCGTCATCCCGCGCGGCGTCAAGTTCCAGGTACGCCGTGCCGCCGGCGTCGAGGCCGCCCGCGGCTATCTCTGCGAGAACTACGGCAGCCCCATGGAGCTCCCCGGTCTCGGACCCATCGGGGCCAATGGCCTGGCCAACCCGCGCGACTTCCTGAGCCCGATGGCCGCCTTTGAAGACCTCGAGGGTGACTTCTCCCTGGTGGCCAAGTTCTCCGGCCGCTTCTGGGAGACGCGCCTGAACCACTCGCCGCTGGACGTGGTCGCCTGGCACGGCAACTACGCCCCCTACAAGTACGACCTCGCCAACTTCAACACCATCAACACGGTGAGCTTCGACCACCCCGACCCGTCGATCTTCACCGTGCTGACCTCGGCCTCTGACACCCCGGGAATGGCCAACCTGGACTTCGTGATCTTCCCGCCGCGCTGGATGGTGGCCGAGAACACCTTCCGTCCGCCCTGGTTCCACCGCAACCTGATGAGCGAGTTCATGGGGCTGGTGCATGGCGAGTACGACGCCAAGGCCGAGGGCTTCCTGCCGGGTGGCGCCAGCCTGCACAACTGCATGTCGCCCCATGGACCGGATGCCGAGACCTTCGACAAGGCCTCCACGGCCGAGCTCAAGCCCCAGTATCAGGGCAATACCCTGGCCTTCATGTTCGAGAGCCGCTACGTCTACCACCCCACCGCGGCGGCCCTGGAGGCGGACTTCCGTCAGCGCGACTATGTGGATGTCTGGTCGACCCTGCGCTCGAACTTCACCCCCGATCAGCGCTGACCCGGACCGATGCACCATCGCGGGGCCGGAAGGCCCCGCCCCTGACGAAAGGACCGAATTCGAATGAAACTGGCAACGTTGAAGAAAGGCCGCGACGGCGAACTGATTCTCGTCTCTCGTGAACTCTCCCGCGCAGTAAGCGCCGCCGACATCGCCCCGACTCTCCAGCAGGCCATCGAGGCCTGGGACGCCGTGAGCCCGACGCTCGAGGCCCGCTACGCCGAGCTCAACGACGGCAAGGCCGCGGGCGCCTTCGACCTCGACCAGAGTACTCTGCACTCCCCCCTGCCGCGCACCTACCACTGGGCCGACGGCTCCGCCTACCTCAACCACGTCAAGCTGGTGCGCCAGGCGCGTAACGCCGAGATGCCCGATACCTTCTGGACCGACCCGCTGATGTACCAGGGCGGCGGCGACAAGTTCCTCGCCCCGACCGAGGATATCGAGGCGATCAGCGAGGAGCACGGCATCGACTTCGAGGGCGAGATCGCGGTGATCACCGACGATGTCCCCATGGCCGTCACGCCCGAACAGGCGGCCAGGCACATCAAGCTGGTGATGCTGGTCAACGACGTCAGCCTGCGCGGCCTGATCCCCGGCGAGCTCGCCAAGGGCTTCGGCTTCTTCCAGGCCAAACCGGCTTCCGCCTTTTCGCCCATCGCGGTCACCCCGGACGAACTGGGCGATGCCTGGCAGGAAGGCAAGGTGCACCTGCCGCTGACCGTGCACTTGAACGGCGAGACGTTCGGCACGCCGGAGGCCGGGCCGGACATGATCTTCAGCTTCCCGCAGCTGGTGGCCCATGCGGCGAGGACCCGCTACCTGGGCGCAGGCGCCATCGTCGGTTCCGGCACCGTCTCCAACCCGGACCCCGACGGCGGCCCCGGAAAGCCGGTGACCGAGGGCGGCGTGGGCTACAGCTGCCTGGCCGAGGTGCGCATGGTGGAGAAGATCCTCCACGGCGACAGCAGGACCCCCTTCATGCGCTTCGGCGACCGGGTCCGCATCGAGATGTTCGACCGGGAAGGCAGGAGCATCTTCGGCGCCATCGACCAGCAGGTCGTCAAGTACGAGCCCGAGTAAGCGAGCGGAGATGCGACGATGACCACGCTCTACGGCTACTTTCGCTCGTCGGCCGCCTACCGGGTGCGGATCGCCCTGAACCTCAAGGGTCTGGCCTACGACCAGGCCCCGTTAAACCTGGTGCAAGGCGAGCAGCTCGCGGAGACGAACCTGGCGCGCAACCCCCAGGGCCTAGTGCCCTCGCTGATCACCGATGAGGGCGTCACCCTGACCCAGTCGATGGCCATCTGCGAGTACCTCGACGAGCGCTACCCGGAACCGCCGCTGCTGCCGGAGGACATCACCGAGCGCGCCCGGGTGCGTGCCCTGGCCCAAGTCGTGGCCTGCGAGATCCATCCCCTCAACAACCTGCGGGTACTCAAGCATCTGGTCGGTGAACTCGGGGTGGACGAGGAGACCAAGCTGGCCTGGTACCGCCACTGGATCGCCGAGGGCTTCCAGGCGCTGGAGTCCCTACTCACCGCCGAGGCCGGAACCGGCGATTTCTGTCATGGCGACACGCCAAGCCTGGCAGATATCTGCCTGGTGCCTCAGGTGTATAACGCTGAACGTTTCGAATGCGACCTCTCTGCCTACCCGACGATCCAACGTATCTCGGCCAACTGTCGTGCCCTGCCTGCCTTCCAGCAGGCGGCACCGGAGGCACAGCCAGACGCTCGCTGATCGCCCAAGCGAGCCAATGAAGCGGGCAAGGCACTCGGCAAGTTGCAATCAACCGGGGGACAGATACCGGCATATGGCCAGGGCCCAATGACACGTTTCGCCGGATGACCTCAGCCAGCGGCGAGGCGGTCGAACGCCCTGGCGTTGGGGCAGAAACCGCGGCACGCCTCGACCTCGGCACCGGCGCGCATGGCCTTCCAGCACTGGCCAACGACCGGGCAGCCATTGCAGGTCTTGCGCATCGCGTTATAGCCCGGCTCCGCAGCCACCTCGGCCTCCTGCAGGCCGAAGCGCTGCATCATCACCGGCATCAGGGTCCTGGCCGGCACGAAGTCACTCGGTTGCCCCGCCGCAAGCTGTCGCGCCATCTCGCGCTCGAAGCCGGGCTCGAGGGGGCTCTCCAGGTCATTGAGCAGCTCATCGTAGGTAGGACCCGCCTGGTACTGGACGTCACGTACCAGCTGGGCCGTGGACGTGGCGTAGCAGCGTTCGGTCAGGCGTTGCCACCAGGAAGCAGTGCGAGTGGTCTGTGCAGTGGCCATGGGGGTTCTCCCGTCAGGTGGTCTTGATGTCGGTATCAGTATCGACCCGGGAGCACCGGGCGGCCTTGACTCGGGGCAAGGCAGTTTCACATGAAACCGAACGCCGATTGTGCCGTGAAGGCCTTCCCGGGGAGGGTTACACTAGCGCCCGTCCCCCAGCCACCAGCCGAGGCCCGTGATGAGTTCCCACCTGCTCTCCATCGACTCCCTGTCCCGCGACGATATCGACCACCTGATGCGCGTCGCCGCAAGGATGGAGCCCATCGCAAGTCGCCGCAAGATCACCCGGGTGCTGGAAGGCGCCGTGCTCGGCAACCTCTTCTTCGAGGCCAGCACCCGCACCCGGGTCAGCTTCCATGCCGCCTTCTCGCGGCTCGGCGGCAGCGTCTGCGACACCACCGGTTTCACCTTCTCCTCCATGGCCAAGGGCGAGTCGCTGTACGACACCAGCCGGGTGATGAGCGGCTACTGCGACGCCATCGTCATGCGCCACCCGGACCAGGGCTCGGTGGCAGAGTTCGCCGCCGCGACGAAGGTGCCGGTGATCAACGCCGGTGACGGCCCCGGCGAGCACCCCAGCCAGGCGCTGCTGGACTTCTACACCATCGACAAGGAGTTCGCCCTCCAGGGCAAGGCGCTCAGGGACGCCCACGTGCTGATGACCGGCGACCTGAAGTACGGCCGCACCGTGCACTCCCTGATCAAGCTGCTGTCACGCTACGCCCCGATGCGCATCACCCTGGTGGCGCCGCCCGGCCTCGAGATGCCGAGCCACCTGATCGAGCGGGTCAGCCGCCAGGGGCTCAGCGTGGAGGTCCGCGAGAGCCTGGCCGGCGACTTCTCCGACGTGGATGTGGTCTACACCACCCGCATCCAGAAGGAGCGCTTCACCGCCGAGATGAGCGAGGGCTTCAACCTCTCCCGGGACTTCACCGTGGATCGCGCCTTCCTGGACAGCCGCTGCGGCCCCGCCACCATCGTCATGCACCCGCTGCCCCGCGACAGCCGTCCCGAGGCCAACGACCTGGACGTGGACCTCAACGGCGACCCGCGCCTGGCGATCTTCCGCCAGACCGATAACGGCATCCCGGTGCGCATGGCGATCTTCGCCACCCTGCTCGGGGTCGAGGAACTCATCGGCAAGGACCTGCGCGACGTGCCCTGGTTCGTCCCCGACCGCCTGGGCGTTGACGACGCCACCTTCTGAGTAGCCTGCAGGTCGCGACCGATCGCCTATGCTGGTGGGGAACGACAATCCGCGTCGCCGCACATGGCGACCAGGCCTGGAGGCGCAACACCGATGAACCTGAAGCGTGCGTATCTGTTGCTGTGTGGCTTCTATACCCTGCTGATCCTGATCGGCGCCATCGCCCTGCTGATGGGTGGCGGGTCGCTTACCGCCATGATCCAGCTGGGCGTGGGGGCGGTGGTGGTGATCGGGCTGTGGGGCTATTTCCTGGACCGGGGCTTCATGAACCCGCGGATGTGGCGCCCCCTGGCGGGACTGCTGGCGCTGGGCATCGTCGTGCAGCTGGTCGCGGTGTTCACGGCGCATCTCTCCGGTGCGGCGATGACCTGGACCCTCACGACGGCCATCTTCTCGGTGCTGCCGATGATCTTCCTCTATCGCTACGGCGACCGTGACCAGCCCCTCTGGGCCTCGCCCGAGGAGCGCGAGGGGGGCAAGGTGCTGGGGGAGCTGCTCGAGGGGCAGCAAGAGCTGCTGGTCGAGAAACAGGCCGAGGACAGCCAGGCGACCGTCAGGGTGCGCAAGGCCGGTGACGCCTACCTGGCGAGCGTCGAGCGGGAACGGGAAGGAGAGGTGGAAGCCTTCGAGGAGCGCTTCCGCTGCCCGGCGACCCTGGCGTTCTTCATCGAGAAGTTCACCTGCATCTCGGTGGGCGACTTCGCCCGGAAATATCGCGACGGCGGCGCCAGCCCGGCCTGATCAGCGCGGCGGCAGGCCCTCGCCCCGGGCGAACCAGCCCTCCAGGATCAGCACCGCGGCGATGCCGTCGACGCCCTGTTCACGGAAGTTGCCGCGGTGGCCGGCCTCCCTAGCGATCGACTTGGCCTCGCGGGTGGAGCCACGCTCGTCGACCATCTCGCAGGGGATGCCGTAGCGGCCGTAGAGGCGCTTGCCGAACTTGCGCGCTCGGGTGCTCATGACCGACTCGCTGCCGTCCAAGTTGAGCGGCAGCCCCACCACGAAGAGGTCCGGGCGCCACTCGTCCACCAGCCGCGCCACCTGCGCCCAGTCGGGGATGCCGTCCCGGGCCGGCAAGGGCGCGAGCTCCCGGGCGCTGGCAAGCAGCTCGTTGCCCACCGCCACGCCGATGCGCCGGGTACCGAAGTCGAAGGCCAGGATCAGTCGCGAGCCGGCATCGGCCATCAGGCCGGCTCCGTCATCACGCGCAGGCCCTTCATCAGGAGTGGCCCGCCTCGCGGGTCATCAGGTTCAGGTCGATGCCCAGGATGCCCGCGGCGGCGCCCAGGCGCTGCTCGGGCGGCACCGTGAAGAGGATGTCGGCGCGCCCCTCCACCGTGAGCCAGGCGTTCTCCTTGAGCTCTGCCTCCAGCTGGCCCGACTCCCAGCCGGCACAGCCCAGGCAGACCAGGAACTGCTCGGGCCCCTTGCCGTCCGCCAATGCCTGGAGGATGTCCATGGAGGTGGTCAGGGCGATGTCATCGGCGACCTGGATGCTGGAATCCCAGGCGTCGCTGGCGCCGCGATGCAGGATGAAGCCGCGATCCTTGTGGGTCGGGCCGCCATAGTAGACCGGCGCATCGCGATGGGGGCTCTCGTCGCCGCCCAGCTCGAGCTGCTCGAAGAGGGCGTCCAGGGTCAGCTCCAGGGGCCGGTTGACGATCACGCCCATGGTGCCGTTCTCGTCATGGTCGCAGAGGTAGCTGAGGCTGCCGGCGAAATTGGGGTCTTCCAGGTGCGGCATCGCCAGCAGGAAGTGGTTTTTCAAGCCGAAGTGTTGCACGGATTGCATGAGACTCCCCGGCGGACCTATTGCACGCCGTAATGATTGCCTTGGCCGAACCGCCAGACCCGGGTGATGGACAGGCTGTCCAGGTTGCCCATGCCCCGGTCGAAGGGGCGATAGGGCGCGGCACCATGCACCGTGTCCAGGGCCGCCTGGTCGAGTTCGGCATGTCCCGAGGATTGTATCACCTCTGCCCGGCGAACCTGACCGTCGCGGCCGATCACCACGCGGATGCGCAGCTGCCCCTCCAGGTGACGCGGCGCCGGGTGCACCCGGTTGCCGTAATCCTCGACCCGGCGGGTCCAGTCGTCGATGTAGCGCGCCTCGGCGGCCTGCTGGGCGGCCTGGCGCCCCTGCCCGGGCTGCTCGCCGGCGAACTCCGACGAGAGCCCCTGCTCGCGGATGCTGGTGGTGGCCTGGGCGAGCAGGTCGCGTCCCGAGGCGGAGGGGGCCGAGGCGGTGGGCGGCGCCGAGGTCTCGGCCGACTGGGGGGCACTGTCGCGAGGCTCGGGGGTCGCCTGGGCCTCGCGGGGGCGCTCGGCCGCCGGGGGCTCGGGTGCCTCGCTGTCGCGGTCGGGCTCCGGGCGGGCGGCACTCTCCGGCTCGGCCGGGGTAGCCGGGTCCACCTCGGGCTCGGCCGCCTGCAGCTCCGGCAGCTCGTCCATGGGCGCGGCCCGGGCCTCCGCCGGGGCCTGCTCCTGGGGCGTGCCGGCGGCGCGCTGATCGGCCTCGGCGATGGCCGCGGCCTCCACGGCCTCCGGGGACGGCCGGCTCACCAGCACCACGTCGATGCTGGAGCGTTCGACGGGCGCCGGCGCGAACTGGCGGCTGGCCACCACGCCGATGACCACTAGGTGAAGCAGCAGCGCCAGCGACCAGGCCAGCCAGTGCCGGTACGGCCGGGTGACCGGGGCATACCGGATGGGGTCGCTGAGGGGGCTGCTCGTCATGGGCCACAGGCCTCCGGGATCAGCGCCGCTCGCCGAGACGACGCTGGATGGCGTCCATCAGCTGGCCGGCAATATCGGTGCCGCGCTGGTCGTCGATCTCGCGCACGCAGGTGGGGCTCGTGACGTTGATCTCGGTGATGTAGTCGCCGATCACGTCGAGGCCGACGAACATCAGTCCCTTCTCCCGGATCGTCGGCTGGACCTGCTCGATAAGCCAGTGGTCGCGAGCGGTGAGCTCGCGACTGACCCCGGTGCCGCCGGCGGCCAGGTTGCCGCGGGTCTCCCCGGCCATGGGCACGCGGGCCAGGCCGAAGGGGATCGGCTCGCCGTCCACCAGCAGGATGCGGGTATCGCCCTCGCTGATCTCGGGGATGTAGCGCTGGGCCATGATCTGGCGCCTGCCGCGCTCGCTGAGCATCTCGATGATGGCGCCCAGGTTGCGGCCCTCGGGGCGCACATGGAAGATCCCGGTGCCGCCCATGCCGTCCAGCGGCTTGAAGATCACGTCGCCGTGCTCGGCGTGGAAGTCGCGCAGCACGGCCTCGTTGCAGGAGACCAGGGTCGGGGTGCAGCACCCCGGGAACTGCTGGGCGAAGAGCTTCTCGTTGCACTCCAGCAGCGCCTGGGTGGGATTGACCACCAGCACGCCCTCGCGCTCGGCGAAGCCCAGCAGGTAGACGGCGTTGAGGAAGTAGCCGTCGACCGGCGGGTCCTTGCGCATCAGGACCACGTCGAGCTCGGCCAGGGGCGCCACCTCGGGCTCCCCCAGGTCGAACCAGTGACCGGGGTCGCGGTGCACCTCCAGCGCGCGCATCCGGCCGAAGGCGCGCCCCTCGCGCAGGAAGAGGTCCTCCTGCTCCAGGTAGTGCAGCGACCAGCCGCGGTCCCTGGCGGCCCACAGCATGGCCAGGCTGGTGTCCTTCTTGTAGGTGAGATCCGCGATGGGATCCATCACCACGCCGATCTTCAGCGCGCGTTCGCTCATGGCGTCGGGTTTCCGGTCTGGGGAGTGAATGCAGTCAGTATGCCGCAGGGTATCGAGTCCACCAAGGCGGTTAGTCTGACCACCGAGTCGCATAGAGCGAGAGGCGCCGGGGCCAGGTCGTAGAGGGGGTCCTATGCCAGGGACGGCATCGGTAGCGCCCAGGGAAGGGTTCACAGCGCCCCCTCGTAGACCTGTCGCCGGAACAGCCTCAGACGGAAACACCAGGATGCTGGGTTAGTCCCCGCCCGGTACCAGGCGGATCCCGCCGGGCTCCAGGGTGATCAGCTCGCGCTTGTAGAGCCGACCGATGGCCTGCTTGAAGGCGTTCTTGCTCACCTCCAGCCGCGCCTGGATCTCTGCCGGCTCGCTCCTGTCACCCAGGGGCAGGTAGCCGCCGCTCTCGCGCAGCGCCTTGAGCACCCGCTCACCGACCACGTCGAGCCGCGCTTCGCCCGGCGGCAGCAGCGAGAGGTCCAGGCGTCCGTCGTCACGCAGGCGCTTCACGTAGCCGGTGAGGCGCTGGCCGCGGCGCAGCGGCCGGTTCAGGTCGTCCCGGTAGAGCAGGCCCCAGAAGCGCTGGTTCACCACCGCCTTGAGCCCCAGGTCGGTCTGGTCAGCGATCACCAGCGACACCGCATCGCCCGCTTGCAGGCCCGCGGCCTCGTCGGCGATGAAGCGCTCGAGCTTCTGGGAGGCCACCGGCCGGCCCTGCTGGTCCTCGTAGATCATCACCAGCACCCGCTTGCCCACGCTGGGACGGAAGCGCTGCTCTCCGAAGGGCAGCAGCAGGTCGCGGGGGTGGCCCCAGTCGAGGAAGGCGCCGGTCTCGTTGACGGTCACCACCTCGAGGTAGGCCACGTCGCCGACGGCCGCCCTGGGCGCACGATAGTTGCGCGTGCCGGCGGGGCGAGGCGAGGTGGATGGACGGCGGTCTCGGGAGTCGGGCATGGGGGAGCTCCGGTGAGGGGAGGCACAAGGCGCCGGGGACGCATCGGCGTTCACAGGTCCCCGAAGCGGGATTGCAGCAGCGACAGCGCCACCACCGGCGCGGTCTCGGTGCGCAGGATGCGCGGGCCGAGGGACAGGGGGACGAAGCCGCCGGCCAGGGCCGTCTCGACCTCGGCCTCGGACAGCCCGCCCTCCGGGCCGATCAGCAGGGCGGCGGTGGCGGGCGCTTCCCGCTGTTCCAGGGCTCCGGCGGTACCGGGATGCAGCACCAGGCGCAGCGCCTCGTGGCGGCCCGCCAGCCAGTCGGCCAGGCCGGCGGGGGGGTGCACGGATGGCAGGGTGGCGCGACCGCACTGCTCGCAGGCGCTGGCGGCCACGGCCTGCCAGTGGGCGAGCTTCTTCGCCTCGCGCTCGCCCTTGAGGCGCACGTCACCATGCTCGGTATAGAGCGGGGTGATCGCCGCCACGCCGAGCTCGACCGCCTTCTGGATGGCGTAGTCCATGCGGTCGCCCTTGGAGATCGCCTGCCCCAGGTGCACCGCGAGCGGCGACTCGCCGGTGCCGGGAGCCACGGCCTCGATGCGCGCCACCACTCGCTTGCGGGAGGCCTCGGTGATCACCGCCCAGGCCTCCCGGCCGGCGCCGTCGAAGAGCCGCAGCGACGCGCCCTCGGCCAGGCGCAGCACCCGGGCCACGTGGCGGGCCGGCCCCTCGGGCAGAACGACGTCGCCGCCGACGGCAAGGTCGGCGGCGACGTGGATGCGCGGGGCCCTCACGTGCAGGACGTTCACTGACACGGGCCGCTTACCCTTACTGGGTCGCCTGCTCGCCCGACTGCTGGGCCTGTTCGGCCTCGCGCTTCTTCTTCTGGGCGTAGATCGCCTCGAAGTTGACCGGCGCCAGCATCAGCGGCGGGAAGCCGCCCCGGTTGACCAGGTTGTCGATGCACTCGCGGGCATAGGGGAAGAGCATGTTGGGGCAGAAGGCGCCCAGGGTGTGGTCGAGCTGCTGCCCCTCGATGCCGCTGATGCGGAACAGGCCGGCCTGCTCGATCTCGGCCAGGAAGGAGGTGGTACCTTCCTCGCTGTGGGTGACCTGGGCGGTGACCTTGACGACCACCTCGTAGAGGCCTTCCCCGACCTGGCGGCTGGTGGTGTTCAGGTCCAGGCCGACCTTGGGCTTGAACGGCTGCTGGAAGACCGTCGGCGAGTTGGGGGCCTCGAAGGAGATGTCCTTGACGTAGATGCGCTGCAGGGCGAACTGCAGCTGGGGCTTGTCCTGCTGGCCGGCCGCCTGGCCGTTGGCGCCGGCGTTCTGGTTGTTCTCTTCCGCCATGGGAAAGGTCCTTTGATTCGGTGAATGCGTGTCGATGATGCGTCGCGGCCTGGTGGCGCTACTTCTTGACGACCGGCAGGCCATCGGCCTGCCATTGGGCCATGCCGCCCTTGAGCTTGAGCACCCGCTCGAAGCCCGCCTTGGTCAGCTTGGCCTGGGCGACGCCGGCGCTCTGGCCATGCTTGCAGGCCACGATGATCGGCTTGCCCTTGAACTTGTCGAGCTCGCGCATGCGCTCGTCGAGCTTGCTCTGGGGGATGTTGCGCGCCCCGGCGATGTGGCCCGCCTTGAACTCGCCGGCCTCGCGGAGGTCCAGCACCACGGCGTCCTCGCGATTGACCAGCTGGGTCGCCTCGCCGGAGGTCACGCCTCCACTGCTGCTGTTGCGGACCTCGTAGGCGATCCAGGCGGTCAACACCAGCAGGAAGGCCCCCACCAGCAGCGGGTGATTCTGCACGAATTCGAACAGCTGATCGATCATGGGTTCGGCTAACTCTTGTCTCGGGTACACGGTGAATGAGGCCGGCCAGTCGCGGCGGCGCCCAGTATACACAAAGCCACGGCAGGCCGCGGCCTGCGGGCAGGGCAATCGCAGTTACCCGAAGCGAGAGGCGCCGGGGACAGGTCGAAGGGGAGGTCCTATGCCAGGGATGGCATCGGTAGCGCCCAGGGAGGGGTTCACAGCGCCTCCCAGAAGACCTGTCGCCGGAACAGCCTCGAGCGTTACTTCCATCTGCGATAGTCCTGAGGCCGGGGGCCGCTCAAATGACGTCCGGCGGTGCCCTGCGATATGATGCCGCAAGCAGATGCAAGTCGCGACCCCGGTGACCGCCCGCGCGCCTGCCGGGGCTGACAAGGACAAAGAGGCCCTCCCCATGACCGAATCCCGCAACCCCACCCCGCGTCCGGTGGCGCTGATCATCCTCGACGGCTATGGCTACAACGAGGACGCCAGGGACAACGCCGTGCTCGCCGCCCGCACCCCGGTGATGGATCGCCTGTGGCAGGAGCAGCCGCACACCCTGATCCATACCGACGGCCGCCACGTGGGCCTGCCGGATGGCCAGATGGGCAACTCCGAGGTCGGCCACATGAACCTGGGCGCCGGGCGCATCGTCTACCAGGACTTCACGCGCATCACCAAGGCCGTCGAGGATGGCGACCTGGACACCATCGCGGCCCTGACCGCGCCGATCGATGCCGCCGTGGCAGAGGCCAAGGCGGTGCACCTGCTGGGCCTGCTCTCGCCAGGCGGCGTGCACAGCCATGAGGAGCACTTCCTGGCGATGGCCGAGCTGGCCGCCCGCCGCGGCGCGCGGCGGATCTACGTCCACGCCTTCCTCGACGGCCGCGACATGCCGCCGAAGAGTGCCATGGCCTCGCTGGAGCGCACCAACGCCCGCCTCGCCGAACTGGTCGGCCCCGAGAACGGCTTCGTGGCCTCGATCATCGGCCGCTACTACGCCATGGACCGCGACAACCGCTGGGACCGCGTCGAGAAGGCCTACCGCCTGATCACCGAGGGCGAGGGCGAGTTCGAGGCAATCGGGGCCGAGGAGGGGCTGCGCCGGGCCTACGAGCGCGACGAGACCGACGAGTTCGTCACCGCCACCAGCATCCGCCCGAGCGGCGCGCCGGTGGCCATGGCGGACGGCGATGCCGCCATCTTCATGAACTTCCGCGCCGACCGCGCCCGGGAGCTGACCCGCGCCTTCGTCGAGGAGGGCTTCAGCGGCTTCGAGCGCCGCGTACGGCCCAGGCTCGCCGCCGACGGCCTGGTGATGCTGACCCAGTATGCCGCGGATATCCCGGCGCCGGCGGCCTTCCCGCCGGCGGAGCTCGTCAACACCCTGGGCGAGGTGATGGAGAAACGCGGCCTCACCCAGCTGCGCATCGCCGAGACCGAGAAGTATGCCCACGTCACCTTCTTCTTCTCCGGCGGCCGCGAGGCGGAGTACCGGGGCGAGACCCGGGTGCTGGTCCCCTCCCCCCAGGAGGTGAAGACCTACGACGAGAAGCCCGAGATGAGCGCCGAGGAGGTCACCGACCGGCTGGTGGAGGCGATCGATGGCGGCACGTTCGACCTGATCGTCTGCAACTACGCCAACGGCGACATGGTGGGCCACACCGGCGACTTCGAGGCGGCGGTGAAGGCCATCGAGGCGGTGGACGCCTGCGTCGGCCGGGTCGTGGAGGCGATCCAGCGCGTCGGTGGTGCCTGCCTGGTCACCGCCGACCACGGCAACGCCGAGCAGATGGTCCACCCCGAGACCGGGGCGCCCCAGACCGCTCACACCACCTTCGAGGTGCCGCTGATCTATGTCGGCGGGCACCCGGCGCGACTGCTGGACGACGGCAGCCTGTGCGACATCGCCCCGACCCTGCTGACGATGATGGACCAGCCGATCCCCGAGGAGATGACCGGCCGGGTGCTGATCGAGCGCGACTGAGACGGTCGGGGAGGCCAGGGAATGGCAAGAGGCGTGGCGGCGCTCGGCACATGGCTGCCGGGGCTGGTCCTGCTGCTGGGCCTGGGCCTGGCATCGCCGCTTGCCGCCCAGCCCTCCGAGCGGGAGGCGCAGGCGCGCCTCGATGCCCTCGGCGAGGAACTCAAGGCGGTCTCCGCGCAGCTCTCCACCACCCGTGAGGCCCGGGACGAGGCCAGCGAGGCCCTGCGCGAGGTGGAGACGGCACTCGCCGAGACTCACCGCCGCCTCGACGCCCTGCAGGCCGAGCGACGCACCCTCGGCGACGAGATCGCCAGCCTCGAGGCACGCCGCGACCAGCTGGCCGCCGAGCGCACCGAGCAGGTCGAGGCCCTCTCGGCCCAGCTCGATGCCCTCTACCGCCTCGGCCGAACCCCCCAGCTCAAGCTGCTGCTCAACCAGGACGACCCGGCGCGGCTCGACCGCCTGCAGACCTACCTCAACCGCCTGGCCCGGGCGCGCAATAAGCGCCTCGACGCGCTGGCGAGGCTCGATGCCGAGCTGGCGGACACTCGCCGGGCGCTGTCGCAGCGCGTCGAACGCCTCGAGGCCGTGGCCGAGGAGCTCGCCGCGCGCAGCACCACCCTGGCCGAGCAGATATCGGAACGTGCCACCCTGGTGGCCCGGCTCGACGAGCGCTTCGCCAGCGAACAGGCCCGCCTGGCGACGCTCGCCCAGGACCGGGCGCATGCCGAGCGCACCCTGCGCGAGGTGCAGGAGCGGCTGGCCCGCCTGGAGCGGCCGCCCCCCTCTACCGCCATCGAGCAGACCCGCGGCGAACTGCCGTGGCCGGTGCAGGGCAGCATCGCCTCCACCTTCCACGAGGGGGCCGGCGTGCATCGCAACGGCCTGCTGATCCGGGCCGCCGCGGGCACCCCGGTCAAGGCCGTGCACGCTGGTCGGGTGGTGTTCGCCGACTGGATGCGCGGTTTCGGCAACCTGCTGATCGTCGATCACGGCGACCGGGTCATGACCCTGCATGCCCACCTGCAGCACTTCACGGCCGGGGTAGGGGCTGCCGTCTCCCGCGGCGACACCCTGGGCGCGGTGGGCGACAGCGGTGGCCAGCAGCGGCCGGGGCTCTACTTCGAGGTACGCCGTGGCGGCGACCCCATCGACCCGCGGCGCTGGATCGCCCGCCAGCCCTGAGGCCCGGCTATTCCATAGACGCCCGGCCACGGGCTATGCTGGGCTGCCACCTCCGGAACCGCGAGAATCTGCATGCCCCTACGTCCCGCCGCTCTGCCCACCGTGACGCGCCGCCTGGTGTCGGCACTGCTGCCGGCCGCCCTGCTGGCGCTCGCCCCCCTGCCCGTCGCCGCCCAGGGCCAGGGCCCGGAGGATGAGCTGCCCGTGGCCGAGATCCAGGCCTTCGCCGAGGTGTTCGAACGCATCAAGCGCGCCTATGTGGAGGAGGTCGAGGATGCCGACCTGCTGCGCAACGCCATGCGCGGCATGCTCAGCGAGCTTGATCCCCACTCGGCCTACCTGGACAGCGAGGAGTTCGAGAGCCTGCGCGAGTCCACCCAGGGGGAGTTCGGCGGCGTGGGCATCGAGGTGGGCATGGAGGATGGCCAGCTGACGGTGATCACGCCCATCGACGATACCCCGGCCTCCCGGGCCGGCCTGCAGTCCCGGGACAAGATCCTGCGCATCGACGACACGCCCACCGACCGGCTCTCGCTGCAGGAGGCGGTCAACCTGATGCGCGGCGACCCCGGTACCGAGATCCGCCTGACCATCCTGCGCCAGGGCGAGAACGCTCCCCGGGAGGTCACCCTGACCCGCGAGATCATCCGCACCGAGAGCGTCAAGAGCGAGCTGCTGGAGGCGGGCTACGGCTACCTGCGGGTCAGCCAGTTCCAGACCCGCACCGGTGAGCAGGTCGGCAGCGCCATCCGCCGCCTGGAACGCGACGGGCCGCTCAAGGGCCTGGTGCTCGACCTGCGCAACAACCCCGGCGGGGTGCTGCAGGCCGCGGTGGACGTGGCCGATGCCTTCCTCGACGAGGGACTGATCGTCTATACCGAGGGGCGCCTGCCGGACAGCGAGATGCGCTTCTCAGCCGGTCGCGAGACGGCGGCCGCCGACGTGCCGCTGGTAGTGCTGATCAACGGCGGCAGCGCCTCGGCGGCAGAGATCGTCGCCGGCGCCCTGCAGGACCAGCGCCGCGGCGTGGTGATGGGAACCGAGAGCTTCGGCAAGGGCTCGGTGCAGCAGATCATGCCGCTGGGCAACGGCGAGGGGCTCAAGCTGACCACCGCGCTCTACTTCACCCCCGACGGGCGCTCGATCCAGGCCCAGGGCATCGAGCCCGACGTGGAGGTGATCCGCGGCCGCCTGGAAGTGGCCGAGGGCAGTGGCCTGGACGTGCGCGAATCGGACCTGGAGGGCCACCTGGGCTCCCGTGAGGAAGAGCGCACCCGCAGCGAGATGAGCGAGCGCCTGCGCGAGGACTACCAGCTCGGCGAGGCCCTCAACCTGCTCAAGGCCCTCAACGTGCTCAGCCAGCGGCGCGGCGGATGAGCGGCCGGCAGGCGCGAGGCAGGCGACCGCGATGCCCCGTCGCCTGCTGCATCAGCAGGCGCTTGAGCGGCCCCAGCCGGTCGACGCCCGAGAGCCCCAGGTTGCGCGCCAGGGTGAGCGCCGGGTGGCGCGCCCCGAAGAGCAGCCGGAAGCCGTCCATCAGCGCCAGCATGGCGGCATTGTCGCCGCGCCGCCGCCGGGCGTAGCGGCCCAGCAGTGCCGCATCCCCCGGGGAGAGCCCCCGCCGCCGGCCCGTGACCAGCTCCTCGGCGAGCACCGCCGCATCCATCAGCCCCAGGTTCACTCCCTGGCCCGCCAGGGGATGGATGCTGTGTGCCGCATCCCCCACCAGGGCGAAGCCCGGCAGCACGTAGCGCTCGGCGTGGCGCTGGGTGAGCGGCACCGCCAGCGCCCGGTCCGTCACCGTCACCTCGCCCAGCCGGTGCTCGATGGCCGCCGCCAGCTCCAGGCCCAGTGCCTCGCCGGGCAGGGCCACCAGACGCTCGGCCTCCTCCGGGGAGGTGGACCAGACGATGGAGCAGTGGCGGTCGCCACCCTCGACATGCAGCGGCAGGAAGGCCAGCGGCCCCGTGGGGAGGAAGACCTGGCGTGCCACACCGCCATGGGCGAGGCGGGTACGCACCGTGGTGACCACGGCCACCTGGCCGGTGTCGCGGGAGCGGACGTCGATGCCGGCCATCTCGCGCAGCGGTGAGCGGGCGCCGTCGGCGGCCACTACCAGCGGGGCCGTCAGCCGGCTGCCATCCTCCAGCCGAACCGTCCGCCCGTCGTCGCCGGACTCGAGCGCAGCCACCCGGGCACCGAAGCGCGCATGGACATCCGGCAGCTCCGCCAGACATGCCTCCAGCGCCGCCAGGGTGACGTCGTTCTCGACGATATGCCCCAGCACCGGCACCCCGGCCTGCTCCGCGGAGAAGTTCACCTCGCCGCTGCCCTCGCCATCCCAGACCTGCATGAAGCGGTAGGGGCTCACCCGGCGCGAGGCCATCCACGCCCAGGCCCCCAGCCCCTCCAGCAACTGCCGCGATACCGGGGTCAGGGCACTGACCCGCATGGAGGGCGGCCCCTTTCCCGCGACGTCGGGGTCGAGCGGTGCCTCGCGGGCATCCAGCAATGCCACCTCCAGCCCGGCCCGCCCCAGCAGGCAGGCCAGCGCCGTGCCCACCATGCCGCCGCCGACGACGATCACCTCGAACGACGCCGGCGCGCCTTCCTGTTCTGCACTCATGACCTCTGCTCCCCGTGATGGCCCCGATGGCCATGCTCTCTGTCCCGCGTGTCGATGCCCCATCCTCCCTCCGGGGTTCCTGTCCCTGTCGTTCCGGCGACCGTTGCCCCAGCCGCTTTCCCATCAGCCGCTATCTTTCCAATCCCATGGCCCGGCGGGCCAGGCCGCGGCGCAGTGGTCCCGTCAGGTTCAGGCCCACAAGGCCGGCTGCTCGGGCATGGGAAAGCAGGGGAAGATCAAGCCCGAACAGGCGGATCAGGCCGTCGCTGAAGCGGATGACGTTGCCACGGTCGGCGTCCCGGCGCGCCTCGAAATCCTGCAGGACCGCCGAACTCCCCGGGCGCTGGTCCCGCTCGATGCCGGTCTCGATGGCAGCCACCAGGTCCATGACCCCGCGCAGTGCCAGGTTGAACCCCTGGCCGGCCACCGGGTGCAGGGCATGGGCGGCGTTGCCCAGCACCGCCAGCCCGGGGCGAGCGGTCTCGCGGGCGGTGATCAACGAGAGCGGATAGGCATGGCGTCGACCCACCCGCCGGAAATGCCCGGCCCGATCTCCGAAGGCCTGCTGCAGCTCGGCCAGGAAGTCCCCATCGGACAGGGCCAGGCGACGCTCCTCCTGGCCGCGCTCATGGGTCCAGACCAGCTCCATGGCCTGACCCTGGAGGGGCAGCAGGGCGATGGGCCCCGCCGGGGTGAAGCGCTCGTAGGCGACGCCCTCGTGGGGACGGCTGACCTCGACGCTGGCGATGAGCGCCACCTGGTCGTAGGGCCGCTCATGGCTCTCGATCCCCAGCCGCTCCTTGAGCCCCGAGCGACCGCCGTCGGCGAGCACCGTCAGCCCGGCCTCCAGCTCGCTGCCATCCGATAGCTGCAGCCGATGCCCCTCGGCGACGGGGTGGATCGCCTCGACCCTGGCCGGACAGTGCCAGGCCAGCGGCAGCTCGCTCAGCCGGCCATGCAGCACCCGCCCCATCCAGGCATTGGGGATCACGTGGCCCAGCGCCTCGACGCCCAGTTCCGCGGCGCGCAGCCGGGTCACGCCCAGCCGGCCCCGCTCGCTGACGTGGATGGTGCGGATCGGGGCCGCCATCTCGGCCATGCGCTCCCAGACGCCCAGGCTCGCGAAGTGTCGCGCGGAACCGCCAGCGATGGCACTCGCCCGGGCATCGAAACTGGGTTGCCAGGGCTCGGCCCGCTGCGGCAGCAGCGGTGCGGCCTCGATCACCGCCACCCTGAGCCTCGCCCCTTCGACGAGCGCGGCCAGGGCACAGCCCAGGCTGGCGCCCACCAGGCCGCCACCGATGATGGCGATATCCACCTTCTCGTCATGCTTCGGTGTCATGATCGCCGCCCTATCATTTCATAACGTACATTACATAAAGGCATTGGCAACGACTCCTCGACTGGTCACTTCCTGTCCATCAGGGCCTCGATTTCCGCCACCCGCTTCGGCACGTCCGCGGTCAGCACCTCGTGGCCGTCGGGCGTCACCGCCACGTCATCCTCGATGCGGATACCGATGCCGCGGAAGGCCTCCGGCAGGTCGTCGTCGGCGGGCACGTAGAGGCCGGGCTCCACGGTGAGCACCATGCCGGGCAGCAGGGCGCGGGGCTGGCCCTCGTGGCGATAGGCCCCGACGTCATGCACGTCGAGTCCCAGCCAGTGGGAGGTCGAGTGCAGGTAGAAGCGCTTGTAGCTGCCATCGTCGATGCGCGCCTGGACGTCGCCCTCCAGCAGCCCGAGCTCGATGAGACCGGCGGTGAGGTCGTGCACCACGCCCTCGTGGATCGTCGCCAGGGTGACGCCGGGGCGGACCGCGGCGACGGCGCGCTCCTGGGCAGCCAGCACCACCTCGTAGAGGGCCCGCTGGGCCTCGGAGAAGCGGCCGTTGACCGGGAAGGTGCGGGTGATGTCGCCGGCATAGAGATCGAACTCGGCGCCGGCATCGATCAGCACCAGCGCGCCATCCTCCAGGGGGGCATGGTTCTCAATGTAGTGCAGCACACAGGCATTGATGCCGCCACCGACGATGCTGGCGTAGGCCGGGCCGCTGCCGCCCTGCCAGCGGAACTCGTGCTCGAGCTCGGCCTGCAACTGTCGCTCCATGAGCCCCGGGCGGGACGCGCGCATGGCCCGCACATGGGCCCGGGCGGAGATCGCCCCGGCATGGCGCATCAGGGCCAGCTCCGCCTCGCTCTTGCGAAGGCGCTGCTCGTGGATCAGGTCGCTGACGTCGGCAAAGGCCGATGGCGCCACCGCCCCGCGGCGTGCACGGCCGGCCAGCTCACCGCGCACCTCCTCGGCGAGCGCCAGGGCCTCGGCATCGCCCAGCGGCAGGTAGAGGGCATGACGACCGTCGAGCAGTTCGGCCAGGCGCTCCTCGCGCTCGGCATTCTCGAACGCCTGGTCGATGCCATGCTCGCGCACGGCGCCCTCGGCGCCCAGGCGGATGCCCGTCCAGGCTTCCAGCGTCGGGTCGCGGTCCTGGCAGAACAGCACGCTCTCGCCGGCCTCGCGGCCCGGCAGCAGCAGCAGCAGAGCCTCGGGTTCGGGAAAGCCGGTCAGGTAGTGGAAGTCGCTGTCCTGTCGGAAGGGGAACTCGCTGTCCCGCGAGCGGGTGACCAGTGCCGCACCGGGCAGCAGCACGGCGCTGCCGACGGGCAGCCGATCCATCAGGACCCTGCGACGGGCGCTGTACTCGTCATTGGTGATGGGGGCGGGGCGGGGCAGGATCTCGGGGTGCATCACGGCTCCTGGGTGGGTGGGGATTGTGTGGCCGACCTCAGTGGCGGGTGGGCTCGTCGACCTGCTCGACCTGGGGCTTGCCGGGATGCTGCTCGGTGTAGAGCAGCATCGCGGCCATGCGTGCATGCTCGGTGAGGGCGAAGAGGTCGTTCTCGTTCTCCGGACTGTCCTCGATATCGGTCTCGATGCTCGTCAGGCCCTCGAGGTCCTCCAGCGCCTCGCGCAGGGCCGGCGACCAGGCACCGCGCGGCGCCTCGCCGGCATCGGCCACCACCTCGAGGAAACCGAGAGTCCACTCCTGCAGGCCCAGGGCACGCTCGGCCAGGGAGAAGAGCTCGTCCGGGAGCAGGGGCTCGAAGTTGAGCTCGGCGGCGGAGAGGGCCTCGAGGGTCTGGCGGCGCCAGCCCAGCAACCGCTCGGCACTGGGCTCGTCGCGGGGCTGGTCGACCCCGAGGCTCAGGCAGACCTCTTCCAGCCAGGCCTCGGGCGTCAGGTCATGCAGCGCGAGCTCGGCACAGAGGCGTCCGTCGAGGAAGGCCGGCGACTGCATGCTCCCGTGGAGCAGGAAGGTGTCGGCAATGGTCGAGAAGTCCTGGCGTTCGTTGATCAATGACATGGCAAGATCCGCTGGTGGGAGCCGTCCGGCGCGTTGACCGCCCGCAAACGGCTCTCTTATAGTGACTGGCATTCATCCTGTGGCCTCGATGTTAACGCATCGGCTCCTTGTGACGCGCACCCGGCGTGCGATCCCTTCCCCTGGCCCTTTCCGGAGCCTGCCATGACCGAGCCCAAGCGGCCCACCACCGAGATCACCCTCCTGGAGCGCAGCTATGCCATCGCCTGCCCACCGGAGGAGCAGGACAAGCTCGAGCGGGCTGCCCGCTACCTCGACCGCGCCATGCAGGGCATCCACTCCCGAGGGCGGGTGATCGACCGCGAGAAGATCGCCATCATGGCGGCCCTCAACATCGCCCACGAGCTGCTCGAGGCCCTGGACGACCAGCGGGCCGGCGAGCAGAGCCTCAACGAGCTCAATGCCCGCCTCGAGAAGGCGCTGGATGCCATGCCCGAGCGTTGAGACGGCGCAATCATCCCTTTGGCCCCGCCCGTGCCTCTGGTAGGATGAAGTTGTTCCCTGGGGTGTTTGCCAGTCGTTATCGTCCCTCGAGCCTATGCGCAGTACCCAGGGGGCCAAATGCTAGCCGGACCCGTGTGCATGTCCGTGCGTCGGAAAGCCTGACGGTTCGGCTGCGGCCACCCACCTTGAACCACTGGGTTCAAGGGCCAGAACGACAGCGGCACTCTGGGGAACCCTTATCCGACATGACCCACATGCAGGATACCGCCGCCACCCCCCCGACCGACGACGCCCGTCGCCGGCTCAGGCGTGAATTGCGCCTTCGCCGTCGCCAACTGAGCGCCGAGGCCCGCCGTGATGCCGCCGAACGCCTCTGCCGACAGCTCCGACAGCTGCCGGAGATCCAGCGCGCCCGCCGCCTGGCCCTCTACCTGCCCAATGACGGCGAGATCGATCCCACCCCGCTGATTCCCTGGCTCGAGCATCGCGGCGCCCGTGTGCACTTGCCGGTTCTCAAGCCGCTCTCCCGCAACCAGCTGTGGTTCGTGCACTACCACTCGGGGACGCCCATGGTGGCCAACCGCTTCGGCATCCCGGAACCCGAGACCCGCCACGGGGCGCACCGCGCCCGGCGAACGCCGGCCTGGGCCCTCGATGTGATCCTGCTGCCGCTGGTGGGCTTCGATGACGAGGGGCAGCGCATGGGCATGGGCGGCGGCTTCTACGACCGGACCCTGGCCTTCACCCGCCGCCCGGGCCCGCGCCCTCGACTGATCGGCCTGGCCCATGACTGCCAGCGGGTCGAGCGACTCCCCGCCGCCCCCTGGGACGTGCCGCTGGATGCCATCGTCAGCGATGCCCGGGTGATACGCCCCTGAGGGACCCTGCGGCACGAACGACGAAGGCCGATGCATCTGCATCGGCCTTCGTCATCAGGCGGTTACGGTCGAGGCGCTCATTACCCGGCTTGCGGGGGAGTCAGCCGCCCGCCAGCGCCTGGGCATAGCCGGTCGCCACGACCCCGATGCCGAACACCAGCACCAGTGCCATGACCAGATCGGGCTTGCGCTTCATTGTCGACTCCGTGGGAGGCAGGACCGCGAGGGTCGTTGTGGATGTTGTTGTCGGGTCACCGCAAGGGCGCGGTGACGACGAAACTATAGGGCCTGATGCCTGCGTATGACAACCGGCATACTTAGGGTGTTACATTTTTAAACACTCGGCATCCCGAGGCTCCGCGGTGAGTCAGCGCTCACTCGACGCTTCGAGGATTGCCCGGCGTCAGGCCATGAAGAGCCGGTAGGCCGGATTGTCGCTCTCCTTCCAGTAGCGATAGCCGATGTCGTCGAAGTACTCCTCGACGTGGGTGCGGTCGCCATTGGGCACCTGCATGCCCACCAGCACCCGGCCATAGGCGGCCCCGTGGTTGCGGTAGTGGAACAGCGAGATGTTCCAGTCGTGGGGCAGGTGGGTGAGGAAGTTCATCAGCGCCCCGGGGCGCTCCGGGAACTCGAAGCGGTAGACCTCCTCATCGAAGCGCTCCTTCGGCCGGCCGCCCCCCAGGTGGCGGATGTGCAGCTTGGCCAGCTCGTTGTCGGTGAGGTCCTCCACCGGGTAGCCGGCACCAAGGAGCTTGTCGATCACCGCCTGGCGGTCCTCGCCACCGGGCTTCACCTGGACGCCGACGAAGATGTGCGCCTTCTCGGGGTCCGCGTAGCGGTAGTTGAACTCGGTGACCATCCGCTTGCCGATGGTGCGGCAGAACTTCTTGAAGCTGCCGGGCCTCTCGGGGATGGTCACGGCGAGAATCGCCTCGCGCTGCTCGCCGAGCTCGGTGCGCTCGGCGATGTGCTGGAGGCGGTCGAAGTTGGTGTTGGCCCCGGAATTGATGCAGACCAGTGTCTGGTGCTCGGCACCGGTCTGCTGGATGTACTTCTTGAGGCCCGCCAGCGAGAGCGCCCCGGAGGTCTCGGAGACCGCCCGAGTATCCTCGAAGATGTCCTTCACCGCGGCACACATCTCGTCGGTGTTGACGGTGATGACGTCGTCGACCAGGTCCCGGGCGATGTCGAAGGGCACCTTGCCGACCTGGGCCACGGCGACCCCCTCGGCGAAGACCCCCACCTGGTCGAGGGTGACCCGCTTGCCCGCCTCGCGCGCCGCCTTGAAGCAGGCGCTGTCCTCGGACTCCACGCCGATCACCTTGATCTCGGGGCGCAGGTACTTGACGTAGGCCGCCACCCCGGCGATCAGTCCGCCGCCGCCCACCGGCACGAAGATGGCGTCGATCGGTCCGCCATGCTGACGCAGGATCTCCACGGCGATGGTGCCCTGGCCGGCGATGACGTCGATGTCGTCGAAGGGCGGGATGTAGGTGTAGCCATGCTCGGCGATCAGCTCCTGGGCGTAGGCTGCCGCCTCGGCGAAGGCATCCCCCTTGAGCACCACCTTGGCGCCCCGCGCCCGGACCGCCTGGACCTTGATCTCTGGCGTGATGCGGGGCATCACGATCACCGCCTTGACGCCCATCAGCTTGGCCGCCATCGCCAACCCCTGGGCATGGTTGCCCGCCGAGGCGGCAATCACCCCCTTGGCCTTCTGGGCGTCGGTGAGCTGGGCCATCTTGTTGTAGGCGCCGCGAATCTTGAAGGAGTAGACCGGCTGCAGGTCCTCGCGCTTGATCAGGATGGTGTTGTTGAAGCGGCGGGAGAGGAAGGGAGCCGGGGAGATCGGCGTTTCCCGGGCGGCTTCGTAGACCCGGGCCTGGAGAATCTTCTTGACGGTAGCTTCGAGCATCCTGATATCCCAGAGGCGTGACGCGGGGCGGCAGATCTTGCTGCGCTGCAGAGAACCCCTATTGGTAGCATTGCGGCGGCCATGGCGTCCAGCACCCGCCATCGGCATCGCCTATAATGGCGCGGCATTCGCCATCCACCCGACAGCGAGCACGACATGACCCAGGACGAACTCAAGGACGCCGTGGCCGCCGCCGCCATCGACGAGATCCGCCCCCGCCTCGAGCGCGACACCATCCTTGGCATCGGCACCGGCTCCACCGCGAACCGCTTCATCGACCGGCTGGCGGCGCTGCGCCATGACTTCCGCGGCGCCGTGGCCAGTTCGGAGGCCAGCGCCGAGCGCCTGCGCGGCCACGGCATCGAGGTCTTCGAGCTCAACGAGGCCGGTACCGTGCCCTTCTATATCGACGGTGCCGACGAAGTGAACGCTCACCTGCACATGATCAAGGGGGGCGGTGCGGCCCTGACCCGGGAGAAGATCGTCGCCGCCTGCGCCGAGCGCTTCATCTGCATCGCCGACGCCTCCAAGAGAGTCGAGCGGCTAGGCCACTTCCCGCTGCCGGTGGAGGTGATCCCCATGGCTCGCTCCTACGTGGCCCGGGAACTGGTCAAGCTGGGGGCCGACCCGGTCTATCGCCAGGGAGTGGTCACCGACAACGGCAACCAGATCATCGACTGCTTCGAGTTCATGATCGACGACCCGGTGGCCATGGAGGCACGGCTCAACGCCATCGTCGGCGTGGTTACCAACGGCCTGTTCGCGGCCCGCGGTGCCGATGTGCTGCTGCTGGGCACCGCGCAGGGCGTGGAGCGCCTGCTGCCCGCCTGACCCGATATGTCGAAGCGAGCACTCACTCCGCCGGCATGAGGCCTTCCAGCCCCGCCAGGGTGCGCGCCAGGGCCCCCCGGTTGGCCGCGACCACCTCGCGGCCGGCCTCGGCGAGGCGCTGTCGCGCCTTCCGGTCGCCGAACAGGCGCAGCAGCTCGGCGGCCAGCGCCCCGGCATCGTCGACCTCCACCAGGGCCCCGGCCCCGCGCATCGCCTCGGCCACGTCCTCGAAGTTGGCCAGTGTCGGCCCGGTGAGCACCGGCGTGCCCACTGCCGCCGGCTCCAGCAGGTTGTGTCCGCCGATGGGCGCCAGGCTGCCGCCGACGAAGGCCAGATCGGCCGCGCCATAGAACGCCAGCAGCTCCCCCATGGTGTCCCCCAGGTAGACCGCCGTGTCGTCCCCGGGCCACTCGTCGCGCGAGCGGCGCGCCAGCGTCAGGCCTGCCTGGCGGCACAGTGCGGCCACGTCGTCGAAGCGGCGGGGGTGGCGGGGCACCAGGACCAGCAGGGCATCGGGAAGCCGCTCACGCAGGCGGGCATGGGCGGCCAGCACCTGCTCGTCCTCGCCGGGGTGGGTGGAGCCGGCCACCCAGACCGGCCGGTTGCCCAGCCGAGTGCGCAAGCGCTCACTCACCTCGCGGGCCTCGTGGTCGGTGCCGATATCGAACTTCAGCGAGCCCACCACCGTGGTGCGGGCCGGTGCCATGCCCAGGTCGACGTAGCGTCGGGCATCGACCTCGGACTTGGCCGCCAGCCAGGCCACATGGCTCAGGGCCTCCGCCATCAGGGGGCGCAGTCGACGGTAGCCCTGGAAGGCGCGGGACGAGAGACGACCGTTGACCACCGCCACGGGCACCCCCGCCCGGTCACAGGCGGCCAGCAGGTTGGGCCACAGCTCGGTCTCGAAGAAGAGGGCGAGGTCGGGCTGCAGCCGGGCGACGAAGCGACGGGCCGCCCCGGGGAAGTCCAGCGGCACGAAGTGATGGCTCACTTCGCCCTCATCCCCCGAGCCATGGCGACTCCCTGCCAGCGCCAGCACCCGCTCCGCCCCGGTGGCGGTCATGGTGGTGATGACCAGGTGGTGACCGGGCCAGCGTTGCCGGAGCGCCTCGATCAAGGGCCGGGCGGCCTGCACCTCGCCCACCGAGGCGCAGTGCAGCCAGAGGGTGCGTGCCCCCCTGGCGTAGGGCGGGATGAGGCCCAGCCGCTCGCGGCGCGGCCGCCCGGGCAGCTGCTCGCGCCAGACGCGTCGCCAGATCAGCGGCGCGAGAAGATAGAGGAGCGTCGCATAGCCCCGACGGATCCAGGGTCGTGGTGCCGGCATCAGGTCTCACGGTCGAGGATGGTGGAGATCATCGCCGTGGTGGAGACGCCATCCTCGAAGCCCAGCACCCTGACCTCGCCCCCCGCCTCGCGGACGGCCGCGCCGCCGGCGATCTCCTCGGGACGATAGTCACCGCCCTTGACCAGCACGTCGGGCAGCACCGCCTCGATCAGCCGCTGGGGGGTGTCCTCGCCGAAGGGCACCACCCAGTCGACGGCGCCCAGGCCGGCCAGCACCTGCATGCGCCGCGCCAGGGGATTGATGGGCCGTTTGGGGCCCTTGAGGCGGCCGATGGATGCATCGTCGTTGACCGCCACCACCAGCCGGTCGCCGAGGCGCCGGGCCTGTTCCAGGTAGGCGACGTGGCCGGCGTGGAGGATGTCGAAGCAGCCGTTGGTCATCACCACCCGCTCGCCACGCGCCTGGGCGGCACGCACCGCCTCGATCAGCGCGGGCTCCTCGATCACCCCGAACTCGGCCAGCTTGTCGCCGTGCAGGGCGGTATAGAGCTCGGCAATGGAGAGGGTCGCGGTACCGGGCTTGGCCACCACCAGGCCGGCGGCCAGATTGGCCAGGGTCATCGCCTCCGCGAAGCCGTGCCCGGCCGCCAGCGCCAGGCCGAGCACGCCGATCACAGTATCGCCCGCCCCGGTGACGTCGAAGACCTCGCGGGCCCGGGTGGGCAGGTTCAGCGGCTCGTGTCCCTCGCGAATCAGCGTCATCCCCTTCTCGCTGCGGGTGATGAGCAGCGCCTCCAGCTCCAGCTCGGCGCGCAGCGCCTCGCCCCTGGCGGAGAGCTCGGCGTCGTCCCGGCAGTGGCCCACCACGGCCTCGAACTCGCCCAGGTTGGGGGTGATCACGCTGGCCCCGCGGTAGCGGCTGAAGTCGCTGCCCTTGGGGTCCACCAGCACCCGCTTGCCGGCGGCCTTGACCAGCCGGATCAGCGCCTCGACCCGGTTGAGGGTGCCCTTGCCGTAGTCGGAGAGGATCACCAGGTCGCAGTCGGGCAGGGCCGCCTCGACCCGTGCCAGCAGCCCGGTGGTGTCGACATCGCCGAGCCCCTCCTCGAAGTCCAGGCGGATCAGCTGCTGGTTGCGGCTCATCACCCGAAGCTTGGTGATGGTGGGAATACCGGGGCTGCGGTCGAAGTGAGTGCTCACCCCGGCATCCTCCAGCCGGGAGGCCAGCCGGTCGGCATTGTCATCGTCACCCACCAGGCCGGCCAGGGCGGCATGGGCGCCCAGGGAGGCGATGTTGAGGGCCACGTTGGCGGCCCCCCCGGGGCGGTCCTCGGACTCGTCGACCCGCACCACCGGCACCGGCGCCTCCGGGGAGATGCGCGAGGTGCCGCCATGCCAGTAGCGGTCGAGCATGACATCGCCCACCACCAGCAGGCGGGAGCGCTCCAGGGCGGTCAGGTCAAGCTTCATCGGGGGACTCCGTGTCCTGTGGGGTCTCGGGTAGGGCCAGCACTGCCTCGAGGCGGTCGATCACGTCCTCGGCACGAATCAGCGACATGGCATCGGGGTGACGGACCCGCTGGCCCCAGGAGAGTTCCGCGGGCTCCTTGTGCAGGAAGGTACGCGCGGCGTCCGCATAGCGGTCGACCACGAAGTCGCGCCAGCGGTAGGGGCCGGCCCGGTCGGGATTGGTGGTGGCGTAGAGCCCGACCACCGGGGCACCCAGGGCATTGGCCATGTGCACCGGGCCCGAGTCCGGGGCGATCACCGCGCGGCTCCCCCGGATCAGTGCCAGCAGGCCCTTGAGCGAGGTCTCGCCGATGACATCGATCACCACCCCGCCGGGACAGAGGGCCTGGATGCGCTCGCCGAGCTGGCGCTCCTGGGTGCTGCCACCGCCGGTGAGCACCGTCTTCAGGCCATGCTGGCGCCAGGCATGCTCGACCACCGCCGCATAGCCCTCGGCGGACCAGTTGCGGAAATTGCGCAGGCGCGGGTTGGCGCACGGGCTGATCAGCAGGTAGGGCGACTCCCCGGTAATCTGCCGCGCCTCCTCGACGGCCGCGTCGGGCACCGGCAGGTCCCAGGCCAGCGAGAGGTCCTCGACGCCCAGCAGGCGCGCGAAGTCGAGGTACGACTCCAGCACATGGGCCCGGGGGTGGGGCGCCAGGTGGCGCTGGGTGAACCAGTGCTGGGCATCCTTGGCACGGGCCTTGTCGTAGCCCACCCGCACGTCGGCCTTGAGCCCCAGGGAGAGCACGCTGGCCCGCAGCGCCTGCTGCATGTGCAGCAGCACGTCGAAGCGGGTATCGGCCAGCTCGCGCCACAGGGCGCGCATGCCCGCAAGCCCCGTCGCCTTGTCGTAGACGACGAACTCGACCCCGGAGAGGCCCGCCAGTAGACTGTGCTCGCCCTTGCCGATGATCCAGGTGAACCTCGCCTCGGGCCACTGGCGCTGCAGGGCACGCACCGTCGGCACCAGGTTACAGACATCGCCCAGGGCGGAGAGCCGCAGTACGCAGATATGCTGGGGTCGGGCGGGCAGAGGATGCTTCATGCGGTTGGCAACGTATCGAGCGGGAAAGATTTTCATTCTATATGATGCGGACAGTTTATGTGACGCCGACCGGGGGTCACAAACGGCGCCGCTCCTCCCCCCTCACGGCTTCGATCCCGACTACTGGCGCGACGCCGGCCGGGTCATCGGCGAGGCCCCGGGGCGCGGGGCCAGCCTCTTCCTGGATGCCAGCCCCTTCGAGGCAGGCGCCCAGTGGGTGCTCAGACCCTATCGTCGCGGTGGCCTCATCGCCCGGCTCAGCGACGACCGCTACCTGTGGACCGGCCTGGAGCGGACCCGCGCCTTTCGCGAGTCTCGCCTGACCGCCGACCTGCATGCGCGCGGCCTGCCCGTGCCTCGGCCGGTCGCCGCTCGGGTGACCCGCCATGGCCTCACCTACGACGCCGCCCTGATCACCGAGCGCATCCCCGGCGCCCGCGCCCTGGCAGACCTCCTGCAGCAAGATGAAGCCGGCGCCGCGCTGCTGGCGCGCGTCGGCACCACCATCCGGCGCTTCCACGATGCCGGCCTGGATCACGTGGACCTCAATGCCCGCAACCTGCTGGTCGACCCACAGGACGAGGTGTGGCTGATCGACCTCGACCGCTGCCGGCTGCGTCCCGAGGGCGCCTGGCAGGCAGGCAACCTGGCGCGTCTCGAACGCTCGCTGGTGAAGTTCGGCGCCCCCGAAGCCATGGTGGCCATCCGCGAGGCCTATGAGCTGCCCACCAAGGCGTCGGCATAAGCCTCCACCAGGCCCTGCACGTGGGCCGCCAGGGTGAAGTGAGCATTCACTTTCTCTCGAGCCGCCTCCCCCAGGCACTGCCTCAGTGTGGCGTCCCCGGCCAGCTCCCCCATGGCGTCACGCCAGGCCAGGGGATCATCGGGCGCGGCAAGGCGGCCCGTCTCGCCGTCGATGAGCTCGGGAATGGCCCCGCTGTCGGCGCCGACCACGGCCTTGCCGGCGGCCATGGCCTCGATCACTGTCAGGCCGAAGGCCTCGTTGCGCGACGGCACACAGACGATGTCGAGGGCCTCGAACAGCCTCGGCAGGTCCGCCCGGAAGCCGGCGAAGGTCAGCCGCTCGCCCAGGCCGAGTTCGGCCACGCGGTCGCGTAGCTCGGCCACGAAGGCCTCGCTGCTGCCCTCTGCGGCGGTCAGCCCGCCGATCAGCACCCCGTGCCAGGCCAGCGCCGGATAGCGCTCGGAGAGCCCGGCCAGCGCCTCGATCCAGATGCCCTGGCCCTTGCCCGGGGTCAGCCGGCCTGCCAGGCCGATCGCCACCGCCCCCGGCGGGATACCGAGCGAATCGCGCAGCGCCTGCCGCTCTGAACCGGTGAGGCGCGGCACATAGGGTGCCGGGTCGATGCCTAGGTAGAGCCGGCGGATGCGCCCGGGCGGCAACGGGAAGGCCGCCAGGTTACGTTGCCGCGTCGCCTCGCTGATGGAAAAGATGCGCGTCACCTTGCCGTAGGCCCAGCGGTGGTAGGGATCCTTCTTGGGACGCGTGACGCCCATGTGGTCGGTGAAGAAGAGCCGCAGCGAAGGACGCAGGGTCACCAGCAGCGCCCCCAGGCGCAGGTCGCTGGACTTGTGGCAGTGGAGTATCCGGATATCGTGGGCCTTGAGGTATCGGAGCAGGCGCCCCACCCTCAGCAGGGCCTGGCCACGGGAGGCCACGGTCAGCGGCGTGACGCCGGCATCAACAAGGCTGGCGGCGACCCGTGAGCCCGACAGCGCCAGGCCATGGGCCGCCCACCCCTGCCGCCTCAGCTCGGGTATAATCCGCGATGAATACATTTCCAGTCCGCCCCAGCCGTTCGAGAGGCAGATATGCATGACCTTGCGGGACAAGGGGGTCTCCTTTGCGGTGACGGGGCTCGGGAGCCCGGATGATGACACTTCGCCCTGCCGGCGGGGACGGCGACCGCCCTCGCCTGCTGGTGGTTCGCAACGACAAGCTCGGGGATTTCATGCTCGCCTGGCCGGCACTCGCCTGCCTAAAGGCCGTCGAACCGGCGCCCCGTGTCAGCGTCCTGGTTCCCGCCTACACCGCGCCGCTGGCCAGGCAATGCCCCTGGATCGACGAGGTGCTGATCGACCCCGGTGACGCCGGCGGCCGAGCGGGGCGCCGGACGCTGCTCCAGCGCCTGCACGAGGCGCGCTTCGATGCCCTGCTGACCCTCTTCTCCACCCCGCGCATCGGCTGGCTGGGCTGGCGGGCCGGCATTCCCCTGCGCCTCGCTCCGGCCACCAAGTGGGCCCAGCTATTCTACAACCGACGCATCGTGCAGCGCAGGTCGCGCTCCGAGAAACCGGAGTACCTCTACAACCTGGAGCTGGCCGAGGCCCTGCTGGCGGAACTCGGGCTCGCAGTGCCGGCACGCCCCGAGCCGCCCTACTGGCCGCTCCCCGAGGGGACCCGCGCGACGCAGCGAGCGCGCATTGCCGATGAGCTGAGCCTGGACGGCTCGCGACCCTGGCTCTTCCTGCATCCCGGCAGCGGCGGCTCGGCCGTGAACCTCACCCTCGAGCGCTATGCCACCCTGGTGCTGGGCGTGGAGGCACGACTGGCCGCGGCGAGTCGCCCCGCCCCGGCCTGGGTGCTCACTGCCGGCCCGGGCGAGGAGGCCGCGGCCGACCGGCTCCGCGAGCGCCTGGTCGGCGAAGGAGTGACGGCAGGCCTGCTGCCACCCCGCCGCGGGCTCGATGACTTCGCCCTCAGCCTGTCGGCCGCCGACCTGTTCATCGCCGGCTCCACCGGCCCCCTGCACATCGCCGGCTGCCTGGACCGCCCCACCGCGGGCTTCTATCCGTCCCGCCGCTCTGCCACCCCGCTGCGCTGGCAGACCTGCAACGCCGAGGCCCACCGGCTCGCCTTCTGTCCGCCCCCGGGTGCCGGTGAGCGCGACATGGCGAGCATCGACCTGGAGGCCGCGGCGAGCCGGATCGCCGGCCACCTGGGCCACTTCCCGACCCGCGAGACGACACCATGACGCCGATCACCGGAATCATCATCACCCTCGATGAGGCGGAGAACATCGCCGACTGCATCGCCTCGCTGCGCCCCGTCTGCGACGAGATCATCGTCGTGGACTCGGGGAGCCGCGACGATACCGTGGCGATCGCTGAACGCGAGGGTGCCAGCGTCATCCATCAGCCCTACCTGGGAGACGGTCCCCAGAAGGCCTTCGCCGTGCCCCGGGCACGCAACGACTGGATACTGGCCCTCGATGCCGACGAGCGCCTCGAGGAGGATGCCGTCGCGGCCATCCGGGCACTGGCGCTGGAGGATCCCGACATGGCCTATCGCTTCAAGCGACGTAACTTTGCCGGCCACCACTGGATCAGGGCGGCCGGCTTCTACCCGGATCCCGTGACACGGCTCTACAACCGTACCACCTCGGGTTACCTGCCGAAGAAGGCCCACTCCTCCGTGCAGGCACCGCAGGTCCTGGACACGGGGGGCCATATCCGGCACTTCACCTACCGCGACCTCTCCCACTGGATCATCCGCATCGATCAGCTCTCGAGCCGCGATGCCTGGGCGATGAAGCAGCGGGGGAAGGGACCCTCCCGCTACCGGCCAACCTGGCATGCACTCAGTGCCCTGTTGAGGAAGCTGATCCTCAAGGGGGGCCTGTTCCAGGGCGCGGACGGGATGACGGTGGCCGTGACCACCGCGTTTCATGCCTACATGAAGTACGCCAAGCTCAACGAGCTCCACGAGAGGGAGCGTTCCGACCATTCCGAGTCGGCCTGACACCCTGATCACGCCCGCCCGTGCCTCGGCCTGGGTGAACGGCACTCAGGAAGGCGTCCTGAAACGGGTGGCACGAACAGGCCATGGCAGAATCATGAAGCTCAAATAACAGAATGTACTAATATTATGGTAAGCATCTGGCGCACCCTGAAGAGCGCCCATCGGTGCATTCGTTTCCTGTCCCTTGGTAAGCTGGTGCCGAACTCACCTCAGTGTCCCTCCCTCATGCCCAGCCGTTTCCTGCCACCCCCGCATCGCCAGCCGCGCTGGTGGGCCCTGCTCGTCATCGGGCTGTGGCTCGGTTTCACCGTGGCGACCCTGACGCGCCTCCCCACCTGGGGCCTGGTGCCGGTCGCCGGGGGATGGCTGCTGCTGGCCCGCCGGTGGCGCTGGGGGGCACCGCCGCAACCCCACCCCGTGCGCAGGGTCTGGCCCTGGTCGCTGCTGCCGATCGCCCTGTGGGGGCTCTACGTCTACCTCGCCGACAGCTTCGGTATGGTCGATCTCGGCGCGGTGTTCTTCCATCTCCAGGCCGGCATGGAGGAGCATGGCGGCGGGGAGCGCATCGGCGCCGCCATCCTCTATACCCTGAGCATGCTGCTGCTGCTGGTCTCCTTCACCTGGCTGGTGCGGGTCGACCATCGCTGGCGACTGGCGGAGCGACTGCTCGCCCTGGCCCTGCTGGCAGGCAACCCCATGCTCTATGGCATCGGTCAGCGCGGCGCCGCCATCGTCACCGAGGATGGCGCCTGGCTGGAGCGCCAGTATGTCGAGCCGGTCATCCTCGAGGCCCCGCGCGACCCGCCCAACCTGCTGCTGCTCTACCTGGAGAGCCTCGAGCGCACCTATGCCGACCGGGAGCGCTTCGGTGATGCCTATGCTCACCTGGAGGCCCTGGGCGAGAAGGCCGTGGTCTTCGAGGGGGTCCGCCAGGTCGACAACACCGGCTGGACCATGGCCGGCATGATCGCCAGCCAGTGCGGCACGCCGCTGATGCCCGCCGGGCTGCTGCATGACAGCCAGTTCGAACCCCTCGGCAAGGTGGTGCCGGGCGTCGACTGCCTGGGTGACCTGCTCGACGCCCGGGGCTACTCCCTCACCTACATGGGCGGTGCCAGTACCCGGTTCGCCGGCAAGGGTGTCTTCTACCGGGACCATGGCTTCGACAGGGTCCTGGGACGGGAGGAACTGGAGCCAGGGCTCGAGGCCCCCGACTACGTGAACAGCTGGGGCCTCTACGACGATACCCTGTATGACCTCACCGTCGAGGAGATGCGCCGGCTGGAGCGCCAGGACGGCCCCTGGGGCCTGGTCAACCTGAGTATCACCGGGCATGCCCCCAACGGCTACCCGGCCCGCGACTGTCGGGAGAGGCAGGGCGAGTTCGACGGCGTGGACATCCTCTATTCGGTGGAGTGCTCGGCCTGGCTGGCCCGCCGGCTGGTGGAGCGGCTCGAGGAGGAGGGTCTGCTGGAGAACACCCTGGTGGTGGTCGCCAGCGACCACCTGACCATGCGCGTCTCCGCCTGGGAGCAGCTGGTCGCCGGGGAGCGGGACAATACCTTCATGCTGCTGGGGGAACAGTTGCAGCCGCGCCGGCTCGAGGTCGAGGCATCGACCATGGATCTACTGCCCACGGTGCTCGAGGCCATGGGTTTCGTGATCGACTGGCATCGCGCGGGGCTGGGAGTGTCGCTGCTCTCTGCCGAGCCGACCCTGGTCGAGGAGCACGGGCTGGATACCCTGAATGCCCGCCTGAGGGAGGAAACGGCCCTACAGGAGCGCCTGTGGGAAGGCCTGGAGCCGCCGCAGGGCCCACCGCCGCCCCCGGAGCCGGTCGTCGAGCAGGTCGTCGAGACCCCCAAGGACCAGGCGCTCGAGGCGCCCGAGGAGTTGCCCTAGCTCGCCAGGATTGCCTGCAGGATTCGCTCGGGCATGAGCTGATTCAGGCAGTTGGTATGGCCCAGCGGGCAGGTGCGCTGGAAGCAGGGCGAGCAGTCGAGGGCGAGATAGTGCACCTCGGCGTTCTCGGTCAACGGCGGTGTATAGGCCGGCGACGATGACCCGTAGATGGCCTGTACCCGGGTCCCTACCGCGGCCGCCACGTGCATCAGCCCGGAGTCGTTGGTCACCACCTGCTGGCAGTCACCGAGCAGGTCGACGGCATCCGCCAGCCGCGTCCTGCCGCACAGGTTGTGGGTGTGGGGAAGCGCATCGGCGATCACCTCGCCGGCCTCCACGTCCTTGGGACCTCCCAGCACGCGGACCTCGAACCCCTCTACCACCAGCGATCTCGCCAGTTCCCGGAAATAGGCGAGCGGCCACTGCTTGGCGGGACCATATTCGGCCCCCGGCATCATGCCGATAGCCGGGCGCGACGAGAGCCCCAGTTCGACACGGCGCTCGACCAGGTTCTCGGTGTCCAGGCGCAGCCGGGGCCGGGGTATCGGGAAGTCGCCCCGGGTGGCCTCCTCCGCCGGAAGCCCCAGGGCCACGAAGCGCTTGACGGTCTGGTCCAGTACCGCCTTGTCGAGCCGCCTGCGGTCATTGAGCAGCCACAGGCGCTGCTCCCCGGTGAAGCCGGTCCGCCGGGGGATCCGCGCCAGGAAGGGCACCAGCGCCGACTTCCAGGAACGCGGCAGCACGATGGCATGGTCGAACCGCCCCTGCAGGGAGCGGGCGAGGTGCCGCCGGGTGGCCAGGCCGAACTGGCCATGCCCCACCTCGAGGCTGGCCACCTCGTCGACCTCGTCCATCCGCTCGAGGATCGGCCGCGACCAGGCGGGGGCCACCACGGTGATCCGGCTGCCCGGCTGCCTCGCCTTCAGGGTCTTGAAGAGGCTCTGCGCCATGACCATGTCGCCGACCCAGGAAGGCCCGACCACCAGGATGCGAGGCTCTCGAGAGGCCGGCACCTGCGGGGCCTCAGCCATTCAGCCACTCAAGGTACTCACGCACCCCCTCGGCCACGGTACGAAACTCGCCATCGTAGCCTGCCTCGCGCAGGCGGCTGATGTCGGCGCGCGTATAGCTCTGGTAGCGCCCCTTCAGTTCCTCGGGAAAGTCGATGTACTCGATCCTGCCGCGCCCATAGTAGTCGACCACAGTCTCGCCGATGGCCTTGAAGGGCTCGGCGCGGCCGGTGCCCAGGTTGAAGATGCCGGAGGCCTCGGGGTGATCCAGGAACCAGAGGTTGACGTCCACCACGTCGCCCACATAGACGAAGTCGCGGCTCTGCATGCCGGCCTCATAGCCCTCCCAGGCACCGAACAGCTTCACGTTCTGGCCGGCGCTGATCTGGGTATGGTGATGGTAGGCGACGCTGGCCATCTTGCCCTTGTGCTGCTCCCGGGGCCCGTAGACATTGAAGTAGCGAAAGCCCACCACCTGGCTGGTGAAGTCGTCGTGGCGGGCACGCACGTACTGGTCGAACAGCAGCTTGGAGTAGCCGTAGACGTTGAGCGGCTTCTCGTGCTCCGGGGCCTCGAAGAACACCTCGCTGCCCCCGTAGGTGGCCGCCGAGGAGGCGTAGAGGAAGGGAATGCCCTCGCGCTGGCAGAAGTGCAGCAGCACCTTGGAGTACTCGAAGTTGTTCTCGAGCATGAAGCGCCCGTCCCACTCGGTGGTGTCCGAGCAGGCGCCCTCGTGGAAGATGGCCTCGATGGGCGGCAGGTGCGACACCTCGCCATTCATCGCCGCCTTCACCCGGGCGAGGAAGTCATCCTTGTCCAGGTAGTCGCCGAGGGTGCAGTCGGCGAGATTCACGAACTTGGTACCGTCGCTGAGGTCGTCGACCACCAGCACATCGTCCCGGCCACGGGCATTGAGTGCCTTGACCAGATTCGAGCCGATGAAGCCGGCCCCGCCTGTCACTACGATCATGGGAATCCTCTCGTCTCCGGGCCTGCGCCTATAACCGATCTTCCGGTGATTGTATACTTGACGGCTCGTGAATTCATGGCCAACGGTGCTTCCAATGACACAGTCGACGCCAGACGTGACAACCTTCCAGGGCCTTATCCTCGCCCTGCAGCAGTACTGGGCCGATCAGGGCTGCGTGATCCTCCAGCCCCTGGACATGGAGGTGGGCGCCGGCACCTTCCACACCGCCACCTTCCTGCGCTCCATCGGTCCCGAGACCTGGAACGCGGCCTACGTGCAGCCCTCCCGCCGCCCCACCGATGGCCGCTACGGCGAGAACCCCAACCGCCTCCAGCATTACTACCAGTTCCAGGTGGTGATGAAGCCCTCCCCCGCCGACCTGCAGGAGCTCTATCTGGGCTCCCTCAAGCACCTGGGGCTCGACCCGCTGATCCATGACATCCGCTTCGTCGAGGACAACTGGGAGTCTCCCACCCTCGGCGCCTGGGGCTTAGGCTGGGAGGTCTGGCTCAACGGCATGGAGGTGACCCAGTTCACCTACTTCCAGCAGGCCGGGGGCCTGGAGTGCTATCCGGTCACCGGCGAGCTTACCTACGGTCTCGAGCGCATCGCCATGTACCTGCAGGATGTCGACAGCGTCTACGACCTGGTCTGGACGGTGGCACCGGATGGCAGCCGCGTCACCTACGGCGACGTCTACCTGCAGAACGAGCGCGAGCAGTCGGCCTACAATTTCGAGCACGCCGACGTCGACTTCCTCTTCGCCTCCTTCGACCACCAGGAGCGCGAGTGCACCAAGCTACTGGACGCCAGCCTGCCGCTGCCCGCCTACGAACAGGTGCTCAAGGCCTCGCACACCTTCAACCTGCTGGATGCCCGCCACGCCATCTCGGTGACCGAACGCCAGCGCTACATCCTGCGCGTGCGCACCATGGCCCGTGACGTGGCCCAGGCCTACTTTGACTCGCGCAAGGCCGCCGGCTTCCCGCTGGCCCCCGAGGCCTTGCGCCACGAACTGCTTGCCGAACAGGGAGACGCTTGATGGCTGCCAATACCCTACTGGTCGAACTGGGCGTCGAGGAGCTGCCACCGGGCGCCATCGATGATCTCTCCGACGCCCTTGCCGAGGGCATCCGCCGGGGTCTCGTCGAGGCCGACATCGACTTCGGCGAGGTCCTCGCCCATGGCGGCCCGCGCCGCCTGGCCGTCCAGGTGCGCGAGCTGGCCGACAAGCAGCCCGACCGCGAGGTCGAGCGTCGTGGCCCGGCCCTGGCCGCCGCCTTCAAGGAGGGCCAGCCGACACGCGCCGCCGAGGGCTTCGCGCGCTCCTGCGGGGTCGGCGTCGACGACCTGATCCACCTGGAGACCGACAAGGGCACCTGGCTGGGTTACCGCGAGCAGCAGCAGGGCGAGGCGACCACGGCCCTGCTCCCCGCCATCGTCGAGAAGGCCATCGGCGCCCTGCCGGTGCCCAAGAACATGCGCTGGGGGGCCTCCCGGGTGGAGTTCTCCCGGCCCGTCCACTGGCTGGTCATGCTCTACGGTGACGAGGTGGTCGAGGCCAGCGCCCTGGGCCTGCAGGCAGGACGCACCACCCGCGGCCACCGCTTCCACGCGCCGGCACCCATCGAGCTGGCCCACGCCGAAGACTACCTCGACGCCCTGGAACAGGCCTGGGTGCTGGCCGACCGCGACAGGCGCCGCGAGCGCATCCGCGAACAGGTACTGGCCGAGGCCGAGGTCCAGGAGGCCACGGCCGTGATCGACGAGGAATTGCTCATAGAGGTCAGCGGCCTGGTGGAGTGGCCCGTGGCCCTGACCGGCAGCTTCGACGAGCGCTTCCTCGCGGTCCCCGCCGAGTGCCTGATCTCGTCCATGAAGGCCAACCAGAAGTACTTCCACCTGCTCGACCACGAGGGTCGCCTCAAGCCGCTGTTCATCACCATCGCCAACATCGACAGCCACGAGCCGGAGCAGGTCATCCAGGGCAACGAGAAGGTGATCCGCCCGCGCCTGGCCGATGCCGCCTTCTTCTACGACACCGACCGCCGCCGCCCGCTGGCGGAGCGGGCCCCGGAACTGGCCGGCGTGGTGTTCCAGAAGGCCCTGGGTACCCTGGCCGACAAGGCGCATCGCAGCGCCGCCGTGGCGGCCTTCATCGCCGGTCGCATCGACGGTGACGTGGCCCAGGCACGGCGCGCCGCTGAGCTCGGCAAGTGCGACCTGGTCACCGAGATGGTCCTCGAGTTCCCGGAACTCCAGGGCATCATGGGACGCTACTACGCCGCCAACGACGGCGAGGCCGCCGAGGTGGCCCAGGCCCTCGAGGAGCAGTACCTGCCCCGCTTCGCCAGCGACGCGATCCCCCGGACTCGTACCGGCCTGTCGCTGGCACTGGCCGATCGCCTCGACACCCTCACCGGCATCTTTGGCATCGGCCAGCGCCCCAGCGGCACCAAGGACCCCTTCGCCCTGCGCCGGGCCGCCATCGGCGTGATCAACATCCTGGTCAAGGGCAAGCTGGCCCTCGACCTGCGTGAGTTGCTGGAACTGGCCGCGGCGCAACACCAGGAGCTTCCTTACGCGGAGGGACTGGTGGACGAGGTGCTCACCTACATGCTCGACCGCTTCCGCGCCTGGGCTCGGGACGAGGGCATCGACACCGAGGTCTATCTCGCCGTGCGTGCCCGCCCGGTGACCCAGCCCCTCGACTTCGCGCGTCGCCTGCGCGCCGTCCAGGGCTTCTCTCGTCGCGAGGAGGCCGCCGCACTGGCCGCCGCCAACAAGCGGGTCTCCAACATCCTCACCAAGCAGCAGCACGACGGCAGCACCGAGGTAGAAGCCGACCTGCTCCAGGAACCCGCCGAGCAGGCGCTCTACGAGGCCCTGGCGTCTCGCCGCCAGGCGGTGATGCCGCTCTTCGCCGAGGCGCGCTACAGCGAGGCGCTGGACGCCCTAGCGGGCCTGCGCGAGCCGGTGGACACCTTCTTCGACCAGGTCATGGTCATGGCCGAGGACCCGGCGGTTCGCCGCAACCGGTTGGCCCTGCTCGCCGCCCTCCAGGCCCTCTTCCTGGAGGTGGCGGATATCGCCCTGCTCCAGCAGTAAGCAATCCTCGCAATGAGAAACGAGGCCGGCGATCCACGCCGGCCTTTTTCATGCCCGACACCGTCTGTTCCACGAGAAACACTGGTGGCGGCTTGGCGGCTTGGCGGCTTGGCGGCTTGGCGGCTTGGCGGCTTGGCGGCTTGGCGGCTTGGCGGCTTGGCGGCTTGGCGGCTTGGCGGC
>NZ_SNZJ01000014.1 GCF_004363555.1 Halomonas ventosae | reverse complement strand
TCGAGGGTGTCGGGTCCCGCCTCAGGGCCGCCCTCCCAGGTCGTCACCGGCACCAGCGGCGCCTCGGGGTCCTCGGCGTTGTCGTAGTCGTGGGCGCGCAGCCAGCCGGGGTGGAAGCGCAGTCGACGATCCTCAGGGGCGAAGTTCACGCACAGCGCGCCGGCGGCGTCGATCTCCGCGCCGGCGATCTCCGGCCAGGCGGGCAGGGTGGAGAGATCCAGGATGCGCTCGCGGGTCGCCGGGTTGACGGTGGTGTCGTCGGCGGCGTTCTCGCGCAGCCAGATGCCGTGGTAGCGGCTCACGCGGCCGTCGCGCCAGCGCACCGTCACCAGGCGCGGCGTGAAGGAGACACTCTCGAGGTCGGCCTCGATGGGCCAGGCGTCGTAGTCGGGCGTCGGGGGAAGATCAGCGGTCACCTGAGCCTCCTGTGCGTGTAGAGGTAAGTTTCGCATCGGCCAGCTGCCGTGCCTCGAGGGACTCGCGGAACAGCGAGAGCAGCACGCCGGCAGTCATGACCAGGATGACGCCGCTCAACGGCAGGGCGGCAGCGATCAAGGCGGTCTGCAGCGCGGTGAGGCCACCGGCCAGCAGCAGCACCGCGGCCACCAGGCCGATGACCACGCCCCACAGGACCCGAAACCGGCGCGGTGGCTCCTCGTCGCCCAGCGACAGGATGGTGGTCAGCACCAGCGTCCCGGAGTCGGACGAGGTGACGAACCAGCTCATCAGCAGGAACACCATCATGGCCGAGAGCAGCCAGCCGAAGGTACCGGTGCCGACGATGCCGTCGGCGGTGGCAAACAGCGCCGCCGGCAGCTTCCAGGCGTTGACCAGCTCGATGATGCCGGCGCTGCCCGCGCCGCCCCCCGCGTTGAGCTCCTGGTACATGGCGTTGCCGCCGAAGATGATCAGCCACACGAAGATGATCAGGGTCGGGACCAGCAGCACCCCGAGGACGAACTCGCGCAGGGTGCGGCCCTTTGAGATGCGCGCGATGAACAGCCCGACGAAGGGGGCCCAGGCCAGCCACCAGCCCCAGTAGAAGATGGTCCAGCCCTGCTGCCACTCTACGGTCGCGGGCTCGTCGGCGAACCATAGGCCCATGGGGATGAAGTTGACGGCGTAGTCGAGCAGGGTCTCGCCGAAGGCGGTGATCAGCCACAGGGTGGGGCCGCCGATCAGGAAGACGCCGACCACGAGCACCGAGATCCAGATATTGAGCTCGGAGATCACCCTGATGCCGCGCCGGACCCCGGTGACCGCCGAGAGGATCGAGACCATCGAGATCAGGGCAATCAGGATCAGCTGGGTATCCAGGCCGGCGCCGATACCCACCAGGCGCTCCAGGCCCACGGCCATCTGGCTGACGCCGAGGCCCAGGGAGGTAGCGACGCCGAAGACGCAGCCCAGCACGCCGAGGATATCGAAGAGGTGGCCCAGCGGGCCGAAGATGCGCTCGCCGATGAAGGGATACAGGGCCGAGCGCAGCGCCAGCGGCAGGCCCTTGCGGTAGGCAAAGTAGGCCAGCGACATGCCGACGATGACGTAGATCGCCCAGCCGTGCAGGCCCCAGTGGAAAACCGTGACCCGCAGGGCGTCGATGGCGCGCTCATGGCCGATGGCGGTGGCCCCAGCCATATCGGCGTGGGGGTTGTTGGGATAGCCGAAGGCGCCGGTGTCGTCGAGGTAGAAGACCGGCTCGGCGACGCCGAAGAACAGGATGCCGATCCCGATACCGGCCGAAAACAGCATCGAGAACCAGGCGAAATTGCTGAACTCGGGGCGGCTGTCATCGGGTCCCAGGCGCACGCTGCCGTAGCGGCTGAGGACGATGAAGGCACACACCGCCAGCAGCAGCATCACCGTGATCAGGTAGTAGCCGCTGAAGGTGCTCTCGATCCAGGCGCGAGCGGCGCCGAAGACGCTGCCGGCGGTTTCGGAGCCAAGCCCGGTGAAGAGCACGAAGGCCAGCACCAGGGCGCCTGCCGTGAGGGTCATGCCCTTGTGCATGCCCTGGAAGAGGCCGCCCTGGGCGAGCTCGGTCACCATGTAGTCGGTGGTCGTCTCGGCGTGCGGATTGGCGCCCTGTGACGAGGACGAGGGGCGAGTGGGGGGAGTCGACGCAGCGATAATCCATATCCTCCTTGGCCGGACCTCGGGCCGGCAATCCCGTCGGGCCGCCCCTGGAGTGGGCGGCCGGTCGCTGTTGGTTCTGGACGCGGGGGCTAGCGGCGTATGCCGATGGTGCGCCCGGCCAGTTCCGGCCAGGCGTCTCGCGCAACATGGGGCAGTGCGCCAATGGCGCTCTCGACGGGCGCGGGAAAGGGCGCGGGACGCACGGCCTCGCTGTCGATGCCCATCAGCATCTGCTCGCTGGTGGCCAGCAGGTTGCCCGCCTCATCGAGCAGTTCGAAGAAGACGTGCAGCCGCTTGGCGTCGCGGTCCAGCAGGGTCAGGGCGACCCTGAGCGGCTGCCCCTCGTGGACCTCGCGGCGGTAGCAGAGGTGGGTCTCCAGGGTGTAGATCGTATAGCCGTGCCGCTGGCGGCCGGTGGCATCCAGGCCAATACGGTCCATCAGCGCCTCCACGCCCAGGGAGAAGACCCTGGCGTACTCGGCGTCGTTCATGTGGCCGTTGTAGTCGACCCACTCGGGGGCGACGCGGCTCTCCAGGATCACCATCAGATGCGTCCCTCCAGGCCCTCTGCCTCGGGCCAGTACTTCTGCACCAGGTCGAGCAGCTCCACCAGGAAGTCGTCGCGGCGGCGGTCGAGCTCGGCCACCGGGCGGCCGGCGGCCTGGTGCTCGCAGCCCTCGACCACCCGGTCGATCAGCTCGTCGGTGAGCTCGGGCGCCTCCAGCTTGGTCCAGGGCAGTTTCAGCGCCGGGCCGAACTGCTCGAGCATATGACGCATGCCCTGCTCGCCGCCGGCCAGGTGGAAGGTAAGGAAGGTGCCCATCAGCGACCAGCGCAGGCCACAGCCGTAGACCACGGCGGCATCGATCTCCTCGGTGGTAGCCACGCCGTCATTGACCAGGTGCAGGGCCTCGCGCCACAGCGCCTCCATCAGGCGGTCGGCGATATGCCCCTCGATTTCCCGGCGCACCACCAGCGGGCGCATGGCCAGGTCCTGGTAGAGCGCCTGGGCCTGCTCGATCTGGCGGGGATCGGTGGCCTCGCCGCCCACCAGCTCCACCAGCGGCAGCAGGTAGACCGGGTTGAAGGGGTGGGCGACGATTACCCGCCCCGGCGCCTTGGCGCAATCCTGCTGCAGGTCGCTGGGCTTGAAGCCCGAGGTGGAGGAGCCGATCACCACCTGGTCTTCCGCGGCAGCGTCGATGGCGGCGAGGATCTCCTGCTTGAGCGGCAGGCGCTCCGGCACGTTCTCCTGGATCAGGTCGGCGCCCGTCACGGCGGCTTCGAGGCTCTCCACGAAGCGCAGCCGCTCGGGGCTGGCGCCCTCGGCCAGGCCCAGCTTCTCGAGCGAGGCCCAGGCGCCCGCGACGAAGGCGCGGGTGCGCGCCGGAGCCTCGGGGTCGGGGTCGAAGGCCACCACGTCCCAGCCGCGGGACAGGGCGCGGGCGATCCAGCCGTTGCCGATCACCCCGGTGCCGATCACGGTGAGTTGGCGGCTCATGCTTCACCTCCGGCGGCTTTTTCCACGGTCTGGCCGGTGTTCGGATCGCGCAGCCTGAGGTGGGCGCGGGTCTCGGCCGGCGTCATCACGCGGCCACCGAGGCTCTCGATGATGTCCCCGGCCTTCTCGACCAGCCCGCCATTGGTGGCGAGCACCCCTTTCTTCAGGTAGAGGTTGTCCTCCAGGCCGACCCGGGCGTGGCCGCCGAGCAGCATCGCCTGAGCGACCATGGGCATCTGCTGGCGGCCGATGCCGAAGGCGGCCCAGTTGGCGTTCTCCGGCAGCTTGTTGCGCATCGCCAGCATGGTCTCGGGGTCCGCCTCGGCGCCCCAGGGAATCCCCAGGCAGAGCTGGTAGAGCGGGTCGCCGTCGATCAGGCCCTCCTGCTGCAGCTGTCGGGCGAACCAGACGTGGCCCAGGTCGAAACACTCGAGCTCCGGCTTGACGCCGGCGGCCTGCACCAGTCGGGCGTGCTCGCGCAGCCAGTCTGCCGGGTTCACGTAGACCATGTCGCCGAAGTTGAGGCTGCCGCAGTCCAGGGTGCAGAGCTCCGGGAGCAGCGCGCCCACCGGCTCGTGGCGCTCGGCCGGGGTCTGGATGTCGGTGCCGGGGCCGCCGCGGGTGGGGTCCGCGGCGTCGGGGATCCAGTCGCCGCCGCCGCCGGCGGTGATGTTCATGACGATGTCGACGTCGGCCTCGCGGACCCGCTGCATCACCTCACGGAAGTGGTCGACGGAGTGGCTGATGCCGCCGGTCTCGGGGTCGCGCACGTGGATATGGGCCACGCTGGCACCCGCGCGGGCGGCCTCGATGCAGTCGTCGGCGATCTGCTTCGGCGTGACGGGCACGTTGGGGTTCTTGCCGGCGGTATCGCCGGCGCCGGTGACGGCGCAGGTGAGGATGACGTTGCGGTTCACGTTCGGCCTCCTGTGGCTCAACGAGGATGTGCCTACAGTGTGGGGGCATCCCGGCGTGACGTTTTGACCAGGAACGACGAAAAATCCACATCAAACGTCATTCACGTCGAGTTCCTGACGCCAAAGGCGAGCAGCGGGACCCGCCGACGCCACGGCACGTGGCCAACGGGAGCAATCAGGCAAGAGAGGGAAACCGGGTGAGGCACGGGGCCTGATGTGTGGCGATCGGCGTCGATGGCGTCAGCGGTGCAACACCCCGGCCTGACGCCTGCAATATCGCCTACCAGTGCAGCGGATAGCGCCGATGGCGAGCCAGGTTGTTCACCAGCACCGCCACCAGCACCATGATCGTGCTGCCGATGCCGATCGGCATCAGCGGATACCACCACTCCAGGCGGGTGATCTCGGGCCCCCCGATCACCGCAACCAGCGCGGCCGCCGCGCCGGGCGGGTGCACGCTGTGGGTAAGCTGCATCAGCAGGATCGAGAGCGACACGGCCAGGGTCACCGACAGCGCCGATGCCCCCAGTAACTGGAAGCAGGCGACCCCCACCACTGCCGAGAGCAGGTTGCCCAGCAGCACGTTGCGGGGCTGGGCGAAGGGGCTCTCCGGCGCGGCATAGAGCAGCACGGAGGTCGCCCCGAAGGAGGCCACGATCAGCAGGTGCTGGGAGAGCCAATGGGCACTCAGCCAGCAGATAGCCCCCATGCCGGAGAAAGCGCCGACCCATGACCAGAGCGCATCGCGAAAATCGGGAGTCTCACGTTTCAGGCGCTCGCCGCGCATCTTGCCCAGATATGTCTTCATCATCCATAAGGGATCGAGAGTGAGCGCGAGAGTCTGACAAATCACACGTTGGAATTAAAGACAATATTTTATATATCAAAAAGGAATGAAATTGATCGAGATCATCACGACCTACCGTTCCATGGCACTGCGGTGGTCGGCATGACCTGGGTCAATGCGGCCGTTTCCTCGCCAAGGAGGGCGATGGCGTAACGCTCGGCGTCTGTGAACCAGCACAGGGGGCCTGTCCAAGGGGGCGATCACAACCGAACGCGCCGGCGACCCGGTATTGGGCCCCCGCGCTGGATTCTCGAGGCCTGTCGGGTGACGCGCTTTCAACGCTCAAGGCGCCAAACGCCAGCGCCCGAGCAGCGCCCTTTCCAGGCAGGTAGGCTGGCATCATTAACGGCGAGGCGGCCTGCTTCTCGCCTGCCCATCAGGCCATCTCCGTCGTCGAGCCGGTTGGCGCAACCCGTGCCGGAACGCCTAAGCTGCAACATCACCTTTCGACAAGAACGACAACATCCAAGCGGCGCATCGACGCTGCGTGTCGGCCATCCAGGGAGATCGACCATGAACAAAGCCAACCTTCATCCGCATGGGGCCGTCAGCGAGCTGCGGGGACGGATCCGCGAGCACTATGCGGCCGACGAGGCCGACGTGCTGCATGAGCTGGTCGGACAGATCAAGCTGTCGGAGGAGGACCGCCGCAGGGTGGCTGATGTAGGTGCCAACTATGTAGCGCGCGTGCGCAAGGAAAGGTCGCCCTCGATGATGGAGGCGTTCCTCGCCGAATACGGTCTCTCCACCGCCGAAGGCGTCGGCCTGATGTGCCTGGCCGAGGCGCTGCTGCGCGTGCCCGACGCAGAGACCATCGACGATCTGATCCACGACAAGATCGAGCCGTCCGACTGGGGCTCGCACCTGGGCAAGTCGTCGTCGTCGATGGTCAACGCCTCGACCTGGGCGCTGATGCTGACCGGCAAGGTGCTGGATGACGATCCCAAGGGCCCGGCGCGGGCGCTGCGCGGCCTGGTACGCCGGATGGGCGAGCCGGTGGTGCGCAAGGCGGTCGGCCAGTCGATGCGCATCCTCGGCCGCCAGTTCGTGCTCGGCCAGACCATCCAGGAGGGCATGAAGAATGCCCGCGAGCTCGAGAAGCAGGGCTACACCTACTCCTACGACATGCTGGGCGAGGCGGCGCGCACCGACGAGGATGCGCAGCGCTATCATGAGGCTTACGCCAAGGCGATCACCGCCATCGCCAAACAGGCCAAGGGTGACGTGCGCGGAAGCCCCGGCATCTCGGTGAAGCTCTCGGCGCTGCATCCGCGCTACGAAACCACCCACCGCGAGACGGTGATGGAAACCCTGGTACCGCGCGCCCAGGAACTGGTGCGGCAGGCGGCCAAGGCCAATATCGGCTTCAATATCGATGCCGAGGAGCAGGACCGCCTGGACCTCTCGCTGGACGTGATCGAGGCACTGATGGCCGACCCTAGCCTCGACGGGTGGGACGGCTTCGGGGTCGTGGTGCAGGCCTACGGGCGACGTGCCGGGCCGGTGATCGAGGCGCTCTACGACCTGGCCGAGCGCCTCGACCGCAAGATCATGGTGCGACTGGTCAAGGGCGCCTACTGGGACACCGAGATCAAGCTGGCCCAGGAGATGGGCGTCGAGACCTTCCCGGTCTTCACCCGCAAGGTCAACACCGATGTCAGCTACATGGCCTGCGCCCAGCTGCTGCTCGACCGGCGCGACCGCATCTACCCGCAGTTCGCCACCCACAACGCCCATACCTGCGCCGCCATCGTCGCCATGGCGGGCGACGACAAGGACAGCTACGAGTTCCAGCGCCTGCACGGCATGGGCGAATCGCTGCACCATATCGTCAAGCAGTCGGAGGGCACGCACTGCCGCATCTATGCCCCGGTCGGTGCGCACCGTGACCTGCTGGCCTACCTGGTCCGCCGCCTGCTGGAGAACGGGGCGAACTCCTCCTTCGTCAACCAGGTGGTGGATGATTCGATTCCCCCCAGCGAGGTCTCGAAGGATCCGGTGGCCGGGATGCAGCAGCTCGGCGACGCCATTGCCAGCCCCATGATCCGCCAGCCCGGCGAGCTGTTCGCCCCCGAGCGCAAGAACTCCCGCGGCTACCGGATCAACGAACCCGCCTCGATCCTGCCGCTGCTGGCGGCTCGCGAGAAATTCGCCGACACCACCTGGACCGCCGGGCCCATGCTGGCGGGAAGCCCGGCCCCCCAGGGGCCGGCCAAGGATGTCGTGTCGCCCGCCGACACCTCGCGGGTGGTCGGCCAGGTGCATGAGGCGACCCCGGAGGAGGTGGCGACCGCACTGGACGCCGCCGAGGCGGGCTTCCGCGAGTGGTCGGCGCGACCGGTGGCCGAGCGGGCCGAGGTGCTGCGCCGCACCGCCGACCTCTACGAGGCGCACATCGCCGAGCTGACGGTGATCTGTACCCGCGAGGCCGGCAAGATGATGTTCGACGGCATCGCCGAGGTGCGCGAGGCGGTGGACTTCCTGCGCTACTACGCCAACGAGGGCGAGCGACTGGACGCCGAAGAGCCGGGTAGCGCTCGAGGCATCTTCGTCTGCATCAGCCCCTGGAACTTCCCGCTGGCCATCTTCACCGGCCAGCTCGCCGCGGCGCTGGCGGCCGGCAATGCGGTGCTCGCCAAGCCCGCCGAGCAGACACCCATGATCGCCGCGCGGGCCGTCGAGCTGATGCGCGAGGCCGGCCTGCCCGAGGCGGCGCTGCAGCTGCTGCCCGGCGACGGGCCCACGGTGGGCGGGCCGCTGACCAGCGACCCGCGGATCGCCGGCGTCTGCTTCACCGGCTCGACGCCGGTGGCACAGATCATCCACAAGGCCCTGGCGAAGAATGCCGGGCCGGACGCCGTGCTGATCGCCGAGACCGGCGGGCTCAACGCCATGATCGTGGACTCCACGGCGCTGACCGAGCAGGCGGTGCGCGACATCCTGATCTCCTCCTTCCAGTCGGCCGGCCAGCGCTGCTCGGCACTGAGGATGCTCTACGTACAGGAGGAGGCGCGGGATCGGCTGCTGACGATGCTCGATGGCGCCATGGACGCGCTGACCATCGGCGACCCCTGGAACACCGACGCCGACGTCTCGCCGGTGATCGACGCCGAGGCCCAGGCCGATATCAGTGCCTATGTGGCGGAGAAGGAAAAGGCCGGCAAGGTGCTGAAAAGGCTGTCCGCGCCGGACGCCGGCACCTTCGTCACCCCGGCCGTGATCGAGGTCGGCGGCATCGAGGACCTCGAGCGCGAGATCTTCGGCCCGGTGCTGCACGTGGCCACCTTCAAGGCGCGGGACATCGACAAGGTGGTCGATGACATCAATGACCGGGGCTACGGGCTGACCTTCGGCCTGCACACCCGCATCGACGACCGCGTGCAGCAGATCGTCGAGCGGATCCATGTCGGCAACATCTACGTCAACCGCAATCAGATCGGCGCCATCGTCGGCTCCCAGCCCTTCGGCGGCGAGGGCCTCTCGGGTACCGGCCCCAAGGCCGGCGGCCCGCTCTACGTCAACCGCTTCCGCCGTACCGCCGCCATCGAGCGCCTTGAGGCGCCGACAGGGAATGCCGTGACCGTCGGGGATCTGCAGTCGGCCCTCGACGGGCTGGATTCACGCAACTGGGCGGCACGGCGCGATCGGGTCGAGGTGCTGCGCAAGGCGCTCTCCGGCAAGGGTGGCGTGGTCCGCAAGGCGCTCGCCGAAACCGCGGCGCTGGACATGACGCCCCAGACGCTGCCGGGGCCGACGGGCGAAAGCAACCGCCTGGCGATGTATCCGAAGGGCCCGGTGCTCTGCCTTGGGCCGACGCTGGACATCGCCGTCGCCCAGGCGGTGCAGGCGCTGGGCGCGGGCTCGCCGGCAGTCGTCGTTGCCCCCGGCGCGGCGCAGGCCGTGCAGCCTCTGATCGATGCCGGGGCGCCCGTCGCCGCGCTCGACGGCAGCGTCGCGGCAGAGACGCTGACCACGATCAGGGGGATCGAGACCGTGGCCGCAGCTGGCGACAGCGACTGGACCCGCGAGCTGCGCATTGCGCTCGCCGAGCGCGACGGCGCCATCGTCTCGCTCGAGACCCAGACCATCGCGCCGGCACGCTACGTGGTGGAGCGTCACCTCTGCATCGACACCACCGCCGCAGGCGGCAACGCCAGCCTGCTGGCGACGGCCGAATAGGCTCGACGCGCCTGCCAGCGGCATCCCGCCGCGGCAGGCGCGGCAGCTTCCCCCCGGGGAGAGCCTTCCCAACCGCTACGCCGGGGCCTTGAGCCCCGGCGTTTCTTGGTGCGACAGGCAGGCACTGCGCGCCATGCCTGGCACACATCGAGAACAGGCCGCCAAGCAAGGATCGATGGCCTGAGCGTCAGGGAAGCTGGTCAACCGTGCTGGCCTGCCTCGGGCCCGATGAGGTGCTTCACCTGCAGGTACTCCGCCAGTCCCCAGGAGCCCAGCTCACGGCCGATGCCGCTGATGCCGAAGCCGCCCCAGCTGGCTTCCGGCATCACCACCTGCTCGCTGTTGACCCAGATGCTGCCCGCGCGAAGCTGCTGCCCTGCCCGCCGGGCCCGTTCGACATCACCGGCAACCACCGTGGCGGCCAGGCCGAAGGGACTGGCATTGGCGAGCGCGATGGCCTCGTCTTCGCTGGAGACGCTCCGCCCGCAGAGCACCGGCCCGAAGATCTCCTCCTGCCACAGGCGGCTCTCGACCGGCACATCGCGATAGAGCGTCGGGGCGACGAACTCACCGCACTCGGGCAGCTGGCGATGCCGGCCATCGCGCACCGCCACGAGTCCCTCCTCCCGCGCCACCGCCAGGTAGCGCTCGACCGCTTCGCGCTGGCGGGCGCTGGACATGGGGCCCATGTCGGTGTCGCTGGCCAGGGGGTCGCCCAGGCGAATGGCATCGATGCGCTTGGCCAGCGCCGCATAGAGCGGCTCGGCGAGGGCATCGTGGACGATCAGCCGCGAGGTGGCGGAGCAGATCTGGCCGGAGTTGAAGTAGATGCCCGCCATCACCCAGTCGGCAGCCTGCTCGACCTCGGCATCCTCCAGCACCAGGATCGGGGACTTGCCGCCCAGTTCCAGCGAGACGTTACGGACGCCCTCGGCCGCCGCCCGCATCACCTTCTCGCCCACCGCGTTGCTGCCGGTGAAGGAGAACTTGTCGACGCCGGGATGGGCGGTGAGCGGCGCCCCGATGCCTTCCCCGTCGCCGTGCACCAGGTTAAGTACGCCGGCAGGCAGGCCGACCGCCTCGGCGACCTCGGCCACCGCCTGTTCGGGCAGCGGGGTGACCTCGGAGGGCTTGAACACCACGGTGCAGCCGGCCGCGAGGGCCGGGGCAATCTTCCAGGCGCTGGTCACCAGCGGAAAGTTCCAGGGGGTGATCAGCCCCACCACGCCAACGGGGTCTTCGTAGGTCTGGGCCCGGATGCCATCAAGGCCGTGCTCGACGATGCGCCCCTGGCGCGCCTCCAGTTCGGCTGCCTGACCGGCGTAGTAGCGGTAACAGGCGATGGCATCATCAAGGTCGATACCCGCCTCGGCCAGGGCCTTGCCGTTATTGCGGGAGGAAAGGCGCATCAGCGCATCCCGACGTGCCTCCAGGGCGTCGGCGAGGGTCGATAGCCAGGCACCTCGGCGCTCACCGCCCAGCGCCTGCCAGGCCGTCAGGGCGCGTCGGGCGGCGGCCACGGCGGCGTCCACATCCGTGGCATCGCCGGCGGTGACCTCGGCGATGGTCTCCTGGCGGTAAGGGTCGGTGACGGGCAGGCGGCGCTGGCCGGCACTCTCGACCCAGCGATTGTCGATGAACTGGCGTGTCAGCTGTTGCATGGGGGGCTCTCTCGCAGTGGGTTTCCGGTTCGGTGAGATGCTATTCCTGCACCGCGGCATTCCAGGCCGCCGCGTCGATCTCGATCAGCAACGGCCCCTGCCGGGGGCGTCCGCGGATCGCCGTGGCCAGGGCCTGGGGATCACCAACGCGACGGGCAACGCAGCCGAATCCGGCGGCCAGCATCTGGAAATCCGGCGCCTGGATATCCACCCCCAGTCGCGGGACATCCGCGCCATCCATGTAGCGGCGGATCTCTTCATAGCCCTGGTTGTGCCACAGCAGGATCACCACCGGCAGGCCCTCCTCCACCGCACAGACCAGCTCGGTCAGCGTGAACATGATGCCGCCGTCACCCACCAGCGCCACGACCGGCAACCCGGGCTGTCCAAGACTGGCGCCCATGGCGGCGGGCAGGCCGTAGCCGAGCGTCCCGTAGCCGGTCGAGGCGTTGAAGAAGCGCCGCGGCGCCGGCTGGGCCACCAGGTGGTTGGCGGCATAGGTGGTGGCACAGGAGTCACCGACCAGGATGGCCTCCGGCAGGGTCTCACGGAGGGTGTCGAACAGCGGCACATAGGGCGCGAAGGCCGGGTCCTGCGACAACCCCAGCGCCTCCCGAGTCGCCCGGGCCCGGCCCTCGCCGTCTCGCTGGAGAGGCGTCTTGGCAAAACGCCTGGCCAGCGCCTTGAGGGTCGCTCCGGCATCCGCCACCAGTGCCAGGTCCGCCGACTGGTTTCTGGCCAGCTGCTCGGGGTCGATGTCCACGCGGATCAACCGCCCGGAAAGGGAGAAGCCGTCATCGAAGACGACGTCGTAATCGGTCTCGCCCAGCTCGGTGCCGATCGCCAGCACCACGTCGGCGTCTCTTGCCAGCTCACGCACGGCGGGCAGGGAGGCATTGGCGCCCAGGTCCAGGGGATGGTCGATGCCGAGCAGCCCCTTGGCATTGATCGTGGTGACCGTCGGGGCGTCCAGGGCGGCAACCAGCGTCCTTGCCGCCTGCGGCGCCCTGACGCAGCCGCCCCCCAGCAGCACCAGGGGGCGCCTCGCCTGTGCCAGCCAGTCACCGGCCGTCTCCAGGGCATCGGGATCCGGCGCCGCACTGGTCAGAGCCGTGCGTCGCCAGCTGGCCGGTTCCGCTACCGGGGCCTGGAAGAGGTCGATGGGAATCTCGATATGCACCGGCCCCGGCCGTCCCCCTTCGAACACCGCAAACGCCCTGGCCAGGGCCTCGGGCAATCCGTCGGGGTCGAGCAGGGTGTGGCTGAAGCGGGAGAGCCCTGCCACCAGCTGCTGCTGGCTGGGCAGCTCGTGCAAGCGTCCCTGACCGCGCCCCAGCGTGTCGCGGCGGCTGACGCTGGAGATCACCAGCATCGGGACGGAGTCGGCCAGCGCCTGGCCCATGGCCGTGGCGATGTTGGTCATGCCGGGGCCGGTGATGATGAAGCAGACTCCCGGCCGGCCGGTGGCCCGGGCATAGCCGTCGGCCATGAAGCCCGCGCCCTGTTCGTGACGCGGGGTGACATGCCGGATGCCACCGGCTGGCTCACCGCCGTCCAGTCCACGATACAGCTCGACGGTATGGACGCCGGGGATACCGAAGACGGTATCCACGCCGTAGGTGTCGCGCAGCAGTCGAATGAGCAGTTCTGCACAGGTCATCTGGAGCTCCCTCATCCCACCAGCCAGTGGGCCATGACGACGATGATCGGCAGGGTGATGGCGGTCCGGATCAGGAAGATGGCCACCAGCTCCCACAGCTTGAGGGGAATCTTCGATTTCAGCAGCAGCGCACCGATCTCGGACATGTAGACCAGCTGGGTCAGCGACAGGCAGGCGATCACGAAACGTGTCAGCTCGCTCTCGATGTTGCTGCCCAGCACCGCCGGCAGGAACATGTCGGCGAAGCCCACCAGGGTGGCAGGCGCCGCGGCTTCGGCCTCCGGCAGACCCATCCACTCGAGAACCGGCACCATGGGCATCGACAGCCAGGTGAACAGCGGCGTGAATTCGGCCAGGATCAGCGCCACGGTACCAATGGCGATGACCAGCGGCAGCAGGCCGAAGAAGATATCCGCGACGTTGAACAGCGCGATGCGCACCAGCTGACGCGGCCCCGGTGCCTGCTCTGCACGGGCGACGGCCATGCCCAGGCTATAGCGCAGCAGCCCCTGATCACCGGTGCGCTCCTCCTGCAGCTGGCAGCCCACCGGCTCGTAGTAGCTGTTGGGCTTGCGCGAGAGCGGCGGCAGACGCGGCACGATCACCGCGGCCACCAGCCCGGCCACCACCACCGTCAGGTAGAAGGGCACGAAGAGGTGATTGATGCCGATGAAGCTGGTCACCAGGATCGCGAAGGCGATCGAGACGATGGAGAAGTTGGTGGCGATGGCCGCCGCCTCGCGGCAGTTGTAGAAGCCCTTCTCGTACTGCTGGGTGGTGATCAGGACGCCGACGGTGCCTGAGCCCATCCAGGAGGCGGTGGCATCGATGGCGCTGCGGCCGGGCAGACCGAAGATCCAGCGGAAGGGGGTACGCAGCAGGCTGCCGATGAACTCCATGAAGCCGAAGTCGACCAGGAACGGCAGCAGGATGGCGGCAAAGAAGAAGAAGGTCAGCAGGACCGGCGCCAGGTCATTGAGCATCACGCCACCGGTGAAGGAGGCGGTGACGAACGCCGGCCCGACTTGGAAGTAGGTCATCAGCGCGAACAGCGCCCCGAGCCCGCGCATCACCGTCCACAGCGGGGCCACGTCGAACAGCTCCCCCAGCGCACTGCCCTGCGCCCAGAAAGGCCTGGCGGCCTTCACGTAGAGGGTCAGCACGAACGACAGGCAGAGTACCAGGGTAGCGATGGCGGGCAGCGCCTCACCCAGCAGGGCCTTGAGCCCATCGGCGGCGAACCCCATGCCGATATTGATGGTATCGCCTACCGAGAAGGGCACCAGGAACAGCAACACGCCGATCAGCGACGGTACGAGGAACTTGATCAGGCCGTGGCGCGAGAGCGGCGCGCCCTCGAGCGCGATGTTGTCGGAACTATCGAGAGAAGATGACATGGAGGACCTCGGCTGGAATTGTCATTGTATGAATCGATGGCAGGCCTATAGGTAGGCCAGAGGCGTCAATCGCGACGCTTCACGCCCGGCAGCACGCAGAGCATCTCGTAGAGCAGAGTGGCGCCCATCAGGGCGGTATTGCCGCTCGGGTCATAGGGGGGCGCCACCTCGACCAGGTCGCCGCCCACCACGTTGAGTCCCGCTGCACCGCGCACGATCTCCAGCCCTTGCTGAGCGGTGAGGCCACCCATCTCGACGGTGCCGGTGCCCGGCGCGACGGAGGGGTCGAGGGCATCGATATCGAAGGAGATGTAGACCGGCCCGTCGCCCATCTGCTCTCGCACTTCGGCCATCAGCGGCGCGAGCGACCTGTACCAGCACTCCTCGGCCTGCACGACGCGAAAGCCCTGCTCGCGGCACCAGTCGAAGTCCTCCGCGGCATAGCCGGTGCCGCGCAGGCCGATCTGCACCACGCGGTTGGCGTCGAGCAGCCCCTCCTCCTGGGCGCGTCGGAAGGGGCAGCCGTGGGCGACCTCCTCGCCGAACATCTGCTCATTGACGTCGGCATGGGCGTCGACGTGGATCAGGCCGACCGGGCCGTGCTTCCTGGCGATGGCGCGCAGCACCGGCCAGGTCAGGGTGTGATCACCGCCCAGCGTGAGGGGCGCGCAGTCGTGGGCCAGCACCCGGTCATAGAAGCCGGAGATGATGTCCAGGTTCTTGGGCAGGTTGAAGGTGTTGATCGGCACATCGCCGATATCCGCGACCTGCAGGCTATCGAAGGGGGCGGCCCGGGTCGCCATGTTGTAGGGACGCAGCATCCGTGACTCGTCACGAATCTGGCGAGGCCCCAGGCGGGTTCCGGGGCGGTTGGAGGTGCCGATGTCCATGGGAATGCCGATGAAGGCGGCATCCAGGCCTTCGGCATTCTGCTGGGTCGGCAGGCGCATCATGGTGGCGGGCCCACCGAAGCGCGGCATCTCGTTGCCCCCCAGGGGCTGGTTGAACTCACTCATGGGAACGTCCTCTGGTGTCCTGGTCGGTGCTGAAGGCGCCAAGCGCTCTGCATGTTGTTTTGCAGAAACCATGCCAACCTGGATTCGGGGCTATGCCGGGGCCGATTGCGGGCCAATGATCCAGAATTGGATCACTATCGGCTCGACGGCGATGCAATAATGAATCAATGATGCATCCATGAATCGAAGGCGGTCACATGAGCACCATCGATAGCCTCATCCTCAGGACCATCGTCGACACCGCCCATGACCACTTCTTCGTGGTCGATGCCGACGGCAAGGTTCGCCATGTGAGTCCCAGTGCCGCCGCGGTCTACGGCATCTCCTGCGAAGCGCTGCGTGCCAGCACCGTGCAGCGCCTCGAAGCCGATGGGGTGCTGAACCCCTCGATCAGCCTGGAAGTGATGCGAACCGGCAAGCCCGCTCAGATCGCGCAGCGCACCGGCACCGGTCGCCGGGTGATTGCCCAGGCCCATCCGGTCTTCGAGGAGAGCAAGCTGGTCGCCGTGGTCAGCCGCTCCATGGACCTCACCGACCTTCAGCTGCTGCAGCAGGAATACACCCTGCTGCAGCAGCGTTTCAGCGACCACCTGAAGCGCAGCCAGGCACTCGAGCAGGAGGATGCGGCACTGGAGAGCGAGCTCGACGAGCTGGAGGTGAAGAGCCCGCTGATGCGGGAGGTGGCCCTGCTGCTCCGCCGGGTGGCCCCCACCGACGCGACCGTGATGATGCTCGGCGAGTCTGGCGTCGGCAAGACGGCCTTCGCCCGCCAGCTGCATCGCTGGAGCTCGCGCCGCGATGGCCCCTTCGTCGACGTCAACTGTGCCGCCATCCCCGAAAGCCTGTTCGAGGCGGAGATGTTCGGCTATCGCCCCGGAGCCTTCAGCGGTGCCGCGCCCGGCGGACGCATCGGGTTGATCGAGCAGGCCGCAGGCGGCACGCTCTTTCTCGACGAGATCGGCGAGCTGCCCCTGGGGGTGCAGACCAAGCTGCTGAAGGCCATCCAGGATGGGCGCATCTCTCGGCTGGGCGACAACCAGTCCCGCCGCGTCGACTTCCGCCTGGTGGTGGCCACCAACCAGGATCTCGGCCGACGGGTGGAGGAAGGGGCGTTCCGCCTGGACCTCTACTATCGGCTGAACGTCATCCCGGTCACCCTGCCGCCGCTTCGTGAGCGCCGCGAGGATATACCCGGCCTGGTAGAGCGCCAGTTGAAGCGGCTCAATCGACGCTATGGCCAGGAGAAGCTCCTCGCTCGGAGCAGCTGGCAATCGCTGATGCGCCAGGAGTGGCCCGGCAACGTGCGGGAGCTGGAGAACTGGCTGGAGCGGGCCTGGTTATCCAGCGATGATGTGATCCATGCCGACACGCCGCGCCCGAGCCACCCTGCCGCAGCGTCCCGGCACGACGACGCCGCTGACCGGAGTTCCATCTCCTATCCGGCTCTCGGCGAGGAGGAAGGCCTCAAGGAGGCCCTGAGCCGTACCGAGCGCACCATCCTCGCCGAGCTCTGCGAGTCTCTTTCCTCGACCTACGCCATCGCCGAACGGCTCGGCGTCAGCCAGCCCAGCGTCGTCAGGAAGCTCAAGCAGCATGGCCTGCGCATCCGGCGATGATCATGATGACGGGGAGACGTCGGCGGCGTCAGCCGGTCGCCGGCAGGTGCGGAGCGCCCGCCAGGCGTCGAACCTCGACGTGGGAGAGCCAGTCGATGTCATGGGCACGGGCCTCGAGGCGTCGGATCACGGCGTCGCTCTCGAAGGGCGACGGCTCGTCCAGGCAGACCACCACCGTGACCGCCCCCTCCAGGTAGTGCAGTTCCATCTCGCGGATTGCCGCCCAGACATCCAGCTCTCCCCAGCGCTCGGCCAGGGCGGCCTCCACCTGGGGGCGCAATGGCAGCCCCGGGAAACGGCTGGGGTCGCCCTCGCCGGCATCGTCCTCGGGGTCGATATGGAAGGTGAGGTCGGTGAGGGCGGGGAAGGCGTGGCGCAGGCGGCGGCTCACCTCGTTGCCGATCTCGTGGCCCTCCGAGACGCTGATCCGCGGCGACACCACCACGTGCAGGTCGAGCATCGTATGTCCGGCCGACTGGCGGGTGCGCAGGTCGTGGATGCCCGCGACGCCCGCCACGCTTTTCGCCACCTCGCGCATCTCCTCCTGGGTGGCCACCGGCAGGGCGGTATCCACCAGCTCCCGGCCCGACTCCCACAGCAGGTCCCAGCCCACCTTGCCGACCATCAGGCCGACGATCACCGCCGCCACGGTATCGATCCAGGTGGCGCCGAACTGGCTGCCAACCAGGGCGACCATCACCACGCCGGTGGAGAGCACGTCGCTGCGGTGGTGCCAGGCGTTGGCCTCGAGCATCTTCGAGCCGATGCGGCGGGCCACCCGGCGTGTCAGGTGGAAGAGCCACTCCTTGGTCAGCAGCGCCAGGGCAGTCAACAGGATCGCCCCATAGCCGGGCGGCGGAATCACCGCAGAGGAGATGAGGCGCTCGAGGCTCGACCAGGCGATACCGCCGGCCACGAAGATCAGTACGCTGCCCAGGAACAGGGTGGCCAGGGTCTCGATGCGGCCGTGGCCGTAGTGGTGGTCGTGGTCGGGTCCCTGGTGGCCATAATGGGACGCGGCGAGCACGAAGCCGTCGGTCACCAGGTCGGAGAAGGAGTGCACGCCGTCAGCGACCAGGGCAGCGGAGCCGACAAGCCAACCGACGATGATCTTGGCCACGCCGAGCAGGGTATTGATCGCCGCGGAGAGGATGGTGACGCGCCGGGTCGCCTGATGCTTCTCGAGGTTGGTCTGCATGATCGTTCCCTGGGACGCTCCGCCGTGCAAGCCGCCATGAGGCGTCAGGAAATGGTACCGAAAAGGTCCAGATTGGCACAAGGCGCGGGCGTGCCTGACATCCCCCGCCATCGAGTTAATCCCCCGTCTCCAGGATAGGTCGCGCTGACCTGCGCCCGACGAAAACAGGCCGCCGATCATGGATCGGCGACCTGTGGTCTGGCGTCAGCGTGGCCCGCAGTGCGGGCCAACGGCTTACTTGGCCTTGGGTGCAGCTTCCTTGACGGCCTTGGTGGCAGTCTCGGTGGCCCCTTTGGCGCTTTCCTGGGCCTGCTTGACGCTGCCCTCGGTCAGCTTCTGGCTCTCCTCGACGAACTCCTGCTGCAGGGCCACGACCTTCTCGGCATCGCCCTTCAGGCGTTCGGTCAGCTCCGTGGCGACCTTCTGCTGGCCTTCCAGGTAGCCCTTCAGACCTTCGGCATCCTTGACCTCCACCAGGCTGCGCAGCTGCGCCAGGTTGATGTCTGCATAGGCCTTGGTGGCCTCGAGCTGCGCATTGACCAGCTTCTCGGTGAGATCGACGGACAGGGCGGCGAAGGCGCGCGCCGGGGCGACGAACATGGACTCGAACTGGGCGGTGTCGAATTGCTTGGTGTCGAATGCGAATGCGTTGGTCATGATGAGAACCTCCTGGGTTCTGAATGCGATGGAACGGGAGATTCCCGCTCTGCTGCACTGCACAATAGCAGAGATTATTGTGCAGTGCAACATAGACCGAGGACAGGGCTGCCGCCCTGCGCCCACCAGGATTCCAGTGCCCGGCCATGGTCGTTTCGACCGGCGAGACTCACAGATGGTCCCGGGGGATGACCTCGTTCCAGGTACGGGAGAAGACCCGCTCGTCGCCTTCGTAGGCATCCAGGGTAGCATTGAGATGGAAGTGGCTGGCCGTGCTGGTCATCACCGTGCGTGTGACAATATCCACCCGCCAATCGCCGCGCTCGAACCTGCGCCGATTGACGACCTCGCCGCTCACCGTGGCGTAGTCGTCGTTGGCCTGGGAGTAGCGTTCAGTGACGTCATAGCCGAGCGTCAGGCCCAGGTCGTCGAGGCGCCAGCTGCCATCGTTGTCGATGATCCCGAGCGTAGCCTCGTTGGTGGCCAGGTTGAAGAGCACCGTCCATTCCCGATGGGCCGGCACCAGCAGAGTGGTGGTCGGGCCTGGCGCCATGCGGGGCTCACCGAGACCGGGCAGGGTCCTGTCCGCGCCCCGTCGGGGACGCTGAGGCAGGGCCAAGCGACAGCCTCGCGGATGGAGCGTCAACGTCGCCGGAGACGGCGACGGCCAGGCCAGCGGCCAGTACGAGGAGGAGAGCGCCACGCGGATGCGGTTGCCCGCGGGGAAGCACTGGGCAACGTGATTGAGGCGGACCCTGACCCGGCAGGTTTCGCCTGGCGTCAGCGGCTCGGGTCGGTCGTGGCCATGGCGATGACTGAGGTTGCAGAGCCCGTAGCTCACCAGGGTGACGGTGCCGTCGGACCCGATGTCGGAGAGCCGCACGGCGACCATCGCCTGGGGCCGGTCCGCCGAGAGCTCGAGCTCGACGAAGGGCTCGCCGAGGATCTCGACATCCCGGGCCAGCGGCGGCGTATCGAAGCACAGCGAGCCGCCATCCTCCAGCCGCTGGTCGGTCGGGAGGTCGGTGCTCTCCGCATAGCTGCACCACTTGCCAGCGAAGAGCCCCACGCTCAGCGGGCTGCGAATCGACAAGGGAGCGCCCTCTGCGGGCTCCCCGGCGACCAGGCCTTCCCGGGACAGCGCATAGACCCGTGGCCGCAGGCGGGGGCTGGGCCACTGGGTCTCGGCGACCCAGCGCCCGGGACGGTCGTCACTGATCGGCGAGACGCTGTCCTGCATCCAGGCGCGCAGCAGGGGCTCCCGATCCACGCCGTTGTCGTGATCCTTGAGCCAACGATCCCACCAGCGCAGGCACTCGCCAAGGAAGTCGATGGAGGGTCCCGGACCACCCAGGTGGGGATACTTGTGGTTCCAGGGCCCGACCAGTCCCTTGCGTGGCACCTTCAGGTGGTGGATCAGCCGGAACACCGTGTTGCAGTAGCCATCGGCCCAGCCGCTGACCGCGAACACCGGACAGCGGATCGCCGCGAAGTCCTCGCAGACCGAAGCGTGGCGCCAGTAGGCATCCCGCCGCTGGTGGTCCAGCCAGGTCTTCAACCAGAGCCCGCTGTGCTCCAGCCGCCGCTGCCACAGCTCGCGCCAGCGCTCACCGACGATGGTCGGGTCCGGGGGACAGGCGTTGTAGGAGAGCATCACCGAGGCCCAGGAGAGGTTGTCGGTCAGCAGGCAGCCGCCCATGTAATGGACATCGTCGGTGTAGCGATCGTCCGAGGAGCAGACGGTGATCACGGCCTGCAGCTCGGGGGGTTGCAGGGCGGCGATCTGCAGGCCATTGAAGCCGCCCCAGGAGATGCCGATCATCCCGACTCGTCCGTTGCACCAGGGCTGGGCGGCGATCCAGCGGATCACCTCGACGCCGTCCTCCAGCTCCTGGGAGAGGTATTCGTCATGGAGCACGCCATCGGAGTCGCCGCTGCCGCGCAGGTCCACCCGGACCGCGGCATAGCCGTGCCGGGCGAAGTGGCCATGAATCTGGCTGTCCCGGATCACCCGGAAGTCCCCCTTGCGGTAGGGGATGTACTCGAGGACCGCGGGGACGCCGATCGACTCGGCACCCGCCGGCAGCCACAGCTTGGCCGCCAGCCGGGCGCCATCCGGCATGGGGATCCAGGCATTCTCGATGACCGTCACATCATCCTGCTGTGCATCCGCCATCCCCGCTCCTCCCCCGACATCCGGCATCGCGACCCCGACACCGGCCTGGCCCCCACCGACAAGCTTCAGCATATACCCTCGCGGCCATGAGGCGCGTCGCGTGCCCCGCCCCGTTCGGCGGCGCAACACGACCGGACGCCGGGTTTGCCGTCGTCGTATATGCTTTAGCAAGCACCGCCCCTGCCGGTGCGGCCCGGAGGGTAGCGTCATGAAGATCGTCGAGGATTTTCCCCGTGAGGTTCGCGTCATCGAGAACGTCTGGATCCCGATGAAAGACGGGACGCGACTGGCGGCCCGGATCTGGTGTCCCACCGACGCGGAATCCGAGCCGGTGCCGGCCATCCTGGAGTACATGCCCTACCGCAAACGTGACTTCACCCGCCTGCGCGACGAGCCGTTGCACCGCTATTTCGCCGGGCATGGCTATGCCTGCGTGCGCCTCGACCTGCGCGGCAGCGGCGACTCCGATGGCCTGCTCCAAGACGAGTATCTCCAGCAGGAGCTCGACGATGCCGTGGAGGCCATCGACTGGCTGGTCACCCAGCCCTGGTGCAGCGGCGAGGTCGGCATGATGGGCATCTCCTGGGGCGGCTTCAACGCGCTGCAGGTGGCGGCCCTGCGGCCGGCCCCGCTCAAGGCCATCATCACCATGTGTTCCACCGACGACCGCTACACCGACGATGTCCACTACCAGGGGGGCTGCCTGCTCAACGAGAACCTCGGCTGGGGGTCCGTGCTGCTGTCCTGCGCCACGACCCCGCCGGATCCCGACATCGTCGGGGCACGATGGCGCCCCCAGTGGAAACATCGCATCGAGCAGGCCCCTTTCTACCCGCTGGTGTGGATGCGCCACCCTCACCGCGACGCCTATTGGCGGCACGGCTCGGTCTGCGAGGACTTCGACGCGGTGACCTGCCCGGTGTACGCGGTGGGGGGCTGGGCCGATGGCTACGTCAACGCCATTCCCCGCCTGCTGGCCGGGCTGAAGGCGCCGTGCAAGGGCCTGATCGGCCCCTGGTCCCATGCCTTCCCCCACGCCGCCCTGCCCGGCCCGGCGATCGGCTTCTTCCAGGAGGCCCTGCGCTGGTGGGACCACTGGCTGAAGGGCCTCGACACCGGGATCATGGACGAACCCCTGCTGCGGGTCTGGATGGAGGAGTACGTGCCGCCCGCCCCGATGTATGCCGAGCGTCCGGGCCGCTGGGTGGCGGAAACGAGCTGGCCCTCGCCGAGGATCCAGCCTAAGACGCTCCACCTGAACGTGCTGTCGCTGGGCGAGAAGGCCGATGGCGAGGACCGCATGCGCATCGCCTCACCGCAGACGACCGGCCTGGGCGCCGGCGACTGGTACGGGTTCGGCTCCGAGGGCGAGGCGCCCATCGACCAGCGGGAAGACGACGGCAAGTCCCTGGTCTTCGACTCGGATCCCCTCGATCGGCGCCTCGAGATCCTGGGTGCCCCCGGTGTCTCGATCGAGCTCTCGGTGGACCGGCCGGTGGCCTACGTCATCGTGCGCCTCAACGACGTCGCCCCGGACGGCGCCTCGGCGCGGGTCAGCTATGGCCTGCTCAACCTCACCCAGCGCGACAGCCGCGAACACCCTAGCCCGCTGGAACCGGGACGCCGCTATCGGGTGACAGTGCAGCTCAACGACATCGCCTATGCCTTCGCGCCCGGCCACACCATCCGGCTGGCGATCTCGACCAGCTACTGGCCGGTGACCTGGCCGGCACCGGCACCGGTCAACCTGACGCTGCATACCGGGATCAGCCAGCTGACACTGCCGGAACGACCGCCCCGCCCCGAGGACGCCGAGCTACGGCCCTTCGAGCCACCGGAACGCGGCCCCATGCCGGAGATGACGACCCTGAAGGTGGCCCCCTTCCAGCGCCGGGTGGAACGCGACCTGACCACTGGCATGTCGACCTACCGGATCGCCACCACCGGCGGCGACTTCGGCGATGCCGCGCTGGCTCGGATCGAAGACATCGACCTGACGGTCGGCTATACCCTCGCCAAGACCTATCGTATCCACGACTACGACCCCGAAACGGCCGAAGTGACGGTCGAGCAGACCACCACCCACCAGCGAGGCAACTGGTCCACCCGTCTGGAATGCCGCACCAGCCTGACCGCCACCTCACGGAGCTTCCGGATCCGCGGCGTGCTGAAGGCCTACGAGGGCGACGCGCTCTTCGCGCGCCGGGACTGGGACGAGGAGATCGTGCGCCGGCTGCTGTGACGGGACTCAGGCAGGACCGCGCAGGCCATAACGGGTGATCGCGGCCTCGAGGATCAGCCGCAGCAGCTCATGGTAGGGATAGCCCGCCCACTCGGCCATCAGCGCCAGCTTGCCGTCCCAGGACCAGGTCGGGTTGGTGTTGACGTCGAGCAACCGCGGCTGGCCATCCTCGCCCTTGCGAAAGTCGATGCGCGCATAGTCGCGAAGCCCCAGGCGGCGAAACAGCTTGACCGAATGATCAATCAGCTGACCCCAGGTCACGTCATCGAGCTCGGCCCGCCGGAAACGGAGCTTCTCCCAGTAGGGCGAGCCGGGATCGGCCTTGGAGCCGTAGGTCAGGATGGGCGGCAATTCGGGATCCAGCGCCGAGTAGTCGATCTCCAGCGGCGGCAGCACCGTGAAGCCGCTCGCGCTGTTGCCGACCAGCCCCAGGGTATACTCCGGGCCGGTGAGGAAGTCCTGGATCAGGGCATCGGCGACGCCGGGTTGCTGCGCTAGCCACTGCAGGTAAGCCTCTGCTTCCCCGACATCCCGTACCACGCAATCCCGAGTGATGCCGAAGCTGCCACCGCTACTGTTGGGCTTTATCAGGCAGGGATAGATGGCCGGCAAGACCAGCGGGGCCGCGCTCAGGTCCACGTAGGTCTCGTTGGGGACGGGAATGCCCTGCCCCGCCGCCAGGGCGCGCACCAGGGCCTTGTCGGTAGTGAGACTGATGCTCATGGGATCGGCGCCGGTATAGGGAATCCCCAGGACCTCCAGTAGCGCCGGCACATCGCGCTCCAGCTCCCAGTCGTTGCGAAAGCCCGTATCGCAGAGGTTCAGTGCCAGGTCAGGGGGATTGGCCCGCAGGTCGTCGATCCAGGCCCCATGGTCGTCGAGAAAGGTAAAACGATACCCCTCGAGCCGCGCGAGGGCTTCGCGCAGGTGCTCGACCGCGTCCAGTTCCTCCTCGCCGAAACTGCCACCGATGGCATAGCCATAAGGCAGCCGGGGATCACCCAACAGCACGGCCACCTGGATATCCGACATGTCACCTCCGACGTCGCGGGTGATGCCTCCCGACCAGGCGCCCAACGCTCGCCTGGGGCGGCATGCTCCGGCACGCGACGGGTCAACACAGTATAGCCCCCGCGTCAGTCCGATGATCGCACCCGCTCCGAGGCCTGAAATGCCCCGGGCTCCAGAAGATACTTCCAGGGCTTGCACTGACTCCCCCAGCAGGCCCAGGAGATGTCATCGATATATCGAAGCATTCAGGATCCAAGCAGTCGAGCGGGTGACGGAGCAGTGCCGCTGATCGCGGTTACTGCACGACGGGGGGTGACTTCCGCATCATCACGATCACCCGGCCAGGCTTGCATCAACGACCTAAGGTTTCATGCCTTGACGACCTGTCACGCGGCACGGCATGGCCTGCCGGCGTGGAGGCTGCCATGCGCACCACGCTGCCCACCACGATCAGGCAGGGCGAGGGGAGCGGTTCGGCGGCCAGCCTGGCCGGCATGTCAGCCAGGTCCCCGACCAGTGAGCGCTGGTCGGCCAGGCTGGCATTGGCCACCAGCATCACTGGCCAGTCGTCGGGGAGCCCCGCCCCACGCAGCCCCTCACAGATCGCCGACACCTTGCTAAGTCCCATGTAGAACACGAGGGTCTCGTCCCGGCAGGCCAGCGAGGCCCAGTCCGGCTCGCCGTCCTCCCGGCAGCGCTGGGCCGTGACGAAACGCAACTGCTGGGCATGGGCGCGATCGGTGAGGGGGATGCCCATGGCGGCACAGGCCGCCGAGGCGGCGGTGATGCCGGGCACGATCTCGGCCGGGACGCCGGCCTCACCCAGGACACCGAGCTCCTCCCCCATGCGCCCGAACACGCCGGGATCCCCGCCCTTGAGGCGCACCACCGACTTGCCCTGACGTGCCAGCCTCACCATCAGCTCGCCGATCTCGGCCTGGGGGACGCTGTGGTGGCCACGGGCCTTACCCACGTCATGGCGCTCCCGCCCGGCGGGAATCAGTGCCAGCACTTCATCCCCGACCAGGCGGTCGTAGACCACGGCATCGGCCTGCTGAAGCAGCCGGGCGGCACGCAGCGTCAACAGGTCGGCCGCCCCGCTGCCGGCGCCCACCAGATAGACGCGGCCGCTACGGCGATCGCCTTCCAACGGCCCATCCGCGGGACGCGCGGCACTGCCGAACCGCTCGGCGAGCCAGCGGCCTGTCCCCTGGGCGAGACGCGCCAGCGGCATGCACGCCCTGGTTGCCGACTCAAGCGACATCAATGGCTTCGGGTTGCGGCTTGACGCGCGCATGGCTCCCCTCCTCTTCGGCATGCTCTTCGATCAGGGACTTGAGTTCGGGAATGCAGCTGCCGCACTGGGTGCCGCAGGCAAGACGCGCGCCCAGCGCCTCGACGCTGGCATCCCCCTCGCGGATGGCGGCGACGATGGCCCCCTCTCCCACCTGATGACAGCTGCAGACCAACGGACCGCTGTCACCGGCCCCGTCATCGCAGCCGGCCAGCAGCCGACGCCTCTGCCCCGTGGACAGCGCCTCACCGCTCGCCGCCTCGCTGAAGCGCGCATCGAGCCAGGCCAGGCCGGGCAGCTCGGCCGGCGGCGCCACCATCAGCCACCAGCGCAGGTGCCCCTCCTGGAGGCCCGCCGCCCGGAGGCGGCCCTGGGCCGGGTCGTCACACCACAGCGACGCCGCCACCCCCAGCCGCCGGGCGGCCCAGGCCAGCCAGTCCCGCGCCTGGCCGCCGGCCAGCTGCCAGCGCTGCGCCCGGGCCAGGGGGATACGCACCCAGTAGTCGACCTCGCCGCACCAGGTCGGCTCGACGTCCAGGTCATCGGCAATCACCAGTGTCGCTTCCCAGGCACAGGCCAGGGGCGCGAGGGACACGGCGCCGTGCTTGGACTCCGGCTGGCCTGACAGGGGGTCGACGTGTCCCTCGAGCAGGGCGCCCATGCGCGCCCGGCCGCTGAACTGGTCGGTCCAGTGGATGGGCACGAAGAGCTCACCATGGCGCTGGGCCCGGGAGAGACGTGCCCGGCCGACGTAGTCGCCGCCGGCGCCGACGAGCCTCGCCAGCTGCTGGTCCTCGATGCCGTGTGAGGCGGCATCGTCCGGGTGCAGGTCAATGTAGGGCTCAGCGCGGTGGTTCATCAGCCGCGGGGCCCGGCCGGTGCGCGTCATGGTGTGCCACTGGTCGCGCACCCGGCCGGTATTGAGGCGTAGCGGACGCGACGGGACGAGTGACTGCACGGGGCCGCGGGGCCGCACCGGCACCAGCCGGGCTCGCCCATCCGGAGTGGCGAACCGGCCCGACTCGAACAGCCGGGCGGTGCCATGGGGGGCGTCGGCCGTCACCGGCCACTGGATGGGGGCCAGGGCGTCATAGGCAGCACGGTCGAGGCCGGCCAGGGCGGAGATATCGAACAGCCGGCTCCCCTCGTTTTCAAAGCCGGAGAGCTGCGCGTGCTCGTCGAAGATCTCGGCGGGATCGGTGTAGGCGAAGGCCTCGCCGAACCCCAGGCGCCTGGCCACCTCGACCATGATCCACCAGTCGTGGCGTGCCTCTCCCGGCGGCGGCAGGAGGCCGCGCTGGCGCGAGATGCAACGCTCGGAGTTGGTCACGGTGCCATCCTTCTCGGACCAGCCGGAGGCCGGCAGGACGATATCGGCGTAGGGCAGCAGGTCCGTGGCGGCCGCGCAGTCGGAGACGATCACCAGCGGGCAGCGCTCGAGGGCGCGGCGCACGCGGTTGGCATCGGGCAGGCTCACCGCCGGGTTGGTGCCCATGATCCACACCGCCTGCACCTCGCCACGCTCGATGGCCTCGAAGAGCGCCAGCGCCTTGTGGCCGGGCCCTTGGGGGAGGGTCGGCACCAGGCCCGGCGTGGTCCAGAAGCGCGTGACACGGTCGATGGCGCCGGGCGTGTCGTAATCCATGTGGGCGGCGAGCTGGTTGGCCAGCCCGCCCACCTCGCGCCCTCCCATGGCGTTGGGCTGGCCGGTGATCGAGAAGGGCCCGGCACCCGGCAGGCCAATCTTGCCCCCCGCCAGGTGGCAGTTGATGATGGCGTTGCCCTTGTCGGTGCCGCTGGAGGACTGGTTGATGCCCTGGGAGAAGAGCGTCACCACATGCAGCTGGGTAGTGAACCAGTAGTAGAAGGTCTCCAGCCGCTCTGGGTCGAGATCACAGTCGGCGGCGATTGCCTCCACCCTGGTGTCCTCCTCCCGCGCCGCGGCCAGCGCCTCCTCGAGGCCAGCGGTGTGGCGGTCAATGTAGACCCGGTCGAGCCTGCCGGTGTCGGCCATCCGTGCCAGCAGGCCGGAGAAAAGCCGGCCATCGCTGCCCGGTGCCAGGCCCAGGTAGAGGTCGGCGATCTCGCAGCTATCGGTGACACGGGGGTCGATCACCACCACGCGCAGCAGCGGATTGCGAGTCTTGGCGGCCTTGAGGCGCTGGTAGAGCACCGGGTGGTTCCAGGCCAGGTTGGAACCCACCAGCACCACCAGTTCGGCCTCTTCCAGGTCCTCGTAGCAGCACGGCACGGCGTCGACGCCGAAGGCGCGCTTGTGGGCGGCCACCGCCGAGGCCATGCACAGCCGCGAGTTGGTGTCGAGATGTGGCGTGCCGACGAAGCCCTTGAACAGCTTGTTGGCGACGTAGTAGTCCTCGGTGAGCAGCTGCCCGGAGAGATAGGCGCCGATCGCCGCCGCCCCCCGCGACTCGCGGATGGCCGCCAGGCGAGTGGCCACGCTGTCCAGCGCGGTATCCCAGTCGACCTCGGTGCCGTCGACACGAGGCCGGGTCAAGCGGCCGTGCTCCCCCAGCGTCTCGTGCAGCGCCGAGCCCTTGACGCACAGGCGACCGTAGTTGGCCGGGTGCTGGCCGTCTCCCTCCACGTGGATCATCTGCTCGTCGTCCAGCTGGGCCAGAACGCCACAGCCGACGCCACAGTAGGGGCAGGTGGTTCGGGCCTGTTGCATGTCGACCTCCTCGAGGCTAGCCGGAAATGAGCGGGCAAACGAAGACGCCCACCGCGTCGTCCCGGAAGGGAAGGCGCAGGTGGGCGTCGTTGCCGTCTGCCGCGGGGATGGCCGCCTGGCCACCCCGGGTTGTTGGCTCTATCCCAAGCAAGCCATGTGCCAGGCGACGAAAACCCTCGCCATCCTGACCGGTTGCCCTGCCCGACGGGATGCTCGCGGCGCGTCATGAGCGCCCTGCCTGCACCAGTCGCGACGCACTCGGGCAAGCGCCCGCACCACTGCAGTGCAGCATGAGGCGACCCGGTGGTGTCGCCGCGCCGCCAAAGCCGCTCACTACCGGCAAAAGGCGAACCTGGAATGCATCTTGCTTACAGGTGGGTCAGACGCCAAACGACGAGCGATGTCACCATGCCCCCACCCCTGAAGATCCTGCTGGTCGACGACGAACTCGTGCGCGCCGCCATGGTCGAGGAGGCCCTGGCCCAGGAGGGTCACGAAGTGGCCTGTCGGCTGCAAGGCCCGGCCAGCCTCAACGAGATGGTCGCCCGCCACCAACCCGACGTGGTGATCATCGACATGGAATCGCCCGACCGCGACACTCTCGACAGCATGGCGCTGCTCAACCGCGAGAACCCCCGTCCGGTGGTGTTCTTCGCCGACCAGCACGACCCCGACACCATGCAGGCGGCGCTCAAGTCCGGCGTCAGCGCCTACGTGGTCGACGGCCTGGTCCCCAGCCGGGTCAAGGCGATCATCGAGGTCGCCATCGCCCGCTTCGACGCCTTTCAATCGATGCGCCAGGAGCTCGACAAGGTCCGCAACCAGCTCACCGACCGCAAGCGCATCGAGCGCGCCAAGGGGCTCTTGATGAAGCACCAGGACTGCGACGAGGAGCAGGCCTACCGCATGCTGCGCAAGATCGCCATGGACCGCGGCCAGCGCATCGCCAAGGTGGCCGAGAGCGTCATCGATATCCTCGAGCACCTGGACAAGGGGTCATTGCCATGAGGGACACCACCATGTCGTCTGCCGCGACACCGGAACTCGCGCACCTGACGCTCGGCTTCATCCCGCTGGTCGATGCGGTGCTGCTGATCGTGGCCCGGGAGCAGGGCTTCTTTGCCGAACAGGACCTGGAGGTCACGCTGTCACGGGAGAACGCCTGGTCGACGCTGCGCGACAAGGTCGCGGCTGGCCTGCTCGACGGCGCTCACATGCTCGCGCCCTTGCCGCTCGCCATGAGCCTGGGCATGGAGCGTGCCCCCTGTGACACCCTGGCACCCGCCACCCTCAGCCATAACGGCAACGCCCTCGTGCTCTCCTCGCGGCTGTGCGAGCAGAGCGGAGCGGCGCTGGGCGACGATCCGGCCGAAAGCGCCCGCGCCCTGGGCGAGTGGCGGGCCCGCCATCCGGACGCAGCGCGGCCCCGCCTGGCCATGGTCTACCCCTTCTCCTGCCAGCATTTCCTGCTGCGCGAATGGCTGGCCCTGGGCGGGCTCGCCGCCGGACGCGACGTCGACCTGATCGCCCTGCCGCCGCCGCGCATGGTCGCCGCCCTGCGCGAGGGGCAGATCGACGGCTTCTGCGTCGGCGAACCCTGGGGCAGCCTCGCCGAGCATGAGGGGGTCGGCCGACTGGTGGCCAGCGGCGCCCAGCTGTGGCCCGACCACCCCGAGAAGGTGCTGGGCGTGACCCGCTCCTGGGCACGACGCTACCCGGCCACGCTGGGGGCGCTGCTTCGCGCGCTGAAAAGCGCCAGCGACTGGCTCGCCGAGACGCCGGAACACCGTCGCCAGGCCCGTGACTGGCTGGCGCTGCCGCCCTACCTGGATCGCTCGGTCAGCCACCTCGATAGCCTGCCCGCGGGGCAGGCCCCCATATGCCAGCGCCTCTACGGTGGCGACCTGCTGCGGCCCGACGTCGAGGCCATGGGTCGGATCGCCGAGGCGTTGCAACGCCAGCTGCGCGACAAGGGCCGCTCGCTCGATATCCGCACCCTGCACGAGTGCCACGCCCCCGTGCATTTCGATGCTGCCCTGCACCAGTGATGTGCAGCCAGGGTCCGCGCATGGTGATATTGCTCCTCGCGCAGAGACCTCCATCTTGTTGAAATACGTGAAGTAATATCACGAACCCGGCCTTGTGGCCGGGTTCTTGTTAGTTGATGGGTAACAACGGCGATCAACGGTGATCGCCCCTCCTGACGAAGACGTCTCAGTGCTCCCCGATGCCGGGGCAGCACCGAGGCGTCTTCTTTTTTTGTCATATCGGAGGTGCCTGATCATGCACCCAGCCCCGCACGAGACCGAACACCTGGTGATCATCGGCAACGGCATGGCCGGCCACCGGCTGGTCGAGGCCCTGCTCAAGGAACCGGGCCGACCGGCGCGGATCACCGTGATTGGCGACGAGGCCACCCCCGCCTACAACCGCATCCTGCTCTCGCCCTGGCTGGCCGGCGAGATGGAGCGCCAGGCCCTCACCCTGCGCGAGGCCGAGTGGTACGCCGCGCAGGGCGTCGAGCTGCTACTCGGCGAGCGGGTCGCGTCCATCGATCGCGTGGCACGCCGGCTGACCACCGATGCCGGTCGTGCCCTCGATTATCACCGCCTGGTGCTGGCCACCGGCTCGCGCCCGGCCATGCCGGCGGTGCCCGGCATCGCGCTGTCGGGCGTCCACGGCTTCCGTGACCTCAGCGACGCCGAGGCCCTGGCAGGCGTCGCCGAGCGTGGCGGCCGTGTCGTGGTGATCGGCGGGGGGCTGCTCGGCCTGGAGGCCGCGGAGGGCCTGCGTAAACGAGGACAGGGCTCACGCGGCCTGGCGGTATGCGTGCTGCAGCGCTCTGCGCGCCTCATGAATCGCCAGCTCGATGCCACCGCCGCCGGCCTGCTGGAGGCTGAGCTCGCTCGTCGCGGCCTGGCCATCCACACCGGCGCGCAGCTGGCCGCGATCGAGGGCGACCACCACGGCAGGGTAAGCGGAGTGCGCCTCGTCGACGGCCAGCGCCTGGTGGCCGACTGCGTGGTGGTCGCCGCCGGCATCACTCCCAATGCCGAACTGGGCCAGCGCGCCGGACTCGACGTCGACCGGGCCATCGTCGTCGACGACACCCTGACCACCTCCGACCCGGCGATCCACGCCCTGGGCGAGTGCTGCCAGTTCGAGGGCACCACCTACGGGCTGGTGGAGCCGATCTGGCGCCAGGTCGAGGTGCTCGCCGAGCGGCTGACGGCCGACCCCGCCGAGGGGATCCGCTACGAGGAGAGGCCCTGCGCCACCAAGCTCAAGATCAGCGGCATCTCGCTGTTTGCCTTCGGCCCCATCGAGCCTGACGCCGGCCACGACGTGCTCGCCTACCACGACCCCGAGCAGGGCGACTACCGCCGACTGCTGCTGCGTGACGGCCGACTCGAGGGCGCCATCCTCTATGGCGACACCGCCATGGGCCCCTGGCTGTTCGACCAGGCCCAGGCGGGCGGCGATCTCGGCCCCTGTCGCCGGGCCCTGCTGCTCGGTGCGGCGGATGCCGATGCCCTGCTCGATGCCCACCACTCCGACACCAACTCCGACAACCCGGACCGCCCCGTCAAGGAGGCCGCATGAACACGCCCAAGCAACACCTGATCATCATCGGTAACGGCATGGTCGGCCACCACCTGGTCGAGCAGCTCATCGAGCGGGGTGCCACGGCGCGCTACGCCATCACCGTCTTCGGCGAGGAGCGTCACCGCGCCTACGACCGGGTGCACCTCTCCGAGTACTTCACCGGCCGCGATGCCGATGCCCTGGCCCTCTCCGACGTCGACTGGTATGCCGCCAACGGCATCGAACTGCGCCTCTCGGAGGCCGTGACCGCCATCGACCGCGACGCCGGGGAAGTGGTGACCGACAGTGGCCGCACCCCCTACGATCGCCTGGTGCTGGCCACCGGCTCCTATCCCTTCGTGCCGCCCATGCCCGGCAGCGACCGTCCTGGCTGTCTGGTCTATCGCACCCTGGACGACCTGGATGCCATTCGCGCCGCCGCCGAGCATGCCTCTACCGGCGTGGTGGTGGGTGGCGGCCTGCTGGGGCTGGAGGCGGCCAATGCCCTGCGCGGCCTGAACCTGGAGACCGCCGTGGTGGAGTTCGCGCCGCGCCTGATGCCCATGCAGGTCGACGACGAAGGGGGCGAGCTGCTGCGCGAGAAGATCGAGGCCCTGGGCGTGCAGGTCCATACCGACCGGGCCACCCAGCGCATCGAGGATGGCGTGGATGCCAGCCATCGCATGGTCTTCCAGGACGACAAGGTGCTGGAGGCCGACCTGATCGTCTTCTCCGCCGGCATCCGTCCCCGCGACGAGCTGGCCCGGGAGAGCGCCCTGGAGATGGGCGAGCGCGGCGGCGTGGTGATCGACGACCGCTGCCTGACCAGCGACCCGGCGATACTGGCGATCGGCGAGGTGGCGCTCTGGAACAACAGCATCTTCGGCCTGGTCGCCCCCGGCTACCAGATGGCCAAGGTGGCCGCCGACACCCTGCTCGGCGGCGAGGGCGAGAGCTTCCGCGGCGCCGACATGAGCACCAAGCTCAAGCTGCTGGGGGTCGACGTGGGGGCCATCGGCGATGCCCATGGCGACCGGACGCCCGGCGCCCGGGTATTCCGCTACCTCGACCAGCTCAAGCAGCAGTACCGCAAGCTGGTGGTTTCCGGCGACGGCAGGCGCCTGGTGGGCGCCATGCTGGTCGGCGACAACAGCGTGTATGACACCCTGCTGCAGTACTACAGCAACGGCCTCGACCTTCCCGAGGACCCGGCCTCGCTGATCCTGCCCAGCAGCGAAGGCGCCCCGACGCTGGGACCGGACGCCCTGCCCGAGACGGCCACCATCTGTTCCTGCCACAACGTCACCAAGGGCAATATCTGCGCCAGCATCGATGGCGGGGCCGGGGACCTCGCCGCGATCAAGGGCGAGACGAAGGCCAGCACCGGCTGCGGCGGCTGCACGGCCCTGCTCAAGAGCGTCGTGGAGCACGAACTGGAGAGTCGCGGCGTGGAGGTCGACCGTTCGATCTGCGAGCACTTCGCCCATACCCGCCAGGCGCTCTTCGACATCGTGCGTGTCGAGGGCATCAAGACCTTCAGCGAGCTGATGGAGGTGCACGGCAACCCGAAGACCCACCGCCTCGGCTGTGATATCTGCAAGCCGGCGGTGGCCTCGATCCTCGCCTCCTGCTTCAACGAGCCGATCACCGATGCCGCCCACATCCCGCTGCAGGACACCAACGACACCTTCATGGCCAACATGCAGAAGAACGGCACCTACTCGGTGGTCCCGCGGGTGCCCGGCGGCGAGATCACCCCGGACAAGCTGGTGGTGCTGGGCCAGGTGGCGCAGAAGTACGGCCTCTATACCAAGGTCACCGGCGGACAGCGCATCGATCTGTTCGGCGCCCGCCTGGAGGATCTCCCGGAGATCTGGAGCGAACTGCTCGACGCCGGCTTCGAGACCGGCCACGCCTATGCCAAGTCGCTGCGCACGGTGAAGTCCTGCGTGGGCAGCACCTGGTGCCGCTATGGCGTGCAGGACAGCGTGGGCATGGCGATCCGGCTGGAGCACCGCTACAAGGGCCTGCGCTCGCCCCACAAGCTCAAGTTCGGTGTCTCCGGCTGTACCCGGGAGTGCGCCGAGGCCCAGGGCAAGGACATCGGCGTCATCGCCACCGAGAACGGCTGGAACCTCTATGTCTGCGGCAACGGCGGCATGCGCCCTCGCCATGCAGAGCTCTTCGCCACCGACCTCGACGACGAGCGGCTGGTCCAGCTCATCGACCGCTTGTTGATGTTCTACGTGCGCACCGCAGATCGCCTGCAGCGCACCTCGGTGTGGCGCGAGAACCTCGAGGGTGGCCTGGCCTACCTCAAGGAGGTGGTCATCGACGACCGCCTGGGGATAGGCGAGGCGCTGGAGCGCCAGATGCAGACCGTGATCGACACCTACCAGTGCGAGTGGGCCAATGCCATCGACGACCCGGAGAAGCTCAAGCGCTTCCGCAGCTTCGTCAACGACAGCCGCCCGGACCCGGACATCATCGTGACCGAAGAGCGCGGCCAGCTACGCCCTGCTTGACGCTCATCTCTCGTCGATTTCTCGCTGACTCCAAGGAAGCACTCATGAATACGGCTACCGCGACCAAGACCATGACACAGACCTGGCAAGCCCTCTGCACCCGCGCCGACCTGGTGCCCTTCTCAGGCGTCGCCGCCTGGGTGGAGACCACCGAGGGCCCCGCCCAGGTGGCTCTCTTCTACTTACCCGGCAAGGATCCCGAACTCTACGCCCTCGACCACCACGACCCCATGGCGGGCGCCAACGTCAATGCCCGGGGGATCGTCGGCGACCTGAAGGGCGAGCCGGTCGTGGCCTCGCCGCTCTACAAGCACCACTACCGGCTGGCGGACGGCCAGTGCCTGGAAAACCCGGGCATACGTTTGCGCACCTGGGCGGTGAGCTTCAAGGGCGATGAGGTGTGGATCCGGGCATGAAGACCGGGCTTGCCGAGTATTGCCCAGTTCCCTGGCAGGCCGACCAAGGCAGAGACGTCACCGGACACCCCCGCTGGTAGACCGACCCATCACAAGCGATTCAGACAGACACCTTGCGTCATTCAACAACGCCAAGGCCGACGTGGACCAGGCTCCCCGGAGTACGAGTGCGTCGGACCCGACCTTCAACGGCGAAGGCCCAGGATCGTGTGTTCGACCATCACCCGACGAGGTACTCCCATGGAGATCCGCAACAAGGCCAACAGGATTCGCCTGTTCACCCTCAAGACGCCACAGATGCGTGCCTTCCACTTCTCGTGGTTCGCCTTCCACCTCTGCTTCTTCGGCTGGTTCGGCATTGCCCCGCTCATGGCGGTGGTACGCGATGACCTCGGCCTGACCAAGACCCAGATCGGCAACACCATCATCGCCTCGGTGGCGATCACCGTGGTCGTTCGTCTGCTGATCGGCGTGCTCTGCGACCGCATCGGGCCCCGCCGGGCCTATACCTGGCTGCTCTGCCTCGGCTCCCTGCCGGTGATGGCCATCGGTTTCGCCAACAGCTTCGAGACCTTCCTGCTCGCCCGCCTGGCGATCGGCGCCATCGGCGCTTCCTTCGTGATCACCCAGTACCACACCTCGATCATGTTTGCGCCCAACGTGGTGGGCACCGCCAACGCCACCTCGGCAGGCTGGGGCAACCTCGGTGGCGGGACCACCCAGATCCTCATGCCGCTGATCTTCTCGGGCCTGCTGATGCTGGGTGTCAGCGAGGCCTTCGGCTGGCGGCTGGCCATGGTGGTCCCGGGCGTGGTGCTGTTCCTCACTGGCATCGCCTACTATCGCTTCACCCAGGATGCCCCCAACGGCAACTTCGATGAGCTGCGTGCTCGCGGCGAGCTGCCGGCGGCAAGCGGCGAGAGTAGTGCCGGCCGGACCTTCCTGGCCGCTGCCAGGGACATCCGGGTCTGGGCCCTGTTCGTGGTCTATGCCGCCTGCTTCGGTGTCGAGCTGACCATCCACAACATCGCCGCCATCTATTTCTTCGACAACTTCGACCTGACCCTGGCCACCGCCGGCATGATCGCCGGCCTCTTCGGCCTGATGAACCTCTTCGCCCGCACCCTGGGCGGCATCTTCTCGGACCTCTTCGCCCGGCAGGCCGGCCTGAAGGGTCGTGTGCGCTGGCTGTTCATCGCCATGCTCTGCGAGGGCATCGCCCTGATGTTCTTCTCGCAGATGCATGTGCTGGCACTCGCCATCGGCATCATGCTGGTGTTCAGTCTCTTCGTGCAGATGGCGGAAGGGGCCACCTTCGGCGTGGTGCCTTTCATCAACAAGCGGGCGCTGGGCGCCGTGGCCGGGATCGTCGGTGCCGGCGGCAACGCCGGTGCGGTGGCCGCCGGCTTCCTGTTCCGCTCCGAGTCGCTCAGCTACCAGCAGGGGCTCTTCTACCTGGGCGTGGCCGTGATCATCGCCGCCCTCTGTACCCTGCTGGTGCGTTTCACACCGGAGGTCGAGGCCCGGGAGGCCAGCGCCTACCGCGAGGCGGAGGCCAGTCAGGGAGGTGCCGCCCTGTCGCTGCGCTGACCCTTCCGTGTCTGCCTGTCTTGTACAAGCCACCGCCCCATCGGGCGGTGGTGTTGCGCTTGGTTATTGAAACCGCCGTCGTCTATAAGGCGGGCGAGTGGTCAGCGCCCGGCTCGACGGCCGCTCCCCCCGGGAGGCGGTCCGCCGCGGCAAACTGATCGGCTCGCTCGCGGTGCAGGTGGCGGGCAACATGGAGGGGTTGCCGAATCTCAAGCACCTCGCCATCTTGGAAGCCAAGCTGTCCGCTCTCAAGACAAGGAGCCTGACCCATGAAGAAGCGCATCCTGGCCTATGGCCGCCTGAACGATGACCAGCTGGCCCAGCTTGGCCAGGACTTCGAGGTCCTGGCCTTTCCCGGCCTGGCCTCCGCCGACGACCCGGCCTTCCGGGCCGCGTTACCCGACGCCCACGGCCTGATCGGCGCCAGTCTCGCCATCACCCCCGAGCTGCTCGACGCCGCGCCCCAGCTCGAGGCCATAGCCACCATCTCGGTAGGCTACGACAACTACCCGGTCGAGGCGCTGACCCATCGCGGCATCCTGCTGTGCAACACGCCGGATGTGCTCACCGAGACCACCGCCGACACCGGCTTCCTGCTGATCATGGCCGCCGCCCGGCGCGCCGTGGAGCTCGCCGACCTGGTCAAGCGCGGTGACTGGCAAGCCGGGATCGGGCCCGAGCACTTCGGCAGCGACGTGCATGGCAAGACCCTGGGGCTGATCGGCTTCGGGCGCATCGGTGCCGCCGTGGCCCGGCGCGGCGCCCTGGGCTTCGGCATGAGCGTCCTCTACTCGAACGCCTCACCCAAGCCCGCGCTGGAAGCGGAGCTGGGGGCAGAGCGGCGCGAGATGGACACGTTGCTTGCCGAATCCGACTTCGTCTGCATCACCGTGCCCCTCACCGCCGAGACCGAGCACCTGATCGGGGAGCGAGAGTTTGCCCTGATGAAGCCATTGGCGATCTTCGTCAACATCGCCCGCGGCAAGGTCGTCAACGAGGCGGCGCTCATCGAGGCGCTGGAGATGGGGCGCATTCGCGCCGCCGGCCTGGACGTCTTCGAGCAGGAGCCGCTGTCGCCGGAGTCGCCGCTGCCGCACATGACCAACGTGGTGGCCCTGCCGCACATCGGCTCGGCGACTCATGAAACACGAACCGCCATGGCCCAGCGCGCCGTGGACAACCTGATCCTGGCGCTCAAGGGCGAGCGCCCGATCAACCTGGTCAATGAGAACGCCTGGAAGTCCGCATGACGCCACCATTCCGATAGCAAGGAGCACGTGAAGCCGGTGGGTCCCAGAGTAGCGATTACCTGGGACCCTACCCCTATGGCGATTTCAGGATGGCCAACGGGTATGCGTTCCCCACGTTGATTCCCCCCTTACCGCTACGCGTCGCCAGACTCACCCAACGGCACTTCTTGGAGTGCATCACCAAACCACTGCTGACGCAGGCCGCGCTGCTCGCGAAGCAGGATGGCGAGGTAGGCGGCCAGCGGGTGGCCAACGGGCAGGCGGGCGGCGTGGTCGCGCAGCGCCGGCTGGTAGCGCTGCTGTTCCGGGGGCTGGTGCGCAGCATTGGCGCGCTCGGCCAGATCCTCGAACGGCGGCAGCAGCAAATGGGTGGCGCGGCTGGCGAGGGCGATGCTCACCCCCTTGGCATCGAAGTCGCCGAGATAGAGGTGGGGCCTGGCGCGCTCTGCCCAGGCCTCGGCCACCCTGGCGAAGGCGCCGCCGTAGTGCCTGTCGCCACGGTAGAGCACCAGCGGGCAGGCCCCGTTGGCCACCGCCGCAGGGGGCGGCGCGAAGGCGTAGAAGCCATCGAGGTTCTCGACCTGAACCAGCACGTCGAAGGCGTCGAGGTCGAGGTCGCGCCAGTCAAGGTCGAGGAAATCCCGGGAGCGGCTGGCAAGGCCCGGCCGCCGCTCCGCCGCCGCGGGTAAGCTGGCCAGCACGCGTCGATCGCGAGGCTTCTCGCGGACGCCCTTCTCCTCCCGGTTACCCAGATGAGCCTGTTCGGCGGTGGTCAGGCCGCTGAGCTCGGCGGCGATGGCGGGCTCGCCCAGGGCGGCCAGGGTCTCGTCGATCCGGGCGAGCAGCTCGGGGTCGAGCTGCAGGCGGGCGTGGGTGAGGCGCGGGCCGAGCTCGATATCGTGCGCCTGGCACCAGGCCACGACCTCGTCCACCACCTTGCTGCGGCGCTTCTCTTCACTGGGAGTGCTACGCAGCGCCTGGGCGGCGTCGCGGAGCAGGTGGCGAGCACGCGATGACAGCTTCATGCCCCCGCCCTCAGCGCCAGGCTGACGTCATGGATCAGCCGCAAGTGGTTGAAGGGGCTGGCCTGGCTCTCCTGCTGGCGAAGGCGGAAGGCGCGCTGCTCGCCCCTGGGCAGTCCCTGGAATTCGGCAATCACCTGGAAGAGCCAGATCTCCTCGCCCCACGCCAGCTCGCCCTCCTGCAGGTACGCCAGGGCGCTGAGCCCCTCACCACCGCGGTCCACCACCGCGAGATAGAAGCGTTCCACGTCCTCCTTGAGCGCCTGCTGACGAGCGGCGACGAGGGTGTCTTCCTGGGGAGCCGCGGCGCCGGCGGCGGTCACCGGTTCCGGGCGATGAACAGGCCGCGGCAGCTGGTGCAGCAGCTCGGTAAGTGCCCGAGTATCGGGGTGGTGATCCAGGGCCGCGGCGCCGGCGGCGACCAGCGGGGCGGCGCGGTTGACCAGCGCCGGCACCTCGCTGCGCCGGGCGTAGTTGCCGGGCACGAAGCCCGGATGTTCACGAAGGAAACCGGCCATGCCGGCCACCAGGCGGCTTCGCGACTGCTGCTGGCGGAAGCGCGCCATCAGCTCGACCATGCGCCGCTGCACCTCGCGCAGGCTGGTGTAGTGCTGGGTGAGCTGGTGCTGCAGGCCGCTGACCAGCAGCTTGCGCAGGGCACCATCGCTGCCCACCAGCTCGATCAGCTCGTGGAAGTCGATCAGCTCCAGGCCGTCGAGCAGGCGCACGATCTGCTTCTGGGCGCGCGCGTTCTCGCGAATCTTGTCACCCAGGCGGCTGACGAAGCCGAAGTCGCTGTTGAGGCGCCGCCACAGGCTGTCGATGGCATCGGCGAAGCGGCCGTTGAGGTCATCCACCTCCTGGCGCAGGCGCAGCAGCTGCTGCTCCTGACGCCAGTACTCGCCGGCGTCGCGGGCCTCGCGGTAGCTCTGCACCAGGGTACGCATCAGCTCCAGGGTCTCGGCCACGTCGGCATTGACGTGGCGCCGGGTCTCGTCGGCGAGCATCTCGGCAATCAGCTCGCGCACCTTGGGGGCGAGCTTCACCCCCCCCTGCTCGTCCGGCCGCCACAGGATGCGCGCCGCCAGCAGTCGGTTGAGTGCCGTGGTGCTGAGCCCCTCCAGGGGCACCTCGTCCCGGGCGTAGCCGGCCATCAGCGCCTCGGCGTGCTTGCCGAGCAGCGCCAGGCGCTCGACGCCGGTGCCGATCAGGCGGCTCTCCAGGGCGTGGGGGTCGCGGTCGCTCACAGCAGGCTCTCCTGGCTGGCCGGGGCCTGGTCGTCCACGGGCAGGTTCTCCTCGTCGCGGATGAAACGCACCAGGTCGACCAGGTAGTCGATCTTGGCGGTGACCACGAAGTACTGGCGATCGGCGTGGGGCTGGAGCAGGTAGCCGTGCTCCTTCAGGCGCTTGAAGACCTGCTTGAGCTGGGCGTCGAGCTGGTCGCTCTGGGAGCCGAAGAAGGGGTCGGTGGCCAGTCGCTCGAGGCGCTCACGCAGCCCCTGGTTGTCCTCGCAGCGCGAGCTGAAGTCGGCGGGCTTGAGCACGTCACCGGGGGCGGCCAGGCCGTCGCGGCCCAGCGTCTCCTGCACCAGCTGCAGCCACTCCAGCATCGGCAGCAGGCTGTTGACGGTGTCCGCCAGCTGGCGCGAGAGCTGCTCGCGAGCGCCCTCGTCGAGCTGACGCCAGGCCAGGAAGTAGACGCTGCCCTCGTCGTTGGTGGCCAGGCGGCGGTTGAGCGGGCGCAGGTAGGTATCGAGCTGCTCGCGAACCTCGTCGTCCTGCAGGCGGCGGAAGGCGCTCTCGTCGCTCACCGCGCAGATGAACTCGCCGGCCAGCAGGCGTTCGAGCAGGGGGCCATGTTCAACCATCGAGCACTCGGTCATGGGGCGGCCTCCTCGGCACGGGCCTGCAGCCGCTGGGCCAGGCGGCTCAGGCGCGGTTCGATGCGCTTGAGGCGTCGCGTGCCGGGTGCCGCCTCATCGCGGTCAATCAGGTAACGGTTGTGGAACAGCAGCAGCACATCCGACTCCGGGTTGGGAAAGGCGCCGACGATATGGATGCGGTTGTTGTCGCAGGCGTCGAACAGCTTCTCGACGTTGTGGTAGGCCAGGGTGCCGATCTCGTCGATGGGCCAGTGGATGGCCACCCGGGCCTCGCCGCGCAGCAGCCGGGTGAAGGCGAGCAGGAACTTGCACAGGATCAGGTAGGCCATGCCATGGCTGGAGGACTCCAGCAGCTGGCGGTCGTTCCTGATGACCAGGTCTGTGCCGCCCTCGTTGAGGTGCAGCTCCAGGCGCAGCAGGCTCTCGAAGCTGTACTGCTGGTCGCTGCGCAACAGCTCCACCACGTCGGCCAGGGCATCAAGGTAGTCGTCGCCGGGCAGCGGCTGGCCCGAGTCGCGCCATTCGTGGTAGCGCAGGGCGAAGCGCTTGAGCGGCTCCCAGAACCCGAGCTCATCGATGGTCGACTGGATCTTGACCTCGGCCCTGCCGATGCCCTCGAGCCTGAGGTCGTCGGCCACCTCGTCGGAGAGCCGCCGGCTCTGGGCATTGATGCGCCGATTGAGGTCGCGGAACACGGTAAAGAACTTGTCGAGGTCATCGCCGAGGTTGCGCCCCTCCTGCAGCAGCTGCTGCTGTTGCCCCTCGAGCAGCTGAAGCATGCCGGCGATCACCGGCAGCAGCCGGCGCGGGCTCTCGCCCTCGAGCTTGGCGCGCTCGGCCTCGAGCATTTCCTGGAAGTCGGCGCTGGCGCCCTTGATCAACTCGGACTCGATCTTCTCGCAGCCACGGCGCAGCTCGTCCAGCCGCCGGGCGTGGTCGGCAAGGCCCTGGCGAACGCGCTCGATGCGCTCATCGGCATCGCCCGGGGCCTCGCCGATGGGTTCCGGGGCGGGATCGAGGCTCAGGGCCTCGAGCTTGTCGAGCAGCGGGGCGAGGGTCTCCACCAGCGCCCTGGCCGCGTCGCGGCGGGCCTTCAGCGCACTCACCGCCGCCTGGTGTTCGCTGCGGGCGGTGCGAAAGTCGGCCCGCTGCTGTTCGCGTTCGCGCTCGGCCTGCTGGCGCTCGCGGGAGAGCTCGGCCTCCCTATCCACCAGGCGCGGCTTGCGCTCGCCCCACGCCACACGCATGAAGTGGCGATATTCCCTCAGTTCATCCTCGCGCTCGGTGGTCCGGCGAATGCGTGTGGCCAGTGCCTCCAGGCGTGAGCGAGTCTCGCGGACGGTGACCGGGTCGACGCCCTGCTCGGTCAGCTCGCGGTCGAAGGCGGCCTGCAGCTCATCACGCTGGCGGCGATTCTCCTCCCGGTGATCGTCCAGCTGGCGGCGGTGCTGGGCGATCTGCTGATCGAAGCCGGCCAGCCGCCCCTGGAAGTCGGCGGTCAGCTCCAGGCGCTGGGAACGGTGGCCGTCGGCCAGGGCCTCCAGGGCCTGACGCTGCTCGTCGCGCAGCGCCTGCTGCACGGCCTCCTGCTCCTCGAGCGCCTCGCGACAGGCGGCCTGGCGCGCCTGCTGCGCGGCGGCATGGCGCTGCTGGCACTGGCTGCGCGCCTGCAGGGCGTAATCGACCTCCTCGGCGGCGCGGCGACGCGTGCCCCGGGCGCGGTCGAGGCGCGCATCGGCCTCCTGCACCCGTTGGTGGCAGGCGCGGAGTGCCTTCTCGGCGCCCTTCTCGGCTTCCCTGGCCTCGGCCAGCGCTGCCTCGCCGGCCTCGATCTCGGCCAGCAGGCTGGCCTCGTCCTGGGCATGCTCAGGCAGCGCGATGGCGGCCAGATCCAGCGCCAACCCGAAGAGGTCGTCGCTGGCTTCCTCGTTGATCTGGGGCGCCAGGTCGCGGCGCTCAAGGAGCTCGGGCGCGATCACCTTGCCCAGGCCCTGCTCCCAGCCCGGGCGGTGGTGACGCAGGAAGTGGCGCAGGCTGCCCTGGGCGGGGTCACGCTGAACCAGCAGGGCGGCGCGGTGCGCCTCGGCGCGGGAGCGCTGCGCTCGGGCTCGTTCCAGCTCGCGCTCGGCGGCCTCGCGTTCCTGCTTGCGCTCATCCAGTTCGGCTCGCACGCTCTCCATCGAGGTGGCAGCCGCACCCTGTTCGCTCTGGGCCTGGTCGACCCGGGCCTGGGCCTGCTCCGCCTCGCGCGCCTCCTCCGGGATCTGGGCGCTATGGGTAAGCTGCGCCTTGAGCTCGGAGAGCCGCCCGGTGATCTGGTCCAGGCGAGTGCGGAAGTCCTCCTCCAGGGCCTGGCGGCGAGCCTGGTAGTCCGCATCCAGGCGGTTCTCGGCATCGCGCTGCTGGTCGCGACAGGCCTCCTTCTCCTCGCCCAGCGCATCGATCAGTGCCTGGAGCTCGTCGCGGCGCTGCTCGAGGAGGTCGCCCAGCTCCACCAGGCGCGCCTCCAGCCTGGCCTTGCTCTCCTTGACTGCCTGCTGCATCAGTTCCAGGTGGTCGCGCAGCTGTTGCTGCTGGTCGCGCCACTGCGGGAGCGCCTTGAGGTCCTGTTCGAGGCCCGGCATGTCGGCCTGTTCGAAGGCCTCGAACTGGCGCTGCAGGTCGTCGAGGTCGGCACGCGCCTTGCTCAGCTCGCTGTCGAGCGAGCTCAAGCGATCATTCAGCGCATCGCGGGTCTCCTGATAGGCCGCCTCCCGGATCTGGAAGGCCCGCTGCTGGCGCTGGATCTGCGCCTCGAGGTCTGCGCTCTCGCGATCGGCGCGGTGGCGGTCGGCCTCGAGCTGGGGCCGCAGCTGCCACAGCGAGGTCTCGACATCGGCGATCTCGCGATCGAGGCTCTCCAGGGCAGACAGCGAGCGCTGAAGGGGCTCGAGGCGCATCGACTGACGCATGCGGTCGATCCACTCGCGTGCCTTGGTGTTGCGGATGCGGGTCACCGGCAGCTCGACACCGTCCTCCTCGAAGATCGCCGCCAGCATGGTCTTGAGGGTGTCCATCTTGCCCTCCTTGGCGTGCACCGCGGAGACCAGTTTCTCCATATGCCGGATGCGTTGCCCCGGGCGCACCAGGCTGAAGCGGGCGGCAAGCTGGCGAAGCCGCAACCCCTCCTTGCTGTTGCCCCTGGGCTGGGTCCCGGTATGGGTGAAGTCGTTCTGGATCACCGAGCGGTATTCCGAGGTGGCGCCCAGCTTGGCCGATGGAGGGATGCCCTGGCGGCGCAGGCCGTTGGCCCACTGGGCGTAATCCAGGCCGGTAACGCCGCCCTCGCTCTCCACCAGGTAGTCCTCGGGGCGATAGGGGGCCCCGACGAAGCGATACTCGACGCCGCCATCGCTCTTGCGTGTCAGCACCGCCTGACAGAGATCACCCTCCTCACGGCGATACTCGTAGACGAGATAGCTGTTGCGGTGCGGAAGGTAGAAGGCGTCGAACTTGAGCCGGGTCTTCGGCACCACCTTGTTGGGCTGCTCGCCGTAGAACACCGGCACCAGGCGCTGCAGGGTGGTCTTGCCCGAGGCGTTGGTGCCGCAGATGTTGGTGTGGCCATCCACACTGAGCTCCACCACTCCCTCGAGGTGGCCGTGGATCATCACGATGCGTTGCAGGTGAGCCATATCGCGTCCTTGGTCGTAGGCGATCCATGCTGCCCGTAGGCGAAACCGAGATGGTGCCCGAGCCGGTCGGTGGGTTCAAAAGCGACTATGTAGGGTAGCGGTTTCCGGACAGGGCGCCAGATGCAGAGGCGAACGAAAAAGGGCCTGCGACAGTGTCGCAGGCCCTTGAATTCGTGGCGCGCCCGGCAGGATTCGAACCTGCGACCCTCGGCTTCGGAGACCATTTCGAGTCATTTACCGCGCAAGACCAACTTAGCACCTAATCACCCAGAACACCACAACCACGGGCCTCGTAGCGGATTATCTGTTTGCAGCCCACACCGATTGCCAACGAAACACGTCCCTGGAGGGCAAGTCGCCGGTCACGGGGGGTTAAGAACCAGAATGCCTAAATCGGGGAGCCTGACCTCTAGCCAAACCCGATTTTTTGACTCCGGAAGCGAACCATCTGTTTGTTGGTAGTGACGATCAGCGACAAGTGCTTGTAGAACGATTTACCCGCCGGAAACAGCGCATAACAGACCTACCGGCTCATCAAGGCCTGTAACCGTGAGAGCCAGCAATGGGGGGACACCCTCAAGGCAGAGCGACTGATAACGAAAAAACCGCACTACCACAGTTTCTTCACGGATGTAAAGTCAGATCCTATCCCGCAAGAGAAAGAAAAAAACCGAGCCAAAATCAGCCACCACAATTGCTGAGCACAAGTCCAGTCTGAAGTTGGCCTTAATGGGCACGAATTAAGGGCAAGATGATCTGCCTATCAGAGTCCAGCATGCTTTTCCAGCTATCGAAGTAACCTTCATTGGGAAAGTGGCAAAAAAGACGGCCCGCAGGCCGCCGCAAGGAAGGTGATCAGTGCCTTGCCCTTGACCGCGATGACCAGCCCCGGATTGGTGCAGAACTGTCCTCCCCTCATGGAGTTATCGTCAAACCTGGTGGATGGCGATCAGACCGCACTCCTGTCTGATTGATCGGCCACTTGCTCCCCGTCCTGGAACTTGACGTTGCTGACGACCAGTTCCAACTTCTGGAAGTGCTTGATCCTCCTCCATCGCTTTTGGGCGCTCTGGAGTAGCTTGAAGACCATCGTCAAGGTCGTCGCACGGGACCCGCAGTTCCAGCTGCGCTTGCTTCTCAGCCGGACCGTAGCGAAGGTCGATTCGTTCGGGTTGGTAGTGCAGATATGCACCCAGTGCTCTGCCGGGTAATCGTAGAACGTCAGCAGTTCGTCCCGATCTCTGGCCAGGCACGCCATCGCATTGGGGGGCTTGGCCTCGAAGCGTTTCACCGTGCGATCGAAGGCCTGGTGCGCCTCGTCGCGAATCTCGGCCATCCAGATGTCATGGAGGTCGGCCTTGACCTTGGGTTGCACCGACTTCGGCAACTTGTTCAGCACGTTAGCGGTCTTGTGGACCCAGCAGCGTTGATGATCGGTCTCCGGGTAAATCTTGCTCAGCGCCGCCCAGAACCCCATGGCACCGTCACCCACCGCCAGCTCGGGAGCCGTGACCCGGCCGCGCTCACGCAGGCCTGTCAGCAGGGTCTCCCAACTGGCTGCCGACTCGCGGAAGCCGTCCTTGACGGACACCAGTTCCTTGCGGCCCTGCTCAGTGACACCGATGATCACCAGCAGGCACAGGCGGTCATCCATGCGGACGTTGCTGTACACGCCGTCGGCCCACCAGTAGACGTAGCGCCTGTCGTCTAGGTTCCGCTTCCGCCATTCGGTATGCTCGTCTTCCCACTGCTTCTTGAGCCGTGACACCGTGTTGGCCGACAGGCCCTTGGCCTGGTCGCCCAGCAGCGCCGCCAGGACCTCCTGATAGTCGCCGGCGGAGATCCCTTTCAGGTAGAGCCAAGGGATCAGCTCCTCGATGCTGCGGTCCCGCTTCAGGTAGGGCGGCAGCAGGCTGCTGTTGAAGCAAACGCCACCACCACTGCGGTCACGCACCTTGGGCACCTGCACGCTGACATCCCCTACTCCGGTCTGGACTGTCCGCTCGGGCAGGTAGCCGTTGCGGACCACTGCTTGGCGCCCATCATCGAGCCGTTGCTCGGCATACTGTGCCAGGAAGGTGGCCAGTTCAGCCTCAACGGCCTTGGCGATCAGGTCACGGGCGCCTTGGCGCAGCAGCTCGGGCAGCGGGTCAGCGACATGGGGTTCTGGTTGCGAAAGAGCCCGGAGGGTAGAATCGGTCATGGCGTATCCGTTCGTGTTGGTTGAGATCTTGGTCGTGATCAATCAACAGGATACGCCCCCCCTTCCAACCTCCTCCCGTACACCAGAAATCACCATAGCTCGCAGAGTTTCGCCAATGGCGTCACCGAGATCGGCTGCATGGCCCATGCGTGGCGCAAGTTCGTCGACCTGCACGTGGCCGGCAAGAGCCAGATCGCCGGGTAGGCCATCGAGCTGATCGGTCAGCTCTACCAGGTGGAGCGCGAGGCACAGTCACTGAGCGCTGATGAACGCCAACGACTGCAGGAGACAAAAGCGAGGCCCATCGCCGACGCACTGCACCGCTGGATGCTGGCTCACCGCGAGAAGGTGCCGAACGGCTCGGCGACGGCCAAGGCGCTGGATTACAGCTTGAAGCGTTGGGCGGCGCTGACGCGCTACCTCGAAGACGGCGGGTTGCCCATTGACAATAATCGGGTGGAGAACCTGATTCGCCCCTGGGCGCTCCAACTGGCTGTTCGCCGGGTCACTGCGCAGTGGCCAGCACACTGCCGCCATCATGAGCCTGATTCAGTGCGCCAAGCTGAACGGCCACGAGCCCTACGCCTACCTGAAGGACGTGTTGGAACGGCTGCCGACCCAGAAGGCCAGCCAGGTCCACGAACTCCTGCCGCAGAACTGGCAAAAACCCGCCTGATCATGCGCCGGCGGTGATGCTCGAACGCTTACACTACAACTATGGCGAGACGGATACCTATCATAACAGATGTCTTCTGCGGCAGATGGATTCACCGTCCCGTAACCATGCGTCAAGCGGCTCTTCCTTTAATAGCGAAAAAGGCACTTGACCCTTGGGCAACCCTCAGGTTCTAAACTGACTTCGAGTGTCTAGAAAAAGTTAAGGAACCGGCTATGCGAGTCACCGAACTAGCACGGGCTGGTGGCGTCACCCCTGAAACTGTACGCCACTACACTCGGCAGGGTCTGTTACGACCCCGCCGGGACCCACGCAACGGCTATCAGCACTATGACGAGGATGCATTGGGCCTCATCCGTTTCATCGATTGCCTTCGCTCATTGGGAGTTAATCTATTAGAGGTCAAACAGATCTTGATTTTCGCAGACCAAGACTGTGTCTCCGCCAGCGATACATACGCACCACTAGTCGATCGCGCACCATACATTCGCTTGCTAATTCAAGAGCTCAAAATTATAGCTAAGTGGCTGGATGAAAGCTTGTATGAGGATATGCCATGTACTTCCAAACTGGAGGAATTAATCAAAGTACTGGGTTCGACGAGCAGTACCTGCAGAAGCCCGTCCATGAGTCATATGGAATGACTGCAAACCTCAACCGACACGATCATCGGGTCAACCACAAACAGTCGCTCCGGCTAATACGCCATAGGAGATTCGGGTCATCTATCCACAACCACGAACCAGCATGCATGGCAAGGGGCTCCGAATTCACCCTAACTCCTACCATGATAACTATTGAAGGCTTAGAGTTCGTGCGTTCAGTCTGGATTCAGATTGTTGCGGTACAAACGAGTCTCCCCTACACCATCCAAAAGGTAATACGATGCGCAAGACACTGCTAATCATAACACTGGGCCTGATCGCGACACCGACATTCGCCGCCGGCAAGCACGGAGGTTCTCACGGTTCCGAGAGCGAGGCCGACATCGATCGCACCATTCGCTTTGAGGCGGGTGACATGTGGTTCGACCCTGAAGGGCTCGACATCGTCTCCGGTGAGACCATCCGATTCGAGATTGCCAACACCGGCAACCTCGAGCACGAGTTCGTAATCGGAGATACCTCCGCCCAGGAAGAGCATCGCAAGATGATGCTGGAAATGGCAGGCAGCCACGGCGAGTCTGGGGTTCACGGAGGCCATGGCGGTCACGACGGACATGATATGGCGGAGGGTGGGCTCGGGAGCAGCATGCCGGCGGTCACCATCGCACCAGGGGAGACGGCAGAACTCGTGTGGACCGCTCCCGAGAACGCCGGTGACTTGGAGTACGCGTGCAACATCCCGGGACACTATGAGGCCGGCATGTACGGTGACATTGACTTCCAGGGGTGATCCGGACGCATGAAACTGTTGCTGCTCGAGGATGACGACCTGCTCGCGGAGAGCCTGGTCGAGTGTCTGGTGGATAACGGTTACCGTGTCGATCTGGCCACTTCGCTGAGAGTGGCCAGGTCGCTCATGGCAACCGAGCACTATGAGCTCGCGATCCTCGACCTCGGCCTTCCAGACGGCTCCGGGCTAGACCTGCTCAAGCTGTGGCGCAAGCATGGCCATGATCTTTCGGTGCTGATTCTCACCGCGCGCGATACCTGGGAAGACAAGGTGGTCGGACTCGAAGGCGGTGCCGATGATTACCTGACGAAGCCCTTCCATGAAGCCGAACTCATCGCCAGGGTGCGGGCGCTGCTGCGTCGAAAGTCCGGACGCCTCTCCCGGGAGATGACGCTCAATGGCGTCTCGCTGGATGAGGCGAACCAGCGTGTCCGCGTCGGTGGCGGCACCTGGCACCCCCTCACCGGCACCGAATTTCTCCTGCTGCGCTACTTCATGCATCACCCGGGGCGCGTTCTCTCCAAGGACCACCTGCTCAACCAGCTCTACGCCCTGGATCAGGACGCCGCGGCACCCAACCTTATCGAGGTGTACATCGCGCGGCTGCGGCGCTATCTGGGCAAGTCGATCATCAAGACCCGGCGCGGCCAGGGTTATGTCTTCGTCACGCCTTGACCGGCGCAGCCTGCGTGTCCGGCTGCTGGCGTGGCTGTCTGGCATTGCCCTGGTGGTGGCCGGGATGACATGGCTGCTGCACGGTATCCTGCTGAAGGATCTGGCGCGCGACTTCCTCGGGGCGCGACTCGAGCGGGAAGCCGGCCACGCCATCGAGCAGCTGAGGCGCGACTACCTCTCCACTGCCGCCGTGCTGGATTCGGCCAGCCGAGGATTTCAGGTCTTTCACCACCTCTACGTGTTGCGCCTCGGCGATGATATCTCGGCCTCGGATACGCGGTGGCAGGAGGCGCTGCAGCCCCTGCTCGATGCGTCCAGCGAAACGCTCGTCGAGGTGAGGGAAGGGCAGCAGCATCTGCTGGTCTACCGGCAGCCCTTCGCCCTCAACGGCGAGGATGGCGTATTGCTGATCGGCGAGGACTTCTCGCAGGTGGAGGCGGGGCTCCACCGGCTGCACTGGTGGGTCGGCGGGATTGCGGCGTCACTGCTGGTGATGCTCGTGGGACTCAACCTGCTGGCGGTCAATCGTGGGCTGATCCCCCTGTCACGGCTTCGCGACCAGCTGGGCGAGCTGCGCAGCGGTGAGCGCGATCGCCTCTCCCTGGACGTGCCGTCCGAACTGGACGGCCTGGTCGTGCAGCTCAACCGCTTCATGGACGAGATCGACAGTCGCCTGCAGCGCTCTCGCGACTCGGTCGCCAACCTCTCCCACGCCCTCAAGACGCCGCTGGCGGCGGTGACCCAGGTGCTGCGCGGCACCCGCCCCATCGATGAGGCGCGCCGCCGGCGGCTGGTGGAGCGCCTGGAAGCGGTGCATGCCCAGCTGGATGCCGAGCTGCGACGCTCACGGATCGCCGGCCCTCACGCCGGGCGCATGTCCGAGTTGTGCCGTGACGGCGCTCGGCTGGTGGAGATGTTCCGTGTCCTCTACCCCGACAAGCGATTTCACCTGAACCTGCCGGATCGGCTAGACCAGCGTATCCCGGTCGAGTCGCAGGACCTCTCCGAGATGCTGGGTATCGTGCTGGACAACGCCGGTAAATGGGCCTGCCACGAGGTTCACTGCCAGCTGCGCCTGGAGGGTTGTCTCACCATCCTCGTCGAGGACGATGGGCCGGGGGTGGCCGAAGCGGAGCTGCCCAGCCTCGGCCAGCGAGGCAGGCGCCTGGACGAGAGCCAGCCCGGCTACGGCCTTGGCCTCTCGATCCTGAATCAGTTGCTGACACGCTACTCGGGGCGGGTTCGGTTCGCGCCGAGCTCCCTCGGGGGATTGCGCGTGGAGATCACGGTGCCTGTGGGCGAGTGCCTGCCGTGAGCCTACACGTTCAGCTGTGATTCAGCTTGACCCGTCAAGATGCTGCGACCAGACATTGACGGGAGTCACACATGGCAAGCTCGCGCGTCATCACCCACCCGCTGTCACGCCGTCAGATCCTGAAAGGCGGGGCGGCGCTTGGTCTTGGGTCGGCGGCGGCCCTGGGCCTGCGCCCCAGCTGGGCCGATCCCTGGGGGCAGACCAGTGTGTACGCCAAAGGGGTGGAAGAAGGCCCCGAGGTGTCGCTGGCCATCCGCCGGGAGTCGATCCTGATCGACGGCAAGAAGGCACGGCCGTTCAGTATCAACGGCGAGAGCCCCGGGCCGATGATCCGGCTCAAGGAAGGCCAGGACGCCGTACTGCGGGTCACCAACCTGCTCGACGAGCCCACGTCCATCCACTGGCATGGCCTGATCCTGCCGCCCGGGATGGATGGCGTACCGGGGGTAAGCTTTCCCGGCATCGCGCCGGGCGAGACCTTCACCTACCGTTTCCCCGTTCGCCAGAACGGTACCTACTGGTATCACAGCCACTCCGGCCTGCAGGAGCAGCTCGGCCATGCCGGTCCGCTGGTCATCGATGCCGCCGAGCGCGAGCCCTTCCGCTACGACCGTGAGCATGTGCTGCTGCTCACCGACTGGACCTTCGAGGACCCCATGTCGGTCTTCCGCAACCTGAAGACCGCCGAGGGCTACTACAACTTCCAGGAGCGCACCATCGCCGACTTCTTCGCCGACGTGCGTGAGAAGGGCCTTGCGGCGACCGCCGAGATGCGCGGCATGTGGGCGAAGATGCGCATGAGCTCGCGCGACATCGCCGACGTCACGGGCAGTACCTACACCTACCTGCTCAATGGTCACTCGCCGGAGGAAAACTGGACGGCGCTCTTCAGGGCCGGTGAGCGGGTTCGCCTACGGGTGATCAACGGCTCGGCCATGTCCTACTTCGACGTGCGTATTCCCGGGTTGAAGATGACCGTGGTGGCAGCCGACGGTCAGCCGGTGCAGCCGGTACCGGTCGACGAGTTCCGCATAGGGGTGGCCGAGACCTACGACGTGCTGGTCGCCCCCGAGGACGACACGGCCTATACGATCTTCGCCGAGGCAATGGATCGCAGCGGTTACGCCCGCGCCACCCTGGCGCCGCGCGAGGGCATGGCGGCCGAGATTCCCGAGCGTCGCAAGATCGCCGACCGCGGCATGGAGGCCATGGGCGCCCATGACATGGAAGGCATGGACCACGCAGAGATGGAGGGGGTCGCTGACGGCGACATGGAGGGCATGGACCACTCCACCATGGAGGGCATGGACCATTCCAACATGCAGGGCATGTCGGATGAGCGCAGCAGGATGAATGCCAACGGCATGCTGGCGGCGGGGGCGGCCCAGCCGGGCTCCCGCTACGACCAGGCCGGCATCGGCATCGACCCGGAGGCGCGACGCATGCTGGTCTACCGGGACCTCAAGGCCTTCACTCCCTGGCCGGACCGCCGTGAACCGGAGCGGGAACTGGAACTGCACCTCACCGGCAACATGGAACGCTACATGTGGTCCTTCGACGGCAAGAAGTTCAGCGAGGTGTCGGGGCCCATTCACTTCAACAAGGACGAGCGCCTGCGCCTGATCCTGGTCAACGACACCATGATGGAGCACCCCATCCACCTGCATGGCATGTGGATGGAGCTCGAGAACGGCCAGGGCGAGCTCATTCCTCGCAAGCACACCCTGAACGTCAAGCCCGGAGAGCGTGTCTCGGCGCTGATCACCGCCGATGCCGAGGGCAGCTGGGCCTTCCACTGCCATCTGCTGTACCACATGGATGCCGGCATGTTCCGGGTCGTCAAGGTTTCATAAGGAGAAGGTATGAATACCAGGAACGTACGGACGGGGGCCGGCACCGTCCTGGCCATGCTGACGCTCTCCACTGCCTACGCGGAGGAGGGTTACGATGCGCCCGCTGACTGGCCGTCCCCCATGGCCGAGCACAACATGGCCATGGCACTGTTCGACCGGCTCGAGTACGCCGTGCCCGACAAGGGGCACGAGGAACTGGTCTGGGACTTCCAGGCCTGGTACGGCGGTGACGTCAATCGGGTCTACCTCAAGTCCGAGGGCGAGAACGTCCAGGGCGATGGCGAAGATGCCGAGTTCGAATCGCTGGAGCTTCTCTATAGCCGGTTGATCGCCGACTTCTGGGAACTCCAGGGCGGCATCGGCTACCAAGGTGGTGTGTTCTCGGACGACCATGCCGAGCGCTCTTACGGGGTGGTCGGCCTGCAGGGGGTGGTGCCCTACGGCATCGAGACTGACGTGGCACTTCGGGTCAGCGACGAGGGTGACGTCTCGGCGAGTCTCGAAGGGGAGTACGACCTGCGACTCACCCAGCGATTCTACCTTCAGCCGCGTACCGAGATTGCCGTGGCCGGCAGTGAGGTCGAGGAATTCGGGGTCGGGGAGGGGCTCAATTCCGTGCGGGTCGGCATGCGCCTGGGTTATGAGGTGACGCGCCGTTTCGCCCCCTACGTGGGTGGGTACTGGGAAAAGCAGTACGGGGATACCGCCGACCTGGCCCGCCACCACGGCGACCCCACTGAAGATAGCGGCTTTGTTGCAGGTGTCCGGCTGATGTTTTGATCCGCCATGGTTTTACCACGTGCGGGTAGTAGACGAGGCAGTCACCGGCACCGACAAGAAACGATCGATAGACTGGACTACCTCCCAATCGCTAGACCGGGTATTTCGTGAGCGCCGCCAGTCGGCGCTCCCTGGCACTTGAGTATTGGGACCAATACCGTCCCCCGCCAGATTGATCACTTTCTTATCGATCTCCCTGCGCCAAGATGCACTGTCCCCTCCCCCCGTTATTTACCCTATGCCGGGGACAGCACCGTTCTATTCATCAGCCAAACGGCGCGCGATGGTGTTAGTCAGGCCGATCTCGAGATCTAGTTGGCCGAGCAGCAGGGCACCGCCATCTGACGTGAGCTCATCCCCGTCGAAACTGGTGGGACCTCGCAACATTTAAGGCGTGGAAAGGAAGTGGTAGCCGTGGTAGATATCGCCATGGCACCTGTGCCGGTTGGTTCTTGTGTAAGGAATTGAATTATAACCGATTTTCAGCCGCCTTTTTCATGCTTGGTGCAATATGATGCGTGCTGGCCGACTTCCTCGATCCGAGCACACCCCGCGAAGGCCATTCGGCCCAGAAACGGGTGGTGGTAATGGTAGAGAATCCGAAGCGAACACCCGCTGAACAACGCAAGAGCGAAAGCCCTCACTCAACCAACCATAGCCAGGACAATCCCTCCAGGCGACTGCCCTTATAAGGCAAGCTTGTCGTCCAGCTCGACGCTCTCTGCGGCCAGATCCCCCAGGATCGGACAATCAGGGCGTTCGTCCCCATGGCAGTGCTTCACCAGATGCTCCAGGGTCTCACGCATGGCCTGCAGCTTATTGATCTTGCTGTTCAGCTCTTCGATGTGGGTTAGGGCGAAGGCCTTTACGTCCGAACTCGCTCGGTGTCGGTCATGCCATAGGGCAAGCAGATTGCTCATCTGCTCCACCGAAAACCCCAGGCTTCTCGCCCGAAAAATGAAGCGCAGGGTATGAATATCCTTATCGCTGAACACCCTGTACCCTGCATCTGTCCGGCCAACTGGCGCGATGAGCCCTATGCTTTCGTAATAGCGAATCATCTTGCCCGAGATGCCAGACGCTCTTGCAGCCTCTCCGATGTTCATAAGATACCTCCATTTACAGGCCATCTTCACGCATAAGCACACCCACTGATCTACTGAGCTTTGGGCTGCCTGCCTCGCGCCCCTAGAAGATGAGGCGTTTAACTCTACAATGATAGGAAACTTCGGACCAGAAGTCCCGGTCATCCGCGACGGGCGACAGATCATTGTCTACAGGATACTTCATACAACACTGCCCGATCACGACTGCTCCGCCAAGCCGGTGAGGCCCCGGGGATGCTTGCCAACGCCGAATGCTACTGGACCAACAACGAAATCGTGTGCAACATCTTCTGCATCATCGACGGATAGCAGAAACCGCTCCCGTTCCGGGCGGCTGGCATTTCCGATTCAGCGCTTGACCTTCCAACTATGGGAAGCTTTACGCTGGTAACTCCCAACCCTGAAGGAGAAGGATCATGCTGAAACTCAAGGTACCTAAGATGACCTGTGGCCACTGCGCCTCGACCGTGACCACCGCGATTAAGACCGTCGATGACGATGCAAACGTGGAAATCGATCTCACGCAGCAGCAAGTAACGATCGAGAGCAACACCGATGCCGCCGCCCTGTCCGCGGTCCTTGTGGAAGCCGGCTACCCCAACGAACCTGCATAGCGTCAAGGCATGGGCCGGAGGCACGCTCGCGTCTTCGGCCCTGCCTCCCTTCCTGGTCGTACCTACAACAGATGTCACCTCCCTCGGGGCAGGTTCTGCTTTTACCCCTCAGCCGGGGTCGATTGGCTTTACAGGTATATTGTCTACATACTACCTTCCACATACAAAACTATGTCCAGTCCAGACCCGTTTCGCACCACAAGCCGCTCGTTTCCTGGCGGAGAAACTTCCGTGGATTGCGCGCGCATGCAGAAGGGATCCGAAATTGGCCTTAACACGCCTTGACCGTATAGACATGAACATCCTTGTCGAACTGCAGCGAAACGGACGGGTGACGAATGCGCAGCTCGCCGACTCAGTCGCTCTCTCACCTTCGCCGTGTCTCCTGCGCGTGAAACGCTTGCAGCGTGAGGGATTTATCAATGGCTACTCTGCTTTGATCGATCTACGAAAACTCGGCAATAACGTTACGCTATTTCTCGAAATTACGCTTAGCCAGCACAAAAGGGAAGATTTCCTTCTCTTCGAAACCAGCCTTCGCCGTATCGAGGAGGTTGTCGAATGTCACCTGATCAGCGGTGGATTCGACTATCTCGTGAAAATGGTCGTGCGCGACCTGAGTCATTTCCAGACGATCATTGAGGGACTACTTGAGGAAAACGTCGGCATTGCCAAATACTTTAGTTATATCGTCGTGAAATCGCCTATTCGGAAACACGAATACCCACTTCGCTTGCTATGCGAGCAGGACCACACGTCCGAATAACCCGATTCGGTGCTGGCCGACCCCACCGCGCCTACCCGAGTGTGTGGCCAGAGAGGGCGAACGTCCTCATCTGGCCATCGCCACCCCGAGGCATACCCAGGCACATCGTCGTCACCGTGTCATGCTGCAGCATGCCGCAACGGCTCAGGAAAGCCGTGAAGGCGCTGTTGCTGCGGTCCGTGTCGACCCGCACGAACGTGCCGGCGTGACGCGTCAAGTGGGGCGCCGTCAGTGCCATGGCCTCGTCGACGTCCCGGGTGACGATCGGCCCCACCACCCGGCCACGGCCGAACGGGCGGCAAAGAGCGAATGCGGCCACTCTCCCCTCCCGCATCAGAACCGTCCCTTCGGAAAGGCGAACGAGGCGCTCGAGAATCGCCGTCCGGTCTGCACCATAGGCCTCCCTGTCGAGCCGGATCATCTCCGCGAGGTCCGTCGCCTCGGCCGCGCGGACTTGCGTACCACTCGGAACCGGAACGTGCCCGGGGTCTACGGCCTCTCCCTGGTGCTGGCAGATGACTCCGGTGGGTTCGAATGACAATGAGATGTAGAGGCGGTACGCCTCACGCGTTGCGTTCAACCGCAGGTCCCGGTCGCCGCACTGCTGCAGGACGTGCTTCATCAGCCAGCGACCGGCTCCCAAGGCCTGGAGACGTGGCGAGGTAAGGACCATGCCTATGGTGGCGAAATCATCTCCCATCGGAAACCACATCGCGGAGCCGAGGACTCGTCCGATTTCATCGCAGCCGATATAGCCACGCCCGACCTGCATCAGTAGCTGCCAGTCTTCGGGCCGGTGCGACCAGCCGACCCCAACCGACAGCTCATGCAGCTTGTCGATGTCAGTTTCATGAATGTCTCTTACAGTCAGCTCGTACGTCTGCAGCCGTTTCGACATATTATTTGACATGCTAGAAACGCTCTCATTTTCTGCCGGGTACTTAGTGCCTATGCCAGAACCATAGCTACCCGCGTCTTGGCGAAGTGTGGGTGGTATTGCTTAGAGCGTACACCGAGAGGCCGACAATAAAATGACTGGTTTACAGGCCGCGGCGGCAGGATATGTCGAATCTTCTTCGGTGCACCTAGTCTCAGTCCTGGACGGCTTGGACTACGTAGAACTTCGCTACGCGCTCGGTGCTTTCCCATCCGATGGGGGTGCCCTTGGGCACGAAGAGGGATTCGCCGGCGTTCACCGTCAGCGCACCGCTATCGGGGAGGGCAAACTTCACACTGCCAGCCACCAGATACATGAACTCATTCTTGCCCTGAGGTCGAATGATCCGGTGATAACCGGTGGAATCCCACGTGCCGGCGAGAGTCTGTGTCTGGTCGTCGGTAAAGACGTTATCGCTACGGCATTCCGGGGCCGGGCCAAGCAGGACTTCCGCCGGCAGGGTCGCGGACGGCTTGAAGTTGGCGTCTGGACTAAGCGAGGTGATGCCAGGCATGGGCGAAGCCCCCCCGGCCGCCGTGCAAAACACGAAGTGGGTGCCAGGCTGGGCCTGGATCTGAACCTCGGTTCCGCGTCCTACGACGCCCCCCCACCCAGGACCGACGACCAACGGCTCCGCGCCGGCTTCGGTCAGCGTCAGCTCGCCTTCGACGACCACCATGGTTTCGGTGTGCGGGAAGTTCGATACCTTGAGCTCTCCCGCGAAACTGACACGGCCTGCGGCCATGGCGTCTGCGCCGTCCCAGGCGATTTCACGGTGCGGCGCGAAGGGGTCCGCCTCCCCGATGGAGCTCTTGAGAAATGCGGTGCTGAGGGATGCGCCGCCGGCGCGATTGAGAATTACGGGTAAGGTCATGATGGTTCCCATGCCTGATCACAAGTGAAGGTGATGTCGGTGGTGAATGGCATTGCGCCGCTGCTGTCGTGGTCCGTTATGCCGACTGGAAACCGACGACGGCTTTCGTTTCCAGATACTCTTCCATGCCCTCGATGCCGTATTCGCGGCCATTTCCCGAACGCTTGAAGCCGCCGAAGGGGGCGTTGGGGTCCCAGGCCGGGTAGTTGAGGTGGACCTGCCCGGAGCGGATCTGCGCCGCCACGGACCGTGCGGTCTCGAGATCCCCGCTCTGGACATGGGCACCGAGGCCGTAGATGGAGTCGTTGGCAATAGCCACGGCCTCATCGATGGTGTCGTAGGGAATGAGACAGAGGACCGGCCCGAAAATCTCCTCCTGAGCGATCTTCATGTGAGACTGCACGTCGGAGAAGACGGTGGGGCGGACGTAGAAACCCCGGATCAGACCCTCGGGTCGGTCAGGGCCGCCACACACGGGCCGTGCGCCCTCGGCGATCCCCACTGCGATCATCTCCTGCACCCGTTCGAACTGGGCGCGGTTGGCCACGGGGCCATGGGTCGACTGCTCTGAGCGCGGATCGCCAACGACCATCTCGGCTACCGCGACGCAGGCGAGACGCTCGACCTCCTGGAGGTGCTGGCGGGGCACGATCATGCGCGTTGGTGCGCTGCAGGACTGCCCGAGGTTGCGGAACGCGGCCGCCACGCCGGGGGCGATGGAACGGCTCAGGTCCGCATCCGGCAGGATGACGTTGGGGGACTTGCCACCGAGTTCCAGGGCCACCCGCTTCACCGTCGGGGCGGCCGCCTGGCTCACCAGGACACCGGCCCGGGTCGAGCCGGTCAGCGAGATCATGTCAACGTCGGGATGCGCCGACAGGGCCGCGCCGACTCCGGGGCCATCACCGTTCACGAGGTTGAAGACGCCCGCCGGAATGCCGGCGTCCCGCACCACTTCCGCGAAGAGCAAGGCGCTCAGGGGCGACAGTTCACTGGGCTTCAGCACTACCGCACATCCCGCCGCCAGGGCGGGGCCCACCTTGGCGGTGATCTGGTAGAGCGGCCAGTTCCAGGGGGTGATCAGGCCGCACACACCGATCGGCTCGCGCAGGATGGCCGTGGTGCCGCGATGGGTGACGAACGGATAAGTGGCCAGATTATCCCGTGCCACGCGGATGTGCTCCGCCGCAAGCTTTACCTGAGTGCTGCGCGCGTAGCCGATGGGCGCACCCATTTCCAGCGAGAGGGCATGGGCGAACAGTTCCGTCCTTTCGAGGATCAGGGCGTGGATGCGATCCAGAAACTTGGCCCTGCTCTCGGGCGAGGTGGCGGCCCAGCCTACGAACGCGCGCTTCGCCGCGGCCACCGCCGTGTCGACATCCGTGCTGCTACCCAAGGCGATCTCGGCGACGGACTCCTCCGTCGAGGGGTCGATGACACCGGTTCGGGTCAAGGGTTCGGGTAAGGTCCACTCTCCGTCGATGAACATGCGATCGAGACGGTCCGCGTTCCTGAGATGTGCGATGGGTGAGATCATAGGAATCGATCCTTGAGACGGAAATAGGCGCCCACGATGGGCAAGAACCAGGGGGGGCCGAAGTGACCGGGAATGGCCGGCCAGTCGAAGTCTTTCCACGGATTAAGCTCGGTGCGCCCGTCCATCACCTCGGCCATCACCGTCCCCATGTAGGTCGCCATCTGCGTGCCGTGGCCGCTGTAACCCACAGAATAGAAGATCCCGTTGCGTTCACCGGCCCGAGGCAGGCGATCGCGGGTCATATCCACCATGCCGCCCCAGCAATAGTCGATCCGCACGTCGGCCAGTTCCGGGAACATCTCGACCATGGATTTGCGCAGGATAGCGCCGCTATCGGCATCCGACTTCGGATTGGAAACGGCGAAGCGGGCGCGACCGCCATAAAGCAAGCGGTTGTCCGGGGTCACCCGGCAATAGTTCACCAGGTTCTTGGTGTCCACCGTCATGCGACGGGTGGGCAGCAGGCGGTCCAGCACCTCGACCGGCAGCGGCTCGGTCACGATAATGAAGGCCCCCACCGGCACGATGCGGCGCCGGATCCAGCCCAGCGGGCCCACATGTGAGGTGCCGCTGGCGAGCATCACCTGAGACGCGGTGATGCGTCCTTGCGGTGTGGTGACCTCGTGTCCCCCGCCGGGCAGTGGGCGCAGCCCCATGACGGGCGTGTGCTGGTGGATTTGCACGCCGCGACGGGCTGCGGCCTCCGCCAGGCCCGTCACGTAGCGTCCGACATGCATACCGGCGGCCTTCTCGAAGATCATGCCGCCGTAGTAGCGCTGCGAACCCACCTCGCTCGGCAGGTCTGCTCGAGAGACCATGCGCGTGTCGGGATCCGCTTGGGCGGCGAGCAACTCTTGGGTGCGGGCGAGCTTGTCGTAGTGCTCGGGTTTCGCGGCCAACTTGAGTTTGCCCGTGCGGGCGAAGCTGCAGTCGATTCCCTCTTCGTGCACCAGCCGCTCCACGGTATCCACCCCGGCATCGAAAGCGTGATAGAGGCGGTTGGCTGTTTCGATGCCCAACTTCGCCGCCATGGCGGTGTAGTCTTGGGCGAAACCATTGTTGCACATGCCGCCGTTGCGGCCTGATGCGGCGCTGCCCACGGTCTCCGCCTCGCAAAGCACGACGCGGGCGCCTTTCTTCGCCAGGGCCAGCGCGGCCGAAGAGCCGGTGAGCCCGCCCCCGACGACGACCACATCCGCCTTGCCCGCCACCGGCTCCTTCGAGACGCCGGTGAATGCAGGGGTGGTATCCAGCCAGTACGACTTGAGTTTCATAAGGTCCTCACTGTATCGCCGGTCTCAGAGGACAACGCCTCGATCGCGATCAGATAGCCGTGGTGAAGTGACGTAAGGGTGCTCACTTGGCGTGCTCCTAACCCAATGACTGGCTGCAAAGTGCAAACAAACGGGCGTTTCCGGAAGGCCGCGGTGCCTCTCCCCGCACCATGGACGTCACCGTATCGACGCGCTTCAAGCCTCTTGTTTCCAGCCACGAACCGAGGCCGGAGCTGGCAGGGATGTCTATCCTGATGAAGACGTCCGGCAGTTGGGAAATGGCTTCCTCAATGAGAGCCTGGGCGTCCGTCATATCGGCCGCCACCACGGGACCGACCACATAACCGCGGCCGAAGCGCCGGCAGGCGGCGTAGCCGGTCACGACACCGTCACGGACAATGACGCTCAGCCGCCCTGCCTGCGACAGGCCCTGCAAGAGCCGGCCCCTGGGCATGCCAACCGTCTCGCTATCAAACTGATCGATCACTGGCAGCTCGCTGACCTCGGCGGCCCGGACACAGCCCAACTCGGGGGAAGACAATACCCGCGTGGGCACACCTTGATGCTGATGCACCTCACCCACAGGCAGGAATCCGCGGCGACCGTAGAGCGCCAACCCTTCCTTTGTGGAATTGAGTAGGAGGGTGTGCGATCCCGCGTCGTCCAGCAGCGCGTCGAAGAGACGTGCGCCATAGCCGTGCCCCTGGGCCGCGTTCGCGACGATGATCATGCCGAGCGTGGAGAATGCATGGCCATACTGCCACCGCATGGCCGTACCGATCAGCCTGCCAGCACGTTCGAGCACGAAGCCCTCTCCCAGGCCTTGGGCGAAGGCCCAATCCTTCAGCCGGTAGGGCCATCCCAACTCGGACGACAGCCCAAGCGCCTGTTGCAGGTAAACGGAAGTGAACCGTGCCAGTTCAGGGGTCCGTGCCTCTAGCGCTTCGTTAGTTCGCTCTGACATGTTTCCACATCCCTGCCGTTTATTAGCTATCAGTGTAAATTGTGCGCCAGTGTCAGTTGTGCCGTTCACGTTCGGAGAGGATCACGGTACGCGCGAGGAAGGCGTGCATGCTCCCTCACCGGGGTCAGAAGAACGCCTGGCTGGCGATGGCGAACTGGCGGATGCCGAGGTCCGCCTGCTGAGGCTCGCCCCGAATCATGGCCACCGGGGTATCGACGTGGGCCAGCCCCAGCTCGCTCAGCAAGGAATCCAGCCCGTGCTCATCGCACATGTCGATACGCACGAAGGCGCCGGTGCGCTTCGCCGCCAAGTGGCTGAGCAGCGCGCGGGCGTGCTCTGCATCGGGAGCGACCACCGGACCGATGATGTCGCCTTGTCCGAAGCTGCGCAGAATGCCGAAGCCGACCGGATTGCCGTTATCGTCTTCGATGACGACGCCTTCGGCGGTGCGCAGCAGCTCGTTCACGACCCGTGTACGCGCCATGCCGGCGGCGCGGGACGCCAGCTCCGCCAGCGCGACGCCATCGCCCGCCTCGGCCGACCGCAGGCGCGTGCCCTGGGGCGGTGCAACGGGAGTGCGGGGAACGACCGCGCCCTGGTGCTGGTAGACCCTGCCGATCACCTCGAAGCCGAGCTTTTCGTAGAGCGGCTGCCCGGCCGGTGTGGCGTGGAGCAGGGTGTTACGCTCGCCGATCGCCTCGAGCAGCCGGTTCATCAGCTCGCCCCCAATGCCCCGCCCCTGGGCCTCCGGTGAGACGATGACCATGCCGAGCGACGCATGGTCGTCGCCATGAGGCCACCACAACGCGGTACCAATCACGTCGCCGTCGCATTCGGCAACGAAGCCGCTACCGAGGTAGTGCAGGAGTTGCCAGTCTTCCGCCCGGTGCCGCCAGTGCACCGCCTGGGAAAGGGCGTGCGCTGCCGGGAAGTCACTTTCCAGCATGGGGCGATACTGGACTCGAACTGCTGCGGTCGCAAATGACATCAGGGTCTCCTTCCGGTTCCCAACATGCTGTTTCTGATAGGCAGTAAGCATACTTCACACCAGGCGGCATAGGCTGCTGCTTTCACAGGGTTAACGGTAGAATATGCCATAGGCGTACTCGATAATAGCAGGATATTGATTGGGATCTCGCGCAGTATATTGGCAGTGATCTCGCGCAGTGAATCTCATAGTGTAGTAAAATAAACAGGTGGATTATTCATTCGTTTCCCTCTTCACATACGCGCATACAGTGAAATTGCAGCAGCGCTGCCGATCGTTAATCTCATTCGATACCTATCCGGCAACCAGCAGGGTCAGGTACCGGAACATGGCTGAAGCTGCCCGACGGAGGCTGGATAATGTCTAAAAAAATAGCGGAAATCGACGATCTGGTGGCGCCGCTGGTGTCGTTTCGTCGTGATATTCATGCAAACCCCGAACTGGCCTACGAAGAGTACCGCACGGCGAACAAGATTGAAGAGGCTTTGCGCCAGCTCGGGCTAGAGGTGCACACGGGTATCGGTGCAACCGGTGTCGTCGCGTCCCTGAAGGTGGGCAATTCCGATCGCGCCATTGGCTTGCGCGCCGACATGGACGCGCTGCCTATCCATGAGGAGACCGGCCTGCCTTACGCCAGCCGCAACCCGGGTATCTTCCATGGCTGTGGTCATGACGGGCATGTGGCGATGCTGCTGGGTGCCGCCCAGCAGCTGGCGCGTAGCCGCCGCTTCGACGGTACCGTTCATTTCATTTTTCAGCCAGCTGAGGAAGGACACGGTGGCGCCCGGGCCATGGTCGAGGACGGGCTGTTCGACCGGTTTCCCTGCGACAGGGTTTTCGGCTTGCACAACTGGCCGGATCTCCCGGCCGGGACGGTGTCGACGCGGCCGGGTCCGATCATGGCGGCTGCCGACAAGTTCGACATCCTGGTGGAGGGGCGCGGCGCCCATGCCGCGATGCCCCACCAGACACCGGACGCCATCCTGGCGGCAAGCGACTTGGTCACCCAGCTCAACGCGCTGGTGTCACGCCGGATTCCGCCAATGTCCACGGCGGTGCTCTCGGTGACCCAGATTGCGGGCGGCAGTTCGCACAACGTCCTGCCCGCTGCGGTCCGCGTTGTCGGCACGGTCCGCACCTTCGATAGCGCGGTGCAGGACAGGATCGAGGAAGCCCTGCGGCAAGTCGCCGAAGGCGTGGCCCTGGCCAGCGGTACACGGATGACCGTGACCTACAATCGCTACTACCCGGCGACGATCAATAACGCCGCCGCCGCCGACGAAGCCCTCGCCGCCGCCGCCATCGTCGCTCACGCCGAACTCGCGCCGGATCCGGCATTCACCTCGGAGGATTTCGCGTTCATGCTGCAGGCATGCGAGGGCGCTTATATCTGGTTGGGCCAGGGTCGCAGCGACGGGGAAGTACCGCTGCATCATCCCCATTACGATTTCAACGACGATGTCCTGGCGACCGGGATTCGCCTGCATGTCGCACTCGTCGAACGTCATCTGACTATCTAATCGCCAGCGCCAATGAGACACTGACTGATTCCCGCAGTCGCGCGAACAAGTCGGTGTCTCCTTTTACGTCCGTACCATTAACATCTATCGGATTATTTCGAATCGACTGCCGCGACGGCGTCGACTTCCACCAGATAGCCATGATGCAATTCTGGAACGGGCACCACCGCCCGGGCTGGCTTGATGTCGCCGAGCGCTTCGGAAAATACCGAATTAAAGTGCGGCCAATTCTCCACGCCGACAATATACGCGGTGACCTTCAATAAACGTTCCGGCGAACTGCCGGCCACCCTGACCACCGCCAGCAGATTGTCCAGCGCCTGCCGGGCCTGATCGCCGAAAGACGCCTCGGGAGGATGGGTGCCGTCGGCACGGACCGGCAGCTGGCCCGACACATGGACCATGCCGCCACAGACCGTGGCCTGGAAATAGTGACCGGCCGGCGCAGGGGCCCGATCCGTCATGACTGTCACAATATCGGATTGGCTGCTATCGCTCATCACCAGCCTCCAAATCGCGGCCATTCGGCCTCAATGACATCGGAACCGTCGCGAACCACATGATAGCTGTCATACTGGGCGCCGGTGGCGCAGGCATGGTTGGGCAGGATGCGGACCCGAGTACCGATCGGCAGATCGGGAAGGATGCCCTCTGATCCGGGGCGCAGGGCGATGACACCGTGCTCCTGATTGGCGTCCGCCACGATCAGGTCGTCATAGGGCTTGCCGTGCACGTCGCAGACCAGACCGTACCCCTGATCGACCTCCTGCTTGGCGGTGCCGCGATCCCGTGACATGGCCATCCAGCCCGCATCGACGAGAATCCAGCCCTTGTCCGGCTGGTGCCCGATAACCGTTGTCAGTACCGAGAGGGCGATATCGTCCACCGTGCAGACGCCAATGCCGGCCATGACCAGGTCAAAGAAGACGAAAACGCCGGCCCTGACTTCGGTGACTCCGCTGAGGTCCCGGCTGAAATGGGCCGTGGGCGTGGACCCCACACTGACCACAGGGCATGGCAACCCTGCTTCACGCAGGACTTCCGCCGCCTTGACCGCCCCCGCGCGCTCCTCTTCGGCACACTGCTCGAGCGACGCCTGGTCCCGAGCGGAATAGCTGCCGCCGGCATGAGTGAGCACCCCGCGCAACTCAGCTCTCCCGTCGTGAAGGACGCGGCCGATCTCAACAAGTCTTTCGGTTTCGTCCGGCAGCACGCCCGAACGATGGCCGTCGCAATCGATTTCAATCAGCGCCGGAATGCGCGTTTTTGCTTCGCGAGAAGCGTCGGCCACAAAGCGCGCTTGTTCGACACTATCGAGAATGACGGCAAGGTCCACACCCGCTGCGCGCAGGGCCAGGACTCGGTACAATTTCCCGGGCGCGATGCCGACAGCATAGATGATGTCGCGCACACCGGCGGCAGCGAATTGCTCCGCCTCCTTCAACGTCGAAACCGTTGCCGGACCTGCATCGCTCATCATGACCCGGCGGGCCACCTCCACCGACTTCCCTGTTTTCAGATGCGGCCGCAACCCGAGCGCAAGGGTGGCCAGGTGGGATTTCAGACGCTGGACATTGCGGCCCATGCGGTCCGCATCAAGCATTAGACACGGTGTTTCGAGCGTTCGAAGCGTGGTTTTTTCCATGGAATCCTGACTCGCTATTGTTGATTCTCCTTGATCTGCATTTAGCTGCATGACGGCCACTGTAAGAGCCCATTCAAGGCGCGACGCAGGTGGAGTGTCGCCAATGATACAAGCAACGCTGGTCACGGTTAGTCCGAGTTAAATCGCACCTACCTCCACCTTCGAGCCATCGAGCAAGCGCGAGAGGCTGTAGGGCTCGGGATCGACACAGGGGGTATCGTTGGCGACCAGGTCAGCAGCCAAATGACCGATCCCCGGCCCCAGGCCGAACCCATGCCCGGAACAACCCGCTGCCAGAAAGAAGCCTGATATCCCATCCATGGCGGAAATCACCGGCACTGCATCGGGCGTGCAATCCACATAGCTCCCCCAAGTCTCGGCCACTTCAATGTTCGCCAGTGCCGGGAAACGTTTTCTGACCCGCTTGAGGATATCGGTAACAGTCTCGGGCATGGCCGTGGGATCGAGCACTCGGATGCGCTCAAATGCGGAGGACTTAGCCGAACCCCAGCCTGCCAGCCCTTCCGGGCCGTGAATGAAGGACTTGCCGATGCCGAACTCCATGGCGCCCAACCGCTTGATGAACATGGGCAGGAAGGACTTCCCATAACGGAGGCCCTGGGGGGTGATTTCAAGCCGTGCCTTGCCACTGATGGCCATCGTATAACTGCCATCGAGGCGGCGGGTAAGCGCGCAATCCGGCGTGTAGATCACGTCCCCGATGTCCGGTGCCGGACGCGTACGCATCGCGGTCTGGCGCACGCTCGCCTGGGGGAAGCGAAGCCCATGTCGCCGACAGAACGCCGATGCCCAGGCGCCTGCTGCACACAGGACCGCATTGGTCCGGATTACACCCTTTTCGGTGATCACACCCGTCACAGCGCCATTGGTAATATCGAGACCGTGGGCGGCGCAGTTCTGGTGGATGCTGGCTCCATGGGCGCGCGCCCCCTCGGCAATCCCCGGCGCCGCGATGGCGGGCTCCGCCTTGCCATCATCGACGGAGTGGACGCCGCCCAGCCATTTGCGCCCCACAGACGGTATCGCGGAGGTCGCCTCCGCGGCGCTCAGGATCTTCGTATTTATGTCGAACTGGCGCGCCGTATCCAGCCAGGCTTCCCATTCGGCGAGCTGCTTGGGATCATCGGTCGCGTACTTGAGGCCGCACCGACGAAATCCGAGGTCAGTGCCAATCTCCGCCGTGAGTTCACCCCATAGCCTCATGGCGGCACCGGAGAGCGGCAATTCCCGGGCATCACGGTTCTGCTGACGGCACCAGCCCCAATTGCGACTCGACTGTTCGCAGCCGACATAGCCCTTCTCGATCAGGGCGACTGAAAGGCCCCGTCTGGCTAGAAAATAGGCTGCAGTTGCGCCGACGATACCGCCACCAATGATAACGACGTCAGCAGAGGATGGCAGATGCTCATCACTTGGGATGTACTTTATCGATGGGGACACAGCAGGAACCTTATTTGAAGGTTAGGATAATCGAACGTCGGTCGAAACCGAGCAGTCCGCCGGTATCCGCTATATACAATCAGTATACGGCGCACGTCCCGGCATTTGTTGCTTCTTTCCTGGAGCAAACCACGAAAATATATCAAAAGTGCTGGCGAAAATGGCAGGAATTCCAGCATCCCCTTAAGCCAGGAAAATGACAGTTTCCGGCAACGATTCAGTACTCGGTTTGCCTGGCCCAAAGCGACATGAGGCCAGACAGGAATAAGCGACGCCTTTTACAGACGCCCCACTCTGCCCCCTGCCGTCGGCCAGGTGCCATGCAGGTCATCGATCACGATAGAATGGACGTGGCGCCCGCCATGGGCATCCGCCAGGTGCGGATCTCCGGGGGACAAGTCGACATGCTCATGTTCCACAGTCAGCACGAGTCCGGCCGGCCAGGCGCGCATGGCCAGCAGGGTGCCCAGAGTGGCCAGCACAGCGAGCACCAGGAAGGCCGTGTCCAGGCCGACCTGGGACCCCACGAGGCCAGCAACGGGGTAGGTCACCAGCCAGGCCGCATGGGCGATGGAAAAGTGTGCCGCGAAGACGGCAGGGCGATCATCTTCCCTAGCCGATTTTACCAACACTCGGCCCGCGGTGGTCACCCCTGCGCCCAGGGCCACCCCCAGCAGAGGCCATAGCAACAGCAAGTTCGACAGGGACTGCGGGACGATCGCGCCTAGGCTCAGCGCGAGCACCGTGACCATGCAGCCGGCCATCATGATGGTGCGGTCTTCCATATGCTTGAGCAAGTAGGGCACCAGCAGCGCCACGGTCATGGAACCGGCACCGAAGCAGGCCATGACCAGCGCCACGTCCCGCTGCCCCAGCCCCAGCACGCTCTGCACGTAGACCACGGTGTTCACCGCCACCATGGCGCCACCCGCGGCGATAGCGAAATGGATGGCCGTGAGCCCCTTCAGGCAGGGGGTATGGAGGAAAATCGTCACCCCGCGGAGTACCCGGGTCGCGAAGCCGCGCTCCCGAGCACATTCGAAGTGTGGAAGCGCCGTCATCGCGATGATGACGGCCGAAGCGAACAGGGCCAGTGCCGTGCCCAGAAAAAGCAAGTTGAAGGACATCAGGGTCAACAGATAAGCCGCCAGCAGTGGACTGATCAGGTTTTCCAGATCATGCGCCAGCCGGGTCAGCGAGAGCCCCTTGACGTAGAGCCACTCCTCGTGCAGCACCGCGGGAATCGTGGCCTGCAACGCCGGGGCGAAAGCCGCCGACGCCGACTGCAGCACGAAGATCAGCACGTAGATCTGCCACACCTCAGTGACGATGGGCAGCGCAAGCACTATTGCCCCGCGCAGCAGTTCCAGCAGGATCAGTACTCTACGCCGGGGCAAGCGTTCGGCGAAGGCCTGAGCCAGCGGTGCGACGACGACATAGGCCCCCATCTTGATGGCCAGCGCCGTGCCCATGACCACCCCCGCCCGCTCCTCCGCCAGCTCGAAGGCCAGCAGTGCCAGAGCGATGGTGGTCAGGCCGGTGCCCAGCAGTGCGATGCACTGGGCCGAGAACAGGCGGCGGTATCGCCAGTCGCGTAGCGGTTCGAACATGATCGGTGCCTCTAACCGGACCCCACTGCCGCCATGTGTGCACGTCTGGCGGGGGCACTCTCCTGCGAATCGGCGGCGTGGTAGGGGCAGCGGACCTGATGCCCATCACTGGTTGTGATCAACTCCGGGAGGGCACGGCTGCACTCTGGCTTGGCAATCGGACAACGAGGATGGAAGCTGCAGCCAGGCGGGGGTGCGACCGGGCTTGGTGGTTCACCGCGCATCGCGGCACACCCTTCTAGCCCTTTCTCCTCGAGCATGGAGGCACTGATCAGCGAGCGAGTGTATGGATGACGGGGGTTGTTGAAGAGTTCCTCACTCTCGGCGATTTCCACAATGCGCCCCAGATACATCACGGCGACCCGCTCACAGAGGTGGTGTACCACGCGAAGATCATGCGAGATGATCAGCAGGGTGAGGTTGTAACGTTGCTTGAGCGAGTCCAGAAGGTTGAGGATCTGGGAACGCATGGAGGAGTCCAGCGCCGACGTCGGCTCGTCACACACCAGCACTTGTGGGTCGAGCAGCAGGGCACGAGCGACCACCACTCGCTGCAGTTGTCCACCGGAGCACTGGCTGGGGAAGCGATCGATGAAACTGGCGTCCAGACCGACATCGTCCAAGGCACGGATGATTCGCTGCAGCCGCTCAGTCCGGGTGCCGATCCGATTCTGGGACAGCGGTGCATACAGGCTCCGTCCTATGGTCATGCGGGGGTCCAGGGCGCTGAACGGATCCTGGAACACCAATTGAACTGTACGTCGCAGTCGCTTGCCTGTGCTTCGGCTGGCCGACGAGACATCGATACCGTCAATATCGATAGTGCCCGATGTCAGTGACGACATGCCGAGAATCAGCCGAGCCAGCGTGCTCTTGCCGCAACCCGACTCGCCCACCAGTCCCAGGGATTCGCCCGGAGCCACCGAGAGGCTGATACCATCTACGGATCGCACCTGCCGACGCTTGCGTAATAGGCCTCCACGCAACGGATAGTATTTTACGGCGTCCGCAATGCGAAGAATCGGCACCGTGGGGTCGGTTCGTGCCTCAACAGCCATCATGTTTACCCTCCACGTCGGACTGACAGATCCTTATGGCCTGGTCCTGGATGTCACCTGATGCCCCGACCCAGCACCGTGCGCAGCAGTCGGGGCCATCATGCTCGACCATCGGAGGGGCGACCCGTGAGCAGACTTCGGGGTGCCCCCACTTTTCGGCGACCTGGCAGCGCGAATGAAACCGGCATCCGGGAATCTTCGACAGCAGCTCTGGGGGATTTCCCGGAATTGCATACAGTTGCCCCGACTCATTGGCTTGCAGGAGTGAGCAGTGAATCAGCGACTGGGTGTAGGGGTGCTTGGGGTTGTGCAGGATCTCGTCAGTCGTGCCCTGCTCCACGATCTCTCCCGAGTACATCACGGCTATCCGGTCGGCGATCGCAGAGACGACGGAGAGGTCATGGGTAATCAGCAGAATGGAAAGATTGCTCTCCCGGCGCTTGCGATCCAGAAGCTTGAGGATCTGCGCCTGAACGGTGACATCCAGCGCGGTCGTGGGTTCATCGGCGATGAGTAGGTCGGGCTCGGCACTCAGTGCAGCAGCGATCATCACTCGTTGCGCCATCCCCCCGGACATCTGGTGCGGATAGCACTTCATCCGTTCTTCGGGCTCCGGGATCCCCACGTCGCGGAATAACTGGACGACCCGTTCGTGCTCTTCTTCGGCGGAAAGGTGCTGATGGATATGCAACGCCTCGCCGGCCTGGGCACCGACCGTGCAGGTCGGATCCAGCATCACGTGGGGTTGCTGAAACAGCATCGCGATCCTGGATCCGCGGAGTTTATTGAAACTGTCCTCGGACAGGGAGAGCACTTCTTCCTCGCCAACACGTACCGATCCCTCGAGAATCGAGATGCCGGAGGGCATCAGGCGCATCAAGCTACGTGCGGTCATGCTCTTGCCAGAGCCTGACTCGCCTACCAAGGCCAGGACCTCACCGCGCCGAACCGTCAAGTTCAAATCATTGATAATGGCGCCGACTCCAGGCACACCGACTGTGAGATTTTCGACTTCAAGAACTGGGGCACATTCCTCCGTTCGTAACTGATGCTGTATGGTTGTTTGATTGGCAAGCATCTTGGAACCCCTCTGAGTTGTGTTTGTGCGGGTGATTGTGGCTAGCCACGCCTATTCGACATCCACTATGCCGACTCGCCTCCTGCTTCTACTTGTCTGTGACGGCTGATTGAGCAGCCGTTTGTCTCGACTTTTCCCAGGCTTTACAGATGGTGTCGACCGGCTCCTGAAGATGCTCGGCCATAGCTTTATCGAGTTGCTCAGCGTCACCGCTCGCTATCAGGTTCACCAACAACTTATGCTCTTCAAGCAGCCGCCCACGTCCGCGATACACCCCGATCAGCTTATTGAGGCAGAGCCCCATTTCCGCCATCAGCGTGGCATACAGGCGGGACAACCGCTGACTGCCGGCGGAATTCACCAGCTCGGAGTGAAAACGGATATCTAAGGCAGCGACTTCGGTCCACTTCTCCTGCTCGATGGCTTGACTCATAGACTCCACGACCGCCATGAGCCGAACGGAAAGCTCCTCTCCGCGACCGGAATGGACAATACGCCGCAATGCGGCGCGCTCTACCGCATCACGGGTGAAATAAATGTCCTCGAGATCGTGTTCCGTGAGCTCCAGCACGAAAACCCCTCGATGCGGCTCGCTGGTAAGCAGTCCCTCTTGCAGGAGGCGTTGGATAGCCTCCCTGACCGGCCCGCGACTGACGCCACAGCTTTCGGCGACCAGCTTTTCGTTCAACTGCATGCCCGGTGGATAGACGCCGGACAGGATGGCATCGCGAATCTGTTCGGTGACCATGCTCGACATTGTCGAGCGAAGGACGGGTTTGGGACCCACATGCAGTTTCATCATGGCTTATCCCTCATCATCAGGAAAATATTAATCACTTGTCATCATGACGCCACTTCATTTTTTCATCCATGTGAGCCTCCAGGCCTTGCCCGATCAGGGTGACACTCAGCGCGGTAATGAAGATTGCCAAACCGGGAATCAGCACCAGGAAGGGAGCACGATCCAGGTAGGGCAGCGCTTCAGCGAGCATCGCGGCCCAATCCGTATCGGGCGGTTGCACCCCGAGCCCTAGAAAGGACAGGCTACCAACTGTGATCAGCTTGTGACCGAAGCGCAGGAACGTTATCGTCGCGAGCGGCCTCAGAACATTGGGAATCACGTGGTACAGGATGATGAAGGTGCGTGAACAGCCGAGTATCTCCGCCGCGCGAATATAGTCCTTGGAATTGATCTCCAGGGCCAGTCCGCGCGCCATGCGTGCAAAGGGCGTCCAGCCGGTCAGGGTCAGCGCCAGGATCAGTGTGCCGTAGCCCGGCCCCAGAATAGCGACCAGGAACAGCGCCACCAGCACATCCGGAAACGAGATGACCAGGTCCACGATGCGCATCAGAAATTCGTCCACTGCGCCACCGACGCGGGCACTGATCGCCCCCAGAAGCGTACCGACGACGGCCGATATCACTAGGGTGATCGCGGTGATGGAGACCGAGAACTGGCCACCATGGAGCAGACGACTGAACACATCCCGCCCCAGGTGATCGAGCCCTAGCCAGTGTTCCGCACTCGGTGGCGAGAAGCGACCGCTAAGGGACATGTCTGCCGGATCGTGAATGGCGAACCAGGGAGTCAGCAACAGCATCGCGATCACGGTGGCGAACACGAAGCTGGCCAGCAACAGCGTACGGTTGTGTCGGGAGAGATGGATAACGAAGGACCACGCCATGTGCACGTTACCCATTCTCGACCTCATGCCCTGCACGCGATCCGGCGACATTGGGGTATTAAGCTGCGGCATTGTCGATCCTCACCACTGGATTGAGAAGGGTGTAGGCCAGGTCCGTGAGCGTATTGATCGACACGGCAAAGGTGACGATCGCAACGAGACCCGCCTGCAGGACCGGGAGGTCGCCATTGACAATTGCCGAGTAGACCAGCCGCCCCATACCAGGCACAGCGAAGATGACCTCGATGACGACTGCACCGCCGAGCAGGCCCGCCATCCACACCGAGAACAGCGTGATTACGGGCAGCAGCGCATTACGCAAGCCATGGGCGATCAGCGTGCGTCGGATGCTGAGTCCCCGGCTGTGCGCCGCGACGATATGGGGCGAGTTGAGCACATCGATCATTGACGCGCGCATGACCTGGGTGAAATAGCCCATGGGCCGCAGCGACAAGGCGAGGGCCGGCAGGATCACCGACGCCGGCCCCCGCCAGCCTGCCGACGGCAACCACCCCAGATAGAGGGCGAAGACCAGGATGCTCATGGGGGCAAGCCAGTACTCCGGCACTGCCACGAATGCCTGGTTGAGCGACTTGACGATGGAGTCGAAGGTACTGCCTTGGCGCAGAGCCGCGAAGCTGCCACAGGGGACGGCGACGGCGAACGCGAACCCCAGGGCGGCCAACGTCAACACGATGGACACCTTGAGAGCCGACCAGACCTGCCCTATGACCGGCTCACGGCTCATGTACGAATTACCGAAATCGCCGGTCACGGCCTTGCCCAGCCAGTCCAGGTACTGCACCAGCAAGGGCCTGTGCATCCCCAACTCGATGCGCAGCGCCTCGATGGCGTCTGCATCCAGATCCAAGCGACCGAAACGTGCCCGAGCCAGCGCCCGCACCGGGTCCGTGTCTCCCAGGTAAGGAATCAGGAAGACCAGAAACGATACGACCAATAGGGCCAGCGCAAGCACTGCGAGTCGGCGCAATATGAAAATCCACATGTTGAAATCCTCCCAGTGATCGATTACTCCCGCTTCGGCGCGGCGCAGTGATTAAGGAAACGCTGACATCCCGTGCTCGCCAGCGCTTCCCTTCAGGAGTATCACTACTGGGAGTTGATCTTCAGGTCCTTGTGCAAGGCGGTGCGTTCATAGGCATGCACCTGGTAGTTCTCCACCTGGTTGGATACCGCCTCGCTGATGGTCTCGTGGATCAGGAACACATTCACCGCCTCCTCCTGCAGGCGCGCCGCAATATCTCGATAGATGGCATTGCGCTCCTCGGGATTCACCATGGCGCTCGCCCGCTCCAACTGGGCGTCCACTTCGGGATCGCAGAACCCGGCCAGGTTATAGCTGCCGTCACAGCTATAGTCCGCCACCAGCGTGCCAACCGGATCGGCGACATCGGTGAGGTAACCCCGCGACAGCAAGACCATGTCGAAATCGCCTGCGAGCAACTGCGGCTCGATCGCTCCATACTCCGAGACTCGGATATTGGCTTGTATACCCACCTGCTGGAGCTGGAATTGGATCACCGCCGCAACATCAGCCAATGCCGGACGCTCTTCATAAGCCAGCAGCTCGAACTGTAACTCGCTTACCGGCACCCCCGACTCTTCCAGTAGCTGGCGGGCCCGCTCCAGGTCTTGAGGTACGACAGCGGCATTCTCCGGCGCCCAGGGCGTGTTCGGCGAGAACTGACCCACCGCTGGTTCCACCGAGCCTTCATAGACCGCCTCGGCAATACCCGCCACATCGATGGCACCCTGAATCGCCTGGCGAACCTTCATGTTGTCCAGTGGTGCGGCATGATTGTTGAGGTAGAGCGTCGTGGTCCGCGGCGCCTCAATGGTCTTCACTTCCAGCGACTCCGAGCGCTCCAACTCTGCCAGTGCCGATGCCGGTAACTGACGGGCAATATGAATTTCGCCGGTCTCCACCATCCCGGAGCGTACCTGTCCATCGGGGATGTAGCGTACCTCTGCTTCATCCAACTGCACCTCTCCCCCCCAATAGTCCTCATTCCGCTTGAGCTCCAGGCCCTGACGGGGAATCTCGCGAACGATTTCGAACGGGCCGGTGCAGTGGCCCACCGGGTCGATACGGCCATCGGCGAATGCCGCTGGCGACAGGATGCCGGTATTGGTGCTGGCCACGCGATTAGGCATGAAGACGTCCGGCTCCTGGGTGACGATACGTACCGTGTGCTCACCCGCCGGCTCCACAGTCTCGACCAAACTAGGATTGAATCCCCGCGGTGGAGAAGCCACATTCAGCACCCGGTTTAGCGCATCGCTGACCACTTGCGGCGTCAACGCAGTACCGTCCTGAAACGACACCCCTTCGCGTAACTGAAACTCCCACACCGTCGGTGACACCTGCTCCCAGGACTCGGCCAGCGCCGGTGTTATCGAGGCGTCGTAGTCCATGTACGTGAGTGACTCCAGGCAGCCAGCTCGCGACAGCACGTAGGAATCGATGGTCTCCAGTGCCCATCCCGACGCCGGGGTGAAGAGCTCGCCGAAAACGACCTTCCCATCGGAAGCTGCCAAGCTGGAGGCGGCCATCGGACTGATCATGGCAGCGACCGCAGCCCCTTTGAGAAAGGGGGGAGCCACCTTCAGGTAATTTCGAATATTCAACATTGTCTATCCCTCTAGCTTGTTATTGTGCTAAGCGCATGTAGCGCAGAACCTTTCGCGGGGCACCCTCTTGTTCTTACTCTTCATCTCATCATGTGTTGCGGGATTAAGGCCTCGGTCACCATTTTCTCGGCGGCCATTGCCGCGACCAGATTGACGTTGGCATCAGGCATACCGATTTGGTTGGTCGGCATGGTCCAAGCTCCTCTAGCGTGCCGTGATGGCAATGTTTAGAAACCTAAACCCTCCCATAGTGGGAAGGTCAAGACGCATGACAATGCTTAGAAAGCTAGACCTTCCCATGCTGGGAAGGTCAAGAAACCAGGCCTGAGACACCTTGCTGTTGTCCAGCGGCGCGCCTGGTGGTTCATGTACAACGACATGGTCCGTGGCATCTTGATGGTCTGCACCTCTACGACGAATGCCCGGCATAGCCCCTCCAGGACGAAGCAGCATAAAGCGAAGGACTTCTCACGGGGCGCCCTGCCTCGTCTTATTTTTGCTTCAGTGTAAAAGATATATTGACTAAGGTATTTTGCAAACATTATTTTGTCTACAAAGTACAGGCATCTCAATCCATACCATAAGCACAGACACAAGTGAGGGAGAGGCACGGAATGGGGAACGACTATCTAGAGCGGCTGGATCGCGCGCACCTGGTGCATCCGGTGGCCTCCTGGAGCGAGCACGAGCGGAGGGGAGCGACGATCCTCGAATCCGGCAATGGCGCCTATCTACGCGACAGCGAGGGGCGTGAGTACCTCGACGGCTTCGCCGGCTTGTGGTGCGTCAACATCGGCTACGGCCACGACAGCGTGGTCAAGGCGGCGGCCCGGCAGATGTGCCAACTGCCCTATGCCACCGGCTATTTCCACTATGCCAGCGAGCCAGCCATCCGTTTCGCCGAGGCCATCGCGCGGCGCACCCCGGGTGATCTTGACCATGTCTACTTCACCCTCGGCGGCTCGGACGCCGTCGACAGTGCCGTCCGCTTCGTCCGTTACTACCATAACGTCACCGGCGCACCGCAGCGCAAACACTTCATCGCCCTGGAACGCGGCTACCATGGATCGACCAGCATCGGCTCAGGGCTAACCGCCTTGCCGGTGTTCCATGACGACTTCGACGGCCCCTCACCGTTCCAGCACCATATCCCCTCGCCCTATCCTTACCGCCACCTCGCCGGGCCATCCGAGGAAGCCATCATCGCGGAGTCCGTGAAGACACTTCGGGCCACCATCGAGCGACTAGGCGCAGAAAACGTGGCGGCCTTCTTCTGTGAGCCCATCCAGGGCTCGGGCGGCATCATCGTCCCGCCCCGCGGCTGGCTGAAGGCCATGCACCAGGTCTGCCGTGAATACGGCGTCCTGCTGGTGGTGGACGAGGTGATCACCGGCTTCGGCCGCACCGGCCCGCTCTTCGCCCTGGAAGACGAAGACGTGGTCCCCGACCTCATGACCATGGCCAAGGGCCTGACGTCCGGCTATGCCCCACTGGGCGCCGTAGTACTCAGCGAGGGCATCTACCGGGGTATTGCCGACAACGCCCCCGCGGGCAAGCCGGTCGGGCACGGCTTCACCTACTCCGGCCACCCGGTGAGCTGCGCGGTGGGCCTGGAGGTACTGCGGCTCTACGAAGAAGGCGGCCTGCTGGCCAACGGACAGCGGGTGGGCCAGTACTTCCAACGGCGCCTGCGCGAACTGGAAGACCACCCGCTGGTGGGTGAGTCCCGCGGACGGGGCCTGCTGGGGGCCCTGGAGCTGGTCACCGACAAGGCGCGCAAGACCAAACCCGACCCCTCGCTGCGCCTGGCCGACCGGCTGCTCACCCTGGCCCGGGAACGGGGGCTGATCTTCCGCGCCTTCGCCGACGACATCCTGGGCTTCGCGCCACCGTTGTGCTGCTCCCCAGAGGATATCGATCGGCTCATCGAGCGTCTGTCCTCGACCCTCGACGCCGCCCTGGACGAGCCGGACATCCACGCCGCCCTCCGTCGACACCCCCTATAAAAAACCGACCCCCGCCCCTTGACCTTCCCATCTTGGGAAGGTCCAAGTTCCTAAGCACACCGACAACTGCGGCACACCAGAGGAACTTAGACCATGCCAACCAATAACATCACCAAGATAGGATCGACCAAGGGGGAGACCCCTGACATGGGCGCTTCATACTCCCTGGAGATCGAGGGCATGAGCTGCGCCTCCTGCGTGGGTCGAGTCGAGAAGGCGATCCGCAGTGTGCCGGGGGTCATCGACGCCTCCGTCAACCTGGCCACCCAACGCGCCCAGGTGGCCTTCACCGACGACAAGGCGGACATCGCCGGTGTTGTGCAGGCGGTGGACAGCGCCGGCTATCCAGCCGTCACCGACACCCTAGAGTTGACTGTCAAGGGCATGAGCTGCGCCTCCTGCGTCGGCCGCGTGGAACGCAAACTCGCCGGCATACCCGGCGTGCTCGACGCCAGCGTCAACCTCGCCACGGCGACGGCGACCCTGAAAGTGATCGCCGAGGCTGTGACCCCGCAGGCTCTGATCGAGGCGGTGCAGACCGCAGGCTACGACGCCGAAAGCGCCAGCGACGCACCGGACCGCAGCGACCGTGAGCGCGAGGCCCGGGAACGGGAAATCACCGAGCTGAAGCGCACGGTCACCATCGCCGCGGTGTTCACGCTGCCCCTCTTCGTTCTGGAGATGGGCTCGCATTTCATTCCAGGACTCCATCACTGGCTGCAGATGAGCATGGGACAACAGAACCTGTTCTATCTGTTCTTCGTTCTGGCCTCGATCGTGCAATTCGGCCCCGGCCTACGCTTCTACCAGAAGGGCTGGCCCGCGTTGATGCGCGGCGGCCCGGACATGAACTCCCTGGTGATGCTAGGCACCTCCGCCGCCTGGGGCTATTCGGTAGTCGCCACCTTCCTGCCCCAGGTACTGCCGGCCGGCACGGTGAACGTCTATTTCGAGGCCTCGGCGGTGATCATCATGCTGATTCTCGTCGGCCGCTATTTCGAGGCCATCGCCAAGGGCCGCACCAGCGAGGCGATCAAGGCGCTGATGAAGCTCCAGGCTAAGACCGCCCGCGTTGTCCGCGACGACCAGGAAATGGAGATCGGTATCGATGAGGTACGCCAGGGCGATGTCGTGCTGGTGCGGCCCGGCGAGAAGGTCCCGGTGGACGGCCAGGTCATCGACGGTAGTTCCTTCGTCGACGAATCGATGATCACCGGTGAACCCGTGCCGGTGCGCAAGGAGGCCGGTGTGGACGTGGTCGGCGGCACCATCAACAAGGTGGGCAGCTTCACCTTCGAGGCCACCAAGATCGGCGCGGACACCCTGCTCGCGCAGATCGTGCGCATGGTCGAGCAGGCCCAGGGCTCGAAGCTGCCCATCCAGGCCATGGTGGACAAGGTCACCAACTATTTCGTGCCGGCGGTGATCGCCGCGGCCCTGGTTACCGTGGGCATCTGGCTGATCTTCGGCCCCGCCCCGGCGCTGACCTTCGCCCTGGTCAACGGCGTGGCCGTGCTGATCATCGCCTGTCCGTGTGCCATGGGCCTGGCCACCCCCACCTCCATCATGGTGGGCACCGGCAAGGCGGCGAAGATGGGCGTGCTGTTCCGTAAGGGCGAAGCCCTGCAGTCGCTGCGCGACGCCAAGGTGATCGCCCTCGACAAGACCGGGACCCTGACCCGGGGCCGGCCCGAGCTCACCGACCTGGTGGTGGCCAATGACGTCGACGAGGCCGACACCCTGCGCCTTGTGGCTTCCGTCGAGCGCCAGTCGGAACACCCCATCGCCGAAGCAATCGTCAACGCCGCCAAGGCACGCGGGCTGGAACCCGCCACCATCCAGGACTTCGAGGCGATCCCCGGCTTCGGTGTCGCGGCACAGGTCGATGGCCATCGGGTGGACGTCGGTGCCGACCGCTACATGCGCAAGCTGGGCCTGGACGTGGAGGTCTTCGCCAAGACCGCGCACCGCCTCGCCGACGAAGGCAAGAGCCCGCTGTATGCCGCCATCGACGGCCACCTGGCCGCCATCATCGCCGTCGCCGACCCGATCAAGGAGTCCACACCAGCCGCCATCCGCGCGCTGCACGCCGAGGGCCTGCAGGTCGCGATGATCACCGGCGACAACCGGCGCACCGCCGAGGCCATCGCCCGCCGCCTCGGCATCGACAAGGTGGTGGCCGAGGTGCTGCCCGACGGCAAGGTGGATGCGGTGAAGAGCCTGCAGGCCGAAGGCGGCCTGGTGTCCTTCGTGGGTGACGGCATCAACGATGCGCCGGCGCTGGCCCAGGCCGACGTAGGGATCGCCATCGGCACCGGTACCGACATCGCCATCGAGTCCGCTGAGGTGGTGCTGATGTCCGGCGACCTGCGCAACGTGCCCAATGCCATCGCGCTGTCCCGGGCCACCATCCGGAACATCAAGCAGAACCTGTTCTGGGCCTTCGCCTACAACACCGTGCTGATCCCGGTGGCCGCCGGCGCGCTGTTTCCCGCCTTCGGGATCCTGCTCTCGCCGATCTTCGCCGCCGTGGCCATGGCCGCTTCGAGCATCTGCGTGCTCACCAACGCGCTGCGCCTCAAGGGCTTCCAGCCGCCGATCGTGATCGAAGCGGATGAGGCCGCCCCGGTTGGCCACCCGGTCACGCAAGCCGCTTGACTGACAACGCGCCTCACCCAAGCGAGAGGCGCCTAAACAACGCTCGGAGAACAAGAACATGAGCCACGACGTTCAGATCACGCCGGCCGGCAAGGCCATCACCGTGGAAGACAGCGACACCATCCTCGATGCCGCCCTGGCGGAGGGCATCGCCTACCCCCACAGCTGCCAGGCCGGCCGTTGCGGCGCCTGCAAGTCGCGGCTGGTGGATGGCGAGGTCGAGATGCTCCCCCATACGCGCTTCTCGCTCAGCGAGGAGGAGCGTGACGCCGGCCTGGTGCTCGCCTGTCGCGCCATGCCTCGCAGCGACTGCACTATCGCCTGGCTCGGCGACGACGAGGAACTCGCCGCCCACCCGCTGCAGAAACTGGACTGTGTGGTGGCGGAACTCGACGACGTCACCCACGACATCAAGCGGGTCCGTCTGCAGGTCGCAAGTGGCGACCCCCTTACCTTCACCGCCGGCCAGTATGCCCAGGTGACCTTCCCCGGCTGCCCGCCACGGGAGTACTCCATGGCCAACCGGCCGGATGAGCCCATCATCGAGTTCCACGTGCGGCATGTGCCGGGAGGTGCCACCAGTGCCCATGTGGCTCGGGAACTGGCGGTGGGGGATAGCGTTCAGGTGGAAGGCCCGTACGGCACCTCACATCTGCGCGAACGCCACAGCGGCCCCATCGTGGTGGTGGCAGGCGGTTCGGGCCTGGCGCCGGTGAAGTCGATTCTGGAAACGGCACTGGCCGCCGGCATGCGTCAGCCGATTCACTTCTACTTCGGGGCCCGAGATGAGCGCGACGTCTACCTGGAACCCCACTTCGAGGAACTGGCCAGACGCCACGGCAACCTGCGGACCGAAATCGTGCTCTCGGCGCCCAGCGGCGCCACCGGGCGCAGCACCGGCCTGGTGACCGAGGTGATGGCGATACGCTGGGAGAGGGTGACCGGCTGCCGGGCCTACCTAGCAGGCCCGCCGCCCATGGTGGAAGCGGCCACCGAGTTGCTGCTGGGCCGCGGCGTGCCGGCGGACAACATCCACGCCGACGCTTTCTACACCTCAGCCGACCGCGAGCCCGCAGCGTCGGCCCCGGAAGAGCAGGCCACTCAGGGGAGCACCGAGAAAGCCTGCTCGTGCTGCCATACGGCGTCCTCGTAATACCACCGACACAGCATCAGCACCGGGTAAGCCATGGGGCGTTGCCCCATGGCTTACCCCCGTAGCGTCAGACAACGTGGGTAACCCCTGCCTCCATGCGAAAGCGCCGTGCGAAACGCCAGGAGCAGAAGGAGTAGAAAAGGTATGACGACGAGTTTCGTCTACAAGGCAGACCCGGAGCGCGGCCGTGAGTGGCAAAGGCTGTTCGCCGAGAAGGCCCCTCATCTGGATTTTCGCCTCTGGCCCGATGTCGGGGATCCCGGGGCGGTACGCTATCTCGCCATGTGGGAGCCGCCCGACAATCTCACCGAACGCTTCCCCAATCTCGAGCTGGCATTCTCCATCGGCGCCGGCGTCGATCAGTTCGATCTGAACGCCATTCCCGATCACGTGCCTCTGATGCGCATGCAGGAGCCGGGCATCGCCACCACGATGCAGGAGTATGTCGCCATGGCGGTATTGTCCTTGCACCGCAACCTGATCGATTACATCGACCAGCAGCGTAAGGCGGCCTGGCAGGCCTTGCGGGTACGTCCCGCTTCGCAGTGCCGGGTGGGCATCCTCGGCCTGGGCCAGTTGGGCTCCGCCGTGGCGAATCGCTTGACCACCCTGGGCTTTGCCTGCCGCGGCTGGAGCCGCACCCGCCGCCATTTTGAGGGCGTGGCGTGTTTCGCCGGTAACGACGAATTGACGGAGTTCCTCGCCGGTAGCGAGATCCTGATCTGCCTGCTGCCGCTGACCGATCACACCCGCGGCATCCTCGATGCCGAGCTGTTCGCGCGCCTGCCGCGTGGCGCCTCGCTGGTCAATGTCGGCCGTGGCCCGCATCTAGTCGCCGCGGATCTGCTGGCGGCGCTGGACAGTGGGCAGGTGTCGGCGGCGGTGCTGGACGTGTTCGATCCCGAGCCGCCGCCCGCCGACCACCCACTTTGGCATCACCCGCGGGTCCTGATGACGCCCCATGTGGCCAGCATGACCCAGCCGGCAGGTGCCGTCGAAACGGTACTGGACAATATCGCCCGCCATGGTGAAGGCCGCGAGTTGATCGGGGTCGTCGACCGTCAACGTGGCTATTGAGCCCCCACGACTCACCAACGAGAAAAACAGGAATCGACATGAAACAAGCGACAACCCTTCTGCGTGAACAGTGCTATATCGATGGCGCCTGGGTATCGGCCGCCGATGGCCGGACCCTGACGGTCCATAACCCGTCGTCCGGTGAGGCGATCGGCAGCGTGCCCAGTCTCTCCGCCGAGGATGTCCGCGGCGCCATCCGCGCCGCCGAAGCGGCCAGCGCCGGCTGGGCCGCCATGACCGCCAAGGCGCGCGCCGTCATCCTGCGGCGCTGGTTCGAGCTGTGCATGGAGCAGCAGGAGGCACTGGCGCAACTGCTAACCCTGGAGCAGGGCAAGCCCCTGGCCGAGGCACGCGGCGAGATCTCCTACGGTTCCGCCTTCATAGAGTGGTTCGCCGAGGAGGCCAAGCGGGTCTATGGCGACATCATCCCCAGTACGAGCGACGGCCGGCGCACCCTGGTGCTCAAGCAGCCGATCGGCGTCGTGGCGGCGATCACGCCGTGGAACTTCCCCAACGCCATGATCACCCGCAAGGCCGCCGCCGCCCTGGCAGCGGGCTGCAGCATCGTGATCAAGCCAGCCAGCGCCACGCCGTTCTCGGCCCTGGCGCTGGCCGAGCTGGCCGAGCAGGCTGGCGTGCCCAAGGGCGTGCTGAATATCGTCACCGGGCAGGCGTCGGTGGTCGGCAACGAACTGACCGACAACCCCACGATACGAAAGCTCACCTTCACCGGCTCCACCGAGGTCGGAAAGCAGTTGATGCAGCGCTGCGCCGATACCGTGAAGAAGGTGTCCATGGAGCTGGGCGGCAATGCGCCCTTCATCATCTTCGACGACGCCGACCTGGACGCTGCGGTGGCCGGGGTGATGGCATCCAAGTTCCGCAATACCGGCCAAACCTGCGTGTGCGCCAACCGGGTATTGGTACAGAACGGTGTCTACGATGCCTTTGCCGACAAACTCAAGGCCGCAGTCGAGGCGCTGTCGGTGGGCGATGGTTTCGAGGAAGGGGTCACGCTGGGGCCGCTGATCGACGAACGCGCCGTGGCCAAGGTGCAGGAGCATATCGAGGATGCCGTGGCGGGTGGTGCCCACCTGCTGACGGGCGGCGTGTCCCATGCCCGCGGCGGCAACTTCCTGCAACCGGCGATCCTCACAGATGTCTCCCGTGACGCTCTGCTGATGCGCGAGGAGACCTTCGGCCCGGTGGCACCTCTGATCCGCTTCGATAGCGAGGAAGACGCAATAACGCTGGCCAACGACACCCCCTTCGGCCTGGCCAGCTACTTCTACACCCGTGATCTCGCCCGCTCCTGGCGAGTGGCGGAGGCCCTGGAATTCGGCATCGTCGGCTTGAACGAAGGCATCATCTCCAGTGAGGTGGCGCCCTTCGGCGGGGTCAAGGAGTCGGGGATAGGCCGCGAGGGTTCGAAGTACGGCATCGACGACTACATCGAGATAAAGTACCTGTGCGTCGGCGGTATTCGCTGAATGAGAGGCACATCCGCAGTTGGGGGGAGGATGTCAAGGAATGGCCTCGATGGCGGAATTTTCGGCTATCACAGCGTGCTATGAATTGTGCCAGCGAGGCCCATAAAAACGGCGTTTTGTGCTTCAACGACCACCGATTAGACATCATCTGCCACCCCCAGGATGGTCTAATCAATTTATGCGAGGTGCAAAGGTCACCCCGCTGTTAAACCACCCTGCATAAGGATAACGACATGAGCATATTCCGCCCCAAATTCATCACCTTCGACTGCTACGGAACCCTGACCAACTTCCAGATGGGCAAGTTGACGCGTGAATTCTTTGCGGACCAGATTCCCGAACCCGAACGCATGGATCGTTTCGTCGACGATTTCAGCGCCTATCGTTATGACGCGGTGCTGGGTGATTGGAGGCCCTATGTCGAGGTCCTCAAGTCCGCTCTCGAGCGCACCTGCGCACGCTGGGGAATCAAGTACGACGATGCCGTTGGCCAGAAGTACTACGATGCCGTACCGAGCTGGGGGCCACACCCGGACGTGATCGAAGGCCTGTCGAAGATTGCCGGCAAGATCCCGCTGGTCATCTACTCCAATGCCAGCAACGACCAGATCGACTTCAACGTAACCAAGCTCGAGGTACCGTTCCACGAGGTCTTCACCGCCGACACCTTCAAGGTCTACAAGCCGCGCTTCGCCGCCTTCGAGGCGATGATCGACACGCTCGGCTGCGCGCCGGAAGAGCTGCTTCACGTCTCCTCCAGCTTCCGCTACGATCTGATCCCAGCGCAGTTGATGGGTATCAAGAACAAGGCGTTCGTCAACCGCAATCATGAGCCTTACTGCCAGGGCTACGGTGCCACCGAGATTCGTGATATTAGAGACCTCCCGGCGCTTGTTGGTCTCTAAATTTCATGCCTTTTTTCACCACCCTATAAGCAATACCTTTGCCAGGGTCGGGTCAAGGCTGGGGTAACGATCACCCGATAAACGCCTCTATCCCGACCCTTGCGTGAACGACATGGGCAGTGGTCGATGGCTGTTCTTTCACAACGGAATTCTACCATAAACAGCAGCTTACTAGTCAATAATAGAGATAAGCGCTTTGCTGATCATAGTGCCAAAAGGATGGATGCTTTTACAACGATATCAGCCAACAGACTATTTGCAGAAAACTAATGATCGCGCCTTACATTCGAACAACTATTCCATGTGTCACATGCCTACTACCCCTCTACTTAAAAACACGAGCGGACTTGCTAAATAAATTATCGCTCACCTAGGAGAAGAATATAAATACTAATATGGAACGACTCCAGCCACAACGACCAGTCCAGAACGTCATTTTTGCGTATCATATCGTTAGGCAGCCATTATCGAATCGCCTCATCACGAGTGAGTCATGTTTGAAACCTGGAACACCAAAGCTACCGACACCTATTCTTTGCACCAAGCCATCGCGCTAATCGACAAGAATCTGACTACGGCCGCCCTAGTGCTGCGGCCCATCATCCTTCGGCCACGCTAGTGGAAGCCGTCCTAGGCCCCACCTTGGCAAGCAGCTTGGCGACTGACTTGGGCCTCGCACCGCTGGTAGAGCCTTTGCGGCAAACGTACCACGAACCTGGCTGCTTGGCCGGTCTGGACCTGCTGCGTGCTGTAGTCAATGCGCTGCACTTCTTCACCGAAGTGTGGCAATTTTTTGCAGACAATGTATTCAAAGCCGGTAAGCGATTTAGCTGTCCGAATCGTGCTGTGCCTTCAGGCATCATGGACCATATCACAGCATGACAAAAACCATATAAAAAAGTATTTATACCTTCATATTTTTTAGGAGATGACCATGTCTCATTCACACTCTCATGACCACTCTCATGACCACTCTCATGATCACTCTCACACGCCGACCGTAACTGTCGACAATGAGCGCAAAGTGCTTATATCCTTTTTCTTGATCTTCACATTCATGATCATTGAACTGGTCGGTGGTCTCATCTCAGGTTCACTGGCATTAATCTCCGACGCCGGCCATATGCTGACTGATGCAGCGGCGTTGGCTCTTGCCTACGGGGCATTTCGTATTGGGCGGCGTTCAGCTGACTCAAGGCACACTTTTGGCTACCTTCGGCTTGAGGTTATTGCGGGCTTCATTAATGCAATCACCCTATTCGCTATTGTCATTTGGATCGGTTATGAAGCTTGGGGGCGTTTACAGGAGCAGCATGTAGTGCTTGCAGGGCCCATGCTCGGCGTAGCTATCGCAGGCCTACTAGTCAACGCCCTCGTATTCTGGATTCTGACGCGCGGGGACAGCGAGCACGTCAATATCAAAGGTGCTGTCATTCACGTTATAGGTGATTTGTTAGGCTCGGTCGGTGCAGTAATTGCAGCAGTTGCTATCTACTTCACTGGCTGGACTCCTATCGATCCGCTACTTTCGGTGCTCGTCGCCCTACTTATCTTGCGTAGTGCCTGGAAGCTCCTGATTAAATCACTTCACATCCTGCTTGAAGGCGCACCTGAGAATGCAAAGCCTGATCTGGTCAAACATCATATCACTTCGGCAGTACCTGGCATAGTTTCTGTCAGCCACGTTCACGTCTGGTCTATTACGTCCGGGCGCACGCTGGCTACATTGCATGTGCGACCGGAGTTCGATATCGACGCCCCCGCTGTGGTTCGCTCAATCGAAAACGAACTGAGAACATACTTTGGTATCGAACATGCTACCATTGCTGTTAATTGGAATGATGAAACGGCATCGTGCAGCTTATCTCAGCCCATCTCTCGACTCTAATGAGTATAGACACATACCCAAAAATATGATGTCAGTGTGAGTGCCGTGCTAGGCAAGGGCATATCTCCTTTCGGCATTTGCGCGGCTCCCCTGAAGCTATTTTTGGGATCGCCCAACAGGGAGGGGGGTGGGGACATTATCAACAACAGCCTCATAATCGCAAGTAAAATGCATGCCCTTATCGGCGCGCTTGCTCGCCTAGAGCTATTAGATACGACCTGTCCTAACCGCCCACCGACACCTCATCAGGCGGTTTACTGTCGATATTCGGTTTGCGTCTTGAGGATGCGATAGGCGATGTGGATCAGCTTACGCATCCCCCTGGCTGCCGTTTTCTCTTGCCGTTTCTAGTCTGCCTTTTGTAAAGCGGCGATATATCCGGATTCCGCCATGGCGTTCTGTGCAAGTCTCAGACTTTGGGCTGCTTTGCTCCCTTTCCCAGAGGCATCAGGCTCATATACGATTTCTGTTCGTTAGGTTTCGGCTCCAGTGTGATTGACCACCCGCTTGGTAAATAACTCTAGACGTTTGGCATGCCACTCCTTCATTACCGCAATGGGTGATTGATGGTGCAGTGCCTTCTGCGGGATGTGGTGATTGTACAGCCACATGTAATGTTTGAGCGTCTGCTGCAGGTCCTCGCCTGAGGTATAGCGCCGAGTCGCCAGCACGTCGCTGATGCGGCCGTTGAAGCGTTCCACCATGCCGTTCGTCTGCGGCTTTCCCGGCTTGATCAGGCGGTGTTCGATAGCATGGGCCTGGCACTCCTGATCGAAGGGGTGGTGGCCGCTGGACTTGCGCTCACCCGCCCGTGTGAAGCCATCGGTGAAGCATTTGGCATTATCCGTCAGCACTATCCGAATCTTGAATGGTGTCTTTTCTTCCACCTGCTTCATGAACGCCCACGCATCCTTTGAGGACTGACTGCACCTGAACTCCAGATAGACCCAGCGCGTAGCGCGATCGATGGCGACGTACAGGTAGCGTTTCTGCTGCTCGTCGGGCATCTGAGGCAAGTGCTTGATGTCGATATGCACGAAGCCTGGCTCGAAGTCCTTGAAGGGCTTGTGCCGAGGATTCCCATCATCGCCACCGTCGGCACCTCGCGCCGCCGGAGCATGCGATGCAGCCCGGAGCGTGACACAGGCGAGGGTTCAGGAACTCACGCGCCGCGATGAGGATATCATCCAGGCCGAGGCGAAGGAATTCGCGAGCCGCGACCAGCACCTCCTCCTGCTCGGGCGTGAGCGTGGGCAGCAGGTTGTGACGCGTGTGCGGTCGGTCATGGACATCTTCACGGTACCGCCAGCGCCGGATGGTCGCAGGGGAGACGCCATACTGGCGGGCCAGCTCGCTATCCGTGATGCTGGAGGGCGCTGCCTGAATCTCGGCTCGGATCTTCGGTGTTGTCGTTGCTTGCTTGTGCAGCTTGATGTCCATGAACCTGCTCCCGGATGAAATGCTGTAGAGGCTCCGTGGCTGCTATCAGAGGATGACTTCTATAGGCGATCCGATCATCCGGGCCCCTACAATAAAGTCATCACCGTCCGTGGCGGCTTCTATGTCGCTTAAGTAGCTCGTAACACCCCATTCCAATAGTAGCGATCATAATAAATAGGATCGGCGACACCCCCGCCAAAAATGTAAGCATCTCCTTCATCACATGCCTCCCGGGTATCTCTTGACGCTCATGAGCCATGCTTTACACCAATTGTGACTAGCCCGCGCCTACTTATTTAACAAAAATTCTTGTTTTTCTGATAACTATTCGCAATCAGATGACAATAGTAGAGTTGTATAGCTAACCGTTGAGTCCCGCGTGACGAAACCTACGGGATCCTAAAAATATTGGGTCTCGGATGATCAATTAACCATAAATCGAAAAGCCCCAGAGGCTAACATGATGTATTGTCAGTGGCTCGAACAACATGCATCACTTGACTTTTCGACAAAAAATTCATAAACAGAGCATATCAGTGGAGGAAAATATGACTGAGAAATATTCACAGCCGGATGACATACAGCCAAAGGTACTTCGCAGCCGAAAGCGCAATGGCGAATATGTGACACTTGGCACAGCCAGCATTGTCGGGAGAGGTTTCGCGCCAAAGGAAAAAGTGGCCGAAACGTTCAGGAAAGCCCATGAGCGGTCTAAGGCAACCATCCTCAGGCATCGCCAAGAGCTTTTTGACCCGTAGCCTCATCGATACGTATGAATGAATCCGATTGACGTACCGATAATCGAGCATCGTGTGCGTTCCGCATGCGGAACACACACGATGTTCCGTCAGAACATTGCGTGACGCCTCCCTAACAGCCTTTCACTTGCGACACCCGCTCGCACCGCCAGCCTCGAAAGATTGCTAAATCACTGATTCCTCTTAGATAGTATTAGCACAAGCCCATTTTCAGCTATCCCCATCCTCACCTTCCTCCGCTCCACGGGGGCTCTCTGGGGCGCTTGCGTATTCTGGAAAATCCGTATCGTCGTTCATCAGAGGCCGATTCCCCCCTCGTTGTACCCTTCAAGGGCATTTCGGGACCGGGGTGGGTGCCAACGTGGCAGGTAGTCTGCACGGGACTGACCATCGGGGAACAGATGATGACGCAGGAAACGAGTACAGCACAGCAGACAAATACTAATACTGCCAGCGGGGAAAATGCACCTGGCATCAACCGGCCTGTGGTGAGCACAGAGAGTCGACAAGCTTCCCCTCAGAACGGAGCAACCCATCCGACTCTGGAAATCGCCAAACTAAGGAGTGTTCGGTGCCAAGATCTGACGATCTCTCCGAACATTTCACGAGAACTTCGCATCCAGCTGGCTAGCCATATTCCGTTACTTCAGCGACATAGCCACCTCACTGAGGCGGCAATCAAAACTATTATCATCAGCAATCCTCCTTGTGTATATGAAAATCAAAAGGATCGCATGGCATATGTGTTTGGCAACCTTCGCTCATGGGAGCTGTCCCAGTGGCTGCCACCAAAGTCTCGCATCCCCGCGCTGGTGTTTCATGGCCTCAACAGGGGAGACATTGAATCGATTTGCATACAGTTAGAGCTTCTCAATTATGTCACGTGTGGGCTAGAGGCGAGAAGTGCACCTGAAGTTTGTGAGTCGTTGCGGTTAACCTTGAAAAACCGCAACCCCGACCTACTGGGCGCCTTATCCCCAATTTTTGTTCACAAGAAATTATTTCTTAGCGCCTTGGGCATGAGTCGCAACTCAGTGAGCAAATCGGAAAAGTCATAATATTGGAGAATCAAGGATGAGCCCATTCAGCACTCCTGAACTTTCATTACTGCATGAAGCTATACAGCCTCGCTATGACTGGTTTGGAATCGACGTCTTCCAACATGACCTCTTGTCAGCCATTCAAACCCTTAACGCTATCGACCACTATGTCTGGCCAACTGATGTCGTCAACTCCATTATCACCAAAGTAAACGAGGACCCAGGGGTTATCAAAGCCCTCTACCAGCATACTGAGCCGAAAGGTTCCAAGGGCATCTATGGGAGCCACCCTATCCAGGCCGCACTGTGGCAGATCGCCAAACACGGCCATGACGTCACGCGTCTGACCCTCTTGGCCCATATTATCCACATGGCGCTCCTGTGGCGAAACCGACTCGATCAATTCCTCTCGACCGATGACCTGGAAGCTGAACGTCGTTATAATGAATATGCAGGCAGCCTCGAACGGGCCTGCCTGGCAGTTCGTAAATTATCTGGGAAGGCTCTGGAGTACTTCGAGCTCGATGACGCGCCCTCCTGGAAGGTGCGTCAGCAGCTCAGTCAGTTTTTGGCTGAAAAAATCCACATATATGATCGCCATAGTATTGGCTATATCAGCAATTTGGAACGCTTTATATCCTACGCTCTGGCGATGCGTAATCCACGCAACACAACACGTAGCGACCGAACCGCTGAGGCAAGACTGGATGTCCTGGTCACTGTCGAACATATTGATGATGACCCCAGTGCCCATGTCACGCCTGATGCGGTCCGAGAACTCGCCTCTCTTAACTTGCTGGATGCAGAGGGAAAAGATCGCTTCAATGTCGTTCGTTCACTCGGTATTGCACAAAGCGAGGAGGCGGCGCACCTCCGATTACAGCAGGAGCGTCACCCCCTTCGACGTCAACAGGGCGATTCGGCATATTTGTCGGTGATTCGTGCCCGCTCAGCCGCAGCCCATCGTCAGAAGGCCGCGCAGCTGCTTCCTCACCGCTGGGATCAGCTCAACGAATTCGATATACGAATGCTCTGGAAGGCCGCAGAAAGGCATCGTGACAGTGATGTTCTCGGCGCTGTCATTGCATTGGTGCTGATGACAGGGCGCTCCCTGGAATGCGTCCTTCAGTTCAAACTCGTACGCGAGTCATCACAACTTCCCGGCACGATCGAGTCGAACGCCCTCTACCTCTGTCAGAAAGATAGCGCCTGGGTGAGTGCTGTGCTGACACCCGAGCAACGCCGTCAGTTCCAGCCCCAGTGGTCTCCCCACATGCTGCCCACGGTGGACCGGCTGTCCCTGCCCATTCCCCCGGCGCTGCTTCCCACCCTGCAAAAACGACTCAATAGCGCCGCGCGGCGTGCCAAACATCGCTCCGTGGGGGTGTTCAGCAACGACCAGCAGCGCATGATTACCGACGCTCTCATGACGCTGCTCAGCAAGACCAACAAGACGCATGGCACCCGGCTGACCCTGCACCGTCTTAAAAACCACCTATTCAACACCCTAAACCATGGTGGTCTGGACATCGCCGACGCCTGTCTGATCACGGGCGTCCTTCCCCCCTTCGGTCAACAAGCCTCACTGTATTATTACGCCCCCAGACAAGATGGCCTTGCCGCTGCCTATCAACAGGCCATGGATCGCATCAACCGTCAGGCGGGGATTGTCCTTCCAAGCCAAGTGTCACTCACTGCCATTACGACAACTCCAGAGCGGATCGGCTCCCAGCTCGTGCCTACCGATAGCTATGTCTCGCAGATGGTGAGCACCATCAAGTCGACCCTCAAGGGAAATCGGCATGAGTGGGCCGGAGATCGACTGATTCAACAGCACAATGCCTATACCGCCTACACGGCAATGATGTTGATGTTTGCCACGGGTTATCGGGGGGTGCGCGATCCACTCTCCACCATCACCGAAATCAATGCCTGTCGAGGCTGGATCATTATCTCTGACAAGGTCGACGACAGCAGCAGCCATTCACGCATTGTACCGATCATTGGTATTGCCTCGACACAACTTCGCCATTATGCGGCACATGCCGAGTTCATGCGTCGAAGGCTCTCTGCATACCTCGATGCCCACTGGCAAAGCACCTTCTTCTTTCTCGATCAACGCATGGAGCCCACGCAAGTCAGCCCTCGCGCGCTTGTCAGACACCTCCAACTAGTCGATGCCCCTCCTCTCAATATCAACCGCCATCACCTTCGTACGCGTCTAAGGGACCTCAATGTGTCAGGAGAATGCGTGGATGCCGTGATGGGCCACTGGGATCATGGGCAGGAACCGATGAGCAAGTTTTCCAGTTTCTCCCCCACGATATACCGAAAGAGGGTGGCCTTCGCATTGGATATGCTCATGAGTGATGTGGGCTGGGAAGCGATTGAGGGATTGGCATGACAAGCATTACGTCATACTGGACCGGATGGCCGCTCACTCCTCCCGGCGCCAAACCGCATCAAGGTGGTGCCATACGTGCCCATGAACGCGCCCGACAGCGATACCGCGATCAGCGGGCGTGTCTCGATCTCCTCGCCAAGCACTTCCCGGCGCTGGCATATGGCGAGCCCGGTGTCAGTCTCAGCACCGCGCAGGTCGATGGCCTGTTTACCGAGCTGACTCACGGGCTGTCGGGTCAGCCCCTTCGACACAGGCATAATTTCCTGGTCCGGGGGCTGGAGCGGGGCTGTCGCGAGCTCGGCTGGGAGATCGAGGTACCCGCTCCGATCGTCACGGTGCCCCGTGAGTCACCGGTAGCCGTCAACGCCGATTTCATCCGTCTCCAGCAGCTGGACCACCTCATCGATTTGCATGAGACGGTGGGGCTCATCAGGCCACCTAGTGGCGTGGAAACTCCCGCATGGTCGGCAGGCCGCCTGCTGTTTGCCTTGATCATCGAAGGCAGCGTGCTGCAGCGCAAGCTGCTGGAGCGGCTTCCCGATGCCATCTGCCGGGGAGTGGGCATGGACGGTCATCGACCGTATTTGACGCTCCAGGAGGTCATAGAAGATGAACTGGAGCGTGAGGACGCCCCTCCGAACGCTGAGCATGACCACACTGACGAGACACAGGGCGACACCAAAAAGCGTCGCCGGAAGTCGGAAAAGACCAAGCACAAAGCGTATCGCCGAGTATTCCCTGGTCCCATCTCGTCTCTTCTCCTGCTGCGATATTATCAGCAACATGGAAAGGCCTGGCCGGATGACGGACTTCAGGAACCGACGCCACTCTCGGTGGACAGCTGCCTACGCTGTTACTGCCAGTCGTTGGTTGAGGCCTCGAGCCTGCCCAATGGCCTGGTTGCCTTCCTGCTGGAGACAGCCCGGACGGCGGCCAAACTGACCTTCACTCCATACTTGGCCAACTATGCTTCGCATGACGGCATTGGGGTGTCCCTCCCTCCCTCGGTATGGCGCCGGCTGACGACGAAAGAAGCACCTTTTGATTTGGACAGGGTCACGGCAGATTCAGCCCGTCAGCCGTCACATAGCGAAGATGACATCCACCTTCTAGGGACTCTGACCCTGCCAGAGTCCCGACAGTATACCGATCAGGCCAAACGGCTGGTGGACCTAAACGCTTGCCTGGGCCCAACACAGGGGGCGACGTCCTTTTCCCGACAAAGGATCAAGGAAAATCTTCAGGAATTCATCACCCTGGTTCAGGGTGAGAGCCCCATCCTGCAACTGGTCTCCGGGTGGACACTGCATCTGTTGACCCATGGCGGCCGGGTCAAGCCTCGCCTGGAAATCAGCACCATCAAGAAGTACTTGAGCACCGTCTCCCAAGACCTTGTCCGTCTCGCCTGCACCCATACCAGCCTCGGCGACTGGTCCTCGGAGGACTGGGAGACGCTCTACGAAGCCGTGCTACAGCGTGCGAGAGGACATGGCAACAGGATGGACCGACTGGGACGCTTGCACGATTTCCACCGCTATCTCGAGAGCCGCTATGACGTTCCCCCGGTCGTTCTGGAACATGGCAAGGGCCGACCTAGACGCGTCGACGCCAATCTCCTCACCCCTGCGGAGTTCATTCGAGCACGGGACGTGATACGAGCATCCGGCCAGGATGATCGCCTGCGACTCATGCAGGAGTTGGTGCTGGTTATCGGCTATCGCTGCGGCTTGCGCCGTTCGGAAGTGGCAACCCTGACGCTCAAGGACCTGCAGGGTGTCGAGGATCCCAGCATCTCCGAGCCAGAGCTGCTGGTGCGACCCAATGTCCATGCCTCCGGGAAGACCGCCTCCGCCACGCGTCGCCTGCCGCTCCATATCTTGCTCACCCAGGAGGAGCGAGCGCAGCTCGCGCTGTGGAAGGGCAGGCGGCATACCGAGCAGGTGGGCGGGAATAACCTGCACCACCTGGTGTTCTGCCTGCCGGGCCTCCCCCACGAGCGTATAGAGGACGACATATTGTTCGGCCCGATTCACCATGCCATGCGGATCGTGAGTGGGGACCCCACCCTGAGGTTCCATCACCTACGGCACTCCTTCGTGACGCTCATGCTGCTGCGTATGACGTCATCAGGGTCTGGCTCGCTGTTGCCCAGGGAATGGGCGACGGATGACGAGGGTCGAATCGCTTTGCCGTGTTGGAACGAAGATCTGTCGGCCCTGGCGATGTTGGCACCACAGCCCGAGGCGACCCGCAAACGCCTCTGGGCCCTGGGCCTGTGGACCGGGCACCTGACGCCCGACGAGACACTGGCGACTTACACCCACCTGATCGAAATGCAGCTTCGTCATGAGGTATGGACAACCCAGGACACGCTCCTGAGCACGCCTCTCCAGCAGAGTCTGATGGGACGCTCAGCCACTGCCGTGGCGGTATGGCGCCACAAATGGCGTAAGAAGGTCGGCGAGCAGGAAGAACTGACCGCATCTCGGCTCTGTGAAGCCCTGAGCGAGGAGTGGACACCATTTCTGGAGCCGAGTGACGATGGGTTGGTGTGGTTAAGCTACTCCGCTTCACACGTCCCCCAAAGAGAGCTGTCGCCTCACCACCACCTGTCGGCCTCCACCGTCTACAGCACGCTCAATTTCATCGAGCTGGAAACCGCCAACGGCCAAACGATGACGGCCGCCTTGGCCATTGCATCACGACGGCTGCAGTTGCCTGCCGAGATGCTGTCCCGTTGGGTTGAGAAAGGCCAACGGCTGATGGCGCTGAAAACCTCTCGCGGGAAAACCCGGTTCAGCGGCATCGCGCGTCGTAAGCCACTCCCTCAATCGGCCCATGCCTTGGAGAAACAACCCATGCCGGAACTCTCCACGTGCGTGGCACCGCCCTTTGTACCCTCTCATCAACGCGAGGCCAACCGCTGCTTCCGGGCCCTTTTGGACTGGTACGACGAGGCTCCGGACGACTGCCTAGCAGCCATCACGCCGATTCTGAACGCCATGCAACGTGCAGACGCCCAGATCAAAGTGCGAAGCGAAGAGACACTGGTGAGCATGATGCCATTCTTCGAGCGACTTGGACTCAGTCGTTACCTTCGCCTGACGGTAAAGATCGCGGATTCAGCCACAGAAAGCCATGACAGAACCTACTGGCGCCGATGCTTAAGGGTTCCAGACCGCTCGATTCAGATCAAAGTGAAGGAGGATGGAAAGCCCACCCGGCACCCTCATGGGAATGCCAACGTCATGCTTGCCGACTGGAACAAGCCATCAAGAAAACCGAAGAAAGCCCCAACCAAAAAGAAGCAGACGAGTCAGGATCTGCATGACTTCGGTATCTGGACGGCCGTTCGCTTCGCCCTGTTCACCGCCCTGGTCGTGATACAGTCCGAACGCAAGAAGGAGGTTCTGCGGTCCCTCTACGAGGAGCCGCTGCATTCTGCACAGACCCCTTAGGGGCCAGCGTGGGCAACGCGTCCGCGCCACCGACTGGAGCCCATCACCTGAAGCCGGGGCGGTCATCCGCCCCCCTTTCCAGCGCCTCTAGCATCTCGCGCTTGCGAGTCAGCCCCTCGATGGAATCAACAGGCGAGAGACGAATCAGCGCCTCGAGCAGCTCGGTCTGCCAGTCGAGTCGGTGCTGCAGCTGCTCGAGCAGGATCCGCTGTCGGCACAGTTCCTGATGGAGCGGTGACTGATCGTTGCCATGTCGCGCCACCTGCCGCGCCTTGGCACAGGCCATGGCAATGACAGCGTCGCGACAGATGGCGCGCCGCCCATCGGGACCAGTGACAGATGTCAGTCGCCCCTGTCGCAGCCAGCGGTACACCGTGCGTGTGCTGACGCCCAGGATATCCGCGGCCTGCGGCACGTTTATGTGTTCTGGAGATTCCGTCATGGCGGGCTCGTCGCGTTGTGTCACGTCAGTGACAACTGACTGACATCGCCGGTGACAGGGTGTGCCCCTGTCACCAACGTGTCGGACTAGTCTGTCAGCATCAGGTAGGTGTCCAGCATGTGGCAGCTGTCCGCTCCATGGGGGTAGCCCCTGAGCGTGACCAGGATGGCCTGCCCCGTCCGCGGCACCCCCTCGACGGTCACGGACTCCGCCAGCAGGAAGACGCGCAGCCTTCGGGCTGGGGTGGTCAGTGTCAGCACCCAGCAGCGTTGCGCCTCGGGCACCGGCACCGGCAGCACCTCCACCCGTTCCACCGTCATGGCGTTCTCGAACAGGTCCATCACCCGCCCCTCGGTTCTGGCCTTTGTCATGACGGCATCTCCCAGCAAGTGAGCGTTGACTCCAGCTCGCGCAGCAGCATCGGAATCGCTTCCCGCGTCGGCAGCAGATCCCTCTCGATCAGCGCCTGAGCCACCCAGGTCTCCAGCGCCTCCTGATTGTTGCGCTCGTTACCGGTGCCGAGGACCATCACCAGGCCGCGACCTGGCTGGATGTTGAGGGCCAACCCGACGGCACTGGCTAGCTTTCGGACGTTACGGCGCGCCGACTGCGTGATCAGGGTGTCCTGAACGGTCGTGATGGCGTAAAGATCAGCGGGCATGGCTCACCTCCTCGGCGACTACGCATTCGGTTTCGGGATCCTCGGGTGCCTGCGACGACTGCGGGACCTGCTGCCGAAGCATCTTCTCGAAGGCGGAGCCGTCCTGGCGGGTCAGGTTGGGCACGTAGCGGGAATAGACCCGGAACAGCATCTCGGTGGTGGTGTGCCCCATCTGACGGGCGATCCACTCGGGGTTCTCGCCCGCCGCCAGCCACAGCGTGGCGGCCGTGTGGCGGGTCTGGTAGGGCCGCCGACGACTCAGCTCCAGCGCATCGAGCAGCGGGTACCAGATGCGCTTGGTGACGTTCTGGTGGTCGAGCGCGTTGCCCACCCGGTTGCAGAACACCAGCCGCTGGTCGCCGGTCACTTGCTGTTGCGCCCTCAGCGCCTGGTAGACCGGCTCCGACATGTCGATGGCACGGCTCGAGCCATCGGTCTTGGTGGCCACCACCTCGCCATGTACCAGCGACTCCTTGACCAGGATCTGGCGGCGGGAGAAATCGACGTTGGCCCAGGGCAGGCCATCGATCTCGCCAGTGCGCATGCCGGTGAAGAAGCGCACGGTGTAGTAGTTGCGGAAGTCGGGACGCACGTTGTCGATGATCCGCCACACCTCCTCGAGGGTGAACGGCTGGACGTCGGTACGCGGCACCCGCAGCGATTTAATCCCCCGATACGGTGAGCTAAACTCGAAGCGGTCGGCGGCTTCATTCAGCATCATGCGCAGAGGCGTCATGATGTGGTTCAAACGGCTGGCAGACAGCTTCTTGCCGCTCCGGGAAGTCACTTTGGCGAGAGATGACCGGAACTCAAGAATGTCTGCTCGGGTGATGCTGCCGACCTCCTTCTCCCCCAGCTGGGGCAGGATGTGGCGATCGAGGCTGCTGCGCACCGTCCTGATCTGCGAGTTGCGCCACTCGATCTCCTTCTCGGCGAACCAGGTCTCGGCGAACTCGCCGAGCAACGGCGTCTCCCGATACCCTCCCTGCCGCTTCAGCGCACGCTTGCTGAGCGTTTCGGCCCGCGGGCTGTTGGGGAAGTAGCGGCCGTAGTCGAAGCTATCCAGGGTGATCTCGGCCTCGATCTTCTCCATGATCTTCATCAGCTTGCGACGGTTGGCCGGCGTGTCATCCAGCGTCGTCTGCTCGCGGCAGCGCTTGCCGAGATAGCGGAAGTCGAAGCACAGCTTCCCGGTTTCCTTCCTGGCAACGATCTTACCCATGGCAGACCCCTCCCCGCGCCATCGGCACGCCCAGGCTCTCCTCGGCGGAGTGCAACTTCATGTCGCGCTCGATCGGCTCCCAAAGGTAGAGGATCTTGCGTCCCCCGAACGGGCGGATGTAGTGGATGCCCTCCAGCAGCACCCGGTCCTTGAGGCGCTCGCGGATGGTGCGGGCGTCGTACTTGATGCGCTCGGCCAGCTCGGCCGTGGTCAGGTAGCAATGAGCCATCTTGGTCTCTCCATGTGGTATGGTTCCCAGGGGATCCAAAGGCACTTCAAAAGCGCTTTGTGATCTCCTGTAGACCAATATAGCCCGGCAGAGACCTTTTGCAAGCCTTTTTGCTCTTCAGTAGATCATTTTGTTTTCGGAGAAGATCGTAATGATCAAGTGCCACCTATCACGCCTGCTTGGCGAGCGAAAGCTGAAGATCACCGACCTGGCTCGCGACACCGGCATCAACAGAGGCACCATCACGAGGCTCTACCACGAGACAGCCAGTCGCGTAGAGCTCGAGGTCGTCGACGAGCTATGCCGCTACTTCAGTTGTGAGGTGGGAGAGCTCTTCGAGTACATCGAAGATCCTGAGAAGTGAGGCAGGAAGCACACTTATGACTGGGGGCAGACACCCTAGGCGAGCTTCCAGATGACCTGCTGTACGGATATATTGATCAGATATTTTTATTCCAAAACGCCATATTTAGCTCTTTGCTATCGCCTAGGGTGCTCTCTATAATACGCCTCAACACGGCCCCGATCGGTGGATCCGCTCTGCGGTGAAGCTGCTGAGGGGTTTTTTAATGCCCGCTCGTTGGCTGCTATGGCCATTCCCACTGCTCCCATCCTTCGATAACGCCCATGCCATGCAGATCGAGCCCGACATGGGCAAGGTCAGGAAACGCTTGCAGCAAGTTCTTCAGACGTTGCCACCAGCTAGAGCTGGGGTTGATGGTGGTCAGCAGGTGCTGGATCACGCACAGCAGGACGAAGACACGTGCCAGTACGTGCTCACGGCCTGGCTGCCAGGCACTCTCGAAGAGGGGAGCTTCCCCGCTATCCGGCTTCCTTGGCTGATCCACCATGTTGCGGTTCCACAGCCGGCTATGGTGGGCGCAGACGTTACGGAGGTAGTTGAGGCTGCGCAACCATGAGGCGAGGACTCGCCCATCACGGATGCCGTAGCGGGCGGAAATCCGGTCCTGTTCGTCCTGGCGCATCCCATCATAGAGCGTGGAGAGCGTGCCGAAGTCCCAGACCTCGCAGGCGATCCAGATGGGTAAAGGCAGCCCGTACTTCTCCTTGTTGTGACGAATGAACTCCTCCTTGGAGCGGTTGATCATCAGTGCCTGCTTCTGCAACCAGGAATGGTGGTCGGTAATGCCCGTCTTCTGGTTGATCTCCCGAGCGAAGGCCTCGAAGAGCTGGTCAGGGTCGAGGTAGGCGAAAGGGCCGTACTCCCCGAGGGTATGGGAGATGTCGACCCGGAATGCCACCTCGATTCTCTCCAGGGCGTCCATCACCAGCAGGCGCAGCTGCTTGTCGAAGACATAGAGTGCGACGGCATCTTTGAAGGTGGCGCCAGTGGTGAAGTCATCCAGTGCGATACGTTCTACACGGCCATTCCTGGCCTTCTTTCCCGTTCGTCGGCGGGGCCAGACACAGCAGGGCTCACTCCGCTGGCGAAAGGGAAACCAGTAGCCGCTCAGCCGGTAGTAGCCGATGCGCTGCAGGTAGTCGAGGGCTTTCTCATCGTCGGTAACGATCAGCCCTCGGGCCTTGAGCGTTTCCAGCTGGTCGCGGTAGCTGAGCCAGGGTTTGTTGTATCGCACTTCAGGCCTCCCAGCTGTGGTCGACATCGCTTAGGATACCGCCTGCTCGACCACTGCCTCGGCCAGCTGAGTGCGGGTCTCACCGGCCTCGTTAAGGCGGGTCTTGAGGTGATCACAGAGGGCCATCAAATCATCTACTTTTTCGACGATACGTTGTTGCTCTTTTTCTGGAGGAAGAGGGACCAGAAGGTCTTGAACCTGTTTCCTTGAAACATTTTTCATCGAACTGCTGGTACCACCAGCAACGCGAGAGTAGTAATCACGTGAAATCTTACTGTTGTTGAAGAGATTTATGTAAAAAGCATTCACCCGGTCAGAGAAAACGAATCTGACAATCTTGTCGCTCATCATAAGATTTTTTGGCACATCCTCTGGAACAACGGCGGAGCGGGCAACAAGCTCGGCTGTGTTCGCTCTGGAGATCAAGAAGTCATTGGGCTTGACTTCGAGCTCAGGACGAGGCATCAAACTGGCGGGAAGCGCTTTGTTTTCATCGGAATTGAATGATCCCCAGGAGACAGCACTGACCTTCAATACGCCCCACTCATCTCCAATCCTTGGAGTGTTGTTACATTGAGGGCTCCAACCTGAAGCTGAATGAAGCGCAAGACATTCTAACCTGCACCACTTCCAATTGTTTGGAACCTGGAAGGGTATATCCTCTGCCTGTGGAGCCGAAATTGCTTTCGGCTTCTTTAACTTCCCTTGCTTGACCAGCCGCGCCTTCTCCTCGGCGATACGCTCCAGCAGCTCACTGGCCGGCTCATCGTCGGGATCCTGTTCCACCAGCTGCCCCATCACCGCCAGCTGAAGAATGGCTTGCTTGAGTTTGTCGATGCTGGCTTCGGTGGTGAAAAGGGTATCGAAATGCTCGGCGATGCGGGCCCAGCTCTCGGCCACTTCCGCGGCGTCGGTGGAGCGGGTCAGGGCATCGAGGAGGGTATCGACCAGCACCTCATGGGCTTCCAACTGGTCGCCGACCTGCTGCTCCAGCCGGTCGCAGAGGGCCATCAGTTCGTCAACTTTATCGACGATACGGTGTTGCTCTTCCACAGGGGGAAGTGCAAATGTGAGCTTTCTAAGGCCTGTGAGTGGAACTGTTTTTTGAGCAATGCCAGTGGCTATGGAATCAGCGATTCTTTTTGCATAAGGACTACTTAGAACAACTTTTAAAAAGGGTGTTGGTGTTGAAGGGGAGGCCTTTAAGATGGCGACATGTCGCTGAACGCAAAATCCTAAATTTTCATTAACCTTGACTGGGATGCCATATGACCCAGTAACTGTGTAAAGAATGTCTCCCTTTTTTGGTTTTTTTGTCCAGTCTAATTGATCGTAATAGTTGTCTGGCACTCTCCTGCACTCAGAAAAGTCCAAGTATCCTTTATTGATGTTGCTGATTACTAAAAAAGGAATTCCGGCCTCTGATTTTGGTGGGGCTTGGTGGTCACCATCAGTTACGATGGCAAACAAATGATCTAACCGCTCCCACTGCCAGCCCGAGGGAAGCTCAAAGTACATCTCTTCTTCTGCAATCTCCGGCAGCTTCTTCGGCTTCTTGATCTTCCCTTCCTTGACCAGCCAGGCCTTCTCGTCGGCGATGCGCTCCAGCAGCACGCTGGCGGGCTCGTCATCGGGGTCCTGCTCCACCAGCTTGCCGCGTACGGCGAGCTCCAGGATAAGCTCGCGCAGCTTCTTGATGCCAGTGAGCTCAATCTTTCCATTGGTGCCACGGCCGCTGCTGCGCTTCTGGGTGACCGCACCGGTCCAGAGGTCGAGGTGGTCGGTGATCAATTCGCGAGCACTCACGCCTCGTCCTCCTGCGTTTCGCTACTCGCGATAGTGGCACTTTCCTCGGTCGTGTGGCCCGAGGTTGCATCCTGGCTGGCATGGCTCAGCGCATCGCCAAGGATCTGCTTGAGCTGGTCGCGCAGTTCCTGGATCTCGGCCTGCTGGCGGGCGTAGGTCTCCAGCAGCTCGTCGGGATCATGACTGACCTGCTCTCCCTGGTGGGGGTTCTTGATATCCAGGTTGTAGTTCCGCGCCTGGATCTCCTCGATGCCGACCTGCCAGGCCTGCTCGGTCTCCACCCGGCCGGCGAAGCCGTCGCTCTCGTCACCCCACCAGTCGATCTCGGTGGCGAACTCCGCAAAGCGCATTGGCTTTGTCTTGCTGTAGCTCTTTGCCCCCTCGGGGTAGGGGTGCTCGTAGTACCAGACCTGCTCGGTGGACCGGCCCTTGGTGAAGAAGAGCAGATTGGTCTTGATGCCGGTGTAGGGATTGAACACCCCGTTGGGCAGGCGAACGATAGTGTGCAGGTTGCACTCGCTGAGCAGCTTCTCCTTGAGGCGGGTCTTCATGCCCTCGCCGAACAGGAAGCCGTCCGGCAGTACCACGGCGGCGCGGCCACCGTCCTTCAACAGCTGGATGAACAGCGTCATGAAGAGGTCGGCGGTCTCGCGGGTGCGGAAGGCCTGGGGGAAGTTGGTCTCGATGCCATCCTCCTCCATGCCACCGAAGGGCGGGTTGGCGACGATCACGTCGACTCGCTCCTTGGGCCCCCAGCTGATCAGCGGGCGGGCCAGGGCGTTGTCGTGGCGGATCTGCTCCGGCACCTCGATGCCGTGGAGGATCAGGTTGGTGGTGGCCAGCAGGTGGGGCAGCGGCTTCTTCTCGATGCCGCGCAGGCTGGCCTGAAGGGTCTGCTCGTCCTCCGGCGTCTTCACGTAGCGGCTGCGCTTGTGCTCGATGGTGCAGGTGAGAAAGCCGCCGGTGCCGCAGGCCGGGTCCATCACCACCTCGTCGAGCTTCGGGTCCACCCGGTTGACCATGAACTCGGTGACCGCACGCGGGGTGTAGAACTCCCCGGCGTTGCCTGCGCTCTGCAGGTCCTTGAGGATCTGCTCGTACATGTCGCCGAGCTGGTGGCGGTCGTCCTGGGTGTTGAAATCGATGCCGGCCTGCAGCCGGTTGATGACCTGGCGCATCAGCTGGCCGGACTTCATGTAGTTGTAGGCGTCTTCGAAGACGTTGCGGATCACCACGGCGCGGGTGTCGTCGCCGCGGGCCTGCAGCTGCTGCAGGCCGGGGAACAGCATGGTGTCGACGAACTCCTTGAGCTCGTCGCCGGTCATGCCCTCGGGGTCGGCAGCCCAGTGCCGCCAGCGCAGCGGCTCGGGGATCGGCGAGCGATAGTCGTCGTTGAGAATTTCCCACTCCTGCTCACGGTCATCGAAGATCTTCAGGAACAGCATCCAGACCAGCTGACCGATACGCTGGGCGTCGCCGTCGACGCCGACGTCCTTGCGCATGATGTCCTGTATGGACTTGATGGTGGTGGAAATGCTCATGGGCGCGTTGTTTCCTTGGTGTTCTCAACGGAGGCGAGCTCATCCACAGGGGGTGTGCGGCACCCGCCTGTGGATAGTGTCGTTTTATGCGATGGAAAATGCTGACAGGATACCGATCAGCCGGCAGGTTGGTAGAGCGCGTGTTCCAGTTCATGCAGGGCGCGGTTGTAAGCGGGCTTCCCGCCGAAGGCCCTGACCAGCTCCGATACGGTTCCGATCTCGCTGAACGGCGTGACAGTGAGGACGTTGATATCCTCGATGGGCTCGATGCCTGTATCAGCATACTTGTCGACCAGCGACTCCAGCACCTGGCGGGCCTGCCCCTCGTAGCGGGTGAAGATATCGCGTTTCTTGACCCGCTCGGCGCGCTCGCGACGGGTGAGGGCGGGGCGGTCGAAGGCGATATGGCAGATCACGTCGAAGGGGTCGGGTTCGTCACCGAGGCGGTCGCCCAGTTCCTTGATCAGGTCGTCCCAGAAGACGCCGTTCTCCTCCAACTCCTCCAGGATCGCCTGCTTGCGCTCGGCGTCGTGCCAACGGCGCAGGAAGTCATCCAGCGAGGCGAACTGCTCCTTCACCTTCTTGCGGGTGTAGTCGCGCAGGCTCTCGGTGATCAGCTTGCCGTCCGGCCCCAGGTACTGCACCCGCTCGGCCACCACGCTGACCGTGACGTCATCGACCACGTACTTGCGCCTGGGCTCGGGTGGCTCTTCCAGCGGGCCCAGGGCGCCGCTGTCGTCGCTCTGCCAGGTGGCGCCCTCCTCCGGGGCGTAGTCGGTTCCCTCCTCCTCGACGCCTTCCGTCTCGCCGAGCCCCTCGGCGCTGTCGCCGGGGGCGATGTCGTCCTCGGCCAGCTCGTCGTCCGGGGCAATGGGATCGTCACCCTTCGGCTGGTAGACCTTCACCGGGTCGCCGTCGAAGTCGGGGTCGGCGAACAGCTCGGTGGCCTTCTTGAAGTCGAGAATGGTGAACCAGTGCTTGTGGTAGTCGTCGTTGATGCGAGTGCCGCGGCCAATGATCTGCTTGAATTCGGTCATCGACTGGATGCGTTGGTCGAGCACGATCAGCTTGCAGGTCTGGGCGTCGACACCGGTGGTCATCAGCTTGCTGGTGGTGGCGATCACCGGGTAGCGCGACTCGGGGTCGATGAAGTTGTCGAGCTCGGCCTTGCCCTCGGCCTCGTCGCCGGTGATGCGCATCACGTACTTGCGGTTCTCTGCCATGCGCTGCGGGTTGAGGTTGATCAGCGCCTGGCGCATGCGCTCGGCGTGATCGATGTCCTCGCAGAAGACGATGGTCTTCTGGTAGGGGTCGGTGCTCTCCAGGAACTCGGTGACCTTGCGGGCTACCAGCTCGGTGCGTGGCTCCAGCACCAGTTGGCGGTCGAAGTCCTTCTGGTTGTAGATCCGGTCCTCGATCTCCTGGCCAAGCTTGTCCACCTGGCCCTTGCTGGGCCGCCAGCCCTGCAGGTCGCGGTCGATGTCCACCCGCACCACCTTGTAGGGGGCGAGGAAGCCATCCTCGATGCCCTGCCTGAGCGAGTAGGTGTAGACCGGCTCTCCGAAGTAATCGATGTTGGAGACCTCCCTGGTCTCCTTGGGCGTGGCGGTCAGGCCGATATGAGTGGCCGAGGAGAAATAGTCGAGGATCGCGCGCCAGGCGGAGTCCACCGCCGCGCTGCCGCGGTGGCATTCGTCGATCACCACCAGGTCGAAGAAGTCCGGCGAGAACTGCTTGTAGATGTTCTTCTCCTCCTCGCTGCCGGTGACCGCCTGGTAGAGCGAGAGGTAGATCTCGTAGGACTTGTCCACCGTGCGGTTGGTGACCTTGGTCATCGCCTGGCCGAACGGCTTGAAGTCGTTGTTCTTGGTCTGGTCGACCAGGATGTTGCGGTCGGCCAGGAACAGGATCCGCTTCTTCTGTCTGGCCTTCCACAGCCGCCAGATGATCTGGAAGGCGGTGTAGGTCTTGCCGGTGCCGGTGGCCATCACCAGCAGGATGCGGTCCTGGCCACGAGCCACCGCCTCCACGGCGCGGTTGATGGCGATGCGCTGGTAGTAGCGCGGGCTGCGGCCGCTGCCGTCATCGTAGTAGGGCTGCTCCACCACCGGGCGCTGGGCGGGGCCGATGCCCTTGTACTGGCAGTAGCGCTCCCAGAGTTCGTCCGGGGAAGGGAAGTCGTCGAGGCCAAGCACGGTCTCGGTCTGGCCGCCCAGGCCGGTGCGGTCGTGAAACAGGAAGCCGTCGCCGTTGCTTGAGAACACGAAGGGCACGTCCAGGGCATCGCTGTAGGCCAGCGCCTGCTGAATGCCGTCACCGAGACCGTGCTTGTTGTCCTTGGCCTCGATCACCGCGATGGGTTGATGCTTGTGGTAGCTCAGCAGGTAGTCGGCGCGGCGCCGCTTGCCACGGGTGTGCAGCCGCCCGCGCACGATGATACGACCGGCGGTGAAGGAGACCTCCTCACGCACCTGCCCCTGGATGTCCCAGCCGGCGCGTTCCAGCGCCGGGGTGATGAACTTGGTGCAGATGTCCCGTTCGCTGAGGGCCTTCTTGTCCATGGCAGCATCCTGCTCGTCGATGGCGGGGCGGGCGGTGTTGGTTACCTAAGCTTACGCTACCCAAGCAGGCTAATCATCCTGTGCTAGGCTGACTCCAACAATGATCACAACAAATCCAGCGCGAGACGCACCGCAGGGAAGACAGGGAATAGAGATGACACCCCAGCAAAAACAGCCTCACCCCGACAAAAACGGGCCCTCCCATCCCGAAGGCAAGATATCCAACGCTGATGCAGACAAGATATGGGAGTCTGCCATTGAGCTTTTCGGTGGTAATGAAGCACTCGCCAGGGACTGGATGAATACAGAAGCCATGGCACTGGACTGGCGCAAGCCGATTGATGTCATGGTGGATGACCCAACGGCGGTGATGGACCTCATCACCAGAGTGGCATATGGCGTGTACACCTAATGGCTGCTGTCGACCCAAAGCGGCCATTTTGGCAAGCAGCAAGTACTGTCCCAGCTCTCTTAGAGTGCATGAGCCCTAGCCACTGTTATGCAAACGGAAAATTATGAGAAAAAAAGAATACGGACATTACACTAACCAAAATGGAATGATGGGTATAGTCGGCTCGGAAGCCTTGCGGGCAACTAATATTAAATATCTAAATGATGAGCACGAGTTTCAGCATGCATTAGATCTGATACGCAAGATAATGCCAGAAACCCGGTTTGAGCAACATCATCCTGACTACAGTAAATATCTTGAATATATTGAGGCGATAGAAAAAAAGATTCAGGCGCTAGATAATTATAAGTCTGATTCAATATTTACTGTTTCCTTCACCGAAGAGACAGATCTACTCAGTCAATGGCGGGGCTACTGCCCAGGAAATAATGGGTTCTGTATAAGCATAGATGCAGATGGCATATATGAAGAGGCATGCAAAATTTTCAATAATGTCTATCTTTTAGACTGTGTCTACAATAAAGAAAAGAAAGAATCAGATTTAAAAGACTTGCTTAACAAACACTGGTTTATGTTTATTTCCGCGGCGCGTAGCAAGGAAAAGGAGAAAGTAATTGACTCGTTGGCCACAGAAATTATCTTGTTAGCATCCCACTTTAAGCACCCATCATTTTCCGAAGAAAAAGAGAAGCGGATAGTGGTGATTTTAGAATATGCGCCTGATAATGATCTGAGGTTCAGGGAGGGTCAGTTTTCGATAGTTCCATATATTGAATTGCCTGCCCCAAGAAGTCTGATAAACAAGATAATCATTGGCCCTTGCTCGAACAAGAAGTTATCAAAGCGAAGCCTTGAGGCTTTCCTAGAAAAAATGTATGGAGTTCCTATATTTATTGGTGGGCCAGTAGTGGAGTTATCTAGTACACCTTATAGGTCATGGTGATAATGGAGTTTCTACATAGAAGATGCAGGCAAAGCCCTCCTTCCTTATCAAGTAATAGAGAAAGTAAGAGAAAAAGATTAAAAATTGAGGTTTTGAGCCCATAAAAGAAACTCAAGTGCTCATGGTTAAGTTTCCTAACAACATCATGAGTTCGATAATTTATTCCGCCGGGCGTTCGAAAACAAGTGCTGTTTATGGAAGCGTTGGCTGGTAAGGAGGAGATGTGCCAAGGAAAAAGAGCATTCGACGTTCTGCTGAAGCATTTCGCGATAAAGCAGACGAGTTGGTCGACTACGTAACTGAGGCAGAGGCAAATCTCAGCGATGCGCATATAACATGGTGCTACGAATACGCCATAATAAGGCTATATCGTGAGTTTGAAAATCTAATGCTTGAGGCTCTGACCGGTGCCATTAATAACGACTCGACTACAATATCGCAGACCACTGGCATTGACTTTCCTGTTCATTTGACTGATGAGCTTTGTGAGTATTTGATAACTGGGAGTGGATATTTTGATTTCAAAGGGCGGGATGGCCTCATCAAGCTTCTTAAGCAGTACGTCCCAAATGATCACTACTTGATCGTTGTGGTAAAAAAGAATAGATATAAGGACCCTTTGGAACACCTGTCATCTCTACGTAACTACGCCGCCCATGATAGCTATCAGTCAAAAAATACCGCAAAAAAAGTAACAGGATTCGATCGAATGGCGGCGTGCGGGGCGTGGCTGAAGAAGCAAGACCGGTTTGCCTGGATCACTGAAGAGCTTAAGAGGTTAGCTCAAGAAATATATGATAACGCGCCATATTGAGCCGCCGCCCAACAAAGCCATTCAGCCTAAGTTTGCTACTCGCGTGGCTGATGGTTGGCGTTATTTCCACATGAGCGGAAGGTCCGATTCTGGCCGGACGGAGAATGTTAGTCCATGCTGATGGATAGATTCTTACCCTAAGCGGTCATGCCGATAAAGGCCGCAGCGCGTTCATCGATGTGATACGTTAAGGAAAATACAGTGCAGAGAATCATTCAGGTTAATAGCCACAGTTTTCATGTTGAATACCCGACCAAATGCCCCATATGTCATCACCACAGCGAGATCATTCTCGTAAAAACTATGGAAGAGCCTGATTGGCGAAACATACATGTTGTTTTCCAATGTGCTTACAGCGGGTGCCGGAGCTACTTTATCGGCTACTATGGTCAGCGAGGGGATAGAGAATTAAAGTCGCTAAAGCCCCAGAAAGCCGAAATTGCTTCAATTCCAGAGTCAGTGCGGGAGTTATCCCCGATGTTTGTCTCAATATATCAACAGGCAGATGATGCGAGAGCTCATGGACTAGACCAAATAGCTGGACCAGGATACCGGAAAGCGTTTGAATTCCTCATCAAAGATTATGCTAAGTCGTTAAAGCCAGAAGAGTCCGAAAGAATAGATGGTCTATTTTCGGGCAATGTGGTACGTGAAATTATTTCAGACCCGAGGATCCAGTCTGTAGCAAGGCGTGCACTATAGCTGGGAAACGACGAAACTCATTACCTGAAGAAGTGGGTCGCACACGACATAAATGATCTTATTACCCTTATCAAGCTGGCCATAAACTGGATTGAAATTGAGCGTTTATCAGCAGAATACGAAGAGGGCATGCCCGACTAGATTTAGGGTCCAGTCTTTGCAATCCAGGCATATCCCGGTGCGAAAGACACTCCCGAAACTCGCTGCCGAAATGAAGCAGGCCCCACCGGTGTCACCCGGCGGGGCCTGTCGCTTCCAAGGTGCTTGATGTCGGCCTGATCAGGCCGCGCCGATCATCTTGCGCAGCACGTAGTGGAGGATGCCGCCGTGGCGGTAGTACTCCAGCTCGTTGGCGGTATCGATGCGGCACAGCGCCTCGAGCTT